>JAGWHF010000030.1 GCA_028866895.1 Nitrososphaerota archaeon
AGGGAAAAATCGCTAACAATTAAAACTATTGATCTGCGCAATTCCGGCGATACCTCAGGAGATAAAAGCAGGGTTGTGGGATACGGCGCTTATGTCATTGAATAAGGAGCATCAACAGCGATTGCTGGAGTTAGCGAAAAGCTCCATTCTGCATGGTTTGAAAACAGGACGGCCATTAAAAATCAATTTAGCCGATTTTCCTTCCGAATTGACACAGTATCGGGCCACCTTTGTCACCCTGCAGAAACACCATCAACTGCGCGGATGTATCGGTATGTTGGAAGCGGTCAGGCCGTTGGCCGAGGATATTGCAGAAAACGCATTTTTAGCGGCCTTCAAAGACCCTCGTTTTCCGCCTTTGGAAGATTCTGAATTCGGTGAGCTTGAAATACACATCTCTATACTCACGCCTGCCGAACCTGTTTCATTTACGTCTGAACAGGACTTGATATCTCAGCTACAGCCTGGCATGGATGGCTTGATATTGGAAGACGGCAGACGGCGCGGAACCTTATTGCCTTCGGTATGGGAGCAGCTGCCGGAGCCTGCACAGTTTTTGCGGCATTTAAAACAAAAAGCGGGTTTTGCTCCCGGTTACTGGTCTGAAACTATCAGGGTTTATCGTTATCGGACTGAGATGATAGGTTGAGATTCAGGGCAATCGCGCTATGTCGGCCTTTTTCCGAAGATCAGCTCAGCACGATAACAGTCACTCAAACAAGCTCGGAGCTTTCGCTTGCGCAGACTGTCTTTGCTCGGTCCGTTGTTGTTCAACAGATTCAATGCTGCGCGCCGAATTAAAGCCAGGTTTTCCGGCGAATGATCTTTCCTGGCCCTGTTGCCGTCTTCCCCAAACTGCACATCCAGCACCCAATGCTGCTGATTTTCTATGCTCCAATGCTGTCGTACACTCTGAGCAAACCGTTCCAGGTCGGTGAATGAACAAAGATAATACCGGGTCTCGACGGATGTTTTATCGCCGATGACCCGCGTCGATTCTACCCGGCCGACAGCGGCCAAACCTTTCCATTCTGGCTTCTGTTCAAGCCAGTCGATCTGTGCGCTTAAACAGCAACGGCGGATTTCAAGGCGCCCGTGCCCTTTATCCACCGTTTCATGGATCGGCAGTCGCCCCGACGCCGTTTCCGTGCCGAGCCAGAGGCTGACGTCTTCGCACAATCCCTTGTGATTGTCCTTCAACGCCAGAAGATAATCGGCTTTCGCATCAATAATCGTTTGGGCAATGGCCTTTTGGCAGCCCATCGCGTCGATCGATACCAGCGCTCCCGTAATATCCAGCATCGATAACAGATCGGGAATGGCCGTTATCTCATTGGTTTTCTCTCCCACCGCCTGTTGCGTCAATACCCAGCGCGCCTGAGCGGCATACGCACTCAGCAAATGCACCGCCCTGTCGCCGACGCGACTGCCGCGCAACGTCTTGCCATCCAGACAGATTTGTTCGCCCGACAGACTCGGCAACGCCGCTTGAACCCAACGCAAAAATGCCTCCTGAAAAGCTTGCGGATCAATCCTTCCCAACACATCGCTTAAGGTGTCATGGGACGGAATACCATTCGGCAACTCCAGAAATTCGCGCAGCCAGGTCTCTTTCTCCTTGGCAAATTCTTCCATACCCACCCAGTCTTCTATGCCACTCAGCACGGCACATAAGACGATCATTAAAATATCGCTCAGCTTGTGCAACTTGTTTTTCGTCTCGCGGCGTGGATCTTTGAGGTCTTGGAAATACGGCATCGGATTGGGTAACATCCTTATTATCTCTGCAAATTGCCTATTTTATACTCCGGGACTTGTCAATGGCGAGATAGCGCGATTGCCCTGGGGCCAATCCCCGGAATACTCTGCAAACGCTTGGCAGCAGGTATACTATTGGCTAGGGTATGAATCTTTTGGCTCATCTCTTCTTCTCGTTCATCCAACCGGATGAGGTCTTGCCGCAAATCATCCAATAACGCTCTGAAATCGAAACTGAGACCGTTTTCAGCATTTTCAAGCAGCCTCAGGTAAGGCTCGGCGCAGAGTGGCCACCTGTCGACCGACAACAATCCCATACTCTGCCAATAACCCCCTGATCTGATTGGCCTTGGCGGTTCGTTGCTGAACCAGTTCGCTACGAATTCGATGGATCGCCTGCAAGTCTTGTTGGGCAATTGTTTTAACCGACACAAAACGCATCTTAGGTCGACCTACTGCTTCACAAATAGCTTCGGCATCATTGGCATCGTTCTTGTTGCTCTTCACATAAGGCTTCACAAACTGTGGCGCCATCAGCTTTACTGTATGGCCTAGCTTTTGTAACTCGCGTGCCCAATAATGCGCGCCGCCACAGGCTTCCATGCCAATCAAACACGGTGGTAACGTGGCGAAAAAACTCAGCAGTTGGTTTCTCCGCAGTTGTCTTCGCAAGACAACCTTGTCCTGACAGTCCACGCCATGCAATTGAAAGACTTGTTTTGCCAAATCTATGCCTACTCGTTTAATATTCATCTCGGACTCCTCCGCCGTGTGTTTGGAAAGTTAAATTCTACCAAACTGGCACATCGATGCCGTTAAGTGGGAGGGGTCCATACCATTGGTTTACAGCGGGATTTGTTCGAGGAAACCTGCAACGAAGATGTCGCGGCTCTCGATGCAGAAGTCGAGCAGGCCGGCAAACAAGCCGGTGCCACCGTTACCAAACCCAAGCGTCCCCGCGTGGGCCGTCAACCCTTGCCAGAGCATCTGCCGCGCATTGAGCACCGCCACGAACCGGAGTCCAGCCGATGCGGC
>JAGWHF010000031.1 GCA_028866895.1 Nitrososphaerota archaeon
TGAAACGTTAGAATTAAGCATGTTTGCAACATGGCAATTGTAATTATTGAAAGATGGAAAGTCTTCATTCTATTACCATCGACAAATTCCTGAAGGATCCATGTTGGAGCCAAGACCTATTGTTAGAGGATAATTTTGTGCAACGGCTGCGCCTCCCAGCCTATCCTGTGGGATTTTTGAGTCTGTTGATTCCGAATATATCACAGGGTTTAGCCTATAAATCCCGGTGCCAAGTCCTTTTGCAATAATTGAGAATGTGTATGTGCCGTTAGAATAAGGAGGAATAGTTACAGGGTTGTCGTTTACAACAGCATTTCCTATAAACTGGAATTGTTGTGCATTGTCAAGGGAATGTAGATTTGTTATGTCCCAAGTACATGGATTGGACTCTTCTTTGAGACCCGGGTTTCCGAAATATTTTGATAAAGTGCTATCGCGGTAGTCATACCACAGGTGTGCTCCAGAGTTGTAGGTGCGCACGTTGAATGAAAAAGTGACATTCTGGCTAGTTGAAGTCGGATGTACTGAGGAAACCGAAACACCTGTTATGTTGTATCCTATCTGTTCGTGACTAGTCTTTGTGATGTAATAGATTCCTATGTTGCTCAGGCCTGTTATTTTATAGTTGTACGTTAGCATAGGGCACATGAATGTCTGGCCATACCAAGGAAAGTCGTCAAGAACAATTCTTGAATTATTGTCATAGCCTATTGCAAGTCCTTGTCCTCCACAAAAGAGCGATACACCGTAAAAGCCCGCCTTGTTGCCAGAGTTGATTGTATAAACTACAGTGTTGTTTCCTGTCGGAATGATATCCTTGGAAGCAGATGTTGTCACAGTATCCGAGTCTTTTCCGAGATTATCAGCTTCAAAGACTCTAATCCCGACATGGGTGGGCTGGTTTCCATTTGAGTATTGGACGCATATCTTTCCAGTGCTGTTCATAGGCATGTAAAAGATTGGAGTGTAATCTGTTATTGTATGCGTACCATTTGACAGAAGTGGTGTGATCGTATTTTCTCTTGGCTTGTAAGATGTGGCACACAGTGTGGGTATTTGAGCAGTTGTAGACAACTGTGTGGGTGCAGCTAGTGCAACGGATGCGCTTTGATCTTCTGTGCTGACAAGCAACTTTACCTTGTCATGATAAATTGTCATTCCAGCCTGTGGTCGCATGTGGTTACTGAGTATCGTAGTAGAGTTTACTGCAGTATGAGGCCCATAAGGCGTGGGGACAAGTATTCCCGAGCCGCCGTTTGCAGTGTGGTTTCCATAGGTCTCTGCGTAACCGTCTGGAAACCTGATGTCAAGCATTATAATTGCACCTCCTGGCGTAAGAAAGGTTCCTGCCGGAAATGTAAAAGTGACGTTATGGAATTGTATCGGCGTCGCAGGAGGCAGTTTGTATGCGGAATAGTTGAGCGTTGTCTGGTAGTATGTCTGGTTGTTGATTGATACTGTCGTGTTGGAATCTTGGTCTATTCCTGGATAATTGTAATCGTTTAGTGTTATCTCTGGTTGGACGTGTATGTCGCTATAATAGGTCCCCTGCCTTGCCCATCCTCGCTCTACCAGTTTTTTGGCAGTGCTTGGAGTGACACATGCAGGACTACCGTCTTCAGCCTTGATCAGCAGCCAAAGGCTATCGCTACAGTTCACGTTATCTGGCTGCACTCCCAACCGTGTCTGCTCTAACGGAGAGGGAAATATCGAGTGGGTACTATCAGATACCGTATTAAATCCCATTGAGACTTTGTATTTGTAATCTGTCACCGTTGCGACATAGTTTGATATCTGCGTTGGCACAAAGTTCCATTGTACCTTTCCCGGTCCGCTGCAAGCTGGTATCTCCACGTTTTGTGTCTGGTTGAAAACTTGTTTTCCGCCGTCTTCATTTACTATTGAAAGTGTAACTGGAACCGGTCTTGGCTCTGGATAATTGTTCCAGACGTCATCGTCGTGGAATACCGCCGTGTGAAACGTCAGCGGAAGATAGGGCATATTTCCTTTGGCATCCTCAATGTAGATGTGGTTTCCTGGAACAGGTCCTATTATCAGATGACCTGAGACTCCATTTGAGTCCAGGAAGCTGTTAATATTGCATTCGCCTCCTGCTTTGACCGAGTAGGGCGAGATTGTGTTGATTCCGTTAAGGTTGTTTACGTAGAAGATTGCCCTGTCTCCTACCTCAAACTGTGGATATGACATTAGTCCTGTCGCGTTATCTGGTTTGTGTCCTGCTATGGTTATGGAGTCTGCAACCTGCGGATTCTTAAAGTAGGTCAGGACTTTGACCTGGTAATTATAGTAATCAGGTCCAGGCCCATTCTCTTTTGCAGTGACTTGGCCATAAATTACCATGTCGCTTTGCTTGTAAAGATCTTGCGGTGACGTGTAGGGCATGGCCTTGACATCTTGAACTGAGAATGCTAGAATCATAACGATGGAAAATATGGAGAAGAGTAGAATTTTCATCCTTGTTAGGGACTGGACAAGGATGGTTTAAAAAATTGACGCATATTTTCCAAACAGTATTGATATCACAGAACAATATTACAATGACTTTATCAAGATGCGATCTTTTTTTTTTTTGCAAATGATAGGCAAATTCTAAATTCCTTGAAAACAAAGGAACGATGGATGAATCTTGCCATGCTACAGCCAGTTTGGGAGATACTAACATGTAACACGTGTCCTCCTCCACAACAGCCGATTT
>JAGWHF010000032.1 GCA_028866895.1 Nitrososphaerota archaeon
CAGCTCAAATCAGGAGAGTTTGGCGGCCATGCAGAAAGCA
Organism: Nitrososphaerota archaeon; assembly: GCA_028866895.1. Lineage (GTDB taxonomy): Archaea > Thermoproteota > Nitrososphaeria > Nitrososphaerales > Nitrosopumilaceae > Nitrosotalea. The sequence goes on from JAGWHF010000032.1 coordinate 41, forward strand.
CTTGGATCCCTTGTGCTTTTAAGAACTCTCGCGTTGCATGAGCTGTGTGCGCGGGAGCTCCATCTTGTTGAAATATCCAATCATTGATGGAATGGCGCCCAAAAAGCTGCTTTGCCTGTGGCAACAGTGTGTCGCTCAAAATGCTCTGATATTCAGCAGCACCCACACCTTTTTGTGTCTTGCTGAATTCGCTCTTCAAACCAGTGGTTCCGGTAGCAAACCGGAGCTCTGTCTTCCCATAATAGCTAACCCCAGCATACACATGAACCTTTGAAGGAAACTTTGTGCTCGGTCTTGTGGGCTTTGTTCCAGCAAGCACCCACCTTTTAGGGCCCCTCCGACCAGATAATGGATGCAAGTAGAAATACTTGCTGTCTGTGAACATCACTTTTGTCCACGCTCTGTTGCGATTCTCCTTTGCAAACGCAACTCTCTTTTTCATCTGCTCCTCTGTAAGCATGGGAATTGAGCTGACGTGACGTGATCGCAACCCATTGCTCCCTGACCGGACTGCAGTCCGCACTGTATTCTTTGAGACTTCCAAAGAACAAAGACCCTCTGTCACCAACTTTTTAGCAACCTTGCGCAATGTGGAATCAGGCTTTCCAGCGGACAGAAGCGTTCTTGCTCTCTGTACAGCATGCTCAGAAAGTTTCCTTGGAGCACCAGATCGTGGTCGATCTTGTACTCCCTCTCCAAGTTCCTCCCGTTCTACCCAGCGGCTTACCAATTGTCTGCTTGTTTGAAGGTTCTCTGCAACGCACTTTTGCATGCTCTTGCAGCCATGATACTTTTTACAGTCGCTTGAAGCTTGCAAAATGCGGCAGCGGAGCTGTTCCCGTTGCGACAATGATGACGACATTGTCACATTACAATGGTGCTTTCTCTGGAAATGAGTAGCATAGAAAAGTGCGCTCCTACGCTCGTAGACGTGCAAAACCCTCTCCGATTCTTTTATACCTCCACACAATACTTCAGCATATACCATTTTGACTTGAGACATGTTGGCCATTTGCTTCATGGGTGGCAACTAGAGCGGCATAAAACCAAGATGCACACCCGGGTCAATAAGTTTTGTAACCAAAATTGCTCCCAAAACCCTAATACGGAAATTTACCCTTGATATGGATGTTAGAGATGCATATTTGTAGATGTGTGCACGCTAGACACTCTCGAGTTCTGCTTGATGTGTTTGAATTGTGGATCAGAGACCGGTTGATAGAGTGCATGAGCTTTGAATGTATCGCCCACTAAACGGGCTTCCTAGGCTAATGGGTACCTACCGACCTTTTAAGGGTCCGTGGTGGCAAACCAACTAGAATTTGATGCTAGTACAGACTCGAAAAACCTTGCGTAGGTCATGAAGATTACGCATATCAGTTTTGGGCACTTCACATAACCGCGCCCTGAAAATGTGTTGCGATTTTTCAAAAAACGCCCAAAAACACCCCTTTTTCCGTAAAACCCCATCTTCACGCACGCACAACGTGCACCCCGCTTGAGAGTTGGATACCCTCCACCCCATAACATATGATCTATAGATACTCCCCGCCCACGTGATGGCTTTACTTCACCCGGAAAGCTCGAATTCGCTCGCGTACACCTCCTCGACGGATGGTGCTTTTTATGCCCCCTTTTTGCTCTATTTTGCAATTGAACATGCCTCCAAAACACGACCCCGCTCGTGCACAATGCATGAGATGGTGCATGATGGACCACAATCCATGCTCTATGGGGACGCAGGGTCACATGCATGGGTTTTGAAGTGAGAGGTTAGCGGTTAACCATGGTATATGGGGGGATAATGCTCGTTACAAAACTTATTGACCCGGGTGTGTGAAGCATAGTAAAATCTTATTTGGCATGCAATGTGTTATGATACATTACAATGAGATTATTCAAGTGAAGAATTCTCATGATTGGCATACATTCAGCCCCTAACCTCAATAACTATTGACATACAACGTGTTTACAATCAAATCCACGGCATCACGACCATTACCGATCTCACAATAACCGTTACCGTTTGCAATCAACCATTACCACGTACAGGTTTTGAAAAGGAGACAATTTTGATCCGTTTAAACAGTTTCTTGGATGGTTTCATCATCATTAACCTTTCAAGGATCCCTGTTGAATCATGCTCACCGCCACCAGCCCGATCGGACGTACCCAGAAGCTAACAATCGTATTTTAACTTGAAGAGTCTCTGGCTTCCAGGACTCGAGCATCTCCCTCATATGATTTGAATGGAATCTATATACAATGCTTCCAGATGCTTTCTTCTCAATATCCAGTGTGGCAACCCTCTTTTTCTATGCATCTAATGAGTCTATCTCGCGTGCTCAGGCAATGTGCTTGCAAGATTTGCAAAGGCATGTCGCTCCATACCTGTTTCAACACCGTTTTCAGCTCCCCGAGCGTTGAAAATTGGTGCTTCCGGAGTTCCTGCTCCATCCAGGCCCATATGTTCTCAATCCAGCTCAAATCAGGAGAGTTTGGCGGCCATGCAGAAAGCACTTGGATCCCTTGTGCTTTTAAGAACTCTCGCGTTGC
>JAGWHF010000033.1 GCA_028866895.1 Nitrososphaerota archaeon
TGCACGCCAAATACTATACAGCAGTTGTAGTAGGCATGATGTCCGTCACGCTTCTGGACTGACCAAGTTAGCTCTTCCCTTTTCTTGCTTGAAAGGTGTGCTCCCTTTGTGTTTTGGATGCCCTCAAGTGCCTTGATCCTCGCATCAATCTTGGAGGCCACATCTTTTGTCCTGTTGTAGACAAAGCAGGCCATCATGCAGCACTTCTTTTCCTGCCACATCTTCTGGTATATGTTGCACTTTGTTATGACCTTGAGATCTATTAGCGGAGCCATGGAATGCCTGTTCTTCAGTGCAAGATACTTTGCAACCATGTTGCCAAAGTGCGGAGCCTCCGTCTGCTCAACGCTTATTCCGGGAATTGTCCTGAAGAGATTCTGGTTGTCCTCTGGTGTCCTCACAACCAGCCGCATGGTATTATCTTCACGGAATACAAAGAACGCAAACTCCGACGCATGCCTGATTATCTCAAATATCCTGTTCTCGTTGTCGTCTTTGAACTTTTGCTGCGGCTTGAGCTCAAGCCAGACAAAGTTCTCTTTTGATGTCATGAAACTTGATAAAGACTTGCAATTTAAGGAAAGAATTTTCCTCTTTTAAGGAACCATACCATAACGTCTGTGCAAAAAGTCGTCTTGGTTCTTCTTGCAGTGTGGGCATTGTCATTTTCTGCAGCTGCACATGCGATAGGTTCTGAGAGTCTGCAACAGCTGGTCATTGAGAACCAGAAAGGCTATCCGTCATGGTATGTCGGCAAGGGAATAGTTCCGGGTGAGAGCTTTGACTACCACATTTGCGACCGAACCATGAAATCAACATTAAACGGTGCTGCCACATGCTATAGGGCAGATCTTGACTTTGTATCGCTATTGCAGGACCACACAGGAGGTGTCTGGATAGTGCAGGCTACTTTTACACCTGACGGCTCTAAAAGCCAGTGGCCTGCCATACTGCATATCACCGAAGACTTTGGAACCATCACTACAGACGGAGAAACCATGAACTATGCTACATCACTCTCGCATACGTTACTGTATATGCAAAAGTATGCAAACATGTACAAGCCGCAGAAGCTTGAGATTGGCAGCTCGTGGGGATATGCAGAAGATTTTGTATCGGATATGCCACAACTTACTGTTACCAGGTTTACCTCAATTGAGACGGGCTACAACTCTACAGGGGTTTACGAGATTGGATATGATGTAGTAAAAGAGAACACGGTATACATCAAGGACGGGTTTCCATTCCCAATTGAGCAGACAATTTATGATTCGCTAGGATACAATTCCGACCCTCCAGTACTTTACCAGATCAGGCTAATGCAAACAGGCAACATGCAGAACAATGTATATCAAGGAATGAAAGTAAACGCATCGTGTCCTAATCCGCTTTTTTACGGTCCGGTTTCCAACGATACCATATCACAGAATACAAACAGTGCCAGCCAGACACAGCTACAGGCTTTACCGATAAACCGGACAGGTATTATACTGCCAGACAATATGACTCTACAAAACAATACGGCAACATTTGGCCAGAACTATACGCAACCGTTCAATGTTACAAGCAAGTGATAGATCCAAAAGGGGGCAAGTCACTGGGTTGATTTTTTAGTGATTTTATGTCTATTATGCAACATTGAATAAAACTTAACATCTCCGAATCTAGAATCTAGTTGCAACTGATTGCAAAAACAGAAGAATGTTGCGCCACTTTTTTAAACGATGACCGTACCGCACTAAAGTATGAGGCTAGTCCATCTTTTCATAATTGCAACATTGCTTGCAGTACCAATGATTTCCATCAGTACGGCATCTGCACAAAATTCTACCAGTATTTATGCACAAAATGATGTAACACTTGATGTAAACACTGGCAAGGGACACATCGTTATCACTGGCTCCGTTTACAAACTATTCTCATATCCAGTTGTACTTAAAATCCAAAGTCCCAACGGGACTCTCATCGCAGTTTCACAACTAAAACCAGCATCCGACGGCACGTTTTCCCTGAGCATTTCTCCCTCAGCTCCGCTTTGGTCTGCGCAAGGAAATTACATCATAACAGTATCGTCTGATTCCCAAGAGATAGGAAAAACGACTTTTTACTTCAATGGTACCAATTTGTCCTCTGCACCTCACGGCATAAACACCATGGGAAGATTGTTACCATTAGAACAGCTCAATACAGGAACTGCGGCTAACGATGTAAAATGCAATGATGGTTTACAACTAATAATCAAGGCAGAAGACGGCTCGCCAGCATGTGTGAGAAAAGAGACTGCGTCTGCTCTAATCCTGCGCGGTTGGGCATCACAGATCCTAACTACGGAAACTGTGTCACAGGCAAATTCCAATCAAACTAGTGGTGATGTTCCAGATTTCAAGATAGGTCCTTATACGTTAAGGCTTGCGCCACACCAATTGGTATTTTTCATGAAATCCAATTCCTCTGCGAAGATATTTGTCGAGTATACATCGCGTTTGCCCAACACTGGAACCATGAATAGCTGGTCAAGG
>JAGWHF010000034.1 GCA_028866895.1 Nitrososphaerota archaeon
AAAATGATGAAAAGAAAAAATTTCGGAGGGTACCCTGACCAGCATGTGAGTTTTGAGCCCTCCGAGCCCGCTCTCACTTACCGACCGGAATCCGATTATCTGCCTTCCAGGACGACCTTTCCGCATGGCAGGATTGCTACAAACCTCCAGTCCTTCTTGATTTGGGTTTCCCATTCTCGTTTTTGTTCTGGTGTTACATATCTGTCGTATATGACAGCTAGACCGATTGCACCAATGAGATACCAAGCCCAGTGAGCCATAATTAAAAGTAAAGGTACAGAAATTTAACACCTATTTTGAGTACAATGTCAAGCGTTTGTGGGATCAATTTGACCAACTCGTGGGAAGTGATCAGACCCGTTTGTTAACAGTTTTGATCGACAGATCCCTTTAGGAGGGAACGCAAGTTACTAGCCGAAGAAAGGATGTCAGGCAAAGGAGTCCGGGTGCAAGAAGGGGATTCAGTATCAGAGATTAACAACAGAAAAGACCGCATAGACGTACTTGTAAATATTGCAAAAGAAGAGTTTGACAAAAAGAGTACCTATGAGGAGATATTGCACAGGCTAAACCTAGAGATGTTAGGAAAGTGGACACTATCTGGGGGCACAAGAAAGGAATACATCAACGCAGTGAGGGCAAGACTCGAATATCTGAATGGGATCAAGCTGCAGCCAAGCAGCGGAATTTCTGCCAGTCTTGACGGCACATGCAATGAGCAGCACAAGAAAAAACTTTCAAAGCCAGACCAGTTCTTCCACGTAATGAGAAGCCTTGAGGGCGATGGAAAGAATCCGGTAGAACACGATATTCTCATTGAAGGTCTTGTAAAGTCAGGAAGGTTCACGCAGGACGAGGCAGAAAGGATGGTTGACGGGATGCGTACTAGGGGAAGGATTTACGAATCAAGACCTGACAGGTACAACACTGTATAAACTAGGAATTAAGACTTCAATTAATGGAGATGAGGGGCAAGACCTGCAAGTAGAACCTAGGAATAATGTGCTGCATTTTGCAAATCTAGTTTTTTAATCTCTTCTGCCAAGGCAGTCAAGTGACCGTGAATCTCTGCCAGTACGGTCAAGGAGGTTCCTGCGTGCGGCCCGGCCCTTTTTACAAGGTCAATCAGATCAGATATCATTTCAACAATCCATTCCGCCAGTTTTTTGGCACCGTCTTTTACCATATCCAGAATGGGCCTTGCCCAGCCCAACAGCTTGTCACGGGCCCCTTGCTAACAATGAGAATTGTGGCTAGAACTGCCAGACCAACACCTAGATGTAGAGTGACAGGGTTTATGGCACACTTTGTTGCCAGAGTTAGTGGCACATCTCAACTGTCATGAGCGGCTCTGCCAAAGTATTTCCTATCATTGTAGACTGACGCAGGCGTACTCCATCCCAACGCTTGACTCTTCCTCCAAAAGTTGTATCTCCTGTCGAATCTTCTCAGCTCCATCCTGAAATGAGATAGTGATGAGAACCTGACCTGCGTTATCAGTTCCTTGTACAGGATCTTGTGATAACTCTCCATCTTCCCTCTTCCTCTTGGATGGTACGGTCTGCCATGGATTGGCCTGATGCGATATTTCGCAAGCTCGGACCTGAACTCTTTTGATGTGAACTGTCTGCCGTTGTCGAGATAGATCTGTCCTGGAACCCTTCCTTTTTTCAGTGCATGAAGCAATGCATTGATTGCCTCAGCAGCACTCTTGTGCAGATATGCCTTTGATATGATTCTATACCGTGAGCGGTCGTCGGTAAACCCTGTCACGTACACCCTTCACGTGCCTGAAATACGGAACTGAAACGTGTCGCACTGCCACATTGAATCCACGTACCTCCTCTGGAATCTTTTCACTGGCTGCGTTTTTGGTTTGATTTTGACAAGCATCCCATTTGACCGGATTACCCTGTGCACCGTCCTCCAGTGGCACTGCAGGTCGTACTGATACTTGATTCGTCTTGCTCCCCATGACGGGTTCTTTTGCTTGAACCTGATTATCTTCTGTTGCAATCTTTTTGAAATGGAGTTTGTTCCTTTTGTAGGTCCACGCCTTCCTGACCGGAGCTTGTCCATTCCGTCTTTCCCGTAGACACTGACCCATCTTCGAAATGTCCTTGTTGGAATGTCATACATCTCACAAATCTCTTTTGCACTCTTATCCCCATCCACATAGAGCAGAACTGCCCTTATTTTTTCGATTGATATCTTTTGCATGCAGGATGGATAAACGGGATTCCATTAGTGTGCCACTAACCCTTGCACGCTTTTGTGCCATTATCTCTGGCACTCTACAGGTACGCATCTGTGGAAAAGAGATGGAACTGAACTACGACTCTAACCCGGAGAACAGGGTGTGTGGCTGTAGCTGCA
>JAGWHF010000035.1 GCA_028866895.1 Nitrososphaerota archaeon
TACTCGATGACCTCGGCGATCGGCCTCTCCACGATGATCGCGATCGGCCCCGAGTCCTTCACCGACCTGCTCGCGGGCTTTCACGAGATGGACGAGCACTTCCGCACGGCACCGCTCGCGCGCAATCTGCCGGTGGTCATGGCGCTGCTGGGCATCTGGTACAACAACTTCTTCGATGCCCAGTCGGTCGCGGTGTTTCCTTACAATCAGTATCTCAAGCGTTTCCCTGCCTACCTGCAGCAATTGACAATGGAAAGCAATGGCAAGCATATCACGCTAGACGGCACCTGCGCCGACTATCAAACGGCGCCGATCTATTGGGGTGAGCCGGGCACCAACGGCCAGCACTCATTTTTCCAGTTGCTTCACCAGGGAACCCGCTTGATTCCATGTGATTTTATCGGTTTTTGTCAGACCCTAAATCCGCTTGGAAATCAGCATGATTTGCTTATGGCAAATCTGTTCGCACAGACCGAGGCGCTGGCCTTCGGTAAGACTGAAGATGAAGTCAAAGCCGATGGCATTCCTGAATGGCTTGTGCCACACCGTACCTTCGAGGGCAATCGTCCAACCAACACGCTGCTCGTTGAACAGTTAACACCTAAAACGCTTGGCTTGTTAGTTGCACTTTACGAGCACAGTGTGTTCACACAAGGGGCAATCTGGAATATCGATTCATTTGATCAGTGGGGAGTCGAGTTAGGTAAAGTATTGGCACAGAAAACCGCTGCCGAACTTAAAAGTACGGATGAGCCGCAACTAGACCATGACAGTTCGACCAATGCTCTGATCCGGCGTTATCGCCGATTTAAAAAAGGGCAATCATGACCTATCGGCTATAACAATTGGTTTCAGTTACGGCCATTCGACGAATTCTAATGCGGCACCGACCCTCTTGGTAGCGAAAGATAGGCAAGTAGGCCAAACAGACCGATGTGGCTGTTGAAACCATCAGCTACTACTAGCGTAATCAGCAAAACCCTAGGAACCTGTCCGAGAATAAGCCTCTCAAACGAGCAACCCCTATTTGATTCGGAGAAATTTTAAAATTTTTTGGGACCGAATTTAAAATTGACTCAGATTTGCTCAGTTTTGACGTTATGACGCGTTCATGGCCGACTTATCCCTCTATTTTTACCTATATCGCTTCGTTGGTAGCCAAATTACCAAACTCTGGACGGATTAATCCCGTGAAAATGGCTTTGGCAATTTTTTTGAAATTGTGTGTGGCGCAGACCAGTGAAAATTCACCCGCTACTTTTTCTTTACCTCGAACACTGAAGCCGCGAAAGCCGCTGTTTTTGATTTGACCAAATACCGGTTCAACAATCGTTTTGCGTTTACCGTAAATCGCTTTGGCGGGTTCCGTTGCCATTTTGGCATTCATCTGTTGACGCAAAGCCTCTTTGTCATCGGTAGTGATGGTGCGGGCTTCGCCCTTGGTGGATTGGCAGCAACGGCTTTGCAGCGGGCGCTCGGCACAGACTTCCGATGAGCCCTGGTAGACCCGACGGCCGTCATGGCTTTCACGTTTCATGGTCAAGACCTGTCCTTGGGGACAGATAAAGATGTTGTCAGCTTCGTGGTATTCAAAGTCGGCCTTGACCAGCTTTCGGTCCGAGCCGTCCAAAGGTATTTTGTGGGTCTTTTCGCCCTTGTCAGTGGCGATATAAGCATCGATGCTGCTGTGTTCCAAAGCCTGCAGGTTGCCTCCGGAAAAGTAACCATTATCAGCGCTCAGTTGCTCCGGCAATCGGTCAGTGGTCTCTTGCAACGCTTCCAGGGCCGGTTCGACTTCTTGTTGGTCGTTGGCGTTTTGACTGATATGCTGCGCAACAATGATTTGCAGGTCGGCATCCACGCTGATCTGGGCATTGTAGGCGTAGTCGAAACTACTGCCTTTCTTGCCCATGATGCGAGACTCGGTATCAGCAAAGCTGATTTGCTTGGATTCTTCAATGGCTTGACCTGGATTAATCTGTTCTTCGCGCTGCTCAAGGGCTTTTTTAGCGGCTTTGATTTTAGCCAGCCGGCCTTGTTTGTGCTTTAAGTCCTCGGGGAGTTCATAGCCGGTTCGTTCCTGGTAGGCCTTATCTTCTTCCTGGTCGCAACGGGCGGCTTGTTCAATCAGGGCATCGATCTCGGCGCTCAATGCCGCTTCTTGTTCTTTTAAACGCCCGTAACTCATCGCCTTGTGTTTGGAGCTGTTCGCCTTGAATTTCGAACCGTCCAGGCTGATATGCCCTAATGACGCCAGCTTCAACCCCAGCGCCAGTTTGACGGTTTGCTTAAAACAATCCTGAAAAAATACGCCATGGAGCTTTCTAAAATCGCTGAGCACCCGGAAATTAGGGCTGTTCAT
>JAGWHF010000036.1 GCA_028866895.1 Nitrososphaerota archaeon
CCATTACAGCTCCGTTTGAGAGGAGCGTTGCTATGGTAACATTGCCTTCTCTGTTTATAGTCATGTATTTGCCTGAAGGGTCTAGTGTTACACCTTCAATGGTTGATATCCCTTCTGGCGTATCTAGTTGTAGTGGTACCCCAAGAGAGTTGGTTTTGTATATCACAAAGGGGAATTTCTCGCCAACATGTACCTTGGATGGTACATCAAACTCTACATTTGTTGCTATATCTTCAGGTACGACAAGAAAGCTTGTTGGAGGCAAACCTGCAACAGATGCTGAGACGGATGTCTTTTGAGATACCGTTCCTGCAAGTACGAGATTGGTTGATGAGAACTGAAGTTTGTCTGGAACATCCTGCATCGTTGTCTTTATCACAACATCAGGCGGTTCTGCAAAGACTGTCGATGGTTCCACCATTGCACCGGAACTATCTGAGATGTACATTATGCCAAGGTCTTGGACAATCCCAGATCTTGTTGGTAGAGGAGTTATTCCAATGTGGTACGAGTCATGATACCCTGGCACTATACCAATCTGAGCAGATCCCGGTATCTTCCCTGGCCCAGATGCAGTAATGGTGTAATTGCCCGTTCCGCCTGCACCAATCTGGAATTGTACTGAACTTGCAAGACCGTCATTTTGATTTGTTCCAGGGAGGCGTTCTGGAACCATCTCTATCTCCTTGTCATATTTCAGATCCGAGCTATCAGATGATATTCCAACTATACTGCCATCCGCTGGTACTGGTATCAGGATATCATTACCGGAATCATTTACCTGCCTGTACAGGCTTACTATGCCATAGCTTGCATCATCAAATGTTGGAGGATAAACCCAGAGCTTGATCAAATTGGCATTGCATGAAAAGGAATTGCATAGACCTGTCAGGTTTCCTGGAGCAAGATCTTGATTTTGCCCTCCAGCTACATCAAGTGTTGCAGATGCAGAACCAAAGCCATCAACGCTGATTGATATTGTAGAGTTGCCGCCGTTGATAGTATGTACAATTCCAGTTGCGATACCATTGTTGAGTACAGTAGAATACAAGATGTCGTTGAAATGCTCGATATCATAATTGGAACCAAATCTTGCTACGTTAGTATCGCTTGATGTTAGTACAGCATGTATACCATATGGTGGCTTGAATGGTTTTCCCTCCTTTTCTAACCAGATATACCAGTATACGATAGAATTTGGAATAACCAGATCCGGTGCTACTGCAAATCTTACCTGAACATCATCATTTACCTTGGTTACAGTCGCTGTTGCAATGCCAAGACCTTCTGCAGAGACTGAGATCTGACCTGTCCCCCTTGTCACAAGAGGCAGTTGTGTATAGTACTGACCTTTTGGTATTGTTACAGTTTGCGGCGCTTGGATCATGGATGAGGTTGTCACATCAATCTCCGTATCCTGGTTTACTGGGGTAGGCTGCCCAAACTCGTCTTGCGCAAAGATGTATGATACCATGTTCTGTGCTTTGGTGGTGTTATCTGGGAGAATTATCTCAAGCGATGTCGGCTGAGTATTGGACTGGTATATTGTTGTATTTGATTCCATTAGGTTTCCGCCAAATGCAGCAAAGACTGTTGCGTTGCCTTCGTTGAGTGGTTTTATATCAAATATGCCGTGGTTTGAAAAAGCAGGTATGATAACGGAACTCGGGACTTGGATTGTAGATTTGTCGCTAGTTGACAAGAAGAAAAGACTGTCCAGATTTTCTGCCCGGTCAAGTACAACAAGACCCTGGTAATCTTGTCCTGCAATCATCTTTTTTGGTACCCATACCGAATAACCTGCCATCTCTTGCGGCTGGCCAGAGACCGGCAACACAGAAAGAGGCAGGAGAAATGCCAAAAGTAAGAGTGGTGCCTTTATCATCGATGCACAAGACTGAGATTAATTTAAAGCCGGATTT
>JAGWHF010000037.1 GCA_028866895.1 Nitrososphaerota archaeon
GGACCTAGCAAAGACAGCCTGCGCAAGCGAAAGCTCCGAGCTTGTTTGAGTGACCGTTATCGTGCTGAGCTGATCTTCGGAAAAAGGCCGACATAGCGCGATTGCCCTGGTGGGTTGATGAATTTAAAATCGTAAATGCCTTAAAATTTAGTATTCATTCATATCTGAAGTTTCCTAAAAATTTATCAGGCCACCATGCGTAGCAACACAGCCACCAGCGAATTTTTCATGGGCTTGCCGGGTTTTGGGCAAAGCCTATCAAAATCATCATTGAGTCCGGCCTCGGTGATAAGCCGCCGAACATCCGAAAAGGCAAAACTGGTTCGCCCCTTCACTTTATGCCGCCGTTCCGGGTCAGCTTTGAGGCGATCCGCATAAATCCAGGTGATGGTTGACGCCATCATACAAAATTGCAGATGGTTGCTCACTGCTTGAGCATTGCGGCACTGACTGGTCCGGCTGCCGATGTCTTGTTTGAGCTCTTTAAAGCCGGATTCAATTTTCCAGCGCGCACCATAATACTCGATAATCTGGGTGACGGAAAGCGCCAGGTCAGTGGTGAACAGCGCTATCCACTGTGTCTTACGGAACACCCAAACGACGCGGATGGGACATCTGAGCGTCTTCAACATGACAACCGCATCATAAGCACAAACATCCCGGTGTTTACCGTAGAGATTGACCGTATATGTCTTGGCTTGTTGCCGAACCTCGGCCGCCATGTCGGTCACCAATCCTAAGCGTTTACCGTATTTGCGGCGACGGCCTCGTTGTCCAGACTGCGCTGCGTCCGGCTGGGCATACAACACGTTATTACTGCGAAGCCGGGATAATATCTGAAAACGATCCCCCAATCCCTTCCGAACCTGCCGCCACAGACGCTGGTTGCCAAACCAACTATCTGTAACGGCCAGCAGTGGCGATGTGGGGAAATAGTGACTGATGTCAATCAGCATCTGTCCTGCCAGTTCTAATTTAGTCTGAAAAGACACAACCGTGCCTTTGATTTTGGCGGTATCATTTTTCGCGTCAATGGTTTTCCTGGCGAGGTAAAAACGGCAATCTAAAAACAAACAGGCCCAGCGTCCTTTAATTTGCTTGAGCAAACCGACCGCGACAATATTTTGTGCCCACGGATATTGGCTTTGATTGGCTTTGGCGGCATGATCAAAGATCGTCTCGCAACCAAAGATACGTTTCCCTATCTTGGGATTGATGTAGTCATCTAATGCAACCAACAGCCGACCGTCCGTATCTGGGGAAGGTATCAATCCCCAAACGCTATGCCAAAGCTTTTGCCAAGGTAATGTCGAAGACGCCATGAACGTATAGAAGCGCTTCTTTTTGATGTCAATACCGAACAATGTGACCAGGGAACGCAGTAAATTGGACGTTATGGACGATGTGAACGGGACGATAACAGCCAGTAGCGTATAGGCAAATAATGAGGACCGCTCCCGGCCCAGATCAGTATCGGAAAAATGGGCTTGGAGAGGGCGTAAAAGATCGCCTAAAATGAACATGAATGAGACCGTTTTATTTGTATAATCAGTGGCTTAGAAGCCTGTATTATACACTAAAACAACGCCTCATTCATTAATAAGTTATTGTTTTTTAAGAACAAATGGCTTATTTGCAAATGTATATTAGGGTTAGCTAATATTTTTCGAAAATTAGCATCCTCTAATATTTATCTCAGAAAAAATTGGGAAACTTCAGGTAGTTAAATACCCATAACTTTGAACCGTTAGGCTTAACCCTAAGAGCGAGTCCATCGCCATCGACTAAATTAAATTCTTTGTCCATTGGTTTTGCTTGTTTTACTTCTGTATTAGTAAGCGGTTT
>JAGWHF010000038.1 GCA_028866895.1 Nitrososphaerota archaeon
AAGAACAACCGGCGACGCCACAGGCGCGAAAGTAGAAGATAACATAACCGTGCCAAGCCCCAGCATGAGTATGTCTTCTCCTCGCTCTACATCCCGGTCAATACCCTTGATAATCGCGGAGACGGCATTATCAAACGGGTCTGTTAAATAATCTCTGTTTTGTCTCATGATATCCTCCTGCCGGATAAAATCTCTTTATAACCTGAAGTTTCCTAGTTTTTTCGGGAGAAGAATATTATGGAATGCTAATTTTCGAAAAATATTAGCAACCCCTAATATGCATTTGCAAATCACCCGGATGTTCTTTAAAAAACAATAACTTATTGATGAATGAGGCCTTCTTTTATTGTATAATATAGGATTCTAAGCCACTGATTATACGAATAAAACGGCCTCATTCATGTTCATTCTACGCGATCTTTTACGCCCACTCCAAGCCCATTTTTCCGCTACCGATCTAGGCAGGGAGCGATCTTCATTATTTGCCTACACACTACTGGCTGTCATCGTCCCGTTCACATCGTCCATGACGTCCAATTTACTGCGCTCTTTGGTAATCTTGTTCGGCATTGAAATCAAAAAAAAGCGCTTCTACACCTTTATGGCCTCTTCGACATTGCCCTGGCAAAAGCTTTGGCGTACTGTTTGGGGATTGATACCTTGCTCTGAAACGGACGGCCGGCTGTTGGTGGCCTTAGACGACTACATCAATCCCAAGATAGGGAAAAGTATCTTCGGTTGCGAGACGATCTTTGATCATGCGGCCAAAGCCAACCAAAGCCAATATCCGTGGGCACAAAATATTGTCTCCGTAGGCTTGCTCAAGCAAGTCAAGGGACGCTGGGCCTGTTTGTTTTTAGATTGCCGTTTTTACCTCGCCAGAAAAACCATTGAAGCGGAAAAGGATAACGCCAAAATCAAAGGCACCGTCGTGCCGTTTCAAACCAAATTGGCACAAGCAGGACAGATGTTGATCGGTATCGGCAACCATTTTGCCGCATCGCCACTCCTCGTTGTTACGGATAGCTGGTTTGGCAGCGGGAGTCTGTGGCGGCCGGTTCGGGACGCATTAGGGGAGCGTTTTCATATGCTATCCCGGCTGCGCTGCAATAACGTATTATATGCTCAACCTGACGTTTCGCAGCCTGGACAGCGAGGCCGTCGCCGTAAGTACGGTAAACGCTTGGGATCGGTCACTGACAGAGCAGCCGAGGTTCGGCAAAAAGCCAAGACTTATACCGTCAACCTCTACGGCAAACGCAGAGAGGTCTGTGCTTATGATGTGGTTGTCATGTTGAAGACGCTCAAACGTCCCGTCCGGGTCGTTTGGGTGTTTCGAAAAACACAGTGGGTAACGATATTCAGCACTGACCTGGAACTTTCCGTGATACAGATCATCGAGTATTATGGTGCGCGGTGGAAAATTGAATCCGGCTTTAAAGAGCTCAAACAAGACATCGGCAGCCGGACCAGTCAGTGTCGCAATGCTCAAGCAGTGAATAACCATCTGCAATTTTGTATGATGGCATCAACGATCACTTGGATTTATGCGGATCGCTTGAAAGCCGACCCGGAACGCCGGCATAAAGTGAACGGGCGAACCAGTTTTGCCTTTTCGGATGTCCGGCGGCTTATCGCCGAGGCCGCGCTCGATGATGATTTTGATAGAGTTTGCCCCAAACCAGGCAATCCCACGAAAAATTCTCTGGTGGCTGTGTTGCTACGCATGGTGGCCTGATGAATTTTCAGGAAACTTCAGTCTCTAATAACAAG
>JAGWHF010000039.1 GCA_028866895.1 Nitrososphaerota archaeon
TGCTTGCTGCAACTACGGGGTCTGTAGCACGGGCAGGCACGACAGGCATCGGCCAGGTCAATCAGACTGCCATCAATGGCATAAACAACGTAACACCGCAGGCGGTCTCCCTCATGGAAACGGCCAACAATACGGTATCAAGCGAGGCAGGCATTGCAACACCGGCAGCTGTAGAGGGGATAAACGCTGTTGTTAACGCAGCCAACGAGGAGCTTGGCATAGCCACCCAGGAAGCCCTATCGCAGATAAATATAATCAACCAGGCAGGCATCTCAAACCAGATCACCTCGAATGCCGCCAATAATGTCACTTTAGCTAACCAGACGGGTACGTCAACAGTCATGGAGGCAGGACATGCAGCAGCTTCTGCCGTGACCGGCGCAGGACAGAGCACCTCGTCAAACATGAAGACCTCCACATCGAGCGCAATTTCATCAGTAAACTCGGCCTCGCAGAACGCAACTTCCGCGATAAATGCGTCCGCTGTGAGCGCCGACTCGGCAGTAAATACTGCCGCCGGCCAGCTTACTGCAACTACAGGGTCTGTAGCGAAGGCAGCCATTACGGCAATAGGACAGCTTAATCAAACTGCAATCAGTGGCACCGAAAAAATTACTCCCCAGGCATCATCATTTATTGCAACTTCCAACAAGACAGCAGTCGAAAATGTAAACCATGCTTCCAATGAAGCGATCTTTGCGATAACCACCGCTAACAATACGGTTGCCTCGTACTCGTCAAGCACAGCCCAGACTGTCGGAACGGCAATCACCACCTTTACTCCTATTGCCGCCAATTCCGTAAACTCGGCTTCTCAGAATGCTGCCTCCTCGGTAAATGCGTCTGCTGTGAGCGCCGACTCGGCAGTAAATACTGCGGAGGGCCAGCTTGCTGCAACTACGGGGTCTGTAGCACGGGCAGGCACGACAGGCATCGGCCAGGTCAATCAGACTGCCATCGCGGGCATAAACAACGTAACACCGCAGGCCACGTCACTAATCGGAACTGGAGGCCAGACTGCAGCCTCGGACATTAATACAGATTCTGCACAAGCCGCATCTGCAATAAACAAGGCAAGCAACCAGATGATTCTGGCTTTGAATACGGACAGCAAGGCAGCTGATTCGGCCATGATCTCGGCTGCTTCAACAGAGGCCAATTCCGTAAACTCGGCCTCGCAGAACGCAACTTCCGCGATAAATACATCTGCCGCAAAAGCCGACTCGGCAGTAAATACTGCGGAGGGCCAGCTCGTATCTACCACAATCTCGGTAGCACTGGCAGGGACCACAGGCATCGGCCAGGTCAACCAGGCTGCCATCAATGGCATCAGCAATGTTGACCAGCAGGCAATAGCCCAGATAAAACTTGCAAACAAGACTGCCATAGCAGAGATAAATGCGGCCAGTCCTGCGGCCGTCTCGGAAATAAACATCGTCAGCCAGCTTGCCCTCTCTGAAATAAGCCAGATAAATGGAACTGCCATACAAGAATTAAACGCTGCAACGACAACGCTGGCACCAGCTGCAGACGCTGCATCCTCTGCGACAGCGCCTCTTACAAGCACAGTCAACAGTACAGCAACATCCACCACGGGCACAGTCAACAGTACAGCAACATCCACCACGGGCACAGTCAAC
>JAGWHF010000003.1:0-79978 GCA_028866895.1 Nitrososphaerota archaeon
ACCAACACCAAATCCGCATTGTGAAGTTCTATTACAACATTTATTGCATGTAGCCATATACCAATACAGTACAATGTACTATTTATGGATAATTATGATTTTCATTTCCAGACATTAGAGAAGAGACATATTCATTTTCTAGAATTTTCTACCTATATCTTATTAGACGAATTGTATGTAATATGACACAGAATGCCAAGAAAGGGTTACAGAGTCATGTCAATCAAAGAAGAATCTTTTTTAAGATTTCAAAAGGCGGCAGATGATGCAAGAAAAGTGTTTCCAAACATGGACAATAGCAGGTTTCTTGACTTGCTTTTAGAAGTTAGAGAACAACAGACTCCTAGCAGAAAAAGAAAGAATATCAATTAAAAATCAATACTTGGTACGACATTGGTACTTTCTCTACTTTCATATTATAATTCCATTATTTTGAAACCCCTGCTAATTAACCCGTAGGGCTAGTGCGTCGCAAGAGGTGGAATTGCACTAAGGGTAATGAGAGGTAAATTTGTGAATGAGAGCCTAGTCTTCCCGCTGAATAGCATACAATCACGAGCGAAATGAGGATTGCAAGGTATGAACAAACGAGATACATGCGGCATCAAGTATAGTGTCAAGAGTGATGCAAAACAGGTGACCAGTAGGGGTGTGTCTGTGGGTGTGAGAATTGGAATGGAGTGTATTAATCAAGCGTACAGGCTAAACCCATATTAGAAGTGCATGCCATACCATAACTGACAACGAGGATAAGAGTCGAATCCACAAAACTAAATTGGTTATGAAGTTCTCTGCTTCACGGAATAACCTACTATATCCGGCCTAGCCACTTTTCATTATAATACCAAATCAGGATAAAAGGTTAGTAAAGCTAAAGATTTGAATCCGAAAGTTCTTAAACTCGGCAACCGCATGTAAATTCCGATAATTAATCGGCGGAACATCAAAAACCATCACGGGTTCGGAACGTCACATGCCAATTTTTCATTCCCTGTGTGGCATTCTGATTATAAACGTGGAAGGTAGTTTTACTTCTATCGTCCACCCGTGTTGCTCTGCCAGATTTTTGCATGTTGGCAATCCAAGGCCGGTTCCAGACCTTTTTGTGGTAAACAATGGCTCAAAAATTTGCGGGAGGATATCATGCGGTATCCCCGGGCCTGAATCTGAGACCGCCACAGTGTCATAGCCAGCTTTGTTTTCAACCTTTATTGTTATCGTACCTTTGCTGGCATCTATGGCTTGGATTGCATTAGTGATCAGGTTTTCGAGGATTAGCTCAAGCTTTACCTTGTCACAGTACACCTGCAGATCATCCTCAGGCAGGATGACCGCTATATTGTCAGACATCCTTATTTTACCGAGACTTGAATGTATCACCTCCAACAGGGAGCATGACTCTTTTTTAATATCGGTGGACCTGACGAAATTCAGTATGTCGTCAACCTGGGACGATATCCTCGAGATGGCTCGGTCTATCATGTCAAATACAGGAATCTCGATTTCCCTATTTCCCTGATTCTTGATTTTTAGCAGCTCTGTTGCGTTATGGATTATGGCCAGCGGATTCCTGATATCGTGGGTGAACCTTGAGGTAATCTCCCCTATCGTCATGAGTCTCTTTGCCCTCTCAGTCTCAAGTTCTTCCTTGGCTTCATAGATCTCCGTCATGTCCTTTAAAGAGACTATCCTTCCAACCATTCTTCCCTTGTCATCATATGCAGTGGTACCGCTAAGAAGCGCCGGAAATTCCCAGCCATCTTTTCTTTTCATCCATATTGTCTGGTTTGTAACCTCGCCTGTCTTTTTCCATTCCTCCAATCCACCTGCCAGTTTTTCGAGGCTCTTCTTCGAGGTATGGTCAAAGATGGATTTTCCAATCACCTCACCTTTTGTATATCCGAGCATTTTTGCGTAATTGGTGCTGCAGTCGAGAATGGTGCCGTCGTCAGAGATGGAACGGACAAGATCTGGCAGACAATCGTAGAGATTTTGATATCTTTCCTCCATTTTAGAGAGGCGTTCATATGCGGTCTCAAGTTCCTTGTACTGGTCCTTTGTTCGAGAGACTGCTTGTTCTAGTTTCTCTATTAGTACCAGTTTTTCTTTGATCTGTCGCTCCTGCTGCAGTAACAACTTCTTATTTGATTCATAGATATCAGAAAGATCCTTTCCTGTTAGAAGATATCCTAAAATGTTGTTTTCTTCATCGCGCAACGTTGAGCCGCTCCAGATCGTGGGAAATACTGACCGGTCCTTTCTCTTCAGCAGGATTGGGACATTCAGGTTTATTTCGTTGGTTTTTACCCTCTCAAATTCTAGCATTGCCCTATCCCTGTCTTTCTCGTCAACCAGCTCTACCGGTCCTATGATCCCTATCAACTCGTTCCGTTCATAACCGGTATTTTGCAAAAGGTGGTGGTTGCATTCAAGAATTTTGCCCTCTTTGTCCAAGATGCCTGCCATCTCCGGCATCGTTTCGAGTATTTTTTTAACAATCTCACGATAGGGCAAATGCAAGATGGAATCTTATAAAAGACTAATAATCGTTCTGATGTACTATGCCTTCATCCAATATGGTTTTGATTCCAAGTTGATTTGCTCATGTTGAGGTCTTTCCCACGTCTGACCCACTGTTTGATCTCTTTACTACAAAATCAAGATGAATTGCAGCACTGTGATCCTTTGTAGAGGCTGGCCTTTACTGAATCTTGTAACAAATCTTGCTGTCCTTACCTTCTGCAACATCTCTCTTCATGTGATAGAGCGTCCTCTTGCTCATCCCTCCCCCTTCCCTTCAAAAGGCTCGATTATTTTGTAATGAATTGCTTGTTTTACAACCTAGACAAGGTACCAAATCATTCAATAGAGTTTGGTCCTTCCTTTTACCATCGGCTTTGCCTTCTCCGACAGGTAGTCAAAGTAATCGCGGCACCACCCGTAAAATTCCTGTTCTTTTCCAAAAAATAAGGTGCTCATGTCAATCTCACCCTTCTGGTTTGGGAATATTACTGCAGCCTTCCTGTCCGCAATGTATACCGCAATCTTCAGGCTGCCCTCCACCATTTTCTGCTCCAGAGTTCCCTTTGGAATAAAGCTGGTTATTTTCTTCTGCAGGTTTTCCGCAATCTCGTCAGGCATGACCGAATCAAAACCAAAGATAGTGGACACTTTTACCCCTTTTTTTAGCCTATCAAGCAGGGTCCTTCCCTCCTCCTCCCAAGCCTGAGATACGATAAGCTGTATCTTCTCCTCCGCTTCTGATTCCATCTTCTTGATTCTCTGCTGGACGTTTGTCACCTTGGTGACGAGATCGCAATCTCGCAAGGCCCCAAGCCTCTGTTTGAACTTGGGCGGCAGATCGCAGACGTGATCATCGAAGAACTTTTTGTGTTTTAACAAGAACTGGTAGTACGGGATTTGTTCTGCTGCAAGCCTGCCGTATTCTGTAAGTAGGAAAAATCCCTCGGGGTCTTTTCTTATGAGGCCTGCCTCTACAAGCCTTGCCGTATTTCTGTGGGTTTCCTGGACGGTAAGACCTAGATCCTTTGCAAGTTTGTTGGTACGCGTCGGCTTTTCCAAAAGCATGTGGAGAATCGAACATCTTGTATCGCTTGCAAGCTCCGCGAATACCTCCGAAGGAAAGGGAGAGACTTCCGAGTTTCCCATGCAAGATGGGAGAAAATAACATTCTATAAAAGGTATTTATGACAAATGAAGATCTTTCCGGTCTACCGGATTTCTTGAACCGAATTGAGGCCTCTGAAATCAAAGTTGCATTCAAACCGGATCAGAAGATTGGACTGCCTCCGAGACTCCCAGATAAGCAGGGTTCTCGATTGGCAAACAAGCCCTCATATTGTAAACAGTTTTGTTTAAAATTCATGCCCCTCAGTTAGGACGTGTTAAGTATGCTGCCGACCAAACACTAGGCATGATTCGAATAACAAAAGAACGCGAGCAATACAAGGGGGAGCATGGGTGGCTTACCACATACCATCACTTTTCCTTTGCAGAATACTTTGACCCAAAGAGGGTCAACTTCGGGCCCTTACGGGTCTTCAATGACGACCTAATCAGGCCCGGGACAGGCTTTGACCTGCACCAGCACCAGGACATGGAGATTGTAACCTATGTTATAGATGGAACGCTGGAGCACAAGGACAACCTTGGCAACCGTGGCATAATCGAGGCAGGCGAGATACAGAGAATGTCTGCAGGCACCGGCGTGTTTCATTCCGAGTTCAACCACTCAAAGGAAAAGCCGCTGAGGCTGTTGCAGATGTGGATCTTCAGCGATACAAGGGGACGCAAACCCTCATGGGAGCAGAGGAGATACACGAAGGAGGAACGCAAAAACAGATTCTTGAACGTAATAGGACCAAAAATGCCCGGACAGAGAGGCAGCATTTCAATAGGCCAAGATGCGTTATTTTATGTCTCAAACCTGGACCATGGCACCGAGCTAAGTTATAACCTTCGAGACAGTAGACTGGCATACTTGTTTGTCATCAAGGGAGAGATCGCCCTAAATGAAAAGGCCCTTTACTCAAGGGATGCCGCCCAAGTTGAATGCGAAGAAACCCTGAGGATAAAGGCCCGGGAGGAAACGGAGATCATCCTAATAGATCTGCCCGCCCGCTACATGAAGAATTCAGTCCTGCTCGAGGTGCCAAACAGATGAGCCGGGATAAAAAATTAAAGACATTGGTCGTCAGGTATACGCCGCGCAACGAGAGGTCAAACACTGGGAAGATACTGGACGCGTTTGTCAAGGAAGCCGGCAGTTCGGAGATAGAGGAGCTTGATCTTGCAAAGGAGGTTCCCGACCTGTTCCTTGAGGAAAGCCTGGGAGCATACATTCAGCGCAACTATCTGGGGCAGGAGCTGTCGGCGGAACAAAAAGCCAGCCTCTCAAAAATGGACCGCATGACCCTGCAGGTAAAGTCGGCAGACATCGTTGTCGTCGCATACCCGATGAACAACTTTTCCATGCCTGCCCCCGTCAAGGCGTGGTTTGATTCGGTGATGCTAAAAGGCCAGACGTGGGATGCCAAGGACGGCAGATACTACGGCCTTATGGACGGGAGGAAGGCCCTTGCCATTGTCACAAGCGGAGGGTTGTATTCCGGTGAAATGTCAGCCTGGGAGCATGCCCTGTCGCTCGCAAGACTCGAGTTCCAGTTCATGGGCTACTCCGAGATTCAAGGAGTTCTCGGAGGCGGCATGAACATGGGGGAGGAGATAAAGTCTGGGGTCTTGAGAAGATCAATTGAGGATGTCAGGAAGATTGCCAGGAAGTGGTACGGTGAAATGGCAGAGTCTCAAACGGCATAGTATGAAAAAATATAGGATTCATCCCACAATTAAGCGCAAAAACACCTCTGGTGGATGTAATTCCCATCACGAATGCCGACCTAAATCTCGTGCCAAAAATCACCGCTCAAAACTTTCGGCCCATGCGACTTGCCATTAAATAAAACCACAAAATTAACCCTGCAGGGCCCCTAGTTGTAGTTGAGCACGTTCATGTTTCCGTAGAGGTCCATAAAGTAGATCTTTCCGTTCCACTCCTCCATGCATATCGGCCCGTAGGTCAGCCCGTACAGTACAGGCATCACTTGTCCCTTCAATGCCCCGCTTGCCGGGTCCACAACGGGCGCCGCACTGCCTGACGGCAGGAGTGCCGAGATGAATCCTACCCCATAGTCCCCGAAGAAGTACGCTCCATCCATGCCTGGATATGCAGTCCCATGGTAGAAGGCCCCTGCCGAGAGCGCCTCAAGGCCAGCGGCAGGCCCCGTCTGCGGCTCTACGCCCTCATGTGGGTACCAATAAAGCGCGGACACATAGTTTGCCAAGCCGTCAGGGTTTCCGTAGGGCGGGCTCTCATAGTTGGGCCAACCGTCATTTGACCCCGCGGCCGTAGCATTGAGAATCGACTCCCATGTGTCATATCCCGTGTCCGAGACGTACGTCTTTCCCGAATTATAGTCCACATCAAATGCAAACGGGTTTCTCTCCCCATACGCCCATATCTCCTTCTTGATATTCGGGTTGGTGCTTGATGCAAACGGGTTGGAAGGTGGAATGGAATACCACTGCCCGTTTACCTGCGAGTACACAGGAGTAATCCTAAGTATCTTTCCCTGAAGCGAGGTCAGATCCTGGGCATCGGCAAATCCCCATCCGTCCCCGGTGGACACGTAGAGGTTTCCGTGGGAATCAAACTTGAGGGTGCCCCCGTTGTGCCCGTTCTCGAATGCAGGTACCTTCAGTATGAGCTGCTCCCCCACCGACGGGTCAGCAATGATATTTCCGCCCGAGTCAGTTGTCGCATGATACCTTACAACCTCACCAAATATCTCCCACCCTGGGGCCGTCGAAACGGTCTCGTTCCTTGTAACATAGAGGTAGACCCACTTTTCGGTGTTTGTCAGGTTTGCCCAGTTCGGATCAATCGCTATCCCCATTAGGCCGTTTGTCTCGTATGCCACCTGCACGTTAGGCACTTGGACGAACGGTACTGCCTGCCTCACAAAAGTGCCGTTCTGGTTTGTAAAGACCACGACCTGGCCACTGTTCTTCTCGTTTACCATGAAGGCACCTGATCCGTCAACCCCCGGACCCTTGTCCGGTATGAAGGCAAACGAGTCCGGCACGTCAGTACATCCGCTCCAAGCCTGACATGCAGGTGCAAGGCCCGTTGCCACAACCTGCGAGCTAAACGAATGCGCGTTCGTATTTACATCAATTGTAGCCGAGTAGGTGTTCCCGCTGGCATCTGATACAGTGACTGTATGGGTCCCGTTTGCCACACTGCTTGGGATGGTGAAACTCCCGCCAAACTCTCCCACGGAATCCGACACAATGGCGGAGGCGGGCAATATAGGCGTCCCGTCAAATTTTATTGTCATATCAGAATTCGGGGCAAACCCGTTGCCCTCGCTTGCCGGTATTAATATCGTCGCCCCCGGCTTTGCAGTAGTAGGGAAGAAGAACACGTGAGGCGTCATAGTTATCTTCGAATCTACCTTGTCATTGAGGTCGTCCTGCACCGTGATGGTGTGGGTTCCCTCAGTGGACCTCAGAGGGGCAAGAATTGCAACAAAGTTTCCGCTTGCATCAGCCTTCAGGTACGTCTCGGAAGGACTTGTGTCATCGTTTGTCGAGTTCTCGATGTATGGTATCCCGTCATAGAGAATGTTAATTGGAGACCCCGGCTCAAAGTTTGATCCTGTAACCCTCACCGATGATCCTACGTTTGCCTCAGTACTGCTCAGCGTTACGCTTGCGGGGGGTGAGATTGTAAATTCCGCAAGATGCGTGTTGGTCCCGTCAGTTGCAGAGACTGTGTGACTGCCAGCTGAAGCCCCTGCAGGAACCTGGAATGTGGCACTAAATGATCCGGTCGAAGATGTCATTATCTTGACTGGAGATGTTGCAAGTACAGTTCCATCCCAGCTCAGCGTTACGGTGGCATTCGGTGCAAACGTGCCTACGCCGTTGTCTGGCGAGACTCCCGTTGCGTTCACTGTCGTCCCCGCGGGAGCCCTTGCCGGCGAGAGTTGCAGTGCCGTATCCCTATAGACCGCGACCACCCCCGTGTCTGATGATATTGATACCGGCCTTGGGTTTGCCTGCGAACCGGTGTCATTCCAGTGGTCAAAGACCCATCCTCCGTAGTTTCCAACTGCCACATAGTACTGCTGGCCGCTAGCAAGGACAAATGTGACGGGTGTAAACCCCGAGGAAACAAGCTGTCCGGTAGAATTGGTAAGCGTGGTGTAGAACCCACCGATGGAACCCCCTGTCGTAAGCTGCGATGATACCACCAGTTTGTACGTTGATGCAAGTGTGGTTGCAGATGACGTGTTCGAGGGCTGACCTGTAGATATTCCCTCGTAGACTGCAGAAACGCGATAAGTATACGTCGTGCTTGGAGCAAGTCCGCTGTCCACATAGAACGTATATGGCTCGTCCTGCGCAATTGTAGTCCACGTGGAACCCCCGTCGCTTGACCTTTCTACCATGTACCCCTTTACGACCAAGCTGGTAAGAGATGGGGCATTCCAAGACAGGCTAATCTGAGACGAAGAAACAGCTCTTGCAACAAGGTTTGTGGGCGGTGGAAGCAAAGGTATCTCTTTTGACGCAGACTGTGTAAGGGAGGTCGCTGCGCCCGATGTAGTGTTTACAGCTCCATTTATGGTAGAGGTATCCTGTGTGGCATTACTTGTAGTGGTTGTCAGCGTATTGTTCAGCGCCCCCGTTACGGTGGACGTGGATGTTGGCAAGAGCTGCCCTGAAGCCGTTCCTCCCAACGGAAGGAGGGACAAAACAAGAATAAAACCAAAAAGGCCCGCCAAGACGGCCCTCGTTCCAATAAAAACAAAATTCCTACCTGCCAATTTCGAATAATCACCTTTTCTAAACTATATACCGATATCTCAACTAAATTCTAGACAAATTTTCTATAATGCAGATCCATCCATTATGTGTACGTGGATATTCGTCTTTCCAGATCATTCCGTTATTTCGTCACCTGAACCTCAATCCTGCTGCCAGTGGTAACTTTCCCCCCAAGAAATGCAAATTAGGGATGCCTCCCAAGTAGATGCATGAATGGTCAGGCAAGAACAGCTCTGCTCACATGCAGCTCCAAAAAGGCCAACTCATGGTGGAGGCAGGGTCGTGCATAGCGCATACAAGAGGGTCGTAGTAAACCCCCGGTTCAGCTATGTCATGACAGCCGGCCATCATCTTCCCAGCATGGCAGAAGAGATAGGCCGCAGCCTTGCAGGGAGGATTCGTTTCATTCATCCCAAGTTCTTCTACGACGAGGCAGGATCCCTCCTGTTCGAGCAGATAACCACCCTTCCAGAATACTACCCTACACGATCGGAAATGGAGATTCTCAGATCCATGCGCCCCGGGCTTGCCGGGTTTCTCCAAGGCGATTTTGCCCTAGTCGAGCTTGGAAGCGGCTCAGCCAAGAAGACCCGTCTCCTGCTAGACCTTCTGGCACAGAGGCAGGAGACCGTGGAGTATTACCCCATAGACATCTCAAGCATCATAAAGGAGAGCTCCCTGCGGCTTCAGCGAGACTACAAGAACATAAAGATAACAGGGATACTGGGCCAGTACGAGAACGGCCTCTCCTTCGTAAAGGGCATTGCATGCAGGAAGGTCATAGCTTTTCTTGGCTCAAGCATCGGCAACTTCTCGCCTTCAGCAGCATCACGGCTCCTAAAAAACATCCGTCTTGCAATGGGCCCATCAGACCTCCTCCTGCTTGGCCTCGATCTTGCAAAACAAAGGGATGTCCTTGAGAGCGCCTACAACGACTTTGCTGGTATAACCGCAAAGTTCAACCTCAACGTCCTCAAAAGGATAAACACGGAGCTTGGCGGCAACTTTGACCTGCAGAACTTCGAGCACCTCGCATTCTACAACCAGAGTCGCAGGAGGATCGAGATGCACCTCCGCTCAAGACAGCCCCAAGAAATAACAATTTCGTCGATAAACCTCTCGTTTAAGCTACGGCGG
This sequence comes from Nitrososphaerota archaeon, assembly GCA_028866895.1. Lineage (GTDB taxonomy): Archaea > Thermoproteota > Nitrososphaeria > Nitrososphaerales > Nitrosopumilaceae > Nitrosotalea. The sequence continues at coordinate 9,550 of JAGWHF010000003.1, forward strand.
GGCGAGACCATACTTACCGAGCACTCCTACAAGTTCACTCATGGACAGATAGAAAGCATGGCACGCGGGGCAGGCCTGGGGGTAAAGGGAATCTGGCACGATAGCAGGAAGTTTTTTGCGGTGGCTCTTCTCTCCCCCTAGACGTCACTTGCGCACCGGAATCCGGCAAACATCCACCTCTCCTCCGGCCGGAAGAAGTTCCTGTAGGTGTTCCTCACCGAGTTCCGCGGGGTTGCAAACGATGATCCTCGCAGGACCTTCTGATTGCAGAACCACTTGTCGTTGTATTCCACAAATTCCGACCTGAAACCTGGATAACCCACAAAGTCAGACGAGGTCCACTCCCACACGTCACCCATCATCTGGTGGCAGCCGTAATGACTTTTTCCCCGAGGGTACGATCCAATCTCGGAGGGGGCCCACAGGAATGACCCCAGCAGATTCGCATGTCCTTCGGATGGCACCTCATCCCCCCACGGATAGACAGTCTTCCTCTTTTTTATCTCGTCCCAAGACGCAGCCTTCTCCCACTCAGCCTCGGTTGGCAGCCTCTTTCCCGCCCACCTGCAGTAGGCATCAGCCTCATAGTAGCTCACGTTGCAGACTGGCTCCTCCGGGTTTATCCGCATCCTCCCCCGGGGGTCGCGCCTTACCCACCCCTCCTCGCCGTCCTTTTCCCAGTACATCGGACAGGTCCACCCATTCCTCCTTACTGCCTCCCACCCGTCGGCAAGCCAGAATCTAAAGTCTTCATATCCTCCGTCCTCAATGAACTCTGCAAACTGGCCGTTTGTTACCGGAAAGGCGTCTATTAGGTAGTCGTTGAGGTAGACCTTGTGTTCCGGCCTCTCGATGTCATAACTGAATCCTTTCCCAGAATACCCCATCTCAAACAGCCCCCCGCCAATCCTCACAGACCGTTTCTGCACCGGCGGGTGTCCCGGCGGCTCCCTCCTCCTGACCGGGCTGTACGAGTCTGCAAGCAGGTGCTGTATGTCATAGACAAGCAGTTCCTGGTGCTGGTACTCGTGATTGAATGCGATATCAAAATACGATAGATCCCCGCCCCTGCCGGTACTGCCGAGAAACATCTCCACCCTTTCGTTTACTTTGGCATAGTAATCCATAGTCTCCTCCACCGTCGGCCTTGAGAGTATGCCCCTCCTTGCCTTGTCATGCGGCTGCCCCAGCGACTGGTAATATGAGTTGAAGATCTTCGAGTACTGTCCAGAGATGAACTCGTAGCTGCCGTCAAGTTTGCTCATCACCACCTCGTAAAACCAGCTTACATGGCCAAGATGCCACTTTGGCGGGCTCATGAAAGATGCCGTCTGGACTACATAATCCTCCCTCTCAAGAGGCAAGACAAGTTCCAGCGTCTGCGCCCTTGTTTGCCTGAACTGCTCGAGGTAATACCGGAGATCAATGTTCCCCGCCGGCATAGCAGTCATAAATTAATTAATAAAAAATCGTATATTAATGATCTGCAAACTTTCTCACGCCTTGGCGCATGGGTTCCTGGGACACGCGTGACTCCAACCGCTCATGTACCGTAAAGGTCTGCCGGAAGGCAGGGCCATCTGGCTCAACGTGCCGGCTTTACCATCATCCCTCCCGAGCATGCCTTGCCGTGGGGCAGACGGCAAAACAAAGGTTGGATTTTACGGCCCTGCCCGACGAAGCGGCCTTGTGTATACTGAACTTGACTGCTTCAGATCAATGGCCGGGCTGTGATTACACCCCTGCTGCCAGGGGTAGCAAAACGGCTGCCCATTGGGAAGAGTATACTGGCCATGCTGGGTGGGCGACACCGGACTCCAGTACTCCACCACCGCGTATCCCACGGCAACGCCAATTGCAACCACCATCACCGATATTACCGCCCATTTCAGCGGAATAGACGGCCCTTTCTGTCTTAGCATGCCATTTCTTCGTCACTACAAGATATACAGCCCGTTCCCATTACCAATGCTGGTATTCACGCAACTAGTTTTTATCCGCTTAAGCATCCTAGCCCAGTACTGACTGCTGCGGCTTTGCCATCCACAAGACTCCCCTTATTGCCAGCAGGATGGATATCAGGACTGCAATTGCCACGTACGTCTGGAACTCTTGCGAGTGCTGGATTGACGGATATGCCCACAGCAGCGGAACCGGCAACACCATGGCCAGCCAAACCGCCGCAAGCAGCGCGACTATTGCAAGCTTCCTGTTTCTCTGGTGTTCTATGTCCTTCTCACCAATTTGCCGTCAAGCCTTTAATTAAAATGGCCAGTGATTATCAAGTCTGAGATTTTCAAGATTTTTTAAATAAAATCACAGCCTTCCTGAAGGCATGTCACAAGATGTTGAATCGATATATGACGAATACATCTCAAAACTGAAACAAGCACTGCCCAACGTGGACCCAAACTTTTCACATCGAATGATGTATCTCGAAAGGAAGATCTCCCAGGAGGACATGACCGAGCCTGATGTCAGCGCAATCATAGAATACGCCAAGGGCTCAGACCTTGACAACAAGGTAGAAGGTCTCAGGTCCAAGTTCTCCGTCGAGGTAGAACATGCAGACAAAAAGGGGATCCATATAGTGGGCAGAATGAAGCTGGAGACGATACGAAAGATCTCCGCAGACAAGGACATTGTGAGAATTTCAGGAAAAGTCGATCCCGGATACGGCGAATAGGCCACTGGCCGCGCCGCAACTCGCAGCCGCCCTCCAAAGGCAGCTGTCCGGTCCCTCTTTTATTCAAATTACCAGGCCTGAGATTCTGCCGCCAATTTAATATCAGATAATTCCATCACACAACATGCAATCAAAGCTCTCAAGAATACTGGTAGGCGTGGATGGATCCCCCGCCTCCCTTGGCGCGGCAGAATTTGCCATCAGCCTTGCAAGAAAGGACGGCGCAGGGATTTACGCGGTTAACGTGATCCATATTCCCGCCCCCTCCATTGTCTTCTACGGAAGGGATGCCTTTGAAGACTATCTCAAAAAACGCAGGAAGGAGGCAGACGGCTGGCTTGCCAGGGCTGCGCAGGAGGCTTCAGCCCAGGGACTCGCCGTGAGCACAGAAGTGCTAGAAGGCTACCAATCCGTGCCTAAATCCATCATAGATTTTGCGGAGGAAAGAAAGGCGGATCTAATCGTGGTGGGTTCGAGGGGAATGACTGGTTTTCAGAGGCTGCTGCTTGGCAGCACCGCACTTGCACTTGTCACCTACTCCCCCCTTCCTGTAATGGTGACCAGGTAGTCCTCAGGCCTCACGAATTATGATCGTGGAGGCATTTGCATCAAGCCAAGGTCCGCCGTGCCCGAATTTTCTTATTTTATTACCACGACAGGGCATCCCGCATACGTAACAACACCAAGCGCCGTGCTGCCAAGCAGCAACTTCTTGAACCCCGTCCTGCCCCTTGTTCCAATCACTATAAGTTCTACGTTGTTATGATCTGCAAATGTCACTATCGAGCCCACTACGCTGGGAGACGGGTCTATTATCTTCGCATCCACCTCTACCTTGTTTTCCCGCGCCCTCCTCCCAATCTCCTCAAACCACTTCTGGGTATCCTCACGCTCCTTCTTCCTTACATATTTTTCATAATCTCCTTCCTCAGTCATGTAAAGACCGCCGTAGGGCACGCTCAGCGCGGTCACGACGTAAAGCTTTGCCCCGTACCTTGCGGCCATCCCGATTGCGGCATCGGCAGCCCTCATCGAGACATCAGAACCGTCAACGGCTACAAGTATCCTGGAAAATGTTTCCTTTCCATCCATGATTGAGGTTGCGGCTGGAAATTTAAAAAACATCCAGTACAAAATCCACATTTGAGAATCGTGGGTTTCCTTAAATCAGGTGGAACGCAGATGCTATGACCAGCCCGCCATGCCACAGAACCCCCACCATTAACAATACATATTGCGTGCCGCATTCCCCATAAGATCATGGCTGCGATAGACTGTGCAAACGATTCCGACCTTGCCTCCGAGCTCTCCGACCATATGAGGCGCCACGGCCTTGATGCAAGAGCGGAAGGTCCCATAGTGCTTGTCCCCGATAGCGACGTGGAGGAATCCGTAAGGTCATTCCTCAAGGACACGGAACGGCAAGGATACACGCTACGCCGTATAGACCCATCCACGCTCCTCCTTGCAAGGGAGGTGCCCATAGAGTACTTTGGATTCCTGCGGTGCGAGATGTGCGGCTACGTGACGTCAAACGAGGAGGATCTGCTGACCCACAGGCGGGCCCATGGCATAGAGCTCCTTTGAAATCAAACATCGGAAACTGATCGGGTCTCCATCCTAAAAAAATTGGAGTGATTAGAGTTTGTTGCCCTTGACCTCGGAGATAAGCAGGTCGCGCAGCAGGCCCGCGTGCCTTTCCTCATCCGTCCTTATCTGGATCCATGCCGCCTCCGCCTTTGAATCTCCGGCGGTCCTGGCATCCTCGATGTACTTGGCTACGTGGGAGAGGAACTCTAATTTTTTTGCAAGCTGCTTTGTAATGTTGTAGCAGTTGTCAGTCAAGCATATCTTTTGCGTTACACCCCTCAGGCATGCATCATACTTTAAGACACGTCTTGATTACCAGATATGATAATACCGTAGGTATTCATGTCCCGTACCTTTTGTGAGGGCATCTTTATCACTGATCATGATTTTCAGGACTGGTATCCAAGTATTTCCCTTAAATCAATTCCCTGTCCTACAAGAACTGTGAGATCCCGTATCTACTATGCACTTGCATCCGCAGTAGGAATCGCAGGCGCGCTACATCTCTACCTTGCATCGACCTTGCTTACGCACCAGTTCCTTCAGTTTGCCGAGTTCTTCCTCATTGCGGGAACATTGCAGGCAGTCTGGACGGTGCCCTTGCTCAAGGGACGCGGCAGGGTCTGGCTCTACGGCGGGCTGGGAGGAAACGTGGCGCTGTTTTTCCTCTGGCTTGTCACAAGATTCCCAAACCCGATCACAAGGATGGGCCTTCCAGTCAATTCTATCGGTATTGTCACCGAGGCACTACAGCTTGCCTTCATAGCCCTTGCAGTTGCAGCATTCTACACCCTGCATAAGCAGGCAGCGGCCGAGCAGAGTCCGGAGGGACATACCAGAGCCTAGCACCCTCCCCGTTGTCCCGCACAATTTCTGACGTTTTGCCGCAGACCATGGCATTCAACCTATTGATTCCCTGGTGTGTCCCAGAATATCCCCACGTCATCCCTCTTGCCACAATAAAAATCCGATCAGTTATCACTGCTGAGAATATGCGTCCGTTTTAAGAGCCCGCAAATGCAGTTGATACACATATGCAGAAAAAAGGCAAAGGCCACGGGCAGGAGGTATTGAGGTTATACCAGCAGCTTGAGGCCATGTGCGGTTCAATCCTGCAAGTCGATCCCATCATCCAGTCGGTAGCTGTGATAAACGTCAACGGCAGGATAGTGGAGAAAAATTCGCGACAGTTTTTTGCGCAAAAGTTTCCAGACCGCACATCGAACCTCTTTTGCATGCACCATGCGCTGCAGGGGTCAACAGGATGGGCATTCGACGGGGGATGCGGTCCTGCAAGATTCCACATGCCAGAGAGACCTGGCATCACGACTCTTACATTCCCAGCAGGCAGCAACCTCGTGCTTGTCACCGCTGAAGGCAGCCATTCCTCCCTCGAGCTTGCAAGAAGGATAGGATACGTCATAGATGCCTACACAAGGCAGGACCCGATCAGGTAATCCGTCATGTCAACCCCCGGTTTTCTGCTTTTCCATCTCTCAGGCTAGAGCCTTGTCCGCCGGGTCAGGCGCGTCTTGATAAAATCGTTTACAGGCAGCGAGAAGACAGAACAATATCCCAGTACCGCCAGCACGTCCCAGGCCGGAATCGTGTGGAATCCCGGCATGCCCACAAGCGATATCACGACGCACGCTGCAAGATCACCCAGAATTGCCACGAGAAGCGCCCTGCTGGGCCTCGACCTCCAGAACGGCCCCCTCTCCCTTGCGACAAGAATGGTGAAGATCCCCGAGATAAGCAATATGTCAAACGAGAACGTGTGGAGCCTTGCCAGATCATGGGACAGCCCAAGGTAGTCCATGCCAACAAAGAGCAGTGCAAGGGACTCGATCACGGCGGCCACTCCAACCGTTGTTGCCACCTTCATCATGCCTCCCACGTTCCACGAGTTTGGGCATCTCGAACCCCTTACGTTGTCAGTCGATATTGAGAGCGTCACAAAGTCAATGAGAAATATCAGGAGGACCATGTCAAACGTCCCCACGATCTCAATCCCGGTAAGCAGGAAGGCGGCAACAACGAATACGACAATCTGAAACGTCTTGATTATCTTGTTCAGGGTCCACGTCATTACCCTCTGGTAAATCACCCTTCCCGACTTGACTACCTCAAGTATGCTGCCCAGCCCATCCTCCGTCATCACAACGCTAGCAGCACCCTTTGCAACGTCCGTCGCATTGCTTACGGCAATTCCCACCTCCGCCTGCTTCAGGGATGGTGCGTCATTGATGCCGTCCCCGGTCATGCCCACGACATTCCCTTGGGACTGCAAGCCCTTGACTATCCGGTACTTGTCCTCCGGGTATATCTCTGCAAACCCGTCACTCTTCCTCATCATCTCGGCGGCACCCGCGGGATCGGACTTGACAAGGCAGTTGAGCGACGCCATGTCTGCGATAGAGCCCGAGAGCCCGACCTGCCGGGCAATCTCCGTCGCTATCGGCAGCGAATCTCCGGTGAGCATCTTGGTGGAGATGCCCAGTTCCTTTAGGCTTGAAACCAAGTCCCGTGCATCATCCCGGGGCTTGTCATAGAGGGCTGCGATCCCCACCAGCCGCATGCAGCCTCCTGCGGAATCCGCCCTTGCCACGGCTATTGTCCGGTATCCCCTCCCGGACATGTCGAGTACCTTTGCCCTGACCTGCTCTTCCCAGGCGCATCCCGGCCCGCAAAGCGACGCGATGACAGGCACTTGGCCCTTTGTTACTACAAATGGTCCCCCGCTGCCCTCCACCAGTGCCTCCGTCCTCCTCGTAGAGGGATTGAAAGGCGTGAAACTCCTCTGGTTGTAACCCGCAAGCATGCCGGCATCCCTTGCCGCACTGATAAAAGCCATGTCCAGAGGATCCTGGTTCGCATCGTTTGACGACATGGCGCCGTACCGTATCACGTCGTTGCTTGAGAATCCCTCCACAGCATATACGTCTGCTATCGAGATCTTGTTTGTCGTGAGAGTACCCGTCTTGTCCACGCAGAGGACTGACATTCTCGCCGCGTCGTCTGATGCGCTGAGCCTGGTCACCAGGACACCCTTCCTTGCCAGTTCAAGCGATCCCAATGCCATTGTTATTGAGAACATTACGGGCAATGCCACAGGTATGGCTGAGACTAGGAGCGTGATGGACAGCGGCAATACGGATACAAAGCCGCCCCTCAGCGTAGAGAATACGACCAGCGCCCCTATAAGGACCCCCGCCATGGCAAGCAGTACCTTGACAATCCTTGACGTAAACTCCTCGGAATGCATCTTGGGTTTTGCTATCTGGACGAGGCGCACTGTCTTGCCAAAGTAGGTCCCAAGGCCTGTCGAGACTACCAGACAGCTCGACTCTCCCTTCCGTATCACGGAGCCCGAGTAGAGCATTCCCCCCTCCAAAACCTCCACCGGCAGCGACTCCCCCGTCAGTGCCGATTTGTCGACCTCGACGTTCCCGCCGATTATCTTTGCGTCAGCAGGCACAAAGTCACCGGACCTCATCCTCACGATGTCCCCCGGCACCAGATCCCTTGCCTGTACCACCTGCCACTTTCCATCCCGCAAGACCCTTGAGCTTATCTGCAGCTTCTTCCTCAGCGACTCCACCGCAGCACTTGCCTTTTCCTCCTGGGCAAAACCAAGAACGGCGTTGAATACCAGGAGTGCCGTTACAATGTAAACGTTGAGGTACTTTTCAAGGTACCAGCTGAGCATGATTATCAGTTCAAGCATCCACGGGGTTATCCCCCAGAACTTTTTGAGGAATCTCAAAGAGGCCTTCTGCTTTTTCTCCTCTATCTCATTGTATCCGAATCTTGCAGCACGCTGCCGGACCTCTGCTGCCGAAAGCCCGCACGATTGATCGGTTCCGAGCTGCCGCAGAGCCTCTGCTACCGAAATTCCTTCAAACCTTTCGGTTCCGGCATCCGCATTTTCGCCCATTTTTCACAACTTTAAGTACTAAATCTTGAAGGGATCAATAAATACCAACAACGGGGAGATCTCCGCACGCTACTTTACCACTAGGACCGGACATCTGGAATACCTCACCACGTCCGAGGCCACGCTTCCAAGAAAGAACCGCTTAAACCCGCTGAGCCCGCTGCCGCCCACTATGACAAGGTCCGCTCCCAACTCCTCCGATTTTTTTATGATTGCGCCCGGAACCGAATAGAGTTCCTCCATAGTCTCCGTCTTGACATCCAACCCAGCCCCTTCCGCCCTTTTCCTTATACCCTCAAACCACCCCTCCGCCCCCTTCCTGCTCTTTTCGATAGACTGGCTGAAGGCAGACTCCGTGGTATACATCAGTCCTGACGCTGGAAGGTGAATCACATGCAGTACGGCAAGTTTTGCCCCCTCCCTTTTTGCAAGTCCTATTGCATATCTTGCCGCCCTTAACGAGACATCGGATCCATCAATTGCCACAAGTATGTTCGAGATCATGTCTTCAGCCATACCAGACTAGGATAGCAAGCTTTCCATTAAAAAACCAGTTTGTGAAAACCAAGCTTGATAATCTCCATTGAGCCCTTCGCGCTAACCGTTTCCAAAATCTTGCAGTGCCAACCGGCCTTGCAGGCCTTTTCCTGAAAACCATTCTTGGAAATGTTCTTCCCAATTAAAATACAAAGGATTTCAAGCATCACCCAATGCAAAGTAAGACAAGATACCTTGCAATAATATCGGTTGCTTTTCTCGTTGCAGCCATCGCCGTCCCCGTCCGGCTTGCGATGGCCCAGGCTGGGTTTGACTATGATTACATAATGCCAGACTGGCTCCAGAATACCGCAAAATTCTGGCAAGACGGCAAGATAAGCGATTCATCATTTATCACTGCCTTCAGGTATGCCATCCAGCACGGCATGTTCCAGCTTAAGCCAAAGGAACAGCGGGGCTTTATACTCACCCTCAGCCCCGACTCCAAGATAATCCAGCAGGGCCAGCCGATCAAGTGCCACATCATGAATTTCCCCAAGGTTGACTGGTCGGGCTGCGACTTTTCCGGGGTGAGCCTCAGCAACTCCGACCTTCACGGGTCAAACCTGACGGGCACAATATTTGCCGGCGCCACAATAGAGAGTTCATTCCTGATAAACTCGGACCTTGAAAACTCCGACCTAAGATGGGCCGGATTGAAGAGCTCCGACCTCGAGTCCGCAAATCTTTCCCATGCCACGCTAGTAGGCATGCTCGGCCAGTACCTGAACATGAGGTTTGCCGACCTGACGGATGCAAATCTCAGCTACTCGCACATGCCAGACTCCTCCCTCAACTGGGCAAAGATGCCAGGAGCTGACTTTACCCATGCAGACCTTGGCCACTCCGAGTTTGTAAGCTCCGACATGTCCAATGTAACTGCCGCATGGGCGAACTTTCAGGACTCGTACCTGACAGGAGTTGACTTCACTGGGTCCTCCGCGCCCCACGCCAACTTCCAGAGCGCCGACATATCAAATGCAAACATGACCGGCGCTGACCTTTCAGATGCAAACATGCAAAACTCCGGGCTTGGATTTGCAATACTTAGGAATGCCAACCTGACCGGGAGTGACCTGAGCCATGCTGACCTTGGCGGTGCGGATCTTACTGGGGCCGACCTTTACGGCGCCAACCTTGCGGGGGCTGATCTTGCAGGGGCAAACCTTCACTGCGTAAGAAATCCCGTCTGTACTGGCTAACTTCCGGACTGGAATGGGCCGCGAAATTTCATCCCGGACCCAAGAAGCACGGCTGTCATCACAGCAACAAACAGCACTATGGAAGCAACAGGCCCAAATTCAGGGACCGCGCTTGTGTTCTGTAGTGGTTGCGAGACCGTGCTGTTGCCTGACAGATACCCCGGTCCAAGATCGGTAGAATTAACCCCCTGTATACCAACGTCTCCAGGGCCCCCAAGGGAACTGTTGTCCCCAGGGGAACTGATTCCGCTGCCAGGTGCACCTACCTCCCCAGGGCTGCCGATTGATCCAATGTCTCCAGGGGAACTGATTCCGCTGCCAGGTGCACCTACCTCCCCAGGACCCCCTTGAGGGGGCAACTGACCATAGGCAAGCCCCATTTGAAGTGGAACCAGATCTTCATTACCTCCAATAACAAAACCTGCAAGCACAAACGCCAAAGAGAACACCATGATTGAGGGCTTCCAAGCAGACATAACGATGCACTGTAAGACGGATACTTAAGAATTATCTACTAAAGTACTAGAGTGTCATGTTAGGGGCCAATCGGTAACTAAGCTGCGCAATTCTTTTTATTTGGAGGACCTCACCCGATCATGACAATTATGATGACACGAACATCCAAAACCGAAAAACAAGACAAGTTCGGCCAAGCATGGAAAGTGGCGACCTTCTCGGTCGTGGCTTTAATGTTTGCCTCGTTTGCATCAAGTTCCGTACTGCCTGCACTCGCAGACAACGGCAACAATGCAAACAACCCGCAGACAAACCTGCAAGACCTCAAGCAGAAACTTCAGCAGGATCAGAGCGCCTACAACCAGGCAAGGGAGCAGCTTCAGAACTCCACCAAGCAGGCAAGGCAGGTCCTCAGGCAGTCACTGCAGCAGGACTCCCAGTCATACCGACAGGCGGTCCAGCAGGCTGACAATACCTACAGGCAGGCAGTCCAGCAGGCTAACACAGAACACCAACAGGCAGTCCAGAATTCAACTGGAGCGTACGATCAAGCAGTCCAGCAGACGCAGCAGGCATACAAGTCTGCAATCTCCAATGCACACAACAACGCAAGCATGATAGGAAATGCCATGGCGGCAAGGGACCAGTCAATTGCATCCGCCCAGACCACAAGGGTGAACTCGATTGTTTCGGCAGACGCAGCCCATGACAAGACGGTTTACTCTTCATGGTATGCGCACCAGACGACAGTGTATACGGCCCTTGCAACGCGTGACGGTGCTGATGCCACGGCATGGTCTACGTTCTATACCGCGATTGGAAACTCTACACTTGCATCAAGGGAGCAGACCATAGGCAATGCCCGCATCTCAGCCGACAATGCAATACTTGGAGCAAGGCAGACTAGAATCAACACAGTAGGAAATGCGACCGTCACAAAGGATCAGGCAGTAGGCAATGCAGAGATCACCTACATCACCGCGGAGAGCAGTGCAAGGCAGGCGCTTGACAAGGGATACACACATGATGCCAAGGCTTGGAATACGGCCCTTCAGAATTACTATGCCACTGTTGCACCCCTCATCCAGACCGAGGACGGCTCCATTGGACAGGCAAACTCGGCCCTTACTACGGCCACGGGCAGTGCCGCAGCAGCAAGGGACCTTGCCATAGACCAAGCCTACGCTACAATGTACGGTGCCATTGCAGCTGTATACTCCTAGCACTCTCCCCTTCTTTTTTATTCCAACTCAGCACGACGCCAGGGTTCTACAGGAGACCCATCATTACGCCGTGATGCCACCTAGTGATTATGTGCAATGCTACAAGCGTTACAAGCATAGCGGCAATTACAACCTGTCCGTGAACCATCCTGTTTACGATCTTCATGTTCCTTCCGTTGACGAACCTAAGCAACATGCCACTTACCATCGAGACAGTCATAACTATGGCAAGGGACAGGGAAATATAGTCCAGTCCCCGGACGAGCGCAAACCCGTGCAGCAGACCGGCAAAGAACCCCACCGAGTTTAGCATCACATGAAAGTCCATCACAGGCCTGTACATCGGAGCCAGTCCCTGAATTCCCCTCCCCCCAACCAGCCTCATTACGGGGGTCTTCATCACCACCTTGAAACCGACAAGTGAGAGGTTGGCGGCAATACCGCAGCCGACTGCAAGCCACCCTAGGTCTTCTGCCGTTGAGATTGTTCCGCCATCACGGTCTGCATAGGCGGCAGCAGGCACGAAAACAAGCGCCGCAATTACCATGATTCCAGCCCATTGCTGCCTGACAAAGGCGCCCATTCTCAGGCTTTCCTCCTTACGGCCCTAATCCTGTATGCCTTCCACATGGAATATCCTACCACCCCTGCTATTGCAAACACTACAACGTAAAGTGTCAAGCCGAAGATCCTCCCTCCGGCACCTCCCCCGTCGTCGTGCTCCCTTTCGATCTCAGCAAGCGCAACCGTGGGCGAGCTTGTTGCAATCACCACAAGGACTGCCAAGATAAGCGAAGAAGTTTTCATTGATAGACTGTATCCAAGTTCCAATAAAACCGGTTCTACCATTTTTACCGTTGGGAATGGGCTTGCCCTGCAGCATCCGGCAACCTCAAGAAAATGACACAGGCTGTATAAAGTTTGAGTGAGCGGCCTACAAGTCAACCAATAGGCACATGTTAACAGGCAGTAGACCGCCTGCACTACCTATCCATCATCTTTCCAAAAGTATTTCCCATGGTTTTTTCATATGGTATGTAGTCCTACGGGAATTTTGTTGGCCGCGGGCCGGTTGTTAATGCTGGCATGACGACTGTCCAATCTGCTCCATTTCCTTGAAAGGGGTTTTATAGAACGGCAGACTATTAGAGTTGTTGGACGAAGCCAGCACGGTTCATAGGTACGACAGGACAACTGCGGTTACCGTAGTGGCCGCCTCTGTGGTTGCAGTTGCCATGCTTTTGTGGGCCCATACAATACCTGCCATTGTGGCATTTCCACTCTTTCTAATTCCAGTCTCAGCATATGTCACGGTACTCGGAGTAAGGGCAAGGCATGTGAAACGCGGGGAGACCAGCCACACCTATCATTTCATATGGGCAGCAGTGATGATGGTGGTGGGAGCCGGATGGATTGTACTGTACGAGGGCGCTGGCCCGATAATAGGCGCTGTGGTCATGATCTGCATTGCTCTAGGCTACCTCTATCTTGACAAGGCCAAGTCATCCTTGGCAGTATCACATTAACGGGACATCGTGAAAAAATCCACAATCTTCAATAAACACGGGAGGCGAGAGATATACATGCCAAGCGGGGCAATCAAGGCCAAGCCGGATCCCGGAGAGGCCGCGGGGAAACCGGCTTCACGGGGCGCCAGAGACTCGGATGGATCCACGAATCACATACATACCACAGGTGCAGGAAAGGAGGTTACCAGCACGCCATCCAGGAAAGCAGGCCTCCGGTTTGAGAGCGAGGAGGAGGCTATCGAATACCTCCACAGCAAGAGTCTCATTTGAGTGCTTGTGGCTGTCAAGACGGGAAAGCGCCTGACATTCTTCAAAAAGGTATGGAATTTGGCGCCTAGGCTTTGAAGAGCCTCTCAAGCTGCTTGTAGGCCTCGATGTATTGCATTCCCCTTTCCGTGGTCTTGAAGACCGGCCTCTTCTCATGCGAGCCTCGTTGAGTCGCCACCAGACCCCTTGACTTGAGAAAATCAAGGTACTGGGCAATCTGTTTTGAGTTGAGGTTAGACATGTACATTATGTGTGTCTTCAGGGATCCCTTCTGGCAGATCTCAAGTATCATCTCCACTATCTCCACCCATCCTCTGACGCCCCATCCCATGAGGCTCTTTACGTTGCCTACATAGGTCATTCTGTAATCCCCCGCACTGTACTGCCCGAAAGGCCTCCATGGACATTAAGGTTACCGTTCATCAACAGAGATCGTACCGTTCAATGGGTAAAAAAGCATATGGGTCGTTTTTCTTGCACCGCAAACCCTCCTGTACGCGATTGAAGAGCCGATACGCATGAACATGAATGGCACATGATCCTCTGGCATGCCATACCCTAAAGGCATGCGTCAAACGGTAATCCTTACATGCGTCCCGCACCGGAAACTTTTGTCCCAGGCAAGCCAACCGGTCATCTTCCCAGACCTTTCTTTATTGTCTCAAGGGCGTTTTCCGTCCGTTCCCGCTTTGGCATCTGGATCATAAAGACATTCGTGCTCCCGTAGCTTGAATGCGGTGAGGACAGAGCCATCAGGGAGGTCTCCTTCAACGCCTCAAAGAAATCATAGTGCTCGTTTGCGTACAGGAGGACTGTCTCCTCCATCTGGACCTGCGAGAATGCCATCGTTATCCTAACAAAGACATGGCCAAGCCCGTCCTGCAGTATGTTGAGGTTGGTTTCCACCGAGACAGGCCTTCCCCCCACCGTTCTGATTATCTCATCGAACCTTGCCTCGTCAAGTATGATGCACGGTACAGTCCTCCCCTCATACTCAAACATGGTGACATCCTTGTGCCGCTGCGAAAGAAGCCTTTCAAGTTCTCTCTCTCCCATGCCCTAGATGAGGGACGGCTGATTTTAAAAAGATAGGCACTAGATTAAGCAGAGAGTCCTTGCGAGCATCTCAGCTCGCTCGTTGTCAGACTGCCCGATCTTCTTGCTGGTATATTTGCTGTTAAAGTAGAGCAGGTCTATCGCCTTAGATCTATCCACATTTACCACCTTCGCATTGTAAGGACTTGGAATTCTCCTGTTTGTAAGCACGACCAGCCTGTCAACCGCGGCGGACCTGGATATGTTTGAAAGCCTGTCCAGATCCTCCACGCCGTCCCTTGCAGTGACAACTGCCACTCCCACCTTTGCCCCAAACGGATCCTTGTAGACTACATCAAGAGGCAGGCCCTTTTCCTCCAGCTTGCAGATTGCGCCCATCTCGTGCGCAAGATTGGCGAGGTTCCCGATTGCCTGCCGGAGGCCCTCCTCCGAGGACGGCTTGCCGCAGTCCTTCCCTATAGCAATGAAATCCGATATTGGAACATCCATGATGCTTCCCCTCACCTTCAGGCCCGGATATGTCTCCCTTACTGCCTCGTCTATCACGCCCTCGCTGATACTGTCCAAGCCAAGCCTCGCAGATCTCTCCATTGCATGATATAGAATGTTTATCACGGACCTGACGCTCCTAAACTCCGGAAACTCATCGTACAGCGCTCCTATCTTTTCCGCAAGGCCATTTTCTTGCTGCGGCCCGAACTTGCCGCGCTTTTCGCTGTGCCTCACGTACTCGGCCGCGATCTCTGCGAGTTCCTCGCCCGAGTTGGACCCTGCAAGATCCACCTTGTAGTTTGCCTTCTCAAGCCTGTCAAATACGGAAGGGTTGGAGTTCTGGACCTCGGCATATCCTGACGGTGTAGATATGAGCAGCATCACGCAAGCTGGAATGTGGGAGTTAATCATCCCCTTGACGAATTCGATAGAATCCCTGTTGCCGTCAAACTCGTCAACCTCAAGCAGCGTTATCTTACCCAGAAACCGGTGGGCAAGTTTTGAGATTGCCGAGATCAAGCCAATCATTTCCTCCAGGTTGACAACGGGATCAAACGAGTTAGTTATCACGTTACGGATAAGCTGGGCCTCATGATAGCTGAACCTCTGGACAAGAAACTGCCGCAGCCACTCCACGGAGACCTGCTGCCTTCCCAAGATCACGTCGTCCGCTCTTTCCTTTATCGTTGTTCCTGACAGCCTGTTCATTAGCGTATAATTCAGCGCCTTTCTTGCAAAGACGTCTCCCTGTTCCGCCCTCTCCCGGACAAACGTAAGAAAGCTATTTCGCAGTTGCACAAAAAATTCGTTGTCAAACCCCTTGATTATAGCATTGTATATCGCCCCCATTGATTTTGGGGAGATTGTAGAAAGATCCACGAAAGAGCATACGGCGTTGTACCTGCCCTTGAGATTCTTCACATGCAGCGCCAAGTGGGTCTTTCCCGACCCGACGTCCTGTACCACGGTGACAAGCCTGAAATCGTTGTTTGCGCAGTCCCTTCCCTGCACCTTGTCGTTCAGCTCCTTCATGCATTCCACTATTGCCTCCTTTGCCTGCCTGTGCCTTTTGCCGCCAAGTACCCTTGCGTCCCTTTCTGTGGGTGTAGGACTACCGGGAAATGGGTTTTCTTCTAGGCCGTATGCATACATCATACGTTCCTCACAAAGCCGTGAACCATGCCGCGCACGACAATTCCTTCCTGCCCGCCCGAGGATATCTCGTACTTGCCGTGATTCCTCTCCACAAGGTCGCCTGCCAGAAGGTAGAACTTCTCCTTTGTGATGTCGCTTGCCTGGCAGATCCTCTCCCTTATCTTCGAGAAAGGAGTCCACCCTATCGATGTTCCTGCCTCCCTTAGACACCTGTCAAATACCTTCTCAAACTCAGAGTCCCAATCGTGGCTTTCCTGCACGGACAGCCTCTCAATCTCCTCCCGGATGTTCTGGGTTTGCTCCTTTATCCTTGCCACCGAATGGCCCAATCCTACCACCATGTTGAGCATAAGCTTGAATTTCGGGTCCCTTTCCGATATGTACGCGATATAGTTCTCCCTGCTCCAGACAAAGTAGGGAACCCCCTTTTTCTCAATGAAAATCCTTTCCTCCCTTGCTAGCTCCTCGAGGATGCCTTCACATTCCTTGCCAAACTCCTTCTTGAGTTCAGTCTTTCTGACACCCTCAATTCCCGCAGATTCTATCCTTCGAACAATCTCATCTAGCATGGGCATGACTTTCAGAAATTTTATTTAAAACCGAGAGTGGTCAGGGCGAACAATTTGGTAAAAATTTCTTGCCTTTGGACCCCTACAGTGGATACAGGCGTTCCGGCGACCGGTCATATTATAAGGCGCGTTCAGGTAGTCCCGTTTGCAGAATGATGATCGGGTTTGCTGATTATGATGAATTATACCTGGGGTATCTGACTGCTCCCTTGGAAAAGGCTGCTTGTGGCGGCCGCAGGGGAGGCTAAAAAGTTAATATCCCAAAAAAATATCCATTACCACAAATGTCCGATGACGATTGGAGAAAGTCGCTTACGCCAGAACAGTACGAAATATGCAGGATGAAAGGAACCGAGCCTCCCTTCACGGGAGCCTATTATGCTTGCAAGGACTTGGGAATTTACCGCTGCGTATGCTGCGGTGCCGAGCTTTTCAGCTCCGAGACAAAGTATGATTCCCGTACGGGATGGCCCAGCTTCTGGGAGCCAATTGCAGGCAGCATAAAGAGCGAGACAGACTCCAGCTACGGAATGCTAAGGACCGAGGTGATGTGCAAAAAATGCGGTTCACATCTGGGCCATGTCTTTGACGACGGCCCCAAGCCCACCGGCCTGCGATACTGCATCAATTCGGCATCCCTCAGGCTAGAGAAGAGATAGGCGCCTCTCGGTTATACCAAAATGACCTTGTTCTTAATAGTACCGTATGGTACGGTATATCATGCTAAATTGCGAATTCTGCCCAAGGCAGTTCCTTGAGACTGCAAACGGGCTTGTAGAGAAGACATTCCACGAGGTTCTACACGACCCAGAGATGGTAAACAACTAGCTCTGAATATTTTGTGCCGGGATCCCTCCGGAACGCGGTGCCGCACTGGATGCACCCCTCCACCCCAGAAAATCAGACCTCCCCAGTCAAGGACACCTGCGAGCACTGGCAGCCTCCCGAGCAAACCCTAACTTTTTTATCCGCTATGTTTGTTGTAATTTAAAGTGAAGCAGACAAAACAGCGCGAGGCCAAGCGTCCAGCCAAAGACCCTGCCGCCGATGCGCTCAAGAAGATGAGCATGATTTCCGACGCCACAAAAAGTCTCGCCTCCGAGGTCAAGACTATGTCGAAAATTTTTGCCGAGAACCAGAAAATACTGATATCACTTAAAACCATGATTGACGCCGTAAACTCCTCGCTTGACCAGATTCAGAAGAACTCCAGGCAGATGAGCGTCCTAGAGGAGGACACACAGAGGCTCTTCCACGGGATGAACCAGGTAAAGGCACACTCCAGTCTCATTGAGAAGATCAACGAGCAGATAAACCACCTCCAAGGACAGGTCACCAAGATTCACGAGAGGCAGGAGGAGATACCCGACGTAGGAAAGGTAATGCAGAGCATGGCTGACAACCTAGAATCCATCAGGAACAATACAAAGATGATAATGACCATCTCGGAGAAGACCGAGAAGATCCGGGAGGACATAAAGAACGTCTCCGAGAAGGCCGAGGCCCTTTCCGCGATTGCCCCACAGATAGACGAGGTGAAGAAGAGCACTGCCGAACTTTCAAGCAAGACGGATGCACTTCCAGGACTCCGCATGGAGATAGAAGAGGTGAAGAAGAGCACCAAGGCCATATCCGAACGGGCCGACAACATGCCCACTCTTGAGCAAAACATCGCAAGCCTGAGATCCGAGATAGGGAAGGTGGTCGCAAAGACGGAGCCGCTTGCTGGCCTTGACTCCCAGATAAGGGATGTAGGAAAGGAGATTGACTCGCTGCTAAAGAAGACCGAATCCCTTGAAACCCTTGGAAGCGACATCAGGAACATTAACGTTGAATTCGGAACCTTCCGCGAGAACGTCCTTGGCAAGACGGGAGAGATGGAGGAAAAGATGGCCGACTTTGCAGAGATGCTCAACAGAAACTCGGCCTCAATCTCCGAGTTCAACAAGACGACTTATGAGATTTCCCAGCAGTTAAATGAGATCAAGGGCATCACCAACAAGACTTCGCAGGGCACGTCACGTGAGGTAATGGGACTGCTCCGCCTCTCAGAATTCCAGTCCAACATACGCATGAGGTCGGAGTCAAAGTACGGGACCCTCGAGGACATCTCAAAGATGGCAGACCAGACAGTCGACATGATAAACCTCTTCGACAGGTTGTCCGTCGAGACCGGGACGAAGATACACCTGCCGCAGGAGGTAAGGCAGTGGGCTATCTCCAAGATCCTAGACTGCGCAGACAGGTGGGAGATAAGATTCACCGATGCCTTCAAAATCCTCACATCCGAGCTTGGCGCCGAGATCGTAAAGGAGTCTCTCAGGATGGAGCAGGTACGAGACCTGTTCGGCATAAGGGCTGTCGACGAAGTTAGGCACGACCTTAACATCACCTAGAATCCCGGCTGCCCGAAATCCACATCCGGGTGCGATATCATTTCTCCTTGCCGCCTCAATAAAACACGCTATGGCAGTCACATGCAATGCAAGCTAGTTGTCTTCAACATCGTATGCGCGCAACCGCTCCCTCTTCCTCTTGAGGACCGCAAATATCCCAATTATCACAGCCACCCAGATGCATCCAAAGAGCATGTTTGATATGCTCACGTACATGTACGGCGTGGCATCAAGCAGGTTGAACACCAAGGCCGTGGCCTCACCATGAACGTTGAGCATTCCAGCATGGAATGCCGCGCTGTCCCCTGAAGTAGTCGAGATCTTATCTACTGTCCCAAGCATGTACGACAGGTCGCGCTGCATCTTGCCAAAATCGGTCTCTTCCGTCGGGAATATCCAGACGGGGTTTCCCGACGCAGGAAGCAGCGTCTTGACAGCCTCAATCTCGTTGTGGATCGACTGTGGATCGGAGGTTGCCTGAATGCGGCTTAGAAGGCCCCTTGCCTGATCAAGCGGGTAGATCGTCGTGCTGTACTCCTCAAACGCCATCACGACTCCCAACACTATGAGGCCCATTATCCCTCCCATTGCAAACTTGTAGTAGTTGTTTGCCATCCTCTGCGTACCCGACGGGACGGCCATATTTCTTGATTTGCCTTTCCTTGAGGCCGAATGCGATATGCTCAGGTATGCAATGTAGAAGAATCCCGTAGTCTGTATCCCAATTATCGGGGCAAAGAGAGGATTCTCCGAAAATATCGCTATGAAAATGCCTACCACGCCGTAGACCCCAAAGAAGATCTCAAGAAGCGTGGTCTTTGTGAAGGGCAGCGCGTATGCCTTGTCCCTCCAGTCGTCCGTCTTGTTCACTATCCCAAACTTCGGGGTGCGCAGGAACTCGTTCTTCTTTCCAAAAAGCGCGTCAAATACCGCCACCGTATTGTTTACCGCCATTCCTGCGGAATAAAACACCATGTAAAAGTACGACAGCACCTTGGACCTCCAGCTGGCATGGTAGAGGTCCCGGATAATCATGATGTAAACAAATGGCCCCATCGCAAGGTAGGCAAGCACTGTGATCGCCGGCAGGCCGCTAACTATGTAAAGGTTGATCTTAGATGCAAGCAGGACCGGCAGTATGAGGAACTGCATGAGCATGAGTGGGAATGCGATGTGCCTAGTAAGCTGCACAAACGCCTGAATCTTTGTCTCTATCGGTATCCTCTTTATGGCCACATCCCCGAGAAGCTTTATCGCACACTGGATGGACCCCTTGGCCCACCTGAACTGCTGCCTTTTTGCTGCATTCATCTGCACCGGCAGCTCGGCATCCACCACTATGTCCGGTATGAACACGCACTTCCATCCCTTCATCTGGGCCCTATAGCTCAAGTCCAGGTCCTCTACGAGAGTGGCCGTATGCCATCCCCCCGAGTCCTCGATGCACTCCCTCCGCCACACCCCCGCCGTACCATTGAAGTTCATGAAGAGATGCGAGTTGCTCTTTGCCTTCTGCTCAATAAGAAAGTGGAAATCCAAGCTCAGGGCCTGGGCCATCGTCAGGGCCGAATATCTCTCGTTGACGTGCCCCCACCTACACTGCACCAGCCCTATCTCGGGCTTGCAAAAGTATGAGAGCGCCTTCCTCATGAACCAGGCAGGAGGTATGAAATCAGCGTCAAATATTGCCACAAACTCCCCCTTGGCAAACCTCATGGCGTTCCTCAGCGCCCCCGCCTTGTACCCCTTCCTGTCCGTTCGCGTAACGTGCATTATGTCAAAGCCCTTCTTCTTGTAGTCGTTTACAAGGCCCTCAAGGATCTCATAGGTATCGTCGTCCGAGTCGTCCAGTACCTGTATACACATCTTCTCCTTCGGGTAGTCCTGCGCACAGACCGCATTTACCAGCCGCGCCGCCACATACTTTTCATTATAGATTGGAAGCTGGATTGTAACAGTCGGCACCTCCTTGAGTTCGACCGATTTTGTCTTCTTTTTCTGGCGCGCCAGAAAGACAAGGTAGTAGAAATTACAAGTGTAGAGAGTAATGACAAGCGCCGTACCGATGAAAAGATTCCACAAAAACTCCGTCAGCGGGGTCGGCACTGTGTGCGTCAGCATCGGAGTCTTTCAACTCACGATTCCTTATAGCCCTACCGCTGGTGCGCCTCTAGCCTCTCTTTGAGATCTTTATGGCTTGGACGGGGCAGACATTCTCGCAGGACAGGCAGAATATGCAGTCCACCTCCCTTGCCATCAGCGGCTTCTTCTCAGAGGACGGGTTCCCCTGAAACTCCATCCACTCGTAAACCTTTACCGGGCAGGCATCAATACAGGCACCGTCGCCGACGCATATGTCGAAATCAACAGAAACGAACTCGCCCCATATTCCGAGCACCTCGTTTCCCTTGCGCGGGCCAAATACCTTAATTTTGCCTCCGCTTGACGGCGCGGTGAACGTCTCGGTAACCTTTAGCTTCTTCTTGAACTCGACGTCTATAGGACCAGGTTTTGCTCCCGTGGGCGTCTCCACTTCAGCAGGCGCCGCAGCCTCCTGTCCCGGCGGCGGAGCAACCGGCTTTGGCTTTGGCTTTGCGTTTGGAACTATCTGGGCAAGCGGCGTCATCTCCTCAAGCTCCTTGAGAGCCACCTCCGGAGCCAACTGCTTGGCTTTGACAATGTGTTCAACCATCCTGTCCGCAAGGACGCTGTTTCTCATGATGGTATCAATTATCATCTTGGCGTTGGCATCTGCCTTCTTCCGGTAGTCCTTCACCCAGAGACCATCCCCATATTTTTCTACCGGATAAATCTGATAAATCATATCAACCACCTCTCCCGTCACTATCTCGACCTGGACCTCAAGTTCTATCTGCCGGTAACCCCTGTCGTCAGGGTCCGGAGTAGTCTCCTCTTTCCACCTGTACGTGGCATATATCCTGTCTGCGAACTGGTCCATGACAAACACCTTCTTGAACCCGCTCACTATGGAATCAATCTCATACTTGTCCTCCAGTTTTACAGGCAGGCGGTAAAGGCCCAGCTTGTAACTGTGCAATGGATAGATGCCCCTCTTCGTAGTCCCCGACTGGACCGTGTAGACCTTGTCCTTAAGAAGGAGAGACATGCTGTAAGTAGGTCGAAAAGTGTTTAAAAACCCTTCCTAATAATCGGGGCACGTTTCCTGCCGGATCTTCCTGTATCTCTCCTCCATCTCCGTCGCGTATGCCAGAACGGCCTCAAACGGGTACTTGCCCTTTGGAAAGAACCACCTGATCCCAACCCGGTGGCCTATCCCATCCATGTCGTAAATCATGCCGCGCTCCGATCTCACGTGATACTTCTCATCAACAGATGTCTCCTGCACGGTGAGACCGCGCTTTGTGCTGTCTTCCATGATGAGATCTGTCCCGCCGTCCCTAATTGAGTAAAATATTCCCTTCTTGAGAACCGGAAGTTCCTGCCCTTCTCCGTTATTTCTCGATTGGGTTTCCAATCATATTACCCCATTCAGTCCAAGACCCGTCATAGTTCCTCACCTGAGGATATCCGAGCAGGTACTTTAGGACAAACCAGCTGTGTGATGATCTCTCGCCAATCCTGCAGTAGCAAATTACGTCCTTGTCCGGCGTTACACCCTTGCCCTCATAGTTTTTCCGCAATTCCTCGACTGCCTTGAAGGTACCGTCAGAATCATTCACTGCCGTGGCCCAAGGAATGTTTTTGGCACCCGGAATATGGCCTCCACGCTGCGCATGTTCCATGGGGTACTCTGGAGGGGCAGTAATCTCACCCGAGAATTCTTTCTGGGATCGCACGTCAACCAAGACCGTGTCTTTTTTGTCAAGCGCCCTCCTCACGTCAAACAGGTAGGCCCTCATGCCCTCGTTTGGAGGTTTTGAGGCATAATTCGTCCTCGGAACCTGTGGTTCATCTTTTGAGTATGGCCTTTTCTCCATCTCCCATTTCTTCCTGCCGCCGTTCATTATCCTGACCTTCTCGTGGCCGTAGTACTTGAATATCCAGAAGACAAAAGCAGCAAACCAGTTGTTAAAATCACCGTAAAGAACTACCTCGGACTCGGGAGCGATCCCGTTCCGAGACATCAGTTCCTCAAACTGCGTCTTGCTCACAATGTCCCGCGTTAAGGGATCGTTAATGTCCCGCTTCCACCAGATGAGTGTGGCGTTCTGTATGTGCCCCTCTCTGTAGGCATTTTCCGGGTCATAATCCACCTCTACAATCTTCTGGGAGTTGCTTCCGAGATGTTTTGCAACGGTCTCTGTATCAATCAGGACCTCTGGATGTGCATAGGTCATTTCCGCAATATGGATAATCCCTGCGGTTCTTAATATTTTTTGCACATCATATCCTTTTTAAGCGAATTTGGATTAGCAACCTTGTTTGCAACTAAACAGCGTGGCAGTAGTAAGCAAGGTCGGCTCAAGGGAGGCCGAGGAGGCAGCAAGGAAGGTGGCAAGAAAGCTGCTTGCTAAGAAGGCCATGGTCTACACCGTATCGCCGGTGGAGGTTGAGGGGGCAAGAAAGGTATTGGACCTTGAGGAGCTCGAGGCCGAGAATCTTGACCTCACCATTACTCTCGGGGGAGACGGCACCACACTTCGCACCTTCCGCTACCTTCAGAACGAGACGCCCAACCTTGCAATCAACGTTGGCGGAAACAGGGGCATCCTCTCCGAGATAACCCTCCCCGAGATAGACACCGCGATAGAACAGATACTCTCCGACAACATCTTCCTTGACAAGAGGACCCGTGTGATCGCATCATGCGGAGGTCAGGAGTTCCCTCCCGCGCTAAACGAGATTTACGTCAACAGGCAGAACCTCACCAAGACCTCGCTCTTTGAGATCAGGTTCCAGAATGATACCGTGACCCAGAGGATGGACGGGGTAATCATTGCCACGCCCAGCGGCTCGACAGGCCACTCTTATTCTCTTGGCGGCCCCATCCTCCATGAGAGTCTTGACGTACTGATCATCACCCCCGTTGCCCCCGTCAACAAGCTCCCGTCCATAGTGGTGCCTGATGAGAAGATCGAGGTGATAAGCAACCACGACTCGAACATAATCATGGATGCCCAGGTCATCAAGACTGCGAGTGTTGACGAGGTGATAACTATAAGGAAATACAAAAGACAGGCCGTATTTGTGAGGTTGAAAAAACGCGGCTTAAGACAGATGAGCAAGCTTGGCTTCCAAGGTCCTTGATGCAACCTCGTTTTATGCAGGCATCCCCTTCTCCTCACAGGAGATCGGGTACACCACACCGCTGGTACTCGACGAGGTCATGCACATAAAGAGATCCCAGGGGGCCGTAGACATGCTTGTCGAGTCGGGAAGGCTGAAGGTCATAGAGCCGGAGCAGTCATTTACCGATTCCGTCCTCAAGATGGCCGGGAAGACCGGCGACCTCCAGCAGCTCTCAAGGGAGGATGTATCCATAATTGCGTTGTGCCTCCAGCTTGGCGGCGAGCTTGTTACAGATGATTTTGCGATATCGAATGTGGCAAAGCACCTACACCTCAAGGTCCTCCCGGTAATGACGGGGGGGGCTGCAAGAGTTCGATGGGTGCATTTTTGCCCCGGCTGCGGCAAGAGATTCTCAAAGATATCACTTTGCCCGATCTGCGGAAGCAAGCTATTTCGAAAACGGCTCAGGGCATAAGCTCCCGCCTACCCCTGCGTTTCAAATATCATGCAGTGTTTTCTGGCCTGCAACTTTGGAATTCTTCCCCTCGGCGTCCAGCAGATTCCTTATCTTCTGGGCCCGCGACTCCCCCATCCCCTCAATCTTTGATAGCTCCACGGCCGACGCGTTTAGAGAGTTTCCTGTCGAACCAAATTTTTCAAGCATTCTTGTAGCAAGCTTCTCTCCCACACCTGGAAGGCTGCAGAGCACCGAGAGCTGCTGCCTTCGCAGGTCTCCCGACTTTCTTATCTTCTTGAGGAAGGGTCCCTTTGTCTTTCCCTGCCTTGCACACATCGCCACAAGCATTTTTGCCGTGTTTGATGCGTTCGGGGTGGGAACCACCGGTATCTTAAAGTCCAGCACTACAGATGAAACAGCCCCATAAAAGACGAGCGGGTTTTCGGTTATCCTTGCTATCTCGTCAATGTTACCTTCGATAATTATTGCGGGGTGTTCAAAGTGCTCCCGTAGCCTGTTGCACTGGTCAAAAAGGCGCCCGTCAAAGACCGACGAGATAAAGTCGTGAACGCTCTTTCTTTCCACCACCGTCTCCGATGCCACTATATAGTCTCCCACCGGAAGATTGGTCATCTCTACCTTCACGCCGACCTCCCTCAATAGATCCGGTATCCCGCTCTTTCTCTCGCGCTCGTCGATTACCATCCTCAAGTCCTCTATCTTCATAGAACGAATGATGTCCTATCACTAATTTATCCTCATCTCGGAACGTAAAATCAGAGGTTCCGCCCAGTTACTTGGTGTCAGGCTTCTGTCCTGAAGGAGCCGGAGGACCGCGTAACATCTCGCGTATCTTCGTCTCGGCCTCCTTGAGATTTTCCTTGAGTCTTGCCTCCTGCTTTGCCAACACCGTAAGTCGTGTGTTTGCAAGCTCCTTCCTCTCCTCAAGTTCCGCGATTAGCGCCCCCTTGTCTGATTTCACCAGTATGGATCCTGCAGCCTTGTATACCGCGTCACCATCTCCTGCCTTCTTAAGCGCCTCAAGGGCCCTGTCCGTCTCCAGTTGTTCCGTCTCAAGATGTTGTTTTTGGACCATGATTGACTGGAGGTTCTGCTGGAGTTGCTGCATCCTGCCCACCTGCTCCTGCAACCATGGAGGAATCTGTTCCCCAGACGACATGCCTGTTCGGGCTGTTGTTTTGCTTATATCTCTAACGATTCGATGCTGTCATTGCTTGCCTGTATGAGGCGCAATGTTGAGTTCAGGTTTGCCCTAAGATGCGAAATCTCCTCTGCCTCTACGCTTATCAATATGTCCCTGCCAAGCGAGATGCTCGTCCTCGTCGGATTCTCGTCATAAAACCTATTGTCCACGTCGATTGACTTGAAAATAGCATCGTTCTTCTTGCCGGCCGAGATGGTTATCCGTGCGCTAAAGTTTGATGTCATAGGCCATGCCAGCCACCTTGTAACCGCACTTGTCGCATGTCCATATCCCGACCGCCAGTCTTCCAAAGCGCATAGAACCGCATTCCGGACACCTTCTCTTTGTCTTGAGCAGCCTGTGCACGGCAGTGAATTTTTTCCTAGGCTTGAGGCCGTATTTCTGCCCCAGTCCCTTAAGCGACGCGCCCCTACTTTTTGCCATCTACATCAACTGCTCAAAGCGCTTCCTTATTTTTGTTCCCACAGAGAGCGCAATTTCCGAACACCTCGTGAGCTGGTCCACCGTGAAACCGTTCTCTCCACCCTTCTGAAGTGCGCATATATTTCCGTCAGAGTTTGTAGTAATCGTAATCCTGGCATCCATGCAGGCCTCCTCCTCCTTGCTCGGATCCACAACTATCTGGTCCCCAATCCTTGCCATGGTTACCGAAACCGGTAGCGTCTTTACCGGCGGCTTGGATGTCACTCCTTCCACGAGCACGGGCGCCTCGTCTTTTATCTCGTATTTAGGAATCGTCGACGAGAGAACGGCCGCGACTGATGCGTACGAGCATGCGTCGAAGAGGTTCCCTGCCGAATCCACCACGCTGCTGTCGATAAATATTCCGACGACCGACTTGTTTTCAAGCAAAACAAGCTGGTGCAGGTCAATCATTTCCGTCTCGCGTATTCCCCTGTCCACTACCCTTGCAAGCTCAATAACCTCTTCTGTCGGAGGCCCCGGCTCTACCAGCGGGTCTGCAAGAGGCAGGATCTCAGCCGTGCAAATCAGTATTCCCTTGTCACCAAGGTCTGGAAACGGCTTGTCCGGTTGCACCTTGACGCCAGTAATCACCTCGGTATTACCCAGTCTCACGCGAGCTGATCCATTTGCCTTTGGAATCACTCCAGTCTCTATCGTAAGCTCCCTCTGCTCGTCAAGCGCCCTCCCGTCAAGCCTCCTTCCCTGCTTGAGAAGGTCGGACATCTTTTCAAGCTTCAGTTGATCAAGAATTGCTGAACCCATACCTAATGCGCCCCACCCTCAAAATATTTCTCGACAAGAGCCTTCCGCTGTATTTCATAGACGCTCCTGCACCCGCCAATTGCAGTCTGGAGGCAGGTCTTGTATTCGTCTGGAGTCAGTATGCCGTCAAGCTGCATGAGTGTCACCTTCCCAATGTTTGGCATGATGGCCACAGGCATGTCTGCCTGCCCCTCTTGGTCCTCCTCGTTGTTAATGTCAAGGACAATCCTGTCCTCTACCTTGCCTGCAGCGCAGGCCGAGACTAGGTCGCGCATTGGTATCCCAGCATCTGCAAGGGCCACGGCCGCAGCATCCAGTGCCGCGCATCTTGATCCTCCGTCTGCCTGCAGCACCTCCACAAATACATCCACTACGGTCCTTGGAAAGTCCTTCAGTATGAGTGCTGGTTGGAGAGCTTCCTTTAGAACTTTGGAAATTTCAATCTCCCTCCTAGACGGGGCAGGATTCTTCCTCTCAGTAACGGAAAACGGAGACATGTGATACCTGCATCTAAGTATCCCGGTGTCCTGATTTGCCATGTGTTTTGGGTGCACGTCTCTTGGACCAAAGACTCCGGCCAAAATCTTGTTCTTTCCAAATTCTATGTAGGCCGAGCCATCGGCATTCTTTAGGACTCCAGCCTTTATCGTAATATTCCTTAGCTGGTCTACTCGTCTACCATCGCATCTAATTCCATCATCAGTCATTAGTTGTGTCATTATTATCACCTTCTGGTACTCCTAGCATGGATTTGACTCTTTCAGTCAAGTTAGGCGTATGCGCTAGGGCATCCACCATCTTTACAGCCTCGACGGCCTTTAATAATCCCTCTGAATCCTCGCATGAAACCACGACCCACCCGTTCTGCCCTATCGTGATCATGGCTCTTGTAGCCATCTCGATGGTCTGAATCATGGAACCCCTCTTTCCTATCAGTCTTGGCACCTTGCTTGGGGCAATCTCGATGAGCTCGCCCGAATCAATCCTTCCCAGATCTCTGTCTTGTACGGTAAGTAGAGGATCGCGCGACCGGTCAAAGTTTGCCACCCTTGCAGCTACCAAGTCCCCTATGTTGAGCCTCTGCCTTAGCTCGTCCTTTGTTGGAGAGTAGTCCCTCCCGAAAACATCCTGGGCGGGGAGAAACCCTATGAAACAAGAATTAATGTCAAACTCCCATGAGAGCGGGGAGGTTCCAATCACCTTTCCGATTACCAGATCGTTTGTCTTTGGCACATAAACCCCAGTCAATGGAATCACTCTGACCGCGTTCTCAAAGACCTCTGAGATGCCCACACAGGTTGAAATCATCCGGTCTCCATCCTGATACACATTCTGTTCAGGCCGCATCTGGCCTGTTGCTATGACATCGCCCGGTATGACATACCGTCTTTTCAAATCCATCATTTTGCGACCTCTACAAGAGCAGTGCCCTTCGTTACAGATCCTAACCTATCAATCACATTTGCCCTTGCCGCAGCCGGTATATCTAGTATTACTTTAAGTGATCCGTTTGATTGCCACTCCTCCTTCTTCAATGTTCCAAATGACTTTAACACTGAATATGATTGCGCCGCAAACTGGGCCGGCACAGCTATCTCAAGCAACATGTTTTCCGACTTTAGCGGTATGATCGGCCTTAGTTGTTCCACAATTTCCTTTGTCTGCTCTTCCACATTTCGGAAGGGGTCTATCGAAACCCTTGCATCATCCATCGCCTGCTCAATCCTCAATGGCGGGTGCGGCAGATGCGACCTTGGATCTACAAAACTCTTGGCAATAAAATCCACGACCTGTTTTCTCTTCTCTGCCACCATCTTTCTCCTCTGATCAGTGGTAAGGTTCAGCTCCCCCTTTTGCAGTATGAAGGATGCAATAGAGGCCGCGTCAGTTGTCTTGAAGGCCTTTGTCATCTTCTCAGCAGACGCCCTTGTCCCCTTGTTCGAATCCGAGTAGATTTCGTCCGACACAAGCACGCCGGAAATCTCCTTCTTCTTTCCAAGCTTGAACTCAAGGGCTGGATCAGGCTTTACCAATATCTCGAACTTCTCCCCCTCCACCGTAAGCCTGACCACCGTGACTTTATCCATGACAGAGATAGCCGGCATCAGTATTTATCTATACAGAGGAACACCGCTTTGTCGATTAACTTGTTCTGACTAAACTTTGGTACGGATATGAAAGTCTTGTTAGATGCAAAGGAATGAAAATCGATTAAAATCGGGTTGAAAAATAACGGTTTTCCCAGTTAGTCAAGAAAGCAGAGTAACACGCTAGATTTTTATTTGGAATTTCAACCTTTTACCGTAAGGTTTGACTTCTCTTGAGATAGTTGAGCAAAGTGATAACAGAATTGTTGTTAAGCTTCGCGGCATTCCCCTCCAGTATGCAAACGCCCTAAGGAGGATATGCCTTTCAGGCATCCCCACGTTTGCAATAGACGATGTAGTGATTATCGAAAACTCATCCGTCCTTGCTGATGAGGGCGTCGCTCACAGGCTTGCAATGTTGCCGCTCAGAACTGACCTTTCAAGGTTTGTAGAGCCCTCTGCCTGTGACTGCCACAGTGAGCTTGGGTGCAGCCGCTGCAGGGTCCTCCTCATGCTCGATTCCGGCAGCTCCGACACTACAAGGACAGTCACATCACAAGACCTCAGTTCAGAGGACGAGGTGGTAAAGCCCGTAAACCCGAACGTCCCAATAGTAGCGCTAGCTCCCGGCCAGAAACTCAAGGTGGAGGCATATGCGCGCCTCGGCCGCGGCAGTGAGCATGCAAAATGGAATTCTGCAACGATCGCCGTCCTGACAGAGGGAAGCAGTCCAGACGAGCATGTCCTGACCGTCGAGACGGTAGGGAGCCTTACGGCCTCCGAGGTGGTCAAGACGGCAGTCGAAGAGCTCGAGAAGAGGCTTGGCGAGTTCCAGCAGACAATCGCGGCACTCTCCTGAGCATATATTATATTTGGGTAAAATTTGGCATAAGTACACATGACCAACCAGGTTGTCATAAAGATGGCAAATGAGCTTCGCGCAGCATCAAAGAATAACAAGGCCCCCATCTGGTCAAATCTTGCAGAGATGGCACTCAAGCCGTCAAGGGCAAGGCGCGTCCTCAACCTGGCCCAGATCGACAGGTTTGTCAAGGACAACGACATCGTTGTCGTTCCAGGCAAGGTGCTCGGAACTGGGAGCATCTCGCACAAGATTACACTATGCTCATTTTCAATTTCCACAACGGGTGCAAAGAAGGTAGCACAGTCAGGCGGAAAGATTGTAGGGTTTTCGCAACTGATAAAGAACAACCCGACAGGCAAGGGAGTGAAGATAGTTGGCTAAGCAGGAGCAGGTCAGCGCCGGACAGGCCCAAGAACGGGACGTAGTAGTTGACGGTACGAACCAGATTGCTGGAAGGCTCTGCTCGCACGTTGCAAAACTCCTCATAAACGGATCCCGCGTATCAATAGTAAACTCCGAAAATATCATGCTAAGCGGGAGCAGGGACTTGGTCATACGCGAATACAGGGAGTTTCTAGAGATAGCAAGCATCACAAACCCCAAGTTCGGTCCCTTCCACCCGCGAAGGCCAGACACCATGATAACAAAGATGGTCCGAGGCATGCTGCCAAAGAACAAACCTTCTGGGCAGACATCCCTAAAGAGGCTCAGAACATACCTTGGCGTCCCAAACGAGCTGAGATCAAAAAAGAAGATCCAGTTTGATGATGCCAAGATTCGAAAGCCCGCACCATATTACGTCACGCTTGGAGACCTAGGGAGAACAGTAGGGTGGCACGAATAATGGCAAAGATTGAGAGTTATTACGCATCAAGGAAGACCGCACGCGCGCATGCATTCATCTCAAAGGGCGCAGGTCGCGTCAGGATAAACAATGTTCCAGTCGAGATGATCCCCCAAGAAGTGGCAAGAGAGGTAATATTGGCCCCGCTGGAAATCACAGGGGACCTCAGAAACAAGGTGGACCTGGCCGTAAAAGTGTCCGGCGGTGGCTTCATGGGACAGTCGTACGCGAGCGCCGTGGCCATATCAAGGGCCCTCACAGGCTGGACAAAGACGCGGAAGGAGCCAAAGGACCACCCGTTCACCAAGTCCGTCCGCGAGGATCTCAAGAAGAAAATATCAGAGTACGACAAGCATCTGCTCAGCGGAGATGACAGGCGCAAGGAGCCAAAGAAGTTCGGCGGCCCCGGAGCCAGACGAAGAAAACAGAAGTCCTACAGGTAGCTTTGAAAGCTGTAGTTCTGGCAGGAGGGCGCGGAACGCGTGGAAGACCATTCACAGATTACATCCCAAAGGCCATGATTCCCGTACACGGAAAGCCACTGATTGCACACGTAGTTGGGCACCTAGCCTCATTTGCGCTCATAGACGAGATAATCATCCTTGCAGATTTCAAGGGCCTGGGCAGACAGATTGAGAGGTATTTCGAGAACCACAAGGGCTTGAAAAAACCCCTGAGGTGCATTCAGGACTCGCAGCGGGGAACTGGGGGCGATCTCTTGCATATCAAGGATGCAGTCGCAGGGGACCGCGAGTTCCTTCTCTGGTTTATAGACAACCTCACTCCCCTTGACGTAGAGAAGATGTACAGGTTTCACAGGAAAAAAAATACCCTTGCTACCATAGCGACAAGAAGGTTCAGGAGGGAGGAGACAGGATACGCCGTGGTGGATGGCGGAATCGTGAAGAGGTTTTTGGAAAAACCAACGATAAAACTTGACATGGCAGAATGCCTCGGAATTTACATCCTTGACTTGGAGGTACTTAAGATAATAAGGTCTAGGAATGGGAGGAAGGAGATAAACCTCTCCTATGACATCTTCCAAAATCTTTCACAGAAAGGCAAGATAAGCTCCTATGACATAGGAAGACAGCCCTGGATCGACATTGACTCCCCAAGCAGGGTCGAGAGGGAGAAGGATCTTGTAGATTCCATCCTCAGGATGCTCTAGGGTCACAGTCCTTGTGCAGGTTCTCGTAACGCGAGATCTCCTCCCCATGCCTGAGGGTTGCCGCAATGTCGTCAAGCCCCTCAAGCAGCACTTTCTTCCAGTGTGACTCTATCTCAAAATGAGCCGAGATTTCACCACTGGTGACGGTCTGGGCCTCAAGGTCGATTTCCACCTCCGACCTGTTCTCAAAAAGCATCCGGAGCGTCTTCTCATCCACCCGTACGGGGAGGATTCCGTTTTTGAAGCAGTTGTTGTAGAAAATGTCGGCAAACGATGTGGAGATGACGGCCCTGAACCCAAAGTCAAGAAGCGCCCAGACCGCGTGCTCTCTGCTTGAACCGCAGCCAAAGTTGTTTCCCGCAAGCAGTATCTTTGAGCCCCTGAAGGCTGGGTCGTTTAGCACAAAGTCTTTCCTCGGGGCGCCGTCAGTACCGTACCTCCAGTCATAAAATAAGTACTGGCCAAATCCCGTCTTCTGGACTAGTTTCAGGAACTGCTTGGGAACAATTTGGTCAGTGTCAACATTCACCTTGTCAAGCGGGGTGGCCACACTGCGAATTTTACTGAACGGTTCCATCTAGGTCAGGCCCATCTCCCTTACGTCCACAAAATGTCCCGCTATTGCGGCGGCTGCCGCCATGACTGGGCTTACCAGATGTGTCCTGCCCCCCGTCCCCTGCCTGCCTTCAAAATTCCTGTTGGAGGTGCTGGCACACCTCTCGCCCGACGCCAATATGTCAGGATTCATGCCGAGACACATGCTGCATCCCGATTCGCGCCATTCAAAGCCCGCATCCTTGAACACACGGTCAAGTCCCAGATCTTCGGCCTGCCTTTTCACATGTTGCGAGCCCGGTACCACCATCGCGCGCACCCCCTGCGACACCTTCCTGCCCCGGACAACCTTCGCGGCTTCCACAAGGTCCTCAAGTCGCGAATTGGTGCATGACCCTATGAATACCCTGTCCACATGAATCTCCGTAATAGGGGTGCCAGGCTTGAGTCCCATGTACTGAAGAGCCTTTTCTGCCGCCTTCTCCTCCCCTGGAAACCCACCGGCGTACTCACTTGGGAACGGCACCCTGCCCGTTACGTCCACCGTCATTGCAGGATTGGTTCCCCAGCTTACCTGGGGTGCGATGTCGTCAACATGAATAGTAAAACATCTGTCAAAGGCAGCGTTTCCGTCCGTCTTTAGGTTCTCCCTCCAGTACTC
Organism: Nitrososphaerota archaeon; assembly: GCA_028866895.1. Lineage (GTDB taxonomy): Archaea > Thermoproteota > Nitrososphaeria > Nitrososphaerales > Nitrosopumilaceae > Nitrosotalea. The sequence goes on from JAGWHF010000003.1 coordinate 42,948, forward strand.
CACCATATCGTCAAATTTTTCCGGCAGATACCTCCGCCCTCGCAGGTAATCAAACGTCTTCTCGTCAGGTGCAACAAGGCCAGCTCTTGCGCCTCCCTCAATCGACATGTTGCATATTGTCATTCGCTGTTCCATGCTAAGCTCAGAGATAGCATCTCCCCGGTATTCAAACGTGGTCCCCGTGCCACCTCCAGTGCCTATCCTCCGGATTATCGAGAGCATGATGTCTTTTGCTGTGACCGCATGGGGATTCCGCCTCCTTCCCTCGACGCGTATCTCGAACGTCTCTGGCTTGTCCATCCATATGCACTGGGTCGCAAGGACGTGTTCCACATCGCTTGTTCCAATACCGAAAGCAAGCGCTCCAAAAGCACCGTGAGTGGATGTGTGGCTGTCCCCGCAAACTATGGTGGAGCCTGGAATGGTTATCCCAAGTTCAGGCCCTATTACATGCACTATTCCCTGATCAGGGCTGTCCATTCCGAAGAGCCTTACGCCAAACTCACTGCAGTTCCTTTCAAGCGCCCTTATCTGCATGCCGGATGTCTGGTCAACTATGGGAAGTGACCTGTTGTCTGTCGGCACGTTGTGGTCCATAGTTGCAAACGTCAGATCGGGCCTCCTGACACGCCTGTGGTTCATCCGCAGGCCATCAAATGCCTGCGGGGATGTCACCTCATGCACAAGGTGCCTATCCACATAAAGGAGGGAGCGTCCGTTTCCCTCATCCAAAACAACATGTGATTCCCAGATTTTTTCAAACAGTGTCTTTGCCAACAGATATTCACCTTCAAATCCGGGATATAATGCTTAAATCCAAGGCCGCGCGGCCGGCGTCATGGCCTGTAATTGAAAAGCCCGCCCGCCTCGATAATCTTCCCAATCAGATCAGGGAATGGTTTCATCCTATAGGTCTTGTTTTTCGTCAGGTTCCTTATCTCATTTTTAGCCGTCTCTAACTCGAGCTCGTCCCCGTCGGAAATATCCCTGTAAGTCTCTTCCTCCACCTCTATCGGCAGCAGAAATGCGCCGTCCACCGCGTTCCTGTAGAATATCCGTGCGAACGAGACTGCCACCACCGCCTTTATTCCCGAGTAGGAAAGAGCAATCGGCGCATGTTCTCTAGACGAGCCGCATCCAAAGTTCCTCCCTGCAACTATAAAGTCCCCAGGTTTTACCTTCTTGTGAAAGTCCCTATCTAACCCCTCCATCGCATGTTTTGCAAGTTCGTTGTAGTCATGGATCTTCAGGTAAGGCCCCGGCAGGATGACATCGGTGTCGATGTTGTCCTTCTCATACTTGATTGCGGAGCCCTTCATTTTATGTCCCTCGGGTCTGTGATCTTGCCTGTTACCGCGGATGCCGCTGCGACTAGCGGCGATGCAAGATAGGTCTTCGAGTCCACATGGCCCATCCTCCCTGGAAAGTTCCTGTTAGTTGTACTGATGCAGACCTCGTCTTTTGCTAGTACTCCCATGTGGGCCCCGCAGCATGCACCGCATGTCGGAGGACCTACCATCGCACCAGCATCCATGAAAATCTTGATCAATCCCTCCTCCATTGCCTTCCTGTAGATAGATATGGCGGCAGGAAGCACCTCCGTCCTGATCTTGACCTTCCTGCCTCTCAGGATTCCCGCAGCTGCCCTTAGGTCCTCAAGCTTTGCTCCAGTGCACGAGCCGATGTATGCCTTGTCAAGTGGCACCGACGACAGCTCCCTTGCCGGTGCCACGTTCTCAGGAGAGAAGGGTTTTGCCACCGTAGGCTCCAACTCCGATGCGTCATATTCGAAAATTTTGGCGTACTGCGCGTCCGTGTCGCCGTGTACCTCGCGGTATGTGGCAGCTCCCCTCTGCGCCAAATAGTCCCGGATCTTTTGGTCTGGCTCTATTATCCCGCTCTTGGCTCCAGCCTCAGTCGTCATGTTGGTAAGTGTCAGCCTTTCCTCAACGGACATCCCAGAGATTCCTGTTCCCCCAAACTCCATCGTCTTGTATGCGGCGCCGTCAGTCCCTATTTCCCCTATGATTCTCAGGATGAGGTCCTTTGCCATCACATATCCCGGCAGCTTCCCATCCAGCCTAAAGTATAGCGTTTCCGGCACCTTGAACCAAATCTTCCCATTGAGAAGAACGTATGCTACGTCGGTGTGCCCCAAGCCAGCAGCAAACGCTCCTAGTGCGCCCGTTGTGTTCGTATGTGAATCGCCGCCGACATAAACCTCTCCAGGAAGCACCATCGCCTCCTCGTGTGACAGAGTGTGGCATATACCGTACTGTCCCATCCCATACTTGAAGTGCCTGGTGATCCCAAAGTCTCTTGCAAACTGCGTCAGGAGCACTATGTTCTGCGCCGAGATCTTGTCGGCAGCTGGAACAAAATGATCTTCCGCAACCCAGACTTTTTGGGGATCGTGGAGCTTATCGATTTTCATCCCGCCCTTTCGTAGTTTTTCAAATACCGCAATTACTCCAGGTCCTGAAACATCATGCACCATGACCTTGTCAACATTGGCAAATACAACATCATCGGGGGCGACCCTCTCCCTGCCAGACGCCCTAGACAGAATCTTCTCAGTAATATTCAACAATAAAAATGAGGTTTTTAGAAATTAAAACGTTTGCCGGCTCGCAACCCCAAACCTTTACATTCTATCTGACTCTTCTGAAAACCAATTGGCCTCAAGACTCGCAAAAATTTCAATCCTAATCCTTTTTGTGGCGTCACTGCAGTGGACCGCTTTTGCACAGGATTACTCCGTACCGCAGACACGGCTTTCAAGCAAAGGGCTCGCATATGTCGACCTTTCCACATACCCTGCAAATCCCGTCACGGGCCACCCTACAATCCTGCTGCTCAAGTTTGTCGATCCGCAGACACAGGCTCCAAGGGCAGACATATACTACAAGCTCATCATAAGGAATGGGACCGCCCCAGTCTTCGTTCTTCCCGGAGGTTCCACTATAGACGGCAAGGTGGGCATACCCTACCAGTTTGAAAAGCCTGGAAGCTACCAAGTGGAGGTCGACCTCAATGACACGGACATAACACAGGCCACCACGTATTCGCTTGACAAAGTGACCTTCCCCCTCTATGTAGCCAAGGGCGAGATCCAGACCACCAACATGACGCTTGCCACAAATGAACCGCATCCGATTCCGGCGGTAAACACGGCGGCCCTGCCAAAGTTCAACAATCACCTCTGGGTTGACGGGGTCCTGATAGCTGCAGCTGTTGGTATTGGAATACTATTCTTCAAAAGGAGGGCTGTTTCCAGAAAGAAGGGCGGCATTGAAAGATAGCGGCTCGCAGAACGCTAAATAATGAACCGTGTCATAGGGCTGCATTGGTCCTCTCAGTGTTTCCAATCCCGTCCACTCTCAAGACTTGCAGGTTTGATCTATTCCAGAGTCTTGGATCAGATCTTGCAAGGAGCGGCCTTGTTCCCAAGACCGGCGATGTCGTGGTAGTTTCAAGCAAGTATGTCTCAAATGCCCAGGGACGGACGGTGGACCTGCACGGGGTGCAACCATCCGCAAAGGCAGGCGAGATGGCTTCAAGGTTCAAGATGAGCCCCACCATTGCAGAGGTGGTACTCCGGGAATCAGACGCCATATTTGGCGGAATACCGGGGTTTGTGATAACCTCGTCGGATTATATCATGGCCCCAAATGCTGGAATCGACAAGTCAAACGCAAAAAAGGGGACCGTGATCCTCTACCCGTCCGATCCGTACGAGGTTGCCGAGCAGATCAGGCGCAAATTCCTTCTTTCATGTCATGTCCGCCTTGGCATCATCATTGCAGACAGCAGGCTGATGCCCGCAAGGGCAGGTACCGTCGGCGTTGCAATAGCATGTGCGGGAATCGAACCGGTCTCCGACTTGAGGGGGAACAATGACCTGTATGGAAACCCGCTCAAGGTCACAATGCAGGCAGTTGCCGACGATCTGGCTTCAATTGCCAACCTCAAGATGGGCGAGGGGGCGGAGGCGGTTCCAGCTGCACTGATTCGCGATTCTGGGGCCAAGCTTACCCACAGGAGGATCTCGGAAAGAGAAATGGCAATCCCGCATGACCAGTGCGTATACGTGCGTGGTCTGGGCACCATGAGACGAATAGGGTTTTAATATCGGGAATTTTGACGCAGGATTAATGGTCGAATTCCTCACACGCTATCCAAAGACAGTCTCTTTGCTTGACGGAATGAAGGAAATGGTTCGGGTTGACAAGGATGGCGTCGAGCAGCTTACCATAGTGGTAAGAAAGAGCGTTGACGAGATGCTGAAATTGTTTGCAAAGGAGGGTTTCACCCATGTCAAGTTTGAACACAAGCAGACCACCCAGATAGGCCATGGTCTCTCGCTGAAACTAAGGAAGCCGTGGGAGATGCATGTCAGGCTTCTCGAGATGAAAAAGGGGCTTGTTGCTATACAGGCCGAGGTTGAGGTCTCCCGGGACTACCTCCAGCACCTATTCTGCCAGAGGACCCCCGTCCTATACGAGGTTGAGAGCCTCCTCAAAAAACACCAGATAGAGTACAACATATGGAATCAAAGGATAAGAAAGTACGTAAAGACCGTAGTTGACAACTACCGCGTCCAGCTAAAGACGCCAAGCTTTCCAGTTCTGGCCTGGAAACCCATGGTCTTCTTCATTGGCGCAACCGGCGTTCTGTACCTCTTCAAATACCTTCTAACGGTATAACCCGCCCGGTCCCAGATTCAATTCTTAAATCATTGCATCGCATATACATACCATGGCAGCGCCCCCACATGGCAGCGCCCATACGATTGGGAAAAACGAGCGCGAGTACCTCGGAAAGGTAGACTGGCTATGGAACCGCCTGTCACCCCAACAAAGAACAAGGATACGCATGTCCATGATCAGCAACACGCTGAGGCAGGAGAACAGCAAGCTTTGCTTCATAGGCCAGGCATCAAGCACCATGACAGCCATCCCGGCGGATCATGAAAACGTCCTGTCCCAGATTGCGAGAGGGTTTGCAAGCACCATATTTTATGACGGGCCCAACTATCTCCCGCTGCTTGGAAGAAAGGCAACACCACATGAGAAGAGAATTCTGGACGACATCTACTATGCAAAGATCGGAGGGAGGGAGCACAGGTACAAGGAGGCCACGGAACTCATCAGGCGCTATTTCTCATGGCATATTGTTTCAGCATAGTAAATGGCAAAAAAAGATCCCCAACTACGGATTCTAACCTTTAATTAGAAATTTTCACCATGATACATGGTGAGCTCACAAAAGCCGGCCCTTTACCTGAAGTTCTACGGAGTCTCCCCGTGGGAGTTGGAGGTACTATACAGCCTCCTTCACAACCTTTTCCAAGTAACTGAAGACAAGCAGGAACAACCGGAGGATGATTTTACAACCATGGTTGATATCGTTTTTCCACTTGCTTTCAACGATGCATTTTTCAAGTGGTTCGGAAGACCCAGATGGGACAAGGCCAAGGCGATCTTCAAGGAGCTCAAGAGGAGGCGCGGGAGCGGGAAAGCTTTCCGGCTGTCAATCAGTTTTTCTGGCAGTCCAAGCGTTAGGTTCATGCTTGACATTCCTGAGCGGAGCCTCTTTGATTCTGCCATAGACAAGATAGACTTTGTGCTGGAGCTTCTTCCCTACCACCTCGACCCGCAGAAGATCCCAAGCGGCACCGCCGAGGTTGTGTATTACTTTGATGAACGTAAGGAGAGATGGAACGTGAATTACGGGGCACAGGAAGGCGAATCCCAGTGACGCCCGGGCTTTACTTTATCTCTTTTTCCAGCGGTTCAAGCATCGAGTTCAGCTCTCGGTATTTTTTTTCTATAAAATCCAGCGACTCTTCAAGTTTTTTTGACTTGCCATACTTGTACCTGATAAGCTCCCTGTGCCTCCAGAAGGTCTTGCCCTCCCCTACCGACATAGTGCTGAAGTAATCCGGCCCCTTTAGGTTGTCTGGAAGTTTGATATTGTACGGAAAGAGAAATTCCGCCATGAACCATTCGTCACCGTCTGGATAGTCGGATCCCGTCTCTATGTCAAAGAAGAGGTGCAGCATGCCTGTCTGCATCAGGCCGTCATCTCTGATAGATGGATGTTTGAGGTTTGATTTTTTGAAGTCCAGGTTGAGAAGGCTGGGCTCGAAGTATCCCTTGATAATTGATTTGCGGAAGACCTTGTTGACTTCGTCTAAATTCAATGTAGAACTATTCTCTGTGCAACATGCTATTAACTTATATCATTTCTGTTGCGCTAATTTACAGGCGGTCCAAGTACTTCCCCCCTCCTCTTCCCAAGCTAAACGTCTAGCTTATCAAGAATTTTAGAGATGTCAGTAATCGGTCTTCCATGAGACTCTATTTCCTGGCAGGCCGGAGGATTCTCAAGATAGTTTGGAATCCTGTCCGCAATTCTCTCGTCGTACGGCGCTATTATCTCGTTCTTGTAGAAAATCCCCGTGGGAATCTTGTCATCCCACTCGTTTGACTTTATGAGGGCCTGCGTGAGCTTGGCATTCTCCTCTTCCGGCGAGTCGATATGTACCACCGGGTCATACCCCGTGTCCTCCAGCTTGTATATCCTAGGCCTTGGTTTCTTCGTCGTCTCGTCAATGTTGTCCATGCCTGCAAACCAATCCCTCGTGTTTATGTCGTTGTATGTCGGACATGGCTGCAAGACATCTATGAAGGAAAGCCCCCTATGCCTCACTGCAGCTATTATCAGATCCTTAAGATGCCTGACATCGTATGCGTACCCCCTTGCCACAAAAGTATATCCGCTGGCAATAGCTAGCGCGATTGGATTTACGGACTGGTTGACGTTGGGTTCGGGGAGAGATTTTGTCTTCAGGCCCAGCTTGAGCGTAGGTGAGGCTTGCCCCTTTGTCAAGCCGTATACCGCATTGTTGAAAACTAGGTAGGTCATGTCCACGTTCCGCCTTCCTGCAGCAACAAAGTGTCCGGCCCCTATCCCAAGGCCGTCGCCGTCCCCGCCAGTAGCAACAACGGTCAATTCTGGATTTGCGAGCTTCGCCCCCTGGGCAAACGGAAGGAGTCTCCCATGCAGTGTATGAATGCCGTAGACGTTTACATAGTGTGATGTCTTTCCGGAGCACCCGACGCCCGAAAATATGGCTGCCTTGTGTCTTGGGATCTCCATCTCTGCAAGTGCCATCTGTATGGCATTTACGATCCCAAAGTCACCGCAGTTGTGAAGAATGGCATTTTCCGATACGTACGAGTTTACATCATCCACCTCGAGATTGTAGACCGGCCCGTCATAGTCAAAGTTTTCAATATACTTTATTGGTACCAGAAAGTAATCAGGAAGGGAAGACATGGATGGTTCTCCTTGATGCCTCTCCTCCAGTCCGTTCCCCAAGTCCTTGCACGGTACGGCAACCCCCTCTACAACCCCTATCGAGTATGTGGCTCCACCATTGCCGTCCCCCTTCTCAACTGAAATTTCAGGAACCATGCCTTGCCTGAGAAGCAGTGTCTTTACCTGTTCACCAAGGGTCCTAGACCGGGTGGTTAACCTTTCCCGTCCCTGAACTCCTCCCCTCCAACCATTCCCCATCCAGAGGCCCGTCAACAAACTCTGCTGCTTTTCCAATGGCAGTAACATTGCAAAGTGAGGAATCTTTTCGTATGAAGGGCCAAACCAGTCAAGAAAGACAGTTGCAAGCATCTCAGAACGGAACATGGTCACACAATTCCCCGTCTCCCTAAAACCAGACAACCCGAATGTCCGGTTCATGATTTCTTCGACGTCGTCAAGAAACCAGTTCTCACCAGGTTTACAAGCAAACCTTATTTCGTCATCCCACACCCCCCCGGCCACAAGCATGTATCCGATAAGCCTGACGGTCTCCGCGTTGATTGGAACGGCATAGGGCAACTCCCCTCCCGGTCCTCTGCCTTCTGTATGGCATCCCACTTCTAAAGATACCAAGTCGGCCTCCTCCTTCTGTACGGGGTATACGAGATAGTCCTCCAGTCTTATCCCGTCCGCCCTTGTCCATACGGCATCGAACTTGCGTTTGCCATCCCTCTCGTCCCTCCTTCTTGCCACTAGCACGGGGTGCTCGTCCGTCAGATAGGTTTCCCCAAAGCAATAACCTACAATCTTGAAGACCCTCCCCCTGTGAATGTGAGATATGGTCTCGCTGACCTTGTGGTATCTCCCGTCCCTGCCAAGGACCCTCTCACCCGCCTTTACCTGTTGGATCTGCTTTACGGATGGATTGCAGTGGAGCAACGTGTCAGGAAGGACGCATCCTGGGCACCAGTCGTTGTGCACCTCAGTCTTATAGTCTGACATACTAGACACCATATGACAACACCTGCCTCTTCTCGGCCTTTCCGTCAATTATCTTCTTTATTGAATCACATATCTCAGAGCAAGTCATCGCTCTCCCCGTGTACTTGAGTACATAATAATCAACTTTCCTGTCCAGATACTGGTTTAGTATCTGCCCAAGCTGCGCGGAATGGTTTGCCTCAACATCTATTACGGTTCTTACATTCTGGAGCATTGCCTTGAGGTGTTTTGTGGGAAACGGGTTCAACAATTTTACCTGTATGAATCCAACTTCGTACTTCTCCCTCCTTAGCATCTCGATTGCATCAATAATAGGTCCCTTCGTGGATCCCCAGCTAATTATGCAGAAGTCGGAGACTCCATGGCTTACAACCTGTTCCTCGGCAGGTATCTTCTCCAGCGCAACATCGACCTTCCTTGCCCTCTTGTCCATCTTGTAAATCCTGTTTTCCGGATCCTCAGAAATGTGCCCTTCAATGTCGCTCTCATCCCCGGTGTTCCAGAAGATGCCATTTTCCAACCCAAGTCTTGACCTTGGTGAGATGCCGTCAGGCGAGGGTACAAACCTCTTGTAACCTAAACCTTCAATCTTCTCGAGCAGTTTGCCTCTTTCTATCGTGATCTTTTGTGGGTCAAACCTCTTCACGGTGGCAACCGTGCTTGCAATAAACTTGTCCATCATGTGAATGACTGGCATTTGGAAAATCTCCGCGTAATTGAAGCACCGTGCAGTATCGTAAAACCCCTCCTCAATGTCCCCCGAGGCATACACAATCCTTGGAAAATCTCCGTGTCCGGCATGAATTGCAAAAAGCAGATCGTCCTGTCCATGCCGTGTAGGAAGCCCCGTTGAAGGACCGCTTCTTTGGTAGAGCGTTACTACGATTGGAACCTCGTTTATTCCGGCCCATCCCAGTGCCTCCGCCATGAGCGAGAACCCCGGTCCCGATGTGCTTGTGGCGGCCCTTGTTCCTGTCAGTGCAGCCCCTATCAACATACCTATTGCAGAGATCTCATCCTCCGTCTGCACAATCATGGTCGAGCCTGGCCTGTTGTTCTCTACGTCGAAGGTCTCGTTTGATTCCAAAAAGACACTCTCATCAGATGCGGGGGTGATTGGATAGTAGGATTGGAACCTGCAGCCTGCAGCCATCTTTCCAAGACCCGTGGATTGGAATCCTTGCACAAGTATTGTATCTGCCTCCTTTTGAATCCGGGACAGCTGATACCCGTACTTTGGGAACTTGGCAGAAGCGAAATTGTAGGCATAGTTTGCCGCATTTCTGTTCATCTCCGCAATCTTTGGTTTGCTCGAAAAGACAGCCTCGACAGATCGGAGGAGCGTGTCAGGTGGCAGCCCCAAAAGACCGATTGACACAGATACCGCCAGCACGTTCAGCATCCTGAACATGCCCCTGATGACAGGATTTTGCATCTCCTCCGCAAGCGTGGCAAGGATCCCCTTGAATGAAACCGGATAAAGCATTACCCCCCTTTCCTTTGCAACCTCCAAAATCCCCCTTATGGTAAACGGCTTCCCTTTGGATGTCAAAAATTTCTCAAGCCTTTCCTTGAATGGCCTGTCAAGCGTAGGAACTTCTTCTGCCCTGACATTTTCCAAGTCTGACTCGTATACAATCGCACCGTCATTATAGACGTCGTCAGCATGCCTGAAGACCGTTTCCGCATCAAAAGCGGCAAGCATGTTTATCCCATTTACGTTGGAATGTATTTCCCTGTCAGAGACCCTTACCCCAAAATAGCTGTGTTCTCCCTTGATATTGGAATAGTACTCCCTTTTTCCAAAAACCTTCAGGCCGCATCCGGCACACGCACCCGCAAAAATGTTGGCTGCTGACTCGACTCCACCACCCTGAGGGCCACCGATAACCCAAGTCAAATCCATAGAAGCCACGCTGAACCTATAATTTCATCAGATATTAATAATGCTATGAATCCCGATTTGCACCTATCCGCCCGTAGCAGCATCAAACAAGGCACATTCGCACTTGTCCCTTTCTCCACAGAATGGACAGACGCAGACGCATTTCTCAATGGGGTTGCCGCATTGAACACAAACTGCAAATTCTTCCTTGTGTTTCAATTGAATATTACTATACACAGTTATTATAAATCATTTCTGATTAACTCTCATGGTTGTCGTCTTGAGGCATAGCATCCTAGAAATCAATTCGCTACATCAGTCCGTAGCGGCGGCTTTGGAGGCCTTCCTGCCATGAGGATCCTGCTTACCCGCCCATTACATGAATTTGCGGTGAGAGAGATGAGAAAAAGACATCTCGTAGAGGTACATGCTGGGAGGAGCCCGATGTCAAAAAAGCTCCTGATCTCGAGAATCGCGGACAAGGAAGGCCTACTTTGCTACCCATACGACCGGATCGACAAGGAGGTTATCGAGGCAGGTGCAAATCTCAAGGCGATCTCCACATACAGCGTAGGCTATGACCACATAGACATCAAAGCTGCCTCCCGCAGGGGAATTGTGATTAGTTACACCCCAGAGGTCCTCACGGACGCAACTGCAGATCACACAATGGCCCTCATGCTGGACCTCTTTCGTCGTGTAAGCGATGGGGACAAGATGATCCGCAGGGGACGCTGGACTACAATACTTGGTCCCTACGACTTTCTTGGCACTGACCTCCATGGAAAAACCCTAGGCATATTTGGAATGGGAAGGATAGGCATGGCAGTGGCAAAGAGGGCCCGCGGGTTTGAGATGAGAATCATTTATCACAACAGAAAGAGGGTGCCTTCCACTCTTGAAAGACGGCTGGATGCAAGATATGTCTCATTGGATGAACTTTTTAGGAAAAGCGACGTTGTAAGCATCCATGCCCCGCATTCTGCAGGAACAAATGATATGGTAGGCATGTCGCTCCTCAAAAAAATGAAAAAGGCCTCCTTTCTAGTCAACACTGCAAGGGGAAGGATTATCAATGAAAATGATCTGGCATCCGCCCTGAAAAGCGGGACAATTGCAGGTGCTGCGCTTGACGTCTTTCGCGAGGAACCCCTTTCAATCCATAGCCCGCTTATCAAGCTTGAAAACGTCATCCTGACGCCGCACATCGGAAGCGCTACCTCGGAGACTAGAAGAGAAATGGCGGAGATCGCCGTGAAAAATTTGTTGCTGTCCCTCTCCGGAAAAAAGCCAATCTATCAGGTCAGAGCTGGATGAGGTCGTCAGGATCAGACTTTATGCAGCTAGTGCCAACAGGCTTGAGCTGTTCAAAGTGGATCGATCCCTGGGGGACACTCCCTTCCCTCTGAAGCAGGCCCAGCCTCTCTCCGAACAGCTTTTTGTGGCCATCGCATGTGACTCCGACCATGTATTCGCCGTCACTTGATTTTACTGAGATGACAAACTCTGGAGGCAAAATGCAATCGCGGCCATTCTGCCTTACAGAACATCTTTCCGGAAGCACGATCATTCTCGTGAATCCTAAACATATTAAGCTTGATTCCTAGTGACAGGCTTTTGCTGAAAATTATGTTGCAGTCAAGCCTATACCTTCCAGTCTGTCAGCCTCAAATTCCGCAGTATGACTACCCTGACAAGGCCATAGGCAAACATTAGAAGTGTCATAGGCGAGTACGCAAAATAGTAGACGGCAAACTCCCAAATATTGAACCTCCTGCCAGTATAGCGGCAGGCTGCATAGGTCAAGAGGAGTGAGACAGCAAATCCAACCCCGTAAGATAAAAAGTCCCTCACAATAGACATGATAGAGAACAGGAGGAATACCGCGGGACCGCTCTGTGGTGCCTTGAATGGAAGCAGTAACAGCATTAGGACGGTAACCTTTTCAGCAATCGAGCCTGGAAGGATAAGGTTTATGATACCGAGAACTGCCGTGGGGAAGAGGATGAGGAATGACGGTATGGTAATTGACATCATGTTCTTCAATGTTCCCGTTACAATCGACCTGTAGTTCCTTGAAAACCACTCTGCGCCGCCCGTAGACCACCGCTTTCTCTGGGAAATCCATGACCTGAGGTCCGTCGGCACCGCCGTATAGATCTTGACCCCATCCAGGTGGCTGTATGACTTTCTTTTCTCAAACGCCCTCCAGCCAAGATCTAGATCCTCCGTGATGAAATTCCGAAAGCCCCCTATCTCAAAGAAAGCCTCCCTCCTGATGGCAAATGCGGCCCCGCCTATGATCGGTTTTCGTGCGGAATACCGCGAGTAAAGCATGTTGGTCAGATTGGCATTTGCAAACTCGATTCCCACAAGCTTGGCTATGAAGGAATTTCCCAGGGCGTCTAGCTGGAACTCCACGATGTCCCTTCCCCTCATCCCAGCAACCACCTGCATGAGCACAGAATTTGACGTTATGACATTGTCAGAGTCCAGGAAGAGCAGAATTTGGCCCGACGAGATGTGAACTGTCGAGTTCAACGCGCCAACCTTCCCCTTCCTCTTCATGTTTATGATAAAATTCACATCCTTTTCAAACCGCTTGACAAGTTTCATTGTATATTCAGTGGGTTCGTCCACCACTACCAGTATCTCCTTCGTCGCATAACTGTCACGGATTAGATGGCTGAGAAGCCCCTCAAGGCATGCCGACTCCCTAAAGACAGGCATTATTATGCTGATCTTCTCCGAGTCTGCCAATGCCTGCCCATTTTTCTGCTGGCGCTCTGAGGTACCTATCAAGCAACCTCGCCCCCCTGGTTGCCCCGCCATCCTTCCTTCCCTTCCATAACGCCGAACCGTCCATTCTCTTCGCCTTTAGGGATCCCCTTCATCACTGTATGTTATTCAGAATCACGTATTTGTGTTTTGTAGAAAAAAGATTTTTGAATCCTTTGTTTAAAAAATGATGCCGGCGGGGACCATTTCAAGCTCCCGCATGTACCTTCCTGCACTAGTATTAGGCAGTCCCGTATTTTGAGCACTCGATCTGAAATCAAGTCGTCCAGCTTAAGGCCTCGGATTTCGGCAACAACAGGGTGCCGGCGTTCAGGCATTGCCCTCAAACTGCTAGAATGTGTCACCTGCAGTACAAAGAAATTTTCGAGTAAACTTTTAGGCTCTAACAGTATTTCAGTACTTGGTCAAGGAATCCCATGTTTCCCGGCTTTCAGCTACCAGCCGGTAACAATCTAATTTAAGTTTCAACAGGCAGGCTTGGCTAGGGATCCAAATTCCTACCCTATAACGCTCCTTAGATCAAATCGAGTCCCTGATGTACGTTAGGCTCTGCCATCTCGGAGAAATTTCTGATAAATCTGCTAGTATTTCAGACCTTTGAGCCCATACCAGTCGGTTCTGACTTGATTGGGATTAGTTACTTATCTTCCTCGTGGTTGCCGTCATTGTTACCATGGACCCTCAAACCCACCATGATCATGGGATGAGGGGTTAGGTGAAAGTTACAGAGTCGAGATTTTTATCATAGGCGCCGGGAGGGCGTATAAGCATTTTGGTAACGCACTATGAACAAAATTTACTCTTTATCAAGGGTTACTGTTCGCTAAAAAAGTCTTGTCGCCATATGCTGGTAACTAGTCATATGGTGTAGACATGCAAAGCGTGTCAGGTCACAGTGAAAAACATGATTGTAAGCTTATTGGAGTAGCTGAAAACTCCTTTAATTTTTTTATTTTTGTAATTTCAAGTTTGAGTCCCTTGATGGGTTTTGTGTAATTGGTTTAATTCCCTTTTATTTTGGTTCGAACGGAAAGATAGTCCCCGACTAGGACGCATTTTTCGGTTCCACCTGCACTTTAACCAGATAAATTGCTGACCCATAAGGGCAAATATTTGAGTTACAAGCCGCTACGGCAGTGGTATAGTTCTCATCGAACCAATGTATTGCATAACGAAGTGAGGGACTAGTTCCCAAAGAATTATTCAGATATTTTGCTGGTACATACCATTGTGACGGGGGCCAGCATAATTTTGCATTTATGATCTGGCCATTTTTTAAAATAACTTGAAAATCTTTTAATTCGGTTTGATTTTGATACGGAAGACTTTGACATTCATCAACTCCGCTACTATTACCTTCATACATAAATGTAACACCATCAAAACTTGTTCTTTTACTAATATTAGGTTGAAAATTTGCGACATCATATTGTTGTTCCCCCCTTGAGAAAAAGGAGAAATTGAGTGAAGAGGAAACTGGCGTTTCATTTATCTGAATTTCGTTCTCTACTAAAAAAAACAGAATAATAACTATCAGCGAAGTTGTAGACAAACTTACATAAATTAACTTTTTCTTCATCAGTCTAATAATAAAAAAGAAATAGAAAAAGTTTGATTTTATTCAAACTTAGTATTTCATTCCATCTTGACAGGGATTTGTACTGGAGCTTAGGGTTACTACACTGTGAGCTTGGTCAGGATCAAAGACCCAACCATTACACGTTGTAATAAGATTGCTGTTAGAAGTTGCTTGGAATTTCATTGTGTAGGTTGAAGTTGTACCCCATTGCCACTTTGTTGTACCTGTTGATGTTTCTTCCATCATGGTACCGGTATCATAGGCAGCGCTTAGACCGGTTGTTCCTAACGCAAAATTGTTTCCGCTATTTGAGACAGTATAACAACCTCCTGTGGAGGGAGTCTGGCTAACATCTGTCACGCATAGTTGGTAATTTCCGCTACCGTTTGCATATCCATCTTCATATATTACATCACCGGCAGCAGATGTAAAACTGGTTGATTGTGGATACCCCGTGATATGGCTACCGTTACTAGTATCAAGCTGGTCAATATTGTAATACCAAGCAGCGCCAGTTCCAGTGCAAGTTCCACTGTTATCATACAAGTCACTAATTTGCATCCATCTACTCTTGCCGGCATTTAGTCCATTGAGTGTTTGTAATAAATCAAGATTAGAAGGGGTTGCTTGTATAGAAGTAAATTTTTGTTGTAAATGATATGCTGTTGTATACGTGGTACCGCTGTCAGTAAAACTTGTTGGTTCACCTTGCTGTTGTAGGATTGCGTTGCAGCTAACTTGTAGTGGACCCATATTGGTTCTTGTAGGAGCTGTTATTCCAGCCATCCTAGGATTGTAATAAGGACTTTTTGTTGGATCCCCTACATACAAGATATCGACTTTATCGCCATTGTACTTGACAATTCCTATCCAACCAGGATGATTCTGAAGTTGTGTATCAATCTGTTGTGATGCGGTACTTAGACTTGCCGCTGTAGCAGATGATAGCCCCTCAGGTACATGGCTGAATGGTTGAGAGGTAGCTTGTGCACCTATAGGTAACAAAGTCATTGGTGATAACATTATCAGTCCAATTATTAATCCTCCTATGACTGTTGTTGTGGCTTTTGTCTTTTTAATTTTGTCATTACTATTTGTCATTGCTAATCACAATTCAGTTTTACGTAATAAGCAAGAAGGACATTTTTGTCCTAAAAAAGGACAAATCTGTCCACAAAGTATAAAACTACATCATGCTGAAACTAGAGAATTTGTAAACCCGACCTCATAATGCTTATGTTTTAAATCAATGACCATATTGTTACTAATTGCTGAGGGTAGCTGTTTCTGTCGGTTTTTCGCATCCAAATGAAACCTTATAATGTTCTGTAACATCACTAACACGAAAATTAGATAAAAATTTTGGATTCACTGTATCATAATGAGCTAGAACAACATTCTTGTTTGTAGAATTATAAATTATCGTACAATTATTGAAAATAGTATTACCTACATTTCCCACAACTATATGCAATGTACTATTTTCTCCCATTATCGAATAAATTCCCAAGTTATGTCCCTGCTTTACATGAGATTCAAGAAATGGCATGTCCATGCTAGACTCACCTGGAGGTAAGCGTGTATTTATTACTACGACTTTATTGTTTTGCATTTGAAAATAGAGAACAACAAATATACTGATCGATACCGCAATTACTAGAACTATAACAATTAAAATATTCATATTTTTTTGAAATAATCAAAAAAATAAAAAGGTTAGCAGTGATAGTTTGCCATATTTTGCAAGTCCCATACTGCAGTATTGCCACTTGACAGGTCAGTGCCGCTCTCTATCACTTGCCCAGTGTATGGGTATGTGTACGGATTGCCAGAACAGTCAATATCTTCTTGTGTGTCAGCACCCCAGTTGTACCAGTTACCACTCGAGTGATCACGGTAGAGGGCAGTTGCATTTACACTGGATTGAAACTGACTATACCAACTAGTATTAGTATTCTGGTTTTCAAAAAATATCGATGTATTTACATCATCTGTTTTCATTGTAGTATACGTTGGACTAACACCACTGGTATGCGTGAATTTTTGGTTATTGGAAATGTCGTCTCCATAGATTACCCAATAGCCGCTTGTGTTTACATATATCTCAAATTTCCAAGTATCCGTGCTACCATAAGTCACATTAGGTACCTGAGCAACACAACTCTGGTCAGTATCGGTCCATGTCGGTCCATCAGTTGTTTGAGCAAAGGCGAATCCTGTTTGTGCAAAGTAGCTGCTGGTATCATACGCGGGACTGCACCCATTACTATCCACCGCATTTGCTTCTAAGGCATTCACAAGAAAGAAGGTAACAGAATTCGTTCCTGAACTTGAAAATGATGGCATGATTGAATCCATGAACATGCCATCAATGGTTGCAGTTCCAGAATAATAGTCAGTTGCAAATGATGATCCAGCCCCCACATTATCTAATTTTACAGGGGTTTTAAAGATTGGATATTTTTGTACTTTCGTAACTGAGTTATTTGCGAGATCTGCAGTTACTGTAATCTGTGTTTTGTTGTTCACATTGATGTGAATTTCAGGATACCATGTGTTTCCTATCCCTACGAAATCTTGAGACATGAACTTATACTTGCCTCCATTAATGATTTTTTGTACGCCGATATTATGTATGGCAAGATTCTCAAGTTTTTGTAGATTTGTTTTTGATAAGTTACTTGGAAGATCTGTTGGTACTTCTGGTTGTGAAGAAGAAATACTTTTGATTTCGGATTGTGCGTTTACGTCCGGTACTAGCGTAATCATCGGAAGCAGCATCATTCCAACTATTAATGCCGCAGATATTGCTGTTGTTTTTTTGGTCATACCGTTTTTGTCGTTAGCATTTGTCATTATTTTTTCAGATTCAATTTTTCACTAATAAACAAGAAGGACATTTTTGTCCTAAAAAAGGACAGATCTGTCCACAAAGTATAAATTCATACAGATAACGAAACTAGAGGTTTTGCAAACTCTCTACCCGCTTCAGTCAGCATCACATTGATTTTGTTATCCATGACAACATACTCAACAAGTCCCTTTTGTTCTAACCAGTCCAGATGCATTGAGAGTCTAACATGATTTAGATTTGCTTTTCGTAATAATATTGTCTTTATGACAGCATTATTTTCTATTAAGACATTCAAAATGCGTGACAGAATCTTCATGCTAGGATCAAAGACAGTTGCTATTTTTGTTTTCAGAACTTTTTCTCTTTCATTTAGGATGCGGTTGCTACCCATAAAGACAAAAGAATCCAAATTTGGAAAGAGATGTTCTGTTGCAAAATCGTGATAGGTTAATCTCTGTCTTGCGTGATAAATACCAAACTGGATATTAGCTGGAATATGATACACTACAGGTATTGCAGCAAGTGATAAAATGATGATCACTATCTTCATCAAGTTTGATATATCGTTCATAGTTTTGTTTGGCATCGATGTACCGTTCATCCGTGTTGCTTGCAATTGATTGCTCATGATACCAAATCATCCTATGACATTGCAGTATTCACCAGTAACAGTTACTCGAATAAAAGAATTGCGTAGATTTGCAACTACTGTTACTTTTTTCCAGCTTGATGCTAGCAACAATTTATCAGCATCGCATCATAGAAAAAGATTGTGCCGCAACAGGGCTTCAAGACTTTAACCATACATCAAGACGTTGCAAACAAGCTCCTCAAGATTGCAAAGGAGTACAAGAATATCGATTATTCCATAGGAATATCAGAGTGCGTCCAGCTGCTGCTTGACCTGCGTGACAGGGCACTGGAGCATGGAATCAGGTTTCAGCCTCTTACATATAACAACGATCATGTCATAATAATGGATTACAAGCTGAAAAAACCTGTAAAGATATACTATAAGAAAGGTAAGGTAGAATGTTCGCTTCACAAAAACGATGAATGTTCACATGTAGGATTTGCATATTCGTTGAAAACAGTACAAGGAATCATTGCACTTTAAATTTATACATATTAATCGATAGAGTGAAATTCTAACTATTTTATATGAAATCATTGCCAAGTGGAGAATATAGCACACTTACGATACGAAACGAAACCTATGATAGAATAATTGTGGCAATACACAAGGCAAAGAAGAAGAACCGTAGGATGTATACAAGCGAGTTTGTAGAGATGCTGCTTGACCTGTACGAAAAGAGATCAGGCTAGGATAATTTTTTACAAAATTAAATTTAGTTGTATGTAACAAAATATCATTACACATATTTTATTCTAGAAATATCACATAGAAAATTTTTCCGTATCATGGTATCAAAAATTGCTGCAACTATATATTATGGAGATATCAAACCGTACAGGACATGCTACGCTCCAAGCCTGTTGTAAGTATAGAAAATGTAGTATCTACCGCATCAGTCAACCAGAAGATTGATCTTGTCTTCATATCAAGAAATTTTGCTGATACTGAATACAGGCCGGAACGCTTTCCGGGTCTAGTGTTTAGGCTAAAATCTCCAAAAACCTCGATTCTTGTATTTGGTTCTGGTAACATGGTCTGTACCGGCGCCAAGTCAGAAGACCAG
This sequence comes from Nitrososphaerota archaeon, assembly GCA_028866895.1. GTDB lineage: Archaea > Thermoproteota > Nitrososphaeria > Nitrososphaerales > Nitrosopumilaceae > Nitrosotalea. The sequence goes on from JAGWHF010000003.1 coordinate 62,093, forward strand.
TCTGTCCTGGGAATAAAGACTCTAGTTGAGATCCTAAAAAAAGGTGGAATTAAGATAAGAAACGAGCCTGATATAACAATCCAGAATGTGGTAGCATCTGTAAACCTAGGAGGGAGGGTACGTCTTGAGCAGGCAGCACGCACGCTTCCACGCTCCATGTACGAGCCTGAACAATTTCCTGGATTGATACACAGGATGGTTGACCCAACTACCGTGATACTCATATTTGCCTCAGGAAAGCTTGTCTGTGCAGGTGCAAAAAAAACCTCTGATATATACAGGTCTGTCGGAAACCTACAGCTCACGTTGGAAGAGAAGAGACTGATGCACTATGAATAGATTTTCTAGGGAAAACGGTCATCAGAAACAGAATTAGCTGAAATAGGAGATACTTTCCGGTATTCTACTAATAATCTGTCAAGGATCAATCCAGATATCACTATTATCAGTGAAATGATTACTGGCCATAAATTAGTCGCATTAGCATTTACTCCCACAGGCAATCTTTCTCCTGCACTAGAGGGTGCTCCAATCTGTAAGTATTGCGACACAATCCAAGAAAATGCGGCGGTTATTCCAATTGCTGCAAATCTCTGTATTCGTCTTAATGAATTAAGCAAGGATTTACTCCTCTTTGCCTTTTCAGAAATATCTGGAAATAATATTATCATAGCAAATTTTGCAACAACATAGTACTTTACATCGTGCTCTCTACTGTTTTTTTCTACTTTATTTACTCGAACGATGTCAACCTCTTGCATTTTTTTCAGGTGGTGTAGAATTAAAGATAAACTTGATTCTGTTTTTTGAGCAATCTCGGTAGCAGCCATTTCGTTGCCGTATAATAATTTTAGAATTTTTCTACTGGTATCGTTGCTCAATAAATCGCCCAATATTTTGAGCTTCTCGTCCTCTATTGACAAAGTTATTATTTCAGAGGAATCTGCAGGTTTAGCCAATCTATCATTAGATTTCATGATACCACCATAAAATAGTATTTATCATTTTGGTTAAATCTGGATTGAATCAAATCCTATTAACCCTTTTGCGTAGTACTGTACAATGACATTGACACCAATCTCAAAACAACGAATCTACATGACAGTCGTATCGGTGATTCTTAGTACAATGATAACATCACCAATGTTTACGGTAACAGCAAATGCAGCTACGACGGGATCTGGAACAGTCCCATATTTTCCGCCTACCCCAAAACTATCAAAGACGCAGCTAAACACGCTTATTGGACTAGCAATGAGTGTGCCCGGCATTCAGAAGTGGTCTTCTAGTGGTTGGCAGTATGCATACACCGATTTCTCAGGACCTACAAATCCTGCTGAATGGACAACAGCAATAGTTCATCTACATCTTCCTTTAGGAAAAGGAAATCCACCAATACAATGCACGGCTTCTAACGGATCGTGGGCATCAGTAGTGATTAATTTGAAAACACTTGCCATCCAAAAAGCCGAGTTTCCTGTTGTCGGGATGCATTACTCATGCACAAACCCACATAATGCCCCAGTTAGCCTAGGAGCTCCGGTAAGCGCATCTGGAAATCCAAACACCCTTGCTTCGGTAAATCCTCTTACTGCAATTTCGAAACCATCGTATGTGATAGCAGAAGAGAATGATGTCACAAGTAATACCGTAATAGGAAGTTGGGCAAATATCTATACGCCGTCCTTCACTAGCCCAGGAGTTTACAGCAACATGGACAATAGCATAAGTCTTCTGATTAATCAAAAATGGACTACAGGAGATTTAACTCAATTGGGCTGGACAATAACAACTGCATCGGGATGTTCTGGCACCGGTATAAACTCAGACAGTGCTGATCTGGGATATGTTGATACCTCTACAAATTCGAATTATTGTATCTACAACATTTCAACATATACTTACACTGCAGGTCAGAACATGTTCTCTCAAACAGTTTGCAATGGAGGAACTGACTATGTTATGCAAGCCCAATATGGTGGAACTAATTGGAGTCATACAACAGCTATTCCATGCTCTACTGCAAGCCAAGACAGCAACGACTATCTTAATAACAGTGTATTTTTTGAAAACGACAATACTGTATCATCATCTGGATGGGCTGGAGATATAACCGGTACGACTCAAGCGTCAAGTGCAAACGAGGAAATTGGTTCGAATATACAACACTGGAGCACGTCCAATAATCAGGTAGTATACTATAGTAACTCATGCACCACTAGAAACCAATCTAATACCAACATAATAAGTGGCAGTCTGGCTTCAAATGGCATTGCCAAGTGGACTGGATTGAGTTCTACTCAACCTGCCTGTTAACACTCCTTTTTTCTTTTTTATGAAAAGTAAAACGATTTCACAATACCGATCCAGTCTTGGCATGACGTCAGAGATCTTGGGGCATGCATGAATGCTGGACTTGAGGGTCTCATGATATCCGAGATTGCATGCAGTGCAAACCTCTCACACAGGTCAGTCACGGCAAACTGCCAGAAATTAATCGATGCAGCCATGATAAGATCTGTCAAAAATGGTAGGACTCGCGTTTATATCATCACTGAAAAAGGGATTAGATTCTTCAGAGAGTTTCAGGAATTCCAAGATACAGTAAAGGAGTTGAATATCAGGTATTGAAGAGTGCAAGAGATGAGACGGTAAAATAATAAAAAAGAAAAAAATTGAGAAGATGTAATAAGACAGAAAGACATGAACGAACAGCAAAATTAGAAACAAAAGATAGAAAGCAAATTTCAAAGAAATGTGAATTACAAAGTTCAAGAAAACGGGGATCAAAAACTATAGGGTTTTCAAGAAACAGAAAACTAGAGAGAGAAAGCAAGATGCTGGGCAAGCAACAGAAAGAAAAAAGAAGAAAAAATAAAATACGTATAATATGGCGGTAACGTGTTTTTTTGGCAAAAACAAGGAAATTTTCACGCATGGACTGTTCGTAGGTACCTGATTTCCTTACCTGTTTTTTGCGTGTGCAGTTTTGTCATAAAATAGACATTGTGCAGTCAGAACAAAACCATATGGTTTTAGTTTACAGGACCATATGGTTTTTGGACCTTTTAAGGATCCCAAGTTTTCATATCAATGGACGACCAAGCAACCAGAATCTATGCACGACGTGTAGTAAAGATTGGCCGCGAGCCCAAGCACTCGCTCGTGGTTACAATACCAAGAAAGATCTGCAAGGTACTACAGATCGAGAAAGGTACGAAGATATACTTCAAGCTTGATGAAGATCATTTTATTGTATCAAAAGACAGCAAATTTCTTGAAGGTTATTTACAGTACATGAAGATGGTCACACCTGTGGACTCAAAAAAAGAAAAAGAGGGTGTCATTGCGGGTGGGATATCCCTTGCTGACCTCCAGTACTAGACAACATCTGACCAAGCTTGTAGAGTCCCTGTGCATTTGAATAGATAGGATCTTTTACCATTCTAAGACTGTCATGAGCCTTGGCCTGCAAAGACTCGCACAGCCTTTCAACAAGTACTCCACCACCTGACACATAGACATCATACTCTCTGTTTAGCTTGGTCTGAAAGACCGCAAGCTTGTTGGCAAGGATTGTAGTAAGTGCATCTACCTTCTTCTTGTCTACGATATTCTTTTCATGCTCAAGATATGTAAGGTCTTCGTAGAGGTAGTCGCAGGCCTGCGGTATGGAGGTTCCAGCAACCGGCTTGAGATCCTCAAAGAGGACAAGCTCGGTTGTTCCCTGGCCTATGGATAATACCATTCCAGTCCTCGCATCCTCTGAAAGTAATGTCCCAATAGATTGAGGGATGACAAGCACCTGCCTTGGCTTCAGGCTTCGCTCTACCAGTTTCTCAAGATACTGTTTCTGTTGCGCTGCACCATATGGAAGACCCATTACAACTACAAGCGATCCCACATCTCTTTCACGTCCAAGCTTCTTCACCGCCTCCCTGATGATAGCTACAAAGGCTTTTTCTTCTGCTATCTTACCCTCAAGTACTGCTCTTACCAGTACGGTATCAGGGTATACAGACATCTTTACAGCGTCGTATCCTACAGCCTCAACTGTTCCTTCCTTTGGGTCCTCCCATCGTGTCTTTCTTCTGGTCCCGTATACTGATGGGAAGGATACCCGAATGTGGGCAGAGACACATTTCACAAATCCCGTCCCTGCATCTATTGCTATGATACCATCATTGTTTTCATATGCCATGGTATCAGATGGTGTAGAGTTTAAAAGGGCGTTAGAAATCCTCTTCAGACTCGTCTTCATGATATCTTTCTTTTTTCTCAGAACTATTTGTTCCGTACAGCTCTGGATCATCGCTGGCTGCCTCCATGTAAGAATCTGGATCATCGAGCATGTTCTCGCGTCGTGCATCGTAATCATATCCGTATCTCCTGCCAGACCTGACCACATCCTTCCTGTAGCGCCATGTTGACCTTGCACCAAACCTTTTTTTCAGAAACTGTTTTCTCTTTTGCTTCTTCTTCCTTTCCATTATTCCACGAAGCTTTACAAAGTCTGTATACGATACAGCAACAAGGTTCATGGATTCAAGCTTGTTCCAGACCAGCCTGTGTATGTTCTTTCTTTCATAGCTTATTCTCTTCATGATGACATCATAGTTGATCGGATCGTTTCTAGTATTCCAGTATGCGTCGCTTTCTTCTTTTGCAAGGTCTTCCTTTCTTTGTGCAAGCTTTGCCCTGTAGAGGTTCTTCATGTCATTATACCTCTGAAATTTTATGACACAGACATGCACTTCTTGTCTAGTCCCATCAGGTGCCATGAAACAGTTACCGTTCTTGTATATCGCACCCTGCACATACTCGTCTATGATATCATCATATCCTATCACAAGCTCGGTTCCAACACCCCACCCAAACTTGCTGCATACCTTCTTGGGTATGATGACATATCTGCTTGTCTTTCCGCTTCTCTGTATGGTTGTGGTATGCTGTTTATCGCAGATATCATTTGGAGGCAGCTCGTCATCCCAGATGCTGAGCAAAAAACATCTCGGGTTTTCTATATCCTTGTAGAAATATCGAAAACGTGAAAAGTTTTCAAGCCTCCTTGATATTGTACCATCGTACGATGCTATCTTTCTCTGCAGCTTCTTTGGAAAAGATATGATAAAGGAGCTCTTCGATGTCTTCTTCTTTGTCTTTCTTATCTTTCTGATAAAGTACATTGTTTCTTCAGAGATGCAATGTACCAAAAGATAAAAAGGAGAAAAATGAGCTCGTTGTGGTTTTGAGCTAAGCTGCTCTAGCATACATTGAGACTATGCCTTTTCTTGGAGGATTGCCAGATCTGACAAATCCCGATCTTCTGTAAAAGTGAGCCCGGGCTTCGGTGGTATGCAATATAACATATCTGCATGCTATTTCATGGCTTGTTTCGATGGCAAGACCTCTACAAAAAAGCAGTATCTCTGAGCCAATTCCTCTTCCCCTGTACTTTTTGTCCACTCCCATTCTTCCAATCAGCATTGCAGGATATTTTTTTGGAGTGGCTCCCTTTACCTTTTCATCTTTTCCCAGCTTGTCAAGCTCGATGGCGTTCATTGATACTGTGAAATACCCAACTATCTCATCCTTGTATTTTACGAATCTTGCCGTGCTCAGCTTGCTTTCTTGGTACAGCCTAAGGTCGTTGTAGTAAAATGCATGAATCTCTAACGGGTCACTGCCATCGTATTCTGTAAAATCTAGTCCTGGAATCTCTTTTAGCTCATCCAGGTATAGATATTGTAACCTCAAGTGGTTCTTGTAACAAAATACCGTTAATTAAGAACTAGGGTTTCTTGCAGTGTTTGAGATAGTAATCATGCGCCTTCTTGTTATAATCTATCTCCTTTTTGGAAAGTTTTCTTGAATCATATCTCAGAAAAGCGTCTGCGGCTTTTCCCTTTAATCGTAGTACTTCCTCTACCATCTAGATCTCCTATTTGTGAATAGGATTCCAGTTCTTTAAATCTTATGACGGTTTTCTGCGCAAATAACATGCATGAAAGTCATGATATGACATACCTACTCTCTGCCACTCAATTTTTTTGTATTCTTGTGAGAGCTGTTATAAAGTAACAAGCCAAGCTTGTTTATCAGTGACGTAACCTCTTTGCTTTTGAACCTCTTTTGGAGCAAGCGTCTCTCTTTTTCTATCTCCTTAAACGTCCTGTTCCATCTGGACAAATCTATGTGTCCTTTTATGGCATCCCTGATTATATTTTGTAATTCATTTGGAGGCAGGGCATCAAGCTCCCAGCACTGGTTTCCATACTGTGAGGAATACTCCCTCCACCTGCTGTCACTGATTTTAGTCGGCATCGGTTCAAGTCCAAACTGCCTCACCTGTGTGTATGTCAACGCTATGCGCTTGACTCTTGCATGCGAGCCATACCTGTACAGCCGCGACTGGATGTCTTCTGTCATGTTCAGCCCACTAGGATCGTGGTCTGCAAAGTGAAGTATCGTTATAGGTCTGTCGTCATAAAGAGAGAATCTCTTGTTTATTGCCTCGTATACCTTGGTATAAGAAGAGTAGCCCCTGCTTGGATATGTTACCACCCTGTATCCGTCGGCAATGCTTGAAAACAGGGTTGCAAGTGCGTCCTTTTCGACCCATACCTCCACGTACTGCGGCTGGTCATCCCATATTCTTCTTGTATACTGTTCTGTATCTTCAAGCTCTGAGATCTTGGACCTGACAAAATCCTGTACTGATGCATAACCGTAATCGCCGCCTATTACCTGTCTTGCTCGATCCACTATGCTTCTTGCGTCGATATCACCCTTCTCTCTCCCCCTTGTTATCATCCTGTCAAAGAGCTTGTAGCTGTTTATCGTATTCTGGATGAACGCAATTGATACGAGTCGGTAAAAGATCTGTCTTACGGTAAGAAGCATGTTATACTGTGATATGATGTCATTTGTTGCCTTGACATATTCCTGATATCTCAAGGAGGTATTATTGGTTGACTAGTCACACATCTTTTTCTATTGATTAGGAACGTTGCAGTATGGTGTGGTTGGTCGATCAGAAACTTTATACCCCTTTTCTGGAATTTGCAAGTTTCAAGGTTTGGATCTGCCTTAAAAACAATATTTTGAACATATTTCATGACTGAAACCATAGAAGTGCCAAAAGAACTCCTGATAAAGATTCAAGAGAAGCTGGAAGAAGCACAGAAAAGAATCGCGATACTTGAAAAAATAGTAAAACGATTGTAGAGTCTATTTTTGTACAAGTTCTGCAAGAATCTCCCTAATCTCCGAGATCTGGCCTTGCAGTGATGATATCTCCCTCTCATATCGTGTCTTCTCCCTTGCATGTCCTTTCTTGCGGGCCTCAAGTTCCTGCACAAGCTTCTTTGAAAGTGCAAAGCCACATTTTACACAGTGTGACTTGTCCACAGAGTTTTTCTCCTTGCAGGAAGGGCACACTTTGGAGAACAGTATTGATTTAGAGTCGTCTTGTTTCTTTATGCCATGAAGCTTCAGTATAGCGTCTTCTTGGTCGGACGATGCAAGATGCTCATACCTTGAGAGCATGTTTGAGCCCTTTGACCAGTTTCCGTAGAGCTTGACTAGGTTTCCAAGCTTCTTCGAATACATTGTAAGCGATGTATGCCTAAAGAGGTATGCCCACACACGCTTTTTGATTCCTGCAACTTGGGATGACTTCTTTACGAGATAGAACAACGTATAGTATGTTACCACTCCTTGCTTGTTATCATGGTACCATAGAAAGGCCTCAGGATCATCTCCTTGCGGATGCTCTGCAAGCCACTCTTTAATAGGTACAAAGCTTGTCACAAGTGCAAGTGTCTTTGGTCCTGTCTTGCCTGTTGTGTGAACCCTGACAAAGTCATCTTCAAACTCCAGCCCTCCAATTCTCATATTGAGAAGCTCGCCTGGCCTGTATGATCCTTCAAAGAGAGCCACAAGTGCTGCCACGTTTCGTTTGACGTATCTTCCCTTGCTTACCTCTTTTACAGCTTTGAAGAGATTTTCAAGCTCTGCATCGGTTAACAAGTCCTTTGATTGGATCTTTTCATATCTGTCACGGAAATGGCTTGGCGTTATCCATGCTACGTTTGGATCATAATCCTTGTCCCTTGCCTTGTCTGCAATCTCTCCGTGTCTGGTAAAGTGGTACAATCTTTTGAGTGCTGTTAGTGTGTCTTTCTTTGTAGAGTTTGCCCATGAAGCATTAGCTATGGCAATATGTATTGATTCGATATCTTTTCTAGTCCAGTTGGAGATTTTCTTGTCATCTCGGATTGTGAGTATTCGCATTACCGAGCTGCCATAGTTTTCAATCCGTCCCCACGATTTGTTTTCAAGTCGAAGCCTGTCAAGAAAATCTACCGCTACCTTTGAGTTTACAGCAGAGAATCTTTTCTGAATGGCGACTCGTGTCCATTCTACTCTTTCCCTTGAATGATGTATATCAAGTACTTCCATACCTTTCTATCAACCATTGCATATAAGGTGCAAAATTCGTTCATTGTGAGATTGCATAATGATATTAGGCGCCGGGAGAGAGATTTGAACTCTCGAACCCTTGCGAGTACGCGCTTTATGGTTTTCATTTCCAGGCGCGCGCCCTACCAGGCTAGGCGACCCCGGCCCCAAGTTCGCCATTCCGATCTCGTTGTAAAACCAACCATATATTACTGTAAACTAGGCATTTCATAGATTATACAAGATTCGAGTCAAAAGAGTCCATTATGTCATAGTTTAGTTCCATCTACTCATAATGCTTAACTTCTGCTTGCCTCTTTCTGTAATATTTGCCTGTAGTGAATGTGTTTGTAGATGAGGCTGGAGATCTAGGATTTTCTCAACAATCCACGAGATCTTTTGTTCTAAGCTACGTTATCATGATAAATGATACACCTCTGTTTATTCGCAATAAAGTACGTAGATTATTGAAAAACACCAATACAAGACGCCAGATTAGAGGCAAGTCTGAAGAATTCAAGTTTTCAAATGACGCCCACATAACTCGTGAGAGATTCCTAAGAAAGATCAAATCATTTGATCTGTCCCTAGGCACCGTGGTCATCATGAAAGATAGTGTTAAGGATAATTTGAAAGGAAACCAACCTGTACTATACAATTACTTAGCTGTGGATTACGTAATCAATACTATTGTTAATTCATATTTGAAACCATGGGTTCCATACAACGAAATTCATTATACGATAGATAGGAGCTTATCTCAAAAAGCGATCAGGCATTTTAACGAATATTGTGAGGAAAAGATATCCTATGTAAAGAAGGACAGACAATTCAAAGATGACATTACAGTAAAAATCAAGCATTCTGACTCACGAAATGACGTTTGCTTGCAAATTGCAGATTACATATCAGGATGTATTTTTGCTAAATCTGAAAGACTAGACAACAGATATTATGATTTAATCAAGGAAAAGATAAAGCACAAAGACCAGTGGGATTGGCACAATAGAATTAATTGGTGACTCTGAGCTTACTTGTTCCATCCCGTTCCACGGGCATCCACCTTTCAGCCCAGATCCTACTAGTTGCCTAGTAGACTTCACTCACCTATCTTAAGGTAGGTACCGACCGAGGTATTAACTTTTAGTATAATTATTACAGCAGAATCTATTGGTTTGAATACTGCTTAGTCGAGGAATTGCAGTTACATTCGTAATCTAACGTAAGAATATTGTCGTCTTTTTTATTCTCTATCATCTCTATTATTTTATCAAAATTAATCGGTCTATATTTTATCAGTTCAACACACACGTTTACTGTTTTCTGATCCCTATTGATAAGAGGATATTTTTCAAGATTGTTGTTGTGTTTATCCCCATGTATTACCCAATCATTCCATTCTTTTGGCTTTTCACTTGGATCGTGAATCAGTAAAAACCTATAACCCTTGTAGTCTACTGTTTCGCTCAGTTTTGTATGCTCTATCTCTTTGTCGTGATTGCCACGTATATAGACAATATTGCCATTTAATTTACTCAGCCAATAATCTTTTGGTCTTGCACCCCTCCCAAGAGTAATATCTCCAAGAAAGTAAACCGTGTCTTGCTTCTTGACTGTAGCATTCCAATTATTTTCAAGTATGTTATTCATTTCCTTTACATCTACAAATGGTCTTGCACACAAATCAATGATATTAGAATGTCCAAAATGAGTATCCGAGATAAGCCAGTTCTGGCTTGCTGAATCTTTCACATTAGTTGGCATAAACTCGATTTGTTTCTTTTTTCTATAAGCTTCTAATGTTAATCTTTTATAATTCCATGAAAGGGATTCACTCCTTCCAAGTATTTTGTTTATGAATTTGTCGTATTCGTATGCTATTTTACCAGATCTAAGTATTGTTATTCTTGCAGCTTCACTTGGATAAACTAGAGACCTTCGTGTGCGTGAAGTATGTTTATCTTCGTTGTCTCTAAAGTAGCCAAGAAATTTCTCAAGAATGGTTTCTTTATTCTCAATAAAATCATCAATTTTTTCTGCCTTTTTATCGTCCTGATGAATGGCTATTGCCGCATGGAACCAAAAATCATTTTTAGAAACTGCATTGAATTTCTTAGTTCTAGGATTCTCTATGATGGAATTCTTGAGTTTTTGATATAATTCATAGCGAAATTCTCTGAGCTCTTCACTTGGCTCTATTCTGAAGACAAGCGTATGACCCCTATCTCCTTTTTTCAGATCCAAGTCACAATAGGTAAAACGTAATTCTTTGTATTTTGATGCAGTTTCTTTTATCAACTCTGCAATCTTATACGCTGGAATTTTTGGGATGAAATTGTATACTAGGGTTAAATGCGGAACTCGGGTTGTCTTTCTTAACCCAAGCTTGTGTTTTAATGACGTAGTTTTTCCCTTTAACCTGTATTTTTCTATAATTGGTCTAATCTCAATGAGATAATCGTATGTCATTTAGCATCCTATATGCAACCTAGTTCCTCTAGCACCTAAAACTTTCTAATTGGTTTTGTAATGAGTTTAATTGATTATACATTTGTGTATCTTGCTGGTATTCTTGGTCAGAGGTGGCAGTCTTTGATCTGCTATCATATTGAGCCTTTAATGTGTCATATTGCTGTTGCAGTTGATTGTATTGAGAAAGCTGAGTTGTAGTACATGCATAGTATACTTTGGGTGACTTGAATCCATCTGGAACCATTGCTGACGTTTTTGTTATTGAATATGATGTTACAGGAATGCTTTCTCCATTATTTTGTAAATAAACGACTATGGTGTAAACACCAGGTTTTGTTACAAATGGCGATATGTCAAATGATATGTCAGCAGAGTTTGCTTGAACATTCCATTTGTCAGCAACCTCAAATGTGTTATTAGATGGCTGATAATATTGATTGCCAGATAAAGGAGATTGAACATTTGTGATGTAATCACCAAGCTCGTAAAATCCGTCGTTCTTATGCAATTCATAAGTTGAGCTAGTTGGCAAATCATCGTATGCTATTTCAATATTGTCAACTGTGCCACCAGATAAAGAGCCTGCGAAGCTTACTATTCCGTTATTTTCAGATATCGGTTTAGTATACTCGATGTAGTTATTCTCAAAGTTTTGTGTCATATAAAATGAATATTGATCATACGCAATTCCAATGCTTACATTTGTATGATCTTTATCCAGTATGTTGTCTCTGTGACCCCAGTTAGAAGCTTGGTCGTTATTCATCATACCATACTCTGCCTGTTGGATGGCTTGTTTAGGATCTATCGCATTACAAATTGTATCTAGATTGCTACATTGTGAAATGTCTGGATATCCTTGGAAAGCTGCGTTTTGAGCAACGTACCCTAATCCGCCATATTTTGTATACACCATGTATGGTTTTTCACCATCTGTCATATAGTGAGATAGAGTACGCACTTTGAGCATGTCTTCAGCATGAACCTGTGCTGCTTGATTGTCGCTTAATTCCACAGGAGGAAGATCCGCATTTTGTCGGTCAGAATTAATTAACTGCAATGCATAAGCGACTAATTCAGCGTGGGAGTATGTATTGTCAGTACTACTAGTTGCCTGACTCTGTTCTGCATTGTTGTTTGTTTGTGGATTTTCAGGATTTGTTAGTTGAGTTGTTGTTGTTTGATTGTTGGAAACTGATGGAACTGGGATTTTCACGATAGTTGGTTGACTTGTGCTAGGCGGTTGAGAAGTTTCATTGTTTAAGATATTTTTTTGAATAGAGGTAACGGTATTTCCCACAGTATAATTAACAATTTTGCTTATTTGTGGAGGTAAGGTGGGAGTAGTCATTGTTATGTCATTTAGACTTGGAAACAACCCCATTTTGAAGAGAATAAACCCAAATATGATAACACATGTTATCGCTATCGATATTGCGGTCTTTCTTTTTCTATTTCTATGTCTGCCTCCTGACTTGTTTCTTTTATGCATATTCATTATTTCTTTAGGCGAGAGAGGCTTTGATTCATAATCGACCGCTTGTTTATGACGCTTACCGTTTTCTTTTTTCATTTCCTTTACTTCGGATTCACTTAACAATTCTAAGCTAGATACAATGTCATCAGATATGCTTCTAAGAAGTTTCTGTGCACCATCTGTTGTCGGATTGGAATCAGATGCAAAATTTCTATGTATTTTATAATTTGTTAAAAGGCTGTTGAATCCAAACTTTTTCACTGTATTAACAACAAGTCGCATCAAAAGTTGGTTTTCCTGTTGCAACTCTACATTTAGAAGATAGCCTGAGGAAGAACTGCTTCCAATATGACGATCTGTACCATAATACCAAGAGGCAGACGATGGCGTTTTTGGACTTTGTAGATCAATTTTGAGGTGAATTTGATTGTCAGCTGTACTAACTGAAGGTAGAAGTGCATTTTTTTCTAGAAACGCTCTAGCTTCAAGTCTTTGGTCTTTAGAAAAACCAATCTTAATTATTCCTTCTACATTGTCAGTTATACTTTTTCACCATCCATTTTCATAATCTAATTATGAACAAAGTGATGGGCCATGTATTCGTCTCTTGTCTTAAATTTCTGAGGGGGACGACAGTGTGCACAAACCCAGAATGATCTATTATCATGAACAATATTTTCTCGTTGACTAGCTAAAATCTTGAACACATCGGGTGGAAGAACTTCTTCTAAAAAAGCAGTTTTTGTTGAACATCTGTCATTGTTTGATAGATGAGCTTCTAACTCTCTACCTGCAAGATCTATGAGTTGCGGTTCTGACGAGACATAACCACAAGCATCACATACAACAAGGTATTGCCCACTTGAAATGTTCTGCCCATGCTTTCTAAGCCATGTTTTTCTTACGTATTTTACATAGGAGGGTCTTCCGCAGGAATGATTCTCAGGTTGTCTATGTTTTGCACAAAATTTGAATCCACAATACTTGCAAGAGAAAAGGTCAGGATATACCAGAGGCTTCAGACAGTCTATGAAGGTACATACAGATCCCATTCTTCCGTTAAACATTCAGTTTTAGATAAATACGATCTTATGAGGTTTGGTACAATCTTAGGTACAGAGGCGAAGTTTTCCAGATACTACTATAGTTGTAATAATGCTAATCGAAAAAACAACTGATGCTAAAGTCCCAAACTCGGGTACGGCTTGAGCAAATGTTTGGGTTGTAGATACTGTCTGACCATTAATTTTCGTATTTGCGTTAATCTCAAAACTCCCAGATGTGGCGGTTGATGGTACTTTGAATGTCAATTCAAAATTACCTTTGGAGTCTGTTTGAACAGTTCGTATTGAAATAAGGTTTCCACTAGGATCTTTTACCTGTATAGCCACAAGTTGATTTGGTGCACCTGATACTGTACCAGTAACAGTTACAAGATCACCTGGACCGTATGAAGTCTTGTCAGTATTTATGATAATTGCATTCTGTGCAAATGACTCTGATATTCCAAGGTATATTATTGCTAAAACAAAACCAGTTGAAAATAATCTAAAATAATTCATTGTATACCCACCGTGGATGAAGATTCAGTTGTAAGAGGAGTGCCTCCATTAGTGATCCAATCTGAATACATGTCTGCATAGATATTGGCTGTGCCAATAGTTGCACCTGCTGGGATATAAAATGAAATTACCATCTCACTAGTGCCTGTTCCTAACGATGTCTTGATAGAACCTACGCCTAGACTTGTGCCGTCAGAGCCTACAAGATTAACAGTGATGAGAGCAGACTGACTTGATGTGGATGAGACAACAACTTTGACAAAACCAGTTGTTCCCTTACTATAAGAAGTCACTACGTTATTTCCTAGTTGATTTGTGGGCTGGACGGAAACTATTGACACACCAGATGTGATAGATGGTGTAGATGGCGTGTAAAGATTAGATGTGGTAGTAAAGGAAGCACTTCCTGTCAGATAATTTCCATTAGAAGAAGCACTTGCAGTTATTTGATAAGTACCAGCTTGCGAATTTGAGGGTAATCCTATCTGAAGTGTTGCGTATCCTTGTCCGTTAAATTGTGTTGTTCTTGATGCAACAACATTAGACAGCTGATCGGTCACAAGTATAGCAACATTTTGTCCTGCAGATACATTAGGAGAATATGCAGTGATTGTTACCGTGTCTCCTGAATTATAAGATGATTTGTCTGTTTGGACATTTATAGAATAAGGAGTTTGCGTTGATGGATTGGATTGAGAGGAGGACGAAAATTCTCCTACAACAAAGGTTCCGACTATCTCTATTTGTTGTGTTCCAGCCTTGAATGGAACTGACAATGTCCTATCAGTCCCTGTCGTAGAAGTTACATACGACTGACTGTTTAGCTGACCATCATTTAACACTACAAATTGATCATCGGTACCATCAGATTTCTTTGCGTCAATTAATGCTCTTGGCATTGTGATTGTCAACAAACCGTCGCCAGTTGTCTGGATAGATACAGTCAAGGATTTTGATTGAGGGTTTGCTTTGATATCAAGGACATTTCCATTAGTAATGGCATAAGTGATAGAGTAACTAGTACCATCTACGGGTATTGTACTTGGTAATTGCGATGATTGTGACACACCATTACCAACAATTATCTCGCCTGTCATCCATGGATGTACTTGGCAGAAATAGTTGTAAGTGCCTTGTACGTTGAAAGGAGGACTAGTGTAAGACCTGCCAGCTGAAATCAAGCTACTGTCAAAAATAGTTCCCGTCTGTGGGTCAGATGGGCGACCACTTGTTGCCGTATGTCCCACTGTGTCATAGTTTGTCCATGTTACAGTGTTTCCAATATTGATGTATACATCTTGTGGATTGAAACAGCTTGTTGCGGTGCAAGTTCCTTTTGTGTTAGATGCACCGCTACTTATTATCACGTTGTTTGGCGGAGGCGTGTATTGTGGTTGAGGCGGAAGTTGTGATGCCCCCCCACCAACAATTATCTGGCCTGTCATCCATGGATGTACTTGGCAGAAATAGTTGTAAGTTCCTGCATAGTTGAAGACAAGTCCATAACTACCTCCCGACCGAATCAAGCTACTATCAAAAATAGTCCCTGTTCTATTATCAGAAGGATTTCCACTTGTTACGGTATGTCCCACAGTATCAGCATTATACCATGTAACAGACTGACCTACATTTGCTGAATAAACATTTGGGTTAAAGCAACTTGTTGCAGAACAACTTCCTCCAGTATTACTTGCTCCTCGACTAATTGTAATGTCTGCATTAGGGTTTTGAGTAGGCGGCGTATACTGAGGCGGAGGCGTGTATTGTGGTGGTGGATTGTATTGCGGGGTTGGTTGCGATGCACCGCTACCAACTATGATCTGTCCTGTCATCCAAGGATGAACTGCACAAAAATAATTGTATGTACCTGCAATATTGAAAGCGGGGCTTGTGTAAGTCCTACTAGCTGCAATCAAACTGCTATCAAAGACAGTACCTGTTTGATTGTCGGATGGATTACCACTCGTTGCAGTGTGTCCCACCGTGTCATAGTTTGTCCAAGTTACAGTATCCCCCACATTGATGTTCATGGTTTGCGGATTGAAACAGCTTGTTGGTGAACAAGTTCCTCCTGTATTAGATGCACCGCTACTAATTGTTACTTGGGCATTAGCTGCATAAGCGTGTGGAGTTGCCAGAATTACCAAAGATAAGGATAACACAACAAGTATAGAATATGGAATGGAGAATTTTTCTAGTATTTTCGTACATAACCATTCTTTGGGCAATTTAAAAGATTTATGGAGATTTGTATGGTTTCACCAAATTCCAGAACACATTGGCAAGAAATGAGGAAGCATAAATCAATTGCAACTATAATAAGCTTGAACATCTACGGTTTTAGTTGAGATTATTGAATATGTGTTTGATAATATTATGTAGTAGGTACCAGTTCCGAGAGATACATGAAAACTTCCCGATGGAATTTTTCCACTGTTATAGTAGGTTGAAGCAGAATTTCCAGCTTGAAATTGATTAAAACCAGCTTGATCGAGTACGTATGTAACAATGTTATTTCCTAATGTAGCTTGTGCGGCAAAGCTTCCTGATAGAGTGCCAGTACAGGAAGAGGTAAATGTAAAGTATTGATATTGTTCAGGAGGAATTTTGTATACTCCGTTTACTATTTGTGTACCAGAACTTTGAACTGGAGGAAGTTGTGGAGCTGATGAGACTCCGTTCAGGATAGAGTTTACTGCATTTGACAAAGCGGAGCTTGGTGTTTGTGCGGTTTCAATGGTAGGAGATACAAATTCTCTAGAACCAACATACCCAAAATCTCGTCCTAAATTGTATACCACATCTCGAATTGTGCTAAATGTTGATGAATGGAATTCACCCTGTGACGTTTCTGGCACTCCTGCAATGGTAATTGTTGCGGTATAAGGAATAGTATCAAAGGTTGGAACCCATCTCATGATAAATGCAGAATTTGCGTTGTTTCTCAATGTTGGATTTTGTATATTCATGGAAAACGTTTGTTCAGGCGATGGATTGTAGTTTGCTTCAAAGACTTGAATTCCAAACAGATTACTTCCCGTTATTCTCAGAAATGTGCCCAACCCACTATCCACTGGCACGATACAGGCAGGATCACATCCATAGGAATTTCCTTTCATCACTCCAACTTGCATCTGTCCTTCTATAGGAACGTTGTTTGAATTTTGAAACGATAGTGTGTAGGAGTTTACGTTGTACCCGTCTTGTTGAAAGTTGGAGAGAGTTGGCTTTGGAGGAATCGGATAAGTTATCAGATCAATGTCGGCAGGAATTTGGACCTCACCAAATAAAGTAGGATAAAAACTAGTTATTGCAAAATTAAAATCAAGCACATAGTCATTGCTTATTGAATTAGCAAGAACATCTGCTATGTCTTTCCCACTTGCTGTTATTCCTTCCAATTCTACTGTGGTCGATCCTCCAGCTGGAACTGTAATCTGTTGTGGTATTGTAACATCCCCTGGTAACTCGTGACCACTAATTGATACCTTGATGTCTTCTTTGTCAATTACGGCAGGGATGAATGAAGGATTTGATACATCCACGTAGACGTTGAAAGTATATCTCGTATTTGCTACCAAGTCAAACATTATTGTTGATTCAGAAGGAATGGCAGACTCTATCGAGGCTACCTCCGATATGGTCCCAAGGGATGGGTTTTGGATATTATTATACAACTGTTCTAAATTGCCGATTGTTTGAGTTTGGGAGAAATCAACATTTGCAAGATCTGCCCTGTTAAAATGAAATTTCAGGCTTGTAACTGCAGCTCGTTGTGCTAATCCATATCCAACTGGGATTAATACTGCTATCATTATGACTACAATTACTACCGTTATTAGAGCCCGTTTTTGCAATAGGCATCCATCGTGTTACCATTTCATTAACTTGATCATTTTTACCAAATTCAAG
>JAGWHF010000003.1:79988-210761 GCA_028866895.1 Nitrososphaerota archaeon
TTATTAGAGCCCGTTTTTGCAATAGGCATCCATCGTGTTACCATTTCATTAACTTGATCATTTTTACCAAATTCAAGCAAGCCTTTCCGCTTTAGGCGATTTAAGCAACGACATCTTGTTGGATAATATGAAATCTGCTATCGCAAAACATTTTTTTGCGTCATCTCTTTCCACTTTAAGAAAACCATGTGCTAAGTTATTTCGAATGTCTCTGAATTTTGTCAATGTTTGATACTTTTCATTAGATATTATGCCTAAAAGATTACTGATTTCAAGAACACGACCAAGTGACCACTCTCTCTTATGATTTAGGAATTGACTGGTCCTATCATTAGATAATTTGAGACCTTTAATTTTGTAATCCCAATCACTGAATATTTTTCTCTCTAGAATTAACCACGAAAATAGGAAAGATGCAGCATAGTCTCTGTTGTTTAGATGTTCACGAGAATCTGTTAATAGCAATAATTCTTCCATTAATTCTTTATTTTTGTAGATTTTGCCTGATTCTATAATAGCTTCTATCAATTCTTTTTCTGTAATTTTCCCCTTTACCATTCCACAGGGATCCGATGAGAAATTGGAAAAATTGCAATCAAAATTAGAATCATAATAAACCTCAATAAGTTTCCGTACCTTGATTCCAGAAGGATAGCATTGAAAATTAGCTAGATTAGATTTTATGATATTTGAAATCGTATATGCTTTTTCTTCATCATCTGTTCCAATTACAACATGACCTTCTTTGAAAACAATCAGAGGCATCTGAGAAAATTTCATAACAAAAATCTTCGTTGGATTCATTTTTAATTTTACTAGATACTATTCTTGCATTTCTTGTTCTATTTTTTACAATAACGTAATCAAGACAAAATAGAAATCCAAGTTTACTCAATTCAATATTCTTTGGTGTCTGGTCGAATAAACCTTCTAGTGCATAGGTGACTTTAGTTCAATACTTACTCCTTTTGCCGCAAGACCCACGTAAACAAATGGATAACCTTAATTCAAAACACAGGTAAAAATCAGACAGGACAACTTGGAAAATTCTACACATGACCCTCATTTTACGGCATTTGCATTCTTAGCTGGAACGACATTAACTGCACTTTTTTCCTACTTCAGGCTGATTCAAAAAATGTAGCCGTGCTTACATTTCTCGGCATAGCAGCTATACTGTTCTTGGTTGCTACTATAGCTCGTCTTAATGTAACAACAGGTAGAATTCCAAAAGGAAGCACATACTCTAACACCGTTGCAGGTTTGACAATAGTAGGAATTGGATTATTGCTAACTAGCATAGGTTTCATTGTTTACGATTTCAATTTTATTAGTGGCATAATAACAATAGCCATTCTATTGCTCAGCCTCTTCTCAGTGGATAGATTAGCAAGAAAAGCTAGAAAAAATCCCATCATACCACCACCTGAACCAATATATCAGAAACTGGAAAATATTGAAAATTTACTATCGGACATGTACAAATTAATGAAAGAATCAAAACCAAAGTCAGGCTAATTCATTCATCTATCTAAAAGAAATGAAACCCAAAAGCAAACAACTCTACTTTACCGCTGCTAAATAGGTATTAGATTATGCCTTTGATATTTTCGAAGAAGCTACAATATTGTATGATAGAAGATTTTTTTAGGTTGTACTACATTCAATGAGTATGGGAAAATTCAGATACGCCATATACGTCATATATACAATTATCAAATATTTGATTACTACAAAGGCAATTCCACTCATAAAAGACACTTTTTCGAACATAGTAACAATATACGTAGCTGTAATAAGCGGTTTAACTGCAGGTCATTTTGTATTTCCAAATCAAAGCATAATTCTATTGAATACAGTATTAGGTAATGTCAATACTTACCATCTGATTTGGATATTATTGGCCATAGGTGTATTCCAATTAATTCTAAAGCATAAAAAATACGTTGTGACATACACATCGAATACAAATAGGTGGTTAAAGGCAATTCATAGTGCCTCACTTGAATCATCAGCACTTACATTACTCATAGTTGGTTCAATAATACAACTATCAACATTATTTTTACCTACTGGGATTGTCTTGGCAGAAGCAATTGCATTTGTATTTGTATTGAGAATATATTGGATTACAAGAAACAAATGGATATACTCAACAATTCGACTGCAATAAAGACAAACCTTGGTTAAAATTATTTGGCTAATGTCACAGTCTATTGCAGTTTTCTCATTATATGAAAAAGATTTCTAGGACAATTAATTTTATACTGTCAATGATTTCAATATTTCATTTAGATCTCTAAATGGGGCATAATCGAATCTATTATCTTCATTCCCAATCCATTTTCCAGTTTCCACTGTCTTCCAATGCCCATCCGAGTCCACCAAACCCTCAAAATGCCGCTCTGGGGTCACTATGGGGTGCACTCCTTCATAGTAAACAGGCACAAATTCGCCTCCGCAGGCAGGACAACAGGTGTTTTTTGGCTCTTTTTCAGAAGGTACTTTGCTATATGATAACTCCATTATCCAAGTTACCGTATGGTGTTTCTTTCTTATGCCGCAATGTGAGAGAAGATAACAGAACGTCTGAAAGACTGATTTTCTTTCCTCTGCTATTTTGACATACCATTTGTATCTTCCAAATGCTCGTGCAATCCTATCCTTTTCTCCAAATCCTACCAGATGAAAATGAGGTGCGTAATAGAATTGCCTAGAATGTTCGTTGAACTTGAAGGGATGAAAGATAACTGCCCCACCTTCCCATTGAGCTATCTTGAGTATCTCCATCATACGTTTTCTAAGCAAGTCATAGGGAAGATCATATTGGGAAGGATTAACCATGAGCATAAGATGAATTGGTTTTTGAGCTGTTAGTTTGGCATATTCTTCAATTCTTCTAGTTGCCCTATTTGCCTGTCTTGCTATCCATTTAAGATAACATTCCATGCAAGATGATCTGTAACATGATCGTTGGTAATGTTTTATGTAAACACGTCTTCCCTTTCCTAACATTTCATGCAGTCTATCTTTCAGACAACCAAAAGTTACCCATAGACCGCACCAGTCATATTTATCAAGAGTGCATGGAAGCTTCCATCCATCACGTTCTATTGTCATCCAATTTGTCATAAACTTGTGGTCTGCAACAAATGCTGCTACTGCTGCTAGAATCTGAGTACTTTGCTTAGAGGCAGGACGGAAATATTTTATCAAAGTTTCATTTTCGGATTTCATTTTTTGTCACTTCAAAATGGTTAGTACTTTTGGATCCGAAGAGTCTTTGACAAGCTGTTTTGATTTTATGAATTTCTGAAACACTAGAAAACTGTCATAGCATGACTGACAGACCAATACAGGAAGATCAGGTGTAGGTCCTCCATCGTATATGATGAGATAATCTTTCTTGTTTTCACAGCATTTTCTAAGCTTGTCAAGATTAGACGCCTGCACTTAATCCACATCCAATTTTCTGACAAGCAAACCGTCAGATCTTTTCTCTATAATTACGTGGACTGGCTTGTCAAGACCATATTCGATCGCAAACCTTTTTGGGATTACAAGCGTACAGGAACTGTTGCCAGTGAGCCAGGTCTTTACAATCTCTTTATTGTCAGCATTTTCTTGCATTCAATATAATAATAGATATATGTAACATAATGTATTACTGTTACATGAATAAGCAGGTTCATAAGATTGGTGAGGTAAAAAGTTACATTCCCAACGAGACACTAGTCAACTTTATCCAAGAATGGTTACAATTACACAGAGAAAAGGAAAATCTGACCAAGGCGGGCAAGGAACTTTCAACAGATGAAAAGAAGAAAATTCGAGAATTAGACAGGATGAAAGTATACGTTCTTGATACTGTTATTTTTCCTGCAATGGCTGATCTAACATATT
Source organism: Nitrososphaerota archaeon (assembly GCA_028866895.1). Lineage (GTDB taxonomy): Archaea > Thermoproteota > Nitrososphaeria > Nitrososphaerales > Nitrosopumilaceae > Nitrosotalea. The sequence continues at coordinate 83,892 of JAGWHF010000003.1, forward strand.
TTTTTGAATCAATAGCGGTTAGTCAAAAATTATCAGAAACATTTGAGGACGAAGTAGCTGAATTACTAGATCCTCGAAAGGCTGCACAGGCTGCCAAATTTAGTGGAAACAATATGCGATTTAACAGTATACAGTTCAGAAAAAATAATCTTGCAAGGCTGATCATGTCAATGATTAGTATTCCTAATGGAAAAGTACGAGGTGGAAAACCAACAACAGATTTCAGGGTTGGGATAATGTATCAAATGTTAAATGTAATCGGAGACATGATGGACCACTTAATATCTAGCCAGTATTCATTTGGAAATCAAATCTGGAAGTCTGCATACGAAGATTATGCTAGATTGATGGGATGGCTATCTCTTTTAGCAGGTTTAACTGAGGAGCAACCAAAAGACTACGACCGACAGATTGGATTCGAACCTATATGGCATTCAAATAAAGCTAATCTAGCTGGCTTTCATTTGTGAAGGGTGGCTTTCTCTCTTCACTCTTTGTTCCTGAGATTAAATCCAGTTTATGAATCACGGCAGCCACCTGTTCTTCTAATTCTGCAATTCTCATAGCTTTTTTATCGGATTCTGATTTTTCGGCTGATAATTTAGCAATAGTTATTTTATCTCTTTCTGAGTCACTAATGACCAAATTTGTAATGTGAAGCTTAAATTCTTCAAATAAAGTCTTGACATCTGGTTTGTGGTATCTACCATCCAGATCAAAAACTCCTTTGTGACCCATCAACTTTTCTTTTAACGCAATATTGCCTATAGAATTGTTCTTAAGTAATGTATTGAATCTCTTTCTGAATCCATGGTCCAGTTGTATGCTGTATCTCCTTCCTTGTTTGAGCCTCTCAATATTGGCTGCATGTATTACATCAGTCATCTTAGCCTTTAACAAAACCGTGTTGACTGGCTTGACTTTAGCCCCTCCAAGTCTGTACCTTTGTCTAAAGAGCGGTGAATCAGAACTCAAGATTTCGCCATCAGATTTTCGTTTGTTTAAATATTCATCCAAGACTATGCTTGCCTCAGGTGTCAGAAACACAGTGTATTCCTCGGTTGTTCCCTCATAGATCTTGACAGTCTTACAATTTTCAATATCTGAAACGTGTTTTAATTTAATGTCAGGTATGGCTCCTATTCTACAACCTGTAGATGCAAGAAAGTGAATTAGTGCCTTCTCTCGTTTGCTTTTAGTACTCTCAAGCATTTTCTTTATGTCTTGTGTAGACCATGCCTCCCCACCTGTTCTTTTGACTGTAGCAGGAAACATCTTTTTGATTTTTTCCCAGTTCAGCACTTTGTCATTCATTGAAAAGAAAAGCTGTAAGGCTGAGAATCTTTGTGGAATAGAGTTGGGCGAAATTTTCTTTTTCAGGTCAAACAGAAAATCTTCCACAGCTTCCTGCAGAAATGATTCTTTGAGCTGTAACAGTCCATCATCTTCTCTTATCTTTACAAATTTCTTGAAGTTTTCAAGGTAATACCTGTACATCTTTCTGGTATGCTCTGATTTGATCGCATTCTCAAAGCGTAGGGTGCTTCTCTGCATTATCGTTCTATAGGCTTGGAATTATATAATATAGGTTATTGCTAGATTAGTTATTACGTTAATTGATGCTAAAAGTAATTCAAAAACTACTGGAAAATGTTTATGGTAACAGATTTTTTTAGCTCCTCACCACCTACAGGCAAAGTGTTGGCATCTATTACGTACCTGCCCTCGAAGACCTTGGCACCGCCAGTCCGTGTCTGATTCCAGACAAATACCTTCTCCTCATGCGGATCTAGGAAGGCTCCGGATTTGCCAGATGGAGGCACGAAGATAACAGTCCCGTCAAGTCCCCTTACTTTCAACCCAAATGACGAGTCCTCGAACTGAAGCCTAGTTGTCCCCGAGTTTATTATTCTGATGTGCACCGGCTCATTCAGCAAGTAGTTGATCTTGTCTGGTATTATCGTGAGCGATGGTCCGTTTGTGTAGACAAGAGTAGGGACATGGGTTGAGACCTGATACAGGTATGAACCAAGCATGCCAGCCCCTACGACGCCTATTATGAAACATACTGTTGCCCCTCTTGGAATCAACTTTCATGGGTTGGGCCTGATTCCCTTTTAACTGTTAATTACCGCCTTGGAACGCCAGCTCTTCGGATAGGTGTTTGGGGCCATTATGATCCTTTTTATCTTAAATGCAAATCCCTTGGTGTTCTCGATTATCTCATCCTCGGACATTATAGCCTCGGCCAAGGCCACCACTTCTCCTTTCTGGGTATAAATCCCCGCCAGATCTCCCTTCTTGAGCCCCCACGAGATCTCAAGTATCCCCGGTATTGCGAGCTGTGCTCCGTGACACAGAGCATCCACGGCAGAATCCCGAATTACGACAGATTTTATCTCACTGAGGCAGTATTCTATAGGCATCAAAATCTTACGCAACTTCGACTCGTCACCCTTCTCTTTCCATTGTGCGTATGCGTCCACAAGATCATGCATCCTTACAAGATTTGAATCCTCATTGAACTGTCCCACCCTAGTTCTCCTCAGCTCTATCATAGTAGCCCCTGGGCCCAGAATCTCACCCAAGTCGTAAAAGATCTTTCTGATGTAAGTTCCCGCCTCACACAATATGCGCGCAAGAATGAGGCGTTCTTTCTGTTCAATGACATCTATTTCATATACAGTCCTTATCCTCGTCTGCCTTGAGACCGACGATCTCTGGGGGGGTTTTTGGTATATCTTTCCAGTCAGCTGCCTCAACACCTCGTCGAGTCTCTCCTTCGACGGGAGTGAATGCAACCTCCCCAGTGCATGGTATTCCTTTGGTCCCAGAAGAAGCACTATCAACGCCTTTGTAGCCTCCCCCAGCCCTATAGGCAATATGCCCGAAACCTGCGGGTCAAGTGTACCGCTGTGCCCCGCCTTTTCCACGTTAAGTATCTTCTTCACCCAAGCCACCGTCTCGTGGCTTGTCGGTCCGTTTGGCTTGTCCAGCAATATGAAGCCATAGCTCAGTAACTGCTCTATCGACCTGCTGTCGTAGTACGTCCCGTACGAATCGTTTGTTATGTCCTGGTCTATGACCCTAAGACCTTCCAACTGTTTTAGTCCCATAATGATTTTTCACCGCAGCCTTGGCCTGTTCAAGAACCTGTTCCGGTCCTAGATCATCAGTATTTATTATTGCGTCAAAAACGGACAGGTCGTCCCCAAAGTCAAAACCATAGAGCTTCTTGTATATCATCTTGTTCTCCGCATATCTCTTCCTTACTATTTCCGATGCCTCTTCATACGATATATGGTCCCTCGTAGTCATTCTTTTAGCGCTGTTTTCCTGAGATCCAGCCAGCCATATCTTCATGCCGCCATCCACAAGCCACGGGAGTGTGTAGCTCGTAATCACAACATCCTCCGTCAAGAACAGGTTCCTGAGCTTCTCGTCAACCTTCCTGTCGAACTGTGGGTTTCCTTTCCTCATGTTTAGGAATTTCATTCCTGCCTCAGTATCCCAGAAATCGTCCCTTCCCGTACTGAACCCCTCATCCCTTGCCAAGTCCTTTAGCACGTCCCCTCCGCTCAAGTACTTTAGCTCAAACTCCTTTGCCAGCCCCCTCGCTATGGTGGTTTTTCCGATTGCGGGCGGACCCGATATCACTACTGACCTAAACAATTCAACTTGTTCCTACTACTTTGAACATACGGCCCGCCGCTCCACGGGCAGCTTCTATAATATTAGACATCCTATACCACTCCATTGTTAAATCCCATCGCACTTACAATTCCCCTTGCAGCCTCATCTATCTTTCCCTCAGTATTGAGTACCATCTTGATAGGCGAACCGCAGAGAATAGAACAAGTAGAAAGCATAGCGCTAGTAACATCAAGTTCCTTCTTGATTGCGTCAATCGATACAATGTCTCGGACTCGCGTTGTGTCCTTCATCCTCCTGTTATAGATCTCTTCCGGCCTGGCAGTAATCATGATGAAGCTGTCAGGCATCAATATCTCCAAAACATTGTGCGGGAGGCCTGGGTAAAATCCCTCCTTTGTCGATATGAATGCGTGCGTATCCACTATGACCGCTTCATCCGTTATGGCTGCGATTTTTCGTGCTGCCATCGACTGGAGCTCCTTCTGCTCCTTGACTGTCAACCTGCGCAGGTCATCCCTGCTTTGAACTCCCTTTGTCTTTTTAGCCTCGTCGAACATTACAGTGCCGAAAATTGAGACGCTAACGCTGATATTTTTTTCCTTCAGCAGATCTACAACCTTTGAAACGACTGTGGTCTTTCCAACCCCAGGAATCCCAACAATAATTACCCTTTTACTTTCTGCCAAGCAGAGCACCCAAGGCAGGCATTACCTCTTCCACCCTTTCCCTCACAAGCAAGTTGTAGTAGTTTATCAAGATGTCTACTGTAAGAAGCATTCCCGTCCCCGATCCGAAGGTTCCAAGAACGTTAGATATACCCGCCAGCAACCCCAGAATTATAGAACCTATTATTGTAACAGACGGAATGTATTTCTGAAGGAGGCTTTCAACCGGCTGGTTGGACCTCCTAAACCCTGGCACCTGCACTTCTGCATCAAGCAGGTTCTTTGCGGCGCTTTTTGCTGATAGACCACCAAGCTCAATCCAAAGTCTGCCAAAGAGCACAACTATTCCCACCATGAAAAGTATGTAGACAACGGCGCGGACCGGATCAAGCGCAACTATATCAAGCCCCAAAGGAGCAGTCACATAATACAATATTCCACCGGTCGGGGTGGATGGCGATGTTGGATCGAACATGCCTAGAAAATTCAGGAATTGATTGGCATTTCGGGGGTTAAAGTTGGCCCAGAGGATTTGGCCTATAAACACAGCATTGGCAGTAAGTGCTGATGCAAGGATGACTGGAATGTTTGATACATACATCAGCTTGATCGGATACACTGCGGAGAACCCCCTGTATTTCGTCGATACTATTGGAATCTCAACTTTGATGCCCTGCGTGTAAACCAGTATGAGCATAACACCCACGGTGATTAGAAGGCTGAACACACTTGGAATCTGGTTGGCCCTAAACAACAGGTTGTTAAAGTCGTTATGTACAAAAGCGGCCACTATGTTTGCAAAAACTCCAACAGGACCACCATCTCCTGCAGGAATTGGGCTTATCATGGACCAGATAATCTGTTGCGATACACCTGCAGCTATGAAAAGACTGATTCCGCTTCCGATGCCCCAACCCTTCTGGACCAGCTCGTCAAGGAGCATAATTATCACCGATGCACCAATCAGCTGCCCTATCAGGATTACCTCAGTTTCGTGGTTTGGAAGCCTAGGGCCATACACTGCAATCCCGTACAGAGAGGCCTCTGCGATGATAACAATATAGGTAACAATCTTTGTTGCCGTCTGGTAAAGTTCCCTGTCTTCTGGCTTTTTGAAGTCCAGATGAAAAATCTCAGAGCCCTTGAGCAGCTGCATCAACAATCCCGCCGTCACTATAGGCCCTATGCCAAGCTCGACGAGGGTTCCCTGCTGCGATGCGAAGATTACCCTTGCAAACGCCAAGAAGTCAAATGCGGGGGTCGTTGCACCGTACAGTGGAGTCTGGCCCATAATCATGTATATGAAGAGGGCAAGACCGCACCAAATCAGCCGTATGTGGAGAGGTATCTTCTTTTTCGGCTTTGGTACCTGCGGAATGTAGGTTTCCGCCTTTGAGATTATCGTTCTAAGAAAACTGGTCGGGGTCCCCTCTTCACTCATGCTGCTGCGAGCACCTCGCCGCCAGACTTTTTGAGTTTCTCCTCGGCAGTAGCCGAGAAACGTCCCACCTTGACAACGTAAGCGTTCTTGGTCTGACCTCCTCCCAACAACTTGTCATATCCAAGCTCGGACAAATCTATCACCTTCTTTCCCCCTTCTTGCTTTCCATGTTTCGCGTAGATATCGTCCAGATCCCTGACGCTTGCCCACTTTCTTACCAAGTTTGGATGCGGTGGGTGGGTCGAGTCATGACCAAAATGGTTTGGGTCCGTCATAAGCATCCTGATAAAATGATGTTTATGCATACCAGATTTGCCAAGTCCGCCCTTATGGCCGCTTGCCCTGTGCTGTCCAATCTGTCCCCAGCCATGGTTTCGTCCTCCCCTGTACTTCCTAGTCTTGCGCAGTCTTGTGGCCATCTACATCATCAACCTCACTTGTGCTAGCAGCTCCTTGTGATTGCCGAGTATTCCGCCCTCACCATACATCTTTTTGGTGCTTCTCTTAAAACCGTGTCTCGGAGGAGACAGAGCAAACCACGGCTTGAGCGGCTTCAACTTTGACAGTGCCACAGATCCCTCGGCAATTGACTTTGCAAGATCATCAGTTGTCTTGAAACCCAGCTTCGAAATGTCTTCTGTGGTGACTTTTCTGTAGCCTCCCTTTCTAGCCTTCTTTTCAAGCAGTTCTTTTGCTGTTGGCACGTCGATCTCTTGCCAAGAAACATAGTGTTTTATCTTGTTTAACATTCCCTTCGTGTTATCCCTATCTGGAACTATCGTTGCTCTAAATCTCTTGTCAAGATGGAGCAGGTCCAGAGTAGTGTTTGCCCAGTGCGGCACATTAATTGTTCCTTTCATTCGTACCACCAAGAAAGCTTTGCCCATTACACTCAACCTTGACTAAATGTCTGCCTTAGGCAGTTTAGAACAGCCCTTGACGTAGAAGTCATCGTGTTAGTAGATCCGGTACTCTTTGTCCACGCATCCTTTAACCCAGCAAGTTTAAGCAAGTTCCTGATGTTTCCTCCAGCCACCAGCCCGAGTCCTCTTGGCCCTGGAATTATTTCAACTGTAACGCTTCCTCCCCTCCCCCTAACCTTAAACGGGACAGAATGGTATTGGTCACACTTGCATTCCCAACTTCCACAGCCCAACTTTACGGGGCTTACGTTGAGATAAGCTTGATTTGTTGCCTTTTCTATCGCAATTCTCATCTGCTTTGATTTTCCCTGCCCTATGCCAAGCCAACCGTTCTCGTCTCCTGCTGCGACAAGTGCCTTGAACCTAGTATATTCACCGTTTGTCGTCTGTTTTTGCACTATGCCGACATCGATTACCTCGGTTCGTATCCCAGGGAGTAATTTTTTGATTATTCCAGCCTCTTGAATTCTGTAGCCATTTTCGTATATCTCCTTCATGGTGGTAATTTTTTCAGCAGCCACGAGTTTGCCCAGAGTTGTCCTTGGCACCCATACTTCCTCTGGCTCCCTAGATCTTTGCCTTGTTTCTGTTCTGCTCATTTAGATCTTACCTCCGAGTCTATGGCAGACTTTACTTTCTGAATCTCGTTTGCCACCTTCAGGTGTTTTCCAGAAATTCTGTCCTCTGAAGGAAATGTTTCTTCGTCTGCTGGTACTTCTATCCCTGCATCAATTACTCCTTTCAAGGCTGATGCGATTCTCTGCGTATACCGCCTTGTTCCCACATAGAGAACTGCGTTGCCAATTCCTCCAGCAAGTGCCTTCTTTCCTGCAAGATATCCAGTCAGATAGGCCGCAGGAATACTCTTTCTGGAGCCCTTCCACCCCTGCTTCAACAGAGATCTGGAATGAGCGGATGAGAGAACCTTGTCGCCCTCCAGCTCTGGCTTGTGAATCTGTACAAGCGTGTTCTCGTTCGTTATCTGAACTGTAATAAAGTTACGCCTACCCATGAGAAGATTCCTTCTTCTGCCATAGTTGGTCTTTTCCTCCCTAGCCCGGCGCAATATTTGCGAATATCCCATCTATATTACCTGTTTACAAAAAATTTTGGTGAAGCTCTTATAAACGTTTGATAGGTTCATGTTGTGAACCTCCGTAGAACAGATCAGAGAGTCAAAAAACGTTACCGACCTGCACAGTATTGCCTGAAGGCACGTTATCGAACATCATAGTGGTTCCTAACCTTCAGAGCCTGCCAAGCAACGCAGCCATAAGAGCCTTTTGCACGTGCAGTCTGTTTTCCGCCTCATCCCACACAACAGACTGGTGACCGTCTATTACATCGCTTGTAACCTCTTGACCCCTCTTGGCTGGAAGGCAATGCATGAAGATGGCTGACTTGTTTGCCTTTTTCATCAAATCAGTATTTACCTGAAAGCGGGGAAGAAAATCATTTGTCCGGTCAGTAGTCTGGTGATGAATGGAGACAAAAGTATCTGTAACAACTATATCAGCTTCAGCAACAGCCGTCTCTGGATTGTTTGAAAGTTTTACCTCAGACAACTTGGTTGATTCCTTGACAACATCGTGTTTTGGTTCATATCCTTTTGGCGTGGCAATACTCATGTTTATTCCCACCTTTGCACAACCATATATCATCGAATTACATACGTTGTTTCCGTCTCCCACCCATGCCAGCCTGAGCCCTGACAATTTCTTTTTCTTCTCCTTTATTGTCATCAGATCAGCCAGAATCTGACAAGGATGGAAAGAATCAGACAATCCGTTTATCACAGGGATTGGAGAGTTTTTTGCAAGTAATTCCAATTCTTCATGAGAATATACTCTCGCCATTATCAAGTCAACGTATCGTGAAAGCGTCTTTGCTGTGTCCTCTATCGTTTCTCCCCGCTTTAATTGTAATTCATCCGCAGAAAGGTTCAAGGCGTGTCCCCCCAACTGAAAAGCCCCAGTCTCAAAACTGACTCTTGTCCTTGTAGAGGGCTTTTGAAATACCATTGCGAGTGTTTTATTTTTGAGTAGAGGTTTGGAAATTCCTCTTTTCAGATCTTTTTTCATCCTTATTGCATGATCTATCATTCCCAGCAATTCCGATTTATCCAACTCGTTTAACGTCAGGAGATCCTTGGTTTTCAATTTCATTTCTTCATCCATCCAAACATTGAACGTTTTTTCTTCGATTTTTCCTCTCGGGATAGTTCTCCGCTAGTCTCCTCTTCCCGCATTTCTGCCTTCTTTCCAGGTTTTGGCCTGCCATCAGAAACCCACTTGCGAATTTTCGACGCCATCTGCCTTGCCTCTTCGTCACTTTCTGGGGGTGCTACATCATACAAACCGGAATAGTCCTCAATATCGTTTGTAGCAATTCCTGCAAAGGGATCTCCCTCACCATCTTGAGCCGTTTTGGCTCCTGCCTCCTGTTTCACTTCGGCCCTTGGAGCTGCCTGTTCCTGTTTCACTTCGGCCCTTGGAGCTGCCTGTTCCTGTTTCACTTCGGCCCTTGGAGCTGCCTGTTCCTGTTTCACTTCGGCCCTTGGAGCTGCCTGTTCCTGTTTCACTTCGGCCCTTGTAGTCATTTCGTCAGAAATCTTTTCATCAGTTACTTTATCCTCCTTTTGTTGCGGCTTTTGCTGTGTACTAATCTCTGACACAGATTCTGGCCCAAAAAGCGAATCCAAAAATGACATCTTGTCGAACGGTCTCAGATCCTGGTATTCCTGACCCACGCCCAGATACAATATTGGAGCTGATGTTATCTTCACTATAGAAATTGCTGCGCCTCCACGTGCGTCCGCGTCACTTTTTGTAAGGATCGCTCCATCAAATTTGGCATAGTTATGGAACTCCCTTGCCTGGCTTACAGTATCGTTTCCCGCAAGCGAGTCTCCTACAAACAGCTTCAGGTCAGGATTTACCACCTTGTTTATCTTCGACATCTGGTCCATTAGGTTCTTGCTTGTCTGCATTCTACCCGCAGTATCTATTAGAACACAGTCCACCTTGTGGGACTTGGCATACAGAACGGCATCCCGCGAGACAGCTGCGGGGTCTGACCCGTAGTTCTGTGCTATTACCTTGATGTTGAGCCTCTTCCCGTGTTCCGATATCTGTTCTATTGCTCCAGCCCTGTATGTGTCTGCCGCGGCTATCACCGAGGACAGCTTGTTTTCCCTCAGAAGGTTGGCGAATTTTGCTATCGTCGTGGTCTTGCCAGTCCCGTTTATACCCATAAATAGTATGACATATGGTTCTCCCTTCTCCTTCTTTCCGCGTATGTTTGAGATGATATCTACCCTTGCCGTAGAATCAAACATGCTTGAGATGCTCTCCCTGAGGCTCTCCTTTACAAATTCATCAATCTTGTCTTTCTGGACGGTCGTTCCGACGAGCTTCCCCTTGAGGTCAGATTTTATCATGTCTATCACCTCAGTAGCCACATCCGACTCTAATAGTGCTATCTCAAGCTCAAACAAAACCTCCTCGATATCTTTTTCCTTAAGTTCCTTCTCCCCGAGGCTTTTGACAGCTGACGAGAAAGCATTCCGTAATTTTTCAAACATGATAGATTTCCTTACTGGGTAGAACCGCGACTTGATTGTATAAGTTTGTTCATTTCATGCTGGCCTTGCTCAAGCCGCAATGATATCTCCTGCCTTTGAGCTGCTAGTTGCTGGAGCACAACCTCCAATTCTTTTATTCGCGATTCCACATAATTAATAGCCGATTCCCTGTCCTGTTCTATGGAGGCACCAGCACCCACATTGACAATGATCTTTTGGTTAGGTTCTATACTTGCTTTGACGTAGGCTCCCATACCAACCGGCACAAGCGTCTCGCTTGCAGTCTCTCCACCTACAGTTTTCATGGACTCTACCGCGCCTGATGCCTCCTGCAAAAGTCTCATCACCGATTCCTCCCTCTGCAGGACATCCGCCAAGTAACCCTCAAGTGCTTGCAGCTGTTGCATGAGGGCTTGCGCCTGCTCTTCACTCATTTGCAAAAAATTCCCTTCCCCGCCTATAAATGCATTCTGAAACTCAAAGCACTCCCAAGCCTTCAAAGGCAACCTAAAACCAAAATTTTGAAAATGAACCGATTAAAAAACAAAAAAAGGAAGGCTATGCCTTTACCTTCGAGAGTCTCGCATCTACCTCGTCCCAGTTCACCACGTTCCACCAAGCTCCAACGTAGTCTGCTCTCCTATTCTGGTACTTGAGATAGTACGCGTGTTCCCAAACGTCCAATCCCAGCAATGGGATTAATCCTTTCGTCCTTGGACTTGTCTGGTTCGGCATCGTGGTAAACTCTGTCTTCCCGCTCTGCGGATTATAGGCGAGCCAGCCCCAGCCACTTCCCTGGATTGCAGTGGTATCCTTTGAGAATTTCTCCTTGAAGCTGTCAAAACTGCCAAATGACGCACTTATTGCGTCTGCCAGTTTGCCTCCTGGTTTCCCACCTCCTCCTGGCTTCATACTAGTCCAGAAGAGCATGTGGTTCTCATATCCTCCGCCATGAAAGTTCACCGCGCCCCTTGCATTTTCTGGGACCTTTTCCACACTTGCCAGCAGCTTTGTAAGTTCCATGTTCTGAAATTCAGAACCTAGTGTCTCCAAGGCCTTGTTAAGGCCGTCAGTATACCCTTGATGGTGTTTCGAATGGTGAATTTCCATCGTTCTGGCATCTATGTGAGGCTCCAATGCATCGTATGCGTACGGTAATTTCGGAAGTTCGTATTTTGCCATAGAATTCCTCACCAGTTATTGCAATTTATGGTTTTGGTTACAACGGTTCAGTCAATATATCGGTTGATAAATCAACTCACTTGCTTCCACTTTCAGGATTACCGTCAGTCTCGGATTCCTGCGCCACCCCTTCCATTGCATGTGCATCCACTCGAACCGTGGCATTTGCATGCCATTCCCGTCCCAAACCTGTCCTACAACAGGCTTGCCTCACAATTTGTTTGTCCGGTTTTACGCTTGTCAGACAGCCATTTACCAACAGACTTCCCCAGTCTTCGTCAACTGATGACGCCTGTTTTAACAGAGGTTTTGAAACTAAACACTATCAATCACAATATGACGCAGGATTGTTCTGTTGCCGGCTGTAGAGTTTGGACGTTCGGATTGATGGCAACTGAGCCTTTAATACACCACAAATCCGCAAGTTAACAGAGTCGTTGCAATGCATTTTATCTAAGCAAACATCAGGTAAGTCGTGGCCCGCAGAATACTGGTTCTTCCCTTAATCCTTGTTTTTCTCGCAGCCCTGTTCGCACCAAGATTAAGCGAGCAGTATTCCCTGCAAGATCAAAAAAGTATGGAGTTAGTAGGAGTCGATGCTGCAAGACTCGAAGGCCTAGAGGGACAGGGAGTCAAGGTTGGAATAATAGACACCGGTATAGACTACCAACATCCGGATCTTCTTGGCTACGGCCCCTCTGGCAAGATAATAGGCGGATACAACTACATGAACCCTAGCCAGAAGCCCCTTGATACCGACGGACACGGAACAGAAGTTGCGGGAATAATTGCGGCTGACGGCAAGTTTACAGGGATTGCCCCAAAGGCGAAGCTACTTGCGTACAAGGTCTCCTCAACAGGCGAGGATGTTTCGTCAAACTTTATCGTCAGCGCCATCAAGCGCGCAATGGAGGACGGAGTCAACGTCATAAACATAAGCCTCGGAGTCAACAGGACAAACTACATGATCGATGATGCCATTGATCAGGCCGTAAAGCGGGGAATTGTCGTAGTAGTTGCAGCCGGGAATAATGGTCCTCAGAATGATTCCATAGGGAGCCCTGGGAGGGACTTTAACGCGATTACGGTAGGTGCCTCCTATAACAACGTCACCTCAAGCCTCGTAGCCACGTTCGAGGTTGGAGGAAAGAAGTACAACGTCCTTCCAATGGTAGGATCCGCAGGACTTCATGGTCCGCTAAAAGGACACATAGTATATGGTGGATACGGCAGGGCAGAGGACCTCAAAAATATCGACGTGAAAAATTCCATACTCCTAGAGGAGCGCGGAAGTGACGTCAAAGGTCAGAAGGTCTACTTTGCAGAGAAGGAAAAAAACGCTGCAGACCATGGTGCAAAGGCACTTGTCATTTTCAATAATGAGACGGGCAACTTCCTTGGTGAACTGGTAGTGCCGAATTCGACGTCGTCGTATGCACCCAGGATTCCCGTCATTTCCATGTCACAGCAGGACGGCCTTGCACTCAAGTCAAAGATAGATCCTTCCACCATTGGAAGGCTTGACGTCTTTTACCATCCCGATTTTGCTGCCCCCTTCAGCTCAGAGGGGCCAGTCTCACCATTCTACATAAAGCCGGACCTTGTTGCACCAGGAGTTTTCATCAATTCTACCACCCTTGGAGGAAAGTACAACCTCACAAGCGGAACAAGTTTTTCCGCACCCCACGTGGCAGGGGCCGCTGCGATCATCCTTCAAAAGTACCCGTGGATGTCCCCTGCAGATGTGGCATCGCTGCTTGTAACTACAACGGATCCCGTAACCGATGCTTATGGAAACCCGTTTCCCATCTCACTTGTAGGCAGTGGACGCCTGAACATTACAAGGGCGTTGGACTCTAAGATCATCTTCAGTCCACACAGTCTCGTCTTCAACCTAAGTTTGGACAATACGTCCGAGGTAAAGACGCTCCACATCATGACAGTGGACAGTTCACCAATTCCTAAACTCAGAGTTTCGTTCCATTCCAGCGAACCCGGGCTTTCCTTCTCCTCAACCCAATTTAACGATACGCTCAAAGTAAAAATTTCACAAAACAAAGTAAGCGAAGGATCTTACGATGGTTTCCTAATCCTGAGCGACTCCCGTACACAATACCGCATTCCCGTCATAACCCATGTCACCAATGGTACCCTCATTGTGCGCCAAAAAAACGGTACCCTATACTTCTCACTCGACTACCCCGGCAGATGGACATATGCTAAAATATTCCTCACGGAGGCAGGCACGGACAACACTAAGAGTACCGCAATAACCCCTGACCATGCCAGGTCCCTTGCCGTCTATGAAAAAGGCAACTACTGGATCATTGCCCAGATAGCAAGCTCAAACAGGACCGACGAGGCCTACCAGACGGTCATGGTAGGCAAGCCTGCGGAAATAAACCCAATTGACCTACAGAATATCGGCGTACCCTCCAGAGAGGCAGGCATCATCTCTGCCATTGCGGTTGCCGTCGTGGCTGCTGGGCTTGGAGCAAGACGCATGAAGTCCTAGACTCTGGGCCCTGCGTCCACTATCTCCCTTGAAACACTGCCAAACTTCCTAAAGTTTTCCACGAACATCTGGGCAAGTTTTTTTGCCGAACTGTCATAGGCCTCTTTCTCCGACCAGGTATTGCGCGGGTTAAGCACTTCGGACGGCACTCCGGGGCATTCCGTAGGCACATCAACGTTGAATACATCATCATGTCTGTACCGGACTCCCTCAAGCTCCCTTGTGAGTGCCGCTGTCACCATCTTCCTTGTATGAGATATATTCATCCGCTTCCCTATCCCATATGGTCCTCCGGACCACCCCGTGTTAACAAGATACACATTCGTGTTGTGCTTTGTTATCTTATCTCCAAGAAGTTTTGCATATACTGATGCGTGTCTTGACATAAATGGAGCCCCAAAACACTCCGAGAATGTTGCCCTAGGTTCCGTTATGCCCCTCTCCGTCCCCGCCAGCTTGCTTGTATAACCTGACATGAAGTGGTACATCGCACCCTCCTTCGTCAGCTTTGCGATTGGAGGCATCACCCCGAATGCATCCGCGGTAAGAAATATTATAACGCCCGGATTCCCGCCCAAGCTTGGTATGACTGCACCCGGTATGTAATCAAGAGGATACGCGGCTCTGGTATTTTCCGTCAGGCTGCTGTCATTAAAGTTGGGCTCCAGCGACTCCCTATCCACCACGACATTCTCAAGAACGGTCCCAAACTTTATGGCGTCCCAGATTTGCGGTTCCGCCTCCCTGTTCAGGTTTATGCACTTTGCATAGCATCCTCCTTCGAAATTGAACACACCATTTTCTGACCATCCATGCTCGTCATCACCTATCAACATCCTGTTGGAATCCGCAGACAGCGTAGTCTTGCCTGTGCCAGAAAGTCCAAAGAAGAGGGCGGTATCCCCTTCCCTCCCAATATTTGCCGAGCAGTGCATTGGAAATACACCCTTGGCAGGAAGGAAATAATTCATTACTGAAAACATGGCCTTCTTTATCTCACCAGCATATGGTGTACCTCCTATGAGGACGATCTTCTTGGAATAGTTCAGAATTATGAACACGTCAGACCTTGTACCGTCTACCTCCGGTACAGCCTTGAAATCATTTATGGCAAGGAGCGTGAATTCTGGCTTGTGTTCCTCAAGTTCCTCCTTTGTAGGCCTAATGAAGAGCTGCCTTACAAAGAGACTTTGCCAGGCATGGTCGGTGATAATCCTAATGGGGAGCCTGTGATTCTTATCGGCTCCCACAAAACCGTCAAAGACGAATATATCCTTGTTCTCAATGTGTTTCTTCATCTTCCCAAGCAGATTCTCAAACTTGTTGCTTGGGAACGGGTGGTTGATCTTACCCCAGTCTACGGTGTCGTGGGTCATTTCGTCATCAACTATGAACCTGTCGTCAGGTGATCGCCCAGTGTATTTGCCAGTCCTTACCGCCACAGCCTTGTTAAGGGTCAGAGTACCCTCATTTTTCTCGATTATAACATCCATCAGATCTTGGACCCGGAGGTTTCTTCGTATGTTCCCAGGCCTGATGCCGATCTGTTCTAGTTGAGATACTACCAGACGAGTACTGGCCGGTTCCAAATCCTCAATCATTGGATAGACCATTTTCTTGCAATTTCCTTATTATCTCTTCGGATCATTCATACTAGAACAAGAAACGTATTTATTGTAAAATTCAAGCAGAGACGTCTACATGCCGATCAACAAGGATGCGCTCGAGTTGAGGAAGAAAGTTCTAGAAAATAAACCTAGTTTCGTTAGACAGGAAAGCTGGAGATATGCAAGACTTTCAGAGTCATGGAGGAAACCAAAGGGCATAGACAACCACCAGAGAAAACAGAAAAAGGGCTGGCCATCACTGGTAAAGATCGGCTACGGTGGGCCAAAGATCGCAAGAGGCCTACATCCATCAGGCTATACTGACAATCTGGTTCATAATTTGAAAGATTTAGAGAGGCTCGATCCCAAGACCGATGGCATCAGGTTCGGCCACGGGGTAGGAAAGAGGAAGAGGCTTGAGATAATAGCCAAGGCAAAGGAGAAGAAGTTCAAGGTTTTCAACGCGAGAGTGTCAACAAGTGGTAGTAAATCTTAAATCAAAAAGGCGGCTCGTCTCAAGAATCCTCGGCGTAGGAGCTGACAGGGTGAAATTCGATCCTGCATACCTTGATGATGTGGCGGATGCAATCACGCGAGACAACATCAGGAGTCTCATAACGGCGAATGTAATCGAGGTCAAGGCAATCAAGGGAACTTCCAAGGGACGCTCTTATTTTAAGAAAGTCCAACACAAAAAACGAAGTAAGAAACAAGGCTCGAAGAAGGGCAGGAAAGGTGCAAGAATGGGCAAGAAGGAGATTTATGTGAAACGTATAAGGGCCATGCGGCACCAGCTCCATGTCTCCAAGTCAAGGAAGGAAATTACCAACGATGCATATTGGAAACTTTACAAACAGGTAAGCGGCAACCAAGTGAGAAATCTGGCCCACCTGCGAAGCCTGATAACCGAAGTCAAGTCCAAAAAGTAAACCTAAAACCTATGAATCAGATCGGGATTTGCGAGCCTTCCATTCCTAATCCGCACACCCTCCCTTTCCAGCATGTTGGTCTTTATCTCCTCTCCCCACGCATAACCTCCCACCCTGCCGCTTGACATTATCACACGGTGGCACGGTACAATCACAGGATACGGGTTTTTGTTCATCATCCTTCCGATCGCTCTCTGACCATTTTTCAGCCCCACCGCCTTTGCAAGATCCCCATAAGTCGTGACCTTGCCCTTTGGAACCTCCAATAATTTTTTGTAAACCCTTTCCTCCAGTTTCATACCTTCACCAACTCAAGCCCTGCGTTACCTATAAGATCAACCATCTTTTGCTTGCTCCTGGCAAGTCCCCTCCAGTCCACAAGTGCGTGGGTTGCTCCTTTGTTTCTTTCAAGTATATGTGCAAAGAGAACCTCATCTACCTCCCCTAGCGCATGCCTTGGTACCACGGTCCCAAGTGCAAACTCTCCCTCGATGAGTTCCCTATTGAATTTCGTGGGATAATGTGTGCCGCCAAAACAAATCGCCACCTGGTGCCTTTCCTCACTGCCTCCTAACTCTCCAACTACTATGTCAGCCACGCTCCTACACAAATCCTTGTCATTCCACTCGCTCTGTGTTGTCCCAACCTCTATGAACAGGACAGGCTTTCCAAGGGCCGTGGGCCCGTGATGCGTAGCCTCTATAGTAATCTCAAACTTTGAAAAATCATCCCTCCTATCCCACAGGTGTCGCATGTATGATTTCTGCAGATGCGGATGCGGTATGGCGACCTGTTTGGCATACCCCCCAAACAGGGCCTCAGAAAAGTTTCCCGTGCTGTGACATGTTAGCGCTAGCTTCCCGCTTTCAGCCGCATGCTTTGACAAAAAGACGTACCCCTCATACCTATACCTATCCTCAAGCCAGTCGGCGGAGATTGCAGGGCTTTTTATTATTACCAGATCAAATTTCTTTCCAGTATAGAGACCGTCCCCCCGTGACTTTAGTCCCTCGGCTATGTAGGATGCCATGTTGTATCCTGCAGGGTCAGACTCGTATGCTACAAGCAACTGCATGCAATACCGACCAAAATGCCGTTATTAAACTAAAATCCTCCCGCCAGACGATCTGTCCTTCCCAAATGGTGTTCTATTTTTTAAACAAACTGATGCTTATTGTACATCCCGGACAAGCTGGTGGCATAGGAGATCCAATGTCAAGGTACACCATACGGATAGAAAGAAGGATGCCAGAATGCAGGGAGGGCAGATGCGGACATCTCCACGAGATTGCGGTTGACCTAAAGCAGAAACAGATAGTCTGCTCCAACCTCTCATGCAGGGAAATGGAGAGTTCCCTTGTAAGGCACATCTTTGTGCCCTATGACGGTTCGGCCTATTCCAACCGCGCCTTCGAATTCGCTCTTGACCTGGCAAGAAAATACACGGCCGCGATCACAGTCGGTACGGTGATGTCCGGTTCCACAATCACAGATCCCATCACCGATACGGAGGAGTACGGGAAGAAAATCGTCGACAAGGAGAGGCTTGCATCGATTGAGAGACAGTTTGACAAGATCCACCAGCTTGGAGAAAGGTTTTTGATCCCCGTAAAGACCGAGATATTCATCTCTTCCGTGATTTCCGACTCCATCATAGACTTTGCCAACTCAAACAACGTAGACTTCATAATCATGGGTACTAGGGGCAAGGGCGAGAACTGGATGATGATGGGAAGCGTATCAACAGCTGTCTCGCAGAAGGCTCGTGCTGCAGTCCTGCTTATCAAATAAGACTGCATGAGGTTCGTTCCAGAAAAGCCGGTTGATAAAACGGTTCTGTTTCAGTGCAGACCTACGCCACAAGTACCCTTGCCTCCAGCGATTCCAGATTAGTGGCCTTTCTTCTCCCATGTTTCGCCTCCCTGCTTCACCTAAAAGTTATCTTGCATGCCAAAAGCACATTTCACGTCAACCTGCCAAACTTGCAGGCCTTTGCTACCATTACAACTGGCCCTCGATTTCCAGCCAAGATTGTTTCTTCCATGCACCCTTTCAATCAGTCCTCACGTATGGAAACATTGGTGGAATTGATGGTTGTACATTATGGCTCAAGCCTGAAAACGACTTGGCCATTATGTCATGATGAAGGATTGTCTCAACATGAGGCATAGGTCTTCCTTACGTATCCGACCCCTTGGCATGATCAGATGATCAACTGGCAAGTAACTCCGTCAGCCAAAATAAGAATTATAAGTACACTTTGGTATTGCCTTTTGATGGTAAATCCAAGACAGATGTTAAAGGACATGGCAAACACCATGAAGCTTGCAAGGAAGTCCGACAAGGACGACTACATGCAGCACTTGCGATTGGTTGTTCTGGGAATCGCTACCGTTGGCGGCATCGGTTTCATAATTGAGTTCACATTTGCAGTAATCAACCTAGGACACGGATAGGATTGACGCAAGAGATCAAGTCCCACTTCTTTGCGGTAAGGACGACCGGGGGCCAGGAGAAAGTCGTCCTAGGCCTTCTGGAAAACAGGATCAAGCTGAAAAAGCTGAACCTCCAGTCAGTCCTCCTCCTTGAGAACCTCAAGGGTTATGTCATAATAGAAGCAATAGACGCAAACGCTGCGTTTGACGCCCTCCAAGGCATGCGACACATCAGAGGGCAGCTGAGAGGCGAGCTACAGTTCAAAGATATCGAGGGATACCTAGTCAAGAAATCCACAGTATCTGAACTATCAGTTGACCAGATAGTGGAGATAATCGGCGGTCCCTTCAAGGGCATGAAGGCCACCATAACCAGGATTGACCACGACAAGGAGGAAGCTACTGTAATCTTACTTGATGCACCGTACCAGTTGCCTGTGACGGTTGATGCCAACTATCTGAAACCATCTTCCCAGTAGGAAGGATTAAATTTACAGGAAAGTGGGAAATGAGATTATGGCAGATGTCCAAACAGTATCCGCACTTGTGACTGGCGGTCAGGCAAGCGCAGGCCCTCCCTTGGGACCAACATTGGGGCCACTAGGTGTCAACATTCTGCAGATAGTAAATGCCATCAACGAAAAGACAAAGGATTTTGAGGGCATGAAGGTGCCTGTCACCGTATCCGTCGACAAAAAGACAAAACAGTGGTCGGTAGATGTCGGAATCCCATCCGCGGCCGCATTGATCCTAAAAGAGGCAGGCCTCCAGAAGGGCTCCGGAACATCAGGGGCTACTTGGGTTGGGGATATCACTTTGGACTCGGCTGTGAAGGTTGCAAAACTGAAGATAGACTCGTCCTACGCCACGGACCCAAAGGCTGCCACAAAGGAAGTAGTAGGTACATGCCTCTGCTTGGGAGTGAAGGTCGATGGGAAGAATCCCAAGGAAGTAACTGCGGAAATAACTTCTGGCAAGTGGGACGACAAGTTCAAGTAATTTATTCTACAAGAGCATAGACAGGATCTTTCTCGGTTCTCTGTAGCTCTACAAAGGTTTCCGTATTCTGAATTCCTTCTATCTTCCCTATCTTCTCGATTGCTACTGTGTGCAATTCCTCCAAGTTCTTCGAGCGTAGTGTGATGAGTATGTCAAATCTTCCTGTGACCTCGGAGATCTCAATCACCTCAGGAGTCCTCATCAGTGCTTTGTGAATGGGGTCCTTGAGTTTGGGATCCCTGTTGATCCCCATCGTGGCACGCACTCCAATCCCTATAAGGGATTCATCCACGATTATCGTGAATTTCCTTATCAGTTTCTTTTTTACCAGCCTCTTTATCCTGCTGTACAACACAGAAGTGTTAATTCCAAGTTTTTTCGAGAGGTTTGGAACCGAGATGCTTCCGTCACGGCTAAGTTCGGTTATTATTTTCATGTCCAGTTCGTCAAATTTGTGCAAGTTTGCGACTACTTTTTGTTACTATTTAATAAATGTAAGTTCTATTGTCTAAAACTGCTGTTCTTACATCATAACGCAAATAAGATGAAATTTTTAGATCTCATGAGATTACGAACAATTCCTCCTCTAAACGATTTTAAATAGGCACTCAGAAAGCCCATTCGTAATGATCAACGAGTCACAGATAGCACAGTTGATAACGGAGGCAAAAAAGAACACCAAGGAAAGGAAGTTCAAGCAATCCCTTGAGCTCATCATGGTTTTCAAGGATATAGATGTCAAGAAAGGGTTTGCAATCAACGAGACGGTCCAACTCCCAAAGAAGCTCAACCATCCTGCTTCAGTCTGCGTCATCGCATCAGGGGATCTCGGCCTCAAGGCCAAGAACGCAAATGCTGACAGGGTTGTAGACGGGACGGAGGTCGCACAGATAGGCACCAACAAGAGGGAGTCCCGCAAGCTCATCAACGGTTATGATTTCTTTCTTGCAGATACCCAGCTAATGGCAAACGTCGGAAAGACCTTGGGCCAGTTCATGGGACCTAGAGGAAAGATGCCTACTCCTGTACCGTTCAACGCACCCATAGAATCCATCTTGGATAGGTTCAAGTCATCCATCAGGGTAAGGCTGAGAAACTCCCTTTCACTTGCATGCAAGATAGGAGACGAGACTATGTCTGACGAGGACCTGTTCGCAAACGCAAATGCCATCATAGGCACCATCGAGAAGAAGCTTCCAAGTGGTGACAAGAACATCAAAAAGATAATGGTGAAGACAACAATGGGCAAGATAATCAAGCCACAGGTGGCAGGAGCAAAATAAGATGCATCAGAACAGGACTACTTATCCGCAAAAGAAAGTCCAGATGTACCAGCAAGTTCAAGAACTTCCGAAGAAATACAAGGTCATAGCACTGGTTAGGATGGAGAAGGTGCGCTCCTCCCAGCTTTTGCCGCTAAGAAAGAAGTTCAAGGGGGAGGTTGAGATCATCAGCATAAAGGACAAGGTAGCCCAAAAGGCCCTCGCCACGCTCAAGATTCCGGCAATCGAGAGACTTGCCGACAAGCTAGTCGGACAATGTGTCCTCATGTTCACAAATCTCAGCCCACACAAGCTGAACATACTCCTAGGCAGGAACAAGATAATGCTGGCTGCAAGGGGTGGCGACAAGGCAAGCATCGACGTTGTCATCAAGGCCGGAAATACTGGAATCACCCCAGGACCAATCCTTACCGACTTCAAGGAAGCAGGGGTTGCCACGAAGATTGACCAAGGCACAATATGGATTACAAAGGATTCAACTGCCGCCAAGAAAGGCGATGTCATATCGGCAAAACTGGCAACTCTCCTCAGCAAGCTTGACGTCAAGCCAGTCGAAGCCGGGATCATCCTAAACTCCGCCCTTGAGGAGAGCACAGTCTACAGCCAAGA
Organism: Nitrososphaerota archaeon; assembly: GCA_028866895.1. GTDB lineage: Archaea > Thermoproteota > Nitrososphaeria > Nitrososphaerales > Nitrosopumilaceae > Nitrosotalea. Next base: position 105,717 of record JAGWHF010000003.1, read on the forward strand.
GGAATTGGTAATCGACGTCGAGAAGTATAGGGAGGCGTTTGCAAGGGCCCACCAAGAAGCAATGTCACTTTCCATCGAGATAGGCTATGTAACGAAGGACAACGTCACTGCAGTTCTTGCCAAGGCAGCCCAGCAGGCAAGATCCCTTGCAACAGAGACAGGTTATCTCACTGAAGACACAAAGAGGCAGACTTTACAAAAGGCCCATGCCCAAGCCTCAGCACTTGCAGGCAAGCTCAAAAATTATACCCCCCAGTAGGGGCTACCTTTCCCTAGCCTTTGGAAGATTCCAGTTGTATTTCATTGCTACCAGCCTCAGCGATGTAGCAGCTACAATGGATATTATGCCGGCAAATTCAAGATTGAATCCTGCTCCTAAAAACAGGAAGAAGACAACTACACCTGCAAAACTTGCAGACGCATAAAGTTCCTTTTCAAAGACCAAGGGCATCTCGTTCACGAAAACGTCGCGCAGAATTCCCCCGCCTATGGCCGTCATCATCCCCCCAAGGCAGATTGCTAGAAAGTTCATCCCGTATGCCTCGTATGCAAACGTGGACCCTATTGCAGTAAAAACTCCAAGGCCTATTGCATCGAACTTCAGGAAAAGATTCCAGTGCCCCTGCAGCCTAGGATAAAGGAAGAAGATCGCTACGGCGGTAGCCACAGTTATTACAACATAATATGGATCCGAGACCGAGTGGGGAGGAAAGTGGCCCAGTACAACGTCCCGAATGGTCCCCCCTGCTACGCCTGTTATGGTTGCCAGAATTATTATGCCCACGATGTCTGCCTTGTGTTCTATAGCCTTGAAAGCACCGGTCACTGCAAATGCCATCGTACCAAAGAGATCCAGGGCAAGAACGGTATCCTGTACTGGCATTGAGATCACGGTCAACTCAAATGGTATGGGATCTATGAGTAAATAATCTTGAGGGCGTAAAAAATTGTAAAAAGATTCACAGGTTTAACCAAACAGCGCAGACAGGCCTTCCATTGCCTGCTCTTCGCTCTTTGCAGAAGTCTCTGCTTCTTTCTTCTCTTCCTTGGCTCCTCCCGCTGCCGGGGCCGCTGGAGCTGCTGCCGCCACTGCGACTGGCGCGGCTTTTATCGCCTCTTCAATATTGACATCGGCGAGGGCCGCGATGAGGGCCTTTACCTGAGCTTCATTTACCTCTGCTCCGGAAGCCTTGATTATGTTACCAATGTTCGCCTCGTTAATCTCCTTCTTCTCCTTGTGCAAGAGTAACGCAGCATATACGTATTCCATCGTAACCAAAATTCCCAACAGCCATAATATAAAACTATGGAGATTATCTAGAAAAATTCCAAGCGGGCTGCTAGTTGAGAATCTTCAGGCTTCTACAAACCGAATACATGTATCTCTTCAGGTCCTTGTCATACAGCGTATCCATCCTCTGTTTCAAGACCCTCTTTGCCTGATCCCTCTCCGGCCCGTCCGGCAGAGAGATCACATTGTTTATCATCTCGGGAATCGACTCCCTTATCCATCCAGTAAGTATGGTGTACATGATCTTGTTCAGCTTTACAACCGGGTCCTTCTTGACATCAAACACCCCGATAAAGTTGTCATGTTCGACCCTGTAGATAAGTGCAAAGACGGCCTCCTTTGGATTTGGGCTCCTCAGGACTTGCTCAGACTGCGGTCCTGCCTTGCCTTGCGCTACTTTGTTCTTTAGTCCTACCGCATTTACGACAATGCCGTTTACCCCTATCTTGGATTCCTCGACGCCGGTAACCATTCCTATCACTATATCCCTATAGGTGCCGTTCGGGTGCGATGCAAAAACATAATCACCCTCCTTCCATCCCTTGCCTTCAAAAAGGAACATATGAAAATCTCAAGAAAGATCATATTTAATGTGTTGCTTCCGACCAAGCAGATGTATGCAAATTTTCATACATACGCAGAATTTCCTCAGAATGCTTAATATCCTTCAGAGCAAAAACTTTTGAAATGGACAAGGACCGCATCCTCACAAAGTTCTCAGCTGATCCTGCGAGGTTTTACAAGGTCGCGCTGTTTGAAAACGAGGGCTTTAAGCGAAAGGCATGTTCCAAGTGTGGCAGATATTTCTGGGTGCTAGACGACGGAAAAACGCTTTGCCCTGACCACGTAGAGGACAGCTATTCTTTCATAGGAGAACCCCCCACCTCGAAGCGGTTTGATTATGCCCGCGCTTGGAAAGAGGTCGAATCCTTTTTTGTAGCCAACGGTCACAAGTCGGTAAGCCGGTATCCAGTCGTATGCCGGTGGCGCGATGATCTTTATTTCACCATTGCATCAATAGTAGACTTTCAGAGGGTGATGGGCTCAAAGGTAGTCTTCGAGTTCCCTGCCAACCCCTTGGTGGTGCCTCAGACCTGCCTCCGTTTCAAAGATCTCGAAAATGTCGGAGTTACCGGGAGGCACTTTTCGAGCTTCTGCATGATAGGCCAGCACAGCATACCAAATTCCGACGGCTACTGGAAGGACAGGTGCGTCGAGCTCGATTTCAGGCTGCTTACGGAAAGGTTCGGCATCCCCAAGGATGAAATCGTTTTTGTCGAGGACGTATGGGCAGGCGGTGGCTCGTTCGGGTCTTCTCTCGAATATTTCGTACGCGGGCTTGAGCTCGGCAATGCAGTTTTTACCGAGTTCCAAGGAGAACCAGACAAATACACAGTCCTCGACCAGAAGATAATTGACATGGGTGCAGGCCTTGAGAGGTTTGCATGGATAACCATGGGATCCCCCACCGCGTACGACTGCTGCTTCGGCCCCATTACGAGCATCATGTTGGAAAAGGCCGGTATCGATTCCCACTCCGAAGTGATCTCAAGATATTTCCGTGCCATCGCCAAGACACTTTCCGAGTCGCCCGACCTTGCCATAGCAAGGAAGAGAGCGGCCTCACTTGCAGGCATAGACAACGGGGTGATTGACCGCATAATTTCACCCCTTGAGGGCATCTACCTCATAGCAGACCACCTTAGAACTCTCGTCTTTGCGATATCTGACGGAGCCCTCCCCTCCAATGTAGGTGGCGGGTACAACCTAAGGATGATCCTAAGGCGCACCCTTGCCACTATGGACAGGTTTGGTTGGAATTTTAATCTAGACGAGCTCATAGATCACCATGTGGACTACCTCAAGATGACTTACCGCGAGCTTGAGGAAACAAGGAAGGATGTCAAGACCATCCTCGGGATCGAGAAGGACAGATACAAGGAATCACGTACGAGAATGACAAACATAGCAAGCACGCTGAGGAACCAGAACAAGCAGCTCTCAGTTGAGGATCTCATTCGCCTATACGAGTCAGACGGCATAACGCCGGACTTTCTGAAGGAGACCCAGATTATAACCGAGATACCCCCGACCTTCTACGAGAGGCTGTCGGACCTCCACCAGTCAGAAAAGGTCGAGAAGAACATCCAGCTTGACCTATCAGGACTCCCCGAGACATCACTCCTCTACTACAAAGAGGATCCCCACGAGTTCCAGGCTACGATACTGCGGGTCATAAATGGAAGGTATGTCATACTTGACAGAACCTCCTTCTACCCAAGGGGCGGGGGTCAGGAGCCTGACCACGGAAAGATAGGAACCTACGATGTAGTTGACGTATCAAAGCATGGAAATGTGGTAGTCCACGAGACCAGTGGAGGATCTCCAAGAGAGGGGGAGACCATGTCCTGCAAGATAGACGTCCCACGCCGATACGGCATCACCCGCCATCATACCAGCACCCATGTGGTAAATGCATCCGCGAGAAATGCATTAGGCTCATGGATTTGGCAGCACTCCGCCTTCAAGGAAAAGGACTATGCCAGACTAGACATTACCCACCACTCCAACCTCACTGAGGACGAGATCACAAAGATAGAAGATCTTGCAAACAAGGCCATAAGGAAGGATGTCCCGGTCCTAATCAACGAGTTCGAGCGTGGCGATGCAGAGCAAAGATATGGGTTTAGGATCTACCAAGGAGGCGTTGTGCCAGTAAAGCTAGTGAGGATAGTCAACATAGACGGGCTCGATGTTGAGGCATGCGGCGGAACCCATGTAAGCAAGACGGGCGAGATTGGCCTCATCAAGATTACAAAATCTGAAAGGATTCAGGACGGCGTGGTAAGACTCGAGTTCGTCGCTGGCGAGGCCGCACTCAAGTACACCCAGAATCAGGACAGAAAGATCTCACAAATCGTAAAGTCTCTCGGTTCCAGCCGTGAGAAGTTGCTAGAGTCATTTGACCATGCCATAAAGGATGGAGATGACGCTAAGAGAAGGGTAAAGCAGATAATAAAACGGACGGCAGAGGCATCTGCACATGCAGCAATTGCCCAAGCAAAGAGTCTCGGTACCGTTAGGTTATTCTGCACAGTCGACGAGGAACTCGACGAGGAGTACCACATTGCCATCGGAGAGCAGGCTGTTGGACTTGACAAATCCCTCATCTATTGTGCCATGATAGTAAAGAACGGATCAATCCGTGTAATCGCATTCTCAGGCACCGAGGCCGCACAGACGAAGAAGGCAGGAGATCTTGTCAGGGATGTTTCCAAGGTCCTCGGCGGTTCCGGAGGTGGGAAAGACACGTTCGGACAGGGCGGGGGAAAAGACATTCTCAAGGTAAAGGAGGCGCTCGTGGCTTGCGAGCAGTTCGTCCTAGGAAAGTGAATGTGATGGACTGGATCCAGATGGAGGCGAAATGGAGGAGACGGTGGGATGAGATGAGGCAGTTTGAAAGCAATCCCGACGGCAGGAAAAAGTTTTTTGTCACGGTAGCATATCCGTATCCCAACTCGCCGCAACACATAGGCCACGGCAGGACGTACACTCTTGCCGACGTACATGCTAGGTTCATGCGGATGCGGGGATACAACGTTCTCTTTCCAATGGGATTTCACTACACCGGCACTCCAATCCTCGGCATGGCAAGAAGGGTCCAGGAAAACGACAAGGGCATCATAGATGCTTTCAGGACCATATACAAGGTACCCGACAAGGCGATAAGAGAGTTCGCAGAGCCAGTAAAGATTGCGGACTATTTCCACCGCGAGATAAAGTCAGGCATGATCGAGATGGGCTACTCCATAGACTGGAGACGCGAATTTACCACGATTGATCCCTTTTACAACAAATTCATAGAGTGGCAGTTTAGAAAGCTGAGGGAAGGCGGTCTCGTAGTACAAGGAACCCACCCAGTAGGATGGTGTCCCAAGGACCAGAATCCCGTCTCCCAGCACGACACCCTCGGTGACGTCGAACCAAGCTTTACAGAATATGTCGTAATCAAGTTCAGGCTTGGAGACCGCATCCTTCCCACTGCGACACTTCGCCCCGAGACGATATTCGGGGTCACCAACATCTGGATAAATCCAGCCGTCACCTACGAGGTTGTAAGAGTGGACGGGGAGGAATGGATAGTCAGCCCCCAGTGTGCGACCAAGCTGGCCTTCCTCAACAAGAAGGTGGAAAGGACAGGAAAAATCACTGGCTTGGAACTTGTTGGCAAGACTGTTCACATCCCCCAGAGGCACGGTGAGATACCAATTCTGCCCGCCGACTTTGTGAGCAGCGACAACGGGACGGGCGTGGTAATGTCAGTCCCCGCGCACGCCCCATTCGACTATCAGGCACTCGAAGACCTCAAAAAGGATGGCATCTCATACCCTGGCCTGCCACCGCTCTCCGAGGTTAGGCCCATACCCATCATAGAGACAGCAGGATACGGCGAGATACCCGCAAGGGACGTCATTGCAAGGCTTGGCATAGAGAACCAGAGGAGTCCCAAGCTTGAAGAGGCCACCAAGGAACTTTATTCAAAGGAGTTCTACGGTGGCAGGCTTAAGCAGAACACGGATCGTTTTGCAGGCAGATCGGTAGCGGAAGCCAAGGAAGAAGTCAAGAAATGGATTCTTGACAGCGGGGATGCCGACATTCTCTACGAGCTTAACGAGAACCCTGTAAGGTGCAGGTGCGGAACGGAATGCGTCGTGAAGCTACTTGACAACCAGTGGTTTCTTGACTACTCAAATCCTCAGTGGAAGAAAAATGTTCACTCATGGATTAACGAGATGAAGATCCTGCCGGAAGAGATCAGAAACGAGTTCGACCATGTGGTAGACTGGCTCAAGGAGAGGGCGTGTGCAAGACAACATGGCCTTGGAACCAACCTGCCGTGGGACAAGAACTGGATTATAGAGAGCCTCTCAGACTCTGTCATTTACATGGCATACTATACCATCTCCAAGTTTGCCAACTCCGGAGATATAACAGCAAGCAGCATAACCGATTCCTTCTTTGATTACATATTCCTAGAGAAAGGCGATGCTCAGACGGTGTCCTCCGAATCCAAGATTCCCCCCGAAATTCTTGACCTAATGAAAAAAGAATTCCAATATTACTATCCAGTCAACGCAAGGCACTCTGGACGGGACCTTGTACCAAACCACCTCACCTTCTTCATCTTCAACCACGTCGCAATATTCCCAAAAAAGTACTGGCCGGAAGGGATCGTGGTCAACGGCTCCGTCCTAATGGATGGCAAGAAGATGTCAAAATCCATGGGGAATATAATCCCGCTGAGAGACGCGATAAGATCCCATGGAGCAGATCCTATACGCCTTGCCATTCTCATCTCTGCCGAGCTCCTACAGGACGCAGACTTTAACCAGGAGGCGGTCCATGGGATAAGGACCAAGCTTGAGAGCATGATGGAAGAGTCTTCAAGATTCAAATCTGAAAAAGTCGGTAGCCTCGAGCAGGAGGATCGCTGGATTGTCAGCCGCCTGCAGCAGCTTATAGACAGGGTCACAAACTCCATCCAGAAAATGAGACTAAGGGAGGCACTCCACCACCTCCTATACGAATTTGACTCTGACATACAATGGTACCTAAGGAGGTCAGAGGCGAAGGGAAGGCATGACCATGCAGGAGTCCTCCGCGAGGTCCTCTCTACCCGTGTTTCCATGTTGTCACCATTTGCCCCGTACGTTTCCGAGGAGATGTGGTCAAGGCTGGGAAATCCAGGACTTGCATCCCAGTCGGCATGGCCGCTCCCCGACACTGTCAAGATAGACCATCTCTCAATTCAGTCAGAGGCACTGCTGAGGTCCGCCCTTGATGACATCAGGAACATCGTGAAGGTTACAAAGATCAGCCCCAAAAATATAACCATCTACACTGCTGCATCATGGAAGGCAAAAGCCTACCAGAAGATTCTTTCCAGAGTCCTCGAGGGCGATATCAACATAGGGGGCATGATAAAGGCCCTCATTGCAGACAGGGAAACAGAGGAGATTAAGAAGGATCCCGACTTTGTCAAGAAGATGGTCAACGACATACTCTCAGAGCCCGAACAGGAAAGAAAATCCAAAGCCAGCATTGGGCCTGTCGACGAGACAAAAATACTGTGCGAGCTTGCCTCACTTGCCAGCGCCGAGTATGAGGTAGGAATCCAGATCTTCTCCGAGTCCGACAAGGACAAGTATGATCCCAAGAACAAGGCTCGCACAGCAAGGCCATACAAGCCTGCCATTCTCATCGAATAGCGGCCTTACCGTGCCACATCTTTTTATTAGGTCAGTTAAGGTATTAAGCTCGTTTGAAGATAGCTGTAGTTGGCATAGGAGTAGCAGGCGCATACCTCCTTGCAAGACTCAAAGACCATCACGAGGTGGTCGGATTTGAGAGAAGCACCATTGAAAATCATGATTCGATCTGTGCCTGGGGTACCACCAAGGGCCCGATGGAACAATTCGCAGAAAAGTGCAATCTGGACTTCAATGACTACCTGATTCACGATGGAAAAAAAATGTACATCAGCATGAATTCCGAGCAGTTCACAATAAAGTTGATGGGCCTTTGTACATACAACAAGATCGGAATGATAAAGGACATGGCAAAGGGCTGCAAGATCAACTACGGACAGGCACCCAAGAAAGAGGATCTTGAATCCGAATTTGACGTCATAGTGGATTCTACCGGATTCCATAGGTCCTATCTTCCAAGACTTGCCCAGGACTTCCATCTTCCCACGTTCCAGTACAAGATAGAGTATGAAAATGGCGTTCCGTTTGATGATTTCTTCCTAAAGCCGTTCTCCTCGATGAGCGGCTACTTTTGGTATTTCCCGCTGGGAAAGAACATCGCACACATCGGCGCAGGCGATAAGAATAGGCGCCACATAGAGGAGACCAATGCCTTCTTCAAAAAATATGGCGGCAAGATAATCAAGACCGTCGGAAGGCCTATCCGGCTTGCCACGCCAGACCTGTGTGAGCCCTTCTATAGCGGCAAGGTCGTTGGGGTCGGAGAATCAATAGGTACTGTCTACCCACTCCTTGGAGAAGGGATCATCCCAAGCATGACATGTGCAGACATATTCATCGAGAACCTAGGAAATAACGAGAGGTACCGCCAGCAGGTACTGGAAAAGTTTTCCATCTATCCAAAGGTTCTGTCTTTTGTAAGGAACAAGATGGACAACAGGTTTGGCATGCTGAAGAACATGGCAGACCTAATCTCGATTTACAGATACATGAAGAAGAACGAGTGGCGCTTTGGCATGGAAATCCGCATGGCAGACATGATGAAGGTAGCACGAGCCTAGCCCATGCTCACGTGTCCAAAGTTCTCCCTTGCAGTCCTACTTGACTTCATTGTGTAATCATAGATTGTTTTTGAATAATCCTCCAAGACATTCCCCATCTCGTCCACAGATTTCCCGCAGTAGAACCCTGGGCAATCACCCGTAAACTGGAATGTTGCATGAACCCTGGCCCTGCCACCTTCATTCTCAAGCCATGACGAGAACGGATACAGATAACAGACCCCTGGTCTTGAAGGGTGCAGGCTGCAATACCCATTTCCGTCCAAGAACCTGCACTTTATGTGAGTCCCGTCCTCGGCCTCCGCCTCGTCGGCTTTTCTCTTGAGGTTTATCATTGTCATTATTATCGGATTTCCTCCAGGCCCTCTCTCTTCCCACGTATTTGTGTTAGTCTCCTTTTTTACAAAATCTGAGACTTTATCGTACTTCAGACCCCTGCTGATAGTCAAGAGATCGCTGGAGGTAAGGGGCAGCCTGCCCTGCCTGTTGCAACAGTTGTGACAATCCGGCCAGTAACACTTCCAGAGCACATACCACGCGCCATCAGAAAGGTACGGGATATGAAATACCACGTCGTTGACCCTAACCTGAAAGTCAGATGCATCGCCTCGCCTCCCGAGCATAAAATCCCGGATCGCAGGATCTATCTTCCACTCCTTGGAGAGGGACTCTAGTGCCTCCTCAATCCCGTTTTGCATCAACTATTAAATTGAGATAACGCTTTTGAACGTTGTCAATGTTGAGCCAGAAGGGAAAGTACGCTTCTGCTACGCAAAACAGGAGGCTTGTTTGGGAGAGGGTGATGTGGCCGCTCATTCTTGAGACAAACAGCACCAGTTTTACCCTTGAACAATATAAGAAAAAACGCAACGAGATATGCAAAGAGCTCGGAATACCGTCGTCTAGGGTCGCTGGCGGCTTTGTTTCCCTTCTCCTCAAGGGCATACTCTACAAGGAAAGAAACCTCTACTCCATCCACTACCGCCTTATCCCATATCTCAGGCTTGGGGCAGATTGTGATTATGCCACCGCCGTCAGAGAGGCAAGCGCAAAATAAATCAGCCGCAATTGGAAGGCGGTGGGCTGAGCATGAGTTTTATAGAATGACGCATTACCGCCCCCAGATGAGAAAATTTTATGCCGTTGGGGTGGCATTATTTGCGGCCTTCGTAATCCTTGCATCGCTTGTGGTCTTTGACCGTTCTTCCATAACTGGACCTGACTACAGGGCATTTGAGGCAATGAACAAGCCCGATGGCAGGATAGTCAGCCAGATAATGGTAGACCTGACAAAATACGGCAGGGAGGAGGTATGGATAGCTGCCACCGCGCTGCTTTTCGTTCTGGGTGGAAAGGATGGGAAGAAGACGGCAGGCCTTCTTTTCATAACGTTTGCCATCCTGATACCACTTGGAACCGGGATAAAGGATGCAATCGACAGGCCAAGACCCACGCCAGTCATGCCCCAAAATCTCTTGGTCCCGTCAGACAAGGACTCATCCTTCCCGTCAGGCCACGCAGTCATTGTCTCAGCAGGTGCATTTGTAGTACTTGCTAGGTTCAGTAGGAAAAGGCAAATGGCCGTTGCCCTGACCCTCCTAGTAGAGGCCCTTCTGGTAATCTATTCAAGAGTTTATGTCGGGGCTCACTACCCGCTTGACCTAGTTGGCGGCACATTGCTCGGTGCCGGCACTGCCTCACTCGTGATAGGCTCGGACAGGTACTTTTATCCGGTCTTTTCACGGCTCTATTCTATGGCCAAAAGATGATGTGTCAATAAGGATGCACTTCCCATGGTTACCGATATTCTGCGCCACAATCCCCTATACTCTCATAAAGGTCATTGGATCTTGATGTTACAGACCTAATTTCATTCAGGTCTTCACTCTCAAGTCGTAGCCTAAAGACGCGGCAGTTGTCGGATATGTGTTCTGAGATCCCAAGCCTCGCACCAATTATCACGCCGGCTACATTGGGTTTGTCAAGTATGTACCTAGTCGCAACGTTTGCAATACTCACACCGTGCTTTTGTGCAATCGCATCGAGTACCTCAAGAAGTTCCTGAAAGAGGCCCCAACCTCCCCACACGTCAATCATGTGCTTGTATTTCTGGAGGCTGAGCGTATAAAGGCCAGACCTTGTCGGCTCCGGGGCCCCCAGATATCCCTCAGAAAGAAAGTCTCCGAGAAGGGTCCCGTACGTAAGCAGCTTCATACCGTGCTTTTGGCAGAAGGGCACCATGCAGATTTCAGGACGCTGGTCTATGACGGAGTATTGCACCTGATTTGAAACCATCTTGAAACCGCTTTCAATTATAATCTGTAACCTCTCGGTATCGAAATTGGTAAGCCCCAAGGTCCTTATCTTTTTCTCTCCTTGAAGCTTGGAGAGATAATACAGTGCATCAAGATAGCTTGTGTCGTTGTAATCCCACCAGTGGAACTGCAAGAGATCAATCGAATCAACCCCCATCCTGCGCCTGGATTTATCCACAAAGTGTTCCACCGTTGCCCTAGTCATGCGACCAGGAGACGGCACGAACTTGGTCAGTGCCTGAATGTTACCAAGTTCTCTCAAGCCCATCTTTTTTGCAAGCAGCATCCTGAATTTTCCAAGAAACTCCTCGGCAGGGCCATAGATGTCTGCCATGTCCCATGTGGTCAGGCCTGATCCATGGTAGGAGAGCATTTCATTTATCGCATCATGCTCTTTTATCTGCCCGTGCCCGCCGGCTGTTTGCCACATCCCGTTGATTATCCGGCATATCCGAAGGTCGTCAGAAAGTTCAAAGTGATCTATCTTCTCATCTTCCATGTTTTCCTATTCCTGCCAGCGTTATCAAATATAGTCCTTTTTTGAAACCATGCCGTTGACCATTTTTACAATCCTCCTAAATGCAGGATTATCATCGCTTCCTTCGATCTCAAGCCCACCGTCCAGATGGTAAAAGACCGAGATCTTCCCGTCAAGTGAGACTATCTCAAATGAATCCAGCATCGAGTCGTGGAAGGCAGGATAATGCGTAAGGACAAAGTTCCCAGCAAGGGATCTTTTGATCGATTGATAGACATCGGGAGGAAGGTCCTTGTATTTTACCACATATTTCCAAGCTGCCATATCCTAAAAAATCTACAAGTGACTTCAGCCTGACCTAGACGAGTCTAGATGGACTTGGAGTCTATTACGAACCTGTACCTGACGTCACTTTTTATGATCCTCTGGTATGCCTCGTTTACCTTCTGAATTGGGATGACCTCGACGTCGCATTCAATGTTATGTTTTCCGCAAAAGTCGAGCATCTCCTGAGTCTCCTTTATTCCCCCTATGAGCGAGCCTGCAAGGCTGCGCCTTCCCCCTATGAGCGAGAAGGCCCCCAGAGGAACCTCCGTTTCAGGAATCCCGACCAACACCATTGTCCCGTCAAGCGCGAGCATCTCAAGGTACGAGTTCAGATCAGTTGGTGAAGAGACAGTGTTTATCAACAGATCAAAGTATCCCTTCAGATTCTCAAGCGTGCCCTGCTCAGAAGTGGCATAAAACCTGTCGGCCCCCATTCTCGTGGCATCTATCTCCTTTGCACGTGAGTGGGAAAACACTGTTACCTCCGAGCCCAGCGCATGGGCTATCTTTACCCCTATATGCCCCAGTCCTCCAAGTCCTATTATTCCGACCTTCTTCCCAGGCCCTGCACGCCAGTGCACAAGCGGCGAATATAGCGTGATTCCAGCGCAGAGAAGGGGCGATGTCCTGTCAAGATGAAGGTTTGCTGGAATCCGAAGCACATAGTTCTCATCCACCACTATCTTGTTGGAATACCCGCCCTGCGTGCGTGTATGCCCATCACGCTCGACGCCGTTGTATGTTGCTACCATGCCCCCACTGCAAAATTGTTCCAGTCCATTCTTACAAGGCTCGCAGGTACGGCACGAGTCCACAAAACATCCAACTCCTACCTTGTCCCCAATCTTGTAGCGTGTCACTTTCGGACCCACCTTAGATACGGTACCGGTAATCTCATGTCCTGGAACCATCGGATAGACTGACCCGCCCCAACCATTCGTTACCTGATGTATATCGGTGTGGCATATTCCGCAATACTGTATATCTATTAATACATCATAATCCCCCGGGTCACGCCTCTGGAAGGCGTACGGCTCGAGGGGCGCACCAACTCTTTCAGCAGCAAAGCCCTTTACTGGAATCATCCCAATCCACCCCCATCTACGGGCAAACACTTACCTAGTGTCTCCAAAGATTCAAGCGTGAACCTTGCTCCGTTCAAGTCCACCCATAAAGGAATGCCTCGAATATTTAAAATCGATCTCGGGCATTTCTGCAGTCTTCACAGTTATTTCGCCTTTTCAAAAAACGGCAGATAGGTATTTTTAGATATGCTCAATTGCACGTCATAACCAAGTATTGCCCTGTTTTGGCATCAACATAATGTTCCCTAGCACAATCATAATACGCCTTCTTTGAGGAACTTCAACAAATGGGACACTCCCTGCAAATAGGTGAGTTTCATTCCACAAAAACCACGAGGATCGGCAATCAATTGGAGTTTTTGTTCAATTTTGTGTAATTATTTTTGAATATGGATTTGCATTGTAAACTATTATGCCGGGAAAACAATTTATGCAATATTGACGTTCCTTTTTTAACAGGAAGAAAACTGTTTGTGAGACCATCTTATCCTATACTGTTTGATTCATGATTTTGATACAGAACACTTTTACAATAAACCAGTTTGTGCCCTGAAAATTACTTGTGATTCCTTTTCATGTATTACAATTACACTAATGATGACTATTGGGATTCCTAGACCAGGTAGATTTGCGGTCCTTTCATTATGTTGAATTAAAGCTCATAATTTAAAATTATTTACGTTTTGCGTCCTGAATTAAGGTCATCCATTGTTTTCTCCTTCGATCGGTATACCACAGGCTTCGAAGACTTTTTACTCTCCAATCCTCTCAAGCATTAATTCATGCCGTTTTAAGATTGTTGTAGACCCATTTCCTGCTCTTACTTATGTGCTCCCAGAAGATAGTCCTATGGACCGTCACAAGGTATCAAGAGTGAGAACTGAATTAACCGGATAAATCTTCCTAATCTTATCCGATATGGTCTTCCTGATGTCATTCTCGGAATCAGCCTCAAGTTTTGCTATGACGTCGTAAACTCCCATAATCTTCTGAATCTCTCGTACCTCTTCAAGTTTTGACAGTTCATCCACCACCATATCCTCGCAGCCGTTCTCACAGTTGATGAGAAGAAATGCTTCCTTCATAGGATTTCATATGAGCTCCGCATATTTTAGAAACACCACGATCTCCTTCATAACGATCTTCTAGAATTTGATAACATGATTGTAAACAAGCTCTGCCCATACAAGCAATAACAAATTTTCCTAAAAAAATTATAGAAAAATATTACTTACTGTTACAGTGAGCACGCCTTAATTATCAATACGTCTAGTTATCATGTCATTCCCACTGCCTTTAATCCTTATGAGATACGAGGAGGGATCGGATGACAGGATAATAAAAATTTGGAAAGTAGCGATAAGAGGGGAGAGTCCTTTCAGCAATTGGTCATTACGACTGGTTGCCAAGGTAACCTCCTCAAGCCTTATTGCATTGATAAGATGGTTGGCGAGATCCGCAAGATGGGCCGTACATTCTATCAAGATGTCACCATGAATGAATAAACTGCACATGTAGGGTTTGAGATTTCCTAATCATTACATCCCTCCCCTGAATGTTGACCTTATTTCTATTCAAGACAGGATTCCTAAGAGACCCTTCGCAACTTCTCTACTCTCCCTTCCCTATGGAAATAAGAGGGGTGCCCCAGCATTACAAAGTGGTGCTTGAACTTCGAATCCAGTTGTTCCAGTGTTTCGCCAGATGCTTCGAAATCACACGAGGAACAAATCCCGTAAACTTTCATAGAATACAAGAGTTTTTTTAATATTTAGATCATTCTATTAATTGGGCCCTTTTACTATAGAAAGATCTACTTAATGTTGGGAAACCTAATGAATCAAAAATGAATACTGCGGGCCGAAGGTTGTTCTTTCTCCCAGTTAAAGTTTCGGTCCTTTTTAGTAAACGTCCTTTTAGTGTCCATGTTGCCATCTCGCATGATCACCAACTCCTGGATTTTGTTGTCCCAATGGCGTGTGTTGTTCCTGATTCTGCTTTTGTAATTCTCTTTGCTGTTCCTGTTTCTGTTGCTGCTGCTGTTGCTGATTCTGCTTTTGTAATTCTCTTTGCTGTTCCTGTTTCTGGTGCTGTTGCTGATTCTGCTTTTGTAATTCTCTTTGCTGTTCCTGATTCTGCTGCTGTTGCTGCTGCTGTTGCTGCTGCTGTTGCTGTTCCTGATTCTGCTGCTGTTGCTGCTGTTGCTGATTCTGCTGCTGCTGTTGCTGATTCTGCTGTTGCTGTTGCTGCTGCTGTTGTTGCTGCTGTTGCTGTTCCTGATTCTGCTGTTGCTGCTGTTGCTGTTCCTGATTCTGCTGCTGTTGCTGTTGCTGCTGCTGTTGTTGCTGCTGCAAATTGTACTCTGCCTGCCACGAATCCTGCATTGTGGGTTTCACCTCTGCCTCATCAATAGGATGAATGTACGATGATTTGCCCTGTTGATTGAGGAAGCCTTTGCTTGCCACAGCATAGGCCGGCTGAACGGCCAGTCCGGTCTCGGCAACAATCACCATCAATAGAATAGAGGCTGCCAAGAATTTGAGGGATCCGCTCTTCATAATCAGATTGCGTCAGATTGGATATTAATCACGACGGCAATATCTCATGATTTGCGGTACCAATTTGGATCGAATTTTCTTCTTTTCGAAACTGCTTAGAAAACCTTCGAATTTCTTATCACATGCAGACAGAATTGTTGATACATGTCCTTATAGTTTCAGGAAATTGTGAATTCTCAAGATCAACATTTTTCAAATTTGCGTCCTTCAAGTCAACATTAAACAAGACATCGTTAGTCAGTATCGCGTTTGTCAAATCACTCTTTTCAAATTTTGTACTCCCAAATTTTGCAAAATTGAAATTTGCGTCTACCAATGTTGAATGAGAGAGGTTAGACCCAACTAAATCTGCATAGGAGAGATTATCAGCACTCAGGTTATCATGAGATAAGTTAGATTGAGTCAAATTTGCATTGAAAAAGTTCGTCCCAGAAATGTCCACGTAGTCAACATTCGTTCCACCCATATTTGCATCAAAGAAATTAACGTTTGCCATCTTTGCGTCAGTAAGGTTTGATCCTGTAAGATCAACGTAATTCATGTTAGCACCCGACAAATCTGCCTTGCTGAGGTTGCAATATTTTACATCAGCATATGAAAAATCTGCAAATGCCATCACAAGGTGCGACATGTCCTGGCCTTCAAGGTTGGCCCCTGAAAGAGACGACCCGTAAAAGGTTGCTCCGTGAAGGTTTGCTCCTTGTAGGTCGGTCCCGTATAGTTTTGCATTGGAAAGATCTGCCCCAGAAAGGTTTGCCCCTTGCAAGTCAGACCCTGAAAGGTTCACTCCGCGGAGGTCAGACCCCCTCAAGTCGGCGCCCTTCAGATCTGCATATGCCAAGTTGGAACCTGCCAGGTTTGCCCCTACAAGATATTTTCCCGCCATTTCACATTCGTGCCAGTCGATTCCGGGCTGGGCTGACACATAGCAATTTGTCAATCCGCCAGAGGCAGCCCATGCACCATGTAGAAAATACCCATTAGTAAGAAGCATTGCCACTACCAACAAACCAAGGCAGACTGTTCCGCGCAGAAAACTTCCCATAACAACGATTCATCGTCTAATGTATTAATGAGGGTGGAAAAAACGCCCCCAAGGTTGTGCCAATATGGATCTCATGCTTTGGTTTCTAAAACATATGTAAAAAGGCAAGCAGTCCTTGGTCCCGGCCCCACCGATTATCTGATCCCAACTCCCCCACATTACGACACAATAATTATATTCTCAACGTATACCACCCGTTTCGGTAGCCCGATAGTCTAGTGGCCAAACAATTTTTGGGCTAGGGATTCCAGGCTCTGGATCTTACGAGAGGAAACCTGGAGACGGCAGTTCGAATCTGCCTCGGGCTATCCTACTTTTAAAAAGCCCGCCTATCGCGAGGCCATTGCTATTCTTTCTAATTCGTTCTTCTTCTTGACAGATGGTGCCGACATGTCGTTTGAGGCAGCAAGAATCAGTTGTTCTGCCAAGTTCTCCTCTATAGCCTTCGGATTTGAAAAAGAGGCATCGCGTACACCCTCTGCAATAAACCGCAATGCAAGGTCGACTCGCCTTAGAGGCGCCACGTCTACTGACACGTGATAAACGGTACCACCGTAGACAATCCTCGTCGTGTCCTCGTTTGGAGCAGAGTTTTCCACTGCCCTAATCAATACCTCCACAGGGTTCTTTCCTGTCTTGAGAGAAATGATTTCGAGCGCTGCCCTGACCGTATTTATAGCATGATTTTTCTTGCCACCCATCCTTCCCGTGTTCTTTGCGTATTTTTTTCCAAAATGCAAAATTTTGTTAACAAGTCTTTCCACGATGTTCACCTCAGCCTTGTTAAACCTCTTCAGTGCAGAGCGCCCAAAGGACATGGGGATTATCTCCTTCTTTAGAGATATGACGTTCTTCAAACCCGGATCCTTTATCTCAACCTTGGATGTGTCCCACTTCCTAAAAAGCAACAGGTTCTGTGTCTCTGTCATTCCTATCTCCTCGGCTTTTCCTTTTTACCGTAAACAAGTTCCTTAAGCGAAGTACCGTTAACCTTGAAGACCTTCCACCTGACACCCGGAATATCACCCATCGCACCACCCATCGATGCACCCATTCCCTCCACGTGCACCTCATCATGCTCATCAACAAAGTTTAGCGCACCGTCCTTTGGAAGGAAGGCGGTCACGGTCTTACCGTTCTTGATTAGCTGTACACGCACACACTTTCTTACGGCAGAGTTTGGCTGCTTGGCCTCAATTCCCACCTTCTCAAGCACTATCCCCCTTGCCTGAGGCGCCCCTCCAAGCGGGCTTGCCTTCCTGTCAAGCCCAAGCTGTCTCCTCTTGTAGGTACCAATTGACCACCTCTGCCTCTTTCTCTTGTCCCTTAGTACTCTTCCTGCAAATAGACCAAGTGGGGATTTTGCCATTATTTCATCTACTCCATTATTTTTTCCGGACTTTGTATCAACACACTAGAAATTTGAAAGTATCGCCTAGCAAGTAACCTTGCCTTCTCGGCATTTCTTCCCTCCCTTCCTACCACGATGCCCTTCTTCTTGGCATCAACCAAAACTATGGCCTGAAGGGAACCGTCCAGCCTTTTGTTTATTTTCACCTCAGAAACCAGTTTGGGATTTAGCATGTTCTTTAGGAACTCTGCGGGATCTTCCGAATACTCCACAAGCTCAACATTCCTCTTTACCACGTTCTGCAGGTTCCTGATGGTAGAACCACCCTTCCCTATTGCAAGCCCCATCTTTCCCTGATTTACAACAAAAATAACCCTGTCCTGCTTCTCGTCCTCTATGCAGTCGCGTGCGGTGGCACCCGTTACGTTCTGGAAAAGTGACATTAACTTTATCTGATCTGTTGTTAGTTTGATTGTCTCAGTCATACCTTTTTTAAACTCGATCTCTTTGGGGGACATTTAAATCTTGATGGGTGGGAGTGTAAAAACAAGACATTCATTCCTACTCAACTTCCGCATCTTTTATAATCGCCTTAAGATTGGCATCACTCAAGGTTTTCAGCGAAACCGCGGAAATCCTGAATTGCGTTCCGCACAGCCTGCCAAGCTCCACGGAAGATCCTCGGTAGTTCAGGGTCGGCACCTTTGCCCCCTTGGCAGCCTCCATTATCTTTTGCATCATATCCGTAGGCACAGAGTGAGAAAGAACAACAAGCTTCGAGTTCTTGAGAGAACCCAGTACCTCCTTCGTCCCGAAGGAGCACTTGTTGTCTTCCACCGCGTCCTTTATTGCCTTCTCGAGTAGCTTAACCATCCTCTACCACCTTCATGTAAAGATCCACCGTTCCTGTGCCTATCGGAATGTTCGCACCTACAATGACGTTCTCGGTAACGCCCTTCAGCTCCTCGACCTCTCCGGCCAGCGCGGCCTCTGCTATGGTCGGAACCGTAATTTCAAACGCCGCCCTTGCCAGGACACTTGTCTTTGTCCCTGCAATGCCGTGCCTTCCTATCTGCTGCAGGTATCCCCTTGAGCACATGAGATCGGCCACAAGCATGATGTATCTAACATCGACCTCCAGTCCTTGGTCCTCAAGTGTCGAACTCAGCTCATTTATCAGGGCATTGCGTGCCGCCTCTATCCCCAACGTGTTTGCTATCTCAAACACGTTGTTGGTCCTGATATTCCTCTTGTCTATTCCGTCCACCTCCATCACCTTGGCGATGTTGGAGCCGGATGTCTGAATCACCCACTCCTCGCCCTGCTGAACTATCGTCACGCGCTCCACATCAGTAACGCCCTTCACGGTGGCCGAGAGAACCTTGTTCCTAATACCGAGCACGGTCTGCGCATCCGCCTCTTCCGGAAGAGTGAGCGTGATGGAGTTCCCGCTTGTCTCTATCTCAAATTTTTTCTTCGATGACTGCAATGCGGCAACAACGTCCTCTACAGTGCAGGCTCTCTCTTTGAGCCTGTCCTGATTGAGGTTCAGCTTTATCTTCGTAGAATAATCAGTCTCAGTGCTCGTTATCAGCGCACTTACCTTGGTGTGGAGAATCTCCCTTGCGACCTTTATCGACTTCTCCTTGGATTTCTTATGAGCCTCCTCCAGGTAGATATCCATCGTTGGTGTGACGGGCTTCTTCCTTGCATCCACAAGCTCGATGAGTCTTGGCAGTCCCAATGTCACGTTTCTTTCCCGGATACCTGCAAAATGGAATGTCCTCAGGGTCATCTGGGTACCAGGCTCTCCAATGGACTGCGCCGTCACCACACCTACTGCCTGTCCAGGCTCTACCTTCGCGTTCTCATATAGATCAAGAGTCTTCTTGAGCACCTTCTCAACTCCCTCCCTGCTCAGCTTCGACTCTGCAAGCGCGTCATGCACCGTCTGTGCAAGACGGGGGTTGAACGTCTTTGTGTATTTCTTTACAAGATCAACTATATCCTCCTTTGTAGCCTTCTTTCCAGAGTCTATGATGCTCTCCGACTCTATCAGCCTCTGAATCCTAAAGGCCTCCCCATGGTCGCTCTTTGATACGTCTATACCATCCTCACCGTAAAGGAACTGTATGATATGTCCGTGCGGATCCCTCACAGTCTGGTCGTATTCAAGCTTGAGATGTTCAAGTGCGTTGATGAGCCTCCTCTGCATGTAGCCGCTCTGCTGAGTCCTCACGGCAGTATCTACCAGTCCCTCCCTTCCTCCCATGGCATGGAAGAAGAATTCCAGGGTTGACAATCCCTCCCTGTAGTTTGATTTTACAAATCCCCTCGAGTCTGGATTGGTATCGTTTTCCTTGAAATGCGGCAGCGCCCTGTTGCTGTAACCCTTGTGAATCCTCCTGCCACGGATGGACTGCTGGCCCAGAGCTCCCGCCATCTGTCCAATGTTAAGCGAGGACCCCCTCGCCCCCGTAGTAGCCATTATCCTTCCCGCGTTAGTCTCGTCAAAGGACTTGTCTGCCATGCTGCCTGCCTTGTCCCTTGCTTTCGAAAGCTCGTTCACAATGTAAGCCTCAAGCGCCTCTTCCGCCGAGAGACCCCTGCTCAGCTGAAGCGTCCCTTTCTTTGCCTGCGATATAAAGTCGTACACCTTCTCGTATGACTCGTTGATCTCCGAAAGTATGCCCTCCTTTGTCTTTTCGGAGAGCTCAAGGTCTGCATACCCGTAACTGAACCCGTATCCCGTGATGAACTGCTTCAGCATGATGAGAATTGAATTTAGGAATCGCTTGGCAGTGTCATAATCATAATCCTTTGCAATCCTGTGCAGTACGCTGTCCGGTTCCTCGGCCCCAATTGATGCCTTGTCGATCACCCCGCTTACAAGCTGGCCGTTCTTTATCACAACATCCTTCGACGGACCTTTTGTTCCTTTTGACCACTTGGAGGTAATGACATAGTTGAAGTCCTTTGGCAGGAAAAGCGAGAACAGCTGCTTGCCCGTGTATAGTGGCCCTCCCCTACCCTTTGCCTGTGGCTCTGGGAAGGCTCCATCATACCCCGCAAGCATCGCAAGGTTTGCAAACTCCTGAGGAGTAAGAGTGGTATCATCCTTCGTGAGTAGGTATGCCCCAGTAATGAAGTCTCTCAGTGCACCTATAATCGGACCACCATACCTCGGGGAAATTATCTGGTCTTGTACCCGCATCAGCAGTATTGCTTCTGCCCTGGCCTCCTCGCTCTGTGGCACGTGAAGGTTCATCTCATCCCCGTCAAAATCAGCATTGTATGGCGGACAGACGGAGGGATGAAGCCTGAAGGTCTTGTTCGGCAGCACCCTCACATAATGGCCCATAATCGACATCTGGTGCAGCGATGGCTGCCTGTTGAACATGACGATGTCTCCGTCGGAGAGGTGCCTCTCCACAAGATACCCTATCTCGATGTTATTGGCTATCGTTTCCCTGTCCTCTACAAAGTCGAGCCTTATCTTCACGCCATCCGGCCTCACAATATAGTTCGCACCCGGAAACTTGTTTGGCCCGTTGATTACAAGCCTCTTTAGCCTGTCGATATTCCATTCCGTCACCACCTCAGGTATCGTGAGCTTCGTTGCAACAGATTCCGGTACGCCCACTTCTGAGATCTCAAGGCTCGGATCAGGCGAAATCACGGTCCTGCTTGAGAAATCAACCCTCTTTCCCGAGAGAGATCCCCTGAACCTGCCCTCCTTGCCCTTTAACCTCTGAGTCAGTGTCTTCAGCGGCCTTCCAGATCTGTGATGAGCCTGCGGTATTCCTGACACCTCGTTGTCAAAGTATGTAGTGACGTGATACTGCAACAAATCCACGAGATCCTGCACTATGAGGGGCGGTGTTCCTGCCTCCTTGCTCTCCTTAAGTCTCTGGTTAACTCTTATGATGTCAACAAGCTTGTGCGTAAGATCATCCTCAGATCTTATACCTGTCTCCAGAATAATGGAAGGTCTCACAGTGACTGGAGGGACAGGCAGTACCTGAAGTACAAACCACTCAGGTCTCGCCGTAGTCGGGTCATATCCCAGAAGCCTAAGATCATCATCAATCATATGCGAAAATCTTTCACGTATTGTGATGGGAAGCAGTCTGTTCTCTCCAAGTTCCGTGCGCTCGATGAAGATTGTGGGCTTTGTAAATATCATCTCATACTGGGCCTTTCCGCAGTGTGGACATGTCTTCTCCTTCTTTGCCCTTTCGATAATCTCGTCAGGTATGTGCTTTATTGAGATTACACTGTATGCGGCCTCTTTCTTCATTATGGTATGATATTCCTCAAGCTCCTCCTGCGGGATCTTCAGCCGCGCGCAGGATCGACAGGTAGTAAGGAGAAGCTTGTAGATATTGTCAATAAACGCGATGTGCAGTACAGGCTCGGCAAGTTCGATATGCCCAAAATGTCCCGGACATCTTGCTGCCGTGTTCCCGCATGTCAGGCACTTCTGTCCAGGCTCCAGAGTTCCAAGCCTGCCGTCCATAAGTCCTCCCTGCACGGACATTCCGTCCTCATCATAGGTTTCCGGCGCCGTTATCTCGGCCACCGAATACTTCCTAATCTCAGTGGGCGACCACACCGAGAATTTTATCCCGTCAATAACCTTGATTGTCTCAGACGACATTACACTCTCTCCTTTATCAGCAGTCTTGGCGCCACGTCAAGACTCATCATCTCTTGAAGCAGTAGTTTGAACGCATAGGCAACAGAGACGGACGTAACTTTCGCCTTGTCTCCACACACCCGGCACACAAATCTCCTCTGCTTTATATCATAATATGAAACCAGTCCGCACCTCTCACACACATAAATTTCCGCCTTGTCCGACTCCTCAAGCAGTCTATCCTTCAGCATCATTGATGCCCCATATGCGATAAGACAGTCCCTTTCCATCTCACCAAACCTCAATCCTCCGCCCCTTGCACGTCCCTCGGTTGGCTGCTTTGTCAGCATCTGCACCTGGCCCCTTGCCCTTGCATGTATCTTGTCAGCCACCATGTGGTGCAGTTTCTGGTAATATACAACACCCACGAACACGTCTACCGGGAAGGCCTTGCCAGACCTTCCGTCATACATGGTCTCCTTGCCTGAATACTTGAAACCGGCAGCCTCCAGGACTCCCTTGATATCCTCAAGCTTTTCTCCCACAAACGCAGACCCATCCATCTTTGACCCGCGCAATGCGGCAGCCTTGCCAGTAACAGACTCGAGAAACATTCCCACGGTCATCCTTGAAGGGAATGCATGCGGGTTGATCATGACATCAGGAACCACGCCCTCGGCAGTATACGGAAGATCCTCATGATTTACCAAAAGTCCTACCACACCCTTCTGTCCGTGTCTTGACGCAAACTTGTCACCAATCTCCGGTATCCTCAAATCCCTCACCCTTATCTTGTACATCCTACCGCCATCGTGCGATTGTGTCATGACTACCGTATCAACAACGCCATTTTCCGAAGGCCTCACTCCTATCGATGTGTCCCTCCTATATGGGCCCTTTACCTCAAATTCCCTGTACTCCTCCATGAACCTTGGAGGGCTTGTCTTTCCTATGAGTATGTCCCCTCCCTGGACCGACGATTCGGTTGCAATAACGCCATCCTCCTCCAACAACCTGTATGCCTTGTCGCCCCTGAATCCACGTATGTTGCCATCAGCAGTAGGGATCTCAAAGTTATCCCGCATTCCTCCGGGATACTGCTTTGCTTCGGCCTCATAAATCCGGTAGAAGAAGGTCCTTCCAAGTCCCCGGTCCACTGACGATTTGCTTAGCACTATAGCATCCTCTATATTGTAACCGTCAAACGGTAGTACCGCAACCACGCAATTTTGCCCAGCAGGTCTGTCCTCCAATCCCAAGAGGCCCATTGCTTTCGTCGTAACTATCGGAGTCTGGGGATAAAGCATTAGGTGCTGCCTGACGTAAGTGCTCGCATTCATAAGCGGGGTTGAGAAGCCCAGGCTCTGCTTGGCCATGGCCGATTCGTATGTGTTCCTTGGAGACTGGTTGTGTTCAGGATACGGTATGATTGACGCACCGGCCCCGAGTATTGCCGAGGGGAATATCTCCATGTGGGTGTGTTTCTTCATATCAGTCTCATCGATGGCGATGTAGCAGTTCTCCTCCTCGTTTGCGTCAACAAGCTCAATCACCCCCATATGCAGCAAGTCCGTCCAAGACAGAAACTTCTTGCTGACCTTGTCTATCAGCTCCTGGGTGAGCAAGGGCTTGCTGTCCTTTATAACGATAAGAGGTCTTAGTACCCTGCCCGCATTACAGTTGACATACAGTCTCTTTGTAGATCCTTCCACGCCAGACTGGTACAGAAAGATGCCCACGTGCGAGTGTATCTTGAAGTTCCTCCTTAGATCCCTTAACGAATCTACGAGTTTCTGCCCATCCCTGTAGTAACCAATAAGCCTACCGTCAACGAATACCCTGGTACCCTCCTTCTTCAGGTCATCCTTTGCGTCAGAGACATAAGTCACGCCTAGATCGTAAAGCTTCTCAATGATGTCCTCCGATGCCACATTTACCGATATTATGGCTGACAGAGCTAGGTTCTTGACCAGTCCACAGTTGGATCCCTCCGGGGTCTCGCTTGGGCATATCCTTCCAAAGTGCGTTGCGTGAAGGTCCCTTGCCTCAAAGTTTGGCTGACTTCTGCTCAGCGGAGACTGTATCCTTCTAAGGTGGCTTATGGTGGAAAGATAATTTGTCCTGTCAAGAAGCTGCGTGACGCCAACGCGACCGCGTCCCCAGTTTCCGGTCGCGATTGCATTGTTGAGTTTGTCCGTAACGATTCCAGGTCTCACCGCGGCCGCAACAGCATTTATTCCCCGCTTCTGTCCCGACCTTTCCAGCTGATACTTCATATCCCGGACCAAGTTCCTAAACGCGGTTCTAAATAGGTCGGCAAGCATCTGGCCTGCAAACTTTATCACCTTGTTACCATAGTGGTCCTTATCATCAGGTGTTAGCCATCCAAGCTTCAATTCAATTAGTTTGCAGGTAGCCTCACCAAGAAAGAGTGACTTTTCCTTCCGGTTGTCAGGATGCTTGCCAAGATGAGGGAGTAGTCCCCAATCAAGCAATGTCTCAGCTCTCTTGATCTGGAATTCCTCCAGCATTCCAGGAGCAATCCTTTTGCTGATGTACACTATTGCATCCTTTGCAGTAGGTACGTCGCCCGATTTTTCAAAGGAGGCCTCAAGTTCGTCCTGAATGTCATCTACAAGCGACACTGCAGCTGCAATCTCCCTGTCAGACTCTAGCCCGAGCGCACGCATCAGTGTAACCACAGGTATGTCCACCGGTGAACCCGGGATCTTTGCCACGATAAGGCCGTCGTTTTTCATCACAAGCTCAAGCTTTGCCCTGTATCCAACAATTGACGAGTACACCTTTGCCTTGAAGACTGTGTTTCCCCCCACAGTTTCCTTGTCAACAATTATCTTGTTGTATGAGAGGTCCTCAAGCCCCACAATGACACGCTCCGACCCGTTTATGATAAAGTACCCGCCTGGGTCGTTTGGATCCTCACCATATTCCACAAGCTTTTGCTCTGAAAGGTTGTGCAGTATGCAGGCGTTTGATCTGACCATGACCGGCATGTCGCCTATATGCACGTACCTTGATTCTAGAATTTTCCCATCCTCGACTACGCTTGCCTCAAGCATTATCGGTGAGGCATAAGTTACGTTTCTTAGCCTAGCCTCCATCGGAGCAATGTGTGTGATGGATCCATCCAGTTCCATCATCCTAGGCTGTTGAAGCTTCACCTTTCCAAGCTGAATCTTGTACGGATATTCCGCACTTTCAATTTCTATCTGCCCAACCTCATCAATAATGCTCTGAAGACCCCTTTCGAGAAACTCATCATACGAATTCAGGTGCTGTCTAGCTATACCCTCCCGTTTTAGAATATCCTGAACTATGGGCCAGCGTTTATGAGATATATGCGCCATTACTCTTCCACCACGTACCTATAGTAGATGCTCTCCCCCGCGGTTGGACTTTTCCTTGTTATCCTTATCATGTCCCCAGGCTTTACGCCGAGTCCCTTTATTGCAGGATCACTGACATAAATCAACGGCATTTCAGTCGGCTTTGTATGATATTTTTCCAGCACCTTCTCCGCCTCCTCCTTTGTCATTATCTCGTGTTTTGGAACATAGATGTGATCGGGAATCAGAATTTTTTCTTTCTTACCTGACATATGAAAATCTCCTTTGAACATTAGCTGTAAACAGGAAACTATGTAACAAACTACGATGTTTCTACCGAGAGGTTAATATATATCTAATCTAGGATGGTCTTATTCATCGGGGGATCCCGGATTTAAATAGCATCCTAGTCCGGACTTGCAATTTTTCGTTGTCATTTGCAAATGTACCGCTTCTCTCCCTCCGGAGGCTGGGTCTGTCAGGTATTTTCATTTTATGGATCGGAAGAGCGCCAGTCATTGCCACCTAGTCCCGCTCCCAGGTTATGAAAAAATTCCCGCGGTTTCCATCACGGGGTTGAAGGTGGTTGTTTTTTAAATATACATAAATACCCATTCAACTTAATCGCAGGCAAGATGAGTACTCATAAAGAATACGCGTTGATCGCTATTCTTGCAACGGCAGCCATTGTAGGTGTTGGCCCTGCATTCGGTTTCTGCCCACCAACGTGTGCACCAAGGGCCGAATATACTGCGTCCATGATGACGGGAAATACGTCTGGCCTTGCTTCAATCGAGGAACCACAGAACATCATTCCTCTCACGGTCAGTACCGACAAGACCACATATGATCACAATTCGGTCATCATGGTGAGCGGTCATGTGATACACCCCTATCCTGGTCAGGACGTGGCATTGAGGGTAACAAGTCCGGAAGGAAATGTTGTATTTGCAGCACAGTTAGCACTTGACAACAACGGCAACTTCAATACCAAGATAAACACATCAAGCCCGCTCATGACTGAAAACGGTCAATACACCTTGTATGTACAACAGGGCAACGAGCAGGCAAGAACCAACCAGGTTCAATTCCAACTCGCAGGACAAGCACAACCTACACCAATTCCAGAATTTGGCCCGATCGCGGCTCTGGTATTTGCTATCGCAATCGTATCAATAGTTGCAGTATCTGCAAAGACCGGACTAGGGTTCAAGCCAAAATACTAGGATTCTCTTTTTTTCATTTTTTAAGGCGTCGATACCGCGATGGTATTTTTTAAATATACATAAATACCCATTCAACTTAATCGCAGGCAAGATGAGTACTCATAAAGAATACGCGTTGATCGCTATTCTTGCAACGGCAGCCATTGTAGGTGTTGGCCCTGCATTCGGATACTGCCCGCCAGACTGTACTCCAAAGACAAACTACACAGCGGGTTTGATGACAGGCAACAATGTAACGACTGTTCAACCGATCGTAATCCCTGTATCGTTACCACTCAGCTTAACGACAGACAAGACTACATATGATCGCCAGTCGGTAGTGGATGTTACTGGACACGTCCAGAACGTCATTCCTGGGTTGCCAGTAACGCTGAGAGTTTCGGATTCGCTTGGAAACATAGTCGAAGTCAGCCAGCTGACAGTGGACAACAAGGGAAACTTTGAAACCAAATTCGACACATCAAGTCCGTTGTGGTCAAGAGGTGGCACATACACCATCTACGCACAGTACGGAGTACAACAAGGCTTGCGCATGGCACAGACACAAATCACCATCGGTACGGTCATCGCCGGAGCGGCAAGCTGCCAGCCAAATCAGCTTGCAGCCAAGGTTGACGGACAGCAATACTGTATCGGTTATAGCATAACAGGAGGGACCGCCACCGGGGCAACCATAAGCACCATATCCAAGGAGCTCACAGTCAACATACAGTCAACCCAGAGTGGCCAGATAACTCTCACAATACCAAGAACAGTGCTAGATGCAAAAGCTGGTGTCAAGGATGACAGCTTCTTTGTCCTAGCCAATGGTCAAGAACAAGACAGCTTCACTGATACGCCAAGTGCCAATGCGAGAACATTGACAATACCATTCACGGCAGGAACTGAACAGATAGGGATCATAGGTACCCAGGTAGTTCCAGAATTTGGCCCAATCGCGGCTCTGGTATTTGCAATTGCAATAGTATCAATAATTGCAGTATCTGCAAAGACCGGACTACGACTCTTGCCAAAATACTAGAACGCCTTCTTTTCCATTTTTTTGTCGAACCATAGTAAAGGAAATATACGACATAAAGAGAAGTCGAATATGCGAATAGCTGCCCTTCTTATCGTTTCATTTTTTGTTTTGTCCTTATTTCCAATGAGTGTGTTTGCCCAAACCACGACTCCCTCGACTACTCCCTCAACCACCTCCCCCTCAACAATTTTGGCTACCCCGCCCACCGCGCCGGCAATCACGGTTACCACAGACAAGCCGTCGTACCTAGTGGGAGATACCATAGTAATTTCAGGCCAAGTTCAGGCAGTGGTTCCCGGAACACCTCTCACCGTCCAAATACTTGACTCCAACAACAACCTTATCCATGTAGACCAAATCGACGTTTCTTCCGACGGCAAGTTCACCGAATCATTCCTTGCCTCAGGGCCGCTGTGGAAATCAAACGGAGTATACACAATAAAGGTCCAATATGGCCTTCCCAACGTGACAGCCCAGACAACATTCAACTTCCAGAGCTCAATCACACCCGTAAGCAATGTCTTCAAGGTAGTAGATCCCAACAGCCAGCAGGTTTTCGCAGTCAACTACACCATTACTGGCGGGACTGTCAATAACATTAAGATTGACGCCCAAAGCATATCGCTAATAGTCTCCATCAATTCGACAAATGACGGTTCCATAAGCCTGACCATGCCAAGAACACTTATTGACGCAAAGACGAGCGGCGGTCAGGATGATTCCTTCATAATTTTGATTGACGGGGCAGAGATCAAGCCCCAAAGCGAGTCTTCGGATCCAAACTATAGGACCCTGACCATCCCATTCCTGCAAGGAGATCAGAACATCGAGATCATCGGAACCCAGATCATCCCAGAATTCGGCCCGATTGCCGGAGTGGTGTTTGCAATTGCAATCATATCAATAATTGCGATCTCCACAAAAACAAGATTAAAGATAGTGCCAAAATACTAGAACTACAAGTCAAATTTTGTTTTATCAATACATAAATACTCATGATCAGTGAGTATTGGCTAGCAAATGAGAGCATCACCCAAATTTTGCGCTACGCTAGTAGCACTTATTGCAGTTTTTGCGTCATCATTTCTCGTCCTTCACCCAGCAAGCGGCTTAAGCTGCCCTGCAACCGGATGCGTCCAAGGAGGAGATACCTTGAATGTAAGTATAACCCCCACAACCGGTTCAGCACCCTTGCAGGTAACCTACAAGGCATCGCTTGCAAGCGGAGGCTCTATGAAAAGCATCGTGTGGAACTTTGGTGATGGAAGTTCCCTCAGCGGCGTGACAAATGGAACGCATACGTATGCATCGGCTGGCAACTACACTGGCACGGTCGATGCCGATGCCATGGACGGCACAAGCTACACTCAGACGTTCGCAGTTTCTGCCACCGGCAGCATTGGAGCAAACATTGGTGCAAATGTAACAGTCCCCAACCCTAAAACCGGTACTGTCACAGCATACCAATTGCTCCAGCAAGAGCACAACGGCTCCCTAGTGGCGACAAGTCTGCCCCCACTTTCAGTCCAGACTGATGCCCTGTCCTACTCCCAAGGCGACACAATAATCATACACGGAACTGTAAAGGATGTTTCAAACCAAACAGCAGTGACTGTCAGAGTCGTAAACGACTTGAAAAACATGGTATCCATAGCTCAGCTTATTCCGTCATCAGATGGCAGCTTCTCCACCAAGGTACTGGCCACAGGTCCACTATGGACAAAGCCTGGCAATTACACCGTCATTGCACAATACGGCCCCCTTACTAATGCGACCACCTTATTCCAGTTTGGAGGTGGCGACGGAACGACAAGACTTGCAGCACCACCCATAAGCAGCACATTTTCGCTGCAGACAAGTGCGGGCACCTTCAACATACCCTACACGATAAGGGGCGGCACGGTGCAATCAATACAGCTTCAAGGACAACAGCATGTGCTAGTAATCTCCATAAACGCACCCTCAAACGGCTCCCTCAGCATAGACATACCAAGAGCACTCATAGACTCCAAGGCCCAACCCCCGGTTCCGACAGGTCCAAACCAGACTTCAACCACACAGATAAACCAGTCCGAGCTTCCCGACCAGCCGTTTACCGTACAAGTTGGCGGCCAGAACGTGCAGGTGACTGAAACAAGCGACCTCAACTCAAGGACTCTCGGCATCCCATTCCACAAGGGAGATACCACCATTGACGTAATGGGAACAGTATCAGTTCCAGAATTTGGCCCAATCGCGGCTCTGGTATTTGCAATTGCAATAGTATCAATAATTGCAGTATCTGCAAAGACCGGACTACGATTCTTGCCAAAATACTAGAACGCCCCCAACAGCCTTTCGCAACCTCAAAGCACACCCAACTCTTTTCCAGACATCTCAGTCCCCAGACAATCAGATGCTTCCCGTACCGGAACCCGAATTTACTCCACGCGTAGAACCGCATGCCGACCTACACCTGAAATCAAAGTATCCTCCAACAGCCATTCCTTATTGCATCCCCATGGTGTGCTCCCAAGAAGGCGTCCCTTACAATAAGAACGTCATGTCTTCCAACCCACCAGTCCCCAGACAGAATGCTACTCACCCGAGGTCGACCTGATTTTTAAAAATTGGGCAGTCCCAGGTTGCTGCAAAGTTCATCAAAATTTTCCCGCCATACCAATCTCAAATGCACAGGGGTAGGCAGAGCCGCACGCTGCACTCGCCGTCCTTAGATTATTATACAAGCAGATGAAAAACCATCTAATGAATTTCGAATTCGAAGAATTCGAGTCACCTGACGACATATTCCTGTACATGTCCACAATCGCTCCACCCATGAAAAACATGCTGCCTATAAACTCCTACAAGGGATATATCTTCTCCATGATCCCCCTAAACCCCAACACGGGCGAGTCATATCTTATAATATACACTAAAGGGAAGATCGACGGCAAGTTACTAGAGTTTGACATCAATCACAAAAAATCGAGGCCGGTAGAGCAGGCAGAGAGGGCGGACAAGACATATTTCGTCGTCCTCACACCCAAACGCAACACCATTGCGGATGCGGCAATAAAACACTTGGAAAAATCTACTTAGTATAAACAGGTGCGCTAACGGACTTGCTTCTTGCGTATCTGTCCATCATCTCCTCCGGAAGTTTTCCATTGAAAAGTTCCTTGCACAGTCCCCTCAGGTATCGCATGATAGCCCAAGTCCCTGCCTTTATCATGCTGTACATCACGGGCTTCATTAGTGGTCCGTATGTCTTGTTTCTCAGAATTATCGGGATAATGTCGTTGATAACCCGCAGGTTGTGCTGCCAACATTTCCAGAACAGCGTAAACTGTGCCTCATTGAGGTTGCCGAAATGCATCGAGTTCTTCTCGTTGAAGTCCTGGTACAAAAGTGGTGCCACTATTCCCCTCATGCGCATGCGCTCAAAATCATCAATCAGATCAATTGTATAGGCCGTCTCGTCGGGTGTCTCGTCAGGCCATCCTATGATAAGTGTTGCCGCAGGGAACCAGTGGTTCTGGTTCATTATCTTTGCACCTTCCCTTACCACCCAGCCCCACTCATCAGTAGAAAATGGTTTTGTCTTGACTCCGAGGTGTTTCTTTACCATCCTTGGAGCCACCGTCTCGATTCCCAGATTCGTCGCCAGCCATTTCTCATTGCTCATTCCGTTGATCTCCGAGATGTCATGGAAAAGTTTCGGGTCGGCACATACTGCGGAGAATGTCATGTGAGTCGTCCCGACAAACCTTGCCCCTAAGGACTTGAGCCCTCGCCAGAGTTCTGTTATTGCATCATAGTTGGGCCTAAACTCCCTGTTATCACAGCCATAAAGCAGCATCTCATCCGAGTGCAGCCATATCGAGTCAAACCCATAATCAAGATTCATTTTTGCTTCCTTTTGGAGCCTTTCAAGCGGCAGGTCCTTCTTTGATCTCTTGTTGACGTCGCAAAAGTCACATCCCCTCCCGCAGCCCCTCATTGCCTCTATAAGAGAATTAACCGTGGGTCCCTGAATCAGCGGAATATTCTGAATGTTTTTCACAAAGCAGTGCATTAGCTCTGGCGCGTCTCCTTTCTCAAGATCGTGGAACAGGTCCAGAGCAAGCTCGTCTGCCTCACCCACTACGACGGTATCAATCCCGTGGATCCTCATCCTCTCGGTCTTTGCGAGCTCCCAAGCCCCGTTCCCGCCTACAGCCACATGGAAGTTATACTTTTTCTTTAGCTGAATTATCTTGGCACACATCCTCTTGAATTTCATCGCAACATACGACAGTTTCTCAGGTGACATCGTCGTGGTTACGGGGGCCATCCCCAGCGGGTCCATCACGTTTATCCCGACTACCTTGGTGTCAGGACCTATACACTTTTCAAGATAATCAGGATTGGCAACAAAGACCTCCTCCCTCTTGTAACCCTGGAGAAGCGATGCCTCAACCCTGCGCAGTCCCACTTGGGCAACCTTTGCCTCCCCGGTGTTCACGTCCGTCTCTACAGGAGGACAGAATACCTTGTCAAACACGAATTCTGGAACAAGCTCATAAGGTCCACATGCTATGAACCCATAGAGAAAATTACCTCGATAATTTGTCATCAGGCTACGATCAGCGGTGAGAACTATTCTCTTGCCTGCCATTCCTCTAAGTTTTTTCTACTACGATATAAATCGTATACTCTGTATCCTGATCAGCGCGAGGTCTCTCTTTTCACATATAAACTGGTCCCACCTAAGCATCTGCATGAGCATTTCCGAGCCCAGGCATGTTGAGAGACATCAAAAAGAGAGCAGCTCGATAAGGGATTTTGTGTTCGGTTTCGGAGACGGCATAAACACTTCGCTTGGTCTCGTAGCTGGAGTTGGAGGAGCCGACCAAGCATCAAGCGTGATCATCCTTGCCGCCATGGTAGCTATGTTTACAGGCGCAAAAGCTATGGCTGTTCAGAACTATTTGGCAGTCCGGTCGCAGAGGCAGATCCTGCAGTCGGAGATCGAAAGGGAAAGGTGGGAGATGGAAAATGTCCCAAAAGCCGAGCGCTCCGAAATCGAGGACATCTACAAGGCAAAGGGATTTTCAGGCCCCGAACTGGAGAGCATAGTCAACAAGATCACTTCCGACAAGAAGGTTTGGCTTGACACCATGCTCACCGAAGAACTAAAACTCAACGTCGATATTGTTGGAAGCCCCCTCAAGAGCGCCTTCCGGATGTTCGGTGCCTTCCTTGTAGGCGGCATTCTCCCGATAATCCCCTACTTCTTCGCTAGCGGATTCGAACCGCTGATGATTGCCATCGGTACAAGCCTGTCGGCCTCCTTTATCATAGGAGCTGCCAAGTCCAGGATGGCAAACCTCAACATGGCGTGGGGAGGCCTGGAGATGGCGGGCCTTGGGACTGGGATAGCGCTCCTTGGATACGGGATAGGTTCAGAGCTTGGCCACTTGGGAATCATCAATCCCTAGACTTTCGTGATGCCGCCCTGTTGGCAATATTTGCAGCAAAAGCCCCAGCACCTATCCCATTGTCAATATTCACCACAGAGAGTCCAAGCGTGCAGCTCTGAAGCATAGAGGCCAATGCGGCCACGCCCTTTGCCCCGTACCCATATCCCACCGATGATGGGACCCCAATCACCGGTATGTCAACAAGCGCGGAAACCACCGATGCCAGTGCTCCCTCCATTCCCGCTACAACTACAATTGCATCCACCTCCTCCCCCACCAGCCTCTTAATTATAGGGAAAATCCTGTGAAGGCCCGCTATCCCCACGTCATAGCTTGTGATCGATTTGCAACCCATTGCCTCACACATCAATCTTGCCTCCTCGGCGATTCCTATGTCCGAGGTACCTGCAGTAACCACCCCCACCTTTCCGCCGGATAAACTAATCTTCTTGAAAAAAAGTATTGATGTGGTATTTTTCCCCGTCTGTATCCGGAGGTGGTGCCTTTTGGAAAATGAAATAACCCTCTTGTAGTGATCCTCGTTGATTCTTGACACAAGGACGCAGTCAGTCCTTGCAAGTGCCCCGAGTATTATCTTCTTCAGGTCACCAAGATTCTTGTTCTGGGCAAATACCACCTCCGGAATACCCCTCCTCATTCTCCTTCCCACATCAAACTTTGCAAGATCCTCAATCCTCTCAATCGAGTGAAGGGAGAGCAATTTCTTTGCCCTGCTTGCGCTCATCTCTCCCATCTCAAGCGATTTCAGAATCTCCATAAGGTCCAACATTATCTTTACTTATTTTGAGGTTAAAAATTTAATCAAGACCTCACATCTACGCTACGGCCAGCCAGATATAGTGGCTACAGAGGCACGTGATATGCAGGAATGGATCAGGAAAAAATTAAATCTCTAGCCCGGAAATAGCAGCCTTGACGCTTGCAACCCCCTTTGCGAACCATTCCCTTTCTGACGAGTCCAAATCCAATTCGATTATCTTTTCTACGCCGTTTCTTCCCAGCACTGCAGGAACTCCAATGGAGACTCCCGAATGCCCATACTCGCCCTCAAGGTACGTTGCGACTGGTATCACCTGCTTCTTGTCCCTCATGACTGACTCCACTATGGCGGAGATGGCATTTCCCGGCGCGTGGACAGTGGCTCCCTTGAGCTCAATAACCTTTGCCGCAACCTGTCTCGTACCCTGAACTATCTCCTCCGCCTTCTCCTTAGACAGCAGGGAGGACAGAGGCACTCCCGATACAGTGGAGAACCTTGGAAGTGGCAACATGTTCTCACCATGTTCTCCTATGACCAAGGCACGAATTGAGCTGCGTGAAAAGCCAGTAGATTCATGAATAAATTGCACGAACCGCGATAGATCAAGCATGTTGCCCATTCCAAATACTCGATTTTTCTCAAATCCCGATACCTTGTAGGTGAGATATGCCATAGGGTCAAGGGGGTTTGTGACGGGGAGGATCATCGCATCCTTTGCAAACTTTTTTACATTCTCGACAACCCCCTTCACTATCGAGGCGTTTATCTTCAACAAGTCCATCCTCGTCATCCCGGGCTTTCTGCCGGATCCTGCGACCACTACAACAATGTCCGAACCCTTCATCTCTGAATAATCGTTAGAACCTCTGATATTGACATCAATTCCCTTCTCCGACAGCATGTGGTTGAGGTCCATTGCCTCGCCCTGCGGCAGCCCCTGCACGACATCCAACAAAAGAATTTCGTCGGTCACCTTTCGCAAGGCCGTAAAAAGTGCGGCTGCGCCTCCCACCTTGCCGGAGCCGACTATCGTAATCATATTTTGCGGTCCCTTTATTCACCTATTAAACCTCACTATTTTTCAGAGGTCTTGAATCGCAAGCGACCTTTTTTTGCAATTACAATTTATATTCATTCGAATCGGTTTACACGATCATGGTCGTAGTCATCGATTCCCAAGTAGCGGGAATTTCTGGAGACATGTTTCTTTCCGCGCTTGTCAACTTGGGGGCAAGTAAATCCAAGATAGTTGACGGCGTCAAGTCCTGCGAAAACTATCTCAAGGGCTCCAGAATCAAGTCCATGGAATTCCAGAGGACTGTAAAACACGGGACCGGGGCCACCATGTTGGTCCTCGATGTACAAGAGGAACACCACGAGAGGAAGGGAATCGAGATTCAGGATTGCATACTTCAGACATCGGACAGGATCGGCCTTTCCCAGAATGCCAAAGTATTTGCCAAAGAGACCATCAAGTCCCTCATCAAGGCGGAATCGAAAATTCATGAAGAGCCCGTAGAGTCAGTTCATTTCCACGAGGCGTCAAGCATCGATACCGTTGTGGACATCATAGGCTCGGCCATAGCACTTGACGATTTAGGGTTATTTTCAGAAGAGATAGTATCAACCCCGGTCGCGGTAGGAGGGGGTACAATGACTTTTTCACACGGGACCACATCCAATCCCGCAAGCGCAATACTAGAGGTTTTCAGGAATTCCGGGATCATGATAGTAGGCGGAAGTGTAGGTCAGGAACTTACCACCCCCACAGGAGCAAGCCTTCTTGCAAATATTGCCGGCCGGTGTTCCGAATTCTATCCCCCAATGAAGGTAGGAGCTGTCGGCTATGGTGCTGGAAGCAAGGATTTCGAGGGCTTCCCCAACGTACTGAAGATAGTGAGGGGGGAGGCTGCCCATCAGTTTGAACATGATACTGTCCATGTTGTCGAGACAAACCTCGACGACGTTTCAGGTGAGATAATAGGCCACATGATTGACAGGCTGTCCTCCCTTGGAGCAAGAGATGTCACGGTAGCTCCCGCAATAACAAAGAAGAACAGACCCGCCAGCCTTGTTTCCGTGATATGCGACCAGTCCAACCTTAACGAGATAATAAATGCCATAGTTTCCGAGACTGGAACTCTGGGCTTGAGGATAACTTCCGCCAGCCGCTACCTAGTCCCAAGGACCATTGTCACAGTACCAATAGACATAAACGGCAGAAACTTTACCGTGCAATGCAAGATTGCCAAGGGCGTGGACGGCAGTAGCAGTTTCAAGGTGGAGGCTGACAACATAAAGGCTATCTCACAAGCGCTTGGAATATCCTTCAGGGACGCCAATACATTGGTTATTACGGAGGTTAGGCGAAAGATACACCTGAAATGAGCAAGCTAGATCTCCTAATCAGATGGTTCGACGGAAGGGGAAGCGTCATGGTGGCACTTTCCGGCGGCGTTGACAGCGCCCTTGTGGCCTATGCCGCCTACAAATCAATTGGAGTTATGGCCACGGCCGTCACCGCAGACTACAAGACGCTCGCACAGGACGAGTTGAATTCTGCAAGGATGATCTGTTCCGAGATTGGCATACCGCACATAATTACAGAATACAATGAGCTTGAAAACCCGGATTTTGTAAAGAATGACAAGACCCGCTGCTTCCACTGCAGGACGCAGCTGGCCTCACATCTGGTGGAAATTGCATCAAGTAAGGGAATATCCACGATTGTAGACGGCACAAACCTTGACGACTTGGGCGAATACAGACCGGGAATAGCTGCGCTGCGTGAGGGCGGAGTGCTGAGCCCTTTGGTAGAGGTAGGACTTGCAAAGGCCGAGGTTCGAAATTTTGCACGAGAGGCTGGCCTCTCAGTTTATGACCGGCCATCAAACTCCTGTCTTGCATCAAGAATCCCATGGGGTCAGCAGGTTACGGCTGAAAAACTTGTAATGATAGAGAAGGGCGAGAACATAGTAAAACACCTGCTGGGTGCAAGGCAGGTACGTGTGCGATACCTCGGCAACGAGGCTCGCGTGGAGATTGGACGGAACGAGCTGCATCTCCTCTCCGATAAGCCGAGGATCTCCCTTGTGAGGGAACGCCTGATGCAAATCGGATTTGAGCAGGTATCCATAGATGAGGAAGGTTACAGGCCAGGAAAACTAAATGTGATTGTTGATTGATATACCTAGACAACGCAGCGTCCACGCCTGTTCACCCCAAGGTGATAGACAAGATGATCCCGTACCTTAAAGAGCAATATGGAAATCCCTCATCCATCCACAGGCTAGGACGAGCAGCCAACAGCGCGATTCAGAACGCAAGGAGAGAGATAGCGGATCTGATCGGCGCCGATTCCAGGGAAATTCTCATTACTTCCGGAGGTACGGAATCAAACAACACGGCCGTCAATGGCATAATGCAGCATGGAAGGGGCAGGCATGTCATAACTTCTGCAATAGAACATGATGCTGTTCTTGAGCCCTGCAGGCGCCTTGAAAAGGATGGATGTAGAGTATCATACCTTCCCGTTGACTCCCAAGGACTTGTGAGTGTAGAGGATCTCAAACGTGAAATCTCAGAAGAGACGGCCCTTGTCACAATCATGTTGGCAAATAACGAGGTAGGCACGCTGCAGCCCATCAGGGAGCTGGCAGAGGTTGCCCGAAGCAAGGGCATAGTCTTCCACACTGATGCAGTACAGGCCGTGGGCAAGACACACATCAATGTTAACGACCTCGGAGTGGACATGCTCTCCATCTCGTCCCACAAGATAAACGGCCCCAAGGGGGTTGGGGCCCTATACATAAGAAAGGGTGTCCCCATCACTCCTCTGATTCTTGGAGGTGGGCAGGAGATGGGTATGCGGTCAGGGACAGAGAATGTTGCGAGCATAGTAGGCTTTGGAGAGGCCTGTAAGATTGCAAGAGAGAACATGGAACAAAACATCATTCATTTCAGGAACCTTTCAGCCATCCTTTCCAGAAGAATCCTTAGCGAGATCCCAGCGACCACAATTAACGGCCATCCCCAACAGAGAATTCCCAACAATGTTCACGTGACCTTCCTTGGAGTAAATGGAGAGGACCTGATAATCAAACTCGACGAGAACAAGGTCGCAGCATCCACCGGCTCCGCCTGCTCCGTGAAGATACAGAAGGCATCGCATGTACTCAAAGCCATGGGAATGTCCCATGAACAGGTGACTGGATCACTCCGCCTGACGGTCGGAACGGCAAACACTCGGGAGGAGGTTGAGCAGACCGTGGACATCCTAAAGATGGTCGTACGCGAGCTTCGCGCCGTCTCTCCCTACAAGAGCAAGTACAACTTTTAGGAGCCTACGGAGGCATTACCGTGATGTTATACCCGTTCTGAACAGTAAGCGGAACAAGGGAGTCCATGCCGTTCCAGACATACACTTGGGCAGAATATGCCCCAGGCTGGTTTGGAGTCCACTGTACCTGCTCCCTAACCTGGCTGGAGGGACCTATGGAGTCGCTTATCCACTTAAGGTAAACCACCTTACCTTGGTTGTCCTTCACCTGCACAATATAGGAGATCTTCTGGTCCTTTTGATAGTCGCCGTTTGAGATAATGTCGTTAAACGTCACTGCCTGCCCGACCTTTGGATTTCCAAGCAGAGGCAAACCGTTAGCATCTCCCACCTGGGTCACATGGGTAATCTTGGTGACATATGGAATAGGCGGAGCGGTCGGAGGAGGGGCAGTCGTCCCGCCCCGCTGCGTAGGCTCCGTCGGTGTCGAAGTCGAAGAGGCCACAGTAGAACCTACTATTACCGACCTCCCGTAGGCATCCATGTAGTCGTGATACCAGGCTTGTACCGTACCACCGATGGGGGATATGAGCGCAGTGCCGTCCTGATTGCAAATCCAGGAAGGCATCTTGAATGATCCCTTGTAAATTCCCGAACCGGGAGCCGTTTCCGTAAGCGTAAACCCGGTGGCGGCAAGTCCTCCGTGAAAGACCCCGTCTATCGTACATTGGTGGAACCTGAACCCCTTTATCCAAACCTCAAGGAGTATGTTGCCATTCCCGTCACCAACGGTATCCGCATTTGGCGAGGTTGGATCGCTGACCGTGGTAAATGACTGTATTGTATCAGATGCAAGATCCGGATCATCCAATGTGATGGTAACGGTCGAGCCTAGCCTATAACTTGCAGAGTCGAGCGTTACCGTTCCCGTATGGGTGGGAAGGCTGCTCTTGGAGGTGACAGGTGCAGGCTGCCCCCCCGCAGAGCTCTTGATAGAAAAATTTATTCCATTCTGGTCCACCATCTGGCTGTTAACAAGGAAGACTATGTTGCTTCCAAAGGTCTGAAGTCCCTTTATGAAGTTTGGATCAAACTGGTTGAGCTGGTTTGCAACCACATATTCCACCGTTCCTGCAAACACTCCAGAGCCCGGGCCGGTCTCCTGCAGCTCGGCACGGTAGATCGCATTGTTTACAGGTTGGTTGTTCTTCATTCCAAAGGAAAAGATGTCGAAGACTATGGGTTGAGTATCCGTTTCCTGTGAGATGGCCCCTCCCGAGCTTCCAAAGTTTATCTCAAGATATACAGGAACGCTTGCGGGCTGGGATTCTATAGACGTGACTGCCGAGCTACTTATCTGGACCAAACCGTTTGCGGAAGAAATGGATCCCGGCGGGACAAGCTGGACGGATGGTCCCGTTTTTGCACCACCGAAATGAAGTGTCATGCTCACCCCCGAAAACGATCCTACGCCCAGTTGGAGTTGGAAGGACCGGAGGTCATAGTTTACCCAGTCCGTACCGGCTGAATTTGGCTGGCTCGTATCAATAAGAAGACTGTCAAGATCCCCGGCCGTCACCCCAAGGTTGGCCGTTACCGCATAAAAATTCGTGGCAGGAGTTGATCTGGTATCAATCACCAGCCTTGCCGAGTTTGGGTCTGTTACGCTCGAGGGCACCGAAATGGGGTTTGCAAGGGTAGCTGGGTCGGGGTAAAAGTTCACGCCCGATGCCCCAACAAGCGTAACCGGATCCCCGATCTTGAGTGTAGGGATGACTGCCGAGCTTCTGAAAACATTCAGGGTTTCGACAATTCCAGAGTTTAACACCTGGTCTCGGTCGGTAAGCGTGATTTGTTCCCTCTGCCCTGGGCCAAAGGTACCCTGCCCTCCTCCAAGGCTGAGGCCTGCCGTGGTTGTCCCGGATACTATGGATGCTGACTGGAGATCATATTCAAGCGTGGCAGCCTGCCCTCTTGGTGCGCTTGCCAGAACTCCCAGGGTAGATACGTCATTGTAATTGGTGGAAAATATCCCAGTGTTTGGCCCAGTCTCCACAAAAGTCACCAAGTTATTGTAGGTGACTCCCTTGGCGGAAATTGATGAGCTGGTCTGAAGCCCGTTTGTCTTTAGGCCCACGACGTTTCCAGTGTTCATCTCCACCCTGCCATTGTCCCTAAACCCCAAGCTTCCTAGGTACGGCGAGAGATTCACGAGGCCGGTAGTGCCTCCACCTCCGAATTCCGGAAATGCCTGATAGAAGGTTGCGTCAGGACTTGCAACGTTAAATGTCCAAGAATCCACTGCGGTTGGATCCTCGTCAAGTTGGATGTCGTTTATTGTAGCAAACACATCCGAGCCTGCTGGATACATCTGCCTGTCAAGGTTCAGCGAGATGTTTGGGATGTCAAAGTAGGTCAGTGCAACGCTCTGAGTCCCCGTCGGCGCATCATATTCTACCGTTACGGCATTTGCGAGGCTGAATAGCTGTATTATGGGCCAGATGTTAGGGTTGATGCCAATCTGTCCTGTCGACACGGATGGATTCTGGTTCAAAGATGGCGGATTCTTGACCACGTTGTCCTGATTGACATTCGGCGGCTTTGGAGTACCGCTGCAGACACCAAATGATGCAAGACCCTGAGTGGTGCCCGAAAGCCCGTTTGAATCAGGGATTGCAACGCCGTCACTTTGTGAGAAATCTGCCCCCAGTACAGACGATGGCGTAGATGACGAACAAAAAACGCCGAAATCAAGGTTCTGCCCGGGGCTTCCTGCAAGTGATATCTGGTCTGCCTGCTTCGCCGCTTCCGTGTCTGCAAAGAACGCATACCAATACCCGTCCGAAGCCTGTGCCATGCGAAGCTGCCTCCCGTTCACGTTGACGTTGGGTTCTCCCTGCGCCTGGTCAAGCTGGTTGTTGTTTCCCTTCACTATCACCTCTATTACCATTGAGCCGTCAAAGTGGTTCTCAAACATGCTGTTCTCCGCTGAGACGAAAAGGTTTGGATGATCCGAATAACCATGTGCGGCCGGGGCAAAAGAATTGGGAAGCAGTAAAATCACCAACAGCAGTAAGGCGTTTTTTCTGTACAACTGGGTAGGATTGCCCACTCTTGGAATTAACCTTGTCGAATGAATCATGCGGCCCTACTTGCGGATCCTTCGAGAAACCTACGAAGTTTTAACTAAGGGAGACGTAGGAGCCAAGCCATGATAAACACCACAGGATTGCTCGTAGTGAGCGGCATCCTGGTGATTGTAGGGATGGTGATTTCCTACTTCCTCTCGGAAAACGAGATGAATGAAATCGGCATGTCGCAGCAGACCGTCCCGAGCGGTTCATTCATGAATGTAACTAAAAGCCTAGACCCTGCAAAGAGCAGTGACGGAGTATATTCTGTTAAGATATCCGGGTTTACGGAGGGGGACGCTGTAAAGGCAAGCATAATTGATCCCATGGGCAGCACAATCATAACCCGGACCGTGGAGAAAAGCCCCTTTCAGGAAAACTTTACAGTTTCCTCCAACGGGACATACGAGCTCAAGGTTCAAAATCACGCCAAGAGTGATCTTCAAGTGCTTGCAATAATCGGATATTATCCCCCAGGCGCTACGTGGCTCGACGCTGCAAGCATTATAATTCTGATAGTGGGGCTAAGCGGCCTTGCCATAGGCATGATGTATTTTATCAAGGGCCGCGGAAAGATGGGCGTCAGTTAAGAAACTGGTCCAGTTCCGTCAAACCGCTGACCACGCCATCAAAGTTCTCGTCCGATTCCATTATCTTGTTGAGTTTGTCGGCGTCCACTTTGAAAACTACCTGTCCTCCGTCCTCCCTTATGAGTACAAATCCGTGTTCCACGACGTATGACAGCCTCGCCCTAATTTCCCCTTCAGAAACTCGAAGCCTCTGCGCAAGGTATCCGGAATCCTTCTCTCCGTCCTCCAGTTCCGCCAGAATTACCGAGACGCTTGGGTCTACCAATACCTCCAACATCTTGCGCTTGTCATAACCTCCCATATCCCCATTATCCATGCCTTGATCGAAGTACCCTTCTCTTGTTTAGGATAAAATCGTTTATCAGGATTCGGTCAATCTTTTCCGGATTGATATAATATGCCCTCCCCCTGAGATGCCTTTCTAGGTTCTCGACGTAACTGAGAAGTTCAGCCTCCTCGCTTACCATGATGGTGTCAATCTCTATCCCCTCGCGCCTGCATTTTTTTGCCTCTTGTAGTGTACTTGCCTCGATAGCGGGATCAACCTGCCTGTACCTGTAGCAAAGGTACACCATCTCATCTCTAATGTCAAGGGTTGCCTGCCTCTCAGTCCTAAGTTTGGAGAGTGTTGCCTCGTCTGGCTTGTAGAAATGCGAATAAGGCTTGTCCGACAAAATCTGGTTTTTCTGCGACGCGTTATCCACAAAGCATGCCGAGGGCTGTCCGTCCGTAATCATCACGATTCTCTTGTTTTGCGCCCCATCCTTTTTCAGAATCCTCAAGGAAAGCCTAAGTGCTGCCTGATAGTTTGTGTAGTGCAAAAAGTTGTCGTTTGCATCATAGGTCTTCAGGTACGGGATGTCCTGCGGTTTTATCTCCGATGCCAGAGATCCAAAGCCAACCACGTAGATAGAGTCACTTGGAAAGAACTTCTTGTTCAACACATAGAGTGCCCACAAGGCCTTCTTTGCAGCCTCAATCCTGCTTCCCTCGCCTGAGCTTAAAGAGTACTTCATTGTAGAGCTGAGATCTATACAGTAGACCACGGCCACCTTTACGTCCTCCCGCGTCTCAAATCTCTCAAAGTCATCGAACTCCACCCTTATCGGCAACTCTACCGCCTGTTTTTTGGCCCTGACCCTCTCCACAGAATTGAGTACCGTCCTTGCCACGTCTAGGTTTTTGAAATCCTCGCCCCGCTCCAGCTTCGTGGTGGAATCAAGGACAGTACTTCCCGAACCCAGGCTTTTCGTCTCGTGCAGGCCCAAGCCCCCCTCGTT
Organism: Nitrososphaerota archaeon; assembly: GCA_028866895.1. Taxonomy (GTDB): domain Archaea; phylum Thermoproteota; class Nitrososphaeria; order Nitrososphaerales; family Nitrosopumilaceae; genus Nitrosotalea. Next base: position 149,235 of record JAGWHF010000003.1, read on the forward strand.
TACCGCCTTTATTAGATCCTCTAACATTCGCTGCCCTATCTCATAGAACCCCTTGTTCGTAAGCCATCGCCTGTCATCTTTTAGGTAACCCTTCCTTTGCAAGTATCTCGTGATCGCCTCACCTGATCCCCGTATGTCAGGCTCGTTTTTTTCCTCGCCCTCTGCAGCCGGCTTTTCTCCCCTCAGTGCGTTTTGCAATATCTTCTCAAGATCCTGTACCGATGGCGTCCTTTCCTTCACCGCCTGCCTTGCAAGCGCCCTTAGAATCCCCCTCAGTTGGTCGTTTGAAACCTCAGGACCTGAGGAACTCTTACCCGAACTGTCCTCCTTCCTTAGGGAGTAAACAAAGTTGGATGCCCTAGGCGGCAACGTATGCGCCCTCTTGCCTAGCCAAAATCCTGGGTTCGGTGAAACATAGGCCATCTAGCGTCAACTCGAGTGCCGCGGCCCTCAGTTCGCTGCCTGCTGCCTGTGAAAATATCAGGGATTCAAGAGGTATGCCGTGGTGCTTTGCCACCTCCACAAACCTGTCCTGCTCCGAGAGAGCCTTCTGGTAGATCCCTTCCACAACACCCGACAACGATTTGAAATCTTTCAGCTGGTTTTCATAGGATGCCGCCATGCTGTTGGTCCCTACGATTGCCTGCGAGACTAGGAAATTCTTCCCCTCAAACTCTTTCCGGATGGCCTCATAAACCTCTTGCCCCACTCCCTTGAGGTACTCAAGTGATGTCTCTTTGATGGATTCTTCTATCAAACTTGCAAGGGTTTTCTCCCTGTTCTCCTCCGTATCGTCAAGCTCGGCAAGTTCAAACTTGGCGCACTGCCCTATGCAACCTATGTCGCTTGGCCTAGGCAGCGGTAGCAATTTGTGGGAAAGCGCCCTTGTTCTTTCCGCCTCTCCCACAAGGAGTTCAAGTCCGTGGACGCTCATCCTGACGCTTACGCCCTTGTCCTGGTTTATCTCCTTGCTCTGCCGCGCCTTCTGTACGACACGCACTAGCACCTTCAACATGAATACAGGGATAAATGATATGGGCATCCTAGATTCCTGAGCCGCTATCAACATTTCATCGTCGAGGGTTTTTGGGTAGTGAGTACGAATATGGCTCCTAAGCCTGTCATAAAGGGGCTCTATTATCTTGCCCGCATGTGTGTAATCAATAGGATTTGCAGTGGCAACAAAGACGGTCTTTGGCTCAAAGGTTACCGGATACGATCCGGTGGTGAACCTTCCCTCTTGGAGTACGGACAGGAGGGCAACCTGTTTTCTAGTATCCAAGACCGGGAGCTCGTCTATACAGAACAGGCCATGCTTTGCCTGCATGAGCTGTCCAGGAGAGTAGGATTCCATTTCATAAAGCTCCGTCCCTTTTTTAGTGACCTTTATGGCATCTATCTGTCCTACGAGATCCTTTACTGAGATATCAGGTGTTGCAAGCACGTACTTGAACCTGTCTCTTCCTTCCACCCAATCAACTGGCGTGTCCAGCCCGCTGTTTCTTATCTTATTCATGCTTGCAGATTCCATGTAAAATGTCGGACTTGACATCAGCGGTTCTTTGTCACCCAACAAAAGGGCAAGATGGCTTGCCGGAAGATCCATCGGGCAGTCGTTGGTGATGCTTCCACGTACCACCGGCATCGGGGAAAGCAAGGTCTCCGCAATTGTCTGTGCAATCCTGGTCTTTGCCTGCCCTATCTGTCCCACAAGCATCATGTCGTGCCTTGACAGGATTGCACGGTCGAGCGCCGGTACGACGTCGTCATCAAATCCTATAATTCCCGGGTACCTTGTGGTGTTTGATCTTATCTTAGAAGCAAGATTTCTCCTCAACTGTTCCTTTGCGCCTATCACCTTGTAATTTATCTCCAAAAGCGCCCCTAGCGTCTTTATCTCCCTGTAGTCCTCAGGTACGCCCGCCATTATCTCAGAGTACTTGGGATCGGCATCATAGCTGCGATTGACTAGATTCTCAAAATCCTGGGCCAACAAGATAACTAGGATCCAATTCGGATTTAAAGCATGTTTGCTTTAGCATGGTTTTTATCGGGGAAAAAGCGGTTTTTCAGTGCTTGTCTTCGCAGGAATTCAGACACATTGTTAGGATAGCGGGTAAGGACATACCAGGTACTAAGAAGACAATAATAGGAGTAAGCCAAGTAAAGGGAATCGGCTACAATTTTGCTAAATCCATACTTGACATTTTAAAGATAAACGCAAACAGCAACGTCGGCTTTCTCACCGAGTCCCAAGTTGAGGAAATCGAAAAGGCCATGAAGAATCCGCCCTCCGTAAATATTCCCGCATGGTTTCTCAACAGGAGAAAAGACATCGACTCTGGAAATGATCTTCATCTAATAACATCCGATATTGACTTTAATGTAAGAAACGACATCGAGAGAGAAAAGGGAATGAACAGCTGGAGGGGTTTTCGTCATACTTATGGACTAAAGGTAAGGGGCCAGAGAACACGCACTACAGGAAGGAAGGGCGGAGCTGTGGGTGTACGCAAGGGTGGCAAAGTATTGCCTGCCGGCGCACCTGCCGAAGGTGCAGCCGCTCCTGCAGCTGCTGCAGCTCCGGCGGCCGCTGCAGCTGACAAGGGCGCAGCTCCTGCCACCGCGACAAAAGGTGCGGCAGCTCCTGCGAAGGATGCAAAAGCGGCACCTGCAAAGCCCGCCGCGGAAAAGAAGGCAAAGTAGGTGGAGTAGATGGGAGATCATCCGAAGAATTCTCGCAAGCTGTGGAGAAAACCAAAGCGGCCCCTCAATTACGATCTGTTAAACGAGGAGCTCTTCGTTCTTGGGACATACGGACTCAAGAACAAGAGGGAACTCTGGAAGGCGCATACAGAACTGTCAAGAATCAGAAACCAAGCTAGGTCACTCCTTGCCCTTACAAAGGATGTCAGGAGCAAGAGGGAGCCCACACTGATGAGATCGCTTATCAGGATAGGCTTGGTAAAGGACAACTCGACACTTGATGACGTCCTAAATCTCAAGGTGACCGACTTGCTTTCCCGTAGGCTGCAGACAATCGTCCAGAAAAAGGCGAACATCAAGAGCCCCTACCTTGCAAGGCAGGCCGTTGTCCACGGCCACGTCACCATAGGAGAAAGAACTGTGAACATTCCCTCGTACACTGTTACAGTAGATGAGGAGAACATTGTCGCCCTGGCCCCAAGCTTAGAGATTGGAAAGCCGAAGCAGTCAGAGGCCAAGCAGGAAGCACCTCCAGAAGAACCTAAGCAGGAACAAGGATAAAAGACGCAAAATCATTATCTATCGGACGAAACATAGTATCATCATGTGTTCGATCATCGGTTATCTGGGCCTCAATGAGGCCGCGCCCATCATAGTAAAAGGGCTTAAGAGAATGGAGTATCGCGGCTATGACAGTGTTGGCGTAGCCACTTTCTCAAACGATCAGATAATGGTAAGAAAGGGAGTAGGAAGAGTAATTGAGGTAAACAAGACGGTAAAGCTCGAGGAACTATCTGGAAACGTCGGGATCGGCCATACAAGGTGGGCGACCCATGGGATGGTAACCGACACAAATGCTCATCCCCACCCATCCAGTACGGGAGAGGTGGCCATCGTCCATAACGGCATAATTGAAAACCATGAGGAGCTGAAGAACGACCTCCAAAAGAACGGATATTCCTTTAGGAGTCAAACCGACAGCGAGGTGATAGCAAACCTGCTCCAGTACCATTATGACAAGACCAGAAACATCAAGCAGGCAATAGTTGACACAGTGGCAGTCCTCAAGGGAGACTATGCCTTCGTTGCAGTTTTCGAGGACGGCACCCTTGCAGCGGCGAGATTTCACGAGCCACTCATAATAGGAATAGGAAAGAAGGGCTATTTCATCTCTAGTGATGTCCTCGGATTTGTAGAGCATGCAGACGACGTCATCTATCTTGACAACAAAGAGTTTGTCATCATTAGGCCATCAGGAATTCAAATCTTTGATTTTGAAGCCAATCCAGTACAGCACCAGATCACCAAGGTATCAAAAGAGTTTGCAGACGTATACAAGGGCGAATACGCGCACTTTACCCTTAAAGAAATATCCGAACAGCCACTGACAATACCAAAGTCGGGCGACAACACGAAACTCGAGCTCGACCTAGCCGCTGACTTTATCAGGCACGCAAAGGCGGTCTACATAACAGGAAGTGGAACCAGCTACAACTCGGCCCTCGTGGCAAAGTTTCTCTTCGCAAAGTATGCCAAGATAAAAATCGAACCCATAATCTCAAGCGAGGCGCACTTTTCCCCCGATGTCTTTGAGCAGCAATCCATACTTGTGGCACTATCACAGAGCGGCGAGAGTGCAGACGTCCTTGAGGCTGTGAAGATCGCGCAAAATTCAGGAGCAAAGATAATTTCCATAGTAAACATAATGACCTCTTCGCTAGCACAGATGTCCTCAATTGCGGTGGGCCTAGGTTGCGGTCCAGAGATAGGAGTTGCAGCAACGAAGAGTTTCACCTCCCAGCTTGCCATTCTTTACAAGATAGTTGAGAAGATATGCGGAGGCTGCATGGGATTGGACCTTTCCGAGGTGGCGGAGACAGTACGGAAGGAACTCTCAGACGACTCCAAATCAAAGATAAAGGAGATCGCAAAGAGGCTCAAGAACGTGTCGGACATTTACATACTAGGCAGGGGAATCCACTACCCCATAGCTCTAGAGTCATCCCTTAAGCTTAAGGAGCTCACTTACATACATGCGGAGGGCCTCCCCGGCGGGGAGTTGAAGCACGGCCCGCTGGCACTCATGGACTCCAACACGCATGTAATCATGATCAACCCCGATGACTCTACCTACTCAGACACGTTGACAAGCGCACGTGAGATCAAGGCAAGGGGGGCCAAAGTCATAGGGATATCAGACAAGCCAAGCGATGTCTACGACTATTGGATTGAGCTACCAAGAATCGAGGAATCAATGTATCCCTTCGTGGAGATAATTCCAATCCAGCTACTGGCATACTACGCAGCCGTTGAGAAGGACACAGATCCCGACTATCCAAGGAATCTGGCAAAGTCGGTAACAGTCAAGTGACCCGCCTGTATTCCTCTTCAGTCAGGTGGAGCAGTTTTCCTGCATCTATGCCGGTCTTTAGCATGCATGCGATAGAGGTGCCGCCCGCACCTGCCCCCTCCTTGACAAAACCCTCAGCATAGGACCGGAGACCCGAGATTTCCGAAAGTCCAAGTTTTAGCTTTGCGACAAGTATAGGCACGTCAAGGATTTGCCTGACAGTTTCCACGAGGTTGGCGGTCCTGTCATCCACTACATAGGAGGTCGTACCTATGGCAGTATTCTTTCCGTCGAACCCTATACTCTTTGCAAAAGAGAGTACTGCCGCCATCTGCGTCCCACCAGCAAGGATTACTCTCGTGATTTCAGACGATGTGCTCAATATGCCAGCAACGGTAGGTATCATTGGATCGCCCAAGCTTGCTACAACTCCAAATGGATCCCTTGACCGCAGGCGGCCCAGTGCTTTTCCTACAATTTCCTTCTTGAGGCGTACCGGATTTTCCGGCATGCTGCTACTGACAAGCCCCTTCTGCCCAAGCCCCTCAAGCACCCCCATGGCCGTTGTCGTTCCTCCCGGTATGCTCTCGCCAATCACAAGGCAGTCGGTCGAGGCGCCCAGAAACCTCCCCACTATCCTGCCGTATTCAACGGCCTGCCTGACCGCCTGCTCGTCAAGTGCATCCTCCCTCGAGATATCCTTCCCGTATTCCAGGCCCATATCTACGAAGGGAAGTTTTGGAGGTATCTTGCTTCCCGCATTTATTATCACGCTTGGTATGCTTGCTGCCTCAAGGGCAGTTTTTGTCAAGAGTGCAGGTGTCGGTTTTCCATCAGGAGTCATCGGGATGACTTTGATGCTCTTGCAGGATCCATAGTGAATAAACTCCGCATCCGCAGGTCCCGTGTATTTTATCAGATCAGGATGTTCACCTGCAACAGTTATGCCAGGTATCTCTGATGTTGCAGTATAAGATATTACGAGGGAAAAGGCAAACTTTTTCTGCCTAGTCCTCTCTACAAAGTCAATTCCTGCGTCTCGGTTTCCCAGAATCTCTATGTCGTCCAAGTGCTAATCACTGTTCATAAATTCGACGAACTCTTCTTCCGTCCTAGGCCTGAGTACAAAGTTGGTCCTCTTCTCAGTCCCAATGGTAGAGATCGCCGAGGTCCCATAGTTGTGACCTGGGTAAAGCACCAGCTCATCGTCCATCTTGCAGAGCACGTCATGGAGGCTCCGGTAAAGCTCCCTTGAGCTTCCTCCCGGCAGGTCGACTCTTCCGCAGTTTCCTACAAAGAGGGTATCACCAGAAAAAACCTTTCCATCCCCTACAAGGCATATACTATCCTTGGAATGACCCGGAGTATGAAACACAGCAAGGCGCGAATTTCCAAAGACAATCTCATCCCCCGCCGAGACTTCAATGTCGTGCTTTAGTCCAGAGTCCTTGTGCTGCACGATTTTTGCACCCGTTTTTTTTACAATGGCCTCGTTTCCAATCGTGTGATCAAAGTGGTGGTGTGTGTTCACAATGTATTTTACCATGAGGCCGTTCCTTTCCACCACCTCCAACACCGTGTCCAAATCCCAGGACGGGTCTATTATCACTGCCTCGCTTGTCTGCTCGTCTTCAAGTACGTACGTGAAATTCTGCATGTTTCCGACCTCAACCTGGTGGACTCTCATAGTACTCCTGCCTCAGCTTCCGGAGGTATCCCTATCCTCTCCACAATTATGCTTCCACACATGTCTGCCCTCTTGGGCATTCCAGTCTTCATCCTATGATATGTGACGGTAACGTCCGCCTTTACACACTTATCTTCCACCGCACCCGAATCTGGATTCAGGCCGGACGGGACATCAACTGCGAGCTTGAAGGCCCGTGACTTGTTAATCATGTCGATCGCAGTAGAATAGGGCTCCCTAATCCTGCCCGCAATCCCAGTTCCCAGTATGCCATCAACAACAATATCCGCGTCAAAGTTAAGCTGACCGGCATCAGAGGTAATTACCAGATCTACAGAGTTCATCCTTTCAAGAATCCTCCAATTCGAGGATGCCTCCTCCGTCTTTATCTTATCAGGACTGCCCAGTAGTACCACGTTAGGCCTGCACCCGAACCCTGCAAGATGCCTTGCAACTACCAGCGAGTCACCCCCATTGTTTCCCAACCCTGCAAAAACAGTTATCTTCCTTCCATTAAGATTGGGAAACCTTTCAAGCAGGTGCCTCGCTGTAACGGCCCCTGCGTTTTCCATCATGAGCCTCCTGAAGAAGCCCATCTGATGTCCGTTTTCCTCAATCTGCATCATCTGCTTTACGCTGATCTCCACAACCTTCCACAAATCCATGTCAAATAAGGGCTTTACCAAATATGCCCTTACCTGCACCTATGTCGTTCATGTAAGACATCAGGAGAACGCAGAAGATTTTCAGTGCGGGAGAAGTGTTTAATAACTTTCGGATTCAAATCTCCAAATCCATTTCCATGTCACTTGTAAAATGGAGCTGGATTCTGCTAGTTGTAGCTCAAAAGACATATTTTTTCCAGTTTTCCGACCTCTACCAAGTAATTCATTCCAACGTCATGGTCGTGGCGTTAATTTTAGGATAGGCTCTTAGGAATGATACTGCAGATTTTATGGTAAATGCCCCCAACCACGTGCGATAAGCATCTGAGCACCTGTAGACGTCACACATGCAGGAGAACCATCTTCTGCTTTAATCATTAGCTGCAAGCCGGCTTTACAAACGATATCCCTTGCTTCAATACCTGACTTGAATTGGAGCAAGGGGGACCACACTGGGGACAAAGTATTATTCGAGGAGATTACTTTGAATTCCTGACTTCCGTACCGATTACCGTCTGTTGCATTAATTAACCACCATCCTGAAACTGCATCTGACGGTATCTTTAGTATGTTTGAAGAGAACTGTCCTACCTCATCTGAATTTGCTTGGACTGAGCTTACCGTATCACCGTTGGGATCTAGCAATGAGAGGTTTATGGTTCCATCAGGGCGGTCAGTACCAAATATCGCGACAGAATCTCCCGCATAATATGTGCTATTGATGGTTTTTAGTGCAATAAAACCTCCCAATACCTGAACTTTGGTTACCCTGAAGTAGAGGGCCGCTTTGGCTGTAGAATCGTTTACGACTACCAAATAAAGACCCGGGGAGTATGACGATATGTTTAATGTGTAATTTGTGACGCCGCTTGGGGGCAGTTCAAGGTCATGCGAGAAAACCATGTTTTTTGATTCATTATAAACTTGGAGATATGCAAATGAATCTGGCGTTCCAGTTATGGTGATCATGGGACTTTCTGAATTTTGATAAGCCGGTTGGTGTGACCTTATTGAAACTGATATTGGATTCAAGTCATTACATTGTGTTCGCTCTACCGAAGAGCACACTGCATTAACATTGCTTGTAAAAAATAACACAAAGACCGCCGTCATAATTGCCGTGAAGTACCAAAATTTCAATTTTTAATTTGTATTGCACATACATAATTAAAAGCTTGACGTTTCTTTGCCCCAATTAATTCGGAAGTTAGAGTCAAAACTTTTTTGTTTGCCAAAGGATAACGTTTTATTTCAGAAAGTGCCAAATTGTATTAAAGGTAGCTAATCACAGAATATGAAAATGGTTGTAAAAAAAATAAAGAGGAAAGATTTTCTAGGATATTGTTACATATCCGCTGCCAGCGGTGGAACTAAAACAGCCGTTTTGTGGGTAATAGGCTGTATAAGTTGGAGTTGAAGACGTTCCATAGCTATTTTCTACCGAGCCACTAGTGAAGTCGACATTCCCCATACCGCTATAATCAGAGCAGTTCGTGTCATACCATTCTAGGTATAGTTGGATAGGACTCAAATAACTACCATAGGATCCATTTGGATCGCTGAAGGTGTATGTCTGTGTCATCGAGGTGCAGCCGTTTGCGGAGCTTTGTTGCACATCTGCAAAGATATCATTTGTAGATGTGACACTTTGGTCATACAGCACAGTACAACCCGGTTGTGCCAACGAATTGGTCCAAGTATTATCTATGGCCTGTCCATTCGAATTTTGACCATAAAATCCTATGTCCCATCCGCTTGATCCTGAAGGCTGATAATCATCCTCAAGAACTTCCTGCAAGAAGTAGCTGGTATCAGTATCAGCTCCCTGCCACACATATGTGCTAAGATCTGCCTGTGTCGCGGTTACTACATTAGGCACGTTTGAATCTACCGAGCTGGCAATCAACTGTGGAGATGATTGACTATATGCACCTCCTGCACTCACACTAGAAGCATAGACTAGAGGTGTTACTTGCATGGCCGATATCAAAAACAACATGCCCAACACTGTTAAAACTTTATAGCTCATTCCAGTCATCCTTGCACATAGAGATTGAAACCAGCTTGAAAAGTTTCACGTGTTTGACCAGCAAGATAGGTTGCATCAACTGCCATTGGATATACTCCAGATTTCACATTTCCTGCCAAATGTATTGACAATGGGATATGTGAGACTGGTATCGTTGTATGGCTTACCGGCATATTCAGTGTCATTCCATCTGGCAGAATACCATTGGAACTTTGATACCTGGCCACCACTGACACTGGATATGTTTGATTAGAGACCATATCCACAAGAATGACTATGTTGTGCCCACTTGTGACGGTATACGATGGATAAACTGCGCTGCCATTAAGTAAAATATGAAATGGCGGTTTTCCTAGAGGTTTTGTGGGAAATGGATGTGCTGTTGATGTTAGCGCACTTGCATTTACCAGATGAATTGAGTTAAGCATTTCCAATCCTACTACAGATAGAGCAGATACTGCAATTACAACCATCGCAGCTTTTAATGCCTTGTTTTGGATTCTCATTCTAGTTTTTTTCTCCTTTTGTTTTTTCCATATGAAGGGGCTTCGTCTTCATACCGCACATATGAACATCTGTGTCTTTTGCAAGACGCATCTCATAGTGGTTCATGTTTTTCATGTTATTATTTACGGTACAGCATTCAACCTAGACAAAGAAGATGTCTACAAAGTTCGACAAAGTTCCACATTGTTCCACAATGTAGAACAGAAATCAGACCTCAAAAGAAAATGTCACAACATGTGGTGTTACTTCGATGAATTTTACAGGTTTCATGGTCACAGATTCTATTAACGAGGACAGGAATACTTTCAGATGAGTTGAAAATTGCATGTTGATGTCATGGTTGACGGCGTACCAGTGAATCCTGTCTTTTATTTTGTGTTGGTGCTGACCCAACCTGCTAAGCCACATGTCTAGAAATTCCACCAGTGTCTCGTTATTGACCACCTGGAAGATGTATGATATGTATTCCCTTGCTATTACAGAACCAAGTTCCTTTGCGTCTTTTACAAGGTCTTTTTCGTTTATTTTAGGAATCCATTTTCTCAGAAAGTCTTTGGGTACAGGCACAAATCCCAAATGTTTGAAATGCATGAATTGATTAATGTACGAATCCAGTATCTCGTTTAACAGACTGCCGGTTGAGACACCCTTCTCTGATCTCTCTTTTTCTAGCTCTGACAGTATCGCCTCCTTTATTCTAAAGGAATAATGGACTGTATTATGCCGTCTGTCGTATAATTCCAAGTCTTTACCACCAAAAAATGAACTATGATCTCCATAGATGTAATCTTTCTAATGTAACGATATACATTAAGTATTGTACCGGATACATTCTACTTAAGTCTGGCGTATGTACTGTACCATTACATACTAGTGCAAATAACTTTAATGCTGATAATTCATAGGGATCGGTTTTATCTGATTGACTATGTAGATTATGGTTCAATGGTATCACCACATTGCTACCAACATACAGATAAGTTTTGATTAGATTTGGATGAAAGCAAAACCTAAAAGCAACCACTGAAATCACGCACAGATTACCTCCAAACTTTTTCAAACCAGAAAGTAGTTCTCCACCTACCATACATATCAAATTTTGTCCAAACGACCTGTACCGTTTTGATAAAATCATAAATATACTGTACATCAGGCCAACCTGCGAACTTTGCAACAGTTAAGTTTTATTGAAATCTAGATTTCACTTATCATTTTATTAATCAGATAGTGACAAGTAACAGTTTTGGTAAATTCAGATTATCGATGGCACCACAGAACTTCTTGTTGGTAGGAGCGGTCAGACGGGAATGACTTTAATCAACTTCGATGTAGAGAGCTGGGGTTACAGACTAGCTTCTGCCTCAAGCTCAGGGTAGATCTCGCTGTCTATTCTAAAGGAATACGAGATTGTCTTTTTGTTTTGGCTTGCAAGCACGAATTTGTTACACCGTACAATCTACCGGACATTTTCCTATTTAAGAGATCCGTATGATTATTCTGTAACATACAAGGAGATTATAGGGGGGAATTTCCCGTAAATAGTTACCAACAATTTATCAACTATTGTACAAAAAATTCAAGCGTTGCCCAGAGGAGAGTATAGCACGCTTACACTGCGAAACGAGACATATGATAGAATTATTGCGGCAATTCACAAGGCAAAGAAGAAGAACAGTAGAATGTACGCAAGTGAGTTTGTTGAGATGCTCCTTGATTTGTACGAGGATAAATAAGACAAGTCCGGGTTTTGGTAGAAGAGAAGGGGGTTGATTTCTCTTATCCCGGACTGGATATTATTTCGAGCAGTACTATAAAAATATGGATATGTTTTCCAATCTTTGCAGATTGGATTATACGTCATAGAATATGAGCATAAAAGAGAGCGATCAGTCCCTTAATACCCCAAATGTCCTTGATTTTGTCCGGTACTCATAAATATCTGCATTTCTAAAAAATCACCCATGCACAGTCAAGCGGCCAGACAGAAGCAGGTACATCTCTTTGATAACATAAAACTTGACCTCCAAAGAGAACTACCGCAATTGCTGTATGACATTTATGAAATGTCAAAGAGGAACAGCTGTCTTGTAGATGTAGAGCTTAATGCAATATCATTGTACCAAGAGCAAGGCTCCAGACTCAAAGTAATAAAGATAGCAATAGGAAGAAACAAGCATGTAGAGAGGGTAACTAAGATGGTCTTTGAAAAACCAAGAGTAGAACCTGTAGAACGGTACATCATGATAGGCATTGACGGTACCACTCCAATATGGAAACCTGATGATATAAAGTCCTAGTTTGCTATCAGCCTTTTCTCTTGTAACATGATACCAAGGTTATGCACGGCTCTATAGACCTCGGATTCCTTTTTTGTACCTGCACATACAAGTTTTCCCGACGCAAAGAGAAGCATCACTGCCTTTGGGTCCATCATCCTGTGAATCAGTCCCGGAAACTGTTCGGGCTCGTACATTGACCTTGGCATGGCCCGTGCTGCAGGCTCTAGATGTATCTTACTTCCAAGATTCACAGATGCTACAATGTTCTGTACAGTAATCTCAGGTTCGTTGCTAATCTTGATGCCGCCCTTTCTGAGATTATCCACCACTGTCTTTACCGCAAGAATTGACTGCTTTTCAGACTTGGCACCCGTACAGACAAACTTGCCTGAGCTGAAGACAAGCGTCGCAGTCTTGGGAGAGCCCAACCTAAATACCAGACCTGGAAACTTTTCCGGGTGGTATTCAGTATCAGGAAAGCGTCGTGTTATTTCCATAAGGTTTATCCTCTGGTCTACCGATGCAGAGGCGACAACGTTTTCTATAGATACAAAAGGTTTTGGCAGCGACATGTCCGGTAACTTGTACGGTGTTTTATATAAATAGTGATATCACAAACAACCAGATGGTATACGATCATCTACAGATTTAGAATGTCGATCAGAAAACTATTAGTATCTTTTTTTGTAAGCTTGTTGATATTATATCTAGAACGAGAGAGTAAACTGCATTTGATGGGCAAGCCCATCATGGTGGAAATTTATTCTCCTGGAAGGGGATCAAATGAAACATGCGTTAATTTTTTAAGATTGACGCATTGAAATTTTTTGTTGGTATTTTTAAATCCATCAAAATTTTATCCTATAATAAAAGAAAGATGGAAGAAGGCAATAAGGATAGATAATGAAGGAACTGTTCGGATCATGGGACATAATTCTTTATGTTTTGGGTCGGGACATATCTAATTCCTACGCTCAAAAATCTCTATGAAGTTATTGATCTTATCTAGGTGGCTTTTCATCAAGGTCAAAGGATCTTGTGTTTCAAGAATTGTTTGAAAGTCTAATTTACTTTGTTGATCTAATTCTGAAAGCGGATATTTATCGAATAACGAACCATCTTCATGATTTCCATTTAATGCAATTCTGAATCCATCCTCAGTAAGTAAATACCCACTACCTTCCTCTAATGGAATATACCAAACAAAGTCTCTTTGAAATCTACGTAAAATCACTTTCCCATTATTATCAACCTGTCTTTCAAAAATATGAGGTGATATTGTATGAACAATAAGATTTCGTAATGTTTTGAAATATCTAGCGAGTGAGTCCTGTTCTAATGTGCTTGATTTAGTTTTCCAGTCATTTAAGAAATCTATGATGTTTTGACTTTGTATATGATTGATTGATCTACTACCATTCAAATAGAATCTCTTATCTCTTATGATGTCCGATCTCTCACTAATTTTCATTCTTGGGGTAAGCATTTCAAGAAAATCGTTTATGACATAATCAGAGATTGAGTTACAAACTACCAAAAAATATTCAACATAAGATTCTATTATATCGTCATTAATCCAGTAAATCTCTTTAATTTTCTCAAACCATTCATTTGCAAGTGAAAATCTTTGTCTACTACTAGTACACTTAATGTTTATCCACCTTTACTCGCGTTTTGTATCAATGTTTTCCATTTATCATTTCCGTTAATTTGTATTCCACATGCTTCACTAGGTGTCTTACCTGCTAGTCCTTCATGTGGTCTAATGTAGTTATGAAATATCTGATAACCGTTGATTAGTGGGGAATCTTCTTTTTTCAGTCCTCTTACTACTTTTTCTCTATCTCTAAACTCACCATTGAGCCTTTCCATCTTGTTATTGTTCATATCACCTTGAAGTCTGATATGCTTAATGTGAACGGTTCTAGGATTCTTTTGTACGAAAAATTCCTTCCTAAATGCTTCATCATAGGAAGGTAGTCCGTCAGTTATCATAACTTTAGGGCTTGTTTTTGTTACTTGTTTTGCTTCCCTGAATAGACCGCTAGCGTCATGACCTTCCTTCTTGTCTGATACTTCCTTTGCTATCCAGTAGCGTGTTTCATCATCCATAAGAGCAAACAAGTACTTCTTGTCGCCTTTTACTTTAACCCATACTTCATCAGCTCTCCAAGTATCTCCTACCTGTGGAGTTATGTTTTCAAGATATTTTTCCATCAATCCAGTGTATTTCTTAATCCAACCATAGACTGTACTATGTGCTACATTGACACCTTGTAATTTTAAGAACTGTGTTACTTTTCTTAACGATTCTCCTGTGAAATAGAGTTGCATGGCAGATGTTATCACTTTAGGATTGACTTTCATCTTTTCAAATCCAAGATTGAATGAAAATCTGTTCTTGCAATCCTTGCAAGTGTATCTTTGAAGATCGTATTTCGTGTTGTGTCTGATTCCATGCTTTACTATATTGATTGATTGGCATCGTGGACACTTGTCATTAGCCTGTTGTTCTATTATCACTCGGTTCTTTTCTCGTACCTGTTGTCGTAGTTTTAGGCTAAACTCTACTGCGTGAATATGCTTGCAACATGTCTTTCTGAATTTATGATCGTCACAAGTACAGATCCAACCGCTTTCAGTAGAGATTACATCGTATTCTCTCTTGGTTGTCTGTGATTTTACGTGGTAAGTGTAATCGTTAATCCTTAGAATCTGCTGATTGGGATTGAGGGCTATTTCCTTTCCTCTTTCTTCTCTGTTGCATTTGTTGTCTGATTTCAATGGCTATCTATTGATATAATACATAGCGATATTATTAAATATATCGATAGGTATCATTACATATATGGCAATGAAGCGTGTACTGGTTTCAATACCAGAAGAAATGGAAAGAGTGTTAGAGAAAGAACGTAAGGAAAGAATGTTAGAAACTATTCCCGAGGTGATTCGGGTGATTTTGAGTGAATATCTGAGGAAGAACGCTTAGAGCAATTTTCTCTTGAATCTATCTTTTCTAATTGATAAATGTGATGTTCAATTCGATATTCCACCGCAAGACCTAATGGTACAGCAAAAACTATCACTAATGTTAATTCTGTGACAATATCATTATTGACGGTATTTTGTGCAATTTCTTTTTGAAGGTCTCTATTGGTTTCTGCTTGTAATTTTGGTAATGCTGAAGATACTGATAATGGAATAGGTTGATAGTATCCTTGATAAATATGATTTCCTGAGAAAAATAGAAATAATGTATTTTGATCTCCTTCAAAAAAGGGTGTTATTGTGCCAACCGCTTCATAATTTCCATCACCTACATTTGTAATATTATTTAATAATTGATTTCGACCAATCTTATTTGAGAAATTTTTAATGTCATTTACAAAATTATCTACATTTGACTGCGTTATAGAACTTGGATCATAAGATAATGCTGTCATATTAACTCCTATCACTTCGCTAAAATAAGTTGAATTCAAAGTATTGGTAACTATTGCAGTATCATAATTGATTGTATTATTAACCATAAAATCATCATTTGTACTATAAACTGTATCTACGTGAATAGATGCAGAATCAATAACTTTTGCTGGAGAAATAATCATTTTGAAAATATGCAAAGGTTTTGGTATAGATGTGTTTATTTCTGTTGTATCGTTATTGATTTTTTCAAGATAATGAAAAAGTGTACCAATTATGCATACACTAAAAAACCCTATTGTTATCCATGATAACCAATAAACAAATTTTTGATTTAGCAATAAGTCATGGTTTCATACAATAGCATAAAACCATGACTATTAGAATCGGACACGATAAAGCAATTCCTGCATAATATCCTCTATCTAGACCAAAAGCATATCTCAAACTCTCGTTTTGAAAGCCAAGATATGCAAAAATACCTGTGATTATCATTAAGCCTATAATGGTAAGAAAGATAGTGAGCACTATCTTTTCCTCTATGTTCAATCAGGACAAATGAATGAGGATATTTCATCTCCTTTAACATCAGTGTTCTGTTCTTTTGGAACATGTCCTTCCATGTCCCTACGGAAAACAGGTTTAACTGTGTCCCGTGAACGATACAGAACCATAATGAATCTGATGCTACATCGCTAGCTGGATTCAATGTGAAATTTCCTTCAAATGTACCAACTGATTACAAGCTTCAATTTGGAGTGGTTGAAACGGCACCAGACAATGGAAAACATGTATTATTGTATTTTTCAAAAATTCCAATCACGGGTTCAATGAAAGTAAATGAGCTCTTTATTCAAAAGGGAATAACGGTATACTATAGAAAATGGGAATCAAAAGGAGCTGGTTTTGAATCTAATATTCGGGACTATCTTCGCGTTTTACAAAGAGATAAAGTTGAAGCCTCTGAGATTACAATAAATGGACATAAGGGAATATTTGGTAATCAACTAGATAGATTGTTTCATGGATACGATATACATGATCCTTCTCAGGTTGAATTTGTAATGGATGAAACGCATGTAACACTACAGGGATATTTTGCAAAGGAGGAATTAATTTCAATAGCACAATCCATCAACTGAAAAAGGGATTAGATTATTCAGAGAGTTTCAGAAATTCCAAGATACAGTAAAAGAGTTGAAAATTAGATATTAGAGTGCAAGAGATGAGACGGTAGAAATAATAAAAAAGAAAAGAATTGAGAAGATGTAAAAGACAAAAATGTAAAAACGAACAATAAAAATTAGAACCTAAAGCTAGAAAGCAAATATCAAAGAAATGTGAATTACGAAGTTCAAGAAAAAAGATAATCTGAAACTATATAGTTTTCAAGATAAGAGAAAACTGGAAAGAAAGAAGATGCTGCACAAGATGCAGAAAGAAAAAAGAAAAGAAAAAACAAAATACGTATAATATGGCGGTAAAGCGCATTTTTGGCAAAAACAAGGAAATCTTTAGGCATGAGTCATTCGTGATGATCAAATTTCCTTACTAGTTTTTGCCAGTTTCGTTGTGCAGCAGGTTTCAAACCTTTGTGCAGCATGTAATCAAAGCCAAGAAAACCATATGGTTTTTAGTACCAAAACCCTATGGTTTTTCCATGCTTTTATGGATTGTATAATTGTAGTACCATGACACAGAAAATCTATGCAAGAAGTGTGATGAAGATGGGCCATGAGCCGCAGCACTCTCTTATGGTCACAATACCAAGAAAGATCTGCAAGATATTACAGATTGAGAAAGGAACGATACTCTACTTCAAGCTTGAAGAGAATCGTTTTGTCGTATCAAAAGACAGAAAATTTCTTGAGTGCAGTCCAGAAGATATCCATGATGATACAGCCACAATCGAATCTCTAAATCAGATAACAAAAGAAAAGAGGAATGTCATTATGGACGGGATATCTCTTGCTGACCTTCAGTACTAGGCGATATCATACTGCCAAGCTTGTACAATCCTGCAGCATTAGAGTACACTGGATCTTTTGCTATTCTAAGACTGTTTTGTACTTTTATCTGCAAAGATTCGCACAGCCCTTCTACAAGCGCTCCACCGCCTGACACATAGATGTCATATTCCTTGTTTAGCTTGGTCTGAAAGACTGCAAGCTTGTTGGCAAGGATTGTAGTAAGTGCGTCTATCCTTTTCTTATCTGCAGTATTTTTTTCATGTTCAAGATATGCAAGATCGTCGTACAGATAGTCACATGCTTGAGGAATCGATACACCAGTAACTGGCTTGAGGTCTTCAAAGAGGACAAGCTCCGTTGTTCCCTGTCCTATCGACAGTATGATTCCAGTCCTTGCATCTTCGGACAATAACGTGCCAATCGACTGCGGTATGACAAGCGCCTGTCTTGGCTTTAAGCTCCGCTCTACTAGTTTCTCAAGATACTGTTTCTGCTGCGCTGCACCGTATGGAAGTCCCATCACAACTACAAATGATCCAGATCTCTTTCACATCCTAGCTTTCGCACTGCTTCCCTGATGATAGCTACAAAGGCCTTCTCTTCTGCTATCCTGCCCTCAAGAACCGCCCTTACAAGTACGGTATCAGGATAGATAGACATCCTTACAGCGTCGTATCCCACAGCTTCGATTGTTCCTTCCTTTGGGTCCTCCCATCGTGTCATCTTTCTGGTCCCGTATACTGATGGGAATAATACCTGCATGTGTGCAGATACACATTTCACAAATCCCGTTACCGCATCTATTGCTATGATGTCATCATTGTTCTTGTATTCCATCATACCCCCAACGGTACAAAGTTTAAAAGGGCATTAGAAATCCATTTCAGATTCGTCTTCATGATACGAGTCTTTGCTCTCAAATCTCTCTTCTCCATATAGCTCTGGATCGTCGCCTTTTGCCTCAATGTACGAGTCTGGATCATCAAGCATGTTCTCGCGGCGTGCATCATAATCGTAACCATACCTTTCAGACCTGACGAAATCCTTCCTGTAGCGCCATGTTGTCCTGACACCAAATCTTTTCTGCAGAAATTGTTTCCTCTTTTGCTTCTTCTCCCTTTCCATTGCTACACGAAGTCTTACAAAATCGGTATACGATATTGAGACAAGGTTCATTGATTCAAGCTTGTTCCAGACCAGCCTGTGTATGTTCTTTCTCTCATAGATTATTCTCTTCATGGCAATATCGTAATTGAGCGGACTGTTTCTTGTAGTCCAGTATGCATCGCTTTCCTCTTTTGCAAGATCCTCCTTTCTTCTTGCAAGCTTTGTCCTGTAGAGGCTTTTCATGTCACGGTATCTCTGAAATTTTACGATGCAGACATGCACTTCCTGTCCCGGTGTATCACCTTTTAGAAAGCAATTGCCATTCTTGTATATTGCACTATATACATACTCGTCTATCTGGGTATCAAACCCTATCACAAGCTCGGTTCCCGCACCCCATCCAAACTTGTTGCATACCTTCTTTGGTATGATGATATATATGCTTGATTTACCGCTTCGCTGTATAGTTGTGGTGGATGTCTTGTCATGGATACCATTTGGAGGAAGCTCATTGTCCCAGACGCTGAGCAGAAAGCATCTTGGGTTTTCCACATCTTCGTAGAAGTAGCGAAATCGTGAAAAGTTTTCAAGCCTCCTCGATATGTTGGCATCATATGATGCTATCTTTTTCTCAAGCTTCCTTGGAAAAGATACGATAAAGGAGCTTTTGCTTGCACTCTTTTTGGTCTTTGTAATCTTTCGGATATAGTACATTGTATCCAGGATACAAATCTGCCAGAAGTTAAAAAGGGAAAAAAGTGTTATCTGTGACTATTTCCTGTACTTGAGAGATTCTTCGTCTCATGATTTCCATTTCTTCTCTGTCTTCATGAGATCATGGTCTAGTAGTTAGCGAGATATTTTTCGAGTTCGACAGGCTTAGAGATAAACTATTCTGACAACATGTATCTGTCTTTTGTGAGTAATGGTGGTGCATTCAAGATACGCGTTTAATTCGTGCAATGGATATTTGAAATTAAGATGGCATGGCAACACGCCTGTTTCTGTAAGAAAGCTGGCAAGCTTCCAAAGATTATCAAATGCCCGTATGATTTCTTCTGTTGCTTTAGGATTTGTCTGAAAGATTGGCCTGCATTGGCTGATCAAACTGATTGGGCATATGATGAGCCATTCTGACTGTGACATGAAAATACAAAGTATTCAGTATATTTAACAGTAGTTTTGAATTGCCAAATTATCTTTTCCAGAAATTATTCAGGTGAAAAGATCTCTTGACTAACTTTCTATTTGGTTTTGACCAGATCTTTGAGATTTCTGGCAACAACAGTTTGTATCTCGCCTTTTTCGAGTTTTTTTAGATACTCCTCTACACTGTGGTCATTTTCAGCATTCCATTTTAGCTGTTCTGGAGTTACCATGTTATGCATAACAACTCTAGAATATATTAATATATTGAGTTGCATTTTGCTGCATTCCAATAGAACGCATCACGATGAGATACGCAAGATCGTGTTATGCAGCTCAATCTCAATTCATCGCGGTTTTATGGTGTTTCAGGTAGTACTGATGAGCTTTCTTGTTTTCAGATCTCTCCTTCTTTGAAAGCTTTCTTGAATCATATTTCAAAAAAGCTTCTGCAGATTTTCCCTTTAATCGTAGCACCTCTTCTGACATCGAAGCGCCTCTATGTGAAGATGGTTCTAGTCCCTTAAATTTTGTCATGTTTTTCTGCCCTTTGAAAGAAAATGGTGCCGTATGGAGTGTCTGCACGAGAGACATCTTTACACAAGATCACGTCTGCTCATCTTTTCTTGTTTCCCTTGGAGCCGTCAGCAAGCAACAAACCAAGCTTGTTTATCAGGGACGCAACTTCCCTGCTCTTGAATTTTTTTTGCAGCGAGAGTTTCTCTTTTTCAATCTCCTTGAAGGTCTTGTTCCACCTTGATGCATCAATGTGTCCTTTTATTGCATCCCTGATGATATTTTGTAATTCATTTGGAGGCAGTGCGTCAAGCTCCCAGCACTGATTCCCGTACTGTGAAGAATATTCCTTCCACCTGCTGTCACTTATCTTGGTCGGCATTGGTTCAAGCCCAAACTGTCTCACCTGTGTGTATGTTAACGCTATGCGCTTTACCTTGGCATGTGAGCCATAGCGGTATAGTCTTGACTGAATATCCTCTGTCATGTTCAGTCCGCTAGGATCGTGGTCTGCAAAGTGAAGTATCGTGATCGGTCTGTCCCCATACATGGAGAACCTCTTGTTGATTGCCTCGTATACCTTGGTAAAAGAAGAGTAGCCCCTGCTTGGATATGTCACCACCCTGTATCCGTCAGCAATGGTAGAAAACAGGGTGGCAAGAGCGTCCTTTTCTACCCACACCTCCACGTACTGCGGCTGGTTGTCCCATATCCTTCTTGTATATTGTTCTGTATCTTCAAGTTCTGATATTTTGGTCCTGACAAAATCCTGTACTGATGCATAACCGTAATCGCCGCCTATCACCTGCCTTGCGCGATCCACTATGCTTCTTGCATCGATATCACCCTTCTCCCTGCCCCGAGTTATCATCCTGTCAAAGAGCTTGTAGCTGTTTATGGTATTCTGGATGAATCCACTTGATACGAGTCGGTAAAAGATCTGTCTTACGGTAAGAAGCATATTGTACTGTGACATGATATCGTTTGTAGCTCTAACATATTCTTGGTAACGCAAGAGATATCATGGTTGACTAGTCACACAAATCTTCCTGTTTAATGCAAGCTTCTCGGTACGTAGTACAGCTTGAAACAAGACTTTATACACACATTTTCTGGGTTTATACGCTTTCATGATTTGAATATATCACAGTAAAAACTGCCTTTTAAAGAAGGCAGGATTATTTGGCATGATTGTATCAGAGACAGAAAAAGATGATGATATATTTGTCGAGGTAAGAAAAGATGACCTTCAAAAGATTCTTGAACTTGTCAAGATACTTCAGACTCGCCTAGAACCCGCTCAACGATCCCCCTGAGTCTTTTGAGCTCCTCCCTTACCGTCTGGTCTTCAATTGACATCCTGCTCTGCTCCTTTGGGTCAAGAGGGCTTGCACACCTTGGGCAGTAAAGCATACCTGGAGATGCCCTCTCCGAGCATCTGGGGCATATCGCAGGTGCAAACTCTGGCTTTGGCGGCTCGACCGGTCTGCCAGAGTATAATGCAGATAGCTTGCCATCAAGATCCTTTCCGGAGAGATGAACGTATACAGCTGGCATCTTGGATCCCATAGTCCACCCGTACATTATCTTGAGCTCAGAATCTGTCAAAAACTGGGCGTTCCTTGTTGCAGAGCCGTGCCTTAGCATATGGTTGAAGACCCGTTTCGATATTCCTGCCCGTCTTGCAAGAGATTTGAGCCTCCTGTTCCACATTGTCCAGCTCACCCGATAGTTTCTGTAGTTTGTGCTCTGGGTTAGCCAGAGCGGCGAGATTGGATCAGCTGGCAGAGGATGGGTCTGCATATACTGCGATAGTAAAGTTACTGAAGCTATAAGACGGACGATTCTCTCGCCCGTCTTGCCCTGTACTCTTATCCTTGCACCCCTGTCATCAAATGTTACATCGCCTATATCCAGCAGTAAAAGCTCGGTTGCTCTAAGCCCTGCCTCAAAGCCGACTGCGAGCATGGCCTTGTCTCGTAATGTACAAGCTGTCTTTATCATCATCTCTACCTCGCTGCTTGTAAAAAACTCTGGCTGCCTTTTCTCGTTTGGCTTGATTGCCTTGTGCATCCATCTTACCTCGTCTGGCCACGGAGTCTCCTTGTCGACATTGCCATACCTTACAAACTTGTAGAACCTCTTTACAGCCAGGATATAGTCTGATGCAGTATGCGGTGCATAACCTGAGCTGTTCAACCAAGATACAAAGCGTTCTATATCTGCACGCCTTGCATCCTCAATCGGGACACCAAGATGCTCTGCAAAGTTCTTTAAATGAAACAAGTACTTGGCAAGCCTTCCCTTGCTTACGCCCATGCTGGAGAGATGATAGATGAACTTTCTGATGATATCTCTATCATGTTGTGATATCTTGGATTCGTCAAGACGCTTGTAGGCATTTTGCATGGCATACTCGTAATTGTATATCTCGTCTACGACCTTCATACTATATGGAGACTGTTTTCTTTTTAAGGCATAATCGAATCCGCGATTTGAATGCATAGATTAGTATGCGGGAGAAGGGATTTGAACCCTCGAAATCCTAAGATACTAGCCCCTCAAGCTAGCGCCTTTGACCAGGCTGGGCGACTCCCGCATTTGCATTACCCATGTATGGTTTTTATAAGCCTTGATTACTTTTTGAAACGTGTTAATCCCCGTAAGATGTTTTACTTGCGGCAACCTGATTGCGGACAAGTTCAAAGATTATCAAAACAGACTTAAAAGTGGCGAGGATCCAGCCAAGATTCTTGACTCTTTCGGCCTGAAGCGGTATTGCTGCAGGGCCATGATGCTCACGTCCGTGGAGACAATCCATCAGGTCATTCCATTTTACGAAGCTATAAGGAGAAGGGAGCAAGAAGTCCAATCCGAGCTAGAGTAAGGAATGGCACGGATTACCTCAGTGAAGGGCAGGCTCCTCTACAACAGCAGGGGCAGCAAAACTATAGAGGTGGACGTGGTTGCTGACAACGAATACCTTGGAAGAGTCTGCGCCCCGTCCGGTGCAAGCGTGGGAAAGTACGAGGCGGTCAGCTTTCCAGACAACAAGCCCGAGAAAAGCCTCGAGATTCTAAAATCAAATGAAAAAAAGTTCCTAGGCCTCGATCCTTCCAACCTAGGATCTGTACATGAGACGTTAAGGTCTCTTGATTCGACACCCAATTATTCCAAGGTCGGCGGCTCACTCGCCTTCGCCCTAACGATTGCTGCGGTTGACTGTGCAGCAAGGTGTGAAAGAGTGCCCATGTTCAAGGTCCTTACAAGCGATTCCGACCTGCGGTTTCCCGTCCCACTAGGCAACATACTTGGCGGAGGCGCACATGCAGGGCCAGGCACGCCCGATATCCAGGAGATCCTTGTCTGTGCAACAGGTGCCAAAACAATACGGGAGGCAATAGAGACCAACCTTGCAGTTCACAAGGAACTCGGCAAGATGTTAGCAGAGAAGGATCCCGGATTTACAAACGGCAGGGGCGACGAGGGCGGTTGGGCGCCCAAGCTGGACAACGAGGAGGCGTTGGAGGCTTCAGCGCAGGCGTGCGAGAAGCTTGGTTTTACGCTGGGAAAGGAAGTCTCGCTGGGTGTCGACTTTGCGTCCACCACCCAGTGGAACGAAAAGAAAAAGAAGTATGTCTACGAGAGGGCGGGTTTTGAGAACAGTTCCGAAAATCAGATCGAGTTTGCCTCAGAAATAATAAAGAAATTCAAGCTTGTCTATGCCGAGGATGCTGTCCACGAGGAAGCATTCGAGGATATGGCAGAGCTCACGAATAGGTTCCCCGACGTCCTCATTACTGGCGACGATCTGCTTGTTACCAATACCGAGATCCTAAAGGGGGCTGCAAGGAAGAAGGCATGCAATGCCGCCATTTTGAAGGTGAATCAGGCCGGAAGCCTGTTTGACGCGCTCCGGTTTGCCGAGGAGGCATCGAAAAACAACATAAGATTGATCACGTCCCACAGGTCAGGCGAATCCTCCGACTCCCAGATATCCCATATCGGCATCGCCACCAAGTCAAAGATGCTCAAGGTAGGCGTGGTTGGTGGTGAAAGAGTGGCAAAACTGAACGAGCTGATAAGGATCTCAGAGTATGATTTAATACGTGGAATGGCAGAATTTTAGGAAAACACATGGCAAAACAGGAAGAGGTCGATCATATGGAAAAGTACGTCCTATCCACGGGAATCAGGGTAGGGACCCAGGTAAAAACCAAGTTCATGATACCATTCATTACAAAGGCCACAAACGAGGGCCTGTACATCATAGACAGCAAGAAGACGCTTTCGCGAATTCAGACTGCGGCCAAATTCATAAACAGGGCCACCATCTCCAAGGTTTTCATCTGCTCCGGGAGGGAATATGCCAGTACCCCCATAGAGAAGTTCTGCGAGCTTACCGGGGCCACGCCAATGCTCGGAAGGTTCATGCCCGGCACGCTAACGAATCCTCTCCTCCCATACTACATAGAGCCTGAGCTTGTAGTAGTATCAGACCCGCAGGTGGACGAGCAGGCGGTCCTAGAGGCTACAAATGCTGGAATACCAGTCATTGCAATTGCAAATACCGATAACGTTACCTCAAGGGTCGACCTTGTGATCCCTGCAAACAACAGGGGCAGAAAGTCGCTTGCCGCGATCTACTGGCTGCTCGCCAGAGAAATTTTGCTCCAGAAAGGCACCCTCAAGGCGGAGGACTCCATGAAGTACGAGATAGACGACTTTGAGACAAAGATAACCGAGGAAGAGATGGAGGAAGAAAGCGAGAGAGCCCCTCCTCTCAAGATGAGAAGTCAGAGGCAATAATACGATGCAGGTGAGAACACCAGCGGTTGCTGGGACGTTCTATCCAAAAAACAAAAAAGAATTAAGATCAGCCATAAGAGAGTGTTTTCTTGACAGCTTCGGTCCCGGAAGGCTTTATCCCAACCCTGAAAATGAGAACCCGATAGGCGTGATCTGCCCTCATGCAGGGTACGAGTATTCTGGATCCGTTGCCGCAAATTCCTTTTACGCCATCTCCTCCCTCAAGCCGGACCTTGTAGTGATAACAGGTCCAAATCATTGGGGTATAGGATACAATGTTGCCGCCATGAAGGAGGGGGTCTGGGAGACCCCTCTCGGGGAAGTGGAGGTCGACACCGAGGCAGCACTGGAGATTCACGAATCGTCCAAGATGATAGAGCTCGATTTTGTCTCACACATGAAGGACCACAGCCTCGAGGTCCAGCTGCCGATGCTGCAGGAGATTTATTCCCACAAGTTCAAGATCCTCCCGATAATCATAATAGACCAGAGCTACGAATCCGCCAAGGAACTTGGGACAGCCATAGCTAGGATTTCGAAAAGAAAGAAGACGGTGATCATAGGCTCGTCCGATTTCACGCACTATGAAGACAACGAATATGCACACAGACAGGACAAGCCGTTGATTGATGCCATACTTGAGATGAATATCGATAGGTTTTACAAGGTTTTGCAGCAAAACCATGTAAGCGCTTGCGGTTATGGAGCGATAGCATCCACCATGACAGCCTGCAAGGAGTTGGGCGCTACCAAGGCCAGGCTGGCAAGGTATGCCACCAGCGGGGACGTGACAGGAGATAAGGCATCGGTGGTAGGATATGCGTCGATCATATTCTCATGACAGCCGTTGCCTCCGCTCCAGGCAAGGTCATCTTGTTCGGCGAGCATTTCGTACTCTATGGAGTCAAGGCCGTACTCTGCGCAATCGATAGGAGAATTACGGCAAGATCTCATGCCATAGGCGAGAGATTAATACGCATCAAATCATCGATGGGAAACGCTGAGTTCGTGCCTAGCTCTGCGGACATCATTAATGCCCATCCTATTTTCATGAGACCTTTCCTGACAATTGCGGAACAGGCCCTGAGGGAGTTTGGGGCAGATGGAGGCATAGAGATGGAGTTCGAATCCGAGATTCCGCCTGGAATGGGTCTTGGTTCCTCGTCTGCAGCCTGCGTTGCAGCAGCGGCATCAGTAGCAGCCCTATTTCGAAAAAAAACTAAAGATGAGATCCTAGATATGGCGATCAAGTCAGAACGCACCATGTTCGAGGACGCCTCGGGAGCCGATTCTGCGGTCTCCACGTTTGGAGGCCTTGTCACATTCAGCAGTGAGGGCAGGGAGAAAATTGACTATGAGGACGGTCTCGGCCTCATCATAGCAAATTCAAATCAGGCGCACAGCACAAGAGAGTTAGTCCTCAGAGTGCGGGAATTCAGGAGCAATAACGAGAGACTATTTGCAGAGATGTGCGACCTCGAGGACAGGCTGGTAGACGAGGCTCTGACCGCATTGCGAAAAAATGATCTTGTTACACTGGGTACACTCATGTCCAAAAACCACGAAATGCTCAGGAGAATAAACGTATCAACGGATGTTCTCGACAAACTCGTGGCGGAAGCCTGTAATACATCCTACGGGGCAAAACTAACCGGTGCTGGCGGAGGAGGGTGTATTATTGCCCTCGTAGACGAGTCAAACACAGCACGCACGCTTGAGACACTCAAGAAAATTAGCGACTGTTTTGTAGCACGAATAGACCTCAGAGGGGTCTGCAACGAATAGGGCCCTGCCAGCATCCCGCCGCGAACAAACGTGAGAGGCTTTTTAAAACGGCAATATCACTGATAAAAATCATGATTTTGATCAAGCTCGGCGGCTCAATCATTACGGACAAGACCAAGCCCCTCACCGCGAACCTTGCGGCTGTCCGGAAGATCGCCCTACAACTAAGAAGACTCGAGGATCCATACATGATAGTCCACGGAGGCGGCTCTTTTGGACATTATTGGTCGGTAAGATATGACATGCATACAAAACCAGACAGATACAGCCCAAAAGGGATTTCGGTGGTAAAGAACTCCATGGTTGACCTCAACAGGCTTGTTCTTCAAACATTGTTCAGATCAAAGGTTCTGCCATACTGCCTTCCCCCAACCGATTTTGTCTCTGGGAACAGTCCTATAGCAAGCAAGGTAAAGGAGATTCCAAAAATCGCCCATACAGGCCTAGTCCCAGTGTCCTACGGCGACGTGATGTGGTTTGGAAAAAACAGGTTCTACATTCTGTCAGGAGACAGGATAATGGGAATGCTGACCAGGATTCTCAGGCCACGCCTTGCCATTTTCGTTACCAACGTAGACGGTGTCTACTCCGACATCAAAACCAAGAAGATCATCCGAGAGATAGGCAGGGAGAGTCCGACCATAGCTGAGGTCAGGATGGACGTGACGGGCGGCATGAGCCGCAAGATAAAAGAGGCCACGGAAATGTCCAAATGCGGTACGGATGTCATTTTTGTGAACGGGAGATTCCCCCAAAGAATTGCTGCTGCTGCAAATGGTAAAGAATTTGAGGGGACTATATTTAGAGGATAATCAGACATGGAATATCTCATTCTGGTAGACGGCGATGACAATCCGGTGGGCACGGAGGAAAAGGTAACGTGCCACCTTCCCCAAGGCAAACTGCACAGGGCCTTTACAATCCTGCTCTTTGACAGGAATGGAAGACTCCTGCTTACCAGGAGAAGCATGAGCAAGATGCTCTGGCCCGGCGACTGGGATGGGACTGTTGCAAGCCACCCCAGAAAGTCTGAGACCTACGTCTCTTCAGCCGAGAGAAGGCTTCCCGAGGAACTCGGGATAAGATGCAGGCTGGATTACCTGTACAAGTTTGAATACCATGTACCGTATAAGAACGTAGGTTCGGAAAACGAGATCTGCGGCACCCTTATAGGAATAGTGGAAGATCCCGGCAAGATAAAGCTGGTAGAAGATGAGATCTCTGAAATCAGATGGGCGTCATTTGAGGAGCTAATATCCGAGATTGAAAAGTCACCCGGCAACTTCTGCCCTTGGATGCTGGTAGCGTTGTACTTCCTTTCCGAGTCAAAGGACGGGGTATCCGAAGACAACAAGAAGATCCTAAGGATGTGGAACAGGGACGGGTTGAAGGACAGGCTCCAATCTCCACTGAAATGCCATTTTCCGGATAACAAGTGGGAGTTGAAGGTGGAACGCAGTTAGCAAAGATAGCAAGCGATACAAGGAAGATTGATGACTTCCTCCTGTCAAGGTTGAACGGCGAACCGGCCAACCTCTACAAGGCCGCAAGCTACCTCATAGAACACGGCGGAAAGCGCCTTAGGCCCTACTTGGTTTTGAAGAGTTGCCAGATCGTCGGTGGCCTACCAAGACAGGCCGTACCGGCGGCCTCGGCAATCGAGATGATCCACAATTTCACGCTCGTACACGATGACATAATGGATAACGACGAGCTGAGGCATGGCGTGCCCACAGTACACACAAAATTTGGGATCCCCGTCGGGATACTTGCAGGTGATCTCTTGTTTTCAAAGGCCTTTGAGATCATATCAAGTTCAAGCCAGATTCCAAATGAGGTGGGCCTATCTCTCGTATCTGTACTTTCAAGATCCTGCAGCGACGTTTGCGAGGGCCAAGTTCTCGACATCAGCATGGCACAGTCAAGGTCGGTTCCAACAGAGTCCCAGTATATCAAGATGGTCGAAAAAAAGACATCCTCCCTCTTCGTTGCTTCCTGTGCAATGGGCGCGATCTCTGCCAATACCACAAAAACGGACGTCGCAAAGCTCTCAACCTACGGAAGGAACCTCGGAATCGCCTTCCAGATAGTGGATGATTTGATAGGCGTAGTGGGAGATCCCAAGGTAACAAAAAAGCCCGTTGGAAATGACATAAGGGAGGGCAAGAAGTCACTGCCAATCCTGCTTGCAATAAAGACGGCAAAGGGAAAAGAAAAACAGGGAATCCTCAGGGCCTTTGGCAATTCCTCGGCCTCGAGGAGGGAGGTAGAAGATGCCGTGGATGTGATCGCCAATCTAGGCATCGAGAAGACCGTAAGAAAAAAGGCCGCGCATCATCTCGAGACTGCAAAAAGGTCAATATCCTGCTACGACAACCCAGCAAGAGAGGACCTTGTCTCCCTGCTTGATTTTGTGGTGGAGAGGAGCCTATAATTGGATGAGGATGTAAGAAAGACAGT
Source organism: Nitrososphaerota archaeon (assembly GCA_028866895.1). Lineage (GTDB taxonomy): Archaea > Thermoproteota > Nitrososphaeria > Nitrososphaerales > Nitrosopumilaceae > Nitrosotalea. Next base: position 178,674 of record JAGWHF010000003.1, read on the forward strand.
ACGCGGTATAGCCCTCTTGAACGCGTCAGAGCACGACGGAAGGACAAGAAACGACGCGGTGATCTCAAAAGTAATAGGCGCCATGCCCGAACTCAGGGCGCGCATAAAGGAGATAATTCCGCTGATTTCAGAGGTGGTAGGTGATGTGAATGCCATTCCTCTTGACAAGCAAAAGTCCGAGCTAGAGTCGTCCTTTCCAGAGCTCTTGACGGCAAAACCAAGGCAGGACAGGAAGGGACTTCCAATGTTGGAGGGTGCGGAGCATGGGAAGGTTGTCACGCGTTTTCCCCCGGAGCCGAACGGGTATCCGCACATCGGACATGCAAAGGCCGCAATAATAGACGAGGAATATGCCAGAATGTACGGCGGAAGGCTCATCTTCAGATTCGACGATACCAACCCGGAAAATGAGAGGCTCGAATATTATGCAGCAATAAAGGTAGGGCTTGACTGGCTGGGTGTAAGATACGACGCGGTAAAGAATACTTCCGATGATATGGAACTCATCTACAAGAAGGCGGAGGAACTCATACTGGCAGGACATGCATACGTCTGTACCTGTTCGAAGGAATCAATCAGCAAGAACAGGCGGGAGATGATCGAATGTAAGTGCCGCGCAGGGGATCTTGATCAAAATACAAAGAGGTGGCACAAAATGTTCGAGAAATTCAAGCCGGGCGAGGCCATCGTAAGGTACCGCGGAGATATGCATTCCGATAACACAGTAATGAGGGATCCTACACTTATGAGAATAATCGACGAGCAGCATCCCCTCCACAAGGACAGGTATCGCGTGTGGCCCAATTATGATTTTGCCGTAGCCATAGAGGACAGCATGGACGGCGTCACGCATGCGTTTAGGACAAAGGAATACGAGCTTAGAAACGAGATCTATTACGAGATACTCGACAAACTGGGCATGAGAAAACCCAGAGTCCTCGAGTTTTCAAGGCTCGAGTTCGAAGGAATGCCGGTTTCAAAGAGAGTCCTAAAGCCCCTTGTCCAAGAGGGCAGGGTTTCAGGCTACGACGATCCTCGGCTGCCCACGCTTGAAGCCCTGAAGAGAAGGGGAATAGTGCCTGAGGCGATAAGGAAGTTCGTGCTCTCGCTGAGCTTTACAAAATCTGACACACTGGCGCCTTTTGAAAAACTGGAATCGTTCAACAGGAAGATAATCGATTCCACATCACCGCGCCTGTTCATTTCAGTCGAACCCGCAAAACTCATAGTGAAAAACAACACAATGAAAGAGGTCGAGGTCCAGAACCACCCCCAGACGGATTTGGGAAGCAGGAGGATCCAGCTTGACGGGTCTTTCTACATTTCGGGCATGGATGCAAGATCCCTCAATGAGGGGGATGAGGTGAGACTCCTTGAGTTATACAATGTGAGAATTACAAAAAAAGGCACACCCATGGAAGCAGAGATCACGGGCATGGATTTCAAATCTGAAATTCCCAAGATTCAGTGGGTTCCTGCTCAAAATGCCGTCAAAATTGAAGTCCTTGTTCCAAAAATTCTTTTTGTTGGCGACCAATTCAATGAAAATAGCCTCGAAGTCCAAGAAGCCTTCACAGAACCGCACTACTTAGAGTTAAATGTGGGCACCGAAATCCAGTTTATAAGATACGGCTATTGCAGGAAGGATTCTGCAAGTCAGGCGATATACACGCACAAGTGAATAAAATGAAGATTGCAAGGCTGCTGAAAGAAAATATGGAAACATATGGATTTGTCAACGGAGACAAGATCCTCACCAAGGAAAGCATGACTGCTCAGACTGGGATTCCCATCCCACAGAGCATCAAGGATTTCCTGTTTGACGGCTGGTACGACGAAATAAAAAAGACTGCCCCGCAGATGAAATATGACGCAGACCTGCATGATTTCAAGTTCCTTCCGCCGATTCCCAACCCCTCGAAGATAATCTGCCTTGCATTCAACTACAAGGACCATGCAAAAGAGCAGAACCTCATTCCTCCCGATGAACCGGCAATCATAATTAAACCCAGGTCAACCCTTAACGGAGCAACATCAGACATCATTTGCCCCTCATTCGTATCGAAACTCGACTACGAGATAGAGCTTGCGCTGGTAATAGGAAAGGACTGCAAGAACGTCTCAGAAGAGGATGCAAAGAAGGCAATATTCGGATATATGATACTAAACGACGCATCCGCACGGGACATACAGGCAAAGGACAAGCAGTTCACGCGCGCAAAGGGGTTTGATACGTTTGCTCCATGCGGCCCATGGATAACGAGCTCCGACGAGATCCCGGATCCCCAGAATCTCAAGATGATGACAAAAGTGAACGGCACCATAAGGCAGAACTCCTCAACTTCAAACATGCACCTTAAGGTAAATTCAGTGGTATCCATCCTGAGCAGGGTCATGACCCTCGAGAAGGGCGACATAATATCTACAGGGACCCCTGCAGGCGTCATGTTAAACAAGCCTGATGCGGTATTTCTCAAGCATGGCGACAGGATAGAGATGGAGATCGAACGGCTGGGAAAGCTGGAAAACATGGTCAGGTTCGTTTAAAACCGTCCCATTTAGCCAGACCATCATTAAAATTAGAGCTGCACTCCAGTTGAGCCAATGGGCAAGATTATTGTCGGCAAGATATCAGAGATTACCCCCGGCAAGATGCAAAAGGTAAGAGCTGACGGGAAGGAAGTCCTGGTGGCCAACATAGGTGGCAACTTTTATGCTGTCAACGACACATGTACGCATGCAGGTGCTAGCCTTTCCGAGGGTACGTTGGACGATTGCACCATCACCTGCGGATGGCATGGAGCCAAATTTGATTGCAAGACGGGAAAGCTTTCCGCCTTCCCGGCAAAGATAAAGGACCTCCAGCCATACAAGGTCGTAGTGGAATCAGACAACATCTTTCTGGAAGTCTGATGCAAACTTTATAAAATAAGTATAGTTAGTTAGCGTGATCCCTTATGGCTGAAAAAAAGAACGAAAATACCCAGACTCTCAACATGGCGGTGGCAACCCTTGAGGAGATCGCCGCAAATCCGTCGACCCCGAAGAACATCAAGAAAAGCCTCTCCGACCTGGTGGTCGAGCTCAAAAAACCGGAGTATTCAGTCTCCGTGAGGGCCGCAAACGCCATCAGCGCCCTTGACGAGATAACGCAGGATCCAAACATGCCGTCATATGTCAGAGTAACGTTGTGGCAGGCCGTATCCACCCTAGAACGCATAAGGGAATAAATTTAGCAAAAGCCAAGATACATCAGTGAAGATAGAGGAGTACCTAAAGACACTACCAGAGTCAATAATGACGGGCGAGGACGTGGACCTGCACGACGACACCGTCAGGCAGATCCTCGAGTTTGCTTCTGTCGGCAAGGACGACACCTTCTACCATCTGGGATGCGGGAATGGCCACAGCCTCCAGATTGCCCTCTCCGAGTTCGGCGTCAAAAAGGCAGTCGGAGTAGACTACAACGAGGAAAGGGCTGCATCCGCAATGAGAATAATCGGAGAAAAACGGGCGTCAGACTGCACCATAAGATGCGAGAACATCCTTGATTCAGACCTTTCGGATGCAACGGTGGTTCTCTTCTGGTTTTCCGACTACTCCATATTGGAAAAAATGATTGAAAGGTTTTCAGTCCTCAAAAAAGGGTGCAGGATCGTAACGCTGTGGGGACCCCTGCCCGGCACCCTTCCCGACAGAGTGGAGTTTCCATACGTTTTGAATACCGTCCCCTTCAGGAAGGCACCTAGCTTGAGGGAGCAGGCCATGGCAGTCTTCGGGACAGATTGCATAGACTTTGTTACAGCGTGGGAGTTCGCGGAAAGGTACTCAAAGGCAGTGGCATCAAAGGATGCCGACCACGACAGGTTCCTGACAATACTTCAGACCCTCACCATATGGATAAACGCAAAGAACCTCGGCATAGCCTGCGGTGACGAGATACCCATGCCCATCAGAAACTATCTTGGGATACTAAAGACATACTTCAACATAGAGATGGAGCACCTTCTTGACCAAAATTCCCCCTAGAGTCATCTTTTTATCTGTAAAATGAAATAGTAATGCCGTGCAAGAAAGGATAAACATCAACGTGTCAGCCACAGATTACGAGGCAACAAGCAAGGCGATCATAACAACCCTGAGCAGGCTTGAACAAATGGTGCATGGTGAAAACGACTTCATAGTGACGGACTCGGAATTTTCCTTTGGATGGCATTTCTACGTGGTATGCGTAAACATGTCCCTCATAAGGAAGCTGTCGGACCAGATGGGCCCCGATTTTGAGCGGATAAAAGGCAAGACTCTCGAACACAAATTTCTGAACTGGCTAGACAAGAAGGTGCCAAGGGACAACTTCAACTTGAAGCTTGCCATAAAGGAAGAGATGGAATCAAGCAAGTTTGGAATCTTCTAATGCCTTCCATAAGCCCCTGCCCTTCACGGTTGGACGAACGTATCTGGATGGTTAGAGCCAATCATCCCCCCACGAGTCCCAATCAAGCAGGTATTTATTTTCAACAGGTATTGTAAGTCAGATTGGTGCGTAAAACCCTAACCATCGTGGTCGGTGCAGGCTTGGGTGCGGCCATTGTGGCAGCAGTCTACTTTCTGTTCTTTGCCAATGTTCCCGAGTACGCCCTGTCGGTAAGCCCGATAATCTCCGAGGGACAGTTTGGCACCTACACTCACGTGGTAATAAAAAATACTGGAAGGCGTCCCGTAACCAACCTTGTGGTCGATTACGGGAATAACACGAAACCCGACGTAATCCCAGTCCTAAATCCCGGTGACAGGATACTACTCTCCCCGCCCGTAGGAAGCAACCTCTCCGAGGTTAGGGTTACAACAGCTGAGGGCATCGACATTGTTAAACAGTACATCAGACCGCCGGGTGGCCCTCTAGTTGGAATAAGAGGCTTCTGAATGGGCCAGGTTCCTTCCCGGACAAGGTGCAGAGTGCGGCCTTTCAGATTCCGGATCAAAAACAGATCATCATTACTGTTCAAAATAATCTCGTACAGGATCAATCAAGGGGTTTTCCAGGTGCTTTTCATGGATAAGAATGGCGCATGCAGATCAGGTGGATAAACGCATTATTTTCTACCTGTACGTCCCCGTGATTAACTCTCAAGTCGACATATTGATTTGCCATTTTTTGGAATATTTATCAAAAATGTAGATGCGGGAATTGCCGTTATTGTCCAACCATGTTGTTCTAGGAGATTTTTGCAGGTAGTAAGCCCTAGGCCCGTCCCATCCCTCTTTGTAGTAAATAAAGGCTCAAATATCTTGGACAGAATCGCTTCCGGAATTCCAGGACCAGAATCCGAAAACATGACCGTGTCGAATTCCACTTTTCTATCAAAAGCTATCTTTATTTTTCCGGTAGATGCCCCTATTGCCTGAATCGAGTTCCTTACCAAGTTCTCAAACACTATTTCAATCTTTACACAGTCGCAAAAAACTTCAAGATCGTCCTCAGGCAGGTCCACCTTCACGTTTTCCGGCACGGCCGCCTTTTTTATACAGGAGGATATCATATGCCTCATGGAGCATGGCGATTTTTCAGTATCTGTGTTCCTGACATAATTTAGGACATCATCTATCTGGTACGTAATGCGTTTGACCGACCTGCCGGTTGCTTCAATCAGCAAGAAAACCTTCGGGTCACCGCTGCCAAGACGCATCCTCAGAAGCTACGCGGCATTGCTGATTGCCATGAGCGGGTTACGTATGTCATGCGTGAGCCTAGCCGATGGTTGCCCGATGGTCATCAGCCGCTTTGCCTTCTCCTCCTGGAGTGCTTCCCTTGCATCAAGAATTTCCGTCATGTCCCTCAGTGATACCACCCTTCCCACTATGGTCCCGCGCTCGTCTAGCAGATTCGTCCCCGATAGCAGAGTAGGAAACTCGCTTCCATCCTTTCTCCTGAGCCATATGGTCTGATTTTTTACCCTTCCGTTCTTTTTCCATTCCTCAAAGCCCTTCATCAGATCACCCTCGCTCCTTTCTGCGGCATGATGAATTATCGAGGATCCGGTGACTTCTTCCTTTGTGTAGCCCAAGCTCTTTGCATAGTTTTCATTGCAGTCAAGGATTATCCCGTCGTCAGAGATTGACCGGAGGAGATCCGGCGAGTGCCCGTAAAGGTTCCTGTATTTCTCCTCTGTAGTTGGAAGGATCTGATAAGCAATCCTGAGCTCGGCATATTGTGCCATGAGAATTTTTTCAGCCAGCTCCAATTGCTGCGCATATCCTTCCTTCCGTACCACCCCACCACAACTTGCAACGGATTCTTCGATGGGACTCTTTTCCATAGCGCCAAACCCCCCACTCGCCCGACATCCCTAAGAGTATTCTCAATACCATGCCGGAAGTTTTTTGACTTGATTTTCACGCCATCCTGGTCTTTTATCAAGAGCAATTCATGGTGGCCATATTTGTATATCACAACTTGTTATTGCAAAAAAGACGAACAGTAAGCACCGGACATGTCACACCAAGGCAAATCAGGTGTCTGCCCTTCCGCATCTGGCATGTGAGAAATCCTATGAGCACTCATGAGAAATGATGATTTTTGTAGCACCCTTTGAAATCGGCCTGTAGTAGGTAACAGGGAGCTATTTTTGCGGAATTACTCGGAAATCCGAGATTCCTGATCCCAACGGTTTCGTGCACTCGAAGACAACCTCGTTTTGCCCCCTAGAAAAAAGGCCTTGAATGCCATATAGTTTGCAGCTTAGCTGGTATGAATTCAGAGATATCATGGGTGCATCACTGGTTCCGGAGTAAAACCCACTGGCTAGGATTCTTGAGCCACCAATGTCCATCCAGGAATCCGTACAGTATCCGGATAATTTCTGGCATGATGTAGAGAATCCAAATGGAATGTAAGCCAGACCATCATAGGTAAAGTTCCCCCTCCCGGAAAAGACGAATGCCTGTTCAGCATCCTGCCCGTTGGCAGCGGGGTTATCTACCATATTGATGATATGCATGTTCTGGACTCTTGGGGCAAGGTTGTCCTGCAGAGTAGCTGTGCTTGTGGTATTGGTGGACTGAGGGAGCGACGTTACTACCTGTAGCGCCCTGTGGAATACCTCATTGAAGGCGTTCTTGTCCTGGTCCCAGCTGCGTATCAGTACGTCTGATGTCTTCATGTCCCTTGCGAATGTCATGTTAAAGGTAACTATCAGGTTGTTGCCACTCTCAGACTCCGTTGCATTCGCATAAGACAGGAAATGTCCGGGATCGTACACCGCAAGAGGCTGGCCGGGTTCATACATGACATACGTTTGACCGTTCTGATCATCCGGGCCGTTAAAATTGGTGTGCAGCCCTACATGCTCCACGAACATCGGTCCCTGTGGATCGCTGATATCAATTCTCATGCTAACCGGTTCACCCACCGTTATCGTTTGGGTCACGTTGTCGCGCAATGGAAGGATGCCGCCAAAACCTCCCGTTTGCATCGCGGGGGTTATCGGTGAAAGGCTTGCAACCGCAAGTGAGGGCGGGGTGGTATATATCCGGACATCAGCACCTCCCCCACTATTCACCTGGAGTCCACCTATGCCAAACTGTGAAAAGTGCGGTACTTGGATCACATAGTCGCACTCGTTGCTTATCAGAGAGTCTGGTGATTCTGTCAGTATGGTTACCTTGTTAGAGGTCCAGCTCTTTGTGGAGGGATCAAACAGAAAGACTGCAGGTATGGCGCACCCGTCCGAGTAGATCTGGATGTCGGAATCGGCTGAAGGCTTCGGTAATGTCACCGTCATATTTGGAGCGTGGGCATAATTTGAGGCATTTCCCCAGTTGAACCCAACGCCGCTTACCTCGTATGAATAAGTCACATTTACAAATAACGTGCTGCTTTTGTTCACCGAGGCCGGGAGTGCAGGCAGGCTACTCGGTATGCTCTGATTTGCGCGTATTACAAACCAGTCCGAGGTCGGATTACCTGAAGAATTTGATGACGGAGAGGACTGGACAAAGATTTGTTTTACCCCTCCCGTGCCAGGCAGGGTTGGGCCCTGTACCGGAATCACCATAGGCTGGCCTGGAACTATCTTGTTTAGCGGAGGTGTCGTAACTATCTGACCGTTCGTAGCATTGTAGGCTGTAACTATGGATGGAATGACGGACAAGACGTTCCGGTCTGTCGGCATTGAATATGTCGGAACTTGAAGCGTGTTGATGATGTCGAGTGGCGAAGTGCCGTGCGAAAACGTGGTATTAAGCTGTATGGTGGCTTGGCTCGAAATTGCCTGATTTACTGCAGTCGCATTCTGTGAACCGGCAGACAGTATGGGCGGAAGCTGGGATACTGCGTTTATCAGGCTTGAAGTCTTGTTTACCTTGAGCGCGTGGAATGTCTTGCCCCAAGTAGTTAGGGTGGTATCATTGAGATCGGGTGGGGTGGTAATCACAGTAGATCCAAGCTGCGAGAAATTCGCAGTGGTGGGAACTAGTCTGAATACCATTATGCCGTTAAGCGAGTCTGTTTCCTCGGTATATAGTGTCCAGTTTCCAAGCACGTTATAACCGGCTGGTATAGAGCTCATCGTAATGTTGTAGGTCCCAAAGGGCACAAGATTGACGGTGGTTGTTCCATCCAGTTTGTTGTCGGCGTCTCCGGAACTTCCATCAATCAAGGTGTTGGGAACACCGCTTGGATCAGGGCTTATGGTGTATTTTGCCCCAGGTACAAGATCTCCCGAGACGGTCTGCGCCTCGATCTGAAGTGGGGGTAGGGCCGTGGCGGTCTGCGAGGATGTTCCACTTGGACTTGTATCGAGGGCGTTTGTTGCCTCAACCCGCCATTGGTAGGAGGTGCCGTTGTCAAGGCCCGTGACAGCATAGCTGGTTGCAGGAGGACTGCCCGTAATGGTCTTGATTGTTGTGAAAGTTCCACCGGAGGTCGACTGATCCACAGAGTAGGATGAAACGGAATAACCGTTAGAGGCAGGGGCCGTCCACGATAATTCCATGATTCCTCCGGACAGGATGGTGACGGTGGGTGATGTCACTAAAGATGGGGCGTCCCCCCCTACGATACCGGATGATTGCGAGGAATACAAACCGGTACCGCCAGCGTTTACCGCGGCTACCTTGTAATAGTATGTAGTCCCCGCAGTAAGACCAGAATCCTGATAGGTGTTGGAGGTCCCAATTGATGTAGGAGAGCCCCACGTGATCCCGTCAGTGCTCCTCTCTATCTGGTATCTTATGATGACGCCATCTCCGGACGGCGGCTGCCATGATACGTCCATTTCAAGTCCTGCCTCTGCCTTTGCAACCACCTGTGTGGGTGCAGAAGGATAGGTTGTCGCCGAGGCTGTTCCCGATGGGGAACTTACGGCTCCAGTTTGGCCTAGCGCGGAAACGCGATATATGTAAACAGTGTTTGATCCAAGGCCGACATCGGAATAGGAGGTGGCAGTGATACCGGATACAACCTGGGTCCATGCCGTACCGTCAGTGCTCCTATCTATCTCATATCCAGTAACAATCCCCGAGGGGGCGGTCCACGAGAGGTTAACCTGCGAGTCAGCAACTGCGATAGCAGAAAGGCTGCCCGGGGAGGACAGATCGGTTTCTGCGGCAGCCACGTTAGACGTGCTGCTTGTGAGCCCCGAATTTATCGCTGATACCCTGTAGTAGTATAACGTTCCTGACTCGAGCCCGGTGACAGAATACTTTGTGGTAGAGTTGCCGGTATCCCGGACAAGAACCTTCCAGTTGGCGCCATCCGTGCTATTCTCTATTTCATACCCAGTGACAGTTCCGTATGGGGAGGTCCACGTGAGATCAATCTGAGAGGTTGAGGTAGTATTGGCAGCAAGATTGGAGGGGGGCAGCAGTACGGTTGTAGCATAGGCGGTATCGGAGGGGTTTCCAGTACCCAAGATGTTGGTTGCTGAAACCCTGTAGTAATACAGCGAGTTGGGAAGGAGGTTTGTAGTATCATTGTACGAAGTTCCCTGTGCATTCGACTGGATAGTGGTCCAATTCGTACCGTCGTTGCTCCTCTCTATCATGTACCCGGTGATGCCGTAACCATTGCCACTTGGCTCGTTCCATGAAATGCCGATTTCCGATGTAGATACCGGCGAGGCAGTAAGACCAGTCACCTTGGACGGGACGGCTCCTGCCATTACGGTTGCCTCATTTGAACGCGGAGACTCCCCTACGGAGTTTATTGCAGTCACCTCATAATAGAATGTTTGACCGAAGGCAAGCGATGACGTATCGGTGTACGTCGTGACGTTTCCCACCTTTGTCAGGAGCGTTTCGCTACCGGAAGATGTTCCACGAAAGATGTCATAACCCGCAATTGCCGAGCCCTCGTTGTTTGACGGTGGCGTCCAAGAAAGGACGACGGTGGCATTCCCCGCGGAGGCTGTTGTGATTAAGGGCGGGGTTGGAACGAGATAGACCAGAATGCGATTGTCGCCGGTATCTGCCACTGACAGGTCACCTAGTGAATCAACCGCTACGCCGCTTGGGTTGTTGAGAGAGGAGCTTGTAAGATGGCCGTCATCATCATTTCGTGATGTGAAGCCAGTGTGGCCAAGCACTACCGTTGCGGCCCCGCCCGTTATCTGGTCTGCCTTTGGAAACTCCAGGACTCGGTCGTTCTGCGAGTCTGCGACCCACAGGTTTCCCGACGAGTCAAAGGCCACGCCGCTTGGGTTGTTCATCGTAGAGTTTGAAAGCGCATTGTGGTCATCTCCATGTGGACCTCCCTGTCCAAACCCCGTCTGCCCCAGCACGACGGATGCTCCCTCGCCGTCAGTGAAGGGTGACTTGAACTCCAGGACTCGGTCGTTCTGCGAGTCTGCGACCCACAGGTTTCCCGACGAGTCAAAGGTACTGGATGTTGGAAAATGAAGGCCCGGCTGGTCCAGGATGGGATTTTTAGTGCTAAAGTCGGTTTGACCCAAGACGACAGACGCCGGTAGATTGTTTGAAAATGCAAGGGACCTGGGATACGGCGTTGCAAGAAATATTAAAAATATCGAGAAAATAACGGCAGTTAGCAATTTTTTTGAATTCAGCCTTTTTGTACTGTAATGGCTACTTTTCAAGGCAATGACCCCCACGTATAGAAGAAAAACCTCCGGAATTCGAGCGATTTGACAATATGCCAAACGGCGTTTTCAACTTCCCCCATCACCAACGTATTGATTCCACAGGCTGCCTTTTGGAACAAGGTGTCAAATTTATCAGTCTGGAGGGCAAATCGTAAATCATCCGGCCCTTCGCGTTTTGTACCAGTTCCCTAGATCCTCTAGATGGTTGGCAACTACCCCGCACATATTGATGGCAGGCAGCGCTATACGAAACCCCAACAATGTTACCTTCTTTTAAGAAATCATCCACACGAATCTAACACCCACAGGCTTCATATCTTGACCGGAAATTAATGTCCTCCCATGATACCAATGTGGAATTTTTGTTACTTTTCGTCCCTTTTTTCAGGATATGGTAAAGACTTGGAATTTCGACCATGTTTATTGTCTAAATAGACAAATTCCAAGTAAATTCTCCAATAATGGACACTGCTTTGGCCTTTCCGGTGTCTCTCACCCAAAGGCCAGATCATAACAGGAAATGCAGTGGTTCATCACGAAACCGCCGTCAGATATTCAGACCCTGATTGAAGCCTCCAGTCAATTTCAAAAAATGGAAATTGCCAAGTAACAGGAGAGATAAAGAGGACGAACAAAAAATTCCGGGTTCTCCACAGGACTTGCCATAAAATCCTCTCGTATCCACGTTTGGTGTGGCGTGTTGTCATCCATATCAACTTGACACCAATTTCATATCGTGTCGGCGGACCCACTTTTCCTCGGCCCGACCACGAACTCTCAATGATTAAATTTCAGGTCGGCCCCATCAGCATCAGGTTGTCAAGATATCGGTTTTTCTTCCTGATATTAGTGCTGTCCGCATCATTTTCAACCCAGAATTCCCATGCACAGATTTGGAAACCTGGTCTAGGACAACTTGAGGTAGGCATTACGGAATTCAGGGCCCCAAGCAGAGTTATGCTCTCCCCGTTTCTGGCATATGATGCCCACCGGGACGCGGTATGGAGCGGCGACATATCAAACAACGGTAGTAGGTTGGTGGAGTTCTCCCTGAGATCCCACGTGTACACTGTGCATGCCCTTTCTGGAAACGCGATACCCACACACGTGGTCCTGGATTCCAAAAATACTGTATGGTATCTTGATCCCTATGGAAACATGCTAGGGCACTATTACCCAGACAACGGTTCGAACAATGTATACCAAGTCCCCACGACTTACGAGTCACTAGGAATGGCATTGGACCCTTCTGATAACGTCTGGATCATAACGACTGACTCCAACCATGTTCTGGAGTTTGATTCCGCAACCCAAAAGTTTCATTCCTTCAACCTACCGCCGACAAGCACAACACCTTATGCAATAACATTGGACAAAGCCTCGGGCAAGATCTGGATAGGCGAGTCAATGGAAAAAATGGTTAGCATCGAGCCTCAAAACCAAACAATTCTTGAGTACGATCCGAAGGAAATCTCAACTGGATACCCAGTGGTTGTCTTAGCAGATCCCTCAACTGGAAAGATCTACTTTTCAGAGCATGACTTGTACGATGTAAAGGTCCTTGACCCCAAGGACAAAGATCTTACAGGATATTCTGTGGATTTTGGAGGATATCCGACCGGCCTTGCCTTTGACAGATATGGCCACCTCTGGGTATCCCAGCACACGCTTGACAAGGCTGCTGTCATCGACACATCAACTGGGAGGATCAGGCAGTTTGATCTGCCACAAGGCTCCCTGGTTCAGTGGTTGACGGCGGGTCCAAACGGCAACATCTTATTTTTAGACTACGGCTCAAACTCCATAGGAATGATAACAATAAGCTCCTCAGACCAAATTCCTCAGATAGGTCACATAATTCCCATGTTCTACAAGATACTTTCCATGGCAACAAGGATCTTCTCGAGCATCATCAATTTTCCACATTAGGCCCCAAGGAATGGCCATCATACCACATACCACCTCCTCAGAGGAAGGGATGATGCACACAATGAAAAACTATGATCAGGCTGAATTTTGCCCGACTCTACGACTAGGCTCATGCATTACATTAGGCTGTGTCTGGTCATTTGAATTAAAACCTAGGGCCCTTGAGGGGTTTGATCTAATTAGTTTAGTACCCTCTAACAACATTAAATGACCAATTTAACGGATTTTCATCCATTTACAGCAAATAACAACTCTTGAAGCAACACCTTAGGCTCTCTGACATGTGATCTTGAAGTATCAAACTGCTACGTTTGTCTTAGAAGGCATTTTGATATCCAACAATTCTCGCAATCCTTTGTGTCTATTCCTTATTGTTACTTCCGTGACGCCTGCTGCCATAGCAATGACTTTCTGCGTTACATCTTCCTTGTTTATTACACATGCGAGATAAAGCGCCGCAGCAGCAAGGCCCATAGGATCTTTTCCTGCAGTAATTTCCATCTTGTTGGCATCTTCCAAAATTGTAAGTGCATAACGTTTTACTTTTTCATTTAGTTTGGCTTGACTTGATATTCTCGATATGCATTTTATAGGATCTAAAACGGGCATTGTGAGATCAAGCTCTTTTAGAAGCAATCGGTAGCATCTTGACACATCCTTTCTTTTTATGTTGATTTGACATGCTACATCATTTAGTGTTCTTGGGGTGCCAGTTTCCCTACATGCCAAGTAAATAGATGCTGCAATCATTCCAGAAATTGATCTTCCTCTTGCAAGATTTTTTTCTACGGCTTTTCTATAAATATACGCAGTCTTTTCTACCACTGAATCAGACAGTGCAAGTTTGTCTTTTATTCTACCAAGATCACTAAATGCCTGTCTAAGATTCCTCTCGTGGGACTCTTTAGCCTGGCTCCTACTATCCCATGTTCGGAGCCGCTTGATTGTAATCCTCATTGAAGCTGAAAGTGGTTTTCCAGTGGCATCGTTATCGTAATGTCCTATGACTGTTGCTAGCCCCATGTCGTGTTTCGCAAGTGATGATGATCCTCCAGTTCTTGATCTTTCCTCATACTCCTCTTTTGAAAATGAGCGTTTCTCCGGACCCGAGTCATCAATTCGTTCATTAATAACAAAACCACATCCTCCACAAAATCTCTCACCAGTTGATACATCAGTAACCATTAAGCCTTTTCCACAACGATTGCAGCGCATACTAGCACCATCATGATTTTGAAAAACCATCAGAATATCGCAGATGTATAGTTCTTATTCAATAAGAATGGTTGTATTTTGACAAACCATCACACCAATAGCAACAGATAGTAATATCAGATCCGCATCCTACTGCATGAAAGCAAAGGATAAACCCGTTGATTTGATCTGGGTATCAACTAACTTTTCTAGTGTGTTCTTTTCTGAAAAGGAAATAAAACGGTTCCTAAGTTCACTCATACCTAAAAATGGTAACGCATCCAAGGGATTAGGCATAGAATTTCTCGAAACGCATTTGAATAAGAAATACCCCAAAAATGAAATCATGAATGCAACTCCAGAGCAGCTTAAAAAGATGATAATCTTACCTTAAAACATCGTCTTGTCCACAGCAGGCCGTCAATTGTATTTCTCGTTATGCTTTGAAGTTTGTCATGCGTCATATTTCCCAGATTGTCCCTTATGCCTCATCTTACGCCATACTTACGGATTTTAAGGTCATAACAGAACGCACTGTTCTCATACTTCGTATTTCTTTGTCAATCAGTTCTGTCAAATCCATTTCATTCATGCCTTCAAATTTGACGATTATATCATATTGTCCCATAGTTCGTTGGATCTCACTAATTGGTTTGAGTGTCGCTATTTTTTTTAAAATTAGTTCTTCTTTGCCTACATCACATGTAATTAAGACATAAGTTGTATTTAGGGTATAATTTTTTATCATTTCATCGTGATCAAGATGTTCCACTATGTGTTGTTCCATGCTATAATTTTCCTAGTTGTATTACGTTATCACTCCTAATAAAGCAGCGTAATGTCTTATTCCGGTAGAAAATGGCAAAATAGGTTTTATTTGACATGCCATACATCATAGTAAATGAAAAGATTACCCTCAACATCCTATTGATTTGTTTCTTCAACATTTATTTTTGCGTATTTTCCGGAGCCAGACGGAATGTGTTCTGCATCTACAAAGCTGTGCTTGTATTTAGAATACAGGCCCTTTTCCAGATCCTTCCTTGTTGAATCGCCGTTTATTTTCACGTATCTGAAAAAAGACTTTTTTTCTTTCAAAAACCGACGTAGTTTTTCGTTTGACGCGTTACCTCCAAGATGTTTCAGGTACGTCTCTTTGAGATCAGTGCTTGTGCCGACATAACGCCTGGTATAGGTCCCATCAGACGTTTTTCTACCCTGAATCTCATACACTCCGCCAGTTGACGGAATTGATTCTGTGTTTTCATTACGACATTCAATTTTTTCGGACCAAATGATCCTCAGCGTAGCTTCTGCCATGCATACTTATGTATAGAATGTAATAAAAGGGCTCGTATTCTTTGCATAGGATGAACACCCCCCCCTTCAATTTAATATGAAACGATTTTTTCAAAATTTTTTATTAATTTTTTACAAATTCAGCAATAGATAGAATTTAGGAAAAAACGAAAGGCTACAAGTATTTGAGAGACATTTTGAAAAACGTGAGGAAAAACCATTCTGTTTGCTCTAAAGGTTTAGGTTAGGCAAATGACTGACATAATCTGTGGTAGAATTCAAAACGTGTAGAAAGTGTCAAGCAAACAGGGTTGGCATTGAATGGATTAGAAATAGTGTTAATGATGTTATGATATTTAGCAAACCCAAGACTGGCACTGAAAGTCAGAACGTCTTAAATCATTTAATAGCACACGTAAAACTAGAAATCAACAAAGATGGAAAACCGCCTTGTTCCCTGTGTCTGTTTGAATATGGGCAGATGATCAACGATGCGATGTATGCATTCAAGAAGCAAAACTATACTCAAAGATAAAAGAATAAGTTTCGCTTCAAAAGAATTGTTGATAGTAGATTTGTAGTAAAAAAGGGAGACAGGATATTCAGCCTCCGTTTGTTTTTATCACCTGGTCTTTGTTGTAGACTTTTTCTGTTTAGTTGCCATTTAGACTAGGAATTTAGAGTAGGAATTTACAGAATTATTAAGCATGTTAATGACGTCAAAATACGACAGTTCTTATTAATAGACGATGTATGGCACGTATGCAAAGATGGTGCAAGGTTAGATTTAGTTTTACCACAGTTGAATCACATTATTATGCAGGAGGACAAACAGATTACGCGATTATTGAGGAAGATATTGAAAGAAAGCTGCCCCCTCACATCAAAAAATCACAGCAAGGCAGAGATAAGAGTTTACCAAAAGGATCCTTGGAATATTCCATCAGCTATGATGATGTTGATCTTCCAAAACAAAAAGAAGAGGGCTCGTTTGCCTGGTTTCTAGCCAAAGATCCTTGCGAGGAGTTGCTTGAAGATGATATTGAACTAGTAAAAAATATCATAAAAAAGACACATGGTGTATCAAAGGATGCAGATAACAAGGTCAAGTACAAGATAATTCCAGAAGGTGCTATGTACGGAAATAATGGGTAGAGGTTTTTGCCAGATAATTCGAGAATCCCCTGCGTATTTCCACGTAGGTCTCAAGATTGCAGGCTATAAACTTCTCAATAGGCGTAGCCCAATTTACGGTTCTGCCGATATCATCAACGTATGCAATTTGCATTGCGCCCACTGTTACTGGTGGCTTAACAGGAAAGAAAACGAGGAACTCACAGTAGAGCAATGGAAAAAAGTAATCGATGAGAAATTCAAAAAGAAACACGTCTTTCTAATTACTCTTGTAGGAGGAGAACCAACATTAAGGCCGGATGTCATACGGTTGTTTGCAAAAGAATATCCAAATCGAATATGCGTGGTCTCGAATGGAACTTTGCCGCTGGTGAAGGTTCCCGGAGTATACTTTTATTGGATTTCAATTGATGGCACAGAACAGGTCCATGACCGCATACGAGGTCAGGGGACATATGAAAAGACCAGAAACAACATACTAGATTACATTGAAAAAAATGGGAAAAAGGGATGGAAGGACATCTGGATATCCATGACAATAAACTCCTTAAACTACAAAACCGTCAGGGAGGTCATAGATGAGTGGCATTTCCATGTCAACAAGATAGGGTTTCAGTTCCACACGCCATTTATGAAAGGCGATCCTCTCTGGCTGCCCTATGGTCCGGAAAGGACAAAACTTGTGGACGACATAATAGCACTCAAATCCAGTTACAAGGATGATTACATAATAAATCCAAAAAAACAACTTGAACTTATGAAGCAAAACTGGGGAGGTAAAGGGACAACCCCTATTGACTGTCCAACGTGGTCGATAATTTCAGTCGATCACATGGGAAGAGAAAAAAGACCATGCTGTATTGGAAGTGCGGAAAAAGATTCCCTCAAGCCAATATGCGAGGACTGCGGACTGGGATGTTACTCTGTTTTTGTAGCAAACGGAATGAAAGGGTAAACTATAACAGATTCTTTGACTCCAAGCGACCTTGCAACAACATCGTATCACCAGTACAAATAGTACAGGGGCCCTTGAGGGGAATCGAACCCCTGTCCGGGGATCCACAGTCCCCTATACTCGCCACTGTACTACAAGGGCCACATATGGTCAAGTCCTTTTCAGTCCAGTATTAATCTTAACTAAACTTAGCCGCCTGAATTTAATCCAACGATTATTACGGGTTTATTATTCCCCGCCCTATTATCTTGCCCTGTTTTAGCATAGTAAGCGCCTCGGTTGCCTCGCTGAGCTTGAATTTGTTCGAGATCACTGGCTTGATGACCCCTCGTTCTGCAAGGGATACAAGTTCTATCATGTCATTCATCGAACCCGTGTACGACCCGATTAGCTTGTATGCTCTTGTGGGCATTGAGACTAGGTTCAGCTGGAGTGCACCGCCGAAAAGTCCCACCAAGACCACACGTGCCCTCCGCCTGAGCACCTGCATGTCTGTTTCCACCGTCTTGCTGCCATTGACAAAGTCTATTACAGCATCAGCACCTAGATTTCCCGTAAGCTCCATCACGGCCTTAACCGCGTCCTCATTTTTTGAGTTCACTGTGGCATCAGCACCGTTCTCCCTTGCAACCTTCAATTTGTTATCATCAATATCCATGGCAATTATTCTTGCCCCCGTTATCGCCCTTGCCAGCTGCATTCCCATCAGTCCCAGTCCGCCGGCGCCCACTATAACCACATTATCGTTAGGCTTGAGGTTAGCGTTCTTTACGGCACCGAAAGCTGTAAGTGCGGAACATGACAGAGGGGCGCTTACATCCGTGCTAAGATTTTGCAGCCTAGCAAGGTACTTGAAGCTTGGTACAAGGACATATTCGGCATAGCCACCATCATTATAGACTCCAAGAGACCTCGGCTTGTCACATAGGTTCTCCTCCCCCACCCGGCATGCTGGGCACAGACCCTCTCCAATCCAGGGAAATACAAGCACCTTCTCGCCGTTTGCAAAACCTTCAACATCCTCGCCCATTGAATCCACGACCCCTGCCACCTCATGACCCGGAGTCAGCGGATACTTTACGCCCCTGTCTGTGGTCTTCATTATCTGTCCTCCGGGGCCCTCATATCCTCCGTCCCACAGATGGATGTCGCTGTGACATACGCCTGCAGACTGGACCTTTACCAGAACCTGGGATCCCTTGGGCTTGGGCGTATCAAGGGTTTGAACCTCGAGAGGTTCCTTTATCCTTACTATCCTCGCGGCCTGCATACCTGAACCTACCAGCATGTCATATAAGATAGTTTTTGTGATTCCTACCCCGCCTGCCTAAAATGACCCCCTCCTTGCAAACACACCACAGAATTACCAGTTAGACCAAAGATCACAACCTGCTGTTTTTTGAGCCAGACAATCACCTCTAAGTTTATTACTACCAGAAAAATACTTCGCAGTTATGAAGTTTAGAATGTGGTTTGTCTCAATGGCAATCGCGGCCGCGGTGGTCTTTTACAGCACCTTTTACCTTGGCCACTTCCTCTGCGTACCAATGGAAGGTGCACCGTGCGTGTCATTGATAGGTTCTACTTAGATTTAATTAAAAGATGGTGGGACAATTGTCATGAGCTGTTCTGGAGAGACTACCGAGGCCAGCGATGAGTTCATCCAGATAAGGCCCACCCTGCTGAATCAGCTAAAGAAGGCAAAGTACGGTGTTGCTGATCACGGCACCGTCGAGCTCTGCCACTGGACAAAAAAATCATTCAGAAATGAAGGCGACTGCTACAAGCACAAGTTTTACGGCATATCAACCCACAGATGCATGGAATTCTCGCCTGCAGGCATGTTCTGCGAGAACAGGTGCGTCTATTGCTGGCGCCCAATGGAGTTTTACAGCTCCATGAAGATGCCCCAGGACAAGGTAGCTCCTCCCGAAGTAATCCTGTCGAGGCTGATGGAGGAGCGCGAGAGGTTGATAATGGGCCATTATGGAGACCCCAAATCAGACGCAAAGAAGATAGACGAGTCACTCCTTCCTAGCCATTATGCCATATCCCTCTCCGGCGAGCCCACCATGTACCCCCAGCTCCCCGAGCTGATAAGATACCTCAAGCAGATCCCCGCCACAAAGTCGGTCTTTCTTGTCACAAACGGCCAGGAGCCAGAGATGCTCGAGAGGTTGAGGGATGAGGACTCCCTGCCAACCCAGCTCTACCTTTCAACCAACGCGCCAAACGAGAAGGTCTTCCACCTTGTCAACAAGCCCAAGTACAAGGATGCGTGGGAGAGGTGGAATTCAAGTCTAGACATAATTTCAAGACTTGACGGCACAAGGTCTGTTCTGCGGTTCACCCTCATACGCGGCCACAACGAGGATGAGGGGCTAGTCCCAGAGTATTCCGAGATGGTGAAAAGAGGAAATACCCACTTTATCGAGATCAAATCCTACATGCATGTCGGGCGCTCCACCAACAGGCTTGCATACTCTGACATGCTGGACATGTCGGAGATTAGAAGTTTCTCAGGCATGCTGGCAAGACAGAGCGGCATATATTCTGTTATGGATGAGAGTGAGATCTCAAGGATCGTCGTATTGCAGAACATGAGGAGGTTCAAGGACCGACTGATTTCCTCGTATGCAGATACCAATTAGCAAATTTTCTCAGTGCAAGATACCTGTGTGATATCAAGTTCTTATCAGGGATTTGGGAGTACGTAAGGCTGTGCCCCTCCGGAATAAAAATCGGATCATACCCCCACCTGCTGCCTTTCTCCCTGCCGGCAATCCTACCCCTCACGTTTGACGAGAACAGCATCACCCTGTCTCGCGCTCCGCAATAGGCTATTACTGACCGAAACCTTGCCGTCCTATCTCTTGAAACGAGTTTGAGAAGCCCCTTGTTTCCGAGGGTATCAAACACGTATGACGAGTACGGACCGGGGAACCCTTTAAGCGAGCTTATGAAAAGCCCGACGTCCTCCACGATGACAGGTTTTGAAATCATGGAATATGCCTCCCTTGCCTTGTGCCGTGCAATTTTCTCCAGTCTTTCATCCTGTACCTCCTCCAGTGAACACCTGTAAAATTTGAGATCTAATCCAAACCCTGCAAGTATCGACTTTGCCTCCTCGAACTTGTGCCTGTTCGATGAGGCAAAATATATTCTAGACGACATTGGCATACCTCCCCCTCCCCTCAATCACCGAGACCTGAGAGAGAACCTGTCCCAACCTCTGCGTGCCCACAGAATTGGCGTAACCCCTAAGGAACGACCGCCAGGCCGAATCCACAATACTGGCATGTGCGCTGTTGAGTACCTCCTTGAAAAGCCTGAGGTCTATTGCATGATCCTCAACTCTTTCGGTATGTTGGGCAAGCCCAAAGTCCAGAATTACCAGCCTGCCGTGAGACAGTATGAAGTTGGATGTCGTAAGATCCCCGTGCATCACGCCGTTCTTGTGCAGAATTCCCACCATCCTCCCAATCCTCTCGCATAACTTCACTATCGCCACCCCATGAAGGTCCCGTACCAACATTCCTCCCACATACTGCAGGTAGATCTCGAAATTTTCCTGATTTACAAAATAAACCAGCGGCGTGCTTACCCCGAAGGACTTTACCTCAGAAATCATCCTTGCCTCCCTGGCGGTCCTCTGTGCCCGGATCCTGTTGTCAAGCACTTCGTTCCTGTACTCCTTTCTTTTCCTGATCTTCAGGACTGCCCTACTCCCTCCCCATGTAGTCAGATAGATGTCTGCCTCCGCCCCCTTCTTTACAAGCCTCAACACCGTGCAAATACTGCCGCTCATAATTTAAGTGGCTCTGATGCAAATTCGGCTGATAATGATATTACACCCCTTTTTATTCATGGGTGTGGTCTCTCCAAATCTTTGTTTGCAATAAAGACAACAAGCCAGCCGTTTGTTCCCACTCTTGAACTGTCAGGCTTCAACTTCAGAAAGTATGGTGCATGAATTGCAGGAGAACGATAGTCGCGATATTGTCTCTGCCATGAATATCTCTTACAAGGGGTGGAGTAGGTTTTGCCATCCACGACGGCTTTCAGATGAAGTAGTGAGGGTGGAACCCGGACATCTTACAGCCTGGAATCCTCAGAGTCGATGGAAGCAAGCCGCAAGCTCTGGGATGACTGCATGTCATCTGACAAATTTGTAGCAGAACCAGTTACAATTATAACGCACGGCGGAAGAGAAGACAAAATGCTGCCAAACGAGAAGAGGATAATGCAGGAGGACTGTTCAGAAGAGGGTACCGGGCCTGGAGTCCTCACACTAACGAACATGAGAATTGCGTTTGACAAGACAGAGGGAAGAATCGCCGATTTTTCCAAGAGATTTGTCGATTCCATCTTTGAGGCAAGGTTAGACCGTGTAGCCGAGGTCTCCAGACAGGGCAGGTTCATAAAGACTCTGGGGATCAAGATAAGGACAGACTCTGGAGAGAAGGCCTTCAAGTTTGGCGTCTTCAACATAGGAAAATGGGAAAAGGCAATCCGCAAGGCTATGGCGGACTACAAGGATCAATAATCAACCTCGACCGAGTCTACCCTCCATGATTGGCGCACAAACGTATCCTCAAGCTTGGCGCCCTCCTTCCTTGTTGATTCCAGCAAGGCCAACCACGAGATCTGCGAGCCGCAATCCCCCGCATATTCCTTGGGAGATACGAAGAACCTGCAACCATGCCGCCTG
The DNA here is from genome assembly GCA_028866895.1 of Nitrososphaerota archaeon. Lineage (GTDB taxonomy): Archaea > Thermoproteota > Nitrososphaeria > Nitrososphaerales > Nitrosopumilaceae > Nitrosotalea. The sequence goes on from JAGWHF010000003.1 coordinate 200,995, forward strand.
CATATGCTTTGAAGGATTTCCGAGAGCCTCCTGTTGGCAGCCACTCCCCCTACAACAAGGAACTCCTTCTTCCCGGTAAAGGAAAGGGCCCGCTCTACCGCCTCCCCCACCATAGAGAAGGCGGTCTCCTGAAGAGAGAAGCAGGCGGTCTCAAGGCCGCCCGGAATTATCTGCTTTGTGGCCGAGAAAAGTCCCGAGAAGGATACATCATTACCCTTCACGACGTACGGAAGAGGCTCGTACCTTGAGGATTTAGAGGCAAGATCCTCTATCTTCGGACCGCAAGGCGACGCAAAACCCGCATATCTCCCGATCTGATCAAGCAGCTGTCCCAGCGTGATATCAAGGGTTTCCCCAAAAACCCTCCACCGCCTGCCAAGAAAGGCAAGAATCATCGTGTGCCCGCCAGATACTAGGAGCACCAGGGGATCCCTTGCCCCCGTAAGCATCTTGCCCAGCTCTATATGCCCCAATGCGTGATTGACTGGATAAATCGGGATTCCATAGTAGGACGCAATAGAACGTGCTACAACGGCACCTATCCTAAGGCAAGGACCCAGTCCTGGACCAGCAGCATATGAGACAATGTCAAGGTCCGAGATTCCCACGCCTGCGCTTGCGAGGCATTCGGAGAGTACATGTGGCGAGTTTTCGGCATGGTGCCTTGAAGCCTCCCTTGGATGTATCCCTTCCCCCTCGGGCGGCCTGTAAATCCTCCTTACATCAGCCAGTATCCTTCCCTTTTTTCCCCGCCTCTCAAGGAGGGCGCAAGAAAATGTGTGAGCGGTGCTTTCTATCCCAAGGCAGAGCATCCTATCCCCTACTCATGGACGATACTATCTTGATAACATCCCCGTTTTTTAACTGGTGTTCTGCTCCTACTCTCTGCTTTGTCTTGGCGTCTACCGCATGAAGGAATCCCTTTGCAAGATCCTCGTGGACCGATCTCGCAAGATCCCGCGCCGTGGAACCGGATGGGAGCAGCCTTGCATCTGGGAGAACTTGGCCGTCCTTGTTGGAAAGCCTCGACTCGTCCTCAACTGGGAAAACCACTATTAGCTTGAGCAGGTCAAAACATGCAGAATCAAGAATCTGCTGCACCCCAGTACCTCCTATCCTTTCCATTACCTTGCAGGCAAGATCAAGCGCCTTTTTCTGCTGAGTGCTTGGATTCACGCCCTCCTTCATGGCAAACGCCTTTGCCCCTGGGAGATATTCAATCAGACCCGACTTGGTAGCCTTCCTCAAGAGGAGCTCAGTCTCGGCACTGCAGGCAACCGCGGCATGTACTTTTTGCAAGTCTTCCAATACACCCAGGTCATTGCACAGGTCTGCCTTGTTTGCAGCAATTATTATTGGCTTTGTCCTCTTCCTCAGCTCCTTTACAAACAAGAATATGTCTTCCTCGGACCACTCGGCAGGCTTCCTTGTGAGCAGGTTGAGGTGATGAAGGACGGCTTCCACATCATACTCGGCTATCCCAAGCCCGCTGAACCTCTGTGTTATAGACTGGATAATCTTTCCGCCCTTTGATTCCAGCTCCCTGCTTAGTTTTTGCCATTCTCTCTGTAATATCTGCCTCATCCACTGATCAAACTCGTCTTCCACGAACCTTACGTCATCAAGCGGATTTCCAGTACCCGGAGGCACGGGCTGTCCCTGCATGTCGGTAGACCCCGAGGCATCTACCACATGTATGAGTGCGCTTGCCTGCCTGGCGTCGTCAAGAAACTTGTTTCCTAGCCCCTTGCCTTCGTGGGCCCCCGGTACAAGTCCTGCCACGTCAATAATCTTGACTGGGATGTACCTGGTCCCCTTCACGCAGAGCTCGTGGGCATGAGCAATACCGAAGTGTTTGCACGCACATTCAGACCTTACATAGACAATCCCGACATTTGGGTCGATTGTTGTGAACGGGTAATTTCCCATCTGGGCAGTTGTCTGGGTCGCTGCCGAGAAAAACGTCGTCTTGCCAACGTTTGTCTTCCCAAGCAACCCTATCTGCATGAAGTTCCAATCATTGAACTGCTCATATTAGTATTGGCGAAAATCCCGGCAAGTCCCTGATCCGCAAGCGTTTAATTGAATTCATCACAGTGCTACTATAGTTGCGGATAATAACAGGCACTCCAGGGACCGGCAAGCACACAATAGCAAGGAGGGTTGCCAGGGAACTTGGCCTCCACCTGGTGGATGTCAACGAGGTTGCCAAAACCTGCGGCCTTGCCAAGAGGAAAGGCGGGGCACTTGAGGTTGACGTTGTAAAGCTTTCCAACATGATAAAAAGGAAGATCCCACAAGCCTCGCTTCTTGTGGGCCATCTTGCCCCCTATGTAGTGTCAAAAAGGAATGTTGAATCCTGCATCGTTTTGAGGCGCAGCCCCTACAAGCTTGAGCGATCTTACAGGGCAAGAGGGTATTCTAGAAAAAAAGCGCTTGAGAACCTTGGCTCGGAGATTTTGGGCACTATTTACTACGACGCCGTAAAAAATTTTGGAAGAAAAAAAGTGCTGCAACTTGACACCACAAATCTGACAGTCCCTGATACTGTGAAAAAGGCAAGATCACTCCTAGCCGGAAGGCGCACTGGTAGCAAGGATGTAGACTGGCTGAAGATAATATCGAAAAAGGGAGACCTTCGGAGATTTTTCCCTTACTAGGTTCAAATTACGTGGCATGGATTCAAGGTATGAAATGTTTGAGATAAAAAAATCCGATCTTGCCGGAAGGATAGGAGTACTCCACACGAACCACGGCAGGGTGGAGACTCCTGCCTACGTCCCGGTCATCCATCCTGTCAGGCAGTCCATACCTGCAGGCAAGATCCGCCAGATGGGATTTGATCTTGTAATAACAAATGCCTATATCACGCTCAAGCAGCATGGCGACAGGGCCGCATCTGAGGGGATTCACGGTATAATCGGGTACGATGGCGCCATAATGACTGATTCTGGCGGCTACCAAGTTCTAGAATATGGGGACATCGACACAGACTACAAAAGGATGGCTGACTTTGAGAGGAGGATAGCTACGGACTTTGCGATCCCCCTTGACAGGCCTACCGGCTTTGGCCTGCCAAAGAAAAAAGCCTCAAGCTATGTGGACCACACCCTCAAGGTCTCAAAGGAGACCCTTGAGGCAAGCGCCGACAACGGCCAGATATGGATAGGACCCATCCAGGGAAGCGAATACAATGATCTGGTAAGGAAATCCACTAGGTCCCTTGTCAGTTACGGGTTCAAGATGCTCGCCCTTGGAAGTCCCGTCGAGTTCATGGAGTCATACGAGTACAGGCTTCTGGCAGGCATGATAGTAGCAGCAAAAAAGGAGATGCCCCAGTCCATCCCGCTACACCTCTTCGGCGCCGGCCACCCCCTGACGATTCCCCTTGCAGTAGCCCTTGGATGCGACACATTCGATTCAGCCTCATACATGCTGTATGCCAAGCATGACAGGTACATTACCGAGGACGGCACGTCCCACCTTGGAGAAATGGCCTACTTCCCATGCAATTGCGAGGTCTGCAGCAGGTTCAGGCCAAAGGAGATTCTGGGCCTCCCGAGGGAGGACAAGATAAACAAGATCGCCATTCACAATCTTTATTCCATAAAGGCCGAAGTTGACAGGGTAAAGCAGGCAATCCACGAAGGAAGGTTGTGGGAATATGCACTAAAGAAGGCCCGCGCGCACCCCAAGCTTTTTGAAAGTTTGCCGGTCCTGACATCCAGCACGGCCTTCCTTTCGGAAGGAACTCCAAGATTTAAGGAAAATGCGATTTTCATCTTCTCCGGGGAAGACCAGTTCAGACCGGAGGTTGCTAGGTTCCATAGCATGGTAAGAAAATTCAGGACTGCAAAGAAGAGCCTCGTAATAATTCCCGACTGGGGCACAAAGCCGTTCTACCTGTCACCGGAATACAGGAGGTTGAGAAGGCGGTTTGCAGCCAGTCTTGATGACGTCCAGTTCTGCCAGTACAATCCCTACCTCGGACTGATACCGCTTGAACTCTCCGATGTCTATCCAGCATCCCATTATGTCATGTCCGACTCGAAGGGGAACCCCGAGGATTTTGCCGAGTTTGCCCGGACACTTGCAATATTCCTGAGAAACAACAAGTTCAAAGCAATCCACGCCGCAAATGACGAGTTTCTAAAGTATCATGCAAAACATGCCGGAAAAAAGGTTCGGTTCTTCGACCTACAAAAGCCGAGCACGAGGAAGAATAGAAGACATGCAGCAAAGGCATCCACACCATAGCGAGAGGATTGACGGTTTCTCACAGAAAATTCCAAAATATCCTCACCTAATACAAAAAAATAATAAAAAATGAAAGAGCGGCTTCGTTTAAAGTGCGGCGTCTTCTGCCCAGCCTTTTACGAAGATACCATTCTTGTGTAGAGGTACTGGTTGACCAGGTGTGTAGGTCATTGGTCTCATCCAGAAAATTGCCTTTGTTGGGCAAACTCCTATGCATGCACCGTCTGAGATGCATCTTTCTGGGTAGAAAACAAATGCTTTACCTCTCTTCCAGCCTTCTACTGGCTTGACACGAAGAACGTCCGGACCAAGAGATGTACAGATCTCTACGCAAAGCGCACAGCCTATACATCTTTGTTCATCGATGTCTGGAATGATTGCTATTGGCATTCTGAATTTTATCATTCACCGTTTGCTATTTAAACTATCTGCAAAATCCATAACGGAGTTATAGAATTATTTCAAGTTCTGAAAGAAAAGAAAAACAAAAAGAAAGTAATAATTTGAAATTTACTTCTTTGACTGGCGCATCGCCTCGATCTGGCCTGATGTTACCCAATCGAGCAACTCTGCGGAGCTAGGATTTAGATCGCCTTTTTGATTCATCATATTGTGAACCCAAATCCAGTTTATCTGATTCAATAATGGTTTGTTTCCCTCATCGCCTCTTCGGACTTTGTCTCGAAGATCTTTTGGGATAGTACTCCACCATTGTTCAAAGGTTCTACCCATGCTTTGATCATTTTTTGTCCGTGTAATTAAGTCTTTTGTAAATTATACGGAGGATGCAAAAGAGACGGCCCGCGGGGTGCTAAACGTTTAAAGGTACTCTGAAAAGATTGCCAGTTCTTGCAGGTTAAAGTTCTCGGGGCGGCAAAGGAAGTCGGCCGGTCCGCCTTTGAAGTTAATTGTGATGGAACCAAGTTCCTCATGGATTATGGCGTGGAGCTTGGAAGGGAGCCTGCCTATCCCCTACCCGTAAACACCCAGGAGATCACGGCCGCCATCATCACGCATGCCCACCTGGACCATTCAGGAAACGTTCCAGCCATTTTCCGCCACGGCAGTACTGATGTTTATGCCACCCCTCCCACGTTTGATCTTTCCAGATTATTGATAGAGGACATGGTCAGGCTGGAAAAAAAATCCCTCCCCTTCGACCTTCAGGATGTGGACAAGATGATGATGTACTCAAAAGAGATAGGATACAGGGAAAAGATTACCCGCGGAAACGCATCCTTCCAGCTCCTCGAGTCTGGGCACGTCCTAGGTGGATCAACCGTCCTTGTTGAGCACCAGAATAAGAAATTGTTTTATACCGCCGACATAAACCCGCGCGGCTCCCGCATGTTAAGGGAGGCCGACCTTGACTTTGGCGAGATAGACTTGATGATTACTGAAAGTACCTACTCCCAGACAGACCAGATGCCCCGTAACGAGTCGGAAGAAAAGTTCGTCGAGTTTGCCTACGAGGTACTCGACAGGAAGGGCTCGCTCTTTGTACCAGCCTTTTCCGTAGAAAGATCTCAGGAGATAGCGGTCGTGCTAAAAAACGCCAAGTTCAAGCACAAGGTCATCATGGACGGGATGGCAGTCAAGGTAAACGAGATAATGCTAAGGTATCCCGAGTATCTGCGCGACCCAAAGGTCTTTGCTGACTCGGTAAACCACGCGTTCTGGGTAAAGGGGGAAAGGGAGAGAAGGGGCACGCTAAACGAGCCTGCAGTCATAATTTCCCCGGCAGGGATGCTGGTCGGAGGTTCGGCCGTATTTTACCTGCAAAACCTTGCACTAGACAAGAGGAACGGAATTGCCCTGGTTTCATATCAGGGTGAAGGAACTCCAGGAAGAAAGCTTTTGGATACAGGCAAGGTAAGCGTCAGGGGCAAGGAGTTCAAAGCAGAGTCAGAGGTACGAAAGTTCGAGTTCTCCGGCCATGCAGACAGGGCGTCTCTTTTTGAGATGATGAAAAAGATCAAGGGGAATCCCAAGGTATTGACAATACATGGAGATAACGATTCTTGCACCAAGTTTGCAGAAGAGATCCACGAGAAGTTCGGTTTTGAGGCACATGCGCCAAGTCTCGGTGACGTGATTACCGTTTGACATGCATGACATTGCTAAAACAAGCCTAGACTTTACAATCAACAGCGGACAGGTCTTCCTCTGGGACAAGGTGGGCGATACCTGGCATGGCATCAATGGCGACGAACTGATTGTAATCCAAGAGCCCTTCAGGATAATCTCAGAAGAAAAACCGGCCCTCCGCCTTTTCCGGTCGGATGACAACCTGACAGCCATAATGTCACAGATAGGAAGGGACAGTCGTGTCAGAAGGGCAGCAAAGCTGTTTCCCGGACTCAGGCTTTTGCGGCAGGATCCCTTCCAATGCTACATCTCCTTCATATGTTCCTCAAACTCATCGATTCAGAACATTAGGAACATGCTCAAAAGGCTCTGCTCGAAATTCGGAAGCAGGATAGAATACGGTGGAACTTGCTTCTTTTCCTTCCCGAGGCCGGAACGCCTGGCTTCTGCCACCCCCAAGGATCTGCTCTCATGCGGCCTTGGTTTTAGGGCAAGATATGTGAAAAAGGCCGCGCTTGCTGTAAGTTCCGGCCGGATTAATCTAGAAGACATAAGGACGGCAGACTATGCCAAGGCTCTTGAGGCCCTCAAGTCCGTGCCAGGGATTGGAAACAAGATTGCTGATTGCATCCTTCTATTCTCCTTGGACAAGATGGAATCATTTCCCATCGATAGGTGGACCCAGCGGATACTCCAGAAATACTACCCAAATGTCTTCGAAGGGGCCGGCGGCAGATCCCTGACGGAAAAAAAATACTCCCGCCTCCACGAGAAGATCGTGGAATATTTCGGGCCGTATGCAGGTTATTCGCAGCAGTTTCTTTTCAAACTAGAGAGAGACCTTAACCAAAAGAATTGGCTGTAAACCCTCCCATAAAACAAGAAAATTTTCTCCAGACTCCCAAATTGATGTTTTTGATGAGAATTTAGTCTTCGGTGGAAAATACCCCGCGGGTTCTTACCGGCCCGAAGATTGGCAGAGCCACCTTGCAGGATTAAATTACCCACTGCTAGAGGGCACTTGGGCCTGTAGCTCAGCATGGATAGAGTGCTGGACTTCTAATCCAGTGGTCAAGGGATCGAAGCCCTTCGGGCCCGTTGATTTTTTGAACCAAACTTTGGACCCAGATAATTTGAGTCATGGTTTTATAGAATGCCATGCCGCTAATTGTATTTGTTGAAAATAGTCTGTACAGGTTTGATCCTTTTACCAGAAAGTTGGAAACAGCCTCTTGCCTCACAACACGGCTGAAATAATGCAGCAAGCCATGGGATGGCTTGTAATTCCCACCCCGATCTATCCATAATTACCAGATAAAGTGTCTAGGCATCATCGGATTGAATAGAAAAACGTTCTTTTGGTATCAACTTGCTCAATTTCAAGAAATCTCAGTCAACATTACAGAGTCTGTCCCTCAATTTTATATCACAAGAGAGGAAGAAATCTGTTGTAATGGACCACGTGGTGCATTGTTGCTACACCTTGCACCTTATCAAGTACGAGGTTCATAATGTGCACTGCATCAGAGTTTACAACCGCATTGTTGCCAGATATCCCAAGCGTTACGAGGTAGTTGTTGCCATATGCCACTACGTCAACAGTCTCATACCGCTGCACATGCGCACGGCACTAAAATAGGTCGTGTACCTGCCATAGGTAAGATACTCAAGCCTGCGACTGTTGGTATACAACTACTGCCTCGCTTGGAATAACGGAACTGAAATACCCAAGCGACGCCATAGAGGGGTTCAACCAGATAACGTAGAGATACAGGGTGGTGGTGTAGTCGTAGTCTGTGTATATCCTTGAACACCGTTTGCTACAACATTATCGAGTATTATGGGTTGTTTGTATCGTTTAGAAGGTGACTGGGACTGCTGGTAATATTGGACTGCGATTTGGGATACTGTCTTGTCATGTAATGCCGTTTATGCCGTTTATGATGTCATATGCATCGCTCCCAGCAGTGCAGCCAAACTCAAGCGCAAGCGATACTAGAGATCCAATGTTGCCACCTCGGATGGTTCCTTTGACCTGTCAATTACGGTAAGCGATATGCCCTGAAAGATGATATTCTGAAAATTGTTTCGTGATGCCGCAATCCCGACAGTTATTCCAAGCTAGGGGGCTAAAATCATCACTAATTACAACCCATTGCTGGCCATACCATCTTAGAGGCAGTGAAAAGTAGAGGGGTATCATGAGATGCATTGGCATAAGATGATAACATAGGTGAGATTCTCATCTCCTTCACATTTCAAAAGCAGCTGCGAAGGTTTGACAGATGGTACAACTATTGGAGGAAGAGTCAGTCGTTGGGATGGAAGATATCCGGTTCAATATACCATACCAGAAGGTACTTTGGTAAGAGACAAAGAAATCACCGTTAGGGAGTGACACTAACCCTGTTACTCCACACCTAAGAATCAGTCTTTGAGAACATGGCGACAAATATTCTCGGCATTATCGTGATAACTTGCGATAGTCTTATCTATTTTAGTCACATATTAGCAACAAGGAATGGGCGACTCCACAAAAAGATACAACTACCTAACGGATCTCAAGTCAAACTATAGCATGAGAGTCAAAGAAGCTGAAGAGTTTTCAAAGCACTTTTCAGAGAATTCATCCAATTATAGGGCCGAACTTTTAAGCTTATTTTTGGATCTTTCTCATTACCATATCGACCTTCAGAGAAAACTCATGCCATTTTATCACGTATGGTATGATGAAGACATTATGATAAAAAATTCACAGATAATAACTGAAATTCTGACGCAGACAATACGTAACATGGACATGATGTACTCTGATTTTCTAGAATACTCAACAAAGACGATGAGAATTACAAGCAGAGTTGGGATGCAGGCTCTATATGTGTATCAGAGATACCAAGATATGTTTGAGGCAGTACCGCGAATAGACAGGAATATCTTCGTAGAGCTAATCAAGGAAGCAAAGCAGTACGATAACAACTATACAAAGGAGGTTTCCAAAGGAAACAACACTCGTCAGAAGACGAGAAGTAAGAAAGAAATTCCTGAAAAGAGTGCGGTCTAGAAAATGAATTTAGGTTTTAGGAATTACGGAGGGTATTCCAGTATTCCCATGCCATGCCGATAGTGGCGATCATTAGATATTTGGAAAGCCGCGTAGACGTTATACGAAATTTTTACCCTAGCATGTGCTATATCTTACATGGTTGGCCTGAGGGTCGGTGGTTTACTGCCATGGTATGATACCACAAGGGCGACGCGTAGACTGACCCGAGTTGAGCGGAAAACAAAATATCGCAATGACGATGAATGGGAGAATTCCGCTGCATCAGGCATTTCACAAAAAGGAGGTGAAAAATAGTGATAAACGTGGGAATTGACGTGCACAAGAAAAAGTGTTTTGCAACAGTCAAGGGATCCTCAAG
>JAGWHF010000040.1 GCA_028866895.1 Nitrososphaerota archaeon
ATAGTTCGGATTTCATGCCGTGAGAGTCAGAACAACGAACTTCGTTTTTACAATAGTTATGCGCAATGCTTGCGCTCCCTTCACACTGTCAGCCACAAGCATGCGGGTGAGTAACCCATTATGAGGAGAAAATGAGTTCATGAAACCGAGTCGTGTTCTTGTTATTGCTTTGTTGTCATCATTTATCTTCGCTTCCCTCTGGAGTTCACCCCGAAAAATGGACAAGGAGTTAAGCCAGAGTTGATAGTTCAATTTCAAAAGCCACAGGTGATTTGTAACCGAGAGCGGAGTGGCGACGGACTCGGTTGTAAAATAATTCCAAGTACTCAAAAAGCTTTCTTCTCGCTTCCTCCTTTGTTTGAAAACGTTCACGGAAAAGATGCCCTTTCTTGAGTGTAGCAAAGAACGATTCAGCCATGGCGTTGTCATAGCAGTTGCCGGTGCTCGACATGCTCTGTATGATACCGTTCTTTTTAAGTATCTCTCGGAAGTCGTGATCAATGTACTGCTTCCCACGGTCGGAATGAAAAATCAGACCTGGGATTATGACCCGTCTCGAGAGTGCCATCCTAAGCGCATCCATGACCGCCGTGGCTCGGAGGTTGTCGGTGATCGCGTGTCCGACGATCCTCCGCGTACACATGTCTTCTATCGTCGTCAGGTACAGCCAGCCTTCCGCGGTGTCGATGTATGTTATGTCAGAAATCCACACTCTGTTCGGCTTGTCGATGTGGAAGTTCTGGTTGAGCAGATTCGGTGAGGCATCGTGATCTTTACACCGGACGGTCGTATGCTTGAAACGGCGTCTCACCTTTGCTCTAATGCCGATTCCACGCATCAAACGGGCAATTCGCTTGTGGTTCACCATAAATCCCTTTTCGCGCAGCGTCTGGCAGATCGTCGGACTTCCGTATTCTCCTTTGCCTTCTTCGTAGATCTCCCGTATCTGAACGATCAGTTCCTCGTTGCCAGTTTCCCGAAGGCTCAGCGGGCTTCTTCGCCATGCGTAGAATCCACTTCGGCTCAAGTTCAACAGACCGCACATCCTGCTAATCTTCCACCGATCATGGTGCCTGTCCACGAACTCGTATCTCACTTCCCGCCTTTCGAGAAGAATGCCAGGGCTTTTTTTAAAATATCCCGATCCTCCTTTGCCTCTTCCAGCTCTCGCCTCAAGCGTCGCAGTTCTTCCTCCTGCGGGCTTAGTCTTCCTTTTCCAGGGAATGCCTCAGAGCCCTTCGTCGTCAGTGTTTGTTTCCAGCGGTGCAGTGAGTTCGCGCTGATCCCAAGTTCCCCTGACACTTCTTCTACACTCCGACCTCCGTTCACTACCAGATTTACTGCATCCATCTTAAACTGCCGATCATATCTCTTTCTCTTCTTCTCTGTTTCCATTTCCAGTCTCCTTCTTTCAAAGTTACTGGCTTTTCTTCTTGTCTACAATATGGGGTAAGGTCCAGATAAATAATTCGGATAATCTAATCCGGTCTGAATCTGACCTCGTTAACTTTTTTAGCGACTGTGAGAAACGAGGGATTTATTATGAAGAAGTCTCCTCTAGGGCAGATGAGTTAACCCCAGATGAGATTTCAGAGTTACAC
>JAGWHF010000041.1 GCA_028866895.1 Nitrososphaerota archaeon
CTTTGTAGCTTACGAGGAATATCCAATAACTGTATACGGGAATGACCAGAAGGTCGCACTCTCAGCACCAGACCTGCCTGCAGGTAAGTATCTTAGGTTCATTCCAAACCAGACAATTGCGACCCAAACAGGATCAAAAGTAAGGATGGTAACCTCTGGAATTGTCACACCGGGGGTTCCAAATGCACTTTTTACACCCGTCGTCACGCTGGTTGCCAAGTCTCCGGATGGCACTAGCGCATCAAGCTATATCCCAATTGCAAAGGGCCAGAATATGAGTATCATTAGTTCACCTCAAAAGATAGAATTTGATGGAAGGTTTGGGGGCAATGGACACACCGGAAGCGGAATCTTTGGGGTGATATACAACCCATCTGATTACACAAGCAATCCACTTCCCGTGAAACTGTCCGTGCTTGGTATGCAGAACGGGACCAAGGTTCTTCCGATGCCATCTTGGCTCTCTGTCTCTATACATGATTCTTCATTTGATCTGGCACCTACAATCCCGTATTTTTTTACAATCAATTTTACGTCCGTAAACGCAAGCCTAGGTACATATCCTGTGGCAATAGGGGAAGATGTTGGAGGCTCCACCTTTGTTCAGGATGTTGGAATAACGATATACAACCCGCCAATCATGGGGCCCATGATCCCTGCCCTTCCGCATCCCCATACTGCATTAATCGGTTCACCGCCTCTTGCGCAGCTCAGGTCAGGCATTATCTCAAAGGACGTGACGTGCAAGCCGGGCCTTAAGCTTGTAACAAAAGCAGAGAATGACTCCCCTGCATGTGTAAAACCTGATACCGCCCAGATATTGATTGAGAGAGGATGGGCAAAGAAAATTACAATACAGCCAGCATCAGGCCTCGCATCCAATCCGCTTGCAAAGGCGAGATCGATTCACAGCATTTGGGGCAACAGTACCAAAGTCCACAATGATACGGATGCATCTGTGCTTGCAGGCTATGAGGTCAGGTTTCCCACAAGGCTGCCAAGCAGCTACGCCCTGCAGCTTGCAGTCATGAAACCCCTTTTGCCACAACACCGGTATGTCTATCTCTTCTACTCCAAATTCCCAATTTCTAAAACAATGCGAGTACAAGATTTCTGGGATGACAAGGGTATAATGATAAGATACGATTACAACCCATACTGGACGCATGATCCGATATATGGCAACTGGACGTCTTATATCAACGGCGAGAAAGCAGGTGGATACCAAGATGCGCATGAGGTAACCGTCAACGGCTACAGTGGATGGGCAGGGAGCAATCATACCGGCAACATCCAAGGGTTGCCCATACAGAGACCATCAGTAATAGAGTATGATGCAAATGGTGTGGAAGTACAGATTACCGGCGGCATTCCTTTGCCGGACCTAACTGCAGTGGCGCAATCTATCCAGTATTGAAATGAAAACGCTACACCTTGCAATAATGGTCGCAATCTTGTCTGCATTTCCAATCGGAACAAGTTTTGGAATCCCAGACATGACTCCCCACTTTCAGCCAACTGACATTACAGCGCATGGAAACAATGTCTTTCTCGTGTACAGACACAACGGCCTTGATTTTGTAAGGAGTGC
>JAGWHF010000042.1 GCA_028866895.1 Nitrososphaerota archaeon
CAAGGACAACGGCTCAATCCTCCTTTCTTCTCTCCGTCCCTATCTCGATAACCTTGGTTGTTCTGTCCTAAACGACGGGTGTGTACAGGCACCCTCAGGTGGTCTTCTCTTGCATGGCAATCGTGGGCGTATCACGTGGATTGAGGCAAAGGGTCAGTTCGTTGCATCCCTTCGTGCTTTTGGTGTCTTGAATGACTTCCTTGCTGTCGTTTCCGAAGGACCTCATCGCGTTACTCGGGCCGATTTAGCTGTCGATGAGTACGTTGATTCTCCGGCAAAGCGTGTTCAAGGGATCTATGCTCTGGCTAAATCTGGCGGCATATCCTTTAGCCGCAAAGCTCTACAGCATAGCCAGATTGGTAGTGTTTTCGGTCCCACACTCTACGATGACACTGGTCTTGATACGGGTACAGTCTATCTTGGCAAGCGCTCGGCTGAGGTAAGGGGTCGTGTTTACGATAAGACTCAAGAGCGGGCTTCAAAGGGTGAGTGTATCGGGCTTACTGTTCGGCATGAGATGTCCATTACCTCAAAAATGGGGATCAGTCTTAAAGACATTGCTTCGCCTCAGTCCTGTTTTTATCACTTTTACCCTTCAGAGGTGCTCTCTACGCCTCAAACAGAGCCATGGGTGCCCGGTGGTGAGGGTTTTTTCTTAAAACGCTCTAGTGAGGCTCTACCTGCTCAGAGATTGAAGCAGCGTGTCGAGTCCTCACCTGACATTGGCTCCTTAATCGGCCTGGCGCAAGAGTGTGGGCCTGAGGGTATGCATCTATTGCATAGGCTTATTGAAGAACGTGCTCGCAAGGACGGTTACATCTTCACCCCTCTGCATTAGGCCGTGCACAGCCTGGGGCGTGGGGGTAGCGAAGCGGCGACCCCCGAAAAAGCCCCAGGCTGTGTGCGGGCGGCTCTTTTACACTGACCATGCCTTTGTTCACAACTCGTGTACTCCTGCGCTATTTGGCATCCTGTTGTTTTGGCTGGATACGGGGGTAGTCCGTAGCCGGCCAAAACCTCTGGAAGCCGCATTCCTTCGTCGAATACCCGATAATACTAATAGCGGGTATTCATTTCCGTGCTTCCCCTCTCTTCTCTCTTCCTTTTTTGCTAGGTATGCATTAAACTTTTTGTTAGGTATTCACTAATCGGGGTTTAAACAATGAAATCAATTCGCTGTTCGTTCACACTTCCAAAAAATGTCTACGACGATCTATGCGCAGTCGCAAAAGGTCTGGGCGTCTCCAGGTCTGCCGTTTTGGTAAACTGTACTGCTGAAGCTTTTCATGAGATGGCTGAGGCTCTAAAGTATTACCACGTCTCGGGCGGTACGCCTGAAGCTGCTCTCCGTCTCCGTGGTGAGTCTGTTCAAAAGGTCGAGGCTCTCTACCACGATTTCCTTGATTCTGTTGGCGGTGCTTCGTGAGCCGTTCACTTGCCTTTTGTGATGGGTTCGCTCTCTCTACCCCCAAGGACAACGGCTCAATCCTCCTTTCTTCTCTCCGTCCCTATCTCGATAACCTTGGTTGTTCTGTCCTAAACGACG
>JAGWHF010000043.1 GCA_028866895.1 Nitrososphaerota archaeon
GGAGTAAATCATAGCGGCGACTGGCTGACGATGTGGTACGGCTACACGCTTACTTCCGAAGGAAATTCACGCTTTGTCCACATGGAGTCCGCGTGTTATGCCTTTTAATGACTGTTCGCTTTTTTATTATAGAGGTTCGCTAACGTTCGATAATTCAAGGGCTAATGTTTCTGCCGGCTCGTTAAATTTATCCGCAATCTTCGCGCCGCCGCCAGTGGCCGTCTGATACACCACATCCGGCGTTGTATAGCACAACGCTTGATGTAACCTTTCCTCGTTGTAAAACAGGAAGTAGTGCGTTAGCCCCAGCAGTAAATCCGGCATGCTTTCGTAGCCCTTCAAATACACATCTTCATATTTCACCGTTCGCCACAGCCGCTCGACAAAAATATTGTCCAGTGCGCGACCGCGTCCATCCATACTGATCGTGATGCCGTTCTGGATCAATACGCCCGTGAAACTATCGCTGGTAAACTGCGAGCCCTGGTCGGTATTGAAGATTTCGGGTACGCCGAAGTTCATGATAGCTTCCTCCAGACAGTCCACACAGAAGCCCGCATCCATCGTGTTCGACAACCGCCATGCCAGTACCTTGCGACTGTACCAGTCGATGATCGCAACCAGGTACACAAAGCCGTGCAGCAACCGAATGTAGGTGATGTCGGTACTCCACACCTGATTGGGACGGATGATATCTAAACCCCTTAACAGGTACGCATAAAGCTTGTGCTGCGGATGCGGCTTGCTGGTGTTGGGGCCGGGAGCCATACCCGCCAGTCCCAACTTTTGCATCAAGCGTTGCACCCGCTTGCGATTGACTGCATAGCCACAGCCACACAAATATTTCGTCATACGCCGCGTGCCATAAAATGGATGCCGAGTGTACTCTTCATCGAGTTTGTTCAACAGCAGGCACTCAAACTCATCTACTTCTTTTTGTGGACGCTTTTTCTGGGCATACACAACCGAGCGCGTCACTGCAAGAAGTTTGCATTGCGTGGATACGGCGAGTATTTTATTTGGCTCTATCCACTTCTGCCGCTCAACTACTGGCTGAGCCCAGACTTTTTTTTAAGCCAATCCAATTCCATGTTCAGTTGCCCAATCTTGGCATACAGCCGGTCTGGATCACTCTGCGCATTGACCGGTTTAGGTCCTCGCTTTCCTTCAAATAGACTGCCTGCGTTTTCAAGCAAGTCTTTTTTCCATTGACTCACCTGGGTCGGATGAACTCCGAACTCCTGAGCGATCTCATTAATGGTTTTGGCCCCCTTGATCGCTTCCAATGCAACCTTGGCTTTTTGCTTGCCGGTAAAAATCTTCCGTTTGCTTTCGCTCATTATCTGCCTCTTCTTTCACAACAGGCCATAGCTTAAACTATTGTCCGGATTTCGGGGTCCACTATACCGCTCCCGGCTCAGATCAGTATCGGAAAAATGGGCTTGGAGAGGGCGTAAAAGATCGCCTAAAATGAACATGAATGAGACCGTTTT
>JAGWHF010000044.1 GCA_028866895.1 Nitrososphaerota archaeon
GAGAAGAAGATCTTCATAAACGATATAGGGCTGCGAAATGTGCTTGCATCAGCGCTTGACGAGCAGACCCTGGCTAACGAGACAGAGATGGGCAGGGTCGTCGAGACTGTAGTGGCAGACCACCTCCACGGCCTCAGGTCCAGCTTGGAATACACTCCGTTTCCCTTCCTTTATTATTGGAGGGAGAGGCACGAGGTGGATTTTGTGCTAGAGCCTTTGGGCAAGCTGCTTGCAGTCGAGGTCAAATACAGGGAGAATATAGAAAGATCGGACCTTGAAGGAATCATGGGCTTTGCAAGAAGGTTCATGCCCGCACTTCGTCTGGTCGTTACAAAGAACAAACTTGGTATGGAAGGCAGGATATTCTTTGTGCCGCTGTGGTTATTTTTGCTAATGTGCTAGCCTCCTTTTACGCAATGATGAAGTGGTGTCGTCCATCTTCTGCGTAATTGAGACCAAGAATAAAATCCCCCTTTTAATTTTTGAGGCTGGATATATCTTTCAGGAAAAGATGTACTTTGTTCGGAAGATAAGAAAGACAAAGAAGCTCGCAAGGAAGAGTTCGTTTATTGTATCACTGCCAAGAAAGCTTGAGAGAAAAGTGGCTTCGTACAATACAGAGATATCAAAAAGGCTTACAAACTTTACACGCTTTCGCTGCTTTTACAAGGACATGGAAAACCCCAAGTGCTTTCTGGTTACTGTCTGGGATGACGAGCTGCCGCCAAACTCGCCGCAAGACAAGGATGGGACCACTACCATCCAGAGGAGCGGCAGGACATCAAGATATGTCCTGATACCAAGGAAGGTCTGCAACAAGTTTGGATGGACTGTTGGGACCGAGCTTATAATCGGCATTGATTTTCAGCTGGACGAGTATGTGCAAGGCTCCATATACAAGGATGGCAAATGTTTTCTGCCCGCCAACACTCCAAATCAGGAGGTGCACGTTTGTGTCATCAAGTTTCAGAGATACAAGGACATGAAAGAGATCTACAAGAAGAATCTTGCCAAGAGAAAGGAGGAGCTTGCAAGAGAGGAGAGCGAGGCATGCTGGAAAAACCGCGACAACCCAAGGGCATACGACTTTGCAATCAAGAGGGTGAGAGAAGAAATTAGAAACTTACACAGGCGTGTATGGAACAAGCTAGAGTCTATGAACCTTGTTGCAGTACCGTATACCGACTTTGTCAAGCTCAGGGCAGACATGGAAAGGGAAAAGAAACGCAAGAAGAGAGAGTATCGCAGGAAAAG
>JAGWHF010000045.1:0-327 GCA_028866895.1 Nitrososphaerota archaeon
TGAGAGATGGGCATATTTCCTACCCTGATTTTACCTTGTTCTAAAAATCATTTAATGAAAAATGCTTTGGATCACCCCTTGGAAAAGTCATTGTCAAGATGCTTGCCAAGAGAGAAATCCTCAGCAAGGTACAATCCGAATCCATACTATTAGGAATTTTGCATCTTATTGGTTTGCTCTGCCTGTACAAAGATGTTGACAAGAAAAGGGGAAGGCCGTATGTCTATCCTACAACGGTAATCCTGCGGTGTTGTGTTGTCAGGATATGGATGAGAATCCCGTCAGTCAATTCCTTGCACTACTACCTTTCCATAGATGATGCCTACC
>JAGWHF010000045.1:337-1142 GCA_028866895.1 Nitrososphaerota archaeon
GCAATGCATGCGGGCTGCATACACTGCCTGACAGAAGAACATTTGACCGCAGATTCAAAGTCCTACCACTCAGGCAGATCATTGCAAGGATGGGCCAGACATTCCTGCTCGAAGGACTCGTCGATATCACCACCGCATCAGTTGACAGCTCGCTTCTAAAGGCAAGGGGCCATGTATGGCACAAGTCATCCATGAAGAAGAAGGTACTGCCAATTTCCGGAATCGATACTGATGCCAGATGGGGATTTTCAAAATCAAAGGGGTGGGTGTTTGGATACAAGCTGCATCTGTCATGCTCCACTGGAGGACTGGTTGTGCCACTCTCGGCTGACTATACGACAGCAAACATTGCAGACAACCAATCGTACAGACCTCTCGTACTTCCCATTTCAGGATTTGTGGACAACATAGCTGCTGACCCTGCATACGATGACGGTGAGCTGTACCGGTTCAGCAGCGATGTCTGTGCTGCAAGGCTTGTCTGTCCAATCAAGAGATACAAGAATACCCCGCAGGAAAGGCTGGAGCTTGTAGAATTCTACAAATCAAAGGAAGGACAGGTGATATACAGTACCAGGAAGATATCAATCGAGCCACTCTTTGAATGCCTCAAGGATGCATTTGGCATATCCGTACTGCCAGTGCGAGGATTTGACATCTCGGCATCACATGTATTGATGTGTGTCTTTGCGTACCAGATTGCCGTATACTATAACTGCCTTTTTGACAGTGATAACCCAAGATGTGTCAAGCGTATGCTTTGCAACTAGGATTTATTTTTGGAAAGAATAATGCCCATGTCTCA
>JAGWHF010000046.1 GCA_028866895.1 Nitrososphaerota archaeon
ATAATTATTAATATACAAAATTAAAAATGGCGGCTCTGTAGAAAACATCAACTTTTGAGCATTTTGTAGATCAGATTCCACGGACAGATCTATAGCTGACAAGATCATACCATGATTCCATGAAGCCATCTCTGTATGTCAGAATGGCTCGTACCATGATGCAGATAATCAAAAAAGCTAGAGTACCGCCATACCTCCATAGGAAATCCAATCATATGTACACGGTATGGCAGCACCTGATACTCCTTACACTGCGTCAGTACGAGTGCAAGAGTTACCGTAGGTTTGTTGAATTCCTACAAGAATCTTTTGGTATGATGCAATACCTCGGATTATCAAAAATTCCACATTACACCACACTGCAAAAGGCAGCTGCAAGATTGACACATGGTATACTGATCAAGATGCTTGAATCGTTTGTGATGTATTGTAGAATTCGCAAAATATTTGCAGGAATCGATTCGACGGGACTGTCACATGGTCAGGCATCGTATTATTACACAAAACGCCTCAAACTACGAAGAAAATTTGTCAAGATATCCATCTGTGCGGACATGAGACGGCAAATAATATGCACCATAAAGATACGGCATCGACAAAGACATGACAGCATGGATTTTGTTCCGTTGCTAGAACAATCAGTCAGGCTGGCTCCTGTCAGTACTGTTGTCGCAGACAGGGGATATGATTCGGAACAGAATCACGTGGCATCACAAAACATCGGAATAGCAAATACAATCATCCGTCCAAAATACGAGAACCTGCAGGTCCACAAGACAAGAGGATTACACAGAAAGAACATGAAGCGCCATTTTGACTGGGATATGTATCACCAGAGAAGCAAGGTCGAGACCATATTTTCTGTCATAAAGAGAATGCTTGGAGAACACATCATGTCAAGGTACATCCTGACACAGAACAGGGAGGCAATGTATCGCATCATTGCGTACAACTGTTACAGGATTAACTGGAATTGTTTGTTAATTTTGGATGGTTTCTACACACCCATTTTATGTATTTATCTAGTCCTTCGCTTAGATTATAGACGGGTTTGAATCCAAAATCACGCTGTGCCTTTTTGTAACTAAATGACATTCTCAATATAT
>JAGWHF010000047.1 GCA_028866895.1 Nitrososphaerota archaeon
AAGAGGAAGCATAGCAAACGCATCAGAGTGCTACAGGCGGGTCGGACACGTCTGCAAAAATTTTGCCACCACGCCTGCAGAACTTGCGCAGATGGATGTAAAAACGGCTACCAACTTTTTGCTTGACATCATATCGCACTTTGAGTCAAAGAAGAGCGCTGGCACCAACATCGAAAAGTATGTCATGGCGCTGAAGAGCTGGTGGTCATTTAACGATATTGAGATCACAAAGCGCATCAGAATTGCCGGCGCAAATCACAATACAAAATACGAGAATGAACGCGTTCCCACACAGGAGGAGCTTGCCAAGATTCTTGATGTAGCAGATATCAGGGCAAAGGTTGCACTCACTCTTGTCGCATTCTGCGGCTTTAGGATACATGTGCTTGGCGATTTTCTTGGCCGTGATGGACTCAAGGTGCGTGATATTCCAGAGATGAGGGTCAATAATGGTACAATCGAGTTCCATACTGTCCCAACGACCGTAATAGTTAGAAGAAATCTTTCAAAGGCAGGGCACCAGTATTCCACCTTTCTTGCCAAGCAAGGATGCGAGTATCTTGCACAGTATCTGGAACAGAGAATCAGGGGAGGACAAGAGATAACACCCGACTCGCCCATCATCACTGCCCACGATTCCAATTCCTGGAAGGTGGGCCAGCACATTAGATCGACCAACATAGGCGACCTGATGCGAAAAGCCATACGAAATGCGGGCTTTGACTGGCGGCCATATGTATTTCGAAGATATTTTGATACCAGATTGATGGTTGCAGAAAGCGAGGGTCTTGTAATTCGTGACTGGCGAGTTTTCTGGATGGGCCACACAGGCGACATTGAGCATGTCTATACCGTAAACAAGGGACTGCCGCCTGATATTGTTGAAAGGATGCGGGCATCATATGCCAAGGGTTCAAAAAATCTAGTCACGTCAGGCAACGGGACATCAAGCCACGACAAGGTGCTTGAAACCTTCAACCTGCAATTTCTTACAATTGCTGGATACACAAGGGAGGAGATCGAAAAATTTGGTGATCTCTCAAA
>JAGWHF010000048.1:0-319 GCA_028866895.1 Nitrososphaerota archaeon
TTACCAGAGTCTTGAGAGGCCATTTGGAAGACTCTTGTACTTTCCTTTGACAAGTCTTATATCGTTTCTTTTGGGTACAGTCATATCTCTTCGTTGGAAGACGTATAAGATATGAAGATTTGACCTATTTGAGACTTGGGCATAATTATAAACCAAATTCACCATCATAACAAGTCTGTTTAATAGAAAAAGCTAAGGATCACCTTCTCACCAGATTCATTGCTTAGATGAAACCCAGGAGAAGAATCCCCAGCAAAATAAAATGTGAATCGTTCCTTATTGGTGTTTTGTATCTGGTTGGCACATTATCCTTGTATGA
>JAGWHF010000048.1:329-981 GCA_028866895.1 Nitrososphaerota archaeon
TACAATGCTACAACTACTCATAATCAAAACATGGATGAGAATTCCAAGCAATAACACACTACATTATTTTTTGTCACTTGACACATCACAGAACAGAAAAATGCGAGGTGTATGCGGTTTGTACAGTCTTCCAGACAGGAGAACATTTGACAGGAGATTTCAGATTATTCCAATCAGTCAAATAATTGCAAAGATGGGAAATGTGTTTGTATCAGAAAAATTAGTAGATTGTATCACCGCGGCACTTGATAGTTCGATGATTCCAGCAGTTGGTCCAGTTTGGCACAAATCAAGCATGAAACAAAATGTATTGCCAATCTCTGGAATTGATGTCGATGCCAGATGGGGCTATTCAAAATCCAAGGGATGGGTATTTGGATACAAACTGCATCTGTCATGTAGTACAGGAAAACTCTGAGACTGATTTGTCCAATAAAAAAGTATGACAGTACGCCACCAGATAGACTGGAGTTGATCAAATTTTACAATTCCAGAAAAGGTCAGTCAATATACGGTACCAGAAAAATATCCATCGAGCCTCTCTTTGAGATAGTCAAGGATACATTTCATATCAGGATATCACCTGTAAGAGGGTTTGAGAATGCAAGATCGTTTGTACTGGTTTGTGTTCTGGTGTACCAGTTGACAGTGT
>JAGWHF010000049.1 GCA_028866895.1 Nitrososphaerota archaeon
TCCGCGCACGGATGCGTAGTTACAGCTTGGCATCCTTGCGCAGCACTTCGGCGCGATCGGTCTGCTCCCACGAGAACGCGGTGAACGTGCTGCCGTCGGCCGCCTTCATCTGGTGGGGCGTGCGGCCGAAGTGGCCGTAGCTGGCGGTCTGCTGGTACATCGGGTGGATCAGGTCGAGCATCTTGATGATGCCGTACGGGCGCAGGTCGAAGTGCTTGCGGATCAGCTTCTCGATCTTGTCGTCGCCGATCTTGCCGGTGCCGAACGTGGTCACCGAGATCGAGGTGGGGTGGGCCACACCGATCGCGTAGCTGACCTGCACCTCGCAACGGTCGGCGATGCCGGCGGCGACGATGTTCTTGGCCACGTAGCGTGCGGCGTAGGCGGCGGAGCGATCGACCTTGGACGGGTCCTTGCCGGAGAACGCGCCGCCGCCATGGCGGGCCCAGCCGCCGTAGGTGTCGACGATGATCTTGCGGCCGGTCAGGCCGCAGTCGCCCACCGGTCCGCCGATGACGAACTTGCCGGTCGGGTTGATGTGGAACTGGGTGTCCTTGGTCAGCAGTTCGGCAGGCAGCACGTGCTTGACGATCAGCTCCATGACGCCTTCGCGCAGGTCGGCGTAGGAAACGTCCGGGTTGTGCTGGGTCGACAGTACCACCGCGTCGATGGCGACGACTTTGCCGCCTTCATAACGGCAGGTCACCTGGGACTTGGCGTCCGGGCGCAGCCATGGCAATGCACCGGATTTACGGGCTTCGGCCTGGCGCTTCACCAACTGGTGGGAGAAGGTGATCGGTGCCGGCATCAGCACGTCGGTTTCGTTGCTGGCATAGCCGAACATCAGGCCCTGGTCGCCGGCGCCCTGATCTTCAGGCTTGGCACGGTCGACACCCTGGTTGATGTCAGGGGACTGCTTGCCGATGATGTTCATCACGCCGCAGGTCGCACCGTCGAAGCCGACGTCGGAGCTGTTG
>JAGWHF010000004.1:0-177670 GCA_028866895.1 Nitrososphaerota archaeon
CCAGTCGTGCTTTCGCACATTGCTAAGGTTTCTCGCCTGCTGCGCCCCATAGGGCCTGGGTCCGTGTCTCAGTACCCATCTCCGGGCTTCTCCTCTCAGAGCCCGTACCTGTAATAGTCTTGGTGGGCCATTACCTCACCAACAAACTGATAGGCCGCAGTCGCATCCTACGGCAGTAAACTATTTCGACCATGGGCCATTCCAGGCACCATGACCTATCGCGGTTTATTCTCAGTTTCCCGAGGTTATCCACGTCCATAGGTTAGCTTGACCACGTGTTACTGAGCCGTCTGCAGTGTATTGCTACACTTACTCGCATGGCTTAGTACCAATCCGATAGCAATCAGGTCCGGCAGGATCAACCGGATTCGTTTTATCGGTACTTGTTCTCCAAGTACCTTGTCGAAGTACGACATTCACACATTATATTGGGAATTGGTGGATTCTCACACACTTTCTTCAAATTTCGGATAAAACCGTTCGGTCATACCCACATCTTGTATGCGTAACTGGAGGCCTGTGAATCATGCGATGGTACAACACCAAGTGTCATCACAAGCGCCGCCTTGCTGTTACGTATGCAAACAGGTAATCAAAGGGAAACAATATAAACCATGCAGAAATGAACCCGAAAGGCGTAGTTTTCTGCGATCCGATAATATGGGCCATGCCACCAAATGATGAACGTTTGTCTTCTTCTATTGATATATACCGAAAAAAGACTCCCCGATCGGCCAAGATCTTTGAGAGGTCCAAAAAATACCACGTAAACGGGGTCAGCCACAACATACGCTTTTTCAGCCCCTATCCGTTTGTTACAAGATCCGCCAAGGGCCGGTCAATAACTGACGTTGACGGCAACAAGTACACGGATTACTGGATGGGACACTGGAGCCTGATACTGGGGCATGCGGCACCACCTGTGGCCGCCCTTGTAAGGAAGCAGCTGCCGTCGTGCTGGATGCACGGGACGGCCAACGAGATGACAGTGACGTTCTCTGAGGTCATACAGAAGGCGGTCCCGGTGGCCGAGAAGATAAGGTACGTCTCGACCGGAACGGAGGCAACAATGTATGCAGTGAGGACGGCAAGGGCACACACCGGCAGGAAGGTAATAGCAAAGGTTGACGGGGGATGGCACGGGTACACGACGGATCTGCTCAAGTCTGTCAACTGGCCGTTTGAAAAGCCGGAGAGCCTTGGCCTTACCGACGACGCGCACATCGTATCTATACCGTACAACGACCTCGAGGGATCACTGAAGGTCCTTCAGGAAGTCAAGGGCGACCTTGCCGGCGTGATAATAGAGCCAGTCCTAGGGGGCGGGGGGTGCATACCTGCCAGGAAGGATTACCTTTCAGGCATCGAGGAGTTTGTACACCGCAACGGCTCGCTTTTCCTGCTCGATGAGATAGTTACCGGCTTCAGGTTCTCCTTTGGGTGCCTCTATACTTCCATGGGCCTTGAACCGGACATTGTTACGCTCGGAAAGATCGTGGGTGGCGGGTTCCCCATCGGCGTAATATGCGGCAGGGACGAGATAATGAGGATCTCCGACACGAGTATGCGGTCAAAGTCTGACAGGGCATACATCGGGGGTGGAACATTTTCTGCAAACCCCGTTACCATGACGGCAGGAAGGGCCATGTTGCAGCACCTCAGGAAAAACCGTGGTGTCTACAACAAAATCGGTCGGCTCGGAGATATGGCAAGGAGGGGGCTCGAGAAGGCATTTGGCGGCAGGGTTGCAGTGACTGGTAAGGGCTCACTCTTTCTCACCCATTTCCTCAGGGATGGCGTGGAGGATATTGCAAATGCCGCGGATGCCGCAAGATGCGATACCGAGATGCTACGTCGGTATCATTTTGAGATGATTGCGCGTGACGGGATATTCTTCCTACCCGGAAAGCTTGGCGCGGTCTCAAGCGCCCACGGCGAAGCCGACATCAAGGCACTAATAGGTGCCTCGGAGAGGTTTTCGTCTCTCATTGAGCAGCAAGTGCCTGCAAATGTGTAGGATGCCTCCAGCTTTTTCTCCGCAAACATGCACACTGTTTTATAACGGGGTCGCATATCATCGTACGGTACTATCATGGAACAGTTGGAGACGGCGTTTCGAACAAACAGGATAACGCTCAGGCTCCCAAAGGGGCTCTTTGAGGAGCTTCGGAGGGAGGCCGAGGAGAGGGATCTCCCGTTAAACTCGTATGTCACAAAGGTCCTCAACAGGCATGTCGCATTTAGCAGGTCCTTTGAGATGATGCCGTCCGTCCTTACCTCGCAGGTCCTGTTTGCGGCCATAATATCAACGATGGACGAGTCCTCCATGGCGGAGATTGCAAGGCTTGCCCCCAGGATTGCAAGGAAGATGTCTGCGCTTGGGGGCTGGGAATACGACGTGGACAATACAATAGAGAGGTATTTTGGGCAGCTTGGCAAATACGGGGGCTGGTACCAGTTCAGGCACAAGGTTGAGAGGAGCCACTATACGCTGGTCTTTGAGACAGGCATGGGGCGCAAGTGGGCAAGGTTTGTCGCGTTGCATGTAAGGGAGGTTCTCGAATCGCTCAAGGCCCACATAACGGACGAGTCGGTCGAGGACGAGGTGGTAATCTTCAAGTTCATCAAGCTTATAGTATGGCAGCCGTAGGAGGCCGATGATCTGGCGGAACAAGATGCCGCGTGAAAGGGCAGCGAGCTACAAAGTCACAAATCGTTCATACAAGATTTATTAAGCAATCTCCGCAGAAGCGTGTCCGTGTACAAGATTGCAATTGCTGCTTCAGTGCTCGTGATGCTGATACCGATGGCCGCCCATTCGTTTGCATCAAACATAGAGATTGACATCCATACAGGTTCGGCTGATCCCAACCAGCACCTTACATTTTATCCGCCTTCTTCCTCGGCTTACGTTGGGGATACCCTGGAGTTTGGCAACGGGGACACCGTGCCGCATGAGGTGGTCTCCGGGACTCCTCAGGACGGCCCCGATGGCAAGTTTGACAGCGGCATGCTCAACCCCGGCCAATACTTTTCCTACAAGCTCACCGAGTATGACGTCGGGACTTTCAAGTTTTACGACAAGACATACCCGTGGATGATTGGGACTGTGCTTGTGCAGGAAGCGCCAGGCGGCTACAAAGTGCTGCACAATGTGGGCGCTGATGTGGGAGATGGCAAGACAGTTTTTGATCTCCAGTACCAGTCACCAAAGAACATCATATCGGCAACCGTCGGGACAAAGGACAAGTCACTCAACCTCGTACTGGTAGGCCAGACAACCCAGAACAGCAACCTAGTTCTTAGATTGCCGACCGGGCTCATCAGTCCGCCCTTCTTCGGGGTGCAGCTTGACGGCGTTTTTACAAAGAACTTTACTGAGACAAGCGAGCAGGGAATAGAGGTCCTGACAATACCCATCACACCACTTACAGAGCAGGTGAGCATAGTAGGAACGCATGTGGTCCCAGAGTTCGGCCCGGTGGCAGCCATCGTTCTTGCATCCTCGATCATGGCCATAATCCTGCTGACTAGATTCACGCAAGCCCGTAGACCGGTATAGCTGCACCGGTAATTGGCCTTGCATCCTCCGAAGCGAGGAACAGCATGACCTTTGCAATGTCTGCCGGCTTGACCCATTTTGAATAATCTGCGCCCGGCATTGAGATCCTGTTCTCCTCGGTATCGATTATGCTGGGAAGTATGCAGTTTACGTTAATTCCCTTGTTCTTTACCTCCTCTGAAAGCGACTCGACCAACCTTATCACGCCAGACTTGGAGGCCACATATGCGGCATCAAAGCCGTTTCCGCGCAGGCCAGGTCTTGCAGCGACGTGGATTATCTTCCCACCCGACTGCCTTTCCATCTGTGCTACCACGTGCTTGCTGAGGAGGAAAGCAGTCTTGAGGTTGAGTTCCATCATCTCGTCCCACTCTTTCTCGTCGATTGCGGTTACCGGTTTTCCTGCGATGTAGCCACCGATTACGTTGGCAAGGACGTCAATCCTGTCGAATCTTCTTATGACCTCCGAGACGAGCGTCCTTGCGTCCTCTTCCTTCTTGAAGTCGCCCCTCAGGAGGAACAGGTTCTTGGAAGTACCCCATATCTTCTGCAGAAGCGGAAGCGAGTTGTCGGAGTAGTATGTCAAGACCAGTGATGCGCCAGATTTGAGAAAGGCCTGGCCTACGTCGATCCCGAGGCCGCCGCTTCCTCCAGTGACCAGCACTACCTTGCCCGTAAAGTCAAAGTTCTTCATGATAAAACGACCGATATGCTGATTAAAAAAGAATTTTCTAGGCCTGATGAGGAGGGAAAAATAGGCGGCTTGAGGGAGAGGGCTGCCAGAAATGCGCATGGAAAGATGGTAGGCAAAGGGTCAAGCCCAGGGATCTTGATGGGCAGGTAGGACATGACCAGCACAGCCATCTCGCGGATGCGGGGTTTTTTGTGATCAAGTTTATCAGCGGACGGGTCGGTATAGTAGCATGTCAAAAAGCAGCAAGACGTCGGATTGGGACTCGCTCTGGTCGGAATACACGCAGCTTCTCAAGAAATGGACGGAGGATCTAGAGTCTCTGCAAAGGACAAGCACGGAGGTACAGGAAAAATACAGGGAGGTCATGGCAAAAGCCCTCAAGGAGTCGAGCCAGAAGACACTCAACGAGTTCCAAGAGAACTGGCAGAAGGCGGCCTCTGCAGCCGGGGCTGCTGCTGTCAAGCAGTTTGGCGAGACATGGCAAAAGTCCATAGTGGATTCAGGCCTAGGACAGCTGAAGACGTATGGCGACGTGATGGCAAAGTTTGTCGAGACCTGGCAGAAGATGTGGAGACAGTAGGGGCTGCACGGCCCGGGTTGCTCTAGTCTAGAGGTTCGCCGCGCGTCCTAGACTCTATCTCTTCGGCCATGAGGTCAAGCTCGGAAGAGTCACCCATTTTCCGGTATGTGAGTTTCTCAAGGGTCTTGATGATGCTTTTGGCTGAACGGTACTGTGGAAGCTTGGGCTCGTTGAGTTCCGCGTAAAGGCCTATTCCCTGTATACCGCTCATCTTTGCAAAGCCAAGGATGAGTCCGTTGAAGCCTGTTATTATCGAGGCCTCAGGGGTGGTGGCGATGCCGAGCTTCCGCACCTGTTCGGTCATATCAAGCGACGTGGTTGTCACAAACGTCCTTGGCTCCCTGCCAATCGGCTTTGCGGTGTGGAACCCGCCGAGCGTGTATATTATGCGTGTCGAATATTTTTTTGCAACGTTTATCACGTCTTGGCACAGAATATTCAGCTCCTCAGTGGATGAAGGCTGTCCGGATCCTCCCCCAAAGACCATGATGTCCCTGCCGAATCTGTACTCCCACTTCTCCTCCGGAAGGTCGATGTATCCGCCGTTGTCTATTACGTAGGCTGGATAGGAGGGAAGGACCTCTCGGAAGACAGTCGTTTTGAGGTTTGTGTTGATAAAGTCTATGACTATGCTGCCTACGTCTCCCATGTCCTGCATTGCGGCAATCATCAGAGGTTTTTGGATTTCAGGTTCCTTGATCTGGGTGAATTTCACGATGTACCTTGACCCCCATTCAATTAATGGCTTGTGTTAGAGCATTCCAGTTCTGCCTGCCGGGGCCGTCTTGGAAATTCTCGGAGGTGGCAGAACTATATAAAAGGAGTTCAGAAAGGTCAGACATGGGCAAGTACAAGGTCCCTCCGCTTCCATACGAGTATGATGCTCTCGAGCCCCACATCGACGAGGAGACTGCAAGAATCCACCACACTGCGCATCAGACGGCATATGCGGACGGACTCAATGAGGTCCTATCGAGCATAAACGCACTGACGCACAAAAATTACATCACGGGAATACTTTCAGATCTTGCCTCAGTGCCGGAGGCAGCAAGGGATGCAATTAACTTCTTTGGTGGAGGATATGATAACCACAGAATGTTCTGGGAAAGCATGAGACCGGGTGGCGGCGGTGGTCCCGGAGGAAGGCTTGCTGACGAAATTGGGGTCTACTTTGGAAGCTTCACGGAATTCAAGAGGAAGTTTGAGTCTGTGGCTGCCGCAGTCAGGGGAAGCGGATGGGGCTGGCTGGTCTACAATCCCACGTATGCAAGGCTTGAGGTCATGGAAACGCAGGATGAGACAAGCCCGTGGACGCTGCGCAGGGTTCCACTGCTTGGCATTGACGTCTGGGAGCATGCATACTATCTAAGGTATGAGAACAGGAGGGAGGAATACATCGGGTCTTGGTGGCATACGGTGAACTGGGGAGAAGTAGAGGAGAGGTACCTCAGAGTGGCGGAATAAAGTGAGTTCAGGCCTGACCATCACGAAGATAAAAGGCGGTACTCTGCTACTCACAGGACGCGACAGGGGCAGAAGTGAAAGTGCAAGCGAATGTAGCGCTGGAAAAATTTTATAGGTACATGCCTGCTTGCATCTTGTGGACGCATATCTAGAGGAGGAGCTTTACGACCTTATGACATTCTGCATACAGAACATGCCTGGGTCTAGCGATTATGAGGCAAAGAAGAAGCGCATTTACGAGATTGGTGGTGAGCTTTTCGCGGACGGCGGGGTGGACGCCATGGAGAACATGTACTTTGCCGTAGGCAACAGGATACGCGACGAAATAAGCAAGGATGCCGGCCCGTACAGGTCGTTTTGGAATGGCATCACAGGCGAGTGGAACTACTAGCTTGCGGCTGCAGCCAGCGGGGCTTGCTCTTGTTGGTATCTTGTCTCCTTCCTAGCCCTTGCGAGCGCCATTCTCATGTGCTCTACTTCTATCTCATCAATCATTTCGCACATGGGCAGGAATAACCGGATCAGATACTTAAATTCTCTGGAAATCCGTTTCTGTCCAACCTACGCAAGTGTCCTAGATCCGTCTCCCCTCAGAGGGGCAAGGTTTGAGCAGTAATCCTTCCACTGGTGAGCAAAGAGTATCTCAACATCCCCCTGAACGTAGCACCCAAGGACGTCCTTGCCCCCCATCTTGATAGGAATATCAACGACAAACCTCTCCTGGTCTGCCATCCTCCTAAAGTATGTGGGTTTGAGACCAAGCAGATATAGATCGACTATTGGTGAAAAGGGATTAGGACTCTTCATGGCATCCCTTGCAGACTCGTATGCGACATACCTTGCAGCATACTTTGCGGCGTCCCGCGCGGCGTCCCTTGCGGTCTCTCCCGATGGAAATCCTGTGCCGTACCAGCCGTAATTGTTACGGGCCAAACGGCTTGCTTCCCGCCACGCATGGTCCCAAGCCGAGTCCCAAGTGTTTGCAATGCCTGCCTTGACTGCAGCAATCCTGGCCAGATCCCACAATGAGTCGCTTGCGTTCTGCAGCGAGGATCCTTCCTGCATCCATGGCCCAAGCAGGGAAACATGGGAGTCCACAAGTTGGCTTACCTTTGGAAGGATGGAGTTTGCCTCCTCAATGGTCCTTGCAGGAACAAAGTACCGTATGGAGGTTACTTTCGAATAAGAGTCAGCGTCCTGATTCTCGTTTGCCTGAGACAAATTCAACTATCAAGACCCGGCGGGTTTTATATTAACCTGCTTCTTGCTTTCCATCGTCATCTTTGGCCTTCTTGGAATCCCTTGGAAGCCACAGTCTTGCAACAGCTCCCATCATGAAGCCTCCTACAACGACGATCGCAATCCCGCTTACGATTAACACGAATACCTTGGAGAAGGACTTGAGGATTCCCATATAATGTGTTGACGCCATCCAGTTAAATACGGATTGGAGAAATGCGTTCAAGTAAAATGCAGTGTGTGCCTATGGCTTGCGTCGGGCCATCAGCCCGAGGTCTCTGCCGCCCTTGCGAACTGGTCTATTACCTCCTCGATGCTCTTCTCAATCTTTCCCTTTGCCATAAAGCCCACAAGTTTGAGCTTCCCTGCAAGCTTAAAGTCTCCTTCCACCGTGACCTTTGTTCCTTCCGGGACCTGCAGGTAGGTAGTCACAATGCGGGTGTCCTTCGCATCTCCCGAGAGCAGGTGGACATCGTCGATCTCAGGCGGAGTCAGCGTGTGTCTGGTGGTCTGGTGCACCTCCCTCCCCGCCATCATGGCATCATCCTCAGTGGTCACCACATTTCCGTCCCTTGACAACACCTTGATGGACTTGAAGAACTGCGGAAAATTCGTGGGAAGGCTCTCAAAATCCGTAACAAGTTTGAATACCTTCTCTCGGTCGGCCTTTATTATTTTCTCAACTTTTATCTTTGGCATACCAGACAACTGGTCCTCTTTAATTAAAAATCTGTTGGTGGCAGTCTGGAGTTCAATCGAATTGTTTTTTAGAGTCATGGCACATGATAAACGCTCCTTTTCAGGTTGTCATGTCATGCCGGAAAAACGCCGGAGCAATGATCACTTTAAATTGAGTCGATCGTCCCTCAACGTGATGTCAGATGACAGGATACGGCTGGTACGTTCGCTTATTGATTTGAAGGTGGGCGATGCAGAGAGGCTGCAGCGCATACTGGCAGAGCTTGAACAGGGGGCAAATCTATTGCCGTCCGACGAGGATTACCTGCAGTTGTTTTCAGGCAAGGATCAGCCTGCGCCAGAGCCGCCGCAGGAAGGACGGGACTCTGCCGTGGAGGCTGCTGGCGGTCAGACCGCGGAAGAAAGTACCGCCGAGTCGGAGGCAGATATCCATGGCAACTATGCTTCTAGGAAGAAAGTTGCCATAATAGCATCCATAATTGCCGCTGTCGTGTTGGCATACGTTGTACTTGACGCATATTCTGTTAGCATGCTTGAGTTCAGGCCGCATCCCGGGAGTCAGTACCAGGTGTCCCCGACAGAGGTCCACATAGAGGCAGACGTTTGCAACCCGTCAATTTTTCCTGCCACGTTTGGAAGGTATGAGATAGTGGCGTTTTACAATTCGGAGATGATTGAGAGGGCAGATATTGACGGCACGACGGTCTCGCCAAAGTCGATGTCTACGCTTGAGGGCGTCTTTGCGTTGAACATGGATGCAGTGCAGAGGCTCAGCCAAGAGAATGCCACCTTCAACCCCGCCCTTGCCCGGATAACTACGACTGTGGATGCTCCCATATTGGGGGCAATACCGTTCTCGGTCCAAAAGCAGTACTCAGCAGAACAGTTCCAAGAGGTGCTACGGAACGGCCCTCCAGGGACGTTCAGCTGCTGACTACGGCAGGATGAAACAGGCCTTTAGCCCTTTGCCCTTTCCTTTACGCGCTGCATCATGCGCATCTCTCCCTCCGCAAACCTTCTCTTGTCATCCTCTGTTTCAAGCAGAAGCGGGGGAACTTCCATGGTCTTGCCGCTCGAGTTAAGCGCCACCACCGTGACATACGCAGTGTTGGTCAGCGTCCTTTTTCCCGACATCATATCTTCCGCCTCAACCCTGATCTCGATCTCCATGGAGGAGCGGTGCACATAGGTTATCCGGGCATTGAGTATAAGCGCGTTGCCGACGTAGACCGGCCTTAGAAAGTTGACCCTGTCGATGCTTGCCGTGACTGTGTTGGTCTTTGCGTGTCTCTGGGAGACAAGGCCTGCAACAAGGTCAATCTGCTTCAGTATTTCCCCACCGAAGACATTGCCCGCAGGATTGGCGTCGTGAGGGAACATTCTGACTATCATCTCAGCCTTTGACTCGTTCGGACTCTTTGGCGGAAGGACCATCTGTTCTTAGGAAAGTGTCGAGAATTTATGAGTTCTTCTCTGTCTTGCCCGTGCCATCATCTTCGCGGCGGCCTCCCCCCGTCATAGGAGTAGAGCGAGTCATTTCCACGCAGGTGCCGGTGTCTGCAAACCGGCCCTCCTGTCTGTCCTTCTTCCCCAGCCAGATCCTGAAGACGCAGGTAACCGGACCACCTATACCCCTAGAGGAGCGGGATGCTCCAGTCCATGAACATCGATGAGAATTGTCCAAGCAAGAATAAATATTTACACTGCCCATACAAGCAGACCATTTCATGTAGGACGCCGCGTGCGGCGGCAAATCAGTATTATACCCATTGACGGGATGAAAGTGTAATGAAATACTTCTGGTGGAGGCTGGCCGACTATGGCACTGGTGTTTTCGTGGGTGGAGGTGTGGTCCTCCTCATCTCAAGGTTCCTCTGCCACGAATGCCTTGGCAAGTACACCACAGTCCTTTTCCTTGGAATATGGATTGGATTCATGCTACTCGTAAACGCGATTTTTGAGAGGCTGAGGCCGCGGGCAGTGACCCCTGGTGGATGACCAGCGCTTGCATTGTATTGCAGTATAATCATACCGTTTATCATTCGAAATGACTATACATCTGTATGAACGCAAAGCTTGTCACAGGCGAATATGATCCTGCCAATGTCCGGTATGCCCTTGACAGGCTGCTGATAAACAGGAGCAATGAATTCCGCGAGATTGCATACGCGATTGGATATCCTGTCACCCAGCAGTGCTGGGAGGAGTTCATCCTTAGGTTCTGCCTTGAGTTTGACGACTGCTTCAAGATGTGGTCTGACAGGAACGATAACGCGGATCACAACAAGGTGCACAAATGCATGACCATGATGAGGCAGATTGCAGTAGGCAAGCAGAACATGACGGAGGTAACAAAGCTGCAGAATGCGGCATACAGGATAGCTGAAGATTTCAAGATACTCTACCAGAGGCTCAAGTGAGGGCATGGGGCTGCGGATGGCCGGCCTAGCATGGCAAGCGCGCACCTAGCAGTCATGAATTGTAGGATCAAGACACTGGAATCCGCAAACACGCCCACATGGCGGACATCCTCGGTTTTCGGCGGCCAGCCGCCGAATGGCAGCCCTTTCAGAAAGCAAATATAGTTACTCCCGGTATCATTATCAAATGAGCATATTCGAAGAATTTTGCAGGAGCGTCATAGCGCTTGACCCGAAGATAAGGTTTGCAGGGATTGCCGACGGGGACGGGAAGGTGGAGGCTTCAGCAGACAGGGAAGGACTGAAACCCCTGCTGACCTCGGAGGAAAGGGCCCAGTATGCAATCACTGCTGCAACAAGGCAGTACACAAGGCTAAGGTGGGAGTACCGCCTGGGCAGGATATCATATGCGAGCTCACATTATACCAAGCTTATCAGGGCAACGATACCAATAGCTGACGAGAATAGCCGACTTGCCCACGTGCTGCTGCTCTCCTTTGACCCTGATGCTGATGATTATCACCAGATAATTACAAAGAAGATAATACCTCTGGTTGCAAAAAGCATGGGCAGTTTCCTAAAGGCGACAGAAAGGTAGCGCAGTCATGCAGGCGAGGGCAGGAACCAATAATTACCAACACGACTTCTAGTATGGCATGAAACAGACAAGGGACACGGGGCCCGGAGACCTGTCTGGCAGGGAGAGCACAGCGACGGACAG
Source organism: Nitrososphaerota archaeon (assembly GCA_028866895.1). GTDB lineage: Archaea > Thermoproteota > Nitrososphaeria > Nitrososphaerales > Nitrosopumilaceae > Nitrosotalea. The sequence goes on from JAGWHF010000004.1 coordinate 11,380, forward strand.
CCAAGGTTCGCTCAGGCGAGAAGTCTACGGGCTTTCTGCCAAGTCTGTTGCAGCCATTGCCGGCACCTGGATTTCCCTGTACGTCTTCGAGTCCTTTGTGGGCCCGCTTGTTGGTATCACACATTTTCACGTACAGATAGCAGGGATCATCGCCACGATAGTAATATCGTTTGGAATAATCACGGCCACGAGGCGCCTCTTGAGGAAGTTTGCAAGCAAGGTACACCCGCAGTTTTCTGCAAGCATCTCCTTTTTTGCGATAATTGTAATCTCGCTTGTGGCAGCCCTCTCGGTACTCCACCAGCTGGATGTCAACCCGCAGGAAATCCTCATCAGCGGAGGCGTGGTCGCCATCATTGTTGGCATAGGAGTGTCCACGATAGTGGGCAACATACTGTCGAGCGGGCTCATACTCACAACATATCCTGCAAAGATAGGAGATACCATTCATGTTGTCAATGATAACGTCCATGGAACGATCAGCGAAGTGAACATGATCTATACGAGGATTCAAACTGACGAGGGGAGAGAATACATCGTACCAAACAACGCAATAATCCAGGGGAACGTGAGGATAATCAGGGACGTACCAGCAGCAGAGATGCTACCGTATTCGGAGGGCGACAGCGTAGAGATCTCAGGATCTTCAGGAAAATATTCCGGGATGGTGATAAGGATCACGCCCAGGTTTACAACCATTCTTGACGATGACCGCGCAAGGGAATACATAATAGCAAACAGCACTGTCGTAGGAGGCGGCTTCACAATAGTTAGGTACAGGAAGGGCGCACAGGCTTAGCCGTGTGCCCCGTTTACGTGTATCTGGTCCAAGCTTCTTTGTTGCAGGTACATTTGGATCCTCGAGTCCGAACAGAACGGATAGTCCCGGGCTTGGGACTGGTCCTGCTGGCAGAATCTCGATACCTGAAGCATAACCTGGTCGCAGTCGGAGGACGGGTTTGAGACGCAGGAATCAATCTCGTTTGAAACGGCGCTTATGGTCTGCGGCGACTGGTCGGACATCCCGAGCGGCGGACCTGTCTGATCACCCTGCCCAGGATTAAAAAGTGGGAAGCCTATGAAGAGGAAGAAGATCGTAGACGATACCGCAAGTATTATGCCTGTGAGAAGGCCCCCCCTTCTTTTCATCAAAGCCTTATTGTCGTCACCCAAATTATAACCAACTGCTACATTTAGTACCATAGCGGATATGGCAGCCAGGAACCGCCCAAGGAGCTTCTGGCAGATGACTACGCTCAGAGGAGTTGATGCGTGATCACGTCACGGTGATCTTCATTGCAAGCGGCGCGGAGAGCGCGTCCGGGTTGTTGATGCCCGACCACACGAAGATCTGAGCAGTATAGTTTCCAGGCACGGTTGGGGTCCACGACTGGGATGGATTCAACGACTGGCCTGCTGTGAGCGTACCTGTAAGCCATGAGAGCTGGACCACCACATCGTTTTGGTCCACTATCTGGACGATATAAGCAAATGGCTGGTCCCTGTCAAGTCCGCTTGTCACGTCTGCCGCGATCTGGACTTGCTTGTTTGCGGGGACGGTCCAGGTGCCGTTCTTCAATGTAGCGGTCAGCCCGCCAGACACTTGGGCGTCTGCCACCGACAACATTGGGGATATGGCAGACACGGCCACGAGCAGGAGGACGAGACAAGTTTTCAACAATCCCATTTGTCGCTTCCCATTTTTTAGGCTTTGTAGGGTCAGTCCTTTCTTCGCTTGATTGAAAGGGTCTTCTGTACCTCGTTTATGCTGCTGAGGAACTTTTGTTTGGCGTCATATTCGTCTGTCACCTTTATTACAATCTCAGAAGGCGAGAACATCACGTCCTTTACAAGGATCGGGGAGCTTAGGCCAAGCAGTTCGCTAAGTATCTCAAACACGTGGTTGTATTTTGTGTCGTTTTTGTACCGGAAGAACGTGTTTCCGTCCGCGATCATTGGGTTGGGCTCAAGTGGGATGACAAGTTCGGGCGAGGTGAATTCTGTTATGAAGTTAGCAATGTCTTCGCTTATTTTTGCGGCAAGTGTCTCTTTCTCCTGAACTAGTTTCTCCCTTGCAGCCTCGAGTTCATGGGTTGCGTCGACGTACTCTTCCCCTATCATCTTTGCAAACGTGGATTCTGTTGAAATCTTGAGGGGTATTTCGTGTATCCTGAAGTTTATCGTAGAGAGTTCATCCTCGACGTCTGTCAGCTGCTGCCTGTTCCGTTTGATCTGGGTTGCGAGTTGTTCCAGGAAGTTAAAGTCTGCCATGCCCTACGCGCTGAACTGGTGGACGACGTCCATAAGGCTCTGCTTGAACTCCTCGGTGGTAAGGCCCCACTTGCCGTACTCTTCTTTGTATCCGTCCCACGAGGCCTCTGCCTCGCTTGCTATCTCTAGTATCTTGGGGCCAATTGCCTTTGTGTTTACAAGTATTGTAACGTTTGCCTGTTCTGTGTCGAGTATTGGTATCTTTACAAATATCATGCGGGATTCCTCGATATGGAACCTCTCCTTTATCATGTTCTTCAGGACATCCCTCTCCTTTGCGTCGAACTCGCCCTTTATCTTTACGAGTGCTACGCAGGAGTCCCTTTGGCCCCCCTTATCGCGTATGTCGTTTTCGTCTATGTCAAAAAGGATGGCGTCGTTTTTCTTGCGTATGTGTTCTGCTATTACTTCCATTGTGTTGCCCTTGCCTCCCGACATGATGTCCTCACCCCATTGTTTTGGCTCTGGCACCGCTGGAATGACCCACGGTATGGCAAAGCGCGGCTTCTTGGTTGCAAGCCATGTCCTGTAGTTTGACATGTCCCACTCGGTCTCCCTTGCAAAGGAGGCAATGAACATGGATACTGCATTGGCAGCAATCAGGTTCATTCCCTTGTAGTCCTTCCAGCCTATCTCGTGTTCCTTTGGCAAGTCATCTATAATGGACTGCAGTTTGTCCATCTTTTTTTCATGCTTGTGTGCAAGCTCGCGGAGCCTCTTGTTTGAGAACAGGATAGAGCAGTCGCTGAATTTTATCTGGTATTCAAGATTCATCACAATGTTGATGGCGGCTGCCTCGTATATTACCGGGTCCCAGCCGAACTCGGGAAGAAGTCCGAATGAGGCTATCGTTGCATGCTCCTTGGTGTCCTTCTTTATGTACTGCATAAATGCGCTTGCAAAAGAGCTTCCGGTCCCGCCTCCCATAGCAAAAGGTATGGTAAAGCCCCGGACAGGCTCTGGCGAGAGGCCTGCAAGCTGTTTCTGCATGTCAAACTTTTTTGTAACCTCGTTTGCGAATCTGTTCCTCCCCTCTGCCCAGTTCCTTGCTGCTCCTCCTGCACCGTGAATCACGTGCTTGTCACGGAGTGCAAAGAGGTCAGGGTATGACTGGAGTATCAGATTCGCTGCCCTCGGGTCAAGGTCTACAAGGAGGGCACGCGGGATTAGCGGGATCTCGTTTCCACCGTAGGAATTTGGGAAGCGGAGGATCGTGCTGCCATACCTCTTGAGTACGCGTGACTCGTCCTTCTCGCCCTTCAGCGTGGGCTTGAGCGGGTCTGCCCCGACGTCAATCAAAAGCCTCCGGTACGCCTCTGCCCCTAGACCTATACCGCAATGACCGAAGCAGGTCATCAGCACAGGTGCTGGTGGGAGGGGCGCGTTAACGGTAGACAATAATTACCACTATTATCTCGGACAAGTTGAGACTTTAATCCGCAAGTGTAAGATTGTAAAGCGTATACTTGATTGTTCTAGACACGGATTGGAATGCAAGGATCGGGTTGTTGGCATGCCGGAAATAGCGCATTTTTGAATTTAAGATTTTGGAAGGAATGGTACTTTCTCAGAGGCCGGAAATCTCCTTTTTTATCTGCCTGAACTCATCTATGGTTATCTTTCCCTCGGCAAGCCTTATCCTGAGCAATTCAAGCGGGTCATGAGGTTTTTGCGTCTGCACGCCCTCCTCCTGGACCTCGGCTGACTGCTGGTCTCCCTCGGCCGCAAGGTTGGAGACATACTTGTAGTCTGACATGTATACAGGATTGCCCTGCTTTATCGATTCAAGGATATCCCTGAGCCTTGAGGCGTCGCCCTTCCCAGAGGCAAGCAGCGTTCTCACATCCCTTACAAATTCGTCCGACATGGTTATTTCACAATGGCCCTGAACCGCACATCACCCTTAAGCCTTCGGAACGCTGCATCCTTTATCGCCCATCCCCTGATTGTCTTTCCGTAATAGCTGATTGCCTGGGCAAGCAGTTGGAGTGATTCAGTGTCCTCACCAAGCTCTGCCTTGCTCCTTGCCTTGGAGTAGATGACTGTGCCGTTCTTGGGGCTTGTTGCAAGGACCCTGTCGAAGAGATCCACGGCTTCGGCATGCCTGCCAAGCTCCGCAAGGCTTGTTGCCTTGTAGAACACGGCCTCGAAATTTTCAGGTTCCTTCTCCATCACCCTCCCAAGACAGAGCACTGCCTCTTCATGCCTCTTCATCTTCCCAAGTACGATTCCTTTGAAATATGCCACGGAGGTATTGTCAGGTTCGAGTGCAAGTGCGCGTTCGAAGCACTCAAGAGCTACGTCATACCTGCCAAGGCCAATCTCTGCAATTCCCTTGTTGTATATAGCAGGTGAGTAGTTTGGATCCGCCTTGATGGCCTTGTCGAAGAAGACCAATGCCTTTTCAAACTGCTGCTGTTCCGCGAAAAGATTGCCCATGTTGTTGAGTGCAAGGAGGTGGTCGGGCTTTCCCTCAAGGATCTTCTCAAAACAGGAAGCTGCCTCCTTTGTCTTCTTTAGGTGTATGAGTGACAGCCCCTTGTTGTAAAGCGCCGCATCGTCAGCAGGGTCTTCCTTGAGGGCCTTGTCGAAGAATGATATGGCCTCCTTGTGCTTGCCGAGCTTGGCATAACTCATTCCCTCCGTGACATTTGCGGTGGGGGATCTTGGATTTTCAGTCAATTCGATCTACTTGGGAGGTGCCAACATACGGCAAGTTAGGTTTGAAACGACTTCTATTTTAAGTGAGCTCGGATTTGCAGACGTGTGTGCCTTATCTCTGGTCCTTGTGGGTGAACTCGAAGACGATGATACCGTCCTGTTCAGATTCCGCAGTTACGATTACCTTGAGCGACTGCAGGATGGATTTGATATACTGCCTCAAAAATAGGCCCCATTTCGGGGTCGCCGAGTCGGCACAGAAGACTAGGCGGTATTTGTAACCCGTTACTTTGTAGGAAAACTCGAACCACTTGCAATACTTGCCAATGACCGCAAAGTAGTTGTGGATCACGTGGTCGACATCGTACTGCATGCCTATAATGTTGAAGAGTTTGCTGACCACGCCGGGGCCTCGATCAGCAAGCTCCTGGATGTCCCGGTCGCTTATCTTGTCAACAATCATGAGGAAAAAGTCGTGTGGAAAAACGACGTTTAATATGGCGTTTACGTTCTCCTCGTAGAGGACGTTCTTGTTTAGCATTTTGTTGATAAAGGCGTTTAGAGTAAGATCGGTCCTGGCTGCCTGGCTCTTCAGTATATCAAGAAGATCTGATTGCACCCTCAAAGTGACCCTGTTGGTCGCCGGCCTATCTAGGATTTCCACACCCTAACACCACCCATCGGCACGGCAGTTTGCCTTAAATTGATTAGCATGTATCACGATCTTACAGTATGGGGAGGAGGCGCTCAAAGTGCATCACCGGAGGCACCGAGCAGGGCCTGTGAGAGAACAAATGTCGCTCCAACTCTCGGCAGAACATTCTGAATTGTCGCATCCCCCGCGCCGGATTGTTCGTGGCACCAGATGACAGCAAGGATCATTGTACGGGATTTGGTCTGCTTCATCAATAATAAGAATTGCGCAGCTTTTCTCAGCGTCTTATGTGAACGGTCCTGAGATTAGTGGATGATTGTAGGGCGCTCTTTACAGAAGACAGTGCATGTTCCACCATTGTGCCGTACAAAGACCCGTATTTGCCAACAGATGCCGCATCAGGCGGCTTTTGGTTGTGGGAATGCCTTCCTCATGTACCTTGAGAGTACAGGATACTGTACGATGAGCGAGGAGAGCACTACACCAAAAGTTATAGTCTCAAGAATGGCCTTGAAGCTGCTGTCTGGAAGGGTGGCTACCATGGCCACGGAGAGAGCCCCGCGCATGCCCCCAATCATAACGACGTGTCGCCACGGGTTTGGCCATTTCTCATGGGTAAACCTGTGTGTGGCAGCAAGAATGGGGTAAGTCGAAGCCGCCCTGGCTGCAAGGACTGCACCGAAGGCCATGACAATCAGTGGGAGGTTCTTGCCAATGTTGAGTATGTCCATACTCAGCCCAAGATACAGGAATGCGACCGAGTTTGCAAGGAAGGCAATCATGTCCCAAAAATGTGAGTTATAAACGCGGGCGGTTTCGCTCATGGCACCCCTGCCGGTCATTACTGTGCTTCCGAAATAAAGCCCCGAGGCTGCGGCTGCAACAAGCCCTGAGAGTTTGAGGGCATCTGCAACCACTACGGAGCCGAACAGCACGGCCACCGAGAGCGCTGTCACCGGTAGCGGCTCGTTCATAAGCCTCATGAGGTAACGGGCTGCGATGGCAAAGCCCAAGCCGATTGCAATTCCCCCAAAGAAGACAAGTACAAAGTGTTCCGATTGTCCTAGTATGTCCACGTTTATCTGCCCTATCGTGGCAGGATTCTCTAGGGCTGATCCCTGCGCAAGGGAGAGCGCTACAATGGATGAGAAGATTACAAGGCCGGTGGCATCGTTAAAGCTTGCCTCCGACTGCATTAATGCGGTCAGGGACTCGGGGGCCTTTATCTTCTTGAAAATCTCAATGACGATTGCCGCGTCAGTGGGGGCAATAAGGGCAGAGAAGGCAAATGCCACGATTGTTGGTAGGCCGGCAACGTACGAGAGGAGGAATCCGCCGACAAGGGTGGCAAGAACGACCCCCAATGTGGCAAGGAGCAGCGATGATATCCTGACTGTACGAAACCGCTCCCTGTCAATCTTCATCATTGCCTCGAAAATTAGCGGGGGCACTATGAAGTCAAGGATTAGGTTTGGAGAGACCTCGAATTTGGTGGTGCCAAATGTGCCAAATCCCGTGACGTGGGCAAGCGAGATGATGATTCCCGCCACGACGAGCACCATAGTGTACGGTATACGCGTCTTGTTAGCAACAAGGGAGGCAAAGAATATCATTCCGAGGAATATTGGGATGATCCATTCGGTCCGAAGGAGAGACCCGATGCTGATGTAGACCATCCGCTAACATTCACAAATGCGAATTATAAAAACAGTTCCAGAGAGGAATTTACCTTCTTTTTTTTGGGTCCGGGCTGTTCTCCTTCTTGAGCTGCTTGAAACCGAGGAAGATTCCCAGTACGAGGTTTACGATTCCCAGGGCTGCAAGAGGAAAGCTTGGGTTCGGAAAAAAGAACATGCCCATGGATAGTCCCCACGCACCGGCAACTAGAAACATGATGGTGATTACCTTGAGCTTTGTGGGGGAAGGGTTTTTCATCCGGGTTGTGCTCAATTCCCGGCACTATTAAACATTGAGGATTTTTTGAAAAACTAGAGGCCAAATTCTTTTCTTGCGTTTGCAAGGAACCTTGAGTGAATCCTGATCCTCTCAAGGCTTTGGGCAAGCTTCATCTCTATTCCCGGGACCTTGTTTCTTGCAAAGAACGCTCGCACCTCCTTTTCCTTGTCCATGGTTGCATTTACTGACACGCTGCCCACTATCCTGTTGAGCAGGGGGTTTCCCACCCCGAATCTCCTGACTAGTCCCTTCCAGTTCGTCTTTATCCATGGCAGTACAAGGTCCTTCCCGTATGGGTTTGCAACCATCCGGGAGACTGGGACGAAGAGATTCTGAGTCCTAACTTCCTCGGAGAGGGCGAATTGGAGTGTCTTCCTGAGCAGCCTATCATCCTTGAAATTTGCGAGTGCTCCAAGTAGCCGGACCTTCTCCTCCTGGGTCGGGGCTTTACGGTACATGCCCAATAGGCTGCGGTACATCTTGTCGTCACCGTACCATGCGACTGTGGAGTAGACCGCATTCCGGAGGTCCGGGTTCAGATGGCCTCCCGCATGGAAATGGGAGAACATAGACATCGCGCCCTCAAGTATGTCCAAGTCACCAAGCCTTCCGAGTGATGTTATCAGTGAGCTTCGTAGCAGTGCCTGAGTGGGCCTCTCATCCTTCGCAGGTTCCCAGCCGATCCTCTGGAATACCGCACCCAAGAAGTCGCGGCCGAATTCCTTTACTTCCTCCCAGAAATCCTCCTGCGAGGTGACCACAAACAAAAAGTTGAGGAAGCCGATGATGTCTGAAAGGACTACATAGTCGTCCTCCTCCTCATAATGCCTCAGAAAGTCAAGGTAGTCCTTTATCGGATGCTGGTTGGCAAGTACGAGCGCAGCCAGATCGTGATGTATGCTCCACCTGTCCAAGTTGGAGATCAACTTCTGTTCCACAAGGGCCCCAAGTTCCTCAAGCGAGTGGTCATCGTACCTGACTCGGTAGAATCCTTTCTGGCCATCGTTTACTTTGAACCAGCCTCCCGCAATGGGCACTTCGATGGAATTTTTCATAAGCCGGGTAACAAGTCCCTTCTGCGTCCTGACCGAGATTGGTATTATCCACCTTCCCTTCTGTGCACTCGTGCCCTCCAAGAGGAACCTCCTTTGCGAAAGGCTGACCTTGGAGTTTTCAGCCCTTGCGTCCACTATGGGGTAGCCCACCTGTCTTACCCATGTATCCATCATCTGCCTGACCGGCCTCCTAGAGGCAGAACCAAGGGCGTCCCAGAGATCTTCTGTGGAAGCATTGGAGTACTCGTGTTTTTTTAGGTAGTTGTGGAGGCCCTTTCTGAAATTAGGGCTTCCAATAAAGTTTTCAAGCATCATGAGGACGCTTCCCCCCTTGTTGTAGCTTATCTCGTCAAATATCTGCCTGACCTCTGCAGGGCTCCTGACGTCAACATCTATCGGGTGTGAGGACTTGAGCGAGTCAAGGCTGAGGCCCCCCGTCATCTCTGAAATTAGAAACTGGTCCAAAAAGTCCCATCGCGGGTATATATTGTCGACGGCCTTTGTTGCCATGAAGGTTGCAAAGCTCTCGTTGAGCCAGAGGTCGTTCCACCATTTCATTGTCACGAGATTTCCGAACCACTGGTGCGCAAGCTCGTGCGCCACTACCTCCGCGATGTGCTGCAGTGTGTCGGTCGATGAGGTACGTGAGTCGTAGAGGAGGACGGTCTCCCTGAATGTGATGGCTCCCCAGTTTTCCATGGCGCCTGCAGCAAAATCCGGGATGGCTATCATGTCAAGCTTGGGCAGCGGATAGGCAATGCCAAAGTATTTCTGGAAGTATGAAAGGAACTGTTTTGTAAAGACGAGTGCCATCCTGCCCTGCTGCCTCTTTCCCTTCGTGGTAGCTATCCTCACGAGCGTTTTTCCAAGCCTTCCCTCAAGGAATTCAAAATCTCCAACTCCCATATAGAGGAGATAAGTGGACATGACTGGTGTGGTGTCAAATCTGAATGCGGTCTTATTGCCTGCCTTCGATTTTGAGGAGACCGGCATGTTGGAGATGGCAGAAAGGCCGGCATCGACAATAAGCGAGACGTCGAATGTTGCCTTTGACTCGGGATCATCCCAGCAGGGAAACGCGCGGCGCGCATCTGCTGCCTCAAACTGCGTAGTGGCAAGGTATCTTTCCTTGCCCTTAAACTCGTACCTGCTACGGTAGAAGCCGACGAGTTTGTCATTTAGTACGCCCTCAAAGTCTATCGAGATTACCGCGAGCCCAGAGACTGGCCGTGGCAGAAGGATTGCCAGTTCCTCCTTCCTTTCGTCAAGGAACGCCCTTGCCTTCAGACGTTCCTTGCAAGAAATTACCTCGCATGTGATTATCCTAAGCTCGGCAGCATTGAGCACTATCCGCCGAGTGGGCCGGGAAATCTTTACTTGGATCTTCTCCCTTCCCCTGAACCTGAACCTGGCAAGGTCGGGCTCAAACTCCAAGTTGTAGTTGACCGGTGCGACCTGCTTCACAGGATGTGGTTCATGTAGACAAGTAATATACCTTTGAGCCTATTTGAGGACTGCATAGAGCCAGTGCAGGAAGTGGACGCTGAAGAAGACGATTGCGACAGACTTGACAGTCTTTCCCGATATCATCGCGGCAGAATACTTGATGAGGTGGTATTTTTTTGCCCCTGCTATTATCGAGACAATGTCCCCTATGATAGGAATCCAAGGGGAGATGAAGACCACGGTTCCCCAGCCGTATCTTGACATGATGGAAACGCTCTTTTTTTCGTACTTGGGTGTCGCCTTCCGGAATTTCCCTATGAGCATGCCGTTGTATCCTAGAAAGTATGCAATGTATCCCCCCAAGATGGAGCCCGTGGTGAGTACTACGAAGACGTCAAAGGGTTTTGCTCCGCCAATAAGGAGCGTGGATGTTGTGACCTCGGTGGGAATCGGGATAAATGAGGAGAACATGCCGTTGAAAAACAACCCGGCTAGACCGTACTTTATGAAAACAGGATTATGGAAAAATTCACGTATGATGTCTGAAAGCATCGCCAGACCTTGCCCCTAGCTTGTTTTAAATGAATTGCCAAATTTTTCATCATAATCATAAATTGCAGCTGAGATTTTCTTGAGAAGTCGCTTCTTTGATCTTTGGGCCTTCCTGTCCGCCCCGTAGTCTTTATGTTCAAGGAGATCATGCAGCCGCTCAAGCTCCGTCCTTGACAGGCCTCTGACGCCACTGTTCATGACAACATCAAGGAGCGCCTGTCTCTCCCTGTCCTCCTCAGACATGCAGTGCTTTGGGCCAAGTCCCATATCTTCCTTGGTCTTGCCCTCTGACACTGCGACTCCTGTTCATGGGGATGTTTCGCTGGACGTGCAGCTGCAACTGACATCAATTTTATCATGCGGCAACTTTTTTTACCATAGGGAGGCATTGGTGGTGTGAGCTGGGCATTAATGATTCACGATTTCCGCCCTACTGGGAAGGGCGCATGACAGTAAAGGATGGAGACAGGGTCAGCGTAGAATATACTGGAAGCTTGGATGACGGGTCAGTCTTTGACAGTTCCGACAACCACGGAAGCCCACTTGAATTTCAGGTAGGCGCGGGCCACGTGATAAGGGGGTTTGATCAGGCAGTCGTCGGGATGAGCGTGGGTGACGAGAAGGAGTTCAGGATCCGGCCAGAGGATGCATACGGTCACCACGATCCTACACTTGTGCAAAAGGTCCCAAGAAATGTGTTCCCCGATGATGCAAAGCTTTCAGCCGGGCTTGTCTTTGAGGCGGGACTTCCGACCGGCGAACGGGTGGCTGCCAAGATTGCCGAGGTAGACACTGACAGCGTGACGGTAGATCTGAACCATCCTCTTGCAGGCAAGGCGCTCAACTTCAAGATAAGGCTTACAAGAATAGCCACGCCGTCCTGACAGGACAAAGGGACCCCCGGTGCTGGGGAATCCCCCGGGTTTTGGCTGAGATCATTATTTCAGATGAATTTAGAAAAATCAACGTTTATGTAATATATGCAGGGACCGGAGAATGGAGCTGAGAAGTTATCACGGACAACTCGAAGGTTCACATGATTTACGTTTTGCTTGACGGGATAGGCGACCTGCCGCACCCTGACCTCAATGGGATGACGCCCCTAAGTCATGCCAGGACTCCAAATCTTGATAGGCTTGCAAGGAACGGCGCCATCGGCGAGGTAATCTCCGTTGGGAAGGGAATAGCGCCGCAGTCTGACATTGCGGTTTTCAATATGCTTGGATACCGGTTTGCAAACTCGGAGTATGTGGGAAGGGGCGTGATAGAGTCGATTGGAATAGGCATAGATTTCAAGAACGGTGATCTTGCTCTTCGAGGCAACTTTTCTACCGTAAATGACGACCGCGTGATAACTGACAGGAGGGCAGGCAGGAAGATAGAGAGGGAAGACGCGGTAGCAATCTCACGGGAACTTGAGGAGAAGGTAAAGTTCTCCGACCCTAGGGCATCGGTTGCTGTATCACCCACCATAGGGCACAGGGTAATAGTCAGGATAAGGTGCGAGGGCGAGTTCCTGTCACCCGATGTAAGCAATACGGATCCCGCTTATGCACGAATTGATGGGATGGGTGTGGCCAAGGCGGTTGGCGACTACCTCAGGATAGAGAGGTCGCTACCTCTCAACGAGTCACCGGGGGCAAAGCTCTCGGCATCTCTTATCAACGAGTTTACCGACCAGTCGCTTGCCATCATGAAGAACAGCGCGGTAAACAAGAGGAGGGCGGCTCAAGGCAAGAAGCTTCTCAACTCCATCCTTTTGCGCGATGCAGGCAACAGGTTTCCAGAAGTGATTCCGATAAACGAGCTACATGGCATGAGGTTTTCATGCATTGTTGACATGCCAGTAGAAATTGGAATTGCAAACGTCCTGAAGATGCAGACATTCAATGCCGGCGGCCTGACAGACTATGAGGAGAAGGCAAGGGTGGCAGCAAAGGCAATGGAGACCCAGAATGCCATTTACGTACACATCAAGGGGCCAGACGAGTTTGGCCATGACGGCGATGCGGTAGGCAAGATGGCCAACATAGAGGAGATAGACAGGAGGTTCTTTGGGACATTGCTGGGCCTCATAGATACGTCAAAGGTTGCAGTGGTGGTTTCAGGCGATCATTCAACGCCGTGCATCAACAAGGGGCACAGCGATGATCCCGTGCCGGTGCTGGTCTCTGGTGACTCGGTAAAAAAGGACGGCACAACAAGGTTTACGGAGGAGCAGGCAAAGAAGGGCAGGATAGGAATGCTTGCCGGATCGGACGTCATACGGACCGCCATCGGGCTTGTCAGATAGCAAAGGCGCGGATATCACGGTTCTCAATCATTTTCGCCACAGTCTTCTTGAATTTGTCAACATCTATGCCATGATATGCACCGGTGGCACCCGTGAGTTTTTCCATGGCACGTACTAGTATTGAAAGGCAGATCCCATCTTCGGCCTTTTGGTGGTGGACAAGCGCAGCCGCCACGAGAATTATGCCCTGTACTAGGTCCTTCTCCCCCTCGTAGGTGGACTTCCAGACACCCTCCAGCACCTCATGGCATTCCCAGAACCTCTCATTATTGAAGTAAAAGACGGCGCTCTCAAGCGCCTCCTCCTTTCCTATCTTCTCCTCGACAAGGTGTCTTGCGTGGTCAAGTGGCCCTATGGGTTCAAGCCTTGACACCAGTTGGTCCAGATTCTCCTTGGCAATCGATACGTCAAACTCGAGGTATTGGGTTGAGACTCGCGTGTCCCGGACAAGAGAATCAAGCCCCGAAGTGAGGTCATCAGCTCTCCTAAGCAGGACGGGCGCGTCATTGGGACTGTAACCCCCATTCTTGAGATGAATCATGAATCTGTCCACAGTTATTGGCGTGCTTGATTTCTTAAAATGTTTTAGATGGGCGGTTTTAAATTCTGTCCAAGGCGGCGCAGAGATTGCGAGGGGGAGATCAACCTCGTCTTTGAATGGAGGTTGGGCCATTTGGCAATCTAGAGTCGGAATCTGTTTCCTTGTCGGTCGAAACTTCAGGTCCTTTTGTTTACATCAACTCCTCGTATCAGTGGCCTTTCTCGCCCACATTCCGTCTCCGCGCTTTGTCTGCAAGTCCTCCAGCATACAGATACCTGGCGCACAGATCACTGCCAAATTTGCAGGGTTTTACTCTACATTACGGCTGGCCGTGGGTGTAAGGATCTTGCAATGTGGCAAAGTCCTTGATGATCAAATGATCAACCTGCAAGGTAGTGCCTAGATTTATATGAACAATTAAGAGGACTCTGAATACATGTCCATGATAGAGGTAACTCGTGATGTGAAGAACCCCCTACTCTCCAGGAGGGAGATTACATGCACCTTCAAGGGGCTTGCAGGCAGGCTGAAGAAGATCGAGGCGGCCGAGATGATAGCAAAGCAGTTTGGCCTCGAAGGCAAGATTGTAATTCCCATAAACCTCAAGAACGACACTGGCCGGCCGCTTCTCTCAGGAACATTCTATGTTTACGAGGACGAGAAGATGGCAAGGGAGCATCTCAAGGAGGCAGTATTCAAAAGGATGGAAAAGGCAAAGACGGCAACTGCAAAGGAGGGTGAGGCGGTGGCAGCGGAGGCGCCCCCGGCTGAAGAAAAGAAGGAAGAGACAAAATAATGGCAGGCAAGAAAGGGTCCAGCCCCTCGGTTTACAAGTACTACAAGGTAAAAGGCGACAAGGCGGAGAAGGCAAAGAAGGAATGCTCTAGATGCGGCAAGGGCGTCTTTATGTCTGAACACAAGGATAGACGGACCTGCGGAAAGTGCGGGTACACCGAATTTACGAAATAGTAGATACTCGGAACAGGTTCGGAATTCGTCAGTAGAGTTTCTTGGTACGCAGTTTTGAGGCCTTTTGATCAATGACATCCAGCTTCTGAACAAGCAACGGGTCAACCTTTGTGCTTGCAAGCACCCCTGCAGGTATCTTCACCGTGTTTGCATCGAGTGCTACGTTTATGGAAGGTAGCCTCTTTTGGATCCAATTCTTGAGGACCTTATCCTCAAGTTTGTAATCCCTGAAGCCTTCGGGGAACTTTTTGGTTATGTGCAGAAGAAGCGTTTTATCGTCAAAGACGGCCCTGGGCTCAAGGAGCCTGGTATTGTCTGCATACATGCTCTCAAAGAGACTCCCTGAAATCTCGTCCGAGACTATATCCATCTTCGACATCCTCTTTACAAGCTCCAGATAATGCAGGAATTCGTGCGCAAGTATTGCATGGATGGTCCCCTTCAGACCGTATGCCACAAGAGGGGCAGTAATCTGTATTATTATTTCCACCTTCCCGTTGGCGACAAGTGGTATCGTTCGTGCGAAGAATATGCCATAGTCAAAGGAGCCAGAAGGCTGGGAGATAACGGCGGACGGCTCAACGTAGGCAAGTGGAAAGTGTATGGCTGAGGCCCTCTCGATTCTGGAAATGCCTTCAAGCACAAGTCCAAACCGCTCCATTATTAGTGAGTAGACCTTGTCGGGCAGAAGCCCGTTCTTGTGGGCCTCCTTCACCTTCAAAAGTGGATCCAATCAAAAAAGCTGCGAGTCCGACTCTAATAAAATGTTGAGGTTGTTCCGTACCGCACTGTGTTTCGGTGACATCATGAAAGCAAGTCCTCCATGGCTGCAGATTGGTAGGCAGTCGTCAAGTCAGGTTTGAAAAAGTATGGGCAGGCCGTCTGCTGCACTCGGAAGGGAAACCCCGTCAGCCTCTCTTCCTGAACGAATCCAGCAGTTTCTCAAGAAAGACGCTGTTGTCAAGCTCTGGATTTGCCTTCTTTGCGTCATGGACGGCCTTCAGAAACCTGTTGAAGGTCTGCTCCTTTACAGTGATTGTCTTGTACTCTTTTCTAGGCAACGATATATTGAATTTGTGACCTTTTGATAAGTCCTTCGTAGAACTTTTATAGAAATATCGTTCAAAATTGCCTACCAGACGGGAATTGGAGTAAAACCAAGTGCAGGATGAATTGTCTGCCCTTTCGTTCCATAAACTTGATCTTAGCAGTCTCCAGAATTGCGGCCGCCAGGATGGCAAGTTCGTCACACATGTAGCAGCAGACCCCTGCAAGAAAAATCCTGCACCAGATGTAGGCAACAGATTTTGTTGCGTCAAGAAGGTTCGGATAGTCCCGTGACTAATCTTTCGAACCTGCCAGAGGAGGCACCCCGGCAGTTCCTCCTGTAGGCCCGGTCAATATGATCACCACCCAAGTACGTCCCCGACATAAAGGGGCGATCCATATAAAATGATTTGTACGGTACTATTTGCCGCTGTGTTTGGAGTCACCTTCATCCCCCAGATCTTCAAGGAACTGCCTTATGGAATCATAGTATGCAAACTCTCCAAGTATGGCCCTTATGGACTTGGAGACGACATCTGCGACGCTCTTCTCAAAGTTCCCTTCCAGCACGGCCTTAAGGTATTTCGGCTTCTCAAGACAATCAAATACGGTAGCTCCATAGTCATCCCTAAGCTTTGTGGTGACCCTGTCGAAGATTGAATGTCCCATGCTCATGAGGGCGCTTTCTATTGCCAGTCCGACAAGTATCCTCTTCGGTTTCTTGCCAAGATTATTGGCACCTTGGATTGACGTGTCTGCAGTAATGGTCCTTCTGTGCTCTTTCCCACTTGCGGCCTCAACGTACTGAAAGTTGCAGGTAGGGTTTGTGCAATGGTAATTTCCTGAGCCTGGGTCGAATTCAACAAGATCGCCACGACAGTCTGGACAGGGGAGCTTCATTAATCTTAAAAGTCCCGTACAGGATTTAGGTATTTATTTTTGGTCTGGTTGAGTATTGCCAGGATCATGTGTTGACTGCACAGGTACATGCTTATTTTCCAACAAACTAGTCAAGGCATATCGGGTTGTCAAGACAGAGGCGTATGGTGTCCACCATCTTTGCGTTGTCCAGATTGACGCCCGACATTTCTGCACCCTTTAGATCGGTTCCTGTCAGGTCTGCATTGCTCATGTCTACGCCTGAAAGATCAGCACCCTCCATCTTTGATTGATCAAGCTTTGCCCACGTCATCTTGGCGTTTATAAAGTTGGCATTTGAGAGTGTCGAGTCGGTAAGATCTGCGAATGAGAGATTCACATCTGGTAGGTCCGACGAGGTTAGATTTGCGTGTTCCATGTTTGCGTTGAAAAAGTTGGCCCCTGCTAGTTCCGAGTTTGAGAGGTCAACCCCCTTGAGATCAGAACCATAGAAGTTGGTGCCGTAAAATCTACCGTTTGTAAGCTTGGCACCGGAAATATCTGCTCTACTGAGATCCGCACCCGAGAGGTCTGAATTGCTAAGATCGGTACCTACGAGCTTGACGTCCACAAGGCTTTCAAACGCCAGATTGGATCCTGAAAGGATTGCGCCGTCAAGGTTCGCACCTGCAAGTTTGGAGCCGGACAGCTTGGCACCTACAAGATTTGCACCTTTGAGGTTTGCACCGTACAGTTTGGCACCGTCAAGATCCGCCCCGGCCAGATTCGCACCGATCAGATTTGCCCCTGAGAGGTCTGCTCCGTTGAGGTTTGATTTCGACAAGTCGGATCCCTTGAGAATAGAACTTGAGAGATCTGAGCCGCTGAGGTTTACCTTTGCCATGTCTTGTCCTGAGAGATCACAATCACTCAGATTTATGCCCTCGGTCGGCGTGACCAGGCAGTTCAGATCTGTTCCTGCTTGAGGCCCAGCGGCATGCCCTTCGTTAGTTGACAGTGCGAGCATGCCATTATTCACCATCTGCTGGAGTATGGCCAGAAAATCATTGTCACTTATCTGTCCGTTGACCCATTCTTGCGCCCCAGTTCTCAAGGCATCAGGGATTACAGCGGTTTGGCCAGCCGACGATGGGATCTGATGGCCCACTAGCGACAGCATCACTACGGCAAGTGACACGTACAGAATAGGTTTCATCAGAATTGTCACCGCCTTCCTCCAATTAAACCAAGGGTATAGAATGTGAAACTGTGAGACATGCTATCTGCCACCCTTCCCAAATCCACCATGGTGTCCGTGATTGTTATGATCGTGGTAATCGTATTGTTGTCGCCCCTGTTGCTGCTGCTGTTGCTGCTGCTGTTGTTGTTGCTGCTGTTGTTGCTGCTGTTGTTGCTGCTGTTGTTGTTGCTGCTGTTGCTGCTGCTGTTGTTGCTGTTGCTGTTGTTGCTGTTGCTGTTGTTGCTGTTGCTGCTGCTGTTGCTGTTGTTGCTGTTGCTGCTGCTGTTGCTGCTGTTGCTGCTGCTGTTGCTGCTGCTGCTGTTGCTGTTGTTGCTGCTGTTGCTGTTGTTGCTGCTGTTGCTGGTGGTGCTCTTTTTCCCGTGCCAGGTGGTTATTTTTTTCTTGTTGCCTCTGGTTCTCCATTGTCACGCGTAGGTTTTGTTGTTTCAACTGCTCAAAATCAAATTTTTGTTGCGGGTCCAGGTTTGAATGATTTTCAGCAGTACCTGACAGCTGTGTTGCCTGACTTTCTATTTTATGGTTCGAGATCATCTGTTGTGTTTCAAACCTTAGGGACTGCTCCCGGTCTTGTATGAAGGATTCTTCACGGGTTTGAGAAGTTCCTGAAATTGCCAAATTTTGCTGGTTTGTACCATGTTGACCATCTCCCAACTTCGCATTTTCCTTGCTCATTGAAAGAAATTCTTTGTGAAGATTCTCCCAAGCTGTTCCACCGTGGCCCCATCCGTTCCATTCCTGATCAACGACCTTCCATTTTTGGTTGCCGTGAGGATTTCCTTTGTGGAATCCCACGATTCCTTTATCCTCAGACTTGCCTATACCTTGAGAATTCCATACAAGATGATGATCATTCGGAGAGTCGGTTGAACCGCTTGGAGGGCTGGAATTCGGGTCAATCTTGCCATCCTGATCAGACGAGATAGGCTGCGTTGCAGACTTGTCCGTGCTCGAAGAGTTTTGGTCACCACCAAGTGTTGAAGGTGACGTCGTGTTGCCTGTAGTTGAATTTGTCGACATGGTAGTCGAGTTTAAGGCCATGCTTGTAGAATTTTGTGGAACAAATGGGTTTTGATTCACCATCTGTGTTAGAGTATCAGTAACACCCGGTGCAAAGTTATAGTCACCCGAATATACAGCGCTTATCTGGTGTGAGCCAGCAGAGAGGTTTGCCGCATCATATCTTGCCATTCCTCCAGTGACGACATCCTGTCCCAGTACCACAGAGCCGTCATAGAAAGTTACGTGACCCGTCGGTTCTGCCATTGCCTGTGTTGACCCCGAGATTGTAACAGCAAACGAGACTGGAATTCCAGAGTAGGACGGATTCTGAGACGAAGTGATTGTCAAGTCCGGTGGTTGCGAAACTGCCTCAACTAATACAGCGGAACTGCTCTTGAGAAAGTTGCCATCTCCCATATATGTTGCACTTATGGTATGGTTGCCCTGTGAAAGAGGCGTTTCGAGCGAGGCAATCCCAGCCACAACCTGTACCGGTGAACCATAACCTGAGCCATCAATTACAAACTGTATGGAGCCTGTGGGAAGTTCATTACTTTGCGACGACGGCAAGACTGTTGCAGTAAGAGTCAATGGCTTGTCCGGTTGCGATGGATTCGCAGAGGACGATATCGTTACCGTGCTTTGCTGGCGTGTAGACTGCATGAGCTGGGCTGAATACCCTGCAGTAAAATTGGAATCGCCAAGGTATGTGGCCGTGATCGTATGCAAACCACCCGACGGTGTGATATCAACTGTGGCCGATCTTCCGCTTAGCGAAACGGTCCCAATGGTTGTACCATCCTCGTAGAATGTCACCTCACCCGTAGGATCACCGGAACTTGGATATTCCGCATTGATTGTAGCAGCAATGGCCACCGATTGTCCTTCAACAGACGGATTATTTGAGGAGGAAAGCATGGTTACCACGCTTGCTCGGTTAACTGTCTGGGAAATTATTCCCGTACTTGAAAACGACCCATAACCCCCCGAATATTCTGCCGTGATCACATGCATTCCCACGGAAAGATCATTTGTGGCCCAAGAGGCCTTCCCGCCGGAAAGTGCAAGTGGAGCGCCCACATTGTTGCCGTCCACTTGGAACTGCACGGTCCCGTTGGACATCGCCGGCATGACAGAAGCGGTAAACACGAGGTACTGACCGGATACTGACGGGTTTACAGAGGCCGAGATGGAAGTGGTTGTAAACTCCTTGATGGTAAGTCCTGCCTGTGCGGAGCCTGCCTTTTGAACAAAGTCACCACTGTAGTTTGCGGTTATTTGCAGGGATGCTGAACTTGGAGGCGTTTCATACACAGCACTGCATGCAAGGGAGCCGTTTTCCTGTGGCGTGCAGGAGGTAGGACCGAAGGAGCCCCCCGAGTTGGAGTCACCAAAGGTAACTGTTCCAGATGGGACAGTACTTGAACGGTTCAGGCTGGTGATGAGTGCGGTAAACATTATTTTGGATTTTAGCGATGCAGAGTCATCATGTGGGGAGAGGGACACCATGGATGGGCACATGGCCGTTGGCGGGTTGCCGTCAACCGTACCGCTGTTCCTCATGATGGAACCGCAGTTGTCATTTATCTGCCCAGAATTACCTAGATAGTTCTTGTTTTCCAGAATTCCGCTGTTTACTATGGTGTTCACGTTGGTGAGGTTGCCCGAATTTGTGATATTTATGCCAGGTTCTATGTCAAGCGTCGTGCCGCCCCCTATGAGAAGTGTAGATCTTGGTTCTATCACCAAGTCTGACACAGGTGTGACCTTACCCACATTGTCAAGTGCGGTATAGTTTGCAAGACGGGCGGGAAGAGAGACCAGACCTTGGTCAGTAAAGGTCCCTTGATTGTCAAAGGTGCCACTCTCAATCTCAAATATCCCACCGTTGTAGATTGTTCCGCCTTCCCTGTTGACAAATAGTCCGCCGTTTTCATCAAAGTAATTGTCTATCTTCATCGTGCCCTCGTTTACCATCACGCCCTGCCCGTCGTTTGATACAGAGCCGGATTTCCCAGTGGACTCGAAATACCCCATGTTCTCCACAAGTCCGAGGTTGGTCATCATTCCTACCTTTGCATCAGCATTACTCTCTCCTGCCATGGTAAACCGGCCATTGTTATCGATGCCGCCCATGTTGATGATCGGAGCATAGTCGGTCAAGTTTCCAGAATTTACAAATGTCACTCCTGAGCCGATGGTAAGTGAATCGTTTCCCCCGATTACAAAATCTGAAGCCACATTACAGGTAGCCTTGCCGGCATTCACGGTCCATGAACCGTGTATGGTCCCACATGCGGCCTGCCCAGTCTCGTCATCAAGGATTACAAAGTCTGCTGCAGCGGCGTCCGACATTGCAAAAAGCATCAGAAATGAAGATGCAAATAATGAGATGGCAATCATACTTCTCCGATTCATGCTGACCACCCAAGTACCGGACGTGCGGAACAACTAAAGATTTGCCTATCATCATGTTTTGCGCAAAGGGCCATACCATACAGTAGAGATACGAATACCATCAATGTTGGATCGCTTTTACGGCATATACCTTAAAAGAATTGCGTATCTATCTTCTGTAATTCTGGTATACGTCTGATAAGGTTTACTCATAATGCTTTATCTGCTAGAGATCGCTACTTTTTGAAAGTCGAACCTATTGCACTGACAAACTGTCCCGAGGACGCTCGATATGCTGGGCTCCACCTCACGGCCCGAGACGAACCTTTTCAGCGGGAGTCCTCCGTCGGACTCCATCAGGATCGTAAATGAACGCGAGTCTTTCTTGCTTGCGCTTATTTCATAAATTGTCTTTCGGTGCGTCCTTGAGTTTTCGTGCAGTATAACCTCATGTCCCTTGAGCATATCAAGCATCCCTAACATTTCTGCCGGCACTTCAGATTCCGTTTCTATATCCATCACCACCGTCGTACGAAATCTTACTGGCTCCGAAGGTATCTTTCCTATAATCTTCATTCCAAACAGCGATACACCCTCAAGCTTTATCTTTTTTGCAAGGGCGGCCCTTCTCCTGTGAGGGTTTGAGAGTTTGACAAAGAACGGCCTTCCCGTTCCACCAACAAGGCTTGACTCGTCCTCGCTCCCTATCCAATTAATCTTTGCCTGTTGTGCGCCAAATTTTTCGATGAGAAACTTCGCTATCCTCCCCTCCACGCTTGTGAATTCGCAAATACCGTGAAAGTCGCATACAAAACATCCCTTGCCCCCGCATTCATTGCATGGTCTTTGCTTTTGAGGAATGCCACGGACGTCCTTCGTATATCGTCCCTGCAGCAGTATGGCCTTGGGTTTTACCTCGCAATAATCCTTCTTGAAATCAATTGTGAAGGTGATATCCGGACTCTGGTAGTCCACCACTGTCTTCGTCCTTCTTGAGAAAGCCTTTCCCAATTCCCTCGTAACGTCACTCTTGATGCTTGGTATTCCGCGCAACCTTAGTCTTGAACGTATCAGGTCGTCCCTGTCATGTATCGAGGGCTGCAATATTGCTCCGATAAGAAATGTTGAAAACTCGTATCCCTCTGCGGCCGATATCATCTTTCGTACCTGATCGTCAATGCAAGTCATGAGGGTTTTGCAGATATAGCACGCGGTGGGATTCTTCCGTCCGAGCATCTTACTCATCTTGAGGCCTAGTCTTTTGTGAGAGATCACACCAAGCTTGACCGCAAACATGCGCCCAAGGCAGTGGCTGCATAACGGATGCTCCTTAATGACCGACCTTGCTTGGTCAATTGCTGTCGCAAGCTTCTTCTTGTCCATCCGGTTACCTTACTTTGATGGACGTATTATTCCTAAGGGAACCCCCCTATGCAGGGTGTCAGATGGTTCCTTACCACTGCAGGAAAAACCATTTTTTAGTACGGATAGAGTCTCTCGTTTGTGTCCTTGTTTGTTACGCTTATTGCCTTTGTAGGACAAGTGTGTGCCGCATCAAGAATCTTTTTTGATCTTGCGCCCTCCTCGTTTATTACCCTTGACTTGGGGTTTACGCGGACGTTTTTTTCGACCCTGAACACGGCGGGGGCAATGGTCTCGCAGCTGCAACACGCGATACATCTTTCCGGGTCAACCCTGACAGCGACCTGGATCTCTTGTTCCACATCTGCCTGCCCGGTCTCCATCTTTGCCTCCGATCTTGCCTTCTCATAATAGTGCCAGAATGTTGCCTCATATTGCTTCCAAAAGTCCTGGTATGCTGTCTCGGCATATTTTGTATACCTTGACCAGTCCTCATTTGGGGTCCTGTCAGAATCTCTTGCCCCCCAATGCCTCCTCCTCGAGCCGGTAGATGCCCTGCCTGATCGATCCCCACTTCCCGGCCTTTCATTTGATGGACCAATTGTTCTCTTATAATCTGCTCGCAGTGTCTGATAGGCTTCAGAGACTAGTTTGAATCTCCTGCCTTCCTGATCCTTGTTCTTGTCTGGATGAAACTCCAAGGCAAGCCTGCGATATGCCGACTTGATTTCCTTCATCGAGGCGCCCTCTTCCACTCCAAGAACTTGGCAACACTGGTAGGTGTTCAATGTCTATGATGCACCTAACTATTTTAAAACAGTTTTTACCAAAACCATGCTCCGCTGGCTTGTGCCGTGCCTGCCCGGTCTGGTATCCTCTGCCGAACCTGACTATCCCAGCCCCATCTTTCGGAGCATTCCCTGCATTTGGCGTCCCTTTGAGGCCTTCATCATCGTCTTAGAGTTCTTGTAGGCCTTCAAAAGTTCCTTTACGTCGTGCTCCGTCCAGCCAGAACCTCTTGCAATTCTCTTAACACGCGAGGCATTTATCAGGTCAGGATCCGCCTTCTCCTCCTTTGTCATTGACTGGATGACATACCGCCACCTCTCCATGCGCTCCTCCTGCTGGTCAAGCTGTTCCTCCTTCACCATGCCAGAGAATCCCGGCATGTTCTCCATTATACTTCTAAGACCGCCCGCCTTTGTCGCCTCCTCTATTTGGAAGTAAAAGTCCTCCATGTTCATCTTCCCATGTGAAATTCTCTTGAGCCTCTCCTCATTTCCTTCAGTCTCAAGTCTCTTTGCCATGTCAAGCAGTGCCTGAATGTCCCCCATGCCAAGCAACCTTCCTACGAATCGCGTAGGCGAGAATTTTTCAAGGTCGTCTATCCGCTCCCCCGTTCCAATATACATTATCCTCGCGCCCGTAGCAGCGGCAGCCGCAAGGGCTCCCCCTCCCTTTGCGCTCGAGTCAAGTTTTGTTATTATTATTCCCCCTACAGGAACCGTCTTGTGGAACGCCTCCGCCTGACTGTAGCATTGCTGCCCTATCGTGCCGTCTATCACCAGCAGTGCAAGGTCCGGGTTTGAGACTTTACCTATTCTCGTCATCTCGTCGAGCAGGTCCTTCTCCTCCTTGTGCCTTCCTGCCGTATCAATCAGGACGACATCGAAGTTCTTCCCTTCAAAATTCTTGAGTCCGTTCTTTACAATCTCGGGCGAGTCCTTGTTACCCTCCTCACCATAGACCTCCACGTTTGCCTTTTCGCACATGGTTTTAAGCTGCGTAAGAGCCCCCGGCCTGTAGGTGTCGGCTCCGACGACGCACACCCTATAACCCTGTTTCGTGAGGTATTTTGCAAGCTTTGAGGTGATTGTTGTCTTGCCGCTTCCCTGAATCCCAAGCATCAACACACGGTTCATCCGCCCAGCTTGGAACGAGTACTCGTTTTCCGTACCAAGCAGTTTCGAGAGCTCGTCGTACAGGATCTTGACAATGTGGTCCTTTCTTGAGAGTCCCGGAGGTGGGGTCTCCTTGAGAGAGCGTTCCTCCAGGTTTTTCGTAATTTGGAATACAAGCTTGACGTTGACGTCGGATTGCAAGAGTGCCCTCTGGATGTCCTTTGAGAGCTCCTTGATGAGTGCCTCGTCAATTGCAGAGGAGTTTACTATCTTTTTCAGAGCAGCCCTCAGTCCGGTCTTGAGCCCGTCTAGCATCGCTCTTCCAAGGCCGCCTCGGTTATTTCAAACCTTCCTCTGTATCCGTCCCATGAAGTCGTGTGAGCCAATATCTTGATGCTTCCAGAAAAGAGCGGGCAACCAATGACAAACGTCTCGGCTTCGCCCCCTTCGAAGGATGGGTTGATTCCATGTCTTGCCGCAAGCTTGATCAGATCCTCGACGTCCCCGGCCGTTATCAGCTTGCCAAGCCATGACTTGTCAAGACCGCCGGACGACACACTTGTAATAATGAACCTGAAGCCAGACCTGACGATGAGTCTCAGGTATTCTTTTTCCTCGATTCCCCACAGCGGTGCCACCACACCAAGTCCGAGGTCAGCGCAGGCCTCCTCAAAGTTCCTCTTTTGGAACACGCTCTTTATACCACCATGAAGTATCCCCTCAACTCCAAATCGCTCCTTTGCGAACAGGAGAGCCTTCCTAAGGGCTGCCACCTCGGATGACGGCTCAAGTGAATCTACGGTTGCCTCGATCTGGGGTTTCCCCATAAGCAATGCCTGCATCTCCGTCATCCGTAGGTTAGGGTGGTGAAGTAGAAGACTCTCCTCTGATTTTGGAAATATGGTGACCAGGCATTGGATCGCATGGCCGTCCAACCCAGCCTTGAAGATTGCAAAGGTACTGTCCTTGCCTCCGGAAAATAGGGCTGCTAGTTTCAACTATCATCCTAAGATGGCAGTTTCAATTATTTTTTCTCAAGTTTTGAAACCTTGTTGAGGCAGGAACTGCAGAGGGCAAGTTGACCCTTGAGCGTAACCTCGACATTTGACGCAAGGCAGACGTGGCATAGTCCCTTCACATCCACCATAAGAGAATCATGGTGTATAACCTATTCTGTCCCGGTAGGCATTTAAATTCTGCAGGACACCTCAAGTACTCATAACCGTCATCACGAATCAGTTGGCTTTTCTCGTCATCATCGGCATCCAAATCTAGCTCTTGATTCTGACTATAATAGTTCTATCCATTACCTTCCAGTACTCTACGTCCTGTCCCTGGGCAATCTTGTCTTTTACCTCGTCTTCTATCTGGGAGACATCGAATACCTCGAATGACTCCGAGTCCATGACTTGGACCATAGAGTCTGTCTTGGAAATGACCGAACCCACCCTCTTGTCAATGAGCGGCACTTGTACTTGGGCGCTCACAGGCGAGACGTGCGGATATTTCTTCTTGTCAAAAATCCCTACTGCCACTATCCTTGCCTTGGCAGCACCGTGCTTTCCGGGCTTGCTTGTATCATACTCCACTATCTTGCACGGTTCCTGAGTTGGACTGTCAACCGGAAGCAGGATGTAAGATCCGATCTTAAGCGAACCAAGTTCGGAGGGCTTGCTCATCACACAGAAAGAAATTTGCAGAGTATATAACTTTTAGTTCCTGATCTAGCTGGCGTGCAGGACCTGCTTCCCTCTCTCAAAAGTTGGCTCTCTTGATCTCGTTTGGGCGGGCGTACTTGCCGATCCAACCACTGCGTCCCATCGTAAAGATCTGGCCTCATCAAGGATCTAAAAACCCGAGTGAAGTCAGGGTTGGGTTGGATATATGGGCATCAGCAGGATCTGCGGTGTGCGCTGATTCCTTGGCAATAGCCGTCTGGTACACGATATTTTCGGCATTTCATACAACCAATCCAAAATTCTTGTTCATTTTATTTTTTCAATGACAGAGAGGTTCAGGAGGTTTGTTAGCCGTATCCCTTTTCTTGTCACCTCCTTCCTTGTCTTCTCACAGTACTTGTTATCGCTCTGGTGGGTGTTGCTGCTTGAGACCTCGAAAACTACAAGGTTGTCATGATATGGGAATGTAAACTTGGGAGCCTCTGTGGACGACGTGGAAAGGGTGCCGCACTCGGCTCGCCTCACCCTGTTCCTTTTTGCAACGATCATGGCAAGCTCGAATAGATCGGACTCTGGATGGCCGTGATCAAGATAGTATACCGATATGAGGTTGAGATTGAGATCGTTGAACCTTTCGAAAAACTCGTCATATCTTGAGAAGACGAACGTGGTCATCTCCTGCTTGTACCTTTCGGCGTGTTCAAAGGCAAGCTGCCTGTTCTTGAACCTTGCAAGGAGGTAAATGTTTGCATGCAGGGGAAAGTATGCCATGCCGTCCTCCGAGAATGTTGCCGTGACAAAATACATGCCGTCTACAAAGTCGGATTTTTCAAGGGACTCCTTCATTCTTGTAGAGGGTTCGTTATGCATGTAAGGCGCGCAAAGATACCCCCCATCCGAAATACCCCCCCCAGACACGTGAGGGAGTAGTACTGCTTTCTTATATGTAGTTGGGTGGGTCAAAATCGGCCTTATTTTGTTTCAAATTTAGGAAAAAACGCCGAAATTTTTCCCAGAGAAAATTATTTAAAACGACCCAACTGGATGATATCAAGTCCCACGCTAGCTCAGCCTGGTAGAGCTTCCGGCTGTAGTGGTCGGCTATTGGCTGACCGTCACCAGCCTATCAGGCTTACAGAAACCGGAGTGTCGCAAGTTCAAATCCTGCGCGTGGGACCACTATTTTTTAAAGGGTATCGTTCTGGGCGGGATGAACCCCTGCAGACGGGCAAGGCCAGAATTCTTGTTATCATTGCAGAGCATAAAATTCAATAGGACTGGTCTTGGTTATAGAGGCATTGTCAGAAGACTCTGGCTGGTCTGGACTTGACGAGGTGGACCAGAAGATAATTGCCATACTCAACAAGAACGCGCGTACTCCTTCAAAGGAGATTGCGTCTGAGCTTAGGAATTCCGGAGTGGATGTCTCAGACAGGACCATCAGGAAGAGGATTGAACGTCTTGAGAAGAGCGGGATCATAAAGGGGTACAAGGCTGTCCTTTCAGGGGTTTCCGTCTCCGACGGGTTCGAGGCACTCTTTCTGAGGCTCAAGATTGCGCGGTCGCTCAGCACCCAGGTGGATGCAATACGGGAGTTTGCCAGAACCTTTCCAGACTATCTCTTCGTTGCAACCCTTGACGGGGACTGGAACATGATGATAGTTATGAGAGTGGATTCCGAGGTGAGGAACCCGTCCTCCAGATTGCTTGAAAAGTTTTCCGACCAGATTTCAGACTACAGGGTAAGCAACATACAGATGAGGGACGTGAACCGCCTCAACATGTCGCTTGTGCTTCTTAGCTGATGCGGTTCTGCTCCGTTGTGTCAAGGGCGTTCTTCAGTTCGTTTATGGTGAAGGGCTTCTGAATGAATGCGGCAGAGCCAAGGCCTATTGTGTTTCGTACCCGCGGCTCCGACTTGCCCTCCGCAGTAACCAATATGATGGAAAGGTCCGGCTTTTTCTCAAGCAGCTTCCTTGCAACCGAATCGCCCGACATGTCAGGCATCTGCATGTCAAGCAGCACCGTGGGCTCCTGCGAGTCACCGATGAGCTTGGTTACAAGGGAGATGGCTGCCTTGCCGTTATTTGCGGAGTGGATGTCATGATAGCCCAGTTTTTCAAGGTAGGATCTCAGCCTGATCAATATTGCGTCGCTGTCATCAACTATTACGATCGGCCTTTTGACCTCGGCCTTGCGTGTGATTGACCTTTTTGCCTCATCCGAGGCCTTCATTGCAGATTCGACGTTGCCTGCCTTTAGGAAGCATTTTGAGGCGCACCTGTACGCAGTACCGGCCTGTCCCCTATTTGTCTTTGCCACCTGTAGAAAGTATTTCCCTGCCATCTCGTACTCATCCTTTGGGTCCTTTCCTTGCCTTGACTTGCATTCAGAGGCAAGAATAAGGTAGACGCCAGCCCTAATGTTGTCATCCTTGATTTCCATCTTGGCAAGATCTACGAGTAGGTTATATGCAGATACGTTTTGACCACTCCTCATGTAGGTGCAGGCTAGGTCGAACTTTTCATGGTCTTTTTCCAACGCTCAGGTAACGCATCTCAAGATTATATTTTTTGGCGTAGGATCGTGGAGTAATTCTTGACCATTGCAGGCAAGATTCAGAAACAGACACGTATTATAAAGACGGCAGTGCTAAAGTACTATAGTGAGCGAGGAAAATACAGGGGGAGGGCTCTCGCAGCCTCCAGTCAATGTGCTCTTCACGCCCCTTGAGGTATCAAAAAGGGATGTCTGGAGCATAGACGTTACAAGAATATTGGAGATGCTGATCTCCATACTCAAC
The DNA here is from genome assembly GCA_028866895.1 of Nitrososphaerota archaeon. GTDB lineage: Archaea > Thermoproteota > Nitrososphaeria > Nitrososphaerales > Nitrosopumilaceae > Nitrosotalea. Next base: position 40,086 of record JAGWHF010000004.1, read on the forward strand.
AAGGCTGAGAAGAAGGATCTCAGGGTAGCCGGGATCGCGGCACTCTCGTCTGCAATGATTCACAGGATGAAGGTAGAGAGCATATTCGCACTCCAGAGGGCTGCAATGGAGAAGAAGCCGCTCACTCAGCGAGATGATGTAGAGATAGAGATGATAAACATGCCTTACAGGCACGAATCCACGTATCCTGTGACCCTTGACGAGTTGCTCTCGGTTCTTGAGAACCTGATAGGGACGATCGCAAACCCCAGATCTAGCAGAAGGCAGATGGAGTTTGAGCCCGTCGAGGTGCCTAACTTTGACGACTATTTCATATCGCTTGAGAAGATAATAGGACAGTATGAGGAGCTGATAATGAACAAGATCAGGCCTACAGGATCCGGTTCGTTTCGGAACATCACGTCGGGGCTCGAGCTATTGGACACGGTCAGGTGCTTCTTTGCTATACTCTTTCTTGCCAGGGATCTCAAGGTGGACTTGGAGCAGACGGAAGATGACATCATGGTCGCGGTCGCCAAGATTCCTTCAGACAATGCAAGGAATTCCGAGCACCAAGGGACAGGAACGGGCCAGGAATAGGTCATCCGCACCCAAGACGTTACCACGGAGTGCATTTTAACAAGCAGATCAACTGTAGACGCGAATTTCATTTAAGTAACCTATGAGATAATCATCCCATAGATGGGAAAGGTAGAGGACGACGAGGCAGTTGCCAGGCTGGAGGCTGCCCTGTATTCCGCGGGAAGGCCGCTCTCCATAGAAGAGCTTATCAGGGCATCCGGGACAGAGTCCAGAACCAAGACGCTTGCACTCATGACATCCATAGTGAAGAAGACAAGATCCGCATTCCGTGCCCTCGAGATTTCCCCTCTGCCTGACGGCTCGTATGTCTTCCAGCTCAAGCCCGAGTATAACTCTGTAATACGCAAGTATGCATCAAAGCCGTTGCTGCCTACCGCTACCCTCAAGACGTTATCCTACATTGCATATATGCAACCAATCTCCTCGAAGCGGCTCGTCGAGGTCAGAGGATCTGGCGTCTACATGCACCTCAAGCTGCTCGAGCAACTGGCGTACATCGAGCACCAGAACGTGGGCAGGCTCAAGATCTACAACACGACGGAAAAGTTCCAGAAGTACTTTGGAATTCAGGGCGACAAGGATCTGCTCAAACAGAGGCTATTCACCAAGGTCAGGTCATCAGGACAGACGTCGCACACTCCTGCGCAGCAAGAACAGACAGGTTCAGCACAGCTTGAGGGAGGACCAGGCGAGACTGTAGCCCAGTCCCCCCAGTGACCCAGGCTTTCACAAATTGCGAGCTGAAGCCCTGACACCTTGGCAGCGGGCTGATGTCAGAAGTTTGTTGCGATGAGATAGGCGTTGAATGCAAGAATTATCCCTACAAAAAGGAATGAAAGAGCTGTCGTGCTCCTCCTATTTACAAAATCACCCATGAGTTTGCGGTCCCTTGCAAACAGGACGAGAGGAATCATAGGCAGCGGTATCAACAGGCTGAGGACGATCTGGCTGTAAACTAAGATGTGGAGCGGGTCAATTCCGATTATTATGGCAATGGTTGTCGGTATCACGTTTACGAACCGCGTTATCACCCTCCGTAGCCACGGGTTTGCCTTCCTTCCAAGCAGTCCCTCATATATTGACTGACCTGCCATGGTACCAACCGCGGACGAGGATATGCCAGACGAGAGCAGCGTGAGCAGGAAGACAACTCCTGCACCCATCCCGAAAAGCGGGACGAGTGTCTTGTACGCGTCTGATATGGACGATATGCCTGCATTTGCGTGATGAAATGCGGCTGCCGCCGTCACCATTATTGCAGCATTTACAAGCCCGGCCACGGTCAGCAGGAGTATGCATTCGTAGAGGTGCATGCGTCGTGCCTTCTGCCTCTGGGCGGCAGGCAGGTTCGAGGCCTTTCGCGCAGAAAAGGTCGTATGGACAAAGAGCGCATGCGGCATCACAGTTGCACCTATCACGCCTACGGCTATCAGAAGCTCACCATGACCTGCAAGGGATGGCACTACGGAATGATATGCCATGGAGCCGATGTCGGGTTTTGTAAGGAAGATCTCGTAGAGGTAGCCCACCCCGATTATTGATACAAAGAGCATGAACATTCGTTCCACCATCCTGAATTTCCTTGTGGCAAGCGTCATTATGACAAGCACGTCGGCTGCCCCAAAGATCGATGCATAGAACATAGGCACGCCAAAGAGGAGGTTTAATGCAATCACAGTGCCCAGATATTCTGCAAGGTCTGTTGCTGCCGTAGCGGCTTCCGCTGCAAGCCAATACGGGATTATGAAGGCCTTCCTACAGAGCTTCTCCCGCATGAGCTCCGGCAGCGACCTGCCTGTCGCAATGCCGACCTTCCCCGAAAGATATTGCAGAGCCATTGCCATGGCGCTTGCAAGCCACACAACCCAAAGAAGATCATAGTTGTAGGATGAGCCTCCTTGGATATCTGTCCCATAGTTTCCTGGATCCATGTAGGCTATGCTGACCATGACGGCCGGACCCATGTAGGAGAACAGCTGCGCAAGCCCGCTCCTACTGTAGGCCGCCCTCAGCCTGCCGAGGATCCCCGTTCCTATCACGCGGTTTACCATTTTTGTGATCCGGTTTGTCGTGGCACCTTTTAAGTTTAGCCCAAGCTAACAAACATAAACATGGCTAAAAATTATCCATGAAGGAAAATTTCATAGATTCTTGCAAGACGTAAGAATGTATTTAAGAATGTTCAAGGTTATTACAGGGGAATGGGAACGGTTGTGGAGTACGATGGCAAGGGCCGCTGACCGTCTTGATGCCATACGCGAGGCTCATAGCCTTCAGAGCCAGTCAAAGAACACCGACAGGATGGAAGACTACTTGGAGGTCATCTACGAGCTTATCAAAAAGAAGGGGTATGCCACTACCGTGGACATTTCAAAGCACCTCAGCGTAAGCTCGCCCAGCGTGACCAAGATGCTCCAGAAACTAGATGAGAGCGGCCATCTCAACTATGAAAAATACCGAGGCATAGTGCTTACGGAGAAAGGCAGCGAGGTCGCAGAAGGCATGCATGATAAGCACAATCTCTTGGTAGAGTTCCTCAGGATGATAGGCGTAAAGGAGGAGATTGCCAACAGGGATGCAGAGGGAATAGAACACCACCTGCACCCGGAGACGCTCAAAAAGCTTACGGATTTTGTCAGAACTGCAAAGAAGGTAAGGCCCCGCTGAGCGTGCGGGTAGAGGCATGAATCAATTCACATCACGAGTGCTGCCACCCTCCAAGTCCCAGTACCACGTTTATATTTAGATAATTTTATTGTCTGCTTGTGAAAAAGTCCGTAGAGAACCTGGCAACCAGCAAGATAACCGGCGGTAGGCGGTATCCACTGAGAACAAGGAGGAAATATGAGATTGACAGGTACTCGGTTGAAGCAATTCCTGGGCCGCACATTACAGTGCCACGCAAAGTGCGCGGAAGCAATGCAAAGACCTCGCTTAAGACAACGGATTTTGTCAATCTAGCTTTAGAGGGAGGCAAGGTAAAGAAGGTAAAGATAACCAAGGTGATCAGGAATCCTGCAAGCAGCGACTATGAGAGGCGCGGTGTCATCTCAAAGGGTGCGGTTCTTGAGACCGAGGCCGGGCAGTGCAAGGTCGTCTCAAGGCCGGGCCAAGACGGCGCGGTAAATGCAGTATTGACAAAGTGATTATACCATGAAGGATTACGAACATGTCGTAATCTGGCTTGATTATTTCAACAAGACCCTTCCAAAGAAGATGGGAAGGAGGGTCTCGAAGGAGAAGTGCGTCTTTGACCCATCGCTTAAGGAGCTTGAGGAGGCTGCAAGGTCTGCAGGTTTTGCGCCTACAGAGGCAAATGATCAGGTGAGGTTCCCAAGAAGGCCATATGTCCGGTCCGGGTACATCGTGCTTGCAAAGGGAACGCCCAAGGCCAAAATGATATCTGCCATAGGGGAGAGAATGGCCATGAAAAGAGCGAAGCAGTCCAGATAAAGACCAATCCTAGCTTCAAGCTAAAGTAATTTTGACAGAACTCTATTGATACGGGCAGGCAGTGAAACCATCAATTGCAGGAGGTAGGCGAGGTATTGCATCTAGCGGGTAGCGGCAGGGTAGTGATTAGACTTTCCAAGCCGCTGCGTGACGGCCAGATAGTAGTTGACAGCTCAGGCGCCAAGGTTGCAAAAGTTTCCGAGATGATAGGCCCCGTGGCTGCACCGTACGCTTCAGCCGTACCACTCACCAACAACATCAAGAAGCACATAGGACATCATGTTTACATCGTCGAGGAGTCTCCTGTGATAAAACCGAAAAGATTCAGAGGAAAGAGAAGATGACAGTGACAGAACTACAGACAAATTGTCCGGAATGCCGCTCGACGTTGATTGATGACGTCCATAGCGGAGAGAAGATTTGTTCTGGCTGCGGACTGGTCGCAATGGAGCAGATGGCAGACTGGGGGCCCGAGTCGAGGTCGACAAACCCCGAGGACAGAATGAAGTCTGCAAGGGCGACCGGTCAAACAACTTATTCACAGCACGACCTTGGAATCAGGACGGAGATAGCTGTAGGAAGCAAGGATTTCAGCGGAAAGAGCATCTCAAGCGATATGGCAATGCAGATGTACAGCCTCAGGAAATGGCAGACCAGAATAAGAGTTGCATCACCTAGGGAACGAAGACTTGCAAACATCCTGGCAAAGATTGGAGAGACATGCCAGTCCCTTGCGCTGCCAAGAAATGTGACCGAGAGTGCCTCAATGATCTACAGGAACTTTGAGGGCCAGGCGGATGCAAAAGGCAAGTCAGTTGCCTGCATGTCGGCCGCAACCATCTACATGGCTTGCAAGCAGTGCGACGTAGTAAGATCGCTTGACGAGATATGCGCCGCGACCGGAAGTACGAAGGAAGAGAAGATGAACGTGAAGCTTACGGCAAAGTATTACAGGATGCTTGTCATGGAGCTCGGTTCTCAGACGGCGCCAGCGGTGACTCTTGAGAGATACATATCAAAAATCGCAAACCTTGCAAAGCTTGAGGTGAGGGTGGAGAGGCTTGCCGCAGAGATTGCGGAGAAGACAGACGACCACAACCTTGCCGACGGAAAGGCCCCAAACGGCCTAGCTGCAGCCTACCTCTATATCGCATCGACCCTCTTGGGACAGAGCATACTGCAGAGGGACGTCTCAAGCGTGGCCGGTATTACCGAGGTCACCATACGAAACAGGTGCAAGGAGATCCTGACTGCGTACAAGATAAAGATCGTCCTAAAACCAGCGACAGCCAAGAACTAACCCCCATTTTTCCCTTTTTTGTCAAATTGCTGCTGCGCCAGATGCGTATTTCGTTCGCAGCAAGTCAGAGGAACAAAAGATTTTTGGATGGTGGACTATACAAAGGATCTTTTGACAAGGCTGCCCCGTGCGGTGAATGCGACAATGGCGATTACTGATACAGCAAGGACTATAGTGGCAAGCTGGCCGAACTCAGGAACTGCCTGCACAGTGAACTTGTCCTCAAGGGGTGATATTGACTTGAAGTTTACCTCCACCACATCAGCAGTAATATCATAACTTCCAGAATTGTTGAAGACGGGGCCACTGATGTAGAATGGTCCCGTCATGCTCATGTCAGAATTAGACATGCCGCCGGTCACGCTGGTGGGACCAGATGAAGGGGTGAATACAAGGGTGAGGTTCCCGTTGTGCGCGTGGAAGTCCTGCTGGAAGATCGTGCTTCCTCCCTGTGAGATTGTAATGCTGTAGTTGAGGTGCTTTATAGTGCCGTCCGTAACCAGAGTTGAGACGTTTGGGTTTGGCACGAACTTGAGCGTCACATTGCCACCCGAGGACGGATTGAAAGATGCCGGGCTTACCATGAGGTTCATGTTAGTGCCCGTCATTGTAGCCGACGTGCCGCCTTGAGTCTGGCCGGTTGCGGCCTGGTTTGTCGAACTGGCCCCGCCTCCGCCGGTCCCGACTATCACCTCACCTGTCATCCACGGATGGACTTGACAGAAGTAGTAGTAGGTTCCGGGGGTGTTGAAGGCAGGACTAGTATAGGACTTGCCCGCTGAGATCAGGCTGCTGTCGAAGACTGTGCCCGTCTGGTTGTCTGAAGGTTTGCCACTTGTGGCGGTATGGCCGACCGTATCTTGATTTGTCCACGTGACGGTATCTCCCACATTTACGTTTACGACCTGCGGATTGAAACAGTCGGTCGGTGTGCAGGTCCCCTTTGTATTGGATGCGCCGCTGCTTATCGTGACCTGAACATTAGCCGCATAAGCTGGCTGAGACATCAGGATGATAACCGCCATAGCCATTGCTCCAATGATAGTGGCAGCCAGTCTTGACTTCAATGTGGTCAGTAAGCGACTCCAAGCTATAAAAATATGATCACCTTTTTCACGGACCGGTTCTCTCGGCTTCAATTACCATCTGGCCGGTATGATTAACACCAATGTTTACCGTCAGCGGCACCGAACAGTCATGTGGCTGGTATTGATCGTAGGAGGTAGCGGTAGGGCCGGCAGCAACAGCATTGATGACAGGATTAGTGCCACGTGGCATTGGGGTAGGATTCTTTTTCCAGCGACATAGAGACTTCGGTACCGTTCAGTTGGATACGTCTTTCTCAACCCGTCCATCCCTTATGAAGATCGACCTATCAGTCCTTCTTGCCAGGTCAGGGTCATGTGTGACCACAATTATGGTCCTGCCAAACTCGCTCGACAGCCTCTTGAGCAGGTCGAAAATCTCACTGCCGGTTTTTGTGTCGAGGTTACCTGTGGGCTCGTCGGCAAGTATTATGGAGGGATTGTTGACAAGCGCTCTCGCTATGGCAACCCGCTGCTGCTGCCCCCCGCTGAGGTTCACGGCCTTCTGGTTTATCTTATCAGATATCCCAAGCGCGTCCATTATTGCCGTTGCAGTAAAATCTCCCTTCTTGTGCGGCACGCCTGCAATCATGGCCGGGATCTCAACGTTTCTCAGTGCAGTTGCCCTGTTTATCAGGTTGTACGACTGGAAAACGTATCCAATCATCTTGTTTCTGACGGTTGCAATCTCCGAGTCGCTAAGCGAGAAGACGTCGACATCATTTATGTAGACTTTGCCGCTTGTCGGCCTGTCAAGCGCCCCTATCATGTAGAGGAGTGTCGACTTGCCGCTTCCTGAAGGTCCAAGGATGGAGACAAACTCCCCCTCCTGCACGCTGAGGCTTATGTTCGATAATGCCACAACCGTTCCACCCTCCGACTGGTAGAGTTTTGAGAGGTTCTCTACTCTCAGCATGACATGTTCCCTTCTTGGCCTTTTTGGGCACAAGCTGTGGGCGTCTTCACGGTGGTCAACATTTGACACTGTCATGCCTTTCCATAAATGAGGCCGTCAAATTATACTGGCAGAAGAATACCAAGGGTGATAATGAGGCCATCAAGACGTCCAGCCATGACACTTTAGCCAATTGCAGATGAGAAATGCCTGAACACGGGAGGTTGTACGGTTTCCAAATGTTGAGAATCAGTCTCGAAAATCGTGCGCCATCCTAATATCTTGCATCAGTGCATGCCTGATTGATAAAAACACGAACCGCAAGAAATCATATTCATTTGCATGCATGGCCCTAGTGACTATCATGCTGTATATTCTCATCGGCATCCATCTGGTCTTGGCGCAGGAAGAGGCGGAGGAGAAATACAACATGCCAGATTGGCTGCAGAATACCGCCCAGTGGTATACACATGGAAAGATAAGCGAATCTACCTTCATCAATGCGTTCAGGTACGCCATTCAGCACGGGCTCTTCCTCGTAGAGCCTCGCGAGGAGGCCCAGGAGGCCATTGCGGGGACGATTACGACAGGCACGTCTGCAATTCAGGCCGGTCAGCCGAAAAACTGCCTGACCAACAACTTTCCGATGGTGGACTGGTCTGGCTGCAACTTTTCGGGAGTAGACCTCAATCATTACAATCTTCATGATTCCAACCTCACGGAAACTAACCTTGCAGGGGCTGACCTTGAGAAGGCCTACATGATGAATGCTGACATGCGGCATGCAAACTTAGACTATGCCCAGATGACAAATGCTGATTTGCCAGGGGCTGACCTTGCATATTCAAGCATGAAAGGCGTGCTGGGCCAGTTTCTGGACCTTCGTTTTGCCGATATGACCGGGGCTGACCTTAGCGGATCACACCTGATAGGGACGTCTGCAAACTGGTCTGTGATGAGGGGAGTCAACCTTACAAATTCAGATGTCAACCATTCGGAATTCCTGAGTGTAGACATGTCGGGCAGCCAAGCAAGGGGCGCCAACTTTGAGGAGTGCCTCCTTGTTGATGTAAACTTTACCTCGACTGATGCATCGAGTGCGGATTTCAGGGATGCCGACTTGTCCGGTTCTAACATGACAGGTGCCAATCTGGCAGGAGCTGGATTCCAGAATGCTGGACTTGGCTTTGCGGACCTCAGGGGCGCAGACCTGTCAGGCGCCAATCTTGACCATGCAGACCTAGGGGGTGCTGACCTGTCAGGAGCAAACCTGACAGGGACAAGCCTCTCAGGCACAGTCCTGGCCGGTGCGAACATGCACTGCATCGGGAATCCAGCCTGCATACGCTGAGAGGAAGAGGCATGGGTCCGAGCTAGGTTTTCCCATGATGGAATTTTGTGCAGCACTGGCAGCAAACGCCGATTCAAACGAGGTCGCAAGTATCATTCCACCGACCATGATATCGTTCATGCCAGAGTGTTGTACACAGATTTTGGTAGGACCTCCTGCAGTTCTGCCGCTGCATGACCTGACAATGGCACTGGACGACAAGGAACAAAACCAGCCATGGGAATCATGTCCCTTCGTTAAATAACTTGACGTGCCCATTTTACCATGATAGGAGGTAAGAGACGGGCATCTTCACGATCTGCAACACCCCACCCTTCAGGTTTAGGAGTTTGGGCAATCTTTGGCACAATGGCATCGGTTGTTTTGATTTCCTGCCTCGCAAGCCCTGCGTCTGCCATGAGCTATGACTCCAATTATCCCACCACCAATACGGACGGGAATGGTTATGCTCACCTAAAGGATCCAGTCACAGGCATCAGCGTCACCCTTTCAAATTCGGATAAAGACATGAGTTTTGGATTCATGGCTCAAAAGATGCAAGGTCCCAGCAATGGCGAGAAGGGCGCGAGCCTGAAAAGCCCCGACTATTACGGCATTGCAGTGCTTGGCGTCTCAGACGGAACTGTCAGGATTTGTGTGCCCCATCAGGCCTCCGACCAAGCAGCCACCATGAGGTATTGGGCATTTGGCAATTGGTACGGGTTTGCAAAAACAAGGACTGGCGATGGAGTCGTTTGCGGCACGGCACCTCTTGATTCCTTTGTCGGCAGGTCTTTTGCCTACACTTATACAGACATCGCCATAGGAGACCTGTCATCATGACTAGTCGTGAGCATAATAACAGATGCCGTTTATTCCTGTACTGATTTTCATCTTTTATATTTTTGATCCTCTTTATTTCATGAATTTCCGACTTGTATCATGGCAAAAAGTTATTCCCGCATCCTTGTGCCTTATGACGGATCAAAGTATTCTTAGCGGGCATTGAACGAGGCTGCCGGGATCGCCCATCGCTACGGATCAGACCTCTGCATCATAACGGCCGTGACAACCCGGTCATCTCAGACAAGCCGGTAAAGGCAATACTTGATTTTTTGAAGAGGGACAAGATTGATCTTGTCGTGATGGGAAGCCAGGGGTTGAGGGGAATAAGAAGGCTGAAGGCCCTCGGCAGCGTGAGCCTCCGAGTATTGGAGAACGCGGAGTGTCCCGTACTTATTGTCCACTAAGCTTTACAGATACTACAAGGCCTGGTTTTCAACAGTGATATTCTTGTTACTCCTAATTAAGGCACAGTTGCCCTAATACAGAAATGGTGGCTTTTGGGTTCCACCACTGTATACGGCCTTTGGCACCATAATGTTTGCAGTAGGAATCGCCTCCTTCTTTGTTGCATGGGGTCTTCTGAGAGGAGATCCTTGGGCAAGGAAATCTATGATTGCCTTTACAGTAATAGGCATTGCAATCTTTGCAATAGCTGCAGCTTTGTTCAACTTTGTCGAGATTGTAAACATTGCCATCAATGGGAGCATACTTGCCTACCTCTTCAAGCCTAACGTGAAGATGTTCTTTAGCGGACTGCCTGAAAGCGCTACAAAGGCAGTTCCCGAGTAGGTACCCACAAGGGCATATACGGTCCCATGATTCACGCAAGATGAGGCGCCTTGTGTAGCACACAAGCCTTCAAGGATTTGCAGAAATTGCCAAGTTTTGTGCAACAGTAGTGTCTGGCACCCATCGGTGGATTTGCCAGCACCCCGCAAGGTTTTGCAGTCCGTAATTTCAAAACAAACAGGAACCCGTTTCATGGCAGGTACAAACCCGTTAAATTGCACCTGCCAAGAAATCGAAAAATGCTCTTGCCAGCCTATTGGCCCATGGGTGACATAGCAGGGGCAGCGGTCTTGCCATTACTGATTGTATCGTAGTAATCCCTGCCAAAATTCATCCTGAAGAGCCATTCACACCTTCCAAGCTCGGCGTTCCAGTATATCTTTGCCATGATCTTTTTCTGGACATAGTTTGTAAATGAGGGGCGTATCTTCTTGACCGGCTTGTCATAGGTGCCCACAACAAATGTGGCTTTCCGAAATCCCGTCTCCATCGTACATTGAAACCTGCCAGTGAACAGGTACCTCTCAGATGTACCCTTGATTTCTGCTGCAATGTTATTTGCAACAACAACCCCCTCAAGATGGGCCTCCACTCCTGCCTTTGAAATTGGAAGGTTTGTGTTATCCCCTATGGCAAACGCATAATCATAGTCCTTTACGTGCAGATCTCTTTTGTTTGCAATAACCCACCCGTCACTGTCGGAAAATTCCGACCTCCTTATTACGTCAGGCGTAATGTGTGGGGGTACAAGAAACAATTCATCATACGATACCGATTCCCCCTCCATTGAATAAACTATCTTTCTTATCGGATCTACGCTCTCCACATTAAAGCCAAGAAGCGTCTCAATCTTTCTCTCCTTGTACAAAGGTTCTATCACCTCGCTCATAGGTTCTGCAGGATATGGTCTAAGATATGGCGTGATAAAGCAAAGCCCCACCTTCTCCCTCATGCCCCTCTTTGTAAAGAACTCGTGCAGCAGGAATGTACTCTCGTTTGGGGACGGTGGGCACTTGTACGGCAGTCCTGCAATACCTGTGACTATTTTTCCTCCCTGAAACTTTGAGATGCGATCAAATATCTTTTTGGCATGATTGCTGGTGTGAAAATCAAGGTTTGCCTCCGAAAGTCCCGGTATCTGGCTTGGGTCAGGAATGCAGCCGACGGCTATGGCAGCATATTCAAAGTCAGACCTCTTTCCTGATCTTTCCCCTACGACAAATTTGTTGGCAAGATCTATCTTGCTACAGTTCTCGTCTACAAGACGGACAGAGCTTGAAAGCAGTGATGACGTGGGCCTCCTGATTGCATTTTCGTTGGAACCATGAAAGGCCACTGCGAGATAGGCAGGTTGGAATTCGTGGAATTTTGCACCGTCAAAGACCGTAACGCTGACCTCTCCCTTCCTTATCTCCTTTTTCAGGTGCCTTGCCAGACCGTTTGCAACTACCGCGCCCCCCGTCCCGCCACCAATCACAATTATCCTTTTCAAGTAATGATTACACCAGCCCCATACGAATGGACGTCCCCTGTAGCAATTTCTGGAATCATGCCATGCCCCTCTTGCTTACTATCCTGATTACAGCCTTGTATGTACCGGCATCCTCGGTTATGCCGACAAGCTCGTTCCTAGTTCTCTCGCACCAGGCCTTGGCATCTGATTTTATCCCGACATCTGTGGCGAGAAGCTCGATAAGATCGCCGTTGGCGGCCTTTCTGTACGCCCTTATCAGGTCGGTAATGGGCCCAGGACAGGCTGTTCCTCTGCTGTCTACTATTATTGTAGCCATGAACGTTTTACTTCAGATGAAGATTATCTGGCCTCCTCCAGACTGCTGCATGAACGACGCAGCCCCCACAATATCATCTACAATGCCGTCAAGCTGTTCTTTTGTCTTGATCTTGTAAACCTCAGTCATTAATGAGCAGGCATAGATTTTCACGCTTCCTATCTCTTTGGCAGATTTTAACATCTCGTACCAGCTTGGGGCTTTGATGTCCTGAAGGCCCTTTTGGAGCATCGGCACCATGTCTGCAAACTCCGATGGCATACGGTTAACGTTCTTCTGCCCATCCTTTAGAAAGCCGGCAAGCGCCCAACCGGTCACAAATATCGATACAGGTATGCCGAGGTTGGCTGCAGTCTGCGAAATTACCCCTAACGGGATAAACTTGTCGGCAGTGCCGGAGAACATGATTATGTTCAGGCCCAATCTATCCACCCCGCACAGATTCTGTCATATCGGTCTTGGAGGCACTAGACGGCAATCTCGAGTCCATTGAAAAGAGATTGCCTTGAGAAAATAAAAAACAGGTACCAGATTATCAACCCTGAAATCCTTACGGGATGTTTTAACTTGGTGATTCATTTTAGGATTTAGGAAGAAATTTGGTACAGCATCTGCAAGGAAAGTACTTTACCCCCAAGTTCTTGTGCTGCTGGAGCATGGCATGGGCTGTAGGACTCATGGCCATCGCGCCGGTGGTTAACACGGTGACCCCCTTTCTTAACGACTCATACAACAGCCATTGGACCCCTGATATTCTGTACAGGCTCAACATGTACTGGCACGGGGGTCTCTTTCTTCCATGGGTAATCGTACTTCTTGCAGTAATTTACAGCCGTGTAGGTCTTGACCGGCTGGGGGGGTTTCTTGGCAAGCTTCTCAGGGTTTTTCTATTTGGATTTGGGATACTAGCCGCACCGCTTGCCGGAATAGGCGGCATGTTCAACGTGACAGACAAGTTTGCCTTTGGAATACCACACTTGTTGGAATATCCCGCCTTTGCAGTCCTCGACCTGATATCCATTACCCTGATAATCTCTCTGCTCCTATATCCTCGCTTTTCAGGTAGAGGTTACAAGTCATTGGGCATACCCTACTACGTTCTTCTTCTTTGTGTGATTGGCGCTTTCATTGCAGCGATGCTCGGATATTTCGCAGCATACATAACAGTGAGCGGCCCAAGCCCGCCAATTTTTGCACATTACATAAATTCCACAATGTATCCGGTTCTCGGCTACTACAACTCCACATCTGTCGTAACGTTTGCACAAGATGCCGTCACCTCTCATTCACATGCCATGTTGCCAATCATCATGGCAGGTATTGTGGTCTTGGTTGCCATGTCATATGGACATAGCAGGTGGTCTAGGGCGGAAAAGGCAGCCTCAACGACCGGATTTTTGATAATGGCCGGAGCCATATTTGGCACACTATGGGTTTACCTCTCATCCGGGGTTGGAAACTATACAATACCCACCCTCTTTGCCTCAGGTCCGAACGGTATTGCGGAAGATGACATTATAACAGGCCTTGTAGGCGCGGGAGCCCTATTTGTCCTGGCTGCCCTTTTGTCATTCTCAAGGAGGACGCGTACTGAAGGAGGAACCATCCTGGCAAGGGATCCCCTCTTTTTATCCACCATTGCGTCGTGGGTTTTGATCTATCTTGTAATACCTGTGAACGGTTTCTACATCGAGCTCCACGAGTCATACTATGGCGCGGCGGGAGCTGCCTTTGATGCCGCATATACGAGGTTTCATCAGGACTTTGCATTCTTTGCCCTTCCGGCCCTTGTTACTACGGTTCTAGTTTTAGAGTTGTACAACATGCCTTCTAGGGCAAGGAAAATCGTAGGTTACCTTTACCTGTCCGGGCAGGTGTTGGCCTATGTGGCCGGCGAGACATACTCGATCTTCACGTTGAATCCTGTGGCGCTGGCCCTTGCGGTTTTTGGCGGAGCAGTCATGATGGCGGGCGTTGTTGTTGGATTGAGATACATTAGAAAGGCCGGTCCTGCGGCCACCTTGGACAGGGCAGAACTCACCTCTCCGTAGCAAACAGAACATCGAGCCGTTTTAATTCCAACTACTCGGAAATAACGTTCCGGTCCTAGGTCAGATTCGAAAGAATGGACCGCAGGAAGATCTGCTATCTTGCTTCCACCTTTGTAAACGCATAGGTGCCAAGTAGGAAACAGAACAAAAAGCCTTGGGTGACTCGGACAGTGTCATTACAATTAGCCAGTCCGCAATCAATTTTCAATTCAGGCTAGCAGAAAACAGGGTTTTTTAAAAAGAGATCATCACATGGTAACAAAAACTGTGTTTAGTTGCAAGTCGAGGTCCAGTTGCGGAAACATTCCAGACAGGTACACAGGTCTATTTTACTATGATTACAGGCACCCGGGATTTGTGAATGGTCGCATTTGACACGCTGCCGAGAAAGATCTGCCTGATCGATCCCATACCCCTTGCGCCCATTACTATCAGATCGTATTTTCCATGGTTTGCAAAGTCTGCAATGTCATCCTGAGGGACCCCGAAAATTATTTCTTCCTTGAGCGTCATCCTGTTCCTCAGTGCAGTTCTTCTTGCATCGAGAAAGTACTCTCTTCCCCGCTCCTTCATTCGTTTCCTGTATTCTGTGATGGTATCTGTTATTGGAATAGGGGGCAGGCCCGGAATTACATGAAGCAGCGTAATCTTTGCGTGGGACGACCGTGCGATCCCTATGGCCTTTTCAAGGCCCCTGATGGAATTTTTTGAACCGTCTGTTGGAACTAGGATCTTTCTAAATAAAGCCAAGGCTACCACATGCCCCTGTCGGATACGCAGAACTCAAAACAACCATCCATAGCATGGTGGGTAATCATACTGCTAAAAACACCTCGACAAATCCCAGTATTGATAATTGACCCCTCTACCCGCCCGCGGTTCCCACGATAGGAACACAACATCACGACAAATCCCAACAGCCTGAAATTGATAAAAACTGGGACTCCAAGAGAAAACAAATGGCCAGGCTGAAAAGAACCCTTAACCTGTTTGATGCAACCGCGCTTGCCATAGGGGCGATAATAGGTGCTGGGATATTCGTAATCTCCGGCGTGGCGGCAGGCCTTGCAGGCCCCGCGGTAATACTTGCAATAATGCTGGCAGGAACGGTAGCCTCTTTTACAGCCTTTAGCTACGCAAAGCTGGCCTCAAGACACCCCCAGGAGGGAGGATCATACGTATTTGCAAAGCGGGAGGTCTCACATTTTGCAGGCTTTATGACGGGTTGGATATGGCTTTTTGCCAACGTGGTAGCGGGGGCCACAGTCAGCCTAGGGCTTGCAAGTTATGTCGTGGCGCTGTTTCACCAGCTGCCGCTTGTCCCCGTCGCGATTTCAAGCATACTTTTACTCACATTGCTCAACGTTGTCGGCATAAAGCAGTCGAGCATATTCAACGCGGTCCTGGTCCTGCTAAAGCTTTGCGCGCTTGCCCTCTTTGTGATAGTGGGTTTTTCCCACATCAACCTTGCCCTTTATGGGCACTTTGCACCAGACGGAATCAAGGGCATCCTTGGTGCTACTGCACTGATCTTTTTTGCATACACCGGTTTTGGGACCCCCGCCGCAGCGGCAGGGGAGATCAAGGACCCAAGACACAATGTCCCCCGCTCCATCACACTGGCGCTTGTCTTGTCTTCCGTTGTCTACGTTCTAGTAGGGGTGGTTGCAGTAGGGATCATCCCGTACCAGAAACTGGCAGATTCCGGATCACCGCTAACCGATGTCGTAGATTATGGCATCAAGGCCTACTGGCTGAAACTGTTTGTAAGCTTTGCCGCCATAGTGGCAACTGTAAGCGTCCTGCTCACCACCATCATAGGAGTCTCGAGGGTTTCCTATGCCATGGGAAAGGATGGCGTACTTCCAAGGTTGTTTGGCAAGACGCACAAAAAGTTCTCCACGCCATACCTTGGAATAATCGTGATTGGGGTCACCATGGCAGTGTTGCCAATGTTTGGAGACCTCAGGCAAACTGCAAACGTTACAAACTTCGGCTCCCTTTCGGCATACGGAATGGTAAACCTGTCGGCCATCCTGATGATAAAAAAGGGACGCATGAGAGGAGCAAAGCATCTGGCACATGTAGTGATACCTGTACTAGGGCTAGGATCATGCATTTTACTTCTCTGTTTTCTGAGCATTTACTCGTGGATAATCGGAGTCTCGTGGACCGCTGCCGGCTTGCTCTATTATTACATCATTCCAAGACACTTCAAGGAGAAGGCGTGATGATAAGCTACCAACGCAGGTGAAAAATCAACCATTACAACCATACAACTCCAACAGGTCCAAGATTATCGAGATGATCCTGAAAGATGTTTGGAATATTCTTGCCTTTGGTGGTCCTGATATCACCGGGATTACCGCGGTTACAGCACCCAATTTTTCCCCATGGGCCAACTAACACAAGTACCATGCCGCAGGTGGCCCAGAACGAAGCTGCTCGCCAGTTACACTCGCCGCCGAGCCCGAACTTCAACTATCATACCACGGGCACCGGCATGTTTCCAAAAATGTAGAACAAGTACGGAAACAAGATGAAATCATTTTCTGCCGCGCAAGACTTGCCCTCAAAATACAGTTAGCTCTGTCTAATTTTTCGTTGGCTTATATATGGAAATGGCCCTGATAGATTCACATGGCAGTGCTTGAGATCAAGGACCTTCACGCCCAGAGGGAAGGAAAGGAGATACTCAAGGGAGTAAACCTGAAGACCGGGCCGGGAGAGGTCCACGCAATAATGGGCCCGAACGGGTCTGGAAAGAGTACGCTTGCGTACACCATACTCGGACATCCCAAATACGAGGTCACAAGCGGCGAAATACTCCTTGATGGACAGTCAATACTTGACATGTCAACAGATGAGAGGGCAAAGAAGGGCCTCTTTCTTGCATTCCAGTATCCCACCGAGGTTTCAGGCGTAGGATACTCTCACTTTATGAGAACAGCATACAATGCACTGTCCAAGTCGCTGGGTGACCAAAACCGCGAGGTCTTTCTTACCGTACGCGAGTTCCAGAACTACCTCAAGAAGAACCTTGACCAGGTCGGTCTCAGACAGGACTTTCTTTCAAGATACCTCAACGAGGGATTCTCCGGTGGAGAGAAGAAGAGATCAGAGGTACTCCAGATGGCAGTGCTGCGGCCCAAGATATCCATACTTGACGAGCCTGACTCTGGCCTCGACATCGATGCAGTCCAGTCGGTAGCAAAGGCGATAAGCCAGGTCTCAGGCAAGGACGCGACTGTGATTGTCATCACACACTATGCGAGGATACTCAAGTATCTCGACAGACTCGACCACGTTCATGTAATGGCACAAGGCAGGATGATAAAGGAAGGCCCCAAGGAGCTTGCCGACGAGCTAGAGCAGAAAGGATATGCCTGGCTCGGAATCCAGGACGCTTCAAGCCAATCAAGTTCCTAGTCGAAAATTCCTGACACCCACAAAGAAACCCGACTTTAGAAAGTAATCATCATGAAAGACGAGAAGCAGGGCGATTTTTATTCTGACTGTATGAGGTACTTTGACTCGCTAAGAAGGCAGGGAAGACAGGATTATGCCTTTGAGGACGAGTTCTTTTACACAATGCCCGCCCTCTCCGAGAAGATAGCAGTCGAGAAATAGGCCCAAAGTCCGGCTCTTCTGTTTGTTTTATATATTCAGCGACCAAACCCCACGTTGCAGAGGTATCGAAGCCCGGCCAACCGAGAAGGACTCAAGATCAATCCATAGGAGATCCTTTCCCTCAGGGGTTCGGGGGTTCAAATCCCTCCCTCTGCATACTAGACTTAGACCCGTTCGGGTATGCATCGACTGATCGCATACCCACTTTTGCAGTGCATTTCAGTAACCACATAGGGACTTGAACCAGCTCGGGCATGCATCCTAAAAATCTGCATACTCGTTCGGAACTGCATCTTGGTAATCACATACTAATCTTTGATTGCAAATCCAGATTCAATTACTCCTTAGCCAGTTGCCGTTTAGCACATCAGACCTGCCTTACATACAAAATTAATAGATGTTCAACTAATTTTTTGCTTTTCGGTTAGCCGCTGCGTCTTATCACCATCTCCTTATTTTCATAAACACCGTAATACACAAGATGAGCGTCAAGACAGATGTGGTTGCCTGACTTTCTCACTTTGGAATCTGGCGTGTGACCGAAGATCTGCTTTATACCCGTCATGTCCTCAAACTCGTCGTAATCACACCACAGTATGCCTGGGTATCTGTCAAATCCTCCCCTTGTCTTTGTGCAATGAAAGAAAGGATGGTAGCTGCCTGAGTGGATGGACTTGGTGGCCTCCAACTCCTCTTCTTTCATAAAGGTCCTGATATCTCTGCCCAAAGAATAATTATCAAAGAACTGTCTGCTTACTCCCGCATGGGTGCACAGCCAGTCATCTAACCAGACGTGGAATACCATCTTGCTCCAATCCTCTTTTCCAAGTATCCTGCCTATTGCCCACATCTTGAAACTGTCAAATCCAGAACAGGGAAAGAGGCCATTGCTCACATAGCTCAAATCATGATTTCCTATGAGGTGTACCGTATCTGGCTTTTGCATTGAAGACCTTAGCCATATGGCTGTCTCGTGTGCAAACTCTATTCCTTCGCCGAAGCTATCAAAGTAATCACCAAGAAAAATTGTTCTTTCTGGATTTTCCTTTTGAATTACGTGCTCGGCCTCTGCTGTCTTGTTGTGCATATCCGGTATGATCAGCGTTTTCATATAACAATAGCAAATAGAGTCTCTCTAATTTTATCTCATATTTCAATCAAGTCTTAGGTATCTGTTAAGTTGGCTTACACTAATTGATGAACATGAAGTTTTGAAAGCCTTATGAAAAATTCTTTTTCTTAAATTATTTTATTGCATTATCTTGTTATTGATCCCTGTTTTACGTTACTTGTCTTCTTTAGCCATTTTGTCATCGAGTCTGTTAAGACTATAGTGGTACTACTTTCTCCCAGCTCTTCTTTGCAGCAGGGCTTGCATGAATCCAGATTATGGAACCGTCTTTGTCTAGCAAGACTTTGTTAGACCTTTCTAAATATTTTAAAATCACATTAAGAACTGGTGGCCTCATGGTAACGTCAAGTTTTTTTGTCAGATGTGCCTTGGATTTAAACTCCTTGTATTTTGAAAGAAGTCGTTCCACTTTGAGTATGTTCTTAAGCGTGGGATTGTACTTTGATATATTACGTAATAGTTCATCTTCAATCTTCTTCTCCTTTTTAGAAGAGAAGTCATGATCTGCAAACACTGTCTTTGGTTTCATTACCATATTTACAACAGTCTCACACATATACATATATGTACGTATGTAAATGTACTAGTAACCAAACCTCTTGTTGTATCCTTCATGATCAAATAGTTCCATCAAGAGAGCCTTCTTTTCACCATGAATTGCTACAATTCCGTATATGAGACGCCAGTAACCAGGAAGATTGACTTTGAATACTGCGTTGACGTCATGTTTTTTTAGATAATACTTTGGGATTTGTTCTCGAATCAGACGCTTTCCTACTATCTTATCAGATCTCAAATTCTCGATAACTTCTCGAACTGCCTTGAAGACTGGCTTATCTCTTGGAAGAATATTGTAAATTGGCATAAAATCGTCAGGATCTCCTCCTGTTTCCATGTATAATCGGAAAAGGATGCTTTTACTTGAATTAAAAGCTGCAGTATTGTAATTATTAAGAGTTCAAGTTTTCATTTACTGAATCTTTACCTTACAAAACACAACTGCAGAACTAATGTACCTATCATACTCAATTTTTAAATGATTGCAAAACGATCAGCAATTGACTCAGAAATGAGTTAATGCATGGAAGAATAAGCGTCAAGAGCTATAGGTGCCAAAGACCGTATGTACCTGTGACATTGCGAATTAGACGCTACAAAAAACGTGGGCACATCCATGATCTGATCACGGTGATGAACACAAAAGGTGAGAAAGTGGAACGATGTAGGATCTGCAAGTATCACACCAAGAGTACTTTTTCTCATTGTTTTCTAATATTAACGAACAAAAATTGGTTCCGATCGAGTTTGATACTAGAATAAAGAACAAAAAGTTTATCACTTTGAATCACAAATTAGGTCTGTAAAATCAAAATGGTGCCTCAAAATCGAAAATTTGAGGCGGATGCAGACCCGTTCGGGGCTGCGAACCTCCCTCTGCATCCTAGTTCGAGCTCGCACTAAAGTGACCTCCCCAACCTCTGGTACTTTTTTCGCCTCGATAACATTGCAGATGTGCCGACCTGCCGGCCCTCCCCAAGAAACACCCTTACGCCCTGTCAAGCACTTGTCACTTCAACCATAATGCCTCACAGTCCTTGTCATCCCCTGATTTTTGAATTTGAATACCTTCAGGGCCAATATCACCCTTCAGAAAGCACCACCGCCCCTCCAATGATGCCCAGAAGACTCCCCAGGGTGGACAGCCCCATTCCTGCCAAGCCCAGTAGTGAGAATACCACCACCATGATTCCCCATGTGCGGGCTTGGAGAGGACGCATGCTCATCATTATTGCCCCACAAAGGACCACAATTCCTGCCAGTAGAGCCAGTGGAAAGATCCAGCTTCCCACATACCATGATCCTGATCCCCATCCCCACATCCTCCCTCCCATACCTCCAAAAAATACGGAATGATTGCTTGCATAATAGAGCCAAGGCAAAACCGATCCAAACAAGATGATCACGCCTGATGCTAGAGATAGTGCAAGTCCTGTTGGTGATGCCCTTTTAGCTGTTGCCGCCGAGGTCACGATAAGCTACCGCTCTTGCTCTCAGTTAAGGAGCAGGAATGCAGTGCACGATATTTCATTTCCTCCCGCATGCCCATCAATCACGTGTTCTTCCCGAATCTCAGGACCGTCCTGATTTCCCTGACCCGTACTGACGCCCTCCCCCGAAGTGGGAAGTGCATTACGTACGACCTTGATCCAAATATGTCGTCCTGCCACCCAAACCCAAAATTCCTTGTTCCCGTAAACTTTTCGTATGCAACCTTGCCGATAAAACATACAACCTGCGGCCGGTAGTCCCTTATCGCACCAAGAATTTTCCTTCGCCCATTCCTCTCCTCCCCGCGCTCAAGCATAGAGATATCCACCGTGGGCCTGTTGATTACATTAAGGAAGCCGTACCCATAGACTTGGCTGAACCTAGTCTCATAGACCCTCTTGAGCCTCTTGTCATCCTTTAGTTCCTCCGCGTCCTCGTCAATCGCGCCGGCCCTGCTGAGGATGTACCAGAACATCTTGTTGTTTGAGAACGGTATCCCGCGCCGGTAGGAGCCAGGGTGCGGGTTTATCCCCACAAAGAGCACCCCCATACCCCTTGAGACCTTGTAGCGAATCATTGTGCCACCGGATATGTTATCTTCGTGCCCATCACCCTGGCAAACGGGGTGATCACGTGCTCCCTTGCAGATTTCTTGCTTGAGATGTGAAGGGGCGTAACCTGCCTTACTAACAGCGCGTCCGCAACAAGCGAACGGTGGCACCTGAACGGGTTTCCTTCGGCGCACATGATTGCAACAGTGTTTTTTGCTGCAAGCAAGATCAGCCTGTCAATTGCAACCTCAAACTCTTCGGTCTGCATATAATCGGCAAAACCCCGGAAAGACGCATTGTGCCATCCAATGTTGACAGACTCTTTGCCTGCATGCCTGAGGCCCCCAAGGCCCCGTAGGTGAAGATACCGTATCTTATGCCTTGCAAGCTCCTTCTTGAGAGCCTCGCCGTCAAACTGCGGGTTGTGACGGGACCTTGGAATCGTCCTGATATCAGCAAGCATATTTACGGAATGGGCAAGGAGCAGATCTACAAATGACTCTATCGTGCGGGTGGAGTGGCCCACTAAAAACACGGTAGTCATCTGCGCCTTCAGTGGGAAACGATCACATTCTTGATCGTATTCTCGAACCTTCTTGTGACCCATGTAAGCACCTCGTTCTCGCTGCTGTCGGATCTTGAACAGGCGCCACACCTAGTCAGCAGAACGACTGCGTCGCTTTGCACCTCGCCTACAAACCTATCGCATGAGATGCATTTAATCTGGCGCATATCGTAAATATTCATCAAAAAACACACATGGCTGCAGGTAATAAAGCGCGCCAAGATTACCATGGGTGATATTGATGAGTGCAAATTATTTTTTTGCAAGCAGTCTGAATCGGTTTTCTTGCACGTTCTCATGGCTGGAAATTTTATTTCCGATTTTTATATCAAAATGCGAAGATAAATACATGAATGGAATTACATCCCGGAAAATAGGCAGTATGGACGTCGGGAATTTTTGGAAGCATAACGAGCCCATACTGGAAAGACTCGAACGCCAGATAATGCCCCCCAGTTCACGTCTAGTCTACAAGGACGTTACCACAGGAGAGGGAAAGGATGGGACGGTACATGCCCAATACGACCTTGTCAACTTTTATGACAACAGGAAGAACCTGCTGAAGATAATTGTCGAGTTCGGAAAGGATCACTCGATAAAAAAGGAGGAGATTCTTGCCATGACTGGCCGAGCAGGAGCGAAGAAGACCACATTGGGGGGAGGAAGTATCACAAGTGCTGGTCACATAGCATGGCTGCGCAACATGACTGAGCGCAGGATGGCAGGAGACGCACTTAGATGAGCGCGACCGAGAAGATGGTCAGCCTCGAGGCAAACGAGGTGAGGACGCTGATTGAGATCCTCAAGTTTGCCGAGAGCGCATGTCCCATAGACGACATCGATCACGAGTGTCCGATAGACCTCGACAAGATCGAGGCCCTCATTACCAAGCTCGAGAATGCCTGACAGTGTAGAGGGCGGAGATGCCACGCCCATGCAAGCACAGCCACAGGTTCTCCCTTGCGTAACATCACAGGAAATGGATGCCGGCCAGGACTTTCGCTGCATAGTATGCGGCTCCACCGACTGGTGCGGCTGCCAGGATAGGATCTATTGTAAGAGGTGCTGCAGGACAATCAGGGAGTCCTGCGAGGCAGAAGAGTAGAATTCCGGATTACCTGCAACGGTTGCCTGCAGTGTCGAGGTCTACGAAAACATCGCCGCTTTTCTCGTCCACCTTCGTACCGTAGACCCTGATGCCCGACTTGCAGCATGAAGGCCCCACTGGCCTGCCCGTTCTGATGTCATAATATTCATGATACCAAGGACATCTTATGAAGAACCCCTCGACTATGCCGTCGGCAAGTGATGCGCACCCCCTGCCGCAGCACGAACCTATCGCATACACGTGCCTTCCTTTTTTTATGAGAAGTATCTCGCTGCCCCCGACATCCCTTCGCAAGATCCGGCCCTCCCTCAGCCCTGCAAGGTTCCCTACCCTCTGCAGTACTCTAGTTTGTGTTACCATGTGATATACCACGTTAATCTTCCCGATAAGAGGCATGCAATAGGATTGTTACAGATGAGTGCGGCATCCTAATTAGGAAAGGACACCATATGATATCATGATAATGCCGTTTGAACATTCAACCCGGATGCGTGAGAAGATCAACGTCATAGATTCACTCTACCTGTACTCCGATCTTTCACCCGAACAGATTGCAACAAGAGTAGGGATGGAGTCAGGCGAGGTGATGAGGATAATAGACGGCCTCGTAAGAAAGGACGCCATCAAGGCAATAATTGAGAAGGAAGATGCCCCCGTGAGGGAGATTATGAGAGGCTGTGTCGCAATACTTGACGCTTCAAAGACCGCACTTGATGCTGCAAACCTCATGATAGAAAAGGGTACAGGCTGTGTTGTTGTTACATCGCAGGGAAAGCCGTTTGGCATGGTGACTGAGAAGGACCTGTTGTGTGAATCCGCAGTTTTTGACAGGAAGCTTGGCAGGCTCAAGCTGGGCGTGATTGCCTCGCGCCCCCTAGTACATACCTCTCCCCTTGAGACCATAGGCACTGTTGCTGATATGATGCTCAAACACGGAATAAGAAGGGTGCCCGTAATGGATGAGGGCCTACTCGTAGGGTTGGTGGACGCAAGAGATATTGCGATGATGCTCTCTTCTGCAAGTCGCCCTGCGCTTGGACGCGCCCTGCTTGATGCACTCTCAAGGCCAAGGAGCAGATGATGGCTTGCCGCAGACAACACCATACCCCATCCGCATCACTGACCAAGACAGCATCCAGCTGGAGATATCCCGCCTCTCAGTCCGCAAGAAGAGGATCGAGAGCGAGTTTGCCAATCTGAAGAAAAAGCTGATAAAAACAAGACATGCAACAGTGCTCGATTCATCAAATTGGGAGGAATGGAAGGTTCTGAGCGTGGAACATGACGAGATGATGAAGTTAACCGCAGAGATCAATGCAAAATACACTGCCCTCAGGAGGCTTAGATGCCTACTCAAGGCATCCAAGGGCGGCAGGCTGCGCGAACCTGCCTCAGCGCCTGCCCTTTAAAACCTCAGTCAGGACAACTACATTATTGTGGTCTTCATCCTTGGTAGAGTAGAGAAGCGTGAGGACTTTCTTTTCTTTCTCCAGCCGCCTAATCTCGCTTATGATGTCTGACTTGCCTGCGAGCTCCTTTCTGTATCTGGATTTGAATGTGGCCCACTTTGCCGGGTCATGCGAGAACCACTTGCGAAGTGCGGGGGATGGCGAGACCTCCTTGAGCCACAAATCTACTACCATCTGTTCCTTTCTGATACCACGGGGCCACAGCCCGTCAACAAGTATCCTGAACCCATCCGAGGGCGAGGGAGTCTCGTAGATCCGCTTTGTCTTAATCATTATCCTTCACGGACCTCCATAGTATCTCAATGGAGCCCTAGTGTCATCCCCCATTCCTGTGATTCCATAGATCCTTTGCGAGCAACCAGTCATTGCCAAGTTTATGCAACCATCATACAAAAAGGCATCACATGATTTGCATTAATTTTCCTGCCAACCGGGTTTTCGAGACTGCTCACCCTCCCAGAGGAGGTAACTGAAATCCTCATCTTAGCCTGAAATCCCGTCGGCTGGGAAAGGAGTTCAGATGGCAACCTGCCACATGCATGTAAGGGTAGAAAACCGCACATATTGGAGGAGGCAAGGCGCCCAAAGTGCCACAGCCGGAACAAGGCCACTGCCCACCCATTGTTTCACGCATGAGAATCTCCCCTGCCATTTAAAACACAATCTTGCCAGAATATACCATGGAAGAAAAAGTAGATTGTCTCGAGTACCTAAGCAAGGAACACGGCATGATACGCGCAGTCTCAAAGATTTTGCAGGAGATCTCAAGGAGGATCTCGGACGGCGAAAGGGTCGAGGCAGGCGACGTCGGCAAGATGATGACGGTACTTGAAGGCATCGAGAAGTGCCACCGCATAGAGGAGGATCAGGTTCTCTTCCAGCTGAAGGCAAGGAGCAGAAGTTTTGAGGAGCCCATCAAGGAGCTTCTTGCCGAGCATGACAAGGCACGCGAGATCTTCAAGGAGATGAGGGCCGGGCTTGAACGGTGGAAGGTGGGAGGAGGGGCCGACGCTGCACTGTCAAGTCGCGTGTCCGAATATGCCGCATCGCTTGCAGAGCACGTCAGAAAGGAGGAGATAGTCTTCAGAAATGATGACGTCAGACTCCTCAGCCCTGCCGACCACAAAGATCTGGTAGAGAGGTTCAAGAAGGTAGAACAAAACATCCTCGGACCTGTAAGCAAGGGCCAGATGGCAGCAACAGTCATAGAGCTCCAGAACAGGCTGTGCGGGTAGTCCATCCCAAAGACGAAAACCATCTGTGAAATTCTTGCAACCGGTTTAAATCCAAAAAAGAGCAACTGTTGCTTGATGCCGCCACACTGCGACACAATGGATGGGCCCGTGGTAAAGGCCGCCATGATGGCCATAAGGAATGGCAATGTAAAGATGGTCCTGCCCTGGATAAAGAAGGAATCCGAGGCTGAGCTAGAGGCCGCATTTAAGATGACAGTCCAGATGAGAAACCTTGGAAATGGTTCGGCTGACTTTGCTGACCACTGGTTTTACGAGACGGCCGTGAGACTCCACAGGGAGGGCGAGGGTGCCGCATATTCCGGGCTCAAGCCAGCTGGTCTGGACACAGGACCTGTGATCCCCCTCGCAGAGGGCGCACTTGAGACCGGAGACGCATCCAAGGTGACGGAGTTCCTGTCACGCCTTGTGGTCTGCGAGGTGCAAAGAAGATTCGATCTTGCCATCGCAAAGAAAGGCTACGACCCCAACAACGTTGACGCCGCGCGTGAATACGTGCATGCCATGCTGCAGTTCTTGCTATTTTCACACCACCTCTACAAGTTTGTCGAGACCGGCGCGGAACACCGGGCCGGTTAGGCAGAGCTAAATTTGAGACTGTTTATATAAGAAAAACAACCTACTATCATCCTGATTTCAGATACGAGTCTTAAACCTGCAGACACGTGCATGAACAAGAAATGCGGCGGGGGACCACTTGTAACAGACGACAACAGCGGTGAGATACTGTGTTCAAGCTGCGGCAGGGTGGTTGCAGAAAGGACGCCAGTCTCTAGCCCCGTGCAGTCTTTCACAGGCGAAGAATACATTGCCAGGTCAAGGACAGGATCCAAGACGACACTTGCAATAAACGACATGGGATTATCCACGGTAATTTCAAGCGGGAGCAGGGATGCATCTGGCAACAC
The DNA here is from genome assembly GCA_028866895.1 of Nitrososphaerota archaeon. GTDB lineage: Archaea > Thermoproteota > Nitrososphaeria > Nitrososphaerales > Nitrosopumilaceae > Nitrosotalea. The sequence continues at coordinate 66,872 of JAGWHF010000004.1, forward strand.
AATCGAGGCAGGTGCACGGCGCACCTTTGAGAGGCTCCGCAAGTGGGACAACCGAAGCAAGTGCGGAAACTCCGAGGCGGCGCTTAGGTCAGCATTTACAATCCTAAACACGGTGAGGACAAAGATCGGCATCTCGGACGCGGTGATCGAGGATGCTGCATACCTCTACCGCAAGGCAAAGGTTCGGAAGATAAGAGGCAGGACCATAGACTGTATGACGCTTGCAACACTCTATATTGCGTGCCGCAAGTCATCGACGCCGAGAACCATACCAGACATTGCCACTGCAGGAAACGTCAGCGTCAAGGAACTCTCAAGACATGTCAGGCTTCTCATCGAGGACCTCGATATCAAGTTGGATTCTTACGACTCGTCATTTTTTGTGAGCAGGATTGCAAGCACGGTGGGCACCCGTGAGAGGAGCATGCGCGATGCGCTTGCAATACTTGCAAAGCTCAAGGAGGAAAGATATTCGGAGGGCAAGAACCCCGTTGCACTGGCCGCCTCCGCGGTCTACCTTGCCTGCGCCCTCAACGGAGAAAATTATACCCAGAGGCAAATCTCGGACGCTGCAGGCATCAGCATAGTCACCCTAAGGATGAGATCGGAATCCATCTCAAAGTCCTTCATGATCGAGAAGCTGGTTGAGAACAAGTAGGGCCGGACTGCGTGGTAATGCCATGTCCATGCCCTGATTACACGATGCTTCCCAATTTTTTTAGAAATTGCCACTTGCTGCCCGCGGCATGCCAGTGTCAGGAACGCCGTCAGGATCCCAAGCCTCCGGTCTCTCTCCCGCCGTTCCCGGTCCTTCTCTCCTCCCTTCCTCTGAGCATCGAGAGTACTAGGGCCGCACCCATTATCGCAATCGAGGAATAGAACGCGTCATGCATGCCCCTTTCAAACGGCGCCGCAAGGGATGAGAGGTGCCCTACCCCCAAGAAAATAGCAAAAGACTGCTTGCGCGATATGGCAAGTGATGAGACAAGGAATGCGATTGCAAAGCTTGACATCATGCCCAGGTTAGCAAACGTCCTCAGCAGGCCGGACGCAAGCCCATATGCCTCCCTTGGTGCATTGGCCATAACCGCACTGTTGTTTGCAGGATAGAAGAGGCCCGTGCCAATTCCGCTTACAACGGAGCCTATGACAACCACCATGGTGGAGATGTCGGTGGAAAGATACGAGTAGATGAAGATCCCCACAGATTGGAAGAAGATCCCAAGAGAGGCCACAAGCCTTGCACCATACCTGTCGGCAAGCCTGCCGCCGAAAATACCCACTATGCCCCCAAGTAGGTAGCCTGGGACGAGAAGCAATGATGCCTCAAGCGGGCTCATCCCGCGGAAACCCTGCAGAAACATCACGACAAGGAAGAGTACCGCAAACCCTGCAAGTGGCTGGAGGAATGCCGCCAGTATGGAGGCAGTGAGGATCCTGTGCCTGAAAAGCGAGAAGCTGACAAGCGGGGCCTTGGATCTCCTCTCCCAGATGACAAAAACTGCAAGCATAGCCGCACCACCGCCCATCTCGGACGCCTCCTCGGTGCCAAGTCCGTTTGATGTGACCTGCGTGATCCCAAAAAGCACCAGAAAGAGTCCAAGACCCAGTGCAAGGGCTCCAACGATGTCAAGGGTCCTCTTTGTAAGTATGAACCCCTCCCTGAGCACCCTGTGGGTTATGATCATGGCTGCCACGCCGATGGGCAGGTTGATGAAGAAGATATAGTTCCAGCTTGCAAAGTTGACTATCAGCCCTCCAAGAAGAATGCCCGCGACAGCTCCTACAGAGTACCCTGTTGCAACAAACCCGTAAGCCCTCCCCCTCTCGTTTTCCGGAAAGGTGTCCGCAATTATGGCCCCGCTGTTTGAGAATACAAGGGCGCCTCCAACTGCCTGTACGACCCGGAAAGCAATGAGTTCGGGCGCACCCACGGCAAGCCCGCAGAAGACAGATCCCGCGGTAAATATCCCAAACCCCCACAGGTACATCGTTATCCTGCCATACATGTCCCCAAGCTTGCCCACCTGTGTGCCAAGTATGGTAAGCACGAGAAGGTACGCCATTATCACCCAGACCATGTCCATCAGGCTTGAGTGAAGCTGCTTCATCATTATCGGCAGGCCCAGTATCACTGCCGTGGTATCAATTGCAGTCATCATCACTCCTATGAGGACTACTGCAAGAGCGATGCGCTTGTACCGCCCGTCACCCCCGGGCGGAGTGTTTCCATATCCACCACTTGCAGCATCCCCGTTTCGGCCGCCAGGTTTTCCGTCATCATGTGACGTCATTCTGGAACACCATTGCCCTGAACAACATAGGACGCCAACTTGTGAAAACATAGGTTCATGCCGTAGTCAGACATTATCCGAGGGTCTTGACAGATAAATCATAGACTGATTTCCACCCGTGATATCCTATGGCGTTCCCACCCGGCATCATCCCCGTTCCTCACACCCTGACGTCTCTTGCCCAAGGTGCAACATCTGAGGATCTCAACCAGTGTACACCCCAAGATTGCCTCACAACAAGTCGTGCATGCGACATCATGCAGTCCCGATTACCCGCTGAAAGGAATCTCCCGTTTCCCTTGGGCGCCTACATAGGAAGGCATGGGATATTCTCAACGGGCACACATACGTGATGCGCTATAAAGGTCGTGGCATAAAACACGACCGCCGCTGCAGCCCCCATCGAGACGTACCACCATCTGAATCTCATACGGCCTAAAAAGCTGTCAAGTTTCCATATAAAACAAGAAGCTGAAAACCAAAAAATGTTTAAATTAATACCTGTAGATTGCCCTGCATGAGCAGCAAGCGACTCCAAGTATTCTTGTCTACCGTCGCTGTCTTTGTGGCCTTCTTCTTCATGGCATACTTCTTCAAGACTCAGCAGCAGATGCCAGTCTATGTGGCCATTGGGACCACTGCTGCAGTTGTGGTCCTGGCGATGCTGGTTTCCTTCAAGGACCGCTAACTTCGCCACTTTGTGTTTATCAAGTTGCGCCACGCAAATGATTTTTTTGGACCAGCATACACACCGCACCGTAGGAATGCCACTTCGAAGTCTCTGGAGCTGCATCAGAAGCCTATGGTACTGTATGGTAGCGCGCGCCCGCCACCCCGCAGCCTACTGCCAGTGCGACAACTCCTGCCACAATGACGGCGGCATAGGTTTGCGCCATCTGTAGCGAAGGTCCGCATGCAGCGTATGCGTATGCCTGCGCTCCGCAATCCGACGGAGTCTCAGCGTACGCAAGGCCCGTGTCAGCAACAACGGCCATGCTTACTGCCATGATTATCCCGGCAAGTCTTGCACCCGGATATACCATGTCCTACTAGTACGCGTCCGGGATATTTACGGGTGATGGTCGGCCTTTGTCCCTAACTTATTAGGTAGACGACATTGGCGCTCACTGAAAATTCCCTCTGACCCGCCATTATCGGGGTGTTAACATGGTCTGCCTCAAGGGGAAGAGCAAGCCCAAGAGGCCCATAATAAGGTCCTGGCATTCCCGCATTGATGCCTATCGACTTTATGCCGTTTATGGTTACTCCTGCGGCCGATGCCACAAGATCCGCCCTTGCCCTTGAGTCTGCGACGGCCTCCTTTATGAGGGCGTCTTCGATCTCCTTTGACTTTGATGGAGAGAACTTGAACTGGACGCCCCCGAGCCTGTTGGCGCCTGCGCCTACCGCAGTGTCTATGAGCGTTGAGACAGAGGTAGAATTTGAGAGAGTGATCTGGATGGTGTTCATAACGTCATAACTTGTGATAATACCTGGCGCAATCCCGGTTGGCTCCGATATGATTGGCGTTATGCCCAGCCGTGAGGTGGATATGTTATTTGGCGGTACGCCCGTACTGTTCAGGGCACTTATGACCCTGCCCATTGTATGCGAGTTCGCGGCAAGTGCGGCAGTAACAGTCGTGTTCCTCGTCTCTACCGACAATGAGATGAAGATATCATCCGGCGATACCTTCTCGGTGGCAAACCCTGTAACTGAAAGCGTCCTGTCAGCCTGCTGTTCTTGCTGGCCAAAGTATTGGGCAAATGCAGGAGTGCCAAACGCGCCAATCAGGACGGCCGGCAATAGCAGTAAAGCTGTCCGTTGCAAGACAAGTCACAAAGATCCTGACAATAAATAAAAAGTAAAATCTATCAAAACAGATCATTTGGTAAAATCGGTTTTAATCAGCAGACCAGTCCCAGCCCCCTAGAACGACATTTGAGATCACCCGGTTACGACCCACGCGTACAAGGAATCATATTGGCTGGAACTTCCTTGGGGCCTGTGTAAAGTCAAATGCAGCTGCCATGTTGTCTGCAGCCGCATCCCTCGACGACAGAGGTTTCAGGCCGTACCTATCCTCGATGAACTTTAGTATTGACGTGTGGTCATATACCGTGCTATCCACAAGACCCAGCCTAGCATATGGCGAGATAACAAGGCATGGAACGCGGAAACCGTAGCCCATCTTGTCCACCTGTGGGGGTGCCACATGATCGTAAAAGCCTCCATAGTCGTCCCACGTGACAAATATCGCGGCCAAGTCCCAATACTTGCTTGACCCCACCGCATTTACAATGTCGTCTGCAACCGAGTTCTGGCCTGCCTGTATGTTCTTTGGAGGGTGCTCGTCACCTCCCGGGGCACCTATCATCCACGAGACCTGCGCGAGTGTTCCCGTCTCCACATCCTGCACAAACTCTGCAGCCTGCGCAAAATGCGAGGATCTCGATGGGAGGCCCTGGATGTATTTGAAGCTCTCATACCACTTTGTAAATCCGTACACCTTCCAGGAGACCCCTTTGGCATCAAGCTGCTCAAAAACCGGGGGAAATTCCAGAGTGCGAGGCACCCGGTCGTCAACCAGTCCTCCCGACGTACCCGCCACCAGGTAGAGGTGGTTTGGCGCACTCTCGCTCATTACGGATGTAAAATACCTGTCGCACAGCACATACTGTCCTGCCGCCTTCCAGTAGCGCGGCAGGTCTCCGCTATCATAGTATCCCATGGTCTCACGGTTGCCTTCCGAATAGACAAATCCGTCCATCATCCCAGCGTCATAGTCTGACCTTGCAGACTTCCAGTTGTGGTTCATGTCGACAGGCGTCAGGCTGGAATCATGGAAGGGTGAGATGCAGTTGGACGAGCCTGGCGCGTCCGGTATGCATATCGCCTTTCCCGCGGTACCGTCCGCCCCCGGATAGCTACCAAAATAATTGTCAAATGTATGGTTTTCCTGGAGCACGACCACTATGTTTTCTATCGCAGCAGAACTTGCCTGCCTGTCCTCCCTGCCCCTTTTGGAGATCCTCGGAAACCTGATGTTCATACGCCGTAATGTACGGGCCAGAAGTTAAAAGTAATGCGCATCAATGTTCCGTTTCAGAATATTTGGCTCATCCGGTACATATAGAAGGAGGAACGGCCCGAATTATGACGCACTGTCACTGCCATCTAGTATCCGCGCTTTTTCAGCCAGTCAGAGACTATCTTGTTTGCAAGTTCCTGCGGCTCCATGCCTTTTTGCCTTGACTGGGTTCCAAGAGCCCTGCTCTTGCCCTTTGGAAGCACAAGCGATATCCTCTGCTGCATCCCAAGCCTCCGTGCCTTCTTGAGGAGCACCCTGTGGGGAGCCCCTGGACTCTTCATAAGGGCTTCGACATACCGCCTCTTTGTACGTCTGTCAAGGCCTGAGATCCTAAGCGCTATCTTCACGGCCCTTGCGACATCAGGTACAGCTATGTAGAGCTTTATTGCCTGGTCGCGCGAGATCTTTCTTGGCACAAGGTCTTTTATTTTGTCTGGAACCCCAGCAAAACCGTGATACTTTTTGAAAGTGACCATCGACATGCCAAGCGACTGTGCCGCCTTTGACTTGCCCATCCTCTCCGCGAGAAACCCGCATGCCTCAGCAGTCTCTCTGACATTCATGTTCCTCCTGTGAATGTTCTCAATAACCGAGGCGGCCTTTGCGTCCTCTAGCCCGTACGAGGTCTTTTTGGTAAGAACAAGTACAGGTATCCTCTTCTTGCCCAGTCTCTTGAGCGCCGCAAGCCTCCTCTGGCCGGACATTAGAAGGTATGAGTTCTTGCCGTCTCTCTGCACCATCGGCGGGTTCTGGAGGCCCTCGCTTTTAATCGACCTTGCAAGTTCCGCCACACCTGTCCTGTCAAGCTTCCTTGCCTGGGCCTCGCCCCAGACCTTTATCTGCCTTACCGGGATCTCGCGCAGCCTGTAAGATATTACATGATGGTATCTTTTTGCCAAACATTGGTACCACGGCCCGATTTTTTTAAAATGGTTGGGTTGGTTTAGTTAGACCAACCAAGAAAATCCATCATACAGGCATCATTACGCCTATACCGGCCCTAAAGCCATTCCGCCCCGCATCACTGCAGCCCAGGCAGGCCTGCAATCACCATCCCTACCGGAGTCTTGACGTCAGGCAGCGGGACAAATGTCTGCACGTTTACGACGGCAAGGAAGGCCACTGCTAGCAGCAGTGCCATGACAAGCACTAGCACCGAGACACGGATTTCCGCGATTGATGCTGTCTGTTGGTTCATGATGATAGTTTGTCATCCCCACATATACGACCCGTGCACGCATCTCAACAATGAGAATCATGGGTGGGAACGAGGTCTGCCCCTTAATTAGAAGGATGTGCCATATAACTCACTAATGAAGACTACAATAACGGCGATTGCCATGGTCCTGCTTCTTGCGCCCCTAGCTGGCTCTGGAGGCCTCTTTGGGGCAGAGGCGTTCGGTTCGCCATACGCACCGACCTTCGGAGGCGGGAGCTTCCACTATGCAGACGGCCTTGTGATAAACGGCAAGGTGTTTGACATATCAGGATACTCGCAGCAGATAACAGTCCAGAACCTCACCGTGGGACAGCCTGCTAAGATAACCCTCAAGATTTTTGACAACGCAGGCTCGTACACGATAAAGACGGCCGCCATCTTCCTCAACATAAGGGGCCAGGACGCGTCAGTTGCCTCAAGCGACACGTGGGTGCAATACGACGTCTCGGGCATGACGGCCATCAGCGATCCACACCACTACATCGAGGCTGCAAAGGGAGGCGTAAGTTACTCAGGAAGTTTTGCCTATGTCACGTTTACGGTGACCCCTGCAAAGCCGATGAGCGTCTCGGACATGATAGTAAGCTCGACTGACGCACGCGGTGCCACCGGCTACTCGCTTGTTGTTAACGCCCTCTCGTTTGTTGGCAAGGCTTCAGGCGGCACACAGTCAATCTCGTACTCACACGAGCACTGTACCGTCACGTACCCATGCTACGAGGTCTGCGGGGATCACATCTGCAAGCCTGGCGAGAAACCAAAGGCGACACCATAGCCAACCCTACACTAGGACGCCGCCAAATCCATCTTTTATCCAAATCAAAGAACAGTATGTGCCTGCAGCACCCTCAAGGAATTCCAGTTGCCACTCCTGAAAAACCCACGGAATTGAGAGGAAACTATATTGCAGTCCGGTCCTGCAGTCGCGGGCGGTCTGGAGTACAGCACGCCGGATGGAAGGGGCGCAAAGATTGATTGTCGCGGATGCGCAATCTGCAGTATCTGTCCGCCCCCGCCGCCACGTCGCATCTCATTTGCCCCTCCATCCCTAAATCGTGCCTAAAATCCTACCAAAATGTTAAATACGATCGCCCGATCTGACGATCTAAGTCAAGGGGTCGTCACGCGTCAACTCCCCAAAGTAATGGCGTGATGCTCTCAAGTTCCATGACCCCTTGACTGAATTGTTCAATGGTAAAACCAACTAGGATTTAACAATTTGGTTGAAAAAATCCGGATGTACAGCCCAAGATTTCTTGTACCGGAGGCTTGACGTATTATCGGTCATAGCCTCCCAGGTAAAGTTCCTTGCAGACCGATGTTTTATACCATTGTCCTCTATCAAACCCCCGTATTGGCGGCCTAGGATTCTCCGCTCCATACCTTCTAGATTCATTTGGAAGCCCCAGAATACCCTGAAACGCATGCATATCCCACTACCAAAATTGCAGTGCCTGACAAGCTGTGATGGAAGTGGGGCAGTCAAGCCAAACATGTTTCCTCCCCATGATTTCCCTTTTAACCTGACCATCATGCATGGAAAAGTTGTCGGAATTCATAACAGAATGTGTTGCCTCATGCCTAAAACTGCTGGCAATCATGGTAATCCTCCGTCATGACATCCATATGAAAGTAGAATTTGGTCATGCACTTCCTGACCTTGGCTATAAGGACAGGCAAAGGCCAAGCAGCAGTTTGAGGTGATTGGAGCTAGCACTTCGAACGGCGACTCCCATGCGTCGCATATTCCCGAGACTCGCCTACCTTGCCGACCCCTGGTCTGCCGTTTACGTCCTAGGGCAAGAGATGCAAGGGCTGCATTGGTCTGTCTCGTGAGAGAGGGAGACCCTGCTAAAAGAGGGCCTTCTCGCATGCGACAATGCAAGGACAGCCCTGCCAATGCTGCCTTTGCCAAGCAATGCCCTCCCCGACCCTAAGAGACAGAGATGAGCTCCACTATTACAAAAAGCGTAAAACCTGCCAGCATGAGGAAGGGTATGTCCATCGGCTCAAGCCTGAAGGAGCCCTCCCTTGCCCTTATCTTCCACTCTTGCTTCTGGCCTTGATCCCGCTTTCGCAGTTTCATAAATTGGATATACATCAAAGAAATAAATCATTTTTGGGGAGTTTGCAACCTGGTTCCGGCTCAAACCTTGCCGTTTTCGTGCGCCATGCCCATGCTGAAATAGCACGGATGCGTAATAATGGCATGCCTGCTGCATACATGCTGCTCAATACCAAGCCGGATTCCGAGATGGAGACAATATCGCGTACAAAAGAGATACTTGACAGTAGGATGGCGGCAAGGTACGAGGTCCAGGGAGTCTATGGAGTATATGACATCGTGGTGAGGGTAGAATGCGACGAGATGGACGACCTCCGCGACATTCTTGCAAGGGTGAGGAGAATAGGCAAGGTTGTCTCTACCATGACCATGCTTGTGAGCTAGAGCCCTTCCTTGGCGCCCTTGTCCGGCTGTCAGGGTTCGGCATGTAGAACAACGAGATCGCACACCCTATGACAAGAGCATGCAGCAGGTCCGCGCTCATCCAATTTGATTCCAGTTTTCATACGATATTCATTATTGGGCGATAACTAGCCTGCGTGTGTCGGCCCGGACCTTGCTCCTTTGGCGTCTGCCACATCCGGAAGCCCATTGCCGGACGTGCGGCGCAGTCAGGCACGACCCAGGCCGACAGGCACGCGGGGCTATTGGAAACATGGATTCTTTTGGAGGTACTACAAGGACGGAAAGAACGCCTACTGCAGATGTATGCAGTTATCTCCCATACCAGTGCCGTACCCGGCCAATATTATACGCCACAGGATATCCAGTTATGCTAACAATTTTCTATACGTCCGATACAGGCAACCCCGTCGGTAATGCACCCGCGGAGGCTCCAGAACTGTTGTTCATGTTTTACTTTGCCAGAGTCAGATCTCATATTGGAGACTTTTTTTCGTCAGTCTTGACCCCTTCCTCATCTCGGACAAGACCGCGGGCGTCCCTTCTCTTGTTTCTCAACTTAAGGTAGTAAACCCCGGCGGATGCCAGACCTGCCGGAACGAAGAAAAGCGGCATGAGCCACCAGTTCAATTCCAAGTTCCTTGCAGGTTCGACTATCGGCATGGACATGTCGGTCGTAGAGTTTCCTTCATTGACAACAGTGGTATACTGGACGGACCCTCCGGTGTTGGCAACATCGTCAAACCTAAATGTGACTGGCCCCGCCTTGTCAAACCTGAAATACTGGTACGCACCACCAAACTGCGTCGAGTCTGCCACCCTGTACAGCTGCTGCCCGTTCTGCGTTATTGTAAATACATAGTGTGCAGGTATTGCCAGATCCTTGTAGTTGTCATAGACCTGGTAGATGAATATGACCTTCTCCCCTGTCCTGATGTAGTGCGGCTCCCAGTCAAGGTCGACCTCATATCTCCTGTCAGGCGTGAGGCGTATTACGGGAAACTTTGTAATCTGGTTGCCGTAGGCGTCCACCGGGACAGCCTCTGACGGCTTGACAATCACGTAACCCTGCATCCACGGGTGTATGGTGCAGAAATACTCAAAAGTTCCTGGCTTGGTGAATTTGTGGGTCCAGGAACTACCGATTGGAATGTTGCCGCTGTCAAAGACTCCGTTTGGCTTGCCCTCAGTTCCATAGACCAGCCCTCCCCGCCCTGCAGACTGGCCGCTTGTTACAGTATGGACCTCCTTGTCCTGGTTTATCCATGTCACACTCTGGTTCACCCCAATCGTGACAACTGACGGCTCGTACCACTGCGGAGCGGCAGTATTGAATTTTGGGTTGAATGCCCCAAACGGGATTGTCACAACCTGGCTTGTCCCCTTTGGAGCAGCCGAGGCTGCCGTGCTGGATGCGTATTTTGCTCCAAGCGTAATGGTAAGTATCTCGTTTGGTCCCTTCCATTCAGAGATGCTCGTGTTAGGAGCTCCCGAGCCCTGCAGCTGCACTTGGATATTGACAGGGCTGACATTCTGCAGCGCAGAGGTGACCTGTATGTCCTTTCCGTCTACTGCAAGGGCCGACATGTTTGAAAGCAGGAGGGCCCCGTTGCCCACCATCTGCTGGGCCGTAATCCCATAGTTCTCGTATGGAATGAGGTTTCCTTTTGGATCGGCGAAGGTGATCTGAAAGGCAAGCGGCTGGTCTGTCTCTATAGGCGTGGATGTTATCAAGACATGGACGGAACCGTCAGAAGAGACTGCGCTTCCATGAATAAGAGAGCTTCCTGATGGCGTGGAGGCAAATGACGAGGTAGAATAATACTGTGCAAAGACAGGCGCCTGCGACAAGCAGAAACCAAGGAATGCGGACAGCAGGATGCCGCAGACAAGCGAGCTTTTGATAAATCCGGGTGTTCCGAAGAGAAACGGCTGCCTGATGGTCAGCAGTATTTTTTTGGTTTTCTTGTTTTTTGTCATTTGTCTACCTCTTAATTTTCATTGGGTAGACATTATCAGCACCTTCCGGGCGGTTTAGGACATCAGTCCACGGCTAATGTCATAGCCGGTTTGGAGTGTTTCGTGGTCGATATTAAACCTTGTCTCCCCATTGAGATCAGCGATGGCCCTAGACCCGAGCACCGGAATCTCAGTGCTGCCTTTTCTGGTACGTCATGGCAGCAACAAGATCATGTCCCCTCGTGGGAATCAGCCGGTGGGACCGCTGTTTTCATGTGCTTCTTTCCCGGCATTTTCGAACGTATGCTTGACCCCCACTTTGCCCAGATGAAGACAAGCGCCATTACTGCAAGGGGCGGCACGATGAAGACGGCTGCAAAGGCCTGCCCAAGCGCAACATTCCGTGCAGGCTGGATGACCGGAAGGCCTGCCTGCGTTGCGTTGGGGTTCTGGTATACAAGTGATGAAAAGTCGGCAAACGACGAGCCTCCCCCAATCTTCTGGAACCTGAATGTGACAGCTCCTGGCTGGTCGAAAGTAAAGTACCTGTACCCGCCGCCAATCTGCGTATTATCGTCAACCCTAAAGATCTCCTTTCCGTTCTGGTATATGACAAGCTCGTACGGCACGCCGCTCTCTATGAGCCTGCCTGTTATTCCGTTGTAGAACTGATAGACAAGCGTCTCCCTCTGTCCTGTAAGTATGACATGCGGCTCCCATGCAAGGTCGGCCTCATAGAGGCCATCAAGTGTCTTCTCTTCCACCGGCCACTTTGTTATCTGGGCCCCGCTTGCGTCCGTGGGCACGGTTGGTATCCTCTCATTTACAACTACCGCCCCGTTCATCCACGGGTGTATGGTGCAAAAGTAGTGAAATACGCCCGCCTTTGAGAATGTTTGCGACCAGGATTCACCTGGCGCTAGCGGTCCGCTCTGGAATAGGCCGTCGGCGGTCCCTACGTTGGAGCTGGTTACAAACTCCATCCTCGTTATTCCCGTACCTGATGCTATGTTGTGTATCTCCCCGTCATGGTTTGTCCACGTCACCGTGTCCCCCACCCTTATGGATATGACCGAGGGCGAGAACCATTCCGCGGCAGGGGTGTCAAAGTTTGGATTTGCCGCACCAGGCGGTATGACCACCGAAACGTTGTCCGCCAGCGCGTGTTGTGACGACAATATCGATATAACCACCAAGCCTGCCACAACTGCAATGAACAGTAGTCCCTTCCCAGATTGCAAAACCATAAGATAGCTTGCCCCCAATTCTAATAAACATCCCCCAAAGTTATCACCTGTGATAACGCCATTCTGTCAAAGATTGGCAGGAGACACGCTGCTCCCGGCAGGCTCTTGCCTCCCGATTTTGATGCGATCCTCGATTAACAGATTAAATAAGGAACGAATTGAGTGTAACCGATGAATTCGCAGACAAGAATTTACATTCTTGCCGCAATAGGAGCAGCGGCAGTAGCAGTCACGATACTTTCCATCCTTGGCATGCAGGGAGGTCCACAATCCGGCACCGGATCCCAGCAGGAGATCCAGTCATCCATTTACGGCATGCAGGGGAGAGGATATCTCGACCTTGTCTCCCAGCTTAGAGCAAGGGGCGCAACGGTAGAGGACGGAGGAAAGATGCAACAGGACATGTTCACCATCAACCCAAACACCATGCTCGTAAACCGCCAGGACATGTGGGTCTTTGAGTTCGAGTCAGAACAGGACGCAAAGGACCAGATGAGCCAGGTCTCTCCGGACGGGACGGCAGTTGGCGGAAGGGCGGTTCACCAGATAGGCGACCCGCACTTCTTCGAGAAGGGCAGCATGCTAGTCTACTACGAGGGCTCCGACAAGCCGACGCTCGACCTTCTGACATCAGTAATGGGCCCACAGGTTGCAGGAAAGACATAAACGCACGCGCCAACCAACTACACGCGCGCCCAATAATTTTAAAACCGACAACCCATCAGCGGTAGAACCAGTTCAAAGCAGGCATTGAAATGACTCCACTTTATGTAAAAGCCCTACGTACAAATTCTCTGCAATCGTTAAATAAAATGGGGCTCCCATGAGGACAGAATGGGCTACAAGGTAGTTCCAGACGAGGATAAAGGTACCGGTCAAGCCCGGAGGTGCGGCCGGGCCGAGGCGCTCGACAGGGCTCGCTGGTTTCTCGAGCAGCATTACTCGGTCCTTGCCTCGCAGGTACACATGGAAAAGGGCAGGTGGATAATAACGGCCCAGGTCGGACTCCATCCCCCTCTGACAAAGTGCGTAAGCATCGACCCTGCAAGCGGCGCCATACTTGGTTGTGCCTAGACCTTACTATCAATCCCACCCCCGACCGGTACTATAAGGATAAATGCAGACTACCAAAACGTATGCATTGTATTTTTCCCGTACTTCGAATTCTAAGAGCCTCGGCGAAACTCCGCCAAGCGCGACCATGCCCCCCACCTTGACTCTATCGCCCTGTCAACACTCAGCCTGGACGGCCCAAGCGCCGAGCTTATCACCGCTAGCATCAGGAATCCGAGTGCATATACTATCCCGGTACCTATATCTGTGGAATTTGGCCCGTAGGGCCCCCCGAACCCCTCCGGTACAGCCCATATGAGCAGGCTAAGGAAGAACCCAAATACATAAACTGCCTTGCGGGCAAGTCCCAGCAGAAGGCAGATTGCCACCGCAAGCTCGCATGCCCCCGTCCCATACACAAAGAAGGCCGGATCTGTGACCACCACGGAGTGCCACATCGAGAACCAGCCTGCAAGCCATCCCGGCTGACCCTGTGCTGCCTCAGAGACCATGTCCGGGAATGCGCCCACAAGTCCAGGCTGGAACTTGAGCGCCCCGTCCACTGCCCAAAATATCCCAAAGATTATCCTTGCAACTGCCTTGAGTGCCAGAACGTTTCTTGCGGGCCACGGCATCCTGCCTGCAACCCCAGGAATCCTTCCAGTCTGCAATACCCTCACTTTCTCCGCCAGAGCGCCAATAGGCCGCCTGCAATACCCAGGATGGACCCAAACCAAAAACCGTTTCCCGCAAATATTCCTACAAGTGATGTTGCAAGCAGAACAACGGCAAATGTACCTCCCCTGCTCGGAATCCTGTACATCCCGTACGAACTGTAGACCATAAGGCAGCCGCATGCAATCGTAAAGAACGACACCCAGATAAAGAGCTGTGAGAGCGGAGGCACGACCGTGAAGATCTGGCTGTACATCATCATGCCAAGCATCCGGTGCCAGCCAAACATGGGTGTGTAGAATGATGCCATGGCAAGCAGAACAAGCCCGCCAAGCACCTCAAGCATTCCTCCTATTGCGCCAAGCACTACCGGGACGCCGAACCTCTGCTCGTTTGCCACGCTAGTCAAAGGTCCGGCCCTCCCGCACGGTGCCTGTTCCTTAAAACCATGTGTAATCTACCCTTTGATTATATTTAACGACAAAACCAGATTATCAGCGATGGAAGGCCCCGGCTTATCTCAAACTGGGAATGATTCCTAAATTCCGTGGCAAGGCAGGAAAAATCAGCCGCAGTCTTGACAAAAAGGAAAGGAGAAAGTCTAGAAGTCCTGTACGCAGCGTCCAAGAAACGTGCTTGGGCAAGATGCAAATGGCGGTCATCTTGGTATGTCATGTAGATGCATGGTTGCCCCCAACTCCTCCCTGAGCGGCTGCTTTGGAATGGCGATGCCAAAGCCAGAAGGAACCGCCGAGGCAGTTACGGTCTTGCCGTAGGTGTGAGTTCCTTCATCATTGTTCTCAAAAAGAAATGAGGCCTACATTGAGCCAAATCCCATTGTCCCATCCAGGGTGATGTGCGGGAGGCGTGTTTGTGCAGTCCGTTGCTTGTAGGTCCATGTTCACTACCACTTGCCCGTTTACATTCGTCACGACCTGCGGGTCTGCAAAGGCCGGTGCAACTAAGTACTCGATCACTACCAGCGCAAGCTCCGTTGCTGCTCAAATATCATCAGGCGTTCTTGTCAAACTGGATCATGTCAAACATGTTCCCTTCCGCATCAGAGCAGTGTGCAAAGTATCCCACACCCTTGATGGGCATACCCTGGCTTGCCTTTCCGCCACCCTCCACTACCTTCCTTGCGTACTCCTCAATTGACGGCACTGAAATCGTGTTTACCGTGCCGTCGTTGAAGGGGTTTTTTCTTGCAAGACCGCCGTTGATCCCAGGCTCCTTGTCGTCCCCTGTCTTTGCCAGCCAGTAATCCATAGAGCCATCACCAAACTTTTCAAATGTCCACCCAAAGACATCGCCGTAGAAACGGATTGCCTTTTCAATGTCATCCGCTGTCATGTTGAAATAGACTACCCTCGGCATGAAGAGATCACCGTGGCAAGGGATTTAAAACATTTGGACTCGCGGTGACAGAGAAAATCCCCACCGCCCGGCCCGCGTCTTGACGTACGGATTCCCGCATGTCAAACCCTGCTCAGTACCTGATCTTGAGTTCCTGCGCTATGGCCTGAAACTTTTGGAACTCGCGGTAGAACTTGATTCCTTTCTCTGTTATCACGAATATGCTGTTCCTCTCGGTGCGTATCGAGCGTGCAAGTCCAGCATGGACCAGTCTTTGCAGGTTCTGCAGTGCCGCCAAGTGAGAAAGGTTCGCCTTCCTTGAGATCTCCGATATCAAAACACCCTCCAGCCCACCATCCATACAGGCATGCAGTATGTCGTGCATGATCCCAAGGGATGATCTGTACTGTACTTTGAGTATCGGTTGTCTATAAGACGTGGTCATTGCGCCGGTCTTATTACTGTCAGTTTCCCCTTTATTATTCATGATGAAACAATTTCATCTAACCTCGCTACTCACTCCTAGGGTGAGTCATCTTTAATAGTGATTGTCTGTAACTTATGTTCCTCACAGGTCGGTTCGTTACATAATCATGTCAGATAAAATAATTACATATTGGTCTTGAGGCCTGCCCTTCAAAGCTCCCAGTACCGGACTGGAAGGATACGGTACATGCGGCATCATACCTGCTCCCTTCCGCCAAAAGCCCCCCAAACCAAAGGGACTCTTGTTCTCCCCACGCCTGCCACTCTGGACCGAGGATGTGGCAGCGAACCACACCCATCCTTCGGTCTGGCATATTTCCAGGTGCGTACCCAAATCCATAAAAAATATTTAAGGGCCGCAAGATCGTCTGGGCAATGGATCAATACGCCCAAGTTCCCGCCCCTGAATACCATAATGCGGTATGACGGCATATTTAATGCGAAGGTAGGATTATCAGACATGGTTCCGGTACGGGTTCTTACGGTTCCTGCAATGATAATCATGAATTTCCTTTTATAGATTGGATGCCCAATATATGTAGGACGCAGGCGGAATGCTGGATCTTCGGACCCCGCAGCATGAGATTCCATGATCAATGGATCAGAAATCTTCGTGGCGCTTGCGCCCCTTCTATACCAGCTGGGGATTATTTTTTCCTCGACGCCAGCCTGATGGTCCTGCCCGATACCATGAACTTGCCCATACCCATGTGGTGGATTGTGCGCGGGTTTACCATTTCACGGTCAATCCATGCCCTCATGACCCGAAGTATGAATATGTTGTATTTTGAAGCCATGGAAAAATCCTCAACTCTGCACTCTAGGTTTGCATAACACTCTTTGATGAGCGGGGCTCCAACGGACGAGGCAGGGATGTGGGTGAGGCCAAAGCGCGAGAACTTGTCAACCTTGCGGCCCGAGATGTTGCCGCATCCTACCACCTGCCTTGCGAGCTCGACCGTAGGTATGTTGATGACGCATTCGCCAGACCTTTTCAGCAGCCCAAAAGTATAGTCACGGTTGCTGACCACGCAGGCAACAACCGGTGGCTCAAAGTCAACCATCATGTGCCACGACATTGCCATCACGTTTGGCCCCCTAGGACCACTAGTAGTCAGAAGGACGACCGGACCTGGCTCCAGCAGTCTGTAGACAAGCGAGAGCGCAAGAGACCTCTTGCCTTTTA
The DNA here is from genome assembly GCA_028866895.1 of Nitrososphaerota archaeon. Classification (GTDB taxonomy): domain Archaea; phylum Thermoproteota; class Nitrososphaeria; order Nitrososphaerales; family Nitrosopumilaceae; genus Nitrosotalea. The sequence continues at coordinate 83,905 of JAGWHF010000004.1, forward strand.
GGCCAGATTTCCGCTTCATGCCCGCATGGATAGATGCGCCTGACTTTTAAGGATAGTAGCTGAATTTTTGCCGGAGGATTTGCTGGGTCAAGATGCACATGGAGCCAAATGACCCCCAGTCCACAACGCACCAATTGCCATGCCAGGAAAGATCGGATCTTCCAGCAGGCAGAAATGGCAGGATCTAGACAGAATATGGTAAAACCCAGTTTTGTCTGGCATCAGGAGGCATCGGACTCTGCCATGGCCTCAAGCGAACCGGTGTCAATCTTGGCCACAGGTTCGCAAAGGAAGAGATGGTGGGAAGAGCATGCCTTCAAGCTCAATTCCAAACCCCTGCAGCCTTGCGGCTCAAGCATTGATGGCCATTATAAACTCGACAAGTGCTGCCAGCTCTTACAAGAACAGGACAATGAGTATGTCAGTTCCCACATGGAAGCATCTCATCTTGTGAAACCTCCTCCTTACCGACAGGACAAGCAGCATGCTCCGGCACATGCCGATGTAACAGGCAAGAACATTCAGCCCCGCGGAAAGGACCGCATACCACACAAGGTTTCCTGCGACGGAGCCCTGAATTCCAGGGGCGGCAACAAATACCGCCCTGTCAATCATCCCCGTGGTAAATACTGCAAGGAATCCCCACGCAACCCCGAATCCTGGTATGAGCAGAGGGAGTGACACGAGCCCCTCGTGCACGTAGAATCAATTCAGATCGTCCTCATCCGTCTCCCAGAGGTCGTCCTGTTCGAGATGAATCCTGCACCAGAGCTCAGAGAATGCAAGCGACTCAACCGTTAGGCCTGCCGAATCAAGGACGGCATATGACGTCTCTGCAATCTTTCTTCCGCATTTTTTGAGATACATGGCGAGTATGGAGCCCAGTATTAGCGTCTCGGAGGCAACCTCGGCAGCCCCCTCCTCAAAGCATGCCTCGCGCTTGAGGTCAATGGCGGTCCTTACAAGCTGGGATATAAGATCGTCAGCAAACTCCTCTTTCATATCCATATTTTCTGCCCTTGTTGAAGAAATCATGGCGATCCATCACCATTTTCCTACAATGTGAAATATTCCCAAATCTCTCTGGTTTCGTCCCTGAACGGAAATTCAATGCTATCAGAACTCTTATAGCACTATCTTATATTTATAGATATCAGAGCTATGCCATCAAAAACCATTAAGGAGAAAATAATGCCAGTCTACAAAAAACCATCTCATGGTAAGATTCATCTCTATGGAGGACAGGGTAAAAATCAACCCTATATAGGTCCCCTTGACGACCCAAAAAAATGGGATCGCAGGATCGCAAGAGAAACACAGGAAAGAGATGATGAAATCTTTGACAAACAATTCTCGAGATACATTGAGAACGTTTTACTGCTCTCACTTTACATGTCAGAGTCAGAAAGGAAGGCGTATCTTTCCAGAAGATATGGTGACCTCCTTACAAAGCTCCGGACATTGAACAGGAAATACTAGTACCAAATTTAACAACTAGCATCTTCTTTTTTAATGTTTTAAAGGTCCATAGCGTATCATAATACCCCAAGAAAAACCTAGACCCCGACCTCCAAAAATCCTAACTTCCTCAAGTCCTGTTCGCAACCCGCCTCTTGCGCGTACTCCCTTTAGCTATCCTCCTTTCAAAGACAAGCTCTATGACAGAGTTGTTCACCCTCTCCGACCTGACGGCAATCCTATCAGGCCGCACCTTGCATGGAATCTCCTTCCTAAAGACCCTACCGCATCCAGTCACCTCTACTCCAAGTACTCCTCCCCTTATCTCGTACCATACGTCCTCCCTTCTTATCCCAGGAAGGGTTGCAACCACGCGTATCTTTCGCCCCTCCCTAATTATATCAATGAGCGGCTCACACGGCAGAGTTGGCGGATAAACCTTCTGTGTACCCACATTCACCGATTCCCCCTCCAAAGGCTGTATTGAGATTCTCGCGACAGATGACACCATATCCGCAAGGCCCTTTGCCAGTTCATCTATTATTCCCACATACCATATTTGGCACAATAACTTAAAACGGTTGGCCCATCCACCCATCAAATACCGATTCGTTGTACATAGTACTGTACATCAAAATAATGTATCAATAATACATATTTTTAATGCATAATTATTTTCTAGTTGATTGATACCTATTGCAGGAGTGAGCGTTGTTTATTACCGATACCACCAATAACTAGCCTCAATGACGATCCCAAGAAAATCAATTGCGGCAATCCCTGCCGTTGTGCTTGTCATAGCGCTTGCAGCGCATATGCCCAACATGGCAAGCGCCCAGGGAGGCTGCGCAGTGAACGGTACCGGGACGGCCTTTGGGCCAATCTCGGAGAAGATTGCGAGCATCAACAGGACAAACGGCGTAAGGATAACCTATCAGGTCCAGACGGACTGCCTTGACAAGAGCGCAGAGGTAAACGACACCGTCAACGCCGTCTTTGACGTCAATGCCACATGCAATGACTCTACCGCCCCAGGCGCCTGCGCCACCCTTGCTAACCTTGGCACCATAGGGAACTATACCCAGGCTGCCAAGACATGCAACAGCAACGGCTCATGTACGGTAGGTCCGGTTATTGCAAACTCCAACGCGACAATACCTGCAGACGGCACCCCAGTGGAGATACTCTCAGGCTCCGCGTCGCTCGTCTCTCTTCCGCATCATGGAAGGATGGTTGTGGCACACCTGGGCCAGGTCCCCATAATCACTCCTGCAGGATTTACCAAGCTGCACATGAAGCCCTTCGGTGATGACAGGTTTGGAGGAGGCGCTCCTGACTTTAACATCGGCTTCATGCTACCAAAGCCCATACACATCCCGGGCCCAGCATGTACAGCAATCTCGAACGTGCTCACAAAGGCGGGCATATCCCAGACACTGATACAGCAGATCCTGTCCCAGCTTGGATGCTCCTAGCTGGCAGGACCCACCTTTTTTTTCTACCAGGTATGCAATCACTAACCTTGTTCACGAACAAGGTGGCACAATCCATTATAAATTGGGCGCCCATCTTATCTTGAAATGAACATACAGGCACTTCGTGAGCATCAAAGGATGCTCGCGATATTCCTAAGCGTCGCAGTGGTTGCGACCATAGGCGGCTCGGTTGCATATGCCCAGACATCAGGTTCCAGCCAGACCCCGATTCAGGGCTCCATCAACGTACCGCAGATGGTCCTCTCAAGTGTCAAGGTCAACTTTGCCGATGCCGCAAACACGGCAGCAAAACAGGTAAGCAACAGCCAAGTGCTCGCAGGGGCGCTGACTGTAAAGCAGGGCTCGCTCGTATATGCATTCAAGGTGACAAACGGCACCAGCCTATTCTCGGTCATCGTTGACGCAGGGACGGGCCAGGCACTCATGACATCCCAGGGACACCCATTCTACTCGATAGGATCCTTTGGCGGCATGGGCGGCCACGGATTCAGGGGCCACGGCTTTGCAATGCACAAGGGCGAATGGGCAGGCCCCCAATCACAGGGCGGAGCACCCCCCACGACCACAAACCCAAGCGGATTCCAGGAATAAACACCTGATCCCTCCTTTATCTTATTTTTGTACTGATTCACATGATGAACAGTTTTTCCCCCATATCCCTATCCCGCATACTCGCAACCGATTGTCTGGGTCTTGATCCCAGAATCCATCCACGACATGTACTCATACTTGGCTTCCAGTACAGAACGCAGCAAGCCCCCTAGGATTCCGGCCAGTCTGCGCCGCAATCCGGACATGCCCCCCTAAACCCGTGGTATGCAGGCACAAATGCCACCACCGCCCTCATTGACCCGCATCCGGTGCATTCCACCACTGCTCTCTGGCCCATAACTTGGATACTGCATCGAGGCGTATCTACCTGCCTCAGCATGGCAGCTTAGCATTAAGAACCGTAGCTGATAAAGCTCTATCAACGCATGCGTCCAATTTTCCTCCTGACAGGAAGATGTGGCACGTCCACAGTGCGGGCATCCTATCGAAAGAGGGATCGGACCTAGGTAATCTCATTTGACTTGGCGTTTCTTGCCCTAGGTGCGATGATTGGGCCGGAATCATCACGGTAATCTTTTCCAGGTAGGATGTCTTTTTTCATTTTCAAACCCTGCCGCTACAGTCCAGGCAATGACATGCGTCAGAATATGCGCGCGTGATGCGTACCTTTTTGTTCAGGATCCGGTTCCTGAACCGGGTCGAGTGCCTTCCCATTCCTAACTATGCCTTGATCTCAGTCCCAAACGGGCGCGTCACCGTATTGCAGCATTCTGCAAGCATCCTGACATACCTCCTGACGTCATATCCGGCGCCTGCCATCTGGAGCGGCGCAGTCCTCCTCGTCCTCCTTGAATAATCCGTGATGACATAGCGCACCTTCTGGCCAGCCCTGACATCATCTCCTTCAGCATGCATCTGGAGCATCGCGTCTCGCTGCACCGAGTTTACCCTGTAGCTGCACACATCCTTTGATGCCCTAGTAGTGAACGCAAGCTCGTCTGCAGGCACTGCCCCCCCTTCAAGATCCCCCTTGTACTTTTCATATATCGAGAGTGCCTGCGGCATCACGTCCCGCACCTCTGATATGCTGCCCGCGCGAGCCATCATCCCGAGCACCTCAAGCTGGCACCTCCTGAGGAATTCCGGTGTGTCGTGCCTCCTTGCCTCAATCCCGCGAATCTTCATCCTTCCATCCTCGAAGGCCCCAAAGTACTTGTTTGCAACCGGGACCATGACATCCTCCCTTGACGGCAGGAAGACAAGCCACCTGTATACTTCAAGCGACATCTCAAATCCAGTAGCGCGCACAATCTCATCCCGCACGTGCCCATATTCGTCCCTTGTAGCCCCCTTCCTGTGCAGCCACAACGAATCCACTATGCCGTGCAGTACGCGGAAACCCCTCTCCTCAGCTATGCGTACGGCCTGCAGCAGTATCCTGCGCGCAAACGCGCAGACTGCCATGTGCGCGTCAATCCTGCCGAACTTGGCGTTGTTAAATCCGAGGTACCCAAACGACGTTACAAGTATCCACTTGAGCGCAGACTTTCTTGCCTCGTAGACGCTTGATCTTTCTCCGTGCGGCCCTGCAAGTAGCTCGGTGTACATCCTCCTCTTTTTGAGCAGTATCCCAAGCGACTGGGGCACTATTCCCTTCCTCCTGCAGATGTTGTACCCAAGCTCCGGTACACGGTTTTCCGAGTCTTGGCAGCAGGGACAGAGTATGGTCTCGGCCGATATGTTCTTCTTCTCCATGATGGAGCCGTAAAGCGATGCAAAGTCAAGCTCGGCCACGTTCTCGTACGCTCCGGCCTCGGGTTCGAAGATGAGCCCTCCCCTGTCGCCTACCAGCAGTTCGCTTCTTGGCTTGAATGCCTCCGCCATCACAGGCTTCCACGGTACGAGCAGGCCCCGCCGCTCCGCATTGTAGAACTGGAGTGACGACATGCACCTGCCTATCGAGGCGCGCGATGCAGTCTGCAGCGGCATCCTGCAGACACGCGCAATCTCGTAGAGGCCGTGCAGGTCTTCCGGACCGCCCCAGATGAAGCAGCTTGACGTGTCGATGTGTATGCGGCCAAAGAGCATGACTGCGGACGGCTTGAAGTACATCCTCCCGTATGAAAAGTATGACGTGCCCTTTCGCCGCGGCCTCTGCAGGGGCACCACCTCCCTCCCAAGCACAAGCCTGTGCGAGATGCCGTTCTCCGATGCACGGTGCACGAGGTATGGAAGATCAAACGAGTCTCCGCCCGACGTGATGACAAGGTCCGGATCCTGCCTCCTGATATCACTAACAAGCTGCAGCATGATCTCCGTCTCGTCGCCCGACCGGATGATCTCACCGTTTATGATGATCGAGTCTATTCTGTCAGAGGGCCTTGCAAGCCTTGATTGCTTCCTTGGTACCACCGATACGTATGCCATCCGCAGGGCCGGGATCTCATAGTCGGTCGACTCGACGTCATCTTCCTGCACCCATCCATTTTTTCTGGCAAACCGCCCAAACGGGAATATGTCGTACTCGTAAAAGTATGACTGGGCGGGCGGCACGTCGACGTTGTAAAGCCGGTACCTGCCGTACCCATGTAGCGACTCGACGGTACGTGCGAGATCCAGTATCGAGTGAGAGTCCCTGAGGCGAAGCCTCAAAACGTTGGACCTTGCGGCATCGGTCACCCTCTCAACTCTTTCCACAATCTCGTCCGATGAGATGTACTGCAGCACCTTCCCGTTGCGAGCAAGCCTCTCAAGGTTCTTTCTGTCGTCCGATGCCACGTAGATGGAAGGCGTCCAGTCGTCCTCTATGCGCGTCATTCCGCGTCCATCCTTTATCCAGGACACCATAGTGCTGCCTATCGGGTAAGAATCAAAGAGCAGTCCGGTGGTCATCTGCCCCTCTCTTCCCCATCAGGAACTCGATTATCTGCTGCTGCGAGAGTATGAGCGACATCAGTACCGACTCGGTAGGAAAGGCATCACCCCTTGCGTTTATAGCCTTGGCATGCCTGTAGCAGCGGTCAAGCATCTGTCTGAAGACAGCCCTATCCTCTGCGCGCAGCCCCTCTGCAAATCCCTTCCAGGCCTCTATCTCCCTTGCAAGTATGTCATCGTTTGGAAAGAGTGCCATGTCATATTCCAAGCGAGAGCAGCTGCTTGTACTGGTGCAACAGCATGGCCATCATCATACAGTGAATCCGGACAGGTCTTGCTGCCATCATGCATGCAGATACGTGCAGTCTTGACGCAAGAAACATCCTGTCAAGCGTAACGCGGTCCTTCCTGTCAAGCGCGTCCCTGAACGGCTTCCACCTCTTTTCCTCCAGATGCAGCGCGATCCTAAATGACGGAATTGTCCTTCCCATACGTCACCGCCTCGGTACGGCCTCCAAGTCGCTTTCCTTTATGGCGCAGTCTCTACCCTCAAGGCCCACTGTTACTATTCCTCCCATCTCTGAGAGCCTGATTACCCTGTCAAACGAGCCAAGCAGCATTCCATCGTATACAGTAGGCTCTGAGATCGACATTATGACAAGGCAGTCTTTCAGCCTCGAGAGTGCCGCCGATACGGAGTCAAGCAACCACTTTGCTTCCGCCCCGTCAAGTGACGCTCCGGGAAACATTGCAAGCATGTCCGAGAGCATCACGAGCCTTGCGCCATATTTTTTTACCACGCCTGAAAGCTCATGCGATACCAGATATTCAAGCTGGTGCACCGTAAAGGCGCGGGATGATATTATCCTGGACATCACGAGGTTTACATCAAGACCGTACTGGCGCGCAAAGTCTATGCAGAGGTACGGGTCGGAGATATTCCCTCCATCCACTAGGACTACATGCGAGTCAAGGCCCCCATGTCTTGCCGGCATCTGTGCCCTTACCGCAAGCCTCTCAAGGATCTTCTGCGAGTGGCGCCCCACTAGGGCCACCTTCTGGCCAGTACTAAGAAAAGGGATTGCCGACTCGATCTTCCTGATGTCAATTCCAAGCCTAGGCACCCGTGATGCCTGCTGGAAGGCCACCTCCCTTTCCTCCCTTGGCATGAGACTCCTTTTCTGCAGGCTCTCGGACAGGAGCGATCCGCAGAAGGGACACGGTTCTGTAATGCTTGAGAGGCTCACCTCGGACTCGGTCTCGCGCAGTACGCCCTCGCATTCCGAACAGTAGTATTGAAGTATCACCCCATCTATCATTGGTACGGTAAATTACGGTAACAACTATAAAAAAATTTGGGTCTGATTATGCCTAGATCTTGCCAGATTTACCCCTGTTAACTGGCACCGGATCACGATTTCTCGGGTTAAATTCAAACTGAAGTTTTGCGATTTACCTACCGGTGAAAAGTGTCATCACTGACAATCGACCAAAACATGCCTTACGAAATTTTAGACTAGAGCAGTGCCTGAACTATCTGTTTGGTCTCGGGGCTTCTTCTTGCCATGGTGCATGCCCTCGATACGAGGACCTCGGCACACTTCTCCCTGATCCAGTCGCACATCTGCCCTATCGTCTTTTCCACCAGCCCCTCTGCGTCCCGTACCAGGACCAGGAGAGTATAGGCCAGAAACACCCACCTCCAGTGTCTATTGGAAGCGCGACTATCCCTGACCATGTACTCCCCCAGTCCTAGTGATTGTTTGCCGTCCCTGTAAAACTCTTCTATCCTGTGCCTTCGGTCGTATTCTAGGACAACCTCGTCAGCACCGATTCCCATGGTATCAGATACCAGAAAGTGCATCACGTCGGGCCCCTTTTGGAACAGCCTCTCCTTCATTACAAGACTGATGTCTCCCAGGCTCTCGACATGCACCTCTTTCTGAAAGCACGAGTACAGGTTCCCCTCGATATAGTGATCAGAAAACATATGCCGGACAAGCAGCCGCATCCCGTCAAGCTTGACCCTGTTTCCCTCGTACCAGGCCCACCTGTTTGGCTTGGATTCTGAGATATAGTGCCATCCCCGGGCATGCACTGCATCGACTATCTCCTTTGAGAGATACCACGTGTCAAAGAGTACCGTGACGTCCGCTCATGGCGGCACCCTGAAAGATTTGATGAGCTCCCCTGCAAGCTCTATCCTTGTCTTGAACGGTACGCCCATGGTACCACACATGTCCTCCTTGACATACAGCCTCACGTCCACCGGGTATCCCATGCCGCCTGCCACCATGAACGACGTGACGACATCATGGCACAGAATCGACCTGTGCTCCTTTGTGGAAAAGATGTATCCGGCACCCTCCATGTGGGTGCCGAACTTTTGCAGGAGGCTGTCATCGATTATCAGGAATACCTTCAGCCTTCCGCTGGGCCTTCGCTTGGCAATGTTGCGCCACACCATATCCATCACCCTTGCCTGGATGGAATTGTCGTCGATGGCATCTGAATGGATGAACCGGTTGAGATTTGACTGGTCCACCCTCTCCTGGCAGGATACGGCAATCCTCCTTATGCTCTTGCGGTCGGACGCCGCCAGCCCTATTATGTACCTGCAAAAGTGCCTGAACCGTATCCTTGACATCAGATTCCTGAACCTGTTGAGGAAGCACTCGAGTTCTGGTACGACTGTGAGTAGCCTCACGGTCGTTTCAGGATTGGGATTCCTGATCTATTTGTTGCGAATCGGCCGTTTGTACCTGATGCTGTAATTGGTTAGACCTTACGAAGGAAATCGCAAAACTTCAGTTCAAATTTAACCGAGGGAAAACCTTGATTAAATATCGTAACTTTGTGCCGTAGCTACATCCCTTTCAAACCACATCAATGTCATCAAATTAGGATTCGAAATTCTACCTACAGCGGAAAGGATTTTTCTTGACTTTAATCGGGTTGGGTAACGAGTATGCAAAACAAGCTTCAGGGAATGGGAGATGAAGAATAAATGACAGGAACCTTATACAAAATCATGCAAAAAGCGTTCTCAAAAGTAGGGGACCACTCCACAAACCCAAATATATTTACCGTCAGCGTTTATTCCTATGACGTTACATAGTTAGAATTATTGTGTTTATCACAAGCCATTTTTATCTGAATTCTGTAGACTATCTGATTCAAAATCCCTGTGCGATGTCATAAGAGAAATTGGGAATATTGCCCGTACAATCATTACCAGATTTTTTGGTTTTCACATAGATATCCATAGAATTATCCATCGTAAGGCTAGAGTTTTTCGAGCCAAACACCATGTCCTTTTTATTTCCTGTGCTTCCAATCCAATCTGGATTTGACGTCCACTCACTTATAACCTGGAAACATGGATTTTGTTGAGAAATATCCATCCTGTTTATCTCAAGGTTTCCATAATAATAGAAATGTAGTACAGACAATGTAGAATTGTCAGGCAAGATTGTCGAGTTTATCGTTAACATGTAACAGTTATCACCCTTGATATGTTCTATGTAGGGGCTTGCATTTCTAATGTCTTCCGAAGTGAGAGGGGTAGCGCATTTGGTATGTTGAATACCAGTCGCATTTTTCAATTCAAAGATTGGATCCTTTTTATCTGTAATAATTTGTATTACCAGAGTTTTGTTAGGAAGGAAATTAGTCATATTTGAGCTGAATTTCATTAATTCTCCTTGTGTAATGGAATTCCATTTTGTACTGGCAATCCAAGCACTGAGCACCTTTACATCAGAGTTGTGCTGCAATAGGATTATACTATCTATTGGTATGGTGTAATTATTTTTTATGAAAATGAGGGAGAAAACATCGTTTGTACCATAATCTCTTGTCATTATTTTAGATACATATGGTCTGAGTTCGGTATTGTTTATTTCCTGCTCGTTGTCTTTCAGTGTCACATTTTCAACATTGAATTGCTGCCCAACAGGAGGTCCATCCACTATTCCAATTATTTTATCATTTACGACATCGACTCCCACGGCATAATGTGTTTTATTATCCATTACAAGGGTCATCACAGGGTTAATTTTATTTGGATAGTGTATATTCCCAATGAAACCATTTGGTCTCATGATGTACGTTTTTCCATCAATCATGTTTTTTATATGTGCGTCAGACAACATGATCCGAGTCGCTCTTCCAATTTCTGTCTGGTTGATTTGACTCGGGCTTAACTTTGTTGTCTGAATCTGCGTATTATTTTGTTCCAGACCGCTGGCACTGATTATTAATGATTGATAAATTACGATCGCAAACAAAGCCGAGGTTGCTAAAATTCGCCTCATTCAATAATAAAAAGGGGGGGAAGTATTTAACATGCGGGATAGTATTGTCTCATCGTAGACAGGCTCCACGTAGCACTATTGCCATTGTCAAGACCGCCACTAATCACAGAGGGGGTCTGATTGGTGCTACATGACTGGTATTCACCCTGAGTCTCCGAAGTCCAGTTAGTCCATCCGGAACCTTGTGGTTCTATTTTCGCTTTTGCACTTGGATTGTAAGTGAACTGACTATCCCAGCTAGGACTGGTCGTTTTTGTATTGCTGTTTTCAAACCATACTGAAGTATGATTGTAGCTTAGCTGTACAGCTATCGTATATTGGCTCATTCCTGTATCGCTAACTGTATACACATTGCCACTACCATCCGTTATGGTCACCGTCCATTGTGAATGGGTCTTATCAGTGGTTATGGTAAAGTTATATGATTGCCCAGTAGCATAGGATATGAGGGTCGGTTGCCCTACACAGCTGTAGAATGTGTCGTCCCAGAATATGGCCGGTGAAGACTGAGTATTGAAATCCTCTCCTGCTTGCATGAAGTAATCATTGTTGCCATATGATGGATTACACGCATTTGTCAGTGACGCCCCATATTCCAAAGCATTTACCATAAACCCAGTATAGTTGTAACTAGGATTATTGTAAAAGTATGGTTCTGTTGTTGTCATTTGAATGCCAACTGGGGTTAGCGTCGAGCCAGTAATTGTGTCATGTGCATTACTGTTAGAAATGCTGAATACATTATCAGTTGTTGGCCCTTCCACTATTTTTGTGACTTTGCCAGTTCCCAAATTTACACCAATTGCATATTGGGATTTGCTATCTACAACTAATGCAAGTACGGGGTTCCACACACCTGATTGTTTTATATTGCCAGCAAAACCATCGGCTCTTATCTGGTATGGTTTGCTACCGATCAACTTTATTACGGCAGGATCATTTAATGCAATATTCTCTGCCTGTGCCAATTGTGCAGGAGACAGAGGCGTAGGATGACCCCTTCCAATCTCTGACGTTCCCGTGGTACTTGATGCTGCAGATGTTGCATTCACATTTGGAATCATCGTAGTGGGTGACAACAACGCCAATCCAATCACTAGTGCAGTAATAACCGATGTTGCCGTTTTTGTCTTGTTGGTTCTGAAGTAATTACTTGTCATTGTCCAGTACGTCCAGAAACTCATTAATAAAGTGGGCAGATTATTTTAGCTCAAAATAGCTCATTGTAGCTTGGAATAGCTCATCTTGATATCATGAATTGATCGCAAAGGAAAAGGCAATTGTTCTTGCGCTTGACTCTATTCTTACAGGCTCGTGCAGTATTGCCTCTGCAAACGACCGTACAAACTCTCTTTCAAAGGAAGAATATTTTTCGTTGATATCATGGCGTGCAGAAAAGTAGTGTATGGAACCATGTACCTTGTGTTGAGATTCCGGAAATCTCTTAAACCACATCTCCAAAAACTCTACCGGGTTTGTCTCTGTACCGTCTTGATTGAACATCTGGATGTACTCGATTGCATGCTTTGAGCCAAGTTTGTTTGCTATCTCGGTTAACGTCTCACTGTCAATGCCATCAAAGATCTCCCTTAGGACGTCTTTTGGCGTAAGAACGCATCCTATCTTTTTGAATTTATTCCTGAAGAGGTGTTCCTTTCCTATCTGATTCAACAACGTATTCATGGATATCTCTTTTTGCCGTGCCTCCTCTTCAAGAAGGGAGTAAACCTCACCGTCAATCCTGAAGGAATAGGGTACTATTCTCCTGTTCTCGTTTGTTAGCATTTTTTACACAGGAGATTTTACAGAACATTCTCGTATTTAAGTGGACCGTACAATTCTTCTGTAACCCATCGAGGAAGCATAGAACACATTTACAAACTACTAGGAGTTTGGTTACATATCAAGAAATTTTGTCGATACTGAATACAACCCCAAACGCTTTCCGGGCCTAACGTTCAGGCTAAAATCCTCTTATTCAAACAGATAAAACCCGCAATAATGATGTCGCTTGAGTTTTCCGCAGGCATAGCCATGACATGCTATACCCATAGTGGTAAGCACCCCTCATGAAAGATTTGGCAGTACAAGTTGAGAAAATATACTGTCATACTCAAGTGATTGAATCGCAAACACGAAATTATGATTGAGATTCGATCTCTTTGAATTCTTCCGGATGAGCATCCCTGTATCTCCGGAACCACCGTACCATCGACTCGTGCACCTTCATTTCTGCCTCCAGTTCCGAGATCCTCTTGGCTTTGGCGGCAACCTCCAGCCTGCTTCTCTCTGCATCATCTATGATCAGGTTGGGGATGTGCCTCTTGAACTCGTCAAACAGTGCCATCACACCAGGATCATGGTACGCCCCGTCCAGCGGAAGGAGCCTGGTGCTGTGGGCCATCAGTTTTTCCTTGAGATGAATGCTTCCCCCATTGTTGTTCTTGATTATGGTATTGAAGCGTTTTCGAAAGCCATGGTCAAGTTGTATCTCGTATCTATTTCCCTGTCTTGCACGCTCGATTCCTGCCTTTCTTAGTACTTGGGCCACAAATGCCTGGATTGCTTCCTTTGAGACGGGTCTAGCCTTTGAGGCGCCAAACTGGTACGACCGCCTGATCAGGGGCGACTCTCTTGTCATAATCTCGCCGTCCCTCTTGCGTTTTTCCAAGTATGCATCAACAACCCTGCTTGCCTCGGGCGTGAGAAATCCAACATACTCTTCTGCCTCTCCTTCGTAAAAGGTGACTGCCTTGCAGTCTTCTATTTCTTGCATATGTTTGAGGTGCAGTGATGGAATCGCACCTACCCTGCATCCAGTTGATGCAAACAGGTGAATGATTGCCTTTCCACGGTGGTTGGTAGTAACTTCCAACATTTGCCGGACTTGTGCTGTTGTGTACGCTTTTCCGCCGGTTTTTTTGAGTCTTGCAGGAAACATCTTTCTGATCTTTTTGAAATTTAGATTTTTGTCGTTTATGGCAAGGAACAGTTCAAGTGCCGCAAAATGTGGTGGGATTGAGTTTGGACCCACGCGTTTTTTCAGGTGAAAGAGATAGTCTTCCAAAAGTCTTTGGAGAAAATCATCCTTTAGTTGCAAGAGTTCTTCTGCTCTAGGTATTTTTGCATATTTCAAAAACCTGTTCAGGGAATAGTTGTACTGTTCCCTGGTGGCATCGGATTTTACCGCGTTCTCAAACCGCAGAAGAGCCCTTTGCATCAGGTGATAATAATGCCCATCGCGATATTTAATCTAAGATTTCCTTATGTTAAATTCAAATTTAATCTAAAATTGAAATGATGATACATGCTTACACACCTTCGCCCGAAATCCTGCATGTCAAAAACCGCAGGGTTGTGCATTGGATCAATGTACAAACATCAGAAAACCAGCGCCTAAATTCTTCTTATTACAGGCCTCGAAGCAACATAGGCGACCGGCTTTGACTGTCTTATGTCCTTGAAGATACAGTCCTCTGAACAATGTGTGGCACTCCAGTCCCTCATAGGCGCCCCGCATCTTTCACAGGTCTCTGCCATGTTAAAAAAACCGATGACATATTATTAATCAAGTGTGTTGGATTTTCATGCCTGATTACCACCTCTGGTTTTACGCGCATCCTGTACGAGCGTCCTTGTCTCTTTCCTGCGGCCTTTTACTTTCAGTTAAAATCAGTGGCACCTATTCGTCCGATTTTCTACCCCCAACCTCTTCGATCTAAAAGCGTTAAAGGTAAATCCCTAGATTTTTCCAGTCTCCACATACTCATTGTATTCAATCGTCCATTTTCTGGCAAAATACATTGGTACAAGCATCCCTATTATCAGAGACAGGATCTCCTCACCCGTTGTAAAATGAGGGCCGCTTGGCGATACCTCGCTTTTATCGAAGACCGAGTCCACCCCATAATCAAGCCCCATCATGAACAAAACTAGACCGATGGTGGCAAGAAGGACCAGTACACCCTTCCTGAACTTCCCTATCCTATAAAACGCATAGAGTTCTGTTATGAGTGCAGGCGTAGCTCCAAGTATCATCTGCCCCACGACATCCATCCTCTTACCTTCAGGCATGGCTACCCTTGGATCCCTAGCATTTTGAACCAGCGTGATCCATTTGTTTTCACCTCCCATTGCTTCATCCTTGAGCAAATTTTCACATTCTAAAAAGGCGGTTTTGGCAGCAGGCATTTTTGAAATAGGTTGGCGGACAATCCCAACCATGACACGAAGCCTCTTTCCTGCCGCTATTCTGGTTCTAAGCACATGCATAATGCTCCCCATCCTGCAGCCCTTCAGTGTCCATAACCCTGATCGTACCCCCTCAGGCATCACATTCTACCTTCTTGTAGTCGTCCTTGCTGGTTTTGTCGGAATCAAACTTTTACGCACCAGAAGGCACTTTTTCTTCGTGTGTGGCGAGTGCGACGGAGTCTTCTTAACCGAGACCAACCTGCGTACACATTTTGTTTCCAGCCATGTGAAGAAATGACGTCTGGAAGCCCCAGGTGAGGACCCTTGCAAGACGGCCTACAGGATTTCCGCATTCTCATCGCCAGATTTTGTCCCTTGACCTGACATCCTGAAAATGACTAGGGATTGCCAAAATCCGCAAGCGATCTCTGGGCGGTGCATGTCCATTTGGCGTACGGTAGTTCCATCGAGACCCGCAGTTTGTTCGCTGTTACTGGTCCAAAGCCCTCAAACCTGTTGTTTGCCACCGCTACTGCAAGTGATATCCTGTCGCGCACCGCCTCGAGCCTGTCGGCCCACTTTTGCACAAGTACCGACCTGTCCCTCCTAACCGTCCCAAAGTCCTTCTCCGGTATGCTCCTGTCACCTATGAGTCTGAGGTAGACCATGTCTGATGTCAACGGTGCCGGATTTTCCACCCCGGAAACCTCGTTCCAGACAAGGCAGAGATTCCTTTCGCGGAGGAACCGGTAGGAGTCCTCGGAGAACCATGACGCGTGACGTCCCTCGACTGCATACCTGTAGTTTCGCGGCACGTGCCTTGCCATCTTGTCAAGATGCGGTTCTGCCTCGCCAAACGAAAGCGAGGGCGGCAGCTGGATGACCAGGACTGCCAGCTTTCCCCCAAGAGGCCCAATTGCCCCAAGGAACCTGTCAAGATCAGGACCAGGCCTGAGCCTGCCCTCATGGGTTATCGAGCGCGGAAGCTTGGCTGCAAACATAAAGTTCTCAGGAGTCTCCCCATTCCACCGCCTTGCCACGGAGGACGACGGAATATTGTAGAAGGTAGAGTTTATCTCCGTCACGTCAAAGACCGACGAATAATATCTGAGATATGCACTCGGCTCCATCCCACCCGGGTAAAAGTTTCCTTGCCAGCCAGCATAGCTCCACCCCGTGCACCCAATCCGAACCTCCATAATCCTCCTTTAGCCGCTGGAGATATGAACCTGCCCGGGATCCAGAAACTCCAGGCCGCGCCCGCTCAGAACATCTTGATAGCAAGCATGATGGAATATGAGATTGCGGCACTTGCTGGGATGGTGATTATCCATGCGTAGACTATTCTCCGCCCTAGCCCCCACCTTACTGCCGATAGCCTCCTGCTTGCACCCGTTCCCATTATGGCCCCTGCTACTGCATGTGTGGTGCTGACTGGTATTCCCATGAGTGCCATCACCGTAAGTATGCCTCCGCCCCCGGTCTCGGCGCAAAAACCCTGGTACGGCTTTAGGTTTGTCAGGCGCATTGCCATGGTCCTGACTATTCTCCAGCCCCCTATGAAGGTGCCAAGACCCATCACCGTAGCTGTGGCAAGAATTACAGGGAGCGGTACTATGAACTGTTTTGACGCAAGGGCCCCTCCTGCAATGAGCAGCGCCGTGATGACGCCCATAGTCTTCTGCCCGTCTCCACCCCCGTGTGCGACCGAGAGAAATGTCGATGATACTATCTGGAGCTTGCCAAAAGCCCTGTTGACCTTGAACGGCCTGCTGTTGCGAAAGGCGTACATCACCATGAAAGTAAGGACAAGTGCAACCGCAAGCCCTATGACGGGCGAGACCACCATGAACGTAAGCGTCGTCTGGATGCCCCTACCCCAGATAACCGCAGATGCGCCGCCCGCCATAAGGGCCGCCCCAATGAGACCGCCGACAAGTGCGTGGCTGCTTGACGACGGCAGCCCGAACCACCAGGTTATCACATCCCATGCAATCCCGCCGATAAGCCCTGCAAATATGACCGGCACGACCGAGAACTCGGGCGCAATTATGCCCTTGCCGACGGTTGCCGCAACCGCTGTCCCAAAGACAAACGGGCCGACAAAGTTGCCTACGCTTGCAATCCCGACAGCCTGTATTGGTTTGAGGACGCGTGTCCCTACGACGGTTGCAATCGAGTTTGCGGCATCATGGAAACCGTTGAGAAAATCAAAGAGCAGAGCCGCCCCTATTGCAACATATATCACAAGTCCGAGCGCCATGAGACATCACTAGGCATACTTGAGGACTACATCCTCTATCGAGTCTGCCACGTCAAGGCATCTGTCCGACGCTGCCTCTATCGACTCGTAAATGTCCTTCATCTTGATAATGTTGATGACGTCGGTTGTCTCAAGAAGATCCCCGACTGCCTTCCTGTAAGTGTCGTCCGCCTCGTGTTCTATCGCGCTTACGGCCCTGCAGTGGTCTATTATTGACTTGTCAACCTTGAGTTTTTTGAGGCTTGTAATCATCAGGTTTATCTCCTTTGCAGACCTCTGGAGCTGGCGCGCAAGCTCAAGCATGTAGGGAGGAGCCGACATGATCTTAAAGTTGACTATCCTGCCCGATATCCCCTCGATGTAGTCTATGATGTCATCCGTCTTTGAGGCGATCCTCGATATGTCCTCCCTGTCAAACGGCGTGACAAACGTCTTGTTGAGCTCCTCGAAGACCTGGTGGGTTAGCGCATCCGCCTCCCTCTCTATCTTCTTTATGTTCTGGTGATTCTCCTGCAACTTTCCAAAGTTCTCAAAGATATCGACCAATAGTCCCGAGGCCTCTTCTGCCTTGCGTGCAAGATCGTTGAGGAGCGAGACTATCTCCTTGTCGTTTGACCTTATCCACGCCGTCCACTGTGCCATATAGCTGCTCTCAAACTTCATAGTTAAATGTCTGACGCATATAGGTTACATGTTCTATATAGATCGGCGACAATATCTGAAGTCCTTACCGTAGATCACGTACACAACCCACAGTTCTTCCTCTATACCATGCAGTTCAAGACAAACTGAAGATCCCACTGCCCTGAAACTGACGGTCGCCATTTTGGTCTGGCACGATCTTGACAGGACAAAACCTATTGAATGTCCGTCCTTGTGACATAGCCCAAGCAACAGCTTGAACCACGGTCCAACGGATGACGATAGGCGAGAAAACGGCGGCCGATGAAAAATTCACGCCCCCCGTGGCAGATGCAGAGGCCTTCTTCCTCCCAGTGGAGGTTTGTAATGCCCGTTTCAGCCCCGCCCCAGAATGCAGAGCCCAATGCAGCATACCCAACTCTCTACAAAGCGGCAGCCGCTTAATTGCTGCCTTGAACGGCCTTGTTTGCCCGGAGTAGGCGCATCACCACCTCAAACGATATCCCGCATGCAAGAACGGAGAGCGCCACCACAAGGGGCCAGAAAAAGTGAGGTCCCCCTGATGTAAAGAACGGAGTTCCCGAGCCCGCATGAGGCTGTTGTGCCACAAGCGCCACCCTCTCGCGCGCAAGCTTGAGCATCTCCTCAAGAGTAGCACCGGAGCCAATCCCTCCGTGCCCAGAATATGGCCCCCCGACCGCATTATAGAACGGATTGTAGCTTGTAGCCCCTGGCCCATTTGGAACCTTGAAATGGCCAGATGCCGATGGCAGGACCTTTGCCAATCCCTGTGCCGCCCCTGCCGCAAACCACGATCCCACTGTTGCAATGCCTATTCCTCCTAGCCTGTATATCGACTTGAACGACCGCACAAGCGACCTGCTCGACCTCACCTTCTCCGAGAACTTGGATGGCACTATCACGATTGCAAACCTTGTTGCCGCATAGTATTTCATGTCGTGCGCCTTGGTGTTCTTACCTATCCTTGATATCTCCGCAAGCCCCACGTCCTGCAGCTTCCTGAGATGATACCGTACGAGCTGGAGGGAAAACCCCGTCCTTGTGGCAATCTCGTTTGCCGTAAGTGTCTCCTCAAAGAGCAGCTTCAGCATGGCCCTGCTTACATCGTTTACCAGCACCTCACCCAGCGCCCTTAGCTTCTCGTCCCCAGTGTCGTATATCCCTACACGTTCCGGTACAGGTTGGCGAGAGTTTGAATGCGGCATGTTATAGTGCAAGGTAATAGGTACACGATACTATGTAAGACTTTTGATGAAATTCTGCTTTCATCAAACGCTAAATCCAAAATTATGCCTATGAAGTACATGAGAGAGACAAAGATACTTCTCTCCGGCATGGCACTTGCCTTCCTTGCGATGGGCGCGCTTGCACCCCTCGCGTTTGCGCAGGCATACCCACAAGGCCAGAACGCGGGCATGACGCTTGAGGACCAGCTCAGGCTTGCCAGGGAGAGGATACAGGAAGTACGCGAGAATCCCGGGGCCGGCTCGGGCACGCCCTACCTTGATGCAAGCGGCGTGATTGGTGCAACCATAATCTCCGGTTCAATCTTTGGAGGAATCTTTGTTGCATTCGTCGTGCGAGCAAAGCAGATAGAAAAACGGATGCAGCAAAACAGGGCCCTCCAATGACCCCCTTTTTTATTCAAATTACAGCCTGCGGGTCAAGATTGCAATTACTGAATACCTTTCTTGGAGACCCCAGGACTGGCCGCGCATGACCAGTGGCTTCTGAGCCATCCCGGCGGCGGGAAGCATCGGACGGATTTTTTAGTGGGCTTGAACAGATCCCATCCTGATTTGAAGAGAACCATGGCAGTCGCTGTTGCCGCCGTTGTGGTAGCAGTCATTGCCGCATTTGCTTTTCACTTGGCCGCCCAATCTACGCATGGGCCTCCATTCCCTGGATCATCCGTGGCAACTCCTTCCGGTCAGGGCATGCTTACAGGCATGGGAGTGCAGATCACACCAGAGCGCGGCCGCTACATCACGCTATACCAACTGCCAAACGGCACTGCCCCAAACAGCCTCCTCGTTGACAGCGGCGGCAATGTATGGGTAACAGGATCCCGCCTCCACGACCTCTTCTGCCTCGACCCGGCAAGCGGAATACTCTCCACATACCAGATCCCAGGCGAGAATGATACCGCCTACAAGATGTCTTGGTCCATGGCGGAGGACAACGAGGGAGGCATTTGGTTTGCCCAGACAAGCGGCAGGCCTCTCTGGAGGTTCGACCCTGCAACTAGAGCCTTCACGTCCTTTTCCTCCCCCGCAGGAACCCCATTCCAGATGAAGCATGACCCGGCGACGGACGAGACATGGTTTACAACCCTCACAGGGGACTCGCTCGGCCTCATACAGAAAACGGCATCCTCAGAACCGCCATCTTCGATGTACAGGATAAGCAGATTCCCGATAGGCAATGGCACCACTCCAAGCGGCCTTGTCCTCCATGGTGGCGCGGTCTGGGTGACGGAGATTGGTACGGGCAACGTGGAAAGCTTTGTTCCCGAGAGGGCCCCAAACGGCACGGTAGTAGGCATCAAAAGGGAGTCCTCCATCCCGCAGAATGGGACAACTCCGTTCTCGCTTCCCACCGACATTCTGGCGCCAAAAGACGGCATGGTGTGGGTGACGGAGCACGGCCCAAGCACAATCACAAGGTACAACCTTGCTCGCGGCAACTACACTCGCTACCCAACCTCGATGAACGCAAACGACGTCTCATCCCTCCCCTTCTGGCTGAGGGAGAGCAGGGCCGGTGGTGGCATGTGGTTCAACGAGCACGAGGGAGGCGCCATAGGCTTCTTGTCAGACAACTTGACCATGACAGAGTTCCACCTCCAGCACATCCGCAAGTCCATACCGCTCATGCTCAACATTGCCACCGACCCGTCGGATCCGGCGAGGGCGTGGTTTACGGTCTGGTCGCGTGACGAGGTAGGATACGCCGACATCTCCGTCCCAGTACCCTTTGGAATTACCATCAACAAGAAGGACATTTCCCTATCGAGTGCGGAGCCGGATGCAACGGTACGCGTAACCCTGCACCGCTACGATGCCCTGCCTGCTGGGACCGTGGCGTTTAATGCCTCAAGCACTGCCTCGGCCGACGGTTCGCTTGAGAATATGACCGGAAGGTTCTCCATTCCTGCCACATCAGTCGGGCCCGGCACGTCTCCTATCGCCTCGACCGACCTCTCACTTTCCGACTCTTCGCTTGCACCCGGCAACTATACACTCGGGGTATCTGCAGGCGACGGACTTGTCACAAAAACGGTCTTTGCCTACGTCTCGGCAAGATAGCTCAGATTGGGAAGTGCGATATTGCGAAACAAGGTTTCAAGCACGCATTGTTGCCCAGACAACCTTCATCAAATACTAGACTGCCATGTTGTCTTTCAGATATTAAAAAGGATAAAGCAACATCCACGAACACACCACAAGGACCCGGAAAAATTCCG
Source organism: Nitrososphaerota archaeon (assembly GCA_028866895.1). Lineage (GTDB taxonomy): Archaea > Thermoproteota > Nitrososphaeria > Nitrososphaerales > Nitrosopumilaceae > Nitrosotalea. The sequence goes on from JAGWHF010000004.1 coordinate 105,187, forward strand.
CAATCATTCCGTCCATCTTGTCCCAACAACAGGTCGAATTACCCCTAACACAAGGATATCTCCCACCAGCCAACATGCGTTTCAACACCCCAGTACGGTCAGGTGCAAGAGGCTGCTGTTGGAGTCAATCAATTGCAATTCTTACAAAATCCATAAGATTATCCAAGATAAAACAACCGGATAATCCTGTGTTATTTCAATTCCTAGGGCAAAGCTGCACCTCCTAGCCCCTGTCCAGTCGTCTGCATCCTCTTCCTGCTTGGCGGCGTCCACCGCCTAAGAAGGAGCGAGCTGCTCGTCACAGAAACGGAGCTTGCAGCCATGGCGAGCCCTGCAAGTGCAGGGTAAAGAAGCCCTATTGCGGCTATCGGAATGAGCACCGCATTGTAGACAAATGCATAGAAGATATTCTGCCTGATCTTGCCCACCGTCTTTCTGCTTATCTCAATTGCCGCCACCACATCCCTCAGGTCGTCGCGAATCAGGACGACCTTTCCAGCCTCGATTGCAATATCGCTGCCGCTACCTATCGCAATTCCAAGATCGGCCTGGGTGAGTGCCGCGGCGTCGTTTATCCCATCCCCTACCATTGCAATCTTCCTGCCTTCCTGCTGCAGATTCCTTATCACGTCAACCTTCTGGGATGGCAACACATTAGCAATTACCTTGTCTATGGCAAGATCCTTTGCAATGGTATTTGCAGTTCTCTCGTTGTCCCCCGTGAGCATTATTATCTCGATTCCCATTCTCTTCAATTCTTCCAAGACCTGCCTTGCATCATCCTTCGGGGTGTCAAAGAGCGCAACCATTCCCGCAAGTCCGCCGTCAACCCCTACCAAGACGACAGTCTTTCCCTCCTGTTGCAGCCTCGAGATCTGGTCCCTTGCAAGCTTTATGTCAATGCTGGCATCCTGCATAAAGGCCGCATTGCCCACAAGGATCTTCCTTCCATTGTATACTGCCTTGACACCGTTCCCAGGTACTGCAAGAAAATCGGATGGCGTCCCGACCCTCAGGCCCATTTCTACTGCCCTCTGTACTATGGCTTGTGCCAGCGGATGTTCCGAGTTTTTCTCTGCGGCCGCGGCAACCTCCAGTATGGCACCTGCCTCAGCCTGCCCCCCATCATCTGCAGGTCCAGACGGTCCCCACCCTACGATGTCTGTAACCCGAGGCCTGCCCTGGGTCAGGGTGCCTGTCTTGTCAAAGACTGCAACCCTAATCTTGCTGAGCATCTCAAGTGCGTCCCCGCCCTTGAAGATGACGCCGTTCTGGGCGCTCTTACTCATCCCGACCATTACAGCTGTAGGAGTGGCAAGCCCCAGGGCACACGGACATGCAACCACAAGCACGGAGACGGACGGTATCAGCGAGGCACCAAGAAGATTGGCAGAGGCATGCATGAAAATGTACCATCCCCAAAAGGTGGCAAATGCTATTGCCATCACGATGAATGCAAAGTATCCCGCCACCCTGTCAACCAGCCTCTGCATCGGAGGCTTCCTCCCTGTTGCCTCCTCCACCAGCTTTACAATCTGGGCAAGGACGGTATCACCCCCCACCTTTGTAGCCTTGATTAGCAGGACTCCCTCCCTGTTGATTGTGCCTCCGATCACCTCGCCCCCCGTCGTTCTTCCTACCGGTACAGACTCCCCCGTAACCATCGACTCGTCAACTGCAGAATGCCCCTCAAGGACCAATCCGTCTACTGGAATTTTCTCCCCCGGCCTGACGACGATCTCGTCGCCCACCCTTATCAGTTCTATCGGAACCTCCGACTCGGTCCCGGCCTTTCTTATCCTCGCAGTCTTTGGCTGGAGCTCAAGCATCTTTTTGATAATTGACGAGACCTTTCCCTTTGCCTTGTTCTCAAGGTACTTGCCAAGAATGATGAATGTGATGACAACCGAGGCACCGTCAAAGTATAGGCTGTGCCAGTTCGGCGTCGGAAATGTGTTAAAGGAGCTGAAAAGGTATGCGGCCGTCGTCCCGGTTATGACAAGAGTATCCATGTTTGCAGACCCAAGCCTTGCAATCCTGTATGCACCAACATAGAACCTGCTTCCCGTTGCAAACTGGACGACGCTTGCGCATGCAAATACAATGTAAGCAGCAGTGTCAGTTCCCGCCATCGGTATGAATTTGAGGTATTGCGGATACCCAAAGACAATGACCGGAATCGTGAAGGCAAGCCCGAGGAAGAAGAGTTTTCTTACCTTTCTTGCCTCTGCCTCCTCCGGCGATCCAGAGAGATCCTCGCTTAGGATCTGGTATCCACTCTTTGTTATGGCCTGCCTCATGTCTGCAAGCGAGAGCAGGGCTTGGTTATACTCCACAAGCACCTGGCCGTTGCCAAAACTCACGGCGGCATACCTGACACCCTCAAGGCCGCGAAGGCGGCGTTCAAGCTTGTCGGCGTCAGCAGAATCCGTCAGCCCGCCGATCTTGACGGTCAGTTTTTCAAACACAACGCGATATCCCGCTTCCCTGACCGCCTTTTCTATCCTCTCCAAGCTCACAAGCCCCGGATCAAATTCCAGGACGGCCTTTTCGGAGGCAAGGTTGACATCACATTTTTTTACGCCATCAAGATCGGAGACAAATTTTTGGATTGTTGTGGCGCATCCTGCGCAGTGCATCCCACCAAGCTTTATCGCAGTCCTTTTTGTTTCCGCTCCCGATTTCTGGGCTGTTCCCAAATCAAGTCACCATACTGTTAGCAAACAAGATACTTAACACCTTATCTTTAAGTGCAATATTAGCCAAAAAAACACAGGACGGATTATCACGGATGGTATTTTCTGGGCCGTTTAAATGAGAACTCTGAATCACGGGCCATTTGTGCTCTGGATCATCCCCGTTGCCTCATCCAAGAGTGCCAGCAGTTTCTTGCACAAGGCAAGGCGCATCATGTCTGGCGTAAATCCCCCTTTGCCATCCCGTCCATTACAAGAAGGCCTCTTCTTGGCCAAATAATCAAGACAGGACTTGGGAAATCAGCAAGTGCCGTGCAGCTCCCAAGTTCCATCCCACGCCAGGGCCATTACTTTTTTGTGCATGCCATCATTTCCACTACGTGAGAACCGCCTGCCGGCAGGTGACCTGTACCATTGGTGACGGCAGTACTGCATAGTGTTTGGCCGGTATCAGAGTTCGCGGTTTGTTATAATTTCTATTTCACGACAACAACCGGTATCTTGGATTTGAGTATAGTGGCGCTTGAAACGCTTCCAAGAAAACGCTCCCTTGCAGAAGTCCGTCCCCTCCTACCCACTACAATAAGATCATATCCCTGATGATTTGCAAAATACGCTATGTCGTTTCGTGGCACTCCAAAAAGGATTTCCTCTCCCAATTCCTTCCTGCCTTTGTACGCAATCTTCCTAGCCTCGGCAAAGTACGCCTTGCCTTGATTTATCATCCTCTCCCTATATTCAGCAAGTGGTTCATCGATCGGTATATCAGGCAGTTTTGAAACAACATGCAACAGGGTAACCTTGCCCTTATCACCTGCAATCCTGATGGCTTCTTGAACACACCGAAGTGAGTTCTTGGAGCCGTCAACTGCTACCAAGATATTCGAGATCAATTCCAAGATCCCCCCATATTGCAGCAAGTCCGTGCCCATAAGATTCGAAGGCTGGCCATGTTTTTCTAACCTAAGGATCGACTAAAAATGAATCGCTAAATTCCAAGTCTGGTAACAGTAGACCTCTAACGCCCAAATCCCGTGATCGTCTCGCCATGGACTGCTAAAGACGGCCGCTTACATGCAGCAGGAACACATGCAATAATTACAGACCGCTTAGGTGTCAAATGACCAGGCTTGTTTGCCTGCAGCAGTGATGAAGGCTTGCCTTACAAGCCCGAGACCCGCCGTCATGCCAAAAGCAGGAAATTAAGCATGTACCACTGATCAGAACGGAGTTTGTTCGTCACGGACACAATAGGAGATATCAAGTGCAAACTGGCAATGTATGAGATGCACCGACCTTCAACAGGAAGAGATGGAGGGAGCAAGCCCTGCAAGTATCAGCCATCAAGATGTTTTGGGCAGTTCTGAGCAAAAAAGGACTGGAAGTTCATGAGCATCAGAAGGCCCGCCAAGATACTAGTGGTCGACGACGTTTCCTTTCTCAGGGTCGTCCTAAGGGATATCCTCGTCCATCAGGAAATCGCCTCAACAGTTTATGAGGCAGCCGACGGCCTGGAGGCTGTCGAGGCCTATGAGAAATTCAGACCCGACATAGTAGCTTTGGACATCGTCATGCCAAGGATGGACGGCATCCAGGCGTTAAAGAAGATAATCAGCATCAACCCAAAGGCCAAGATAATAATAATCAGTTCAGAAAAAAACAGGGCGGCAGTCCAGGAAGCGATAAAGCTTGGCGCCCAAGACTACATATTAAAGCCCTTTGACCGCATCCACGTCGGGCCTGTTTTTGACAAGGTCATGCGGCAGAAGGATTGACATTATGTCCCGGTCAACAAAATGCTTCAACTTCAAATAATCCTAGAAAAAAGTGGTCACCACTGACCGAGAAGGCCTCGCTTTCTCCACGTTGTCCCCCCTAATGGTTCCTAATGTCTTGGTTACCGTCGCCGTGCGGGTTTACCTGACCTATCACGGTAACTCTATCAGAACCAATGTTTCCTACGTATATGTTGCCGCTTTCCGTGTCGACCGTTCCGCGTGCCGGACTGTCAAGGCCCATAAGAGTCGCTACAACCTCGCCTGTTGGCGCGTCAATCACCGATACCTCGCCCGAAGAAGAGTCTCCCACATAGATGTTGTCGTTCAATTCATCAACGGTTACCCCAATCGGGCCTGATCCTACAGGTACCGTACCTGTCAATATGCCCCTTCCGCCGTCAATTACTGACACGGTGCCGTCCTCAAAGTTTGCAACATACACATTTCCGTTCTTCTCGTCAAATGCGACATCGATCGGATCCCTGCCAACAGGTATCGTGCCTGTTACCGAGTTTGTCAAGCCGTCAATAACTGACACGGTGCCATCAAAAAAGTTTGTCACATAGACCTTGTTGGCCCTGTCATCTACTGCCACTGAGTTAGGCCCACTTCCTACAGGGACTGTGGCTACTACCGCATCTGTGCCTGCATCAATTACGGAAACGGAGCGCGAGTTTGTGTTTGCCACGTAGAGGCGGTCATTTTTTCCGTCAAACGCAACACCAATTGGTCCCGTCCCTACCTTGATGGTCCCGGTCACCTTGCCTGCCCTTGCATCAATTACTGAAACTGTGTTTCCATCAAACGATGTCCCCGTGTTTGTAACATAGACCCTGCCGTTCCTCTGGTCGAATGCCACGCCTTGAGGTCCGCTGCCCACCTTTATGGTGCTGGCAACAGAGTTTGTCCTGCCATCTATCACCGATAGAGTCCCGTCCGCATTGTTTGCCACGTATATCTTGCCGTCATCCCTGTCAAACGCGAGCATCTCTGGCGTGTTCCCGACTGTTACGTTCCCTACAACTGAGTTTGCATCATCCACATCCTCGTTTTTAATCTCGATGTGTCCCCTGACGGTACCAGAGTTGCGATATACGATGCTGCCCGTGCTGTTAATTACGGTAATTGACAGGGTGCCATTTCCACCAGTCTTGTCCTGGCCTGATACTGACACCAGCAACATATCCTTGCCGCGGTCTCCGCCATGCCTGTCATGTGCGTCATGCCTTCCGTGCATATCGTGCGTCTCATTGGTTCCCATTCCCACGAATGTTGCCCGGGTCGAGTTGGCGTCAACCGAGAGGAATGTAATGTTGTTGCTGCTAATATCCAGAGTGGAGTTTCTGTCGTGATATTCGAAAGTACCCTTAATCGGGTTTGCCTTGTCAAGATCTGAATGCACCTCAAGCCCAAAGTTTGTGCCCCTGCCGATGCTTCCACCTCCTGTCACCGTGCCGCTTGTAGGATCTGCAATGGCAGCCGGGTCCGATATCACCCCCACCACCGGATTACCATCAAATGGTCCGTTGTCTGATACCGTTAACGTCATGTTGTTTCCGGACACCGTCACAGGTAACGGTATCCAAGCGTCTCCTACGAGCTTAAAGTACTGGGACTCTCGGTAAAGCTGTGCAGGCGACGTCACAGTCACGTTGACTGACGTGGCAGGCTCATATCCCATGACATCCCACGAGAAGAACCCCAATGGAAATATTCCAGGCGGTGGAGGTATTGCGAGGCCTGACTGTTGTACCGATTGGAGGTTTGTGAATCCTCCCGGTTTTGCGTTAAAGACTATGGGTGCAGCCCCAGATGGCGGTTGCAGTGTGAGAGTCGGCGCTGCATAGATTACTGACAGAGATGACATGGCGACATTTCCCGCCTCGTCCGTCGCGTTGACAAATACCTCATGCGGTCCAGGCCTCATCGGGCCGGTATTAAATGACCAGTTTGTAGTGCCAGTCGCGTTTGCCACCTTGCCCGAGTCCACCATCCACGTGACTGATGCAACGTCAATGTCATCGGACGCGTTGCCGGAGACAGTCAGATTGGCTGACTCGAAAATTGTGCCGTTTGCTGGCGACTTGATGGCCAGTGTTGGCGGTATCGTGTCAATTGCGATGTGCAGCATGTTTTCCTTTTCCACGTTTCCCGCATTATCGGTAGAGTTGAAGGCGAGGGTGTGGTTGCCGTCGCCTGTCACATTAAACGGCGCAGAGTATGTTACCTGCGGACCTCCATCAAGCGAGTAGCTGGTGGATCTTACACCCGAGCCCCCCGCATTGTCTGCCGCAGATAGCGCAACTTGGACCGGCGAGACGTACCACCCGTTTCTTCCTGCAGTGCCTGAAAGAGTCGCCGTTGTCGTTGGAGGCACGGTATCCGACGCCGGTGCACTACATTCCTTGTCACCTACAAGGTCCCAGCAGGACGAGAACACCTGGCCCGGAGAGCCGTCCGGGTTTTGTTGCGTGTATTGTGTTAAGATCTTTTCATAGCTTATACCCATTGTCTCAGTTGGCAATTGGCCCGAGCTTGAAACGGAATAGTGAGAGATGACGACGTTGGAAAGCGTGATGTGGTTGTATGTGAACTGGACTCTGTTTGATGTGGTTGTAAGATAGATCTCAACTGTCGGAAATGATCTGCCGGCAATTAGGCCCTCTAAAAGTTGCGGCGATGCAATGTCCATCTGTTTTCCAACCACAAGATCGGAAAAGACTGGCCTGCCCACCTCTTGGACCCCGGATGGGTGCGCCACAGGTTTTGCAAGGCCAAACTGCATGCTTGTGAGCGGGATGTCATTTTGAAACCCCGTTGACGTGACAGGGCCATTGATAGGGCTTATCTTCATGTAAATCGCTGCTGACGCGTCATGTGCTGCAAACGAGACTATTGCAACGGCAGCAAGTGCAAGTATGAGGCCTGCTCTGATATTAAAAACCAAGCCATGCCACCAACATGACTAAACCTAGGACAGCTTTTGCTGCGTAAGATCCCAAGTCACTGTGCCGGTACCGGTGCCTGTACTGGTTCCGGTTGTACTGGGTGACTTGTACTCGAACTGGATTTTTGAAAACGCCAATGAGAGTGACTCGGTAGGGCGGTCCCCGCCAGACGACACCGAATACCCGGTAACTATAGCATTAGTAAGCTTGTACTCTGCATAAACTACCTCGGTTCCCGTGCCGCTTGCAGTGACAAAGTAGATCTCTGCTGTTTGGGGCGTGCCTCCAAATGCCTGTTGCAGTAACGCCGGGGATGAAGAGTCCATCGGCTTTGTTATGGTAATCTCGCTTACGGTCGGCGCACTCGTAGATCCGCTGCCAGTAGCACCAGTTACCTGCCTTGCGACTCCAAACTGGAAGCTGGTCAGCTCTATGGCGTTTTGGTATGCCTTGTCAGTAACGTCCCCTTGGATGGTCCCGTACTTCATGTATATCGGATCTGTCCCTGTTGTTGCAAAAGAGTTTGCAGATCCTACTGCTATTATCCCAAGTATTGCCGCCAGAACCAAGAGGTACTTCATGTGATAAGGGGTGGAAGAATATACTAGTTAAATCTTACCTAAGTGAGGCTCGCCTTTTATTTTCTGAAATCTTTTTCCCGTTAAGGAGGAGACCCCGAAATAACAAGCCACTCAGTTGTGGCAGTTCTTGCACTAGGTCAAAACCCTTTCCTGCACGGCCCGTAATTTCTTGTCGTCTAGTTCCTGGGTTTTCCATGAACAACCGAACGGCCTTCAAGATAAAATTCGCCACTAGGACGGGTACGTAAACCTCATTCATTTCCCCCCGAATTCATCATCTAGGATCTTTTACCTGTCTTATTATCAATCCTGAATGTCAGGTCGTGCTTTATATACGATAACCCATTGATTAGAAATTTGAAATGAGGTGTGAAGTTTGCGGTGGAGTCCTGCCAAATGGTGGAATAACTCACTGCTCTGAGGAATGCATTAGAAAGAGCGTCGAGAAGAGCAAAAAGTTTGATCCCGCCCAGGTCAAAAAGAAATCCGCGCCTCCCAAGTCGGGCAAGAAATATCTTGTCAAAAAAAGAGGTTCAGGTTTGCAACCATCAATGCAAACAGGGCAATATGCAAAGACAGCCACCTCCCCGGAACCTGCGGTCGCCAAAGTCATGAGCCTAGGTCGCAGAAGTGTGACCGGTCTTGAGCATGTTGCAGGAGGCAGCCATGTCCTTTACACATACAGGCAGCAGAGATCAAAATACGAGGAAGCCTTTAGGTTTCTGAAGAGGGGTCTGGAAAATAACGAGGCCACGGTCCTGATTTTTAACAAGCTGGAAGGAGCCGACATTCGCCAAAGAATCAAACATGAGAATGTCAATTTAGGCAGATTAGAGTCGGCAGGGCGGGTCTACATCATGACTCCGGACGAGTCGTATTACAAGAACGGATTTCCCAACACCTCTAGGGTCGTAAAGTTCTGGGAGACTGCAAGGGAGAAGGCACTGGCGGGAGGCATGAACGGCCTGCGAGTTTTTGCAGACATGCATCCCTTCTTTGAAAATGGCGACGTGGACGAGACAATAAATTACGAGTCTGAACTAAGCCATGAATATGAGAGCACGTTGACAGGGGTATGCGCATACAATCTCGACGACATCAAAAATTTGTCTCCTAGGCAGTACAACATCGTGATTTCCCACCAGATACATCATCTGAACTAGCATGATGGCAGCCGAAAAATTCTTTGGAATTATACAGTGCCTGACCACCATGTGGATCATGTTTTTATCCCAGACGGCCGTAAATACCGTACAAGGCTGGGAAATCATGGTCCTTACTGAAAACCGTACAAAATCCAGAAGCATTTCATTCCGGCTGCCCGACGAGATAGTAGAACACCTGGAGACAGAATCCACGGTAAAAAACGTGGACATTGACACCGTCCTGGCCGAGGTATGCAGGAACTATTTCGGATACGAGGGAAATGCCGGAAAGGCAGGAATTGTCGGTTTTCCAAGGCCCTTGCTGATACGCCTGATGGACGAGTTTCCCGAGGAGAAAATAATCGAAATGGCAGGCCAGATGTCAAAGGATGTCACGACAGACATGATGGCAGTTTTGAAGAATGATTACACCGTTGACAGTTTCATAGGGTTTATCCAGTCATGGACTTTTGCATCTCGAATCCCATTTAGGCGCCAGCTAAAAGGCAATCTGAACACGATTGTCATACAGCCCGAATTGGGCAAAAAGTGGTCGCTATACCTTGGTCATTTGTTCAAGGACGTAATCGAGGAACTCGCAGGAAGAAAGGTCAAGATAAACGTAACAGACAAGAGCGTAATGTTCATGTTCTAAATTTCTGGCACATCATTACAAGCACCGCCCCCCATTTCCTCACGTCTCCAACATGGCGCCGCCTGCAAAATTTTCTGCCATGACCCCATGAATGCCGCCACCAAATCGGCCCATATTGCAACCCACGGTCATTAGACGATAATTAAAAAAACTGCAAAGGGTATCCCATAAATCCTGAGGAACTTTTTTATGCGATGCGGAATTTTTATGCCTGATGGCAGAAACATGCGAGCGTTGCGGTGCCCCCATGGAGGACTGGAGCGCCACCCACTGCTCTGAGGCCTGCCTGCTTTACGACATCAGACACAGCGAATCCTATCACGACCATTCAAACATCGACGAACTGCTTGCCAAGATGAAAACGCAAAATCGCTTCGATATCCGAATGTTAAATGATCTCAAATAGAGGCCCCTTTGTCCCCGCATTCCGGAACAAAGGGCGCCTGAACTTGCGTGTACCGGAAATTATTTTTTGCCCAAGACTGCTTGCAGATACCAGTTCATCCAAGGCAAGTATCGGCCCATTCTTTCACGGTCCCGGTTTTTACCAACGGAAGGGCCAGAAAAACACTGGCATTAAAGTGAGTTGCCTGCAAGCCTACCTGGCATGTTTACGGAATTAATGATTGTAGGCGGGATCTTTTGGTCTCTGACGTATGTCCTCATAATCAGAAAGGGTTTCGCGGACAGGACGTATGGAATGCCTTTTGTTGCCCTCTCCGCAAACATATCATGGGAGGCAATTTTTTCATTCGTCCATCCTCACCGGCCACCGCAACTCTACATAGACTATGCATGGTTTTTGCTCGACCTTGTCATCGTTTTCCAGTGCCTGAGATACTGCGGGCCCGAGTTCCCCAAATTTTCCCATACCAAGATACGCCTGCTGTTCCTGTTGTCAGCCGCCGCCTCGTCGGTTTCCATCTACCTTTCCTGCTACTGGTTTGAAGACTGGCAGGGCGCATACGCGGCATTTGGGCAGAACCTGCTCATGTCAATTCTTTTCATATTCATGCTCCGCCAAAGAAACGGTCTTAGGGGACAGTCCTTCCCCATAGGCCTCTTCAAGATGCTCGGTACCGCGATATCAAGTGCCTCGTTCTATGCACACTAGCCAATCTCACACCAGTCAGTCATCCTCCCTGCCTTTTACATATCGATATTTGTTTGCGACGTCCTCTACCTAATCCTTGTTTACAAGAAGGCAAAGGATGCCAACGTTCCCATCCTGCCAATCAGACGGGAGTTTTACCACCGATAGCAGAAATGGCAAGCAGGTCCTCGAAGGATACGGACAATGCCCAGCAACATAGCGATTCAGTAAGGAGTGCGTGTTTAAAGACGGATTCCAAGAGAGCATTGACCAAATACCAGGTCCAACACCATCTTTCCTAGTGGGACTTTCTTTGGAGTATCTGCCCCAGTGCACCCTCCGAATACTCTATCCCGTGCACCTCGGCCGAGTGCCTTCCGAATTTCTCCATGACCTCCGCCCCCTCCCCCTCCACGCGGTAGCTGCACTCAAATCCATAGTCCCTGCAGACAATTTCCACACATTAAATTGGTCACCATCGGATTTAAAAAATCGGTCTACACTGCATTGTTCAGGATCACGCGGCAACAAGGTTGGTGAACTTTGTATCGCAATTTTTTATTATTCGGTCGGAGAAGAAAAGGCATGAGCCAAATAGTGAAGCTGAGGTGCCGCGGATGCGGATCCCGTTTCATAGGATTCCACCAGATGAGCTGCCTTGTGTGCGGCTGCACCGGAGTTCAGGACCAGATTCGCTAGATTTTATCTCATGCCATCCAAGATGATCGTGCCGCATTTTTCGGCGCCTAGCCCGACAGACCGCAAAAAATCATCCCAGACCGATCCCATGCCTGCGCCCACCTCATAAAGACAGCCAGACGTTCTGGACACTCGCCCCAAACCTGCTTTCCATATACCTCCTTCACCCAAGCCCGCCACCATGCCAAAGCACGCACTTGCTTTCAGCCATTTTTCAAGCCCCGTTCCCGCCGCGCCCTCCTCTGCCTCTGCCTGCGCGTAAGCTCGTCGTAACCGCGGTGGTTTTCACCCATGACATGCCAATGGAACCCTTTATTAGAAAATTTTTCTAACTGTTAGCATCAACCATGACAGCCAAGATACCGGGTCCCAACGCAAGGAAGATCATCTCTCGGATGCGCAGATACGCCTATGATTCTACCTTCATGTACCCCCTCGTCATAGCAAACGGCCACGACTGCACCATAGAGGATCTTGACGGCAACAGGTTCCTTGACTTTACCTCAAACATCGGGGCCTGCCCTCTTGGCTACTCGCACCCGGACGTCCTGGAGGTACTCGCCGAGTACTCTACCAGCGGCACCCACAAGATTGCAGGCCAGGATTTTTACTCAAAAGAGCACGCCGAATTTGTCGTGGAGCTTGCATCCATCCTCCCTCGCAGATTCAAGGTCTTCCTCATCAACAGCGGTGCCGAGGCGGTTGAGAACGCAATAAAGATTGCCTACAGGCGCATGGGTCCCCTTCCCGGCGTCTCATGCCACGGCGCATTCCACGGAAGAACCCTTGGCGCCCTCACATTTACTTCAAGCAAGCCCGTCCATAAGTACAACTTTCCCGAGCTGCCTGTCATTAGGATCAAGTTCTGCACAAGCGACTCCGATGCCGAGGTTGACGCTGTTGAACCCCTGTTGAAGGAAAACAAGGTGGCATTCATACTCACCGAGACTGTGCAGGGCGAGGGAGGCTATAACGTCGCCTCCAAAAAATTCATCGGGGCGCTGCGCAGGTCGGCTACAAAGTACGGAGTTCCCCTCATACTTGACGAGGTCCAGTCCGGTGTGGGCCACACCGGCAGGTGGTGGGCTTTTGAGCATTACGGCGTCGAGCCTGACATCATGAGCGCCGCAAAGGCACTGCAGGTAGGTGCAACTGCATACCGCAGGGAGCTTGAACCCCGCGACAGGTCCGCCTTATCCAGCACCTGGGGGGGAGGAAGCAGGATAGACATGGCGGTAGGCGCAAGGACAATCCGGGTCATCAGGCGCGACAGGCTGCTTGATAACGCCACGAGGATGGGTGGCATTCTAAGAAAGGGCCTCCGCGAGTTCGTCGGAAAAAAGGGGGTCTCCGACGTGCGTGGCCTCGGCCTCATGATAGGCCTAGAGTTTGAGACGCGCCAACGCAGGGAGAAAAAGATTGCAGAACTCTTCAGGGCAGGCCTCCTCACGCTCGGCGCCGGCCAGAAGGCCCTCCGCATAATCCCACCTCTAGTGATAACAAGAGAGGAGGTCGAGCAGGGACTCGAAATCTTGTCCTCTGTCCTCTCAAGGAACTAAATTCTTAGACGCACACAGTACTTTATCCAAGCCCCCCTCCAAATATCGCCCCTTGGTTGTCAAGGGTCCCCAATACCGCAATCGTCCCAAGCCTGCTTGATATCGTGCCTCGGTTTGAGAGAGTGCCGCCTGCCAAAACCTCTACCTTGCCGCCGTTTAGTATAATACCATAGTTTGTCATATTGCCAAGGCACTCGAGGGTCCCCTTTTGTCCCACCTCGACGAGCCTAAAATTTGAGAAGGTGCCGAGGTTTTCAAGGATTCCAAGGTCATGGATCGCATTGCCGTTGTAGGCCGTGCCACCCCTCCCGTTTACCATCATACCCCTGCTCTCCACAGTCCCGTTGTTTGAGAAAGTTCCGGAGCTTTCAAGCCTGCCCGTGACGTACATCCTTCCCGAGTTCAACAAAAGGCCGTCCGACACAAGCCGAGCATCATCCTGCACCGTACCTGCGTTCCCAATCCTGCCCGAGCTTGAGATGCTACCATTTGCCTCCACTGCGAGCAACCCGTCCTGCTCGTTTGAAAGATCCCCGTGCCGTGCCACAATAATCCCGCCGTCGTCTAAAACCGTGCCAGAGTTGAACACATTCCCATCGTCAACAAACCGGCCGGAGTTGAGGATGGTCCCCCTGTTTGTCATCGTCCCATGGTTTGAGAAAGTTCCTGCCACACTTGATATTATTCCCGAGTTGGAAACCGTTCCGTTGTTCACTATTGCCCCGCCGTTATTGAAGAGCACCCCTCCGACGATGAGCCCGCCCGAATTTACAAGAGTGATGCCGTTTGTAACCATTACCGTTTCTCCCCGGAACACCACAAGAGCAGATACCGCGCACGTATCTCCAGGCATTCCACTCCACTTCCCGCCCATATGCTGGCAGGAATACGCATTGTAGAGCACGCCCGTAGTGGCAAGCGAAGAGGGCAAGAGCCCTGCCCCTAGCAGCGCCGCTGCGGCCACGGCAAGCATGACATCCCTTGCAGCCATAAGTTATGCTAGCTGCCCGATCCAAAAAAAGATGATGCACGATTACCGTCCATGGTCCCCAATTCTGGTCCCCGTACTCGGGTCCACCAGCACAAGAGTTGCTTGAAAACCCGACCCGCTCCGGCAGGCAGGAACGGTACTTTTGCCAAGTCATCCCTCCATCCCGTCACCATCCTGCGGGTAGAATAATCCTATAGAAATTCGTTAGGTAGCAATCATCCGTAATTTGTATATGTATGGATCTTCATTGAACGGCATGTACGGGCATCCGGTGCCAGGACCTCCGTAGGTGTGCCATGGGAAGTCCTGCAGGAAGGCGCATTGCCGGCAGCAGTCTGCACAAAAGGAATAACCGGGACTGGATGGACATCATAGCAGGCATTCTTGAAATATGCGGCCAGAGCAGGCTAAAGACACACGTAATGTTCAGGTGCCACCTCAACTCGAAGCTCCTTACCGGATATCTTGACTTTGCCGAGTCTGCAGGCTTGGTCGAGAGGGCCACCACAAAGGCAGGAAACGGGACACTCTACAAGACAACGCCCAAGGGGATGCGGTTCATCAAGACCTACGCCGCAATTAAGGAGATCCTTCGTGATTCCTAGCCCATCCCCAAATTCAATAATCTGCCCCTGCAGCCATGGATGAGCCTGACATCACACAAGATTTTGTCGAGTAAATTCATGTTGCCAGGTAACCCGGGCCTGAAGTCCTATGCCCTTCTACCTTTAATCAGGTGGTACAGGCTTTTTATCTCCGATATGGTCGGGTTCTTCATCTCGTACAGCTTCCTGTCTATCCCGAAATCCTCGATGACCCGCCACATCTCCTCCAACGTGACCTCGGACTCGTCCTTCCCTTCCTTCCCCTCCGAGAGGTAATTTTCCAGTTCCCCCATTCCAGAATCCGTAAAAGACCCAAGTTAATAAACAGGGAGATGTATCAAATGGAAACCACCAACTCGCAGGCGCGGAGCACCATAATCTCAAATGCCATCAATCCCCCATTCAAGGCTAGAGCCCCAATTCCGGAACAATCCAGCATCAGAGGGAATTACCCCGCCAATGGCATGCAAATGTCACGGTTCAAGCAAGACTCTCCAGCAGATGCGGTGACACAGGTACTGGAGACTGACTGTTCCTCCTAATGTCGATGCAAGAAGTTGATTTATCGTTCACCAGATTGAAAGAAAAATCAATTGAATAACAACGCCCGCCCAGTCAGCCTCCGCCTTGTGACTGCCAATCCCCCTGCCACTGCAGCTGCAAGTGCAAGCTGCGCCGCCGTGCCAAACTCTGGGGCCGGAGAGGCTGGGGAAATAACAGAAACCGTATACGAGTTCTGGTTTACTGCATAAACCAGCCCGTTTGCGGCATCGTACGCAATCCCGTCAGGGCCCGCCCCCACCTCCACCGTACCGACCACCCTGTTTGTCCCGCCGTTGATTGCGGAAACCGTGAACGAGTCCCCGTTGGCCACATAAAGGAAGCCGTTTGCCCCATCGTATGCTATCCCGTTAGGATGCTGCCCCACCCCCACTGTTGCCGTGACCTTGTCCGTCGTGCCGTCAATTACCGAGACTGTGCCCGACCCAAAGTTTACTACGTACATGCCCCCATTGGCTGGATCGTATGCAATACCCGCCGGCTCGGCTCCCACCGGTATGGTCGATGCCACCCTGTTTGTAGAGCCGTCGATTACCGTAACCGTGTCCGAGTAAAAGTTGGTGACATAGATGTCGCCGTTCCCTCCGTCGTACGCAAGGTGCTTTGGATGCGGCGCCACCTGAATAGTGGCCACAATTTTGTTGTTCCTCCCGTCAATTACCGAGATAGTTCCGGATCCCCCGTTTGCCACGTAGACAAGGCCGTTCCGCGTGTCGTATGCAACCCCGTACGGATCCTTGCCCACCTTGACGGTTGCAGACACCGTGTTTTTCGATCCGTCAATTACTGAGACTGTCCACGAGTAAAAGTTGGTGACGTAGATGTCGCCGTTTTCCCCGTCATATGCCGCCGCTATAGGCCAGTGGCCAACCGGCACTGTTGCCGTGACCTTGTCCGTCGTGCCGTCAATTACCGAGACTGATGCCTGCCCCACGTCAGTCACGTAGACATCCCCGTTGCGCTGGTCATATGCAGCCCCCGACGGGTAGACCCCTACTGGCACC
This sequence comes from Nitrososphaerota archaeon, assembly GCA_028866895.1. Lineage (GTDB taxonomy): Archaea > Thermoproteota > Nitrososphaeria > Nitrososphaerales > Nitrosopumilaceae > Nitrosotalea. Next base: position 121,502 of record JAGWHF010000004.1, read on the forward strand.
GTGGCAACTACAGAGCCTGCAGTGGAGTTTGCCCCTGATTGCGGAGCCGGCAGCACGTACGGAAGGTCGGAAGTCGAGTCTGACTGGTATCCGCCTCCTGCTGGCTGCATTGCAAGCGTTGATGCCGGAGCCAACAAGAGCGCAAAGACTGCGGCAAGCACCATACTATTCATAATCCCACGAGGTCATTGTGGCTAGCTGTTTTAAATATGGTTCAATCCTCCCTGCCGCCATCCTTCATGGCAGGCCGCCACGGGCCTGCACGGAGCACGCTAGTGCAAGCCAGGCTGAATCAGAACCGCGTCTGCAGAGATCCCCGAGCCGTACGGCTGGAGACAGTCAAATACCACCCTCTCCCCAGCATTTGCAGGCCCTAGGTCGAACACATCACACTTGAGGCTTTCCGACTCTACCGATATCCTGCTTTGGCCACCACTGGCAGAGTAGGCCGCAGTTCCCACCTGAATCCCCACCCTGCCCAGAATGATCTCCGATCCTGTGCAGTCTCCCTCCGTTCTGCAGACAATGTTGAACTCAAAGTGGCTGAAATTTTTTCCGTCCACGGTGAACCCGCCCGTCCCCCGCAGCAGGAAAGAATACTCGTGGCCGCCTGCCTTCTCCAGGGCCGGCTGCGCCACAGCAAGCCCGGATGGGGAGCAGGCCACCAGCACTACCAGTAGGGAGGCCAAACTGATAAATCTCAACATTTTTGCCTTTTCAATTTTTTAGATAATCTGTAAGCTCAGCTTGATCTGTCAATTATGTTTAAACTTGCGATCAAGCCCTTAGCATTCCCGGCATGTCTGCATCCACACCTCTTTCAGCCCCGCTGGTTTTCAAGATGAACAAAGGTAGGCAAGACATATCTTTTTTCACGCGCCCATTATGGCATGAACAAGAATTGGGTGCTTGCAGTTGCTGCAGTTGCCGCCGCATGTGCCGGGCTTGCAATCAACACCCTCTTTGACCGCGACAATATATACGACATGACCCTGATGGCTCTCTGGACAGCCTCGCTTGCACTGGCAATCGCAAGCACCTTCCTCTCAAGGAAGGCATCGCACTACGTAGCCCACTAGGCCCCACGTTCGTCAGTACCGCAGTCTTGCATCCCGGACCATCTCCAGGAATCCTTGTAGATGCCCAAAGAAGCTCACTCCCTTCTCCGTGACTGCGAATATCCTGGTCCGCCCCTCGTTTTTTTGTTCAAGCAGTCCCGCATCCACGAGCCTGCCGCACCGTTCAAGCACTGCATAGTGCGACAGGTTTGTCCTCCTCGTAATGTACGATACGAGCGCCCCATTCCTGCCAAATTCCATTGCCGCCGAAAGTATGTCCGAAATTATCCCAAGGTCGTTCCTGTAATTCTGCGTGGGCATCTGCCCTACAATGTGTCGTCCTCATTTAACTCCGTAGCTACCGTTATCACCTGAGAGAATGGCCCATCCTTCGTACCTTCCCGCAGGCCTCTACCCCTGCTGTCCCCCCGGTCCCGCCGCATTCCCCGGCAACCCAAACGTTCCCACAAGCGTTCCGCTTGCTACTACGTGGCCCATCAACTCCCTCAGCAGTTCCGCACGCGTTGAGCCCGGAGACATGTTTAGCACCTTGTTGAGCGCAAAAACAGTTATCCTGTAATGGTGCACGCTTCCGGGCGGCGGGCACGGCCCGCGGTAGCCCACCTCCCCAAAGTCATCCGTTCCCTGCATTCCCACGCCCTGTATGCTTCCGCCGTCCGGCTGGTCGCTCCCGACCGAACCCAGGCCTGGCCTCACGTTGTAGAGTATCCAGTGAGCAAACGTCCCCGATGGCGCGTCAGGGTCCTCCATGATTATCGCAATAGATCTTGCCGACGGCGGGTAACCGCCCCAAGAGAGCGGCGGTGAGATATCTTCCCCCTTGCAGGTGTATTGAGCCGGAATCGCAGTCCCGTTGGCAAATGCGCCGCTTGAGACGTCAAGCCCTCCCCTAAGAAGCCATGCCTCGCTTGGCGCCCCGTAAAAGTTGAGGAAGACAAATGTGCCCACAGCGGCCACTGCCACGCCAAGCATTGCAATCGCAACAGGCCTTGTCTGCATAATCTCCAGTCCTAAAGCCTGAAATTTTACCTTTATGCAAAGCCAGCACCCTAGACCCAATGCAGCATCCGTTCATTCCCCCTTTGCCTGCATGCGCCACCGGCCGCATTTGCTGATGCGTTGAACTCACCCAATCTCATGTACCCTCCCCTCCCCGGGCCCCGTCACAAAGATTACCACATCGTGCTCGTTAATTATCTGGAGTGTCCAGTTCGAACGTCCCTTGCTGCAAATCTTTGAGGCAGGATATGTGCACATGACAGACCCGTTGATGCCGCGGAACTGCTCGCCAACCTTCCTCTCAATCCCAAGTTCTGACGAGATCCCATGGACGGTTTCGATATCCGGAATCCATCTTCCAACGACCCGCACCTTCCCGTGCCCCAGACTTGGGAGCACCCCCAAGTCAGGCCAGCCGCCAGATAATTCTCCATGATTCCCAGGACCCACTATGTGCAGCATCCCCCTTTTGACCTCCTCATCCACGTCAATGCCCATCGAATCCCACTCGTCCCTGACCGGCCTCCAGCCGTCATGCATAATATAGATACAGTGCTCCCCATTCTCAAGCCCCTTCCTGACGAAAACCAACTCCACCTCTTTTGCATACATTTCATTATCGTACAGCATCATGATATGCTTGTTTTCTGACAGCCTCTCGACATACTCGTGCGGTTTTAGGTTCAGCACCAAATGCTGTCCAGTACCACGAATACTATTTAAAAGTCGCCACTGTGTCACGGGTCACCTTTATACCAGACATTTCAAGAGATATGAGATTATACAACAGTCAAGTACGCACAACTCATTCATCATGATACCCCGTCCCGGTCATCGCCGCCACCCCACCAGACAGAGGCTCTTCATATAGATCTCCCGCATTACCTGGCCGCCCCTCCTTACGGTCGCACCTGCCCTCCCCCATGCATTAGGTTGGAATTTGCAGCAATTACGTTTGCCTCAACCGCCTTCCCCTAATGTCACCCCTTGCCAGCGAGGCACCCCCCATAAAATTACAAGCCATCAAAGAGCAATTCTAATCCCCGCGGCTCAAAATCAGCTACCGTCAGGTCAGATTGCAGCTAGCCCGAGCTCGGCCGAAATCTTCCTTGCAAGGTTCCTAATCGTCACGCTTGACACGCCGGACGCGCTTGCTATCCCCTTCTGCGTGGCCTCCTCCCTGTTTACAATCCCCGAGAGGAATACCGCCGTTGCAGCAAGAGAGACGGGGTTCTTTCCCGCGGTCATTCCCTTCTCGCGTGCCCTCTCAAGTATGTCGAGAGCATCCCTCCTTGACTTTTCGCTCAGCTGAACCCTTGCCCCTATCCTTGACACAAACTCCACGGGGTTGAACGAGTCAACCTGCAGGTCAAGCGACTTGACAAGCACCCTGTACGTCCTTGAGAGATCCTTGAAGGAAACATTCCCCACCCTTGCGATGTCTTGAAGCGTCCTTGGCACATTCGATTCCCTGCAAGACACGTAAAGTGCAGAGAGGACCATTGCCCCTATCGTCCTCCCCCTGATAATCTTCCTGCCCATCGCCTTCCTGTAGATGTATGCCGCCCTCTCTACAACGGCGTCCGAGACTTCAAGCTTTGACTGCACTCCCTCCATCACAATGAACGCAGACCTTAGATTCCTCTCCGATGACGTCGTCTTCGACCTGCTGTCCCATGTCCTCAGCCTGTTGAAAGCATACTTCATTGAGGACGATATAGAGTTGCCCGACGCATCCCTGCCAGAGTTTGCAATAACCGTACTTAGCCCCCGGTCATGCATCGACAGCGTTGACGCAAGTCCCGTCCTAGAGTTCTGCGAGTATTCCTCCATGCTGTAGGACTTTAGCTCCGGCCCCGTGTCCTCCACCCTGTCCTCAAGTACATATCCGCATCCGGCACAGAGTATCTCCCCCCGGAAGCTGTCTGTTACAAGAGGACCGTGGCCACCCCCCTCGACGCATGGTCTTCCCATGTCCGTTCCTACGGCCGATTCCCATTTAGAATTTTTTTTATTAACTATCAGATGTATAGTTACTATACACATTATAGTATTTAAGTTATCAAGTTAACAGCAGGAAAGCAAGTTAACCCAAGGTAAGCCGCCATTATCTTCCCCGACACTATGCAGCTGCATCCTTTGGCCGAGAGTAGATCTGCTTGAGCACGCGCGGCTTGCCGTCCTTGAACACGTCTTCGGCACAATACTGCATAGAGTACGCCGCCATAGCCTCAAGGACAGGCCTGAGCGCAAGCCCCTTCTTTGTCATAGAGTACTCTATCCTCACAGGAGTTCCAGAATATACCTTCTTCTCAATTATGCCGTTCCTCTCCATCTCACGCAGCCTTGCCGAGAGCGTCTTGGGGTTAATCCCCTCTATCGAATCAAGGAACTCGTTGAACCTCGTCTGCCCAAGCCTTGTAATGTTACGAATGATGTGTACCGTAAATTTTTTCCCTATAATCCTAAACGTGTTGTCAATGGGGCACGCCTTGAGCGACTCGTGCACTATCCTGCATTCCTCGTCATTCCTGCCGTTCATATCCTGCTCCTACTTCTCCCTTTTCCAATTTAATACTTACCTTTCTATAGCTAATATCAAAATGGAATTTCTTGCCTTGCATGCCTGCAAGGCCCCCTCAGGCCCGCGCCCCGTGCACCCCCATCGCGTCCCGATAATAGCACCCTCACACGTCAAGATACGTCGCAATCTCCCATGCTGTGGGCGTCTGCGAGAACTCGTCAGACTCCAAGTACTTTATCGATACGTACGAGTCAAGCAGTCCTGGCGAGAATACTCCCCTGAGGAATCCGCGGTCGCTCTGCAGGGCGTCAAGAGAGTCCCTCAAAGTAGCAGGGAGCTGCCTTATCGAATGCATCCTCCTCCGCTCCGCACTCATATGGTACACGTTCTCCTCAACCGGATCCCCGGGATCAGTCTTCTTCCTAATCCCGTCAAGTCCCGCCATGGTAAGCGCCGCCTCCAGCAGGTACGGATTAGATGCAGCGTCAGAAACCCTGAACTCTATGCGCTTTCTGTTCCCTCCACCTCCCGCTCCCGGGATTCTTATCGCAGCCGACCTGTTGCCCACCCCCCAGCACCCGCATGTGGGCGCCTCATACCCTGGCACAAGCCGCTTGTACGAGTTGGTCGTCGGGTTTGAGAGTGCGCACAGCGCTCCCACATGATCAAGTATGCCCCCTATGTAGTACCTTGCAAGCTGGCTGAGGCCGGCCCTGTCTGCCGGATCATGCATCACATTCCTACCATCCTTTCCCCACAGGCTCTGATGCATGTGCATTGCAGATGCATTGTCCCCATAGAACGGCTTTGGCATGAAGGTTGCAACCCTGTTCTGCGCCGCGGCCACCACCCTGGCAAGGTTCTTTATCGTAACAACACCGTCGGCAATCTCCAGTGCGCGCCCGTACTCTATATTGATCTCGCATTGTCCCGCCGTTGCAACCTCGTGGTGATGTGCCTCCACCCTAATGCCAAAATACCTGTAAAGCCTCTCGCAGACATCCCTCCTAAAGTCCCCCACGGTGTCACCCGGGGGAGCCTTGCAGTATCCCGCCTTGGGACTGGACTCCGCACCCTTCCATGCGCCAAGCTCGGCCGACTCTATCCGGTACCCGACCATTCCCCGCCGCCTCCAGGCATGGTCTATCATGTCCGGTCCCAATACCCCGTCAAAAACAAAAAATTCAATCTCCGGCCCCCAGCGCCCCTCCAGTCCCTCCCTTGCAAGATCGTCTGCCGCGCCCGAGCACACAGCCCTCGAGTCCCTTTCATGCCTCCTGGGCATCTCATCACCCCTCAGGCCGCCGCAGTAGAGATTCGCAAACATTCGCGCGTTCCTCCTTCCCCTCGCATCATACTCAGGCGGCAGGAGCCTGTACGTTGAGATATCCGGTACCATGCGTATTTCCGAGTCATTGACCGACCCGAACCCCCTTATCGAGCTCGAGTCTAGTTTGTCAAGCCCGTACCTTATCGCGTCCTCGTCAAGCGAGTGCGACGGCACCCCAAGGCTGTGCACCCTCCCGAACAGGTCGACGAACCACAACTCCACAAAATCTATCCTATCCTGGCTCAGTTTCTGCACAATGCCGCAGTCCTGGCCGCCCATCCTCTGAAGATTGTCTATGGCGGCCCGCCACCGGCAGAGCTTGTCTCTTCTCCAGCCGACGCGCTTTCCTTCTTGAGCACCTGCTCAAGCTCCGTCTCAAAGAAGAACTTGTCCCCGTCGAGCGGCTTGAGCCCGTCTATCCATATGGCCCCTCCGTCGTACTTGGCAAGAAACGGCCTGTGCACCCAGTCAGGATTCCTGCCCTGAAGGAACCTCATCACTATGGCCCTTACACGCCCGACCTTCGTTGTGCCCAGAATCTGGATCTTGCCAGGCGTGGCAGACATGCTGGGCCCCCGCACAGTCCTTGCAAGCCCGCTTACCCCCTGATAGGCCTCGCGGAATATGGCCTGTGCCCGCACAAGCGGAACTCCAAAGTAGTGCTGCGCCCCGGTATCCCGGACCACGAACATGTAGTACGGTATGAGACCCAGCGCAACCTGCTTCTTCCACATCTCTGCCCATACAACAGGATCATCATTGATGTGCCTCAGTATCGGCGACTGGGTCCTTATCTGCGCATCCGTCTTCTTTCTTATCCTCAGTATTGCCTGCCTTACCGCATCCGTCTCAAGCTCCACGCCGTGGTTAAAGTGCGCCATTATCGCAAGGTGTACCCCCGAGGCCGAGACTGCCTCGAAGAGCTCAAGCAGTTCATCCGCATCATTATCAGAGATAAACCTGTAAGGCCAGTAAGAAAGCGACTTTGTGCCGATTCTTATCGTCCTTAGGTTTGGAAGTTTGGCCTCCAGTAGCGGCATTATGTAACCCTCAAGAAGGACCGTCTTCATCACCAGAGGATCCCCTCCGGTAAACAGCACATCAGTTACCTCCGGATGCTCCCTCAAATACTGCACAAGTAGCTTCGTCTCATGCATTGCAAACTTTAACTCGCTTATCCCGATAAACTGTGGCCACCTAAAGCAGAAGCTGCAGTACGCGTGGCACGTCTGTCCCTGGCTTGGGAAGAAGAGGACTGTTTCCTTGTATTTGTGCTGCATCCCGTAAAGCTTCGTACCGTCCCTCAGCTCCGGTATGTTGTGTTCCATCTGCCCCGCAGGGTGCGGATTGAGCTGCATCCTTATCTTGTTTGCAACCTTCTGGACCTCCTGCCTGTCAGCACCACCACGTATGACATCCGCCATCCTGTCAAAGTGTTTGGGCCTGAGCATCCCCTTCTGTGGAAACGTAAGTATGTAAATAGGGTCGTTCGGAACATTGCGCCAGTCAATAAGCTGTTCTACAACGTAGTTGTTGGTCTTAAATGGAAAGACGTTTGCAACAACCTCCATCTCGAACTGGAGTTGTTTTGGCAGCCTCCTTACCTGCGGAATCTCCCTGAAGTTTGAGAGCGTGTACGTACGGTACGGAGGACCCTCAAACTCGCTCCACTGTATCCTAGACCCCTGTAAAGTCATGCAAACTATAGTGTTTCATCGTTGTTAAGTGTTGCCCAAAAAAAATAAAACAGATGAAACAGCCTACAGAACGAAATAAATATGATGAGAGCACCAAAATTTTCTGTAGCGTGTCCCGTACATTGACGGGCTGCTTTTGCGAAAATCATCCTTTCCTCACGCCAACCTCCAAAAGGACCGGCAGCATCCCGTACTCCACCTTCAAAATCCCCCGTTCCACCATTGCCCTGGTACCCGAATTCCCAACAAGACACCCCAAAAAATCCACCCTTGCTAAAACATACATAACAAATCAGGTATTCCAAGGGGATTTGCCGGTCTCTCCCCCATAGGAAGGCCTGACCTGCCAAGTACCCACGAAATCCACCCCCAAATAACAGCCCGCCTGGCACAAATCCATCCAAGGGGCCTGTCCTGCAGCCTAGTACGCCTGATACTTGTCCCCAAGCTCAAGCGACGCTATCTTCAGCTTGAGCACCTCGTTTGCCCCCTCATAAATCACTATTGCCCGCGAGTCAAGAAAGTGCCTTGCCACCCTTGCGGTCTTCTGGTACCCTGCAGACCCGAAAACCTGCACCGCCCTGTTTGCACAATCAAACGCGGCATTTGTCGCATGCAGCTTTGCAACCGCCGCAAGCCTGTCCGCCTTCTTCCTCAGCGACTCATATTCCCTATCCTCCCGGTTTAGCTGCGCCTGCCAGTGTGGAACTTTTTCCTTGAGATTCTCCACATAGTCATGCAGCCTCTGGCGTGCCGCAGCGGCCCGGTACACAAGCCACCTCGATGACTCGATACCCACAATCATCGATGCGAGATGCTCCTGAATGAGCTGCTTCTTTGCAAGCAACGAGCCGTGCTGCTGCCTCTTCTGCGAGTACCTCATGGACTCGTCAAGACAATCCTTCATTACCCCTACTGCGCCCGCCGCCACCGAGAGCCTCCCGTCAATCAGCGCGCTGTACGCTATGGAGAGTCCCTTTCCCATCGTCCCAAGCAGGTTCCTCTTTGGGACAATACAGTCTTCAAATGTAACCTCCGCATTCTTTATCGATAACAGCCCCATCTTGTCCTTCATCTCCCGGGCACGGAATCCCTTCGAGTCCGTATCCACTATGAACGCAGAGATCCTTCCGTCCGGCCCTTTCGCGTACGTGGTCAGCGCCCCCGCCATGGTCCCGTTACCCACCCAGTGCTTCTTACCCCGGAGGACAAAATTCCCGCCCACCTCCTCAAACTTTGTCGTCATCGAACCCGGGTCGCTTCCCGCATCCGGCTCGGTCAGTGCAAAACCCATTATCATCTTTCCCGAGGCGGCCTGCGGCAGGTACCTCCTCTTCTGCTCGTCGTCTGCCCAGGACTGCAGCACCATCTGCCCTATCGATACATGTGCAGAAAAGAACGTCCGGAGAGAGTTTCCCTCCCTCCCTATCCGCTCCAGCGCAAAAGCGTACGTCAGTATGTCATAGCCCAGACCCCCGTAGGCCTTTGATATCGGGCACCCAAGCATGCCCACCTTCCCAAACTCTGGAACTATGAGGTCGTTCTGCCTCTCCTCAAGGTAGCACTGCGTCTCATACTCCCGAATCGCCCTGCATGCGCCGTCCACTTTTTCAAGGAAGCCCTTCTGCTCGTCTGATATCTCAAAGCTCATCCTTGAGAGATTCGCATAGGACATCACATCTGCTTGTCGGCTCGGGCAATAAGTCTTGATATCAGGCCCGTATCATCTCGATCTCCCTCACGGTGTGCCTAGAGAGATCCTCATGCAAGCTCGCGTGGGACTCGTCATTGAAAACAAGGTTGCAGCGGTAGCACTTCCACGCCTTGGAGCTCATGATACCATTATACGAAATTTGCATTTAAGCATATTGAACGAATCATCCATTTTTTCCCAAAAGCAGATTCTTCAAGAATTTTGTTACATAAAAAATCCACAAAATACACCCTATACATGAAATTTTCCCTCCCTGCCCCCCTCCGACCCCTTTATCTCAGCCCTCCCCGTATCCCACGGTATCATGAACGACGCGTCACTTGAGCACTATGTCCGCAAAAAGGTTGCAGCAAACGACCCGGCCCACGACTTTGCCCACATCATGAGGGTCTGCAGGAACGCCGCCGCACTTGCCAAGACCGAAGGGGCAGACCCCAGGCTCGTAATTCCTGCGGCCCTCCTGCACGACATCGTATCCTACCCCAAGTCAGACCCCCGCTCCTCCAATTCTTCTTCTGAGAGCGCAAGGCTCGCCCGAAGGATCCTTGGCCGCCGCAACTTCACCCCGCTCGAGATTGAAGAGATCTCAGACGCCATTGCCGACCACAGCTACTCAAGGGGCGCAGTCCCGCGAACCCTCACGGGAAAGATACTCCAGGACGCCGACCGGCTCGACGCCATCGGAGCCATCGGAATCGCGCGGGCATTTACCGTAGGCGGTAGCGAGAGGCGCGCCCTCTACAGCCCCTCCGACCCCTCCTGTTCCTCCCGCGCCCCCGATGACAAGAAGTGGACCCTTGACCATTTTTACAAAAAGCTCCTCCTCCTGGAGGAAGGCATGAACACCCGCTCCGCGCGCCGCGAGGCCCGCAGGCGTTCAAAAACAATGAGGAATTTCCTCTCCGAATTCCTGCGCGAAGTCTAGCCGTAGTCGAGGTATCTCTTGAACCTCTTCTCTATCTCCTCGTTCTTTCCAGCCAGAATCCTCTCAAGCTCCTTCTGGTACACCGCCCTTACGTGCCCCGAGATCTCCCCCATCTTCTCCTCCTTGTCGTATGACGCGGCCAGCGGATCAAGAAACTTGTAGTACTCTGCCACCTTGCTCCTAAACTCTTCCACGCTGGGCCTCTTCACCCTGTTCATCCTAAACCATATCGTAGCCCAGCTTGCGCCCACCACGTGTGGCAGAAGCATGAAGGCCATGTCGATCTCAAAGCCCTCGTCCTCCCTCATCTTCTACCAAGCGCCTCTGCGGCAATCTTTGAGAAATACGTTACTATCATGTCAGCCCCCGCCCTCTTTATGGCAGTCAGTATCTCAAGCGTTACCTCCCCCTCATCTATCCAGCCGTTCATTGCCGCAGCCTTGACAAGCGCATACTCCCCCGATACGCTGTATGCCGCAATGGGGATGTTGAACCTCGACCTTGCCATTGCAATGAGGTCAAGGTATGCAAGTGCCGGCTTTATCATCACAATGTCTACTCCCTCCGCAATGTCCGTCTCCACCTCCCGCATCGCCTCCTTGGGGTTCGTGTACGGCAGCTGGTACGTCTTCCTGTCCCCAAATTTCGGCGCCGAGTGCGCCATGTCCTTGAAAGGTGAGTAGAGCGACGACCTGTGCTTTGCCGAGTGCGACATTATAGCAACGTCCTTGAACCCCGCATCGTCCAGAGCCTGCCTGATTGCCCTCACCTGACCGTCCATCATCGCCGAGGGCGAGACCACATCCGTCCCAGCCTCCGCCTGTGAGACCGCAACCCTTGCAAGCACTTCCAGGCTCGAGTCGTTGTCAATCCTGTCCCCCCTGACAAGCCCGCAGTGCCCCGAACTCGTATACTGGCAGAGACACACATCAGACATCACCGCGACCTTCTGGCCCAGTCCCTTCCTTATCTCCAATATCGCCCTCTGCACTATTCCGTCCCGCGCGTACGCCGAGCTGCCCGCATCGTCCTTGTGCGACGGTATCCCAAAAACCATGACAGCCGGAATCCCAAGGTCCGCAATTGCCCCAACCTCCGAGACCACCTCGCCAATGGGCAGCCTTTCAAACCCCGGCATTGACTCGCCCTTCACCCTAGAGGTTGCCCCCTCCTGCACGAACACGGGGCATACCAAGTCCTTTGGCGAGAGCCTTACCTCCTCCAAAAGCTCGCGCATCTTGCCGCTCTGACGCAGCCTCCTGAGCCTTACGTGGGGGTAGGACATTGTGAAAGCTATCCCACCTAGCAATATAATTTGTAATGGCTCAAGCTACTCTCTTGCCTTGTAGTCAAAAAGACGAGTCACTGCCCTGACCATGTCCTCGTCGCCCTGCTCCGATGCCTTCCTGAGGTTGTTCATCGGCACAGATATTATGCCCTCCACGATTGCCTGCGTCAGCTGGTCTATAATCCGTATCCTCTGCTCGTCCTTCTCGCCGAGCATCTGCAGTGCCTTCCTCAGCTCCTTTAGGCGGGCCTGATCTATCTCCCGGAAGACGTTCTTTACTATAGGCTCCACCTCGAGCCTCTTCATTGCAGCCTCAACTACCGGAAGCTCATCGCTAATTATCTTCTCGGCCGACGAGACCACACCCATCCTTGTCCTCATGTTCCTGTCCACCATCTCCGCAATCTGGTCGAGGTTCATCATCTTGATCTTCCCTATGGTAGATACCCTCTCGTCCACCGTCCTCGGGTTGGACAGATCCATTATCATCATCCCCTCTCTCCTTGCCGCCATCGCCTCCTTTACCCTCTCGTATGTCACAAGGAAGTATGGTGCCACCGTTGCCACAAAGAGCACGTCCACAGACCCAAAGCCTGCCAGCGCCTCCTCGAACCCGACGGGCCTTCCACCCACCGTCTCGGAGAACGACTTGGAGCGCTCAAACGTCCTGCTAGTCACCGCAAAATCTATTCCACGCCTCTTGAGCGACTTGGCTACAAGGGATGCGGCCTCACCCGTCCCGATAAGCATTATCTTCCTTGACTTGAGGTCGTCGATATTTTCCTCCGCGAGCCTGACCGCCATAGACCCTATCGAGATGCTCCCCTTTGATATGCCCGTTGCCTGCCGCACCCTTGTGCCCACCCTGATTGCCCTCTCAAACAGCATGTTGAGCGCCATACCCGAGGCCCCCATCTGCCGGGCCGCACTTATCGAGTCCCTTATCTGGCCCAGTATCTGCTCCTCCCCCACCACGAGCGAGTCGAGGCCCGATGTAAGCTTAAGCAGGTGCTGGTATGCATCCACCCCCTGCGATATCTCCAGGTTCTCGCGGAACGCGTGCTCCTCAAGTCCCGATACTGACGCCCATGTCTTCTTTATCCTCTCGATGTCCCGTACTTCTCCGAAGCCGAAAAGTTCCACCCTGTTACACGTCTGCAAGAGTACGCACTCTGAGAGCCCCGAGTGCTTTAGAAACGACTCGTAAGCCGAGTCAAGATCACCAAATGTAAACCTCTCAAGCATGTGGATGGGTGACTTCCTAAACGTTACCCTTGCGTTGATTACCTCCCCTCTCAGCCCTTCTCACCCAACATCTCGATCACCCTTGCCTGTGCCCTTTTTAGTTTTCCATCAGCTATTAATTGTTTGATACGATTGTCATTCATGACCCTGTAGAGGAACTTCCTCCTCTCCTGGAACGTCTCAATCCTACCCTTTGCCTGCCGTCTTGCAAAGTCCTGCAGCCTTATCTGGTAGATATCATCCCGCGTTATCAGCTTGCGGAAGACCTTCTCCGCCTGCATCCTCAGCTTGCGCGCCATCGCCGGGCTCTTGCCCCCAGTTGAGACCGCAATCTGCACCGTGTCTGCTATGTTTATCACCGACCCGAATGCAAAGTCGGAAAACTCCGGGTCGTCGGCCGCATACGCGTAACACCTCTTCCTCTTTGCCATCTGCACAATCTTCCTGTTGAGCTCCCTGTCGTCTGTTGTCGCAAGCACCGCAAACGGCCTGTACTTTCTGATAAAATCCGCGCTGGCAAGCCGCATCCTGCGGAACTCAATCTTCCCCTGCGCGACATACCCATCTATCTGCCTGTTCGTCTTGTCGCTTATCAGCAGAATCCTGCAGTCCTGCGTTAGCAGTGCATTTACCTTCTTTAGTCCCTCGTTACCCCCTCCTACTACTATGACCAAGTTGCCCTTTAGGTTGAGGTCTACTATCAACGATCACGCTGTCTTTAAGATATTTATCAAATTTTCGGCGTCACGACTGCAGTCTCCAAAGACGTATGAATCCCTGAAAGTGATCCTCCTCTTAAATACCACAAACCCCATGGCGGCCCGATGCATTAAGGAGAGATAACGAGCAGGATGACAAAAATACTGGCCGTACCTGCACGGTGAAGCCGAAAGGTGGTGCGCGGATTACTGTAGAAACTCCGACAATTGACCTCGGGCAAATCAGAAACAGGTAGTGGGAAGAGGCTGCCAGACCTGTTCGGCACAGGTCCGCAGAACCAATGGAAATCTCGGTAACATTTTTAATTGAAGGCGGCCCTCTTTTTCATATTCATGGAAAACATGGACAGCCTCGACAAGGAGATCCTCAACGAGATCCAGTGGACATTCCCGCTAGTCCCAAAACCCTACGCCGTGATTGCAAAAAAGTTCGGGATTCCGGAAGAGGAGATCATGAGGAGGCTCTCCGCACTCAAGCAGTCCGGCATCATCCGCCAGATGAGCGCGATCTTTGACACGCGCAGGCTCGGCTACAAGTCGGCCCTTGTCGCGATGGCAATTGACCCCGACAAGCTCGACAGCGTGGCCGCCCAGATAAACAGGCATCCCGGCGTCTCGCACAACTACGAGAGGAACCACGAGTACAACCTCTGGTTCACCCTGGCCGTCCCGCCCGGTTCAGACCTCAAGTCCGAGGTAGACAAGTTCCTCAAGATAGGAGGAATCAACAAGGTTAGGATGCTCCCCACAATCAAGCTATTCAAGATAGGTGTCAAGCTCGAGATGGTCGACGAGAAAAAGTCCGACGTCAGGCCTTCCGAGGAAAAGAAGAAGATAACGGAGACAAAGTTTGTCGCCACCGAGGAGGACAAGAAGTACATCCGCGAGCTGCAAAAGGACGTGGAGATTACCGAGAGGCCGTTCCTCAAGTCAGCCCAGGTGCTCGGCATAACCGAGGATCAGCTGCTCGAAAGGGCTAGGCATTACGAGGACATCGGAGTCATGCGCAGGTTTGCAGCCATCCTTCGTCACAGGGAGGTCGGCTTTGTCTCAAACGGCATGATAGTCTGGAAGGTGCCCGAGGAGAGGATAGAAGAGGTCGGTGCAAAGCTGGGCGCATTTCCGCAGGTCTCCCACTGCTACCAGAGGCCCGTATACGCAGACTGGCCCTACAATGTCTTCTCCATGGTCCACTGCAAGTCCGACGGCGACGCCGAGAAGATTGCCTCCGAGATCGAGTCCCAGATAGACGTCCACGAGTACAGGATCCTCTTCTCCTCGCGCGAGTTCAAGAAGACGCGCGTCGAGTACTTTGTAGAGCACGAGTTCAACGTAGAAGAAACCATACCCGCCCGCTGAGCGCCACGAAACAAAATAAAATAGAAGAGAGGTTTTACAGTATCTCCAGCTGCGGACCTGGAACCGCGTCAAGCTTTACCCTGATCTCCCGCACCCGGCTCTTGTACATAAAGTACTTTTTGCCTGCCTCATTTGTCGCGCCCGAGATCTTGACAAGCCCGAGTTTATGCAGCCTCCGAACCCACCTGTAGACCTGGGTGAGCGGTATGTTACATGTAGTGCTTATCTCGTACGCGGACCGTGGCGTCTCCATGCTGTGCTCAAGCACCTCCATCGCCTGTTCGTTGGATATCACCTTGAGCACGGCGGTGCGGATGTTCTCCTCGTCCACATTCCTACCCAGAAGAAGTACTTGCACAGCCAAGTCTCTATCCTGATACGATATAATATGGCCGATTATGATGCGGTTATGTGCAAACAGTTGCAAACGCGCGGATTTTTCCGCATCTTAGGCGAGCTAGTCGGAGAACCTAAACGAGATCATTCCGGCATTGTAGTCGAACTGGATCTTCTTGTCAAGCACGTCCGCAAAGATGAGTTCAAGGACGGTCTTGTGGTAGAGTGACCAGTTCTCCCCCAAGTCGTGCTTTATGATGAACGTGTGGTATCCGTTCTTTATGTTGTGGTTTATCTCTATCGAGGATGCCTTCATCCTTGCCTCAAACCATGAGAGGAACGAAGCCAGCGAGATGTCACCCTTCATGAAGAGTGCTATATCCCGTACAACGTTCTTGCCTATCCTGTTTGCCATCTCGACAATCTCCTCCTTTGAGAGCTTGCCGAAAAGCTCTATTATGATGGGCTTTGCTATCGGCACCATCCCAACCTTGGACTCGAACATGTCCCACTCTACGTACCTCTTGAAAATCTGGTTGACAAACGTGTTGAGGCTGGTTTCCCTGTGCTCTGACTCCAGCCGCAGTTTGTTAAGAACGTCCTCGTCTATCCTGAAGGTCATCGTCGAGGTCTTTTTTGCAGTCAGAACCATACATTCTCCCACCTGTTAATAACAAGATCGGCACCCAATGCACCCAAGCCCCCCTAGGCAGTCTGCGCCGACGCCTTGAGCTCGTATGGCGGCCACTGGTTGAACATCCCAGTTATCTCCCTGACATCACCGTCGGACAGGTACTTGCCGTCCGACATCTGGCAGAACAGTTCAATCTCCTCCTCACTCACCACCGTAGGCAGAACTGACGATATGGCGCCGTGCGAGAGTATGAACTTTATCGCAAGCTCCGTGATGTTCCATCCGTATCTCCTTGCAACCGGCATTAGCTGGTCAACCTTCTTGAGCGACTGCCTCACCCAATCCCCTGACCTGACAGACCTATGGTCCTTCTCCGATATCTTGGTCTCCGCATTCACCTTGCCCGTGAGTATACCCGAGGCGTCAGGCACCCGTACGAGTATGCCGACATCATGCTTTCCGCCCTTCTCTATCAGTTCGTTGCCGGGCGTCTGCTCAAGTATGTTGTAGACTGTCTGCACCGCGGTCGCCCCCGTGACCTCCATCGCCTCAAGGCCCTCCCGGGCCCAACCGATTGCCGGCCCGAGCGCTACCTGGTATGCCCCCACCTTGCCGCTTTTCACTAGCAAGTCCAAGTGGCCAATCAGGGCCCTGTCACGAATCGTGTGGATCTTCGGGTTGTGCAGACCATAGACGTCTACATGGTCCATCCTCAGCCTCTCAAGGCTCTTCCTCAGCGCAAAATCTGTAAATTCCGGAGTGAACTTTTGGGGGAGCTCCCTGTGCCCTATCTGCTCGTTGCCGTAAATGTCATACCCGAACTTGGTCGATATCACCACCTCGTTCCGCATACCCGCAAATACCTCACCTATCAGCTCCTCGCTCTTGCCCCTCCCGTAAATATCACCCGTCTCAAAATAGTTAATCCCAAGATCATACGCACGCCTCAGCATCCTTTTTGCCTCATCCTCTTCGACCTTCTTGCCCCACCAATCAAGACCTAGCGTCCACGCGCCAAATCCTATCTCCGACACAGATATGCCACTCTTTCCGAGTTTGCGGTATCTCAACCTACAATCCTCCTAAAATCTTCCAGTTGAGCTGAAAGTTCGGCATCACTCAAAGCAGGTTTTCCAGCCTCCGAATTTACATTTAATTCTATCCAAGATTTGCACCCCTGGTATTCAGGAAGCACCTTTACCTCCACCGCCGGTATGCTTTCCACCCTGAGGAAGACCGCCTTCATCGGCCTTGAAGGCATCCAGTTCATCCTCTCCACGACGTACTGGTCACTCCATATGTGGAACCTTGAGAGATCCTCCAGCTTGGAGGCGGACGAAACGTCCCGCTCGTCGAGCACCTCGGCCAAGGAAGAGACCATGTTGTACCCTTCCCTCGGCATGCCCTCCCTTGCCTCAGCAAGGTACCCATAAAACTGCGACTTGAGCGATGCCGTCTCCTGATGCTCATATGTGGGAAACAGCGCAAATTTCCTTGCCTCCACCCTAAAGCCCGACGCCGTCTCAAGTATGCCCCCCTTCCGAAGGATTACGGTCTGGTTTCCCCGCTCAAGCGCACGCACGACGGTTGCCCACTCCTTGAGCGCCCTCATCACCCAAGGCTCCTTATGAGCGGGAAAATTTCCTTGCCGACGCACACGATCATCGGCGTGTCCACCTGCACGTACCTGCTCACCTGCGTCTCGCGCAGGTCCATTATGAGATCCTGAAACCTTTCAAGAGTGTCCGTCTCAAACGCAAGCATAAAGTCCTCGTCATGAATCCCAAACGAGTATGTCGTATTGAGGTAGACATCCTGATATCTCTGCCCCACCGCAATGTGCTCTGCCATCATCTCCTTCCTCTTCTCAATCGGCAGCAGGTACCACTCGCGTGTCTTTATGAAAGGGTATACTACGACGTATTTTTTCTGCTCCTGCCCTGCAAGCCAGCCGTGTGTTGTCTGGCTCTTGCTGTAGACTGACGGCCTCGTCGACGAGAGGTAGACGCGGGTGGCCATCACGTACTTGCCAAACACAGTAGCGTAAAGCTTTGCTGCCACCTCCTGGAACCTCTCGACCGATTCCGCCGCATACCAGATGAGAAACTCGGCATCGTCCCTGAGCCCAAGAGTCGAGTACGATCTGTACCTTATCTGCGAGTTCCTCAACACGTTCTCCACCTCCTTTGCGGACTCTTCCTTTGCAAGGTCCGCCATCCAGCGCCACTTGGGGTCCACCTTGAAAAATGAGAAATTGAAAAACGTCCTTTCCTGCTCGCTCATGCCGTCTTGGATAGCCCGGTGGCTATTTAAAATCCTACCACAATACCCACCGGCAGGCAAGGAATAATATGCCAAGCGTACAAAATGTAATGAGGCCCATGCGGAAAAATAAAGTACTTGCGATCTTTGTCGGAGTGACTGCCGCCCTCTTTGTCGCCGCGGCGCTGTACATGGCGACAAACGTCACCAAATATCCCTACCCGTGATGCCTGCCCGGAACCCGTCCCCATGATGCCTGACCAAGCTTCCGTCACATGCATCGCTGATTCCCAAATTCACGTCATTCCCACATGCGACACGTACCTGGCTGGCCATCCATATTCAAGGCAGAGCTGCTTGCCACAGCCTGAAACCATCCAAGGGCAGACTCGGCTGCAGGCACGCCCGAGCCATTAAATATGTCGTTCCCGTTACGCGTACCGTAAGAGGTCAATGCGCAGGTTTGGTATTTGACAAAGAGATTTTCCGCAAGGGTTGCTCCGAGTATGTCCAAGAGCTCGAAGGGGAGATAACAAAGATGATGGAGATGTACAAGAACAATCCCACCTTCCCATACGACTTTTACAACATCTCCCTGAGGGAGGCCTCGACGAAGATTCAGGCTGCTAAAGAACTCTACAGGCGCCTGACCGAGGAGGACCTCTAAAGATCATTTGAAGGCGCCTTCCAGTCCGCATGATTGCCTTGGAGCCGTCGCCACCGTGCAAGAGAGATACCCCGCCAACAACGCAGCGGCCGTCAAACCCGACCTACACCTTCAACATACGGCCGCTTCTTGCCCGGGCCCGGTAATAAAACCCAGTCCGAAACTTACGGATGCCAATCCAACAAAACACTTATTATTTGATCGTGGAGAATTTTTCTAAATGCCAAACATAGGCCAACTCAACAAGCCTCAGAACAGGCTGGAGCCGGTGGAGGGTATGATTGACAGCATAAGCGAGCCGAGGACAGTCAACCTCAAGACGGGAGGCCAAGCCCAAGTCGCCGACGCCATACTCAAGGACGAAACCGGCCAGATAAAGCTCACACTGTGGGATGCCCAGATAAAGATGGTAAAGCAGGGCTCTAAGGTGAGGATAGAGAACGGCTACATCAGCACGTTCCGCGGGGAGAACTCGCTCAATGTGGGCAAGTACGGCAAGCTCGAAGTTCTCGAGTTCTAGACATAGCTAGACTGATTCCTGCTTTTTCTCCAGTCCATTACGGCAAGTACCGCGCCTGCAATCATGGCAATTATTCCAAATACCAGCATGAAACCCGCTGCAGCCAGCGGCACGATGTTCCTGTTGAAAGGCGAGTTTGGATCCGTCAGCGCCTTTGACTTGGCTGGATCCTCGGTGAATAGCATCTCAGCCTGCATCGACTGGCTGCCGGTGTTGCGTACCTTGAACGTGTAGGTGTCAACCTTTGGAATCACAAACGACTTGATAAATATCGGGTCCGACTCGTTGTATGTTCCGATCCTGTCACCCAGCATGTCGGTTATCCTGACCGATGCCGCGTCTCCCTCCCTATAGTCCGTTATGTAGAGACCCCACATCAGCGGCACCTGCGAAGTCGAGGTCGTATGCGAAAACTCGTACGTGTCGCCAGGCTGAAGGGCCACCTTCTCCGAGACCTTGTCGAACATGCTCTCAGGAGACGGGAAGAATCCGTTTCCCCCAAGGCTCGAGCCTGCCCTCTCCATTATCGAGTAGGATACAAGGAAGGCGGCAAACACAAGCCCCGCCCCAATCACAATCACAACCGGCCCGCGCTTTTTCATCTTAGCTTATGTACCCCAACTTCCTGTCAGGCTGCTGCATAGGCAGAGACTCCCCGGATGGCCTTGCCCCCATCTGCTCCTCTATCGTCTTGACAAGATGCTCCGTGTCCTTTGCCTTCTTTGAAATTCCACCAAGATCAAGCTTGAGCCCAAGTATCCTTGAGAGAGTCTCAAGAACAGCCTTTGCGGCTGCCGCGTCCACCACGTAACCCGATGTCTCCCCCAGCAGGCAGATACCCGTTATGTTCTTCCTCTTGCCGACCCCGATAATCAGGCCGTTCATGCCGGTTATGCTGCCGCTGTTCATCGGCAGCACACCGTGCTTTGAAAACTCCCCAACTTTTTCGGGCGACGTGCTTGTCCCGTAGACCTTCTGCGTCTTGGTAAAGGTCCCCGTGATGTAGGCAGCCAGCGTGTAAATCGTCTTGACGCCGACCCGCTCGCACAGCCTCGTTATCTCCTCGGCCATCTCATACTCGCTCTCCGGGCTTACCGGCTGCGCGTCCCCGCTCAAGAGCACGATGTCCGACTCCTTTCCCCTGCAGTAGTAAAGGGTCGTCTTCATGAGGTCAAGCGTGCCGTCCGGCTGGATGAGCACCTGGGGTGGAAACGATGAGGAAAAGATGGAGGCAAACGGGACACCCTTCAGCTCTTCTATGAGGTGGTCAACAGCAAGCTTTCCCACAAATCCGCTTCCCGGAAGACCGCAGATAAGCGTGGAGTTCCTAAGCTTGGGGACCTCCGTTATCTCAACTGTAATGTGCCTGCCTGCAGACATGGCTACGGAAAAAAAGTTATGACATATTAAGTAAACGCAGGAAGACTACGCCTTGCTTATCCTACCTTCTCTGCCTTTTCCTTGACCTGCGGGCTCCACCCTTTGTCCGTGACCCGGCCGCCTTCGGCTTGGACCCCCTTGCAACCTTCGACTTGCCGCGCCTGGCCTTTCTTGCAGCCGTACGCCCGCCCTTCCTCCGTGCCGGCTTTCTCTTTGCAGCCGCCTCGACAAGCCTCTTCACTGCCGATTGTAGCGCCCTCGAAGCCTGCTCCTCGCGCCTTACAAGCGTTTCCACGTGGGGCCGGAGCACCGACTCTGCCTTTGAGCTTGACCTAAGCTGTTCAACAAGTTTCGGCCTTGCAAGCGACTGCCTCTTCACCTGCGCCTCAAGCCTTGCCTTCTCCCTCTCAAGGTCCTTTATCATCCTCTCAAGCCTTGATTCTGCCGCCTCGCGCTCCCTTATCCCAGCCTGCAGTTCTACGATCTTCTCCTCGACTAGCCGCACTCTTTCCTCTGCGGCGGCCTTCTCCTCTGCCGGCCCGAAATCTATCTGCTGCCTCGTACTGTCCCGTACGTCCTGCTCGCGTCTTATCCTCTCCTCAGACTCCGCCCGTAGCCTTGCAATCGATTCCTTCTGCGAACTGTACTGGTTGAGCACCTGCAAGACATGCCCGATCTGCCGCGAGATTGACTCCTTCTTCCTCTCAAGAGAGGCAAGTCCCGACGAGGACCTCCTCTTGAGCGAGAGCGTCTCCCTCAGCCTGTCCTCGCCCTTCCTGCGGAGCTTTGATACCATTGATTTTTTCGCCCTGTACGATTTAGCAAGTGCCTCCAAGGATGCCATGGGTTTAAATTGAAGCCGTAATCGATTAAGTTTTTGTTATGATCAGGATTTGACACAAGAGTTAAAATTTTTGACATGTTTGGACGGCTTTTTCCTAAAAATTTTAGATGATGCAGACAGCCTGCGCCTAGATTTTATTTGGCTTTTGCGTCACCATCCCATGGAGTTCCACCCCTCTCAGATCCCCATAACAAAGACCTTCGAGATGTCCGACGAGGGAACAGCCCCCGACGTGGCATCCGAGATGGTAAGGATGGGCTTTGATTCGCAGAACGGCGGCTTCCGCATAATCATGACAAAGGAGAAGAACACCGCAAAGAAGATCGGCTACACGCTGATGAACGAGCTCAATCACGGCCTACGCAAGGCAAAGCAGGAGCGCAGCGTCAGGTACTGGATTTACACCCACGACAAGGACCACTTTGCGATGGTGTTGATCTCAGCCAAGGTCTTCGACCGCCTAGGCCTCTAGCTTCTCAAATATCAGGTGAAGCTTGAGCTTCTTTGCCATGACGTCCGCAAGGATCAGCCCCAGCACTGCCCCTCCTACCACGGTGGTCGGGTACTCCTGCAGGAGGTACAGCCTGCTTAAAGAGACAAGCACTGGGTAGAGCCACACAAGATGCCACCCCCGCGGAAACCTCCTTGAGAGCGAGTACCCCACGATGAACGCAAAAATGGTCGAGCGCACTGTGTGCCCGGCAGGAAAGGTACCGTATGTCTGGCATGGAATCTCAACATCCGCACCGGACGTGAGTGGCAGCTTTGCCCCAGTGAAATTAAGGTCCGGCTTTTCGTACCCCGTATAGCACCGCAGGTACGCGGAAGCAATAGTCCCTATGAGAAGCGAGAGGAGGAGTATCAGGCCAAGCCGCCGCGTACCCCTGTTGATGAACAGGACTATCGCCACAAGTATTGGGTAAAGGACCCACCCAATCTCGGTCAGCACCTGCATGCCCAGGTCCACCGCGGTGTTTCCCGACAGGCCCTTCATGAACCCCTCAAAGCTCGCATCAGGCCCCGCCGTTACCTTTGCGCTTGCCAGGTATAGAAGGACGAGGAACGAGACTGCAAGCAGGAGGAATGTCCGGCTCCTAATGTCAAATACCCACCCCGCCTCTCCCGCTGCCCCCCTTGATACCATAATACAGTAATCGAAATCGGGTCCCTATTAAAATAAGCCATACTACTTGTGCGCGAATTTTTTATCTAATAATGCCGCATAAACTGGGTTGTCACCCGGCGGACGGCAGTCACACCTTGAGAGGACGATAGGGCTCACTGCCGGGTATTTCAGGGAGAGGTTTGGAGGCACACCGTTCCCCATCCTAGGCTACGAGGTCTTCAACGAACCGCATCCCGTGGGAATCGACAAAAAGTCCTTCGAGTCCAGGATCCTTTCCTTATACTACGCAAGATGCCTCCGTCAGGTGCGCGCCCATGACAAGAACTCATTCCTCTTCCTCGAGCCACGCCTTGACTGGACTACATATCCCTATACCATACCCGACTTTGGAGGACCCTTCTTCATACAAAGCCCAGACCAGATCAAGACATTCCTTGACACCTCAAAACTTGACGACCCAAAGATTATCTTCTCCTTCCACTACTATGACCCGTACACTGTTGCATTTGGCACCACGCTTGGAGATTCCATGAAGTCAAAGCTTTCCCAGTGGCCGCAGTTTTTCCGTGCAATGAGGTCAAGCGCTACCTCCAAGGGCCTTGTTCCCTTCCTCACAGAGTTCGGCGCAAACCAGGACTGGACTAGGCATCCAAGCGACCTTGACAAAAAGGAGTTTCCGAGAATCTCATCCAACATGGCCCGTTCCTACATGGACCTCCAGTTCCAGCAGGTCGAGGCGTTCCGCCTCAACGCCACCTACTGGGTGTACGATCTCTACAACTCGGGCACCGACAACTGGAACCGGGAGAATTTTTCAATCCTTGGCCCCTCCCAGTCCCCCCGGAACCTTGACATCGTGGCAAGGCCGTACCCCATGCGCAGCAGCGGCATGCCAACAAGGATCTTCTTCGACATAGAATCAGGGACCTTTGCGACGATTCTCCAATACGACCCGTCGGTTGAAGACAGCACCACAGTTCTCTACGTCCCAAGGACCGTCAGGTTTGCAGGAAGGTCAGATGATTCCGGCAGGGACGAGTTCGGCCAGTATGCCGGAGGCTTTGAGATCCGGTCGACAAGCCCGCCAGTCTGCTGGGACGAGGAAAGAAAGCTGCTCTACTGGAGGACCGACCCCGGCATCAAGTCCAACCAGATAATCCTCTGCCCCCTGGGCGCCTACGACCCATGCAGTCTCCCGCCCGACTCATCCCCAATACTTGGGATTACAGACTATTTCTCCTTCGTGGACAGATCAGGGCTTCTCCACCTTCCTTCAGGCCCCTCCCTCCCCCCTGGGGCAAAACAGTCATCCACCTTCTCCTACTCCTTTGTGCCTGGAGGGGCGGATTCTATTGTCTCCTCCCTGGCCGATGCCGGCGGACGTTCCGAACCGTGGTTCCGCGACGCGCAGGCAAGATACGTGCTCTTCCGGGGGGTAAACTTTTCCTCTCGGAGCAAGCTGCCGCCCTACCTCCCCGTCTACCCCCTCGATCCCGGAAGCCCTACGGCCGAGCCCGACCCTGCCGAGCTTGCCGAGGAGCTTGAGAGACAGCGGCCCGCCCTCGACCTCCTGGCCGGGCTTGGGTTTAACATAATTCGCCTCTGCATAATGTGGAAGGCAATAGAGCCTGACCCGAGCAGCGGCGGCCTCCATCCTAAGGGCAGGAGGTACCTCACCCTTGTCGGGGAGACCATCGAGGAGCTACGCAGGCGCGGGATCCTCGTGATAATCGACTTTCATCAGGACATCGCCCACGAGTTTTACAACGGCGATGGCTTTCCAGACTGGGCCATTGCCGTCGACCCCGCGCACCCAGTACCTCCCTTGCACGATCTTGACGACACGAGTTGGGGCGTGCGCTATTATGACTACGGCCCCCTCCCCATCCCGCCCCTCCAGTACGTGGGAAACGACGTGCTTGTAAGAAACACACTCAGAAGCTTCTGGGAGGGCAAGTAACCCCATGGGACTGTCCTGCGGTATGAGAGGAATGTCACCTGGCTCTCAGTGGCATGTGGCTTTCCTTTTCCGGACGCAGTTCGGTGTCTGGCCCTGTGCGCCGACAGGTTTGCCCTCTCCGGCACCTCAGAAGGCTCCCGGATAATGCTAGCCGGGTTTCCGTCTCTGGTTCATGCCAGGGAACGCCTGTCCGTCAAGAGAATCAAGCCCAAAAGCCTGATGCCCGGATCCGACAGGCGCAACATCACATTTGCTGTCCAGGTGACGCAATTACTTTGCGTCCATTCCTATTAGCGATTTTGCAGATTATCACAGATGGTTTTGCCTTGCCTGATTTTTATAAGATCCGGCCCAACTGAGGCGTGTCCGCAAGATCATCCAATACATGGGCCATTATCGCCCTGCTCCTGCCGGCATTGATGACGCATCAGGCCTTTGCCACACGCTACGTCCTTTCCGGGCAGCCATCATGCATCCAGCTCTCGGGTTCCTGGAACCCGCTCTACAATACATGTGCAATAAGCGGCCTTTGGATGGACAACAGGGACAGCCTTGCAGTAGGATCCGGGCTTGTGCTTGAGGACACCGGCGTAATCACAAACAACGGGGGAACCATATACGTAAACGGTACTCTCGCACTGGACGAGTTCAGTGTCCTCTACAACAACCAGATGGGCTCCGTATACAACAGCGGCACCCTCACTTCCTCCGGCGGCACCATAAACAACTATGCATCGATCCACAACGAAGGGGCAGTGCTGAACTACGGGACAGTCTACAACTACGGTACAATCAGCAACGGCGGCACGCTTGACGACAGGTACGGCATTACCCATAATAACGGTACAATCTGGAACTGCGGAGGTACAGTGGTAGGCCTTCCCCCATACGGAAACCCGGTAAAACAGGCCTGCCCCTACACTTCCACACAAAATCCCGTCCCCTCCCCATCCAGAAACCTTGCCCAGACTGCCGCCCCCCTCAGACAGCAGATATCCGGTATCCCTGCTGCGAACACAGTCTGCGGACGGGGTCTTGAGCTAATAATCAAGACGTCGGACGGATCCCCTGCCTGTTTACGCCCTGCCACGCTCAGGGTGCTCATCGAACGCGGATGGGGCCACATTCCATGACCCTTCCCCGCTGCCCCGCCGGCAATTCCCATCTTGCCATCCTGGCTTCCGCATCCATCCTCCTCACCCTTTCACCCTTCCATCAAGTTGCACTCGGCGCTGGCGAACCCGGCGGCCCGATCCTTCTTGCATCCGTCTTCCAACCGACGGACGTTGCCGCAAACCCCTCCCATCTTTTCGTCATCCACCATCTCTGTGCGGCGCTGGGAGGAATACCCGTGCCCGGAACCGGTGCATGTCCCGGACTAACATCCCTCTACTGCAACTCGGACCACTCTGAAAGCGGCATACTTGCAATTGACGGGCAGGGGCACGAAAAGACGATTGCGGTAATCCACGACCCCTTTGGATGCATGCAGAGAGACCACATAGCACTCTCATCTGGCCTCGGAGGCTTTCCCGCAGGCTACCTCTACGCGGTACAAGGGGACTGGGCAGGGGTAAGGATAACCAGGATGTCCCCCGACGGCTCGTACCAGACATCTATTCCCAACAAAATCCCACCCCTTGGCAGGGACGTCCACATCACCTTTGACGGCACCGGCTCCTTCGGGCACAAGATGATAATCTCTGGCGGCAGCTGGATATGGGAGGTGGGTCCCGACGGCGAGGCCTCGCCCGCATCCGAAGTCCCCGAGAGGGGCGGGCGCGGCCAAGGCGTGGGCGCCCCCGCCGTTGCACCGTACAGCTTCGGCCCCTATGGTGGCGACCTCATCGTACCCGATCCCGGGACTGGCAGCATTTACGCGATATCCCCGAACCGCACTGTCACCAAGATAGGCGCATGGCCTGGTGCATCAGAGATTCTCTTCGTACCAACCACGCGCTGCACCTTTGGCAGTTCGGGCGCCTTCCTCCTCTCAAGCCACGCCTCCGACACTGGAGGCTCCGTTGTGAGGTACCCGCTGAGTGACTTTGCCGGCCTTGCCGGCAGTGCACTTGTAGCCAGCCAGTTCCATCCCTCGCTTGTGATTATCGCCGTGCAAAACGGGACGCTCAAGTTCTCCCAGTTCAGGCAGGAGATTGATGCTCAGTTCCTTGAGGGGTCATCCTTTGCAACCTGCTGACTCTCTTCCCGCCGGCCACCCTCCGGCGGACCCAGAGTGCACCGAACCCCCATGCCGTCACGAAGGCAAGACCAGCACCTGATACTGCCTGCTTATTGAATAATAGTTGCCGTCATCGCCTATGAACATGGCAAAAAGGTTGTATGTGCACTGCCCAACCCCCTTTGGCACCGCCTTCCAAGCCACCGAAAAGACCCCGCCTGCACCGGTAGTAACTGATGCAAGAATCCTCGTGTGCTCAAACGGAGAGTCATATTCAATGTATACAGTCTTATTTGCAAGCGGCGCGCCGCCCTCCGAGACGTACAGCCTTCCAGAGAAGTGGATCGTATCACCTGTCACGATCACCGCAGGTAAAGGTTCAAGCACAAGCGTGGTGTGTTGCTGAACGTAATACTGCCCAGATGCTGCCGCAGGAGCAAGGACTACAGTCAAGAGAGACACCAACAAAAGCAAGCCGACCCGCCTCATTTTCCGCAAATTCTTCGTCACACATCCATAAAAACAGCCCGACCGCACCGCGTTCATACCGCAATCAGGCCAGACATCAATGTCTTATATACCACTACGAGAGTCCCGGATTCATGCAGGAAATATGCACTGCCCCTCTGGAATGCAGAAATCCGCCCGATATCTCGACGTGCTTGCTGCACTACCATTAACCTGTTCCACCAAAATACATTTAATCAAGTAATGGTTGTCCTCTCTCAGGACAAAATGGTTTCAGAGAAGGTCGTAAGGTTTCAGAACAAGAACAAGGACCTCGGCCAGCTAGCACAGCAGATAGTTTCCATGATGGATGCTGACGGGTACAAGACCCAGATATCATCAAGCTCTCCCGTGGGAATCATAATCCAGGCAAAAAAAGCAGGCATCCTACGCGATATCATCACAGCGGACCGCGCCTTTACCATAATGATAACCGGCAGCCCGGACGACTTTGCAATCCACATAGGAATAGGCAAGTGGATCCAGAACATCGCGGTCGCCGCGGCGGAGGCAATCCTGCTCTCGTTCCTCTTCCTTGCAGTGGATGTCCCGGAGATGCTCTGGACCAGGCATGTAGAGTCAGAGGTTCTCCAGAAGATAACAGGCCTCATAGGCTAGGCCCCGTTGTCTTGGGCCAAATCCCCGAGTTCTTCCATATTATCACCGTCCGCTTGACACAACGACTTCGGTAACCTAGTTAATTCTCGCATAAATACGATCAGGCCCGTCTCAGAGCATGGATGATCAAGAGTCCGGACGTCCCGCCCCCTTCCAGGTGATTCCAGCAAATTGAACAACCGCCTCCATGTCTACAGGGTTTGCCGGCTTGTCTCGCTTGCAGTTATATCCGTTGCAATATCCACGGTACTGGCCGAATCCTTCCTTGCAGGCCATCCAGCCTCCCACGGCGGACCGTCCCTTACCCGGGTATGCAGTGACGGGCGCATCCACTTCTGCCTAGTCCTCCCACCCGAAGCCCCCTCATCCCTCATGCCGGTCTCCTCCAGTAGTAGTCCGGACGAGGAGCATGCCTAGGCCAGATCGCAGCATTTTTCTATCGTGATGGTTGCGGTGGTACATCTGACGAAATGGCTGGAAAAAGAGTCCTCATAATATTTGCAGTAATTATTGCGGCAGCGGCAGGAGGGCTTGCCTTCCCCTTCCTCTCCACCCTCCACATCAACGTGCCCCCGCCAAATACCACCATGTGGCAAATGGGCAAGGGCTCCCAGTACCTGCCCCACATGTCATACAAGATTGACTACAACGGAACCCCATATAGCGCCGACATTGCCTACAAGAGCGCAGATCTGTTCTCCCTACTTCTAACCCATGATGCCAAGACCGATATTGACCAGACAGTAAACGCAAGCCAGGTCTACCTCTTCAAGGGGGAGTCCAGCAAGACAGATCCCTACTTTGAGATGCTTGACAATACGATCTTCTCAATGAACTGGTATGCCACGTCCCCCAAATACCTCGCAGTGGGGGCCTCATGGGGCGACGTCTACATTGGGTCCATTCACGAGCACATGAGGGTGCGAAGCTGCGGGAAGGTGGACCTGCCGTTTGGGAGCCTTGATGCCCAGGTGCTCTCATACAGGGAGATTGACGGCAGCAACAACACCGTCTGGATAGTGGACAACCTTCCCCTCCCCGTGATGGCAAAATACTACCTTCCAGACCAGAACCTCCACTATTCGTTCCAGATGGTCTCCCTTGATGCCAAGTCCACCCCCTTCAAGCCGTGCCCCGGCCAACCCTGACACCGGACGGGTAGGCCCCCACCACGTCCCGGCCCTTTGAGCGCCCCAGTTCCGCATCCTTGATTAGTAGTCAGGCAGATCAATACACGTTGTCGCCCACATGGTTTGCGCTCCCCCTCCTGGCAATCCTCGCAGCAGCCATCCCCCTCCAGGTCTCGGCCCAGGGAGTGGTAGGCTGGGACCGTGCAGCATACCCTCCAAACTCCTACGGCATCCTTCAAATTTCCGACCGGGACATGAGCATGAATCCCATGACCATCAGCACATTCCAGACAAGCGTCTGGTCCTCCTCCGACCTTGGCGGCATAAGGCTTGAGATGGTGGAAACCTCCCCCGGATCCGGCGTCTTTACCGGACACGTCTACTTTTCCACAAACTACCCGTCCTCAGCCAACAGGCTTCACGTCACTGCAGGCGACACAGTCACCGCGCAGTATGTCGACAGGACCCTCCCACCCCCATACCTCGAGTCACAGGAGATCATCATCAGAGCCACCGCCCTGATATCATCCAACTCGACATCCCAGTCCGCCTCCCCCCCTAGTGCCTGCGGCTACTCGCTAGACGGCCGCCTCCTCTACGGTCCAAACTCGTGCCCTCCAGAGGGGACCCCCACAATCATCTCACAGGCAGTCCAGATCCCTCCCGACGTTGCCGATTACCTCATGCACACGGACGAACAATACTACATGCTGATGCTTTCAGGCTTCAAGTGTACGGGATGCCAAGAGCATCCCACAATGTCCTGCGCGTACGGCCCCAACGGAACCGTCGCCCCCACATTTACTGGCGCTCAGATGCGCGTCCTGCTGGACCTCCACGCAAACTATTCCTTCCCCATCTGCCCCTTTTACAAAAATCATGCCGAACCTCCGCACCCATCAGTCCCTCCCAGATACGAATCACCCCGCATGCAGGCAATGTCGGGCGTTCCCCCAGACAAGGTACAATGCGTGAAGGGCCTGGAGCTTGTCATAAGGGCGGAGGATGGCTCCCCCGCATGCGTGACCCCCAGCACCGCTGCAAGGCTGCTTTCCCAGGGCTGGGCACGCATTCCATGATGGGCTTGCCTGGTGTTTTATCTTCCGGGGGAGAGATGGACCTCGTCTGACCCTTCCGACTGGCCCACCGAGTTGACTGCAGTCACATAATAGTAGTACGTCACGCCATTTACCAGATAATAGTTGGTATAGTTCTGCACATTGTACGGTACTGATGAAAGGAAGATCTCCTCTCCGCTGCTCATGCCAGCATAGATGTCATACTTTGCCACCGGGGAGCCGCCATCGTCACCCGGTACCTTCCATGAGAGCTTTATCCCTTGCGGCACCCCCGATGCCTCCAAGTCCTGCGGAGCGGACGGCGCGGTAGGAGGTTCAGTCACCGATGCCTCGTTTGACGGTATTGACTGACCGGCCCCATTTGTTGCCGTCACGTAATAATAGTATGATCTGTGACCTCCCGACGGCGAGTCCGTGCAGGAGAGCGACCTTCCAGAGACCGATTTGAGTGGCACCTCTAGGCCCGACTCTGTTCCTCGGAATAGGGTGTACTTGTCCAGAGGCGACCCATTCGAGGACGGCGGTGGCGACCATGTGAGGTATACAGTTCCGTCAGTCAGCGTGGCGGCAAGCCCCTCCGGTGCCGAAGGCCGCGTATCCGGAGTCCCGTACACTTCGTTTGAAGCTACCGATTCCCCCTTCGCATTTGCAGCAGTGATGTAATAATAATAGCTAACACCGTTCTCAAGATCCGGGTCGGTATACGTCTGATTTGCGGGAGGCATGGAGATCAGAAACATCTCTCCTCCCGACGAGGATCCCCTGTACACGCTGTAGCGCGTGACAGGCAGGCCGCCCCCAAATGACGGTGGCTGCCACTTTAGCGTCACGCTCCGGTCTGAGGCGTTCACCTCGAGGCCGGCAGGCGCAGAAGGTACGGTAGGCTTGGGCGAAAGGAATGAGACAAGGCCCCACACCTGAGGACTTCCAAGCCCCGTTGCGAGGTCGTAACCCTCTGTCGCAGGGTTCTTGCCTGAAGTGCCCGTGACGATATCCCTGAAATTGGATGCATACAGCGTGCCGGTTGCGGCAGTATAAAGCTCCGAGCTTGCCAGATCCCTGTCGGAGGAGAGTTTTGCGCCCTCCCCGTCCGATATGGCTGCAATCGAGGCCCATTGCGCAGCCCCTGCACCTGTCCCGCCCACACGGAACCATCCTGTCTGGTTGAGGTATGGCGTTGAATCATAGACTGCAAACCCGGTCGCAGGATCCGCGTCATACGAGACATCAGGTACTGCCCTCCTGTCAGATCCCTGTATATCATAAGTCATCTGGTAATCAGGCTCGTTTTCATACAGACTGTGCCATCCTCCCCCGCCTGCCCACGCAGTCTCTCCCCTCTCCATCCCGGACGTGCCTGTGTATAGCGTCGTCCCGCCTACAGAAACCACGCCTGGCGATGCTGCAGGGTATGATGCCCCGGAACCTCCCGAAGCCGCAAAGAAGACAGTTCCAGCCCTTGAGAAATAATTGTCATACATAGTCTCGTTTGGAAACTCCGCCAAACCCCAGCCCATCGAGACCGCTCCTGCACCGGTCCCGTTTTCCGCATAGCCTACAGCCCCCATGATGTCTGAAAGATCCGCAGACCTGGACTCTACAAGGACGATCCTTGCGCCAGGAGCGGTTGCGTGCACCCATTCCACCGCAAGCGAGTCTTCAAGAGCCCACGTCGAGCTTGCCGCTGGCACCCCTTGCGGTGCCGCCTTTGAAAGACATCCGTCGGCCTCGGTGCAAGCCGGAAGCCCCCACTGCGCATCAAACGTTGCAAGATCACTCCCTACGGTAGGGTCGTCGTAGGCGCCCACTATTGCCACAGTCTGCCCGTATCCGCACAGGTTTACAAAGTTCCAGTCAGAAGGGCCGGTCATGAGGCAATGAAGTTTGGAGAACCCGTATGCGTTCCATACCTGCGTCGTGTTGAGTCCCCCAGGGCTTGCCGTAGCGTTGCCATCGACCTTAAAGTATGGTCTTGCCTGGGGTACCTTCGGCATGGGAGCGGCGTGAGCTGCTGGAATCAAGAGTACCACTAGTGATAACGAAATGGTCAGGACAAATAACGTAAGGTTCCTATTCAACCTCCAGTTGCTTTCAGGAAAGTTACATAACCTGCCGACTCAGCTTAAACTGCCAAACATGTCGAAAACTGTTGCCAGAACGCACTTGCCAAGATGGACGACCCCCACACTGGGTCTGCCCCTGCTCATGCCGGACCCTTTCCCAGCACGAGCTCCAATACCGAGTTGTTCAGCCTGGATGACTTTACCTCAAGGTGACCCCTATCCCTCACGTACGATACTGCCTTCCTGAAGATCTGCCCGTCTGCTGCGACCTCCACTATCATCATCCTGTTCCGCGAATCAAGGAAGACATCCTCCCTTGTGATGCCCGGCATAGCCACTATCACCCTTACCTCCTCACCCTCCTCAATCACGTCAATCAACGGGTCCCTCTCAGGCCAGGGGCAAATCTTCTTCTCCATCCTCTTCATGCCGTCTCACCTCCGGGGCGCCGAGTCTTTCTTCCGCCCATACCATAGTATGCCCTTCCTGCGCATAAAGCGTATCGGTATACTTTGTGTTACGGAATTCCTACCTGCCGCCATCTGGAGGATGCCGGCGAGAATCGCCAAATCAATTTTTATAACATCCTGCCGGACCTATCCCAATGTCGGATTCAGGTGTCGAGTGGGAGGTAGTAGACAAGATTCCCGAGACGCCCTCCTCCAATACCTTTGTCTTCTCCCCCTGCGAGAAGGCCGAATTTTCCGTCGGCCAGTTCGTCACCGTTGGCACAACAATCACGAGGCCATCCCAGGACGGGGGCACCGAGGAGGATTGGGCAGAAAGGGCATATTCCATAGCATCCTCGCCAGCAAGAGACTTGGTAGAGATTTGCATAAAGACGGAGAAGCCCTACGGCTACGTCACTCCCACCCTCAAGAAGGCAGACGGTTTTGCCGCCTACTTTAATGAACAGGTAAGGAAGGGCGACAGGGTGAAGGTAAGGCTTGAGAAGCGCAAGGACCACTTCCTCTACAAGGTAGCCTCCGGCCTAGAGAAGGATATCGCATACTGGTCTGGCGCAAACGGAGTCGAATCTGCAAGAGGACTCATCCAGTGGATGGAGGACAGGCCGGATCTTGGAATCAGGTTGCTCCTCTTTTACAGCAATCCCCACCTCTACCTCAGCGAGACGGATAGGCGGATAAACGTCATCTATTACGACTGGCTAATCGAGAAGGCCAAGTCCATCCCAAACCTCAAGGTCGTCCTCACCTTCACAAGGGACTCCCAAATTCCGGTTTCCGACCACCCGCACGTGATCTATCGCAGGGGAAGATTCTTCACGGCGGAGGACGGCACACCCGAAAAGACCCTGACCAAGTACAGGGGGACTGCGGATGGAGTCTTCAATCCCATATGCGGCAGCTCGGGCTTTGTTACAGGAGTGGTGGCCGGACCCGACGGCGGGCTTGTCAGGAGGAAGGGCATGATTCAGAACCTGGCAGAGATCGAGGGAGTCGGCACCGAGAAGATGGACAGGGAACAGTTCTACCTAGACCATGCGCACGGATGAATACCGGCCACAGCTGTCGGCCCGCAATATGCACAAGTATCCGCCAGGACAAGATTTTATCGTACATGAATGATGGCTGTAAGATAGCCTTCTAGAACTCTGCCCTTTTCATCTTTGAGCCGCACCTTGAGCATATGGCACCCTTGAACCTGTTGTTGCAGGCAAGGCAGACGTACCTAAAGCCCGAACCCTGGCCGAAGGAACCGGCTCCCATCCCCATCCCTCCCATCCTCCTCATTGCCCTGTTTCTCAGGATGAGAGGATAGAGTGCGAATACTGCTAGTGCCGCAATGAGGCCAAAAGGCCACGGAAGCAGCATCTGCAGCCCTATGCTTATCGCAAGTGATACAAATATTGAAACAAGATACGACTTGTAATTTATCAATTCCACCCCATTATTACATGAAGCTAAACTTAAACGTAGAGGAACTTGGTTAGTGTGACTCTGTGTTTCATTGTAGACGTCCTGAATATATCCAAAGAATCCCACACAAGTACAATGCAACTGCGGCAGTCAAGACACACACCTGTCGCCTACCCCCACAATTCAGGGCGAGAATCAGGTGATCTCGAAGATGCCCAGGTTTGACTTCAGGATCTTCCTGCTGCCAGTTGCAGCCCTTTCCCTCCTATCCCCAGCCGGCCCCGTTCCCCATGCCCATGCCTTCAGCTTTGCCACAAGCTATCCCGTTACCGTTACCGACAACGCCGGACATGCGCACCTCAGGGATCCCAAGACTGGCATCACCGTTGCGCTTTCCAACTCCAACACGAACGTAAGCTTTGGAATAATCTCGTCCCGTCTGGAGACCCCGGGCAGCGCCGTGGATGCAGCCCCCCTTTCAGGACCTGAATACTTTGGGCTTGCATTGCTCGGAATCTCGTCCGGAAATGCAAGAATTTGCGTCCCTTCAGACCATCAAAGCCCGAGAACCGAGATGCTTTACTGGGACTCTCCAGCCTGGTCCTGGCTTTCAGCAGTCACAAAGACAGATGGCAAGATCTGCGGCAGCGTACCCGTGGGAGCCTTTGTCGGCTCCAATTTTGTCAGCTCGTACACCGACATAGCTGTAGGCCAGATGCCTGGCATGCCGTGACCTTTCCTGCCCATCTAGTCCCCGGTATGAAAAAACACTTGGCCCAGCCCGTTCAACCCTCAAGGTAGGGGATCAGCCCATTTCCAGACGGCACAGAACGCGGCTCTTTATTCCGTCCCTTCAGCGCCGCCATCCAGCCGCAGTGCGCGAGTTCCCGAGATTGCCTCCACCTTTACGGCCCAGTCGGCAAGATTCCTGTAAAAGACCACTTCGGACTTTAGGAGCTTGGGCATCATGTCAAAGAAGTTCTCAAGATACATCCACTGGAAAGAGTAGAAGCTTGCAAATTCTTCCATGTACAACGTGCACAGGTCAGCATACTGCCTAAAGAGCCTCCCGCCCCCGCCGGCCTCTGCCGCCGCTGACCTCCTCTCTAGCTGTGTCTCACTCATCCCCATTAAAGTACGGTTCGATCTATTAAAATTGATCATTGATTCCCGCCCTTGAAAATCGGAACTGCCCATCCCGGTGGGCATTCCGGCTATCCGTACGGTATTCCCTTCTCGCTTGCACGCATCCTCGCTATCGCGTTGAGTGCGTTGTTCTGGTAGTTCTCAATCCGTGAAAGCCACGATGCGATATCTGTGGCCGTTACCACTCCTGCCAGCCTGCCAGATCCGTCCACTACGACGAGCCTCCTTATCCCATAGACAGACATCATGAGCGCCGCCTCGTCAATAATCTTATCAGGACTTGTGGTAATTATCGGGCGCGACATCACGTCCTCAACAGACACTCTGGACGGGGTGATATCCCTTGACGTTACCTTTTTTACAATGTCCCTCTCTGTCAGCATGCCCACGGGGGATTCCCCGGCTGTAACCACTATAGACCCTATGCCTATCGTGGACATTATCTTTGCTGCTTCCATCACGGTCGAGCCCGCAGGAATCGTCTGTATAAACTCGGTCATTATGTGCCCTACTGTAGACTCGCCCATGATAGCTAGCGCCCTTCTGGGGTTAATAGCGCTGATGACTAGACAAGATGAGCTTGTGTTAAACTAATTTTATCAAATTCATGCCCCTAATCAGTGGCCTCTACCTTCGCAGAAATTATCTCCCCTATTATCCTCCCAGGGTGCAGCCCGTCGTAGTAGGTGAAGGTTCCCTCATCCTTTGAGACAAGCGTGATAGTCTCATTCTGGCCGGGCTGCAGTATCCCCGTATGTACACCCAGTCTCTCAACATAGAACATGTGCGGTCTTGAATCCATGTTGATTACCGTCAGGATGTACGGGGTATTCCCAGCCTTCATTACAAGGGTTGGATCGACTCCGCCATTGCCTACAAGACCGACCACCCTTGTCTGCCCCTTGACATCCTCAAAGGCTACCGTTGCATGTATCTCCTCGTTCCAGAAGATAGGCACCTGCCTGACAAACCCTTCGCCTACAAGCACAACTATCAGGACAAAGAGGGCTGCACAGCCTACAATTGCAAAGACCATAAACCTCGAGTTGCCCGAATTTTCGTTTAACATAGCAGCATCTTGGCATGGATACAGGTAAACCCCCACGCCAAAACCCAAGACTGGGAACAGCCAACACAAATGAGGACTTTTAATGCCGTCAGCCATGTTGGGTTTTATCTGATTCACATGACACGCGGCAACAGCACAATCCCCCCGTGGCTGACAAGGAACGTCGCCCTGCTCTCCTTCTCAGCCTTTTTTGCAGACATGGGATATCAGGCAGTAACGGCAGTCTTTCCGCTCCTCCTCATCATCAAGATGCACGAGCCTGCATACCTCTACGGTCTCATCCTTGCGCTGAGCTACGGCCTAGGCTCCGCCGTGTCGCTACTTGGCGGCAGGCTGGGCGACAAGTACGGCAAAAAGACGATCTCCATAATCGGCAACCTATTCATACCGCTAATGTCGGTGGCCGCCCTTTTCCAGAACATCTGGCTGGTCGGTGCCCTCTTTGTCCTTGGATGGTGGGCGAGGTATTTCCGCTCTCCTGCAAGGCGCGCGTGGCTCGTCGACATATCAAGCCCCGGCCATCGCACGAAGGTCTTTGGCTTTCTTCACTCGCTTGATGTTGGGGGCGGCATTGTAGCAGTAGCCTACACCTCACTCCTTGTGTACCTGAAGGTTCCCTTCTCAGAGATCATGCTTGTCACCATAGCACCACTTCTTGTCTCAAGCGCGTGCCTTGTCCCTGCAAGCCAGAGGCCCGAGGGAGCAGCCTTGCGGCAGGAAACAGAAACGGAAGGTACCTCAAGCATCATTTCTGGCAGGGACGGCTTTGTCCTACGCGCCCTCCTCATCTCTGCTACGCTGTTTGGCTTTAGCTTCTATGCCCTCGGGTTCCCCATAATCACCGTGGCCGAGTCGCAGTCAAGCCCCGTCCTAGGAATCCTGACTTTCGGGATTTTCCTTGGAGCCTCCTCGCTTGCAGGCTACCTGCTTGGCGTCTTCCATGGAAGGAGGCCCGTCAGGACCCTGTGGACCCTGGGATACCTGCTTGCGGCAGCCTCCTCTCTTGCCATAGGATTGGCCTACCTCTTCCACCTCGATCTCTGGCTCTACTACCTCGGTGCCGCCGGGCTGGGATTTGCGACGGGTTCCGTCGAGACCTTCGAGCCGGTCCTCGTCTCATTCCTTGTAAGGGCAAAAAAGCTCTCAAGCGGCATGGGCTGGTTAAGCTCAAGCAGGGCCCTGGGCCTCTTCGTATCCAACCTGGCAATGGGCATCCTCTTTGTTTTCAGCCAGTTTGATTCCTACACCTACGCTGCGCTCTCCGCCTGCTTTGCGGCAGTCATACTTTCCGTCGCAGACCTGAGGAAGGCCCGCCCAGGTAAGGACCCAGCCTAGTGGAGGGCCCTGATCAAGTTTTATACTTGGCAGATAATAGCATCTTGGGAATCTGCTGATGGGGACAAGGATCATTTCGTTTATCGCAATATCAATTCTCACACTCTCGGTCAACGCGGCCCTGGCAGACAGCATGGGAGGCATGCAGACGTCCAACAGCACTTCCGCCACGCAGGAGAACATGGCGGGAATGGCCATGACCCAGATGTCCTACCAAGTCACCGCAGCAAATTCCACATATCTGGTAACTATCGGATCAAACTCACAGGTACCTGCAGGTGTAACCTTCAATGCCGAACAGAAGAGCCTCAGCTTCGGCGTATCAGGCCTTAGCACCCGCGACCTCTCACATTACGAGGTGACCATCCCATCGGCGCTGCTTAATGGCAGATTTACAGCATCCGTCGGGGGCGCCCAATTGAAGATCATCCCCGTCCCGAATGCCACAAGCACCACCATCCACATCAATATTTCAGGTCCCTTCGTAAAGTCAAATGGAGTCAATGACTCATCCACGGTGATCCTCGTAGGAACCCAGGCCGTCCCAGAGTTTCCGACAGGCCTTGTCCTTGCCTTGCCAATAGTCCTTGCAGCATCCATCGCCATCACACGCGGCACCAGGGCCTTCCGGCTTACATCCTGATCATCACTCGATGCAAGGCAGCCTCCAAAGATAACAGGTTCAAGGCCACTTCACGCCGATAACTTTGTTCACTAACAAGGTGTCACAACCAATTACTATCCCGCCCCAGACATGATAGCAGATGGCGCGCCCAGTGCAGGCAAGCATCCTGTCGCGGATCATCCTTTCAAGGATGCGCCATGCGGCACGGCCTGCCCTTCCCGTCATTCTTGCCTCGTGCATACTCATTTCCACCATTTCACCCTCCTACGCAGACGAGCTTGTCACGGTAAATACCGTCGCCAACGTGAGCGAGCATTCATTGCTGTCTGCCGTTTCCAACCTACAGGAGTATCCTAAGATCTTTCCCCAGAACATCAGGTCTGTCAGCATTCTCAACAAGACGTCAGGACTTGTGGAGATAAACGCAGGCCTTGACGGCCTCTTCTTTGATACCGAGGCAGTCTGCAACAAGACATCCGCCGGCACCTATTCTGTTACCGTGGTCTCAGGAGACCTCAAGGGCACGTCTCTTGTAACGCGGCTCAGCAAGACATGGGGCTTTGACGGCTCAGCCGGCATGGGAACCAAGGTTGGCATCAGCCTCGACCTCAAGATGTCAGGCCTCCTCTCATGGATGACCGGTTTCATCCCCAAATCCTCCCTGACCTCTGTCCTCCAGTACGGGTTCGCCAGGTTTGTCGGCCATGCAGGTTCCCCCTGAGTGCCCGATGCGGGGTTCTCCCCCTCCGCGGCCAGCAGGAAGCAGTACATGGATCCATACTGGAGGAGACCTGCCGGGATGTCGTGCCTCCGAGGCAGGCCTGCTACCGCTTGAGGTCTGAGGCCCTCATTGCCCTGCCGGTCTTTGGGTCCTTTATCCTGCCATCCCAGTACCTCAGGCACGACGTTGAAAGGCTGCTAAAACTTTCCACCAACTCCTCGTCCTGTCCCGCCCTTGCGGCTTCCACCAGCTCCTCAGAGCGGTGTACAGTACAACCATCGACCTGCCGAACACCTTGCAATATTTCTTCTCCGGTACCAAGTTGAGATCCACAAACTGGACCACCCGGTCATAGTTTCGCACAACCGTCTCCGCATCCCTCTCCTCCGCCGCTGCTCCTCCGACATATGCCTGCACTATATTCCGCGCAGCCACCTTGTGGGCCGGATCGCTGAGTATCCGGTATATCAGGCCGAGAGTCTCCCTCTCATGCTCCATCTTCGCATAGCGTATCGTAAAGACCGAGGTGATTATGGCTCCAAAAGAGCCTATAAACGTCGCAATTACAAGCCAGACTTCTGTATCAAGACCATATATTATTTCAGCCATTTTATTTCGACCCCCATGAAGGTCGAAGCGTCATCTGCTTAATTAAGTGGCAAATACGATTTCTAGTCCTGATAACCTGGCCATTCCCTTTGCATTAGAGGATGGTCCCCACAGCAACAGATTTGAAGAGGCGTGCGTTTCCATGCATGATATTCGTATTGCCTTGTTAAATATTTCAGCGAGGGACAATCCAATGGGTTTGACAACAAAGGCACCCATGCCGTCGCGCATTCTTGCAGCAATCATTCTAACTGCAGTTCTCGTCCTTCTGATTCCAACGTTCACAAGCCAGGCAGGCGCCCTCACAAGGAGGGATTTTGGATACCTTAACGACCAGCACCTCACCGCATCAAACGGCGACACCAAGGTCTGCGGAGACCACCTCTGCAAACCAGGCGAGTGGGACAGCCTCCAGCAGTCCATCTCGGACGCCCAGCACGGCAGGCCTGCCATCAACTCTACCGCAACTCCAAGGCATGACCCGCAGCCCACATCCTCGGTCGTCTCCGAACAGCCATCCAGCAATTACGCAACACCCGTTGCAGGCCCCCTGCCAGGAATTCCCTTGCCGCCCCTTCCCATACCGGTTCCTTCGCCCGGCCCCCAGTCCCTCACGGCAGCAAACCATACTTCAGGCTATGTTGGTTCAGACAAGCAAATCTACGTCCTTGGAATAAACCAGGGAACGGCGGTCCGCATCTACGGCCAGATACCTGCCATACAGGACGGTACTGTGACCGTCTCGGTCAAGACTCCCTTCAACGTATACACGGCGATAACGACCCACACGGACCGCACAGGGTCATTTTTTGTCCCGTACGTTATCAGATATGATTCTCCTGGGGGAAGGTACGAGATCACCGCAGGATACCATGGCATCACGGTCTCCGGCAGCTTTTTCCTTATAAGATCAAGCACGTACGGAAGCATCAGCATGGCGCAGTGACAGCACTGCAGAATGCCAGGCTGTTCTGGAGCACTCTCAACACTGAAAATCAGAATCCCACCTTAAATAATGAGGAACGGTCATCCATCTATGAAGATAAAAAAGATCCTCGTACCTCTTGACGGCTCGGAGAACTCGCTCAAATCTCTCAAGCAGGCGGCAGACCTTGCAGGCATTGTTGGCGCCTCCATCACTTGCCTCCACGTGGTGACTGGCATGAGTGCCTTTGCGGCAGTACATCCGCTCATAATACCTGAGGCCAAGTGGCCCGGCTACGTAAAGGACATCATGAAGGATGCGAGAAGGATCGCCTCACAGGCAGGAATCCAGTACCAAGAGGCAGTCATCGGCGGCATGGCCGCAGGGTATGATATTGTCACATTCGCAGACAGCAGGGCAAATGCCGTAGACCTGATAGTAATTGCCAGAAGAGGGCAGTACTTGGCAAGGGAGGCCTTCCCCGGCAGCACGGCAAATTTTGTAATCCACAAGTCAAGGACTCCCGTCCTGCTCGTAAGATAGTTCGTCCCAAGCATACAGACAGCCTGTCCCCTGAGACGGCGCCGGCAAGACACGGCCTAGAGGAATTCTAATAGAAAATTCCTATGGGATATTGCATGTCTATCTAAAGGATTTTAACCCGCATGGAGAAAGTATGGACGTGAAGATTCTAACAATTGATGATTTTGACACAAAGGGCAAGACCGTCTTCCTTCGCGTCGACATGAACTGCCCAATAGATCCCGTTACCATGAAGATAATCGAGACTAGCAGAATAAGGGAGGCCACAGAGTCGCTCAAGGATCTTGCTGACGCAAAGGTCGTGATCGCGTCCCACCAGGGCCGTGTCGGCAACAAGGACTATACCGGCATGGAGAACCATGCCAAGGTGCTAGAAGAAATCCTCGGCCGGAAGATAAGATACGTCGAGGACGTCATCGGTTCCGAGGCCCAGAAGGCAATAAGCGACATGAAGGAAGGCGACATTGTTCTGCTTGACAACGTAAGGCTCTGCGCGGAGGAAAACTACGAGTTCTCCGCCCCCGATGCCGCAAAGACCATCATGGTCAGGCGCCTTTCGAAGCTCTTTGACATTTGCGTGCTAGACTCATTTCCAAGCTCACATCGGGCCCATCCTTCGATCATAGGCTTTGCCCACGTTCTCCCCGCCTGTGCAGGAAGGCTTGTCGAGCGCGAGGTAAAGAAGCTGGACGAAATAATGACGGTCGCAAAGGGCCCCCACGTAGTCGTGCTGGGCGGCTCAAAGGTTATCGACAGGCTTGAGGCCATCAAGGAACTCATCCAGAACGGCAGGGCCGACCAGGTCCTCCTGACTGGCGTCATAGCAAACGTCTTCCTCAGGGCCCAGGGCAGGATCAAGTTCCCGCTGGGCATAAAGCGCGAGGAGGAAGTCGTCCAGAAGGCCCACTCCCTGATAGGAGAGTATCCCGACGTCTTCTCGGTGCCCGTGGACGTCGCGGTGGAACGCAACGGCAAAAGGGCGGAGATGGACGTACGCGAGCTCGTCAAGGGCGAGGCTGTCTTTGACCTCGGTCCAAAGACGGTCGACTATTACCTAAAGTCAATACAGAGCGCTGGCACCGTCTTCATGAGCGGTCCCGCAGGGTTTTTCGAGAACGAGAGCTTCAAGTACGGTACTGAGGAGCTTCTAAAGGGCGTTGCAAACTCCTTTGCCACCACCATCGTCAGCGGCGGCCACCTTACGGCCGCCCTCAAGAGGTACGGCCTTGCCGAGAAGATAAACCACATAAGCACCGCAGGGGGCGCGCTTGTCCTCTACCTCACAGGAGTGAAGCTTCCCATGATCCAGGCACTAGAGGAGGCTGCGGCAAGGTACAGGGAATCCAAGCCCAGCTACCAGAACATGGCATCGCAGCTAAAGTAGGCGCTGCAAAAAAATAAAATAAAAAGGTGCCTGTCAGGCACACTGCCTGACGGACCTAATTGCGGTACACGGCAGCAAGCCCCGTGTCAGACGTTATGGAGACGGCCCTGGGATTCTGTGTCGAGTTGTTGTCAAGCCAGTGGTCAAAGACATACTGACCATAATTTGACATCCCCAGGCCGTACTGCGCCGCCGTTTCCAGTGTAAACGTAGCAGGTGTGAACCCGGTCCCAACCACACTTCCCTTCGAGTCGTAAAGGACGGTGAACATGCCTGCCAGTGCCTGGCCGGAGGCAAGCTGCGAGTCCACTACAAGCCGCTGTGTTGTGCTAGTCGTGGCAGATGCGCTGTTTGACGGCTCGCTTGTTCCCACAGCATAGTCGGCTGATACTCTGTATGTGTACGTGGTGTTTGGCACAAGGCCCGTGTCCGAATATGACGTAGCGCTGCTGCCCGTGTAAGCAGTCAACGTAGTCCACGTCGAGCCCCCGTCAGCAGACCTCTCCACCTTGTAGCCCGTCACCAGCATGCTTGCATTGCTTGGCGCGTCCCAGTTCAGGAGGATCTGTGTTGGGGACACTTCGGCTGCAGTCAGCCCGGCCGGTGCCGGCAGGGCTGACGATATGGCAGGGTTTACAGGGACAGTCACCACGTCGGCAGCCGCGATTGCAAGCGGCGTCGCCGTGTTTATCTCCGCTATCGCGGTCTGGTTTGCAAGACCAATCTCCCCAAGCGCCGCCTGGGTCACGGTGTCAATCTCCGCAAGCGAGGCTGGTGTTGCTATGTTGATCTCCTCTATCGCGGTCCTGTTGGCAGCCTTGATTGCAAGTACTGCCGCCTGGGCCGAGGTGTTGATCCTGTCGGCTGCGGTCTTGTTTGCCTGCTCAAGGTCCGACACTGCCAGCTGCGCGATCGAGCTCTTTGTCGATGTCAACGACGCGTTGGCAAGGGTGATCTGCGCAATCGACGTCCCGGTTGCGTTGCTTACAGCAGCTGTTGCACCCGATGCTGCCGTGTTGACGATGTCCACAAGGATCGGTGTTGCCGCATCCATCGAATTTGTGACCGCCTCATCCGCGGCATTCACCGCAATTACGGCAGATCCGTCGGCAGTGGTGATTGCAGAGGTTATTGCAGGTGTGGCGGTGCCTATCTCGCCTACCGTGGTTTTGTTTGCAGTCTCAACCGCTAAGACTGCCGGCGGTGCCACCTTACCTATTCCAAAGGAAGCAGATTGGTCTGCCTGCTCAAGGTCCGACACTGCCAGCTGCGCAATCGAGCTCTTTGTCGATGTCAACGACGCGTTGGCAAGGGTGATCTGCGCAATCGACGTCCCGGTTGCGTTGCTTACAGCAGCTGTTGCACCCGATGCTGCCGTGTTGACGGCCCCAAGCGCGACGGAGGTGGCCGCCCCCATAGCTACTGTTCCTGTTTGTCCAGATGACGTAATCTCCAAGACAGATGCCTGCCCCGCCCCCACCACGTCCTGTGACGCGGT
Organism: Nitrososphaerota archaeon; assembly: GCA_028866895.1. Classification (GTDB taxonomy): domain Archaea; phylum Thermoproteota; class Nitrososphaeria; order Nitrososphaerales; family Nitrosopumilaceae; genus Nitrosotalea. The sequence goes on from JAGWHF010000004.1 coordinate 165,424, forward strand.
CTGGTTTGCGGTGCTTACCGTTTTGGCAGCCTCAGAGGTTGCAGCACCCAGTCCGGACAGCCCCATCTGGTTTATTATGTTGATCTGCCCAAGAGCCGCTCCGCTTGCAGTGTTTATCTCTTCAAGCGAAGCCCGAGTAACCGTACCAACCTCCGCTACCGCAGTCGAGCTTGAGATTCCGATCTCAGATACCGCAGTCCTGTTGGCGGCTTTTATCGCAGAGACCGGTGTCGGTGTCGCACTGCTGATGGCATAACTCGTCGTGCTGTTTACTTGTCCAAGCCCAGATATGCCATCCTTGGCAACGGTATTCATGGTCGCAGTAGAGCTCTGATTCGCACTTTCAACATGGCTGACCGATGTCTCCGTCACGTTGTTCACGGCCAAGGTCGCGTTTGCAGCCGCCGCATTGACCGTTCCTACCGCTACCGGTGTGGCCGCATCCATTACGGCGCTGGCGGCCTGCCCTGCTGCGGTCACGGCAAATACAGATTCCTGTCCCGCCTTGTTGATTGTCGACATGACAGCAGGAGTCTCCTTGTTTATCTCAGAGACTGCAGTCCTATTGGCAGTCTCTATTGCCGAGACCGCTGGTGGTGTGACGGTTCCAATTCCCGAGGCAGCCGTGCTGTTTACCTGCCCAAGCCCCGAGATGCCATCCTTGGCAACGGTATTCGTTGTGGCAGTAGAGCTCTGGTTGGCATTCATTACCCCATTAATTGAGGTCTCCGTAACATTGCTGACCCTCGAGGTCGCGTTTGCAGCCGCCGCATTCACTTCGGAGATTGCGGCGTTGGAAGCTGCTTCTATGGCCGAGATGGCCTGCGGCGCGCTTGTCGATACCGTGAAGGACGCCGCCTTTCCCGCCGATGTTACGCCAGCCTCCGCAGTCTGGCTTGCGTTCGACACCTCAGCTATCGCACCCTCGGAGGCAGACGATATGGTCTGGTCTACCTGGGCATATGCGCCAGCTGCAAGTGTGGCAAGCGAGGACAGCATAACGTAAGAGAATAGAATTGCAAAAAATTTGTGGGAATTTTTTCCTGTCCATTTGGAGTTCTTCTTCATGATACTTCGATTGCACCTGTTTTTGAATACATAAATAGCCGTGCTGAGAAATTTCTAGAATATTTTATTTGGAAAATGTTGCAGGTTTTTCTACCAAAACCAAGTACTTCCTCCAACAGGGGCATTTACATCATCTTTCACCTCCCCTGCATGCAGCAGGCCTCTTGCTTGGAACTGCCTGGCGTCTATAACGCGGCCTTGCACTGCGGATTTGGGCAGACACGCGGCTCAAGCCTTCCAAGGTAGACTTCCTGCCCACACGACTTGCAGCTGTACCTTTTCACCGTGTCGAAGATCTTGAACCACTGCGTGGTAAAGTTCTGCGCAATCGGCCTTATCAGCCCTTCCTCCCTAAGCTGCTTAAAGTGCGGCTCCATGTCGTCTATAGTAAGGGAGCTTTCAAGCCCGTCCGCCCTTAGCATCTCGAATACCTCGTCGTTTGTGAATCTCAGATTTGGATCATTGAACTTCTCAAAGATCACCCTCCTTATCTTCATGGGGACATCCCCCGTCCCGGAGACCAACTCAGTAGAGGCCCGAGGCCTCTTCCTTCATCTTGTCTGCCGATGCGGTATCCTTCATCTTCTCCGTAAGGTATGAGTACAGCCCAGATTTTAGCACCTTGAGCGACAGGAGCGCGCACTTGATTCTCGCCGGCCCAAGGTCGTGCAGACCAAGGTTCTCAAGTATGTCCTCCTTTGAGAGCTTCTTTACCTCCTCAAAGTCCTTGCCCATTATGAGTTCCGTCAGCATCGAGGCGGAGGCCTGGCTTATTGCGCACCCCTTGCCCGTGAACTTGACATCCGCAATCTTGTTGTCTTTTATGTTGAGGTGCATCTCAAGCTCGTCGCCGCAAAGCGGGTTGCTGTCCCTCTGCGCCACATCTGGGTTTGGAATCTTCCCATAATTCCTGGGATTCCGATAGTAATCAAGTATAATCTCCCTGTAAATGTCCGCGCTACTCAAATCCTGAACAGCTCCCTTGCCCTGTTGAGCGCCCTGACAAGCACATCCACCTCGTCCTTTGTGTTGTAGATATAAAAGCTTGCGCGGGAGGTGGCCGAGACGTCAAGCCTTTCCATGAGCACCTGAGCGCAGTGATGGCCTGACCTGATTGCCACACCGTCCTCATCTATTATCGTGGCAAGGTCGTGCGGATGTATGTCTCCCAAGTTGAACGAGATCACCCCGCCCCTCTTGCCCGCATCCATGGGCCCGTAAATCTTCATCCCCTTTATCTCAGAGAGCTTCTCAAGCGCATACCTTGTAATCTCGACCTCGTGCTCGCGCACCCTGTCCATCCCAATTGCCTCCAGATAGTCTATCGCAGCCCCAAACCCGATTACGTCCGCAATATTTGGTGTTCCTGCTTCGAACTTGTACGGCAGGTCGTTCCATGTGGTCTCATACTTGTGAACCTCCCGTATCATGTCACCTCCTCCGTTGAATGGCACCATGCCCTCAAGCAGGTCCCTCCTTGCCCAGAGCACCCCTACCCCCGTCGGGCCGAGCATCTTGTGTGCAGAGAAGGCAAAAAAGTCGCACCCGAGCCTCTGCAGATCAACCTTCATGTGCGGAACCGACTGCGCCCCGTCTACCAGCACCCTCACGCCCCTTGCCTTGCATCTCCTGACAATCTCCTCCGAATCCGAGATCGTCCCAAGCACGTTTGACATCTGGCTGAACGTGACAAGCTTCACCCTTCCAGTCTCAAGATACCTGTCAAGCTGCTCCAGCATGAGCTGCCCCCCGTCGTCCACTCCCACGTACTCAATCCGTGCCCCCTTCTCTTTTGCAAGCAGCTGCCAGGGCACTATGTTGCTGTGGTGCTCGTACTCCGTAGTAACTATAATGTCGTCCTTGCCCACGTTCTGCCTGCCCCACGTGTATGCCACCAGGTTTATCGCCTCAGTGGTGCCCCGTACAAACACTATCTCCTCCCTTCTTGGCGCGTTGATAAACTTGGCAACCTTGTCCCTTGTCAGCTCGTACGCGGCAGTGGCCTCCTCCGCAAGTTCGTGCACCGCACGGTGGATGTTGGAGTTGTAGTTAAGGTAATAGTTCGAGATTGCCTCGATCACCTGGACCGGCTTTTGCGTCGTCGCCGCATTGTCAAGGTATACCAGAGGCTTGTCCTTGTGGACCTTCCTTTCCAGTATTGGAAAATCCTTTCTAATTTTTTCAATATTAATGACGCTAGCTTGCAAATTATTCTACCTCGACATAGATCTCATTCTGTTCTATTTTAACATTGTAGGTTTTCAGGGGCACCTCGGCAGGCAGATTCTGCGGCACGCCGGTCTCCATATTGAACGTCGATAGGTGCAGCGGACATGTCACTCCCTCCTCGTTGAGTATGCCAGTTGTAAGATCGGCCTCCGCATGCGTGCAAATCCTGTCAGTTGCATAGATCTTGCCGTTGATGTTTGCAAGCAGGATCTTCCTGTCCTTGTAATCAAAGTCCAGCATCTCGCCCATCCTCAGATCTCCTACTGAGCACACCCTAACCCATTGCGGCACCATGCTCACCTGTACTTGTAATGGCTCTCAAAGATGTCCCCCTCGCGGTACCTGGTCTCCTCCACCTCAAGTATTGCCTTGAGCTGCTCGTCGGTCTTTATCTTGAGGTCCCTGCCTAGCCACTTTGACTCTATCAGGTAGCTTATCCAGGCACGTACCTGGTATGACATCTTCCTTGAGAGAGGCTCGAGGAATCCCTCCACTATTATCTTCTGCGCCTCTGACTTGCTCAGGCACCTTGTTGCAAGGTAGAAGAGCTGCTCCTCATCCATCTGCGCAACGGAGGCCGAGTGGGTGGCCTTTACGTCGTTTGTGAGGATCTCAAGTCCTGGTATCGAGTCAGACTTGGCTCCCTTGTCAAGCAGTATAGAATGCCCCGCAAGGTACGATTCCGAATGCGCCGCGCCCTTCTCTATTCTTATCATCCCCTTGAAGAGTGACTTGGCAGTGTCCTTGAGCACCGACTTTTCAAGCACACGCCCCACCGTCGACGGGGCATTGTGAATCAGGTTTGACGCAAGATCAAACGACTGGTTTCTGTTTCCAAACACCACCTCGGTGTCGTGCGCGTTCGCTCCCTGGCCGTCAAGATAGTTGTCCACCTTGTACCGCGAAAGGCGGGACCCAAAAAGCCCAAGGTACCAGTTGACTGCCGCATCGCGCGCTATCCTTGCTGACCTTGATGAGAAGTTGACTGCATGCTCTTCCATCGCCTGCAGTGTCACAAGATCAAGGCTGCTTCCCTGGCCCGCCGTGATGCCTAGCACCTCCAGATATGCCTGCTGCTTCTCCGCCTTTGGAGCATAGACCTCCTGCACAACAGAGGCCCTGCAGGCATCTTCAGCCACAATGATGTTCCTTGAGATCGTCGAGGTTCCATCAAGGGCAAGCGACGATATGACGTGAATCGGCCTGTCAAGGACCACGCCCCTTGGTATGTAGATGAATATCCCGGAGTTGAAGAACGCATTGTTAAGTGCGACGTACTTGTCCTGTCTTGCGTCAATCTTCTCAAAGGCCGCCCTGACCTTCTCCCCATGGTCCCGTATGGCCTCCTGCAGGGGGCACATCACTACACCCTTTGCCCTCATCTCCTGGGGCAGGTTTACCTTCAGTATGTTCGTCCCCACCTGCACTATGATCGGGCTGTCAGATATCTCAGACAGCCTGTCGTCCACAAAATCTGGAAGTGTCGTGTCCGAGCTGAGCGAGAATGTCACCTGGTCTGGGTCCATCTTGTTCGCGTCCGTGTACTTGTTGTAGAGCGGCGATACCTCCGGCGGCAGCTTCTCATACACCGCAAAGGAGTTCTTCCTGTACTCCCTAAGCCACGCTGGATCGTTGTTGGCATCAGCTATCTCGTCGATGTGGCCCGCTCCAAGCCTTGACAGGACGAAAGAAGACATGTCTTTTCCGAATCAGTATGCCGGCCGGCTACCCGACCGAGCCGTCCATCTCTAGTTTGATAAGCCTGTTGAGCTCCACCGCGTATTCCATCGGCAGCTCCTTTGTGAAGGGTTCTATGAACCCGTTAACTATGAGCGTCAGCGCCTCTTCCTCCGTAAATCCCCTTGTCATGAGGTAGAAGATCTGCTCGTCCCCTATCTTTCCGACTGTGGCCTCGTGCGTTATGGTGGCATCTTCCTGGTTTACCTCCATGTACGGATAGGTATCTGTCATCGACATGTCGTCAAGCAGTAGCGCATCGCACCTTACAGACGCCTTGACGTCTGTGGCTCCCTTTGCAACGTGCAGCAGGCCCCTGTAGGTCGTCCTTCCGTTACCCTTGCTTACCGATTTCGAGGTAATCCTGGACGTAGTGTTTGACGCCAGATGTACCATCTTTGCCCCCGTGTCCTGGTGCTGGTTCTTGCCTGCAAATGCTATCGAGAGGGTCTCGCCGTGCGCCCTCTGCCCGAGCAGGTAAACTCCAGGATACTTCATGGTAACCCGGCTTCCTATGTTACCGTCTATCCACTCCATCCTGGCACCCTCGTACGCATATGCCCTCTTTGTGACAAGGTTGTAAACGTCATTGCTCCAGTTCTGGATTGTAGTATACCTCAGCCTTGCATTCTTCATTGCTATCAGCTCTACCACCGCGGAGTGCAACGACTCTGACGAGTACACAGGCGCCGTGCATCCCTCGATGTAGTGCACCTCTGCCCCCTCATCAGCAATTATCAGCGTCCTCTCGAACTGGCCGATGTTCTCCTTGTTTATCCTAAAGTAAGCCTGCAGTGGCAGGTCCACCTTCACACCCTTTGGCACGTAGATGAAGGATCCCCCGCTCCACACCGCACTGTTGAGCGCGGCAAACTTGTTGTCCTCAGGAGGAATCACCTTGCCGAAAAACTTCTTGAATATATCAGGATGCTCCTTTAGTGCAGAGTCTGTGTCAAGGAAGATGACGCCCTGCTTTGCAAGGTCTTCCCGCAGGTTGTGGTATACTACCTCCGACTCATACTGGGCCCCCACACCTGCCAAGAACTTCTTCTCGGCCTCTGGGATTCCCAGCTTGTCAAATGTCGCCTTTACCTCGGCCGGTACGCTGTCCCAGTCCTTCTCCGTCTTCTCCGAGGCCTTGGCATAATAGTAGATATTGTTAAAGTCTATCGTTGAAAGGTCCGCACCCCAGTTTGGCATCGGCTTTTTCATGAAGATATCGTACGAGCGCAGCCTAAAGTCGAGCATCCATTGCGGTTCGTCCTTCAGCCTGCTTATCTCCTCTATGACCTCCCTTGACAGCCCCTTCTTGCTTGTATAGACGTACATCTCGGTCGGGTTCTTGAAATCGTACTTGGTATAATCCATATCGAGATTCTCGGTTGTCATGACTTGCATAACCCCGTTATGTTATAAAAAAGTTACACACCACTTCACACATGTACAGCGGAGTAGGCCAAGCTAAATCATCGCATAAATTCTCGCACCTACAACAATCCCAGGCACGCCAGACCACCGTCATTCCAAGGTTTTGGAACAACGCCGCCGGAAAGGTTCCAAGGGCGCGCCTTCAGCAGAGGCAGTTCTTTATTGTCTCAACCGCACCCGGTACCGTATGCACTGGGGCCACCACCGGGCTTATCCCGAACTTTTTCAGCTCGTCTGCAGTAAACGGCCCAATCGCAACAACGGTCGTCCTGCCCAGCCTTTCGCCTAGTGCCGTCTCGTCAACCTCCTCTAGCATTATCTCAAAGAACGCCCTCACAGACGACGCACTTGTGAAAACTATCCCGTCAACCCTGCCGGCTGACAGGAGCTGTTTAAAATCAGCCCACTGTGCCACGTCGCTGTGCGACCTTACGTCATAGAGGTAGATCTCTCTCACCTTCAGTCCTATCTTCTGCAGGAGCTCCGCAAGGAACGGGGTAGACGCGCCGCTCCTCGGGACTATTACCTTCTTGTCCTCTACGTTGAGCCGGGTGAAGACCTCCCCCACCCCCACAGACGAGAATCTCTCCGGGACGTGAGCAACCCGTATCCCTTCCGCCTCGAGTGCCCCCCGCGTCTTTGGGCCCACCGCTACAACCGTGGTGTTTGCCACCGCAAGCCTGAGATTATCAAATTTTGAGATTTTCCGTGCGGCATCAAAGAGGAGCTTTACAGCCTTTGAGCTCATAAAGACCGAAAAGTCCGGATCATCCTCCCGTATCGCGTCAAGAAACTCGTCCACCATTCCCTCCCCCTTGCCCACAAGCTCTATCGTGGGAAGTGATATGGCCCTTGCCTTCTCGTGTGTGATCAGCCTTGCAAACTCCTCCGAGTCCTCCTTGGATCTTGTTATTGCGATTATCTTTCCCTCGATCATCTCATCCACCCTATCTTCTCCGAGAGTGATACCACCCTGCCTATTATAATTATAGATGGCGGCCTCGCCTTTGCCGCCTTCACCTTCCTCGAGATGTTTGCAAGGTTTCCCTTTATCATCCTGTGCTCGCTCGTAGTGCCATTCTGTATGACCGCGACGGGCGTCCTTTCGTCAAGCCCGCCCTTTACGAGGTCGCCTGAGATCTCCTCGAGCCTTGAGAGTCCCATCATCACCACTATGGTGTCCACCGACCTTGCAATCCCCTTCCAGTTGACCGTTCCCTTGGACTTGTTTGCGTCCTCATGTCCCGTAACAAAGACGACTGACGACGCATAATCCCTGTGGGTAAGAGGTATTCCCGAGTACTCGGCCGAACCCATCCCCGAGGTTATTCCCGGTATTATCTCGTATCTTATCTTGTGGTCCCGGAGGTATTCCGCTTCCTCTCCTCCCCTCCCGAATATGAAGGGGTCTCCTCCCTTGAGCCTGACAACACGCATCCCCTTCCGCGCATACCTTACCATGAGCTCGTTTGTAGTGTCCTGGTGCCGATAGTCGTCCCCTACGTCCCGTCCAACGTAGACCTTCTCCGCCCTCCTCGGTATCATGCCTACTATCTTCTTGCTCACCAGCCTGTCGTACAGTACGACGTCCGCAGCCTTGATGGCCTCCACCGCCTTGAGCGTTATAAGTTTTGGATCTCCCGGCCCGGCACCCACGATGTAAACCCTGCCGCTCATCCCCTGTTCCACTCCTCCACCTTCGCCCTCCAGTCCCTGGCAAGTTCTTCTATCCCTTTTGCCGCAAGGTCCGCGGCAGCCAGCCTGCCAAGATCCCTTGCCTCCCCCGGTGCGGACTCCCTCCTCACCGATAACCTTCTGTCGCCGTCCACCGAGTACGCAGTCACGTTGAGGACGAGCCTCTCGCCCGACTGGGCTGCAAGCGCCCCCACGGGGAACCTGCACCCCGAGTCCACAAATATTGAAAGCGACCTCTCTGCCTCCACCTCGTTCCTAGACACCTCGTCCTCGATCCCCCTCAGGAGATTCAGTACATCATCGTCGTCCTTTCTTGCAACTATTGCAAGTGCGCCCTGTCCGGGCGACGGGGCAAAATCCTCTGCAGAGAGAACCTCATACCGCACCCCAAGGCCGAGCCTCTGGATACCCGCCTGCGCAAGGACGATCCCGTCAAATGTGCCCTCCGCAACCTTCCTGACCCGTGTCTCAATGTTCCCTCGAATGGGCCTCACGGTGAGGTCGGGTCTCTTCCTTGAAACCTGGACTGCCCTCCTCAGGCTCGACGTCCCGATCACCGCGCCCTTCCTCATCCCCTCAAGATTTGTACCGTCCCGAGAGATGAAGATGTCGTTGGGGCTCTCCCTGCGCGGAATGCATGCAAGTACGAGCTCGTCGGGCAGTTCGGCCGGGACGTCCTTGAGGCTGTGGACCGCAAAATCAACCCTTCTTTCTGCTACGGCCCTGTCCACCTCCTTCTCGAAGATCCCCTTCTGATTTATGGTAAAGAGTGGCCTTGCATCTGTATCCCCCTTTGTGGTAATGGCCACCATCTCAAACTCTGAACCCCGGTTTCTCGAGCTCAGCTCCGATACCACCCAGTTGGTCTGCGCTACCGAGAGCTGGCTCCCCCTTGCACCCACGAGATACCTCATCCCTTTACCACCCTGAGTGCCATGCCATATGCATCGATTGCCCTCCCAATCTCCACGTCCGTATGGGCATACGACAGGAAGGCGGTCTCGAACTGTGACGGTGCCACAAAGACGCCCTCCTTGAGTAGTGCTCCAAACATCGCCTTGAACTTTGCCTGGTCGGCCGCCTTTGCAGTCGAGTAATCCACGACGGGTTCCCCCGTGAAGAATATCTGGAACATCGAGCTTATCGAGTTTATCTGGTGTGGTATACCCATGTCTGTCGCCATGTCGCCTATGGCCTTTGCCATCTTCCGGCAACCTCTCTCAAGCACGGGGTATATCTTCCCCTTCAGCCTGTTCATTGTCCTTACTGAAGAAATGGCTGCCGATACTGAGAGCGGGTTGCCCGCGTATGTGCTTGCCTGGTACACCTTGCCCTCAGGCGAGAGCATGTCCATAACGTCCGCCCTGCCTCCCACTGCTGCTATCACAAAGCCGTTTCCAAGCGCCTTGCCAAGCGTCGTAATGTCAGGCATTATTGAGAAATACCCCTGGGCGCCTCCAGGCGACATCCTAAACCCAGTCACTACCTCGTCAAATATCAGGAGGTTTCCGTTTTCTTGCGTGATTTTTCTCACATCTCTAAGGAATTCCTTTCCGGGAGGCACCAATCCCATGTTGGCAAGCACAGGTTCGATTATTACGGCAGCCACGTCTTTCTCACGCTCAAGCAGGGCGGCAAGTTCCCCCGCGTTGTTGTACTGGACTACCAGCGTGTTCTGCGAGACCTCCTCCAGCCCGCCCTCCGAGACCGATATCCCGTTATGGGCAGCCCCCGATCCGGCCTTTACCAGCACGTAGTCATGCGCTCCATGATAGCATCCCTCGAACTTGACAATCTTCTTCCTTTTTGTAAAACCTCGTGCAAGCCTTATTGCAGTCATGGTGGCCTCGCTTCCCGTGTTGACAAGCCTTACCTTCCTCATCGATGGATAGTTCCCAGATATGAGCTCCGAGAGCTCGACCTCAAGTTCCGTAGGTGCGCAGTAAAGCGTTCCTTTTTTCAGCTGTGATTGGGCACTGGATATGACCTCCCGTCTCCTGTGCCCAAGCATAAGTGCGCCATATCCGTTGCAGAAATCTAGGTACCGCTTGCCGTCTTCATCCCACAATGAGCTGCCGTCTGCCTTCTTTACAAAGAAAGGGTACGGATCATAATACCTCACGGGGCTGTTGATGCCGGATGGAATAACCTTGCGTGCCCTTTGAAAAAGCCTCTTTGAGTTTGACATTCACCTCCAAAGTGGGCCATTGTCATTATAATCTATATGATGAATTACATCTGTAAGACCAAAGGACCGGGCTGCCAATTCGGAGCTGCCCGCATGGAAGCCGCTGCTGCAAGCAGGAGGTAATGAAGCATTTTTCCCTGGCCTTGTCCAAACTACTGCTTGTGGGCCTGGCAGTTGACTACTGTGTCGGAGCTCGGATTCCCAAGATAGCAGGTGCTCTGTCCCGAGCCCCCGTTTATCATGTTGCTTCCCGTTCCCACATAGATGAGGTTGTTGCCAGTACCTCCCTTGATGATGTTGTCCCCGTTGCCTGCGATTATCATGTCGTTTCCGGCGCCACCGATTATCACATTGTTGCCGTTGCCTGCGATAATGCAGTCGCCTGCTGGGCCTGCCTGTATTATGTCGTTGCCGTCAAGCCCTAGGAAGAGGTTGGGCACAGTCGATCCTACGAGGGAATCTGTCCCGTTCGTACCCATTATCAGGTTGTAGAATGACTCGGGCCTGCCGCAGGCAAGAACGTCCACTGTTTGGTCAAGCGTCTTGACATTTCCAAACTTGTCGACGGCAGTCCATTGGATTACGGTCTTTCCTATGTGGAAAGTCCCGGTGGAGTTGTTTGAGACCTTGGGCGAGGTATCGATTATTCCCGCCGCCGTCGCCTGTCCGATCTGGACCGGCGTTTCAAAAGAAGTCGCATTTACCACCACGTTTGACGGGATTGCAAGCTGCGGCGGGGTGTGATCCACCACCTCTACAAGCTGCGTTGCGTTTGCAGTGTTGCCTGCAATGTCCCTTGCAGTCCAGATGACAGTGGTGTTTCCAAACGGAAATACCGTAGGAGCGTTATTGGTTATGGAGACCACCTTTGTGTTGTCCGTAGCGCTTGCGTGACCCAAGGCTACCGTGTTGCTCGTGGGACTGGTTGCGTTGACCACGACTGTGGGGGGAGCCGATATCTTCGGCGGGGCTGTATCGACAACGTCCACCACCTGGGTTGCGTTTGCAGTGTTGCCCGCGGCGTCCTTTGCAGTCCAGAGCACTATTGTCTTGCCTAGCGGGAATGACTTTGATGCGTTGTTTATTATTGTGACGGGCTCGATGTCGGATGCCGTGGCGTTGCCTATGGGCACGGTGTTGTTGTCAAGCGACGTGGCCTCGAAGGTGACGTCCTTTGGAGGGGTAAGTTTTGGAGGCGTGGTGTTGACCACATCTACCGCCTGGGTCGCGTTTGCCTTGTTGCCAGACTCGTCTGTGGCAGTCCAGAGCACTATTGTCTTGCCTAGCGGGAATGCCTTTGATGCGTTGTTTGTTATAGAAATCACCTTTACATTGTCCGTCGCTGTTGCGTTGCCAAGGGGCACAGCATTGTTGTCAAGCGAGCTTGCCACTGTGGTCACTTCAGGAGGTGGCGTAATTTTGGGCGCAGTCGTATCGACTACGTCCACCACCTGGGTTGCGTTTGCAGTGTTGCCCGCGGCGTCCTTTGCAGTCCAGAGCACTATTGTCTTGCCTAGCGGGAATGACTTTGATGCGTTGTTTGTTATTGTGACGGGCTCGATGTCGGATGCCGTGGCGTTGCCTATGGGCACGGTGTTGTTGTCAAGCGACGTGGCCTCGAAGGTGACGTCCTTTGGAGGGGTCAGCTTGGGCGGGATGGTGTGAATTACGTCCACCACCTGGGTTGCGTTTGCAGTGTTGCCCGAGGTGTCCTTTGCAGTCCACGTTACCGTCGTCATGCCAATAGGAAATGACCTTGGGGCGTTGTTTGTTACAGTCACCTGCTCTATGTCGCTTACCGCCGGAGTGCCAAGGGGCACGGTGTTGTTGTCAAGCGACGTGGCCTCGAAGGTGACGTCCTTTGGAGGGGTCAGCTTGGGCGGGATGGTGTGAATTACGTCC
>JAGWHF010000004.1:177679-184256 GCA_028866895.1 Nitrososphaerota archaeon
TCCTTTGGAGGGGTCAGCTTGGGCGGGATGGTGTGAATTACGTCCACCACCTGGGTTGCGTTTGCAGTGTTGCCCGAAATATCAGTCGCAGTCCATGTGACTGCGGTCCTTCCAAGAGGAAAGACTTTGGGCGCGTTGTTTGTTAGTCCCACCGATTCAAAATCCGTCGCGGTGGCATTGCCCAATGGCACGGTGTTGTTGTCAAGCGACGTGGCCTCGAAGGTGACGTCCTTTGGAGGGGTCAGCTTGGGGGGTGTGCGGTTCACTACCGTAATCTTCTGCGTTGCATTGGCCGTGTTGCCTGCATCGTCCACGGCAGTCCAAGTGACTGTAGTACCACCGATGGGGAATCCCTGCTGAGGAGCATCATTTGTAAGCGATGATATGCCTGTATCGTCATTTGCCGTTGCCTGTCCGATGTTTACCTGGGTAAGCTGTCCCGTAGCATTTACTGTCATGTCCGCCGGAGCCTTTATGGTAGGCGGGGTATTGTCGACAACCATCACGGTCTGGTTTGCCGTGGCCGTGTTACCAGATGCATCCACTGCTTTCCATGTCACCACCGTCTGCCCAAGCGGGAAGTATGTAGGCGCATCGTTTGTGACGGATTCCACCCCCACCGCGTCGTATGACGACGGCGTACCAAGGGTCACCACGTTGTGGTCTGCAGTTGTTGCCTGGACTGTTACGTTAGGCGGTGCCGTAAGTGTAGGCGGCGTCGTGTCGACTACGGTTACCTTCTGGATCGCCTTTGCCACGTTGCCCCCAGCATTCATAGCAGTCCACGTCACCATCGTGGTCCCCAGCGGAAACTTTGCCGGGGCGTTGTTTGTAATCGATGCCACCTTTACCGCATCCGTCGCGGTTGCCTGCCCGAGCGAGACAGTCGTAAGAGGGCCCGTCGCCTCCACCGTCATGTCTGGCGGTGCCGTTATCTGCGGCAGCGTCTTCTCGTTTGGATCAGTAATAAGCGAAGAATTTGATACCTGTGGCGTACTCTGGTTCTGTCCTGCCTGTGATGCCACCGTTGTCTGCGTAACAGGGTTCTGGGTTAGAGTCTGCGAAGCCTGCTGCTGTGCCGGCTGCACGTCCGAGCCAAACTTCTGAATCCTGTTGTTGTCGCTGTCCACCACAAAGACGTTGCCCGACGAGTCCACCGCCACGTCCCTCGGCTCCATGAAAAAGTTCGCCCCCGTGCCCGAGCTTCCCCAGCTTGCCATGTTGCCGTTGCTTTCAAACTCAACAATCCTGTTGTTGCCATCATCTGCAACGTAGATGTTGCCCGAGCTGTCAACTGATATTCCTATGGGTGACTTGAGCCCGGCACCATCCCCGTAGGACTGCAGGTACGTCCCGTCCTGTCCGAACTTCTCCACCCTGTTGTTGCCAGTATCAGTCACGTAAACGAAATCAAGTGAATCCACCGCCACTCCATGCGGTGAAAGAAACTGCCCCTCTCCGAGGCCGCTGCTGCCGATAGAGAGCAGGTATGTCCCGTTCCCCGTAAACTTTTCAACCCTGCTGTTGCCCGTGTCCACGACGTAGACATCTCCCTTTGAATCAACCGCTATACCCTGAGGCAGGAGGAATTGGCCGTTCCCCGACCCCCTGCTTCCCCACTGCGTGATAAAATGCCCGCTTGTGTCAAACTTCTGTACGAGGCCAAGCTCGTTGTCCACGACATATACGTATCCTCCCCTTACCGCGATCCCCTCAGGCTCCTGGAATGTCCCGTTCCCCGACCCCTTTATGCCCCAGGCAGCCAGAAAGTTGCCGTTGTTATCAAACTCCTGTACCCTCCTGTTGCCAAGGTCGGTCACGTATACATTGCCCGACTTGTCGACTGCGATCCCCTGCGGGTACGCAAACTTGCCCGTCTGCTGGAGTCCGTACGAACCCCACTGGGTCGCAAAGGGCGGCTGGCTGTCAGCCCAGGCATATCCAGCCATGCCTGACAATACAAGTAACAAAACGCCTACTAGTGTAAGAGACTGTCTCAATCGGCTTCGAGTCGTAAAATACTAAGAAGATCTCCTAAGTTAGCAATAATTGCAGTTTTTGTCAACTATGATAAATTAGGAGCATGCGATGTGGAGTCGCCTCTTCTACCCACTAAACACACATCAACAACTCATCATGTTACTTACCCGAGCCAACCCATATCCTGCTGCTTGAAACAGCGTGCGTGCATCAACACGAGTCGTCATCTCCCAGCCTTCCCAAAAATCCGAACCCTCCCCGGCTAAGAGGCCTTCAACCTTATCAAGCCCACCCCTATCGACCCCGGTCCATCCAGTCCCTTAGGAATACAGCATGACCAGATGATTCCAATTACCATATCAGAACCGTACCGTTTGCAAGCAGGCCCTCGCTGTAAAAAAATAAAAGGCTAGGGCCTTCTGTAGTCGTCCCTTGTCATCCTGAGAATTATCTTCTCCCCCACGCCCCATATCTCTGACGTGTGAAATATCCTTGAACCAGTAAGGCCTTCGGTCACCTCGATCGAGTCGAGCTCGTTGGTATCCTTGTTCATGTGGAGCCTCTTTACCTTCCCCATCTTCCTCCCGTCGATGTCAACCACCGCGACATCCTTCCTTATCGGGGCGGAAGATAGTAGCACTGATTCCTCGGTAAATCTGTCCACATAGTCACGCGAGAGAAAATAGTCCTTTCCAAGTCCCTCATGGACCGTCACGCCCACAACCTCCAGCGTATCTGAGTTTATGTGCACGTGCCTTACCTTGCCGTATTCTATCCCCTCGCGGTCAATGACCTTCTTTCCCTTGAATTCGTCTGCCTTTATCTGATTCCGGTTAAATTCTAGAGAGGTTGCCATGTGAGAGCGTTTCCAACCCTCTTTATTGAATCAGGTATCAGAGTTTTCAATCCAATGGGTTAAATTCTTTAGAACTGCAAAAAATCCATGGAGCTTACAGAGGGTCCCCTTAGGGCTGTGCTTTCCACCACAGGCAGGAGGACCGGCAGGGATCACGCGGTCGAGCTTAGGGCAGTATACTACAACGGCAGGTTCTACTTTTCAAGAAGGAGCCCCGACAGCGACTGGCTCAGGAACGCCATGGCAAATCCCAAGGTCACGATTACGGTAGGAGGCCGCACTGTGCAGGGTACAGCGTCCCTTGTGACCGACCAGGTACTTGCAAGAAAGATATCAGGCCTCAAGTATTCAGACAGCAGGTCCGGCGAGTCCAGGGTCGTACTTGAGGTCATCCCACATGGATGATTGTAGTAAGCCCTCGCCTCTCAAGCTCGGCACCTTCCCTTGTCTCAGCAACCACGACCGTAAAGGATATGACATCGCGCGGGTGGCATTTACCTGCATCCATCCGGAGACGTACGTCGAGCACCTCCCTGTCCGCATCATCCAGAGATGACTCGTCCACCGAGACTGGGGACGTCGAGCTGATGAGGAACCTCCTGTCCTTCTGGTGCCATCCAAGCCTGACCTTGCTGCCTTCCCTTCCTACAGCCTTGACGTTTACCTCTATTGTCCCCGCCTTTGCAAGTGTGTAACCAGACATTCCGTTGACAAAAACCCCCATCTGGAACGGATAACCCGCAGTGTTCTCAGCCATCTTCTGTATCCCGTCATTCATCACTACGTCAACCCCCTTGATGGTGGTGGCAACCTTGGCAATCCATTCGTTTGTCCTCTCCACGACGGCATGTATCCTTTCCCTCCTCTTCCTGTCCTCTTCAGCCGGGAGCTTGTAGTATTCCACCCAGTCAAGATAATCGTTTGAAATGTCCTTGATGAACTGCATGCAAGTCACCTTGTAGTCCTCCACGCTGGAGGCTCTCTCGGCACCCTCGTCGTACGGCACTCCGTCCCTGTCAAGTGGAAGCACATGCAATCCTACGGAAGGTTGTTAATTAAACAAACTGAATGATTATATGAGAAAAATCCAAGATAAAATCTGTGACGTTCTCTCTCATGACCGCAGAGCTGAGGCGCGAGCTTGCCTCCAACATGCCTCAGATTAGGACGCTGCTCAAGAAAAGCCCCGCAACGGCATTTACAACAATAAACGAGATTGCTTCCCGTGTAGGAAGCAAGTACGGCCTCACGCTCTCGCTCAACTTCCCCCAGAGAGGCAAGATCGATGACTTTGAGGCCTACGGCACCGAGAACCTCGGCATGGTCTTTTCCCGCAACAGCAGGAGATTTCCAATCCCAAGAGACATCATAAAATCAAAGGCCTCCGAGATCCTTGAGAACCCTCAGGTCGCAGATGCCTACATGTACGAGGGAAAGGAGGGGGTCCGCGTGACTGCCGGCCAGACAAGGCTGGACATCCTCCCTTCATCTCTCCACATCTGGGGCAAGTTCGATCCCAAGACCTCAAAGTTCTGCGACTGGCTCCTTGAGAACTGCTACCGGCAGGGCACAAGCGTAGGGTGAACCCATGTCAAGCGCGTTCAAATTCCCGGCATGTGCCAGCCCACCGGTACGCCACAGCCCGACGGAGGCAGTCATTTCCAATTCGGAGGCCTTCCGGCAGCATTTGCATCAACTCCGCACCATAGGCGTATATAGCAGCATCGCATGAACCTCGACATGTGTGAGTGCGAGAAGGTTCACATGTACGAAGTCGAGTTCAAGCTTGACGGCATGACAGTCGTTCCGACACACAAGAACTGCGGAGATTCCCTAAACGAGAAGCAGGTAGACAAGTTCCAAAAGGAGCTTGTAAAGACATGGGGAATTAGGGACGAGGACGAAAAATAGGAAACCTGTATTTTTAAAAAAGAAAAGAAAAAAGGTTCTGAAAACCTATCTGAATTGGGCTACGTGCTCCTTGCAAACCGACTGTTTGCAAGTACAATTAGCGTCACAGTAGCATTCGCCTTGCATCTGGCAGTCACATTCTACCTTGTTTTCTGCCGCGGATTCGCACCCGCATGCTGCGTCCGTCATATCAGACGGATCTCCTACATGGTTTTAAAGGTTTACCAAATTGCCCGGAGCCCAAAAATCAGCCATTTTCCGCCGTCCCCCCAAGGAGCTCGTTTACCCTCTGCAACAATGATCCGCCCTGCTTTGCCACTATCAGAGGATCGTTTTCTATGTCAAGCCCCACCTTCAGTACATGGATGTATTCCGGCCTCTTGTGGATGGTGTTCCTTAATCTCATTATGTTGTCACGGTTAACGTACCCAAGGTAATAGTAGCAGTCTGAAAGGAGGGAGTTTGCAGCCATGTACTCATATTTCCTTGCCACTATGGCCGAGCTGCCATTTTTCTCCACCATGTCGGAGAACCCCATAGTGGACTTTGCCATCCTCTCAAGTACCGATGTCGATGCCCTCTCAATGCCAAGCATATCATAAACCAGCGAAAATGACTCGTTTACAGCATTCTTTCCCATGCCGCGCGCAATCTCCATCATGTGCGAGGGACTAGGCCTTCTCTCGTTGATTGCAAAGATCGCATCTGCAAGAAAGTACGAAGAGCACTTTACCCACACCCCGCCGAAGGGATCACCCGAAATTGCGGCCTCCCTTGCCCTGTTCGCAAAAATGCCCGCCTCCACAAGGCATCCCTTCGCGAATGACCGCAGTATTGCCTTTTTTCTCTCCCTGAGGCCTGCTAGGAACATGGTCAGCCTCCACTGGTCGTCCTGCAGGACCTTCAGCCCACCAAGTTGTACCAGTACATTTGCATCAGACTCTTCGAGTCTGCAATGGTGTAACTTTACATGCTTGCCTGCAACCTCGCGGACCGACTCGCCGGAGCCGCCGTCAAAGACGGTCAAGTTGTACTCGCAGCAGTCTCGCGGCCTGCCGTCATTTTCGCAACCCCCAAGGCCCACAGGCATGCCTGACAGGCCAAGATCCTGCACAATACCTCGAGCATCCACACCGTCCCAAGTAACAGTCTTGCTATAAAGCATCCAAGCTGCTAAATTTCACAAAGAAATAAACCAAAGAATTCTGCTCCTCATATGCCTAGTTCCAAGTTCAAGCCCTTCTTCCCACCACGCGGGTCGCGCCTTACCTCCTTCAATGTAACTCCCAATCCAAGATCCTGGCCGTCAAACGAGACGACGATTTCCTTGACCCGGCTCTTGTACAGAAAGAATTTTTTCCCGTCGGGCCTTATCCTGTAGTAGACATCAAGCAGGCCGCTTTTTTGTAGAAGCTTCAGCCGCCGGTAAACCTTTCCCACAAAGATGCCGCACTCCAGGCTCAGCTGCGATGCGGACTTGGGCTCCCTGTCAACTGCCCTGAGTATCGAAACGGACTGCGAGTCCGAGACTATCCGCAGGACGGATTCGTTATTTTCAATCTCCGGAATCTCGCGGTCCGTCTGCATGATGATTTTTTGTCCTGAAAATTTTTAAAACCTCAGTATACACAGCAATACATTACAGGAATCAAGCACCAAAGTTGCACATCAATGCATGACATCTCATTGAACATAGTTAAGACTGTCGGTACCCAGAATTTTTTTCAAACTGTATGCGAGATTTTAAAATAAATGAGAGATGGGCATATTTCCTACCCTGATTTTACCTTGTTCTAAAAATCATTTAATGAAAAATGCTTTGGATCACCC
>JAGWHF010000050.1 GCA_028866895.1 Nitrososphaerota archaeon
TTGGTAATACTATCCTTTGAAACATATGGCATACTGGTAACTGTACTCTCAATCATAATTGTACTGGGTATAACATATGCAATCTTGCGATCAGTTGATCCCATCTACAAACTTCTTGGAAAAAGAGGCTCATTGATAATAACGAGAATATTCGCAATCATAATAGCAGCTTTTGCAGTACAATTTGTAATAGATGGTATAAAACAAGTATTTCATTGAAATCTTACCCTAGTCACTTGGTTTTGTATGATTGACCGAATGTTGGCTTGCTCTTTCCACGTGCTAAATGTAGGGGACACGAACTATAATATTTTGGATACAGTGTCTTTAAGGTCACTTGCTGCTTTCTTACCTTTTGTATTTGTATTCAAGTTGACATGATCCACTAGATCTTGAATTATTATCTCCATCGTGCTATCCAAAGCAGCTCTGACAGCTGTTATCTGTTGAACAATCTCGGGGTAACCTTTTCCACCGTCAATCATTTTACTAATGCCTTTGACATGACCTTCTATCCTTGCTAATCTTTTCTTTACCTCGGGAAGTTTGTGATGAGTCATGTTACAATATTTCTCGTCTGGGCGATATTTATCTAATCGGATGGTTTATCCAACCTATAGGGAGATCAGAATGTAAACTCCAATGGCTGCAATGACAAAACCCACTATTGAATCATTATACTTTTCTGGGATTTTTGTCAATGCTTTTGCAAATCCCACCGTACCAAGCTGAACTAGGAGCAAGAGCGTAATGATGGAAGATATGGCAAAGACAGCTGATAACTCTAGCGCAAAGTAGAATCCTGCTGATATTGCAGAAAGGAAAATTGGA
>JAGWHF010000051.1 GCA_028866895.1 Nitrososphaerota archaeon
AACTGCCGTGTTCGGAATGGGAACGGGTGTTTCATTCTTACTATGCCCACCGGAAAATATATAAACAACTTTAAAAATCATGAATTACTTAACGGTAACAACCGAAACTTCACTTGGACAGAATATATAAAAAGTCAAGCTTTTCGACTAATTAGTACCAGTCAGCTTAGTATATTACTATACTTACACCTCTGGCCTATCAACCTTGTAATCTTCAAGGTGTCTCCCTTCCATATAAATGGAAAATGATATCTAGTTTTGGAGTAGGCTTCATGCTTATATGCTTTCAGCATTTATCCTTTCCGTACATAGCTACCCAGCGATGCCGTTAGCACGACAACTGGTACACCAGAGGTACGTCCATCCCGGTCCTCTCGTACTAAGGACAGATCTCCTCAAATATCACCCACCCACGGCAGATAGGGACCGACCTGTCTCACGACGGTCTAAACCCAGCTCGCGTACCGCTTTAATCTGTGAACTCCAGAACCCTTGGGACCTTCTCCAGCCCCAGGATGCGATGAGCCGACATCGAGGTGCCAAACCGCCCCGCCGCTATGGACGCTCGGGGGCGATCAGCCTGTTATCCCCGGAGTACCTTTTATCTGTTGAGCGATGGCGTTTCCACACACAACCACCGGATCACTAGGCCCTGCTTTCACACCTGCTTGACTTATAGGTCTCACAGTTAAGCTTCCTTCTGCCCTTACACTCTACGTGCGGTTGCCAAGCGCACTGAGGAAGCCTTTGGACTCCTCCGTTACTCTTTGGGAGGAGACCGCCCCAGTCAAACTGCCCACCTATCACTGTCCCAAATCCGGATTCACGGA
>JAGWHF010000052.1:0-239 GCA_028866895.1 Nitrososphaerota archaeon
TCTTCCCCGATTTCCCTTTTTCTTCTACCTACAAAATACGCCTCGTCAGCCTCAATTTCACCCCTTAAGATATCATCCGTTTTTGCAAGATCCTCAAGAATTGAGAATCTAATCACATCAAATGCCTTGAGAGTTGTCTTGTAGCTCGTTTGTGTTTGTTC
Organism: Nitrososphaerota archaeon; assembly: GCA_028866895.1. Classification (GTDB taxonomy): domain Archaea; phylum Thermoproteota; class Nitrososphaeria; order Nitrososphaerales; family Nitrosopumilaceae; genus Nitrosotalea. The sequence continues at coordinate 162 of JAGWHF010000052.1, forward strand.
TAAAGCAACCAATGCGGATACGGACAGCTCAAACAGTTTGATCAATGCAAGCCATTTAGAATATTGGATCTTGACTAG
>JAGWHF010000052.1:249-813 GCA_028866895.1 Nitrososphaerota archaeon
GAGCAAATGGTTTGAAATCCTTTTTACATGTAGGGTGCCACAGATAATGTCACCTTTAGATCATGATTTCTCCCTCTTTTTGTTGAAATATTTTCTGTCATGGTAAACGGATGCTCCGGAGTCTCCATCCAAGTGTCTGGTTCTTCCTCCAGTAATTGTATCTCCTACAAACTTTCTCAACTCTCTTTTAAAATGCGCGAGCGATGAGAACCTTCCTGTGTTATCAGTTCCTGCCAGAGAATGTGATATCTCTCTATCTTCCCTCCACCTCTTGGATGGTATGGTTCTCCATAGATTGGTTTTATGTGATACTTGCAAGCTCGGCTTGAACTCTTTTGCAGTAAACTGCTTCCCATTGTCAAGATATATCTCCCTTGGAACCCTTCCTTTCTTTATTGCATTGTGTAAAGCATCGATTGATTCTTTTTTGCTCTTGTGCAGGTATGCCTTTTATACAACACGGTAACGTGAGCGTTCGTCCGTAAATCCGGTAACATAGACACCCTTCCCGTGCCTGAAATGTGGAAATGAAACGTGTCTCCCTGCCACATTGAATCAGCGTAT
>JAGWHF010000053.1 GCA_028866895.1 Nitrososphaerota archaeon
CTAGCAATCCTACTGCTGCCAATGTTTTTTTATTCATCATTTTCTTTTCTCCTTTTGTTTTGTTGTTCTGTATTTTCATGTTGTTGCATGACCGGTACAAGGAATACTAGATAACCTTTGGGTGTACCTTATCGGATAAAGTGTGGTAAAGTGTGATAATGTGTTACAAATGAATAATTTGCAATCTACTTTATCTGCCTTGACTTGTTCTCGTACAAATCAAGAAGCATTTCCAGAAAGCCGTCTGTGTACATCCTGCGGCCCTTCTTCTTTGCCACGTGTATTACAGCAATAATTCTGCCATATGTCTCGTTTCGAATTGTCAGGATGTTGTACACACCACTTGGGACACCCGAATCTCTTGTACCAAACTTGACAAGTTATCGGTAATAATTCTCGTAAAAGTTAATCCGTAACTTCCCTGTACGCTATAGAAGAATTGTACGGTCCACTTAAATACGAGACTATCCTGTAAAATGTCCTGCATAGGGATAAAAAGAATGTACGATCCAAGAAAAGACAGGACAGTCAAGAGGACGTTTAGCATATTTCAAGATGTTTTATACGGCTTGGAAAAGGAATCGGTCGCACGTGTCTCCAACCCGAGTGCATTGCTTAACCAGATACTGAGAAGATGGCTCTCTTTTGACTCTCCGCTTGACAAGATAGGCATTGTAATGTTTACAGACGCATGCCTTGAGGCAATGATATCAAAAATGGATATGGATATGCTGCGAGAGATAGCCCGGGATCAGGCCACGCGTAGCTTTGGTGCCCT
>JAGWHF010000054.1 GCA_028866895.1 Nitrososphaerota archaeon
ACCAAAAATATTGGATGAATCTCAAGAGGCAAAGTTTGAAGAAAATGAAGCGGACCAAGGACATCAAGAAGCAGAAGGTACATTTAACCCTGTTTATGATGATCCAGAATAACAAGGTAAGGCTACAGGCGAAGGTAAACTTGTAGAAGGTGGAGAACCGTTAGCACCTGAAGAGCTACCAGAAAAGAAAGAAGAACCTGATGCAGAACATCCAAAGTTCGCGGAAGAACCAAAGAAAGAAAAAGAAATGAAACATGAAGAGGAAGTTCCAAAGGAAAAGAAAGATGAAGAATAGCGATATAAGATATTGTGAATGCGGATGTGGGAGGACTTTACCAGATAGATATAAAGGTCGTTATAAGAGATTTTATAATAACGACTGTAGAAAAGCCGCACATGAAGGAAGAGTTAATACTTATATTTTAGGTCAATAATCTAACTATGGTAGTTAGATTTTAAATCCTTTTCTCACTAAATATATTCCAACTGGTATATAAAAAAGAATTATTGAGTAGTCTGAGTTGGCTCAGGTACTACTATTGGTTTTATATTATATGTAGATACACCAACATCGGCGGGTTTGTTAGTAATCTCATAATGGTCTAGAATACGATTAATCAGTTGATCATCGCTCTCATTACCTTTTCTTGTTTTCTGTCCTGCTCTAAGTTCTCCTAAAACTCTCCTATGTCTATTAAGGCGTAGTTTTGTAGTCTTTGATAGCATGGATGGACTGAATTTTCTATTAGGATTTGGTTGCCTTG
>JAGWHF010000055.1 GCA_028866895.1 Nitrososphaerota archaeon
TATTCCTTTTTCCACCGGCCGGGAACGTCCTTGTTTTTGCCGGCCAACCCGCATCCGATTCGAACGGTCAATCTCTCACACCGACGGAAACAGCCCAACAGACCAAGGCCCATGAGTATTATGAAAAGGGCATGAAGCTGATCAACGAAGGCAAACCCGACGAGGCGAGTCAATATTTTGAAAAGGCCATCCAGTTGGCCCAAACTCTGCAACAACCGAACATCAAGCAGCCTTCCCGGCAGCAAGCCGCCGTTTCGCCTAAAGCCGCGACCGTGCCTGTTCTGACTAAGCCCGAGGAAGGTCAAAAGACACAACAGCAACAGCAACAACAGCAACAGCAGGCAGAGAAGCGGCGCCGGCAACAAGAGGCTCTGCGCCAACAGGAATTCGAGGCAAAAAGACGTCAACAGATGGAGGCGCTTCAACAGCAGTATGTGCAGGCCATCAGATTATATAAGAAGAAAGAAATGGACAAAGCTTTAGGGGCATTCAAGGAGATTGAAAATTCATATCCTGATTTTAAGAGGACGACGGGATACATAGAGCGCATTGAGCGCTGGCAGGCGGAGCGCAAAGAGCTGGCAGAGAGGCTCCAGATGGCGCTGGAACTGAAAGCCAGGAACGATCAGGCTTCCAAAATATATGACATGGCCCTGCGTTCATACCGTGCCCGTCAATGGCAGGCGGCCGGGGCCCAATTCGAATCTGTGGCGCAGATAATTCCGGATTATAAACATACCCAATGGTATTTGAAAAAGATCGGA
>JAGWHF010000056.1 GCA_028866895.1 Nitrososphaerota archaeon
GGACAAATCCCTTTCGATGATTTCCTGAAACAGTATTTTTCACAAAAATAGAATCTTTATCGCCGCAACGTCCCGAAGAACTCAGAAAAAAATAGAGTTATCTGACCTTTCAAGTTGCAGATAACAGCTACATTCACAATCTCAGGAAGCTTAGAACAAGGAATACAAATCACATGACGCCATTGGATATTCAGCACTTACAGACCGCACTCGCCGGTAAAAACCCGCGCGCAATTCTTAAAAAAGCGCTGGAGCTGTTTGATAATATTGCAATTTCCTTCAGCGGCGCGGAAGATGTTGTACTGATCGACATGGCTGTTAAAATCAGAAAAGACATCCGGGTTTTCTCACTGGATACTGGACGCCTGCATCCGGAAACCTACCGCTTTATAGAAAAAGTCAGAAAACATTACCAGATAACCATTGAAATATTAACGCCGGACAGAGATCTGCTGGATAGTTTTGTGAAAGAGAAAGGCCTGTTCAGCTTTTATGAGGATGGCCACCTGGAATGCTGTGGCATTCGAAAAGTTGAACCGTTAAAACGCAAACTGGCTCATGTTGATGCCTGGATTACCGGTCAACGCAGAGATCAAAACCCGGAAACTCGACAGGACATTCCTGAAGTGCAGATAGACACTGCATTTTCCATCCCAAGCCATCCATTAATTAAATTTAATCCCTTATTAAACTGGAGCTCAGCACAAGTTTGGGATTATATTGAAGCCTATCAGGCGCCATATAATGAATTACATGAA
>JAGWHF010000057.1 GCA_028866895.1 Nitrososphaerota archaeon
GTCCTCTGGAAACAGACTCCACGTTGCTGAAGGCGATACAGTTACAGGCGAATACAATGATAGAACATTGCCTCCGCCATACACCTCAGCTGATCAATTGAGATTGACCTCGACAACATTCATTGGAACAGTTGTGCCACCGCTTGAAAGAGCACCGGCATCCAACCCAAGAATCGTTGACTCGTTTGGCAATGCAATCACTGGTGCAGTAAAGACAGGCCAGCAAGTACAAGTTACTGCTGACTTGGCAAACGGCCAGGACAAAGATCAGCCATTTGCATACTTGGTACAAATACAAGATGCTAACGGTGTGACAGTATCACTCTCCTGGATCACAGGTACATTGACTGCAGGTCAATCGCTCAATCCGGCACAATCTTGGACTCCAACTGCTTCTGGCACATACACAGCTCAAATCTTTGTATGGCAGAGCATTGACAATCCAAACGCATTGTCGCCGCCTTTGACAACTACAATCAACGTAGCATAGACTAGTCTAAACCAAAACTAACTTTCCCTCTTTTTCCTTTTTATCTTAGAAAACACCTAACGGCAGTTAAGGTATATAGTTTAGAATCAAACTCTAATGAATTTTTCAAAAAATATGATTCGTATGTAGCCTACATATTCTACATTCATCCAGGACAAATAACTTTGCACAAATTGTCTTGTACGGGATTTTCAAAATGTCTCTTATGTTGCCATGTGTTATATTTGCAATTCTTTCCATTTTTTCATGTGATGCATATGCAGACACG
>JAGWHF010000058.1 GCA_028866895.1 Nitrososphaerota archaeon
GACGCCGGAGCTGATGCCGGCGCCGCTCTATTACGCGCATGCCATTCTCAAGTCGCTCGCCGAGGCGCGCCATTCCGGCGCCACGCCCGAGCTCGGTCCCGACGCCAAGAGCCAGATCACGCTCGAATACCGTGGCGGCAAGCCGGTGCGCGCCACGTCGGTCGTGGTCTCGACCCAGCACAGCGACAAAGTCGATCAGGACGGCGTGCGCGAGATCGTGCGCCCGCACGTGCTCGACGTGTTGCCGGACGGCTGGATGTGCGACGAGGAGCATTTCTACGTCAATCCGACCGGCCGTTTCGTCATCGGCGGTCCCGACGGCGACACCGGCGTCACCGGCCGCAAGATCATCGTCGACACCTATGGCGGCGCCGCGCCGCATGGCGGCGGCGCGTTCTCGGGCAAGGACCCGTCCAAGGTCGACCGCTCGGCCGCCTATGCCGCGCGCTATCTCGCCAAGAACGTGGTGGCCGCCGGCCTTGCCGAGCGCTGCACCATCCAACTTTCCTACGCGATCGGCGTCGCCAAGCCGCTGTCGGTCTATATCGACACCGCCGGCACCGGCAAAGTCGACGAGGCCAAGCTGTCGAAGGTGTTGCAGGACATGGTCAATCTGAGTCCGCGCGGCATCCGCACGCACCTCCAGCTCACCCGGCCGATCTAGGCGCGCACCGCGGCTTACGGCCATTTCGGCCGGCCGCCGGAGGCCGACGGCGGCTTCTCGTG
>JAGWHF010000005.1:0-86211 GCA_028866895.1 Nitrososphaerota archaeon
TGGTACTTGTCAGCTATAGATCTGCCTGATAAATCGGATCGACAATTACGTCAAAAATCGAGGGTTTCTACACGGCTATCCCACATAACAGATCTTATTTGTTTGAGTCAATGATGTTGCGAGGAATCATCATCATAGTCATTATCATCATTTCCAGTGACTCCCTTAGAGCTTAAGCTTCCCTCCCATATCTGTACACGTGCTCCGCAATTACATTTATCCTGTCCTGCCAGTATGATGTACTTGCCGTTAGGCGATATGGAAAAGGAAACGTTTGGCGTGCTAAAGAATTTTGTATCATCTATTGTCATATTGTAGATCGACTTCGCGTTTGAATATACCTCAATCAATGTCGGTATCTGTTGATTGTTTAGTACATAGTATTTGTGTGTAATCGTATCGGTATGAATATCTGGTTGCGACGCACTTGTTTCCGTGCTCAAGGTCCCATTTGCAAAATAGAAATACTCTTGAGAACCAGATATGATGAAATTTCCATTGTCATCTATACTGGTTGATCCAAAGGAGCTGGTATGAGAATCGTTCAGATCAACCACCAGGTTATTCCACTGGTTGTAATTCCCTTCAAGCGCAATACCAGTTGAACAGTCAGAACAATCATCATCAGCATTGTCTTCGGAGTTCCATGACGAGGATTGCTGTGAATCCGACTTCTGTAAACCAGTGTGATTTGCATCATTGCCGGAATCCGAGAATCCCATTGCCTGGGAGATGTCATGATTTACTCCAAATACAGCAATTAACAAAAGTCCTGCCAAGATGGACAAAGAGCGCAAAATCATCTTTTCTTCAACACAAACCGTGTCAAAAGAATTGAATTTAAAACTCCCTTACCGCCAGTAGGTAAGAATCCTCTATAAGATCATTACACAACAAAATAATACAACACGAAAACAATTTCTCTAAGGATAAACAGGATGAATATGACTCGTTAATCAGAAGATTTCGGACGGAATTATAGGACTGCCGCCATTATTTACCATTTCTTTAAAATTAAGTACAACAGAGAACATCTCCCTTCCTTCTTGAGTTAGCTTGTATAATTCGACATTGTCGATGGTAATACATTCAATATAATTTCTTTCTCTTAACCACTTTACATATCTGTCAAACGAAATCCAATTGACGCGCGAGGCAAAGTGAATATGTGTCTTTTTCAGCAAATTATTGTCCCAGAATGCATCCGCCAGACGGCAAAGCACTTCTAGGCGAGGAACAAAAGATCTCTTCAAATCATAACACTCCGTAATTAACGTCCCAACATTATAAAAAATGATCAGGTACACCAGATATGGTTTCACGAGAACTGGTTAACCTATTTAACGTGCGAGAGAGATTTAATAAGGCATATCTTATCAGATCTGTCCAAAACGGTTGAGCATCAACAGAATTCAAGCATTTAACGGAAAATTCTGTCTTTCAACCTTCCCATCAGAATAACTTATGAGGAGTTTTATTGTAATTTTGCTGTCATGAAGCACACCTATTATTCGGATGGAGATATGAGAAAAATTGCATGGGTAATTGAAAATGACAGTACTAGCGTAAATCAAGCCAGAACCCACATCGAGGATTATTATGACAAAATCACCACCGAGCAATCAAAGTTTGTCGCCCTGCATGTGGGCATATTCTGGGGAATTGGAAGATTCATAATAAAAAACGGAGACTCGGTCAATGTGTTGATAGACCTAAAGTCCATGTTAGACCATCTTGTAGGAAGCAGGCCCTCAGCAGATCCGTTTGTAATCAACAGAACCCGATTCATCCAGCAGTTGATAAGCCAGAGAAACCTCTTGGTCAGATACAGGCTAATAGGCCACCACGACAACAAAGCAACTAGCCTACTTTCTTAGCACGATTCCAATGTCCATTAGATTTGTGTGAGTATGACCGGTAAGGATTTCACCCCCATATTTCTTAAAAAAACGATTAGAATTATTTTTGCGCAGATACCTGTCCATGTCTTCCGAAGGCATGTCAGAGGTCGCCAACGCACCGGCAGCTTTGGAGTTACCATCCTTCCCATCGGTGCCCACGCAAGCAACTACGATCTTCTTATTTCTCCCCTTTAACTCGCCTATCAAGTTCATAGCCAATTCTTGGTTTCTGCCACCTATACCATCACCTTTCACTACAACCGTGGTCTCCCCACCGAAAATCAGGCAAGTAGATTTGCGGCCATCAAAATTTGCAATGATCTTCTTTGCAGCGACCTCAGATTTGCCGCCCACAGACCAAAGTATTCTTGTCTTAAAACCAAGCTTCCTTGAGTACACCGCCATTTCTTCAAGGCATTTTCGGTTGCTTGCAATGACAAAATTGTCAATCTTGGGCTTTTTTGGAGTTTCAGGTATTAACCCCTGCTCCCCCATACCAATCCTCCGCAAGACCGATTTTGGCGCATGCGTGTTCAGATTATATTTTTTCAAGATATTTTTTGCATCAGAAAAAGTAGATCTATCACAGTAGGTGGTTCCTGAGGCTATTACAGAAAGATCGTCACCTATCACATCAGACATGACAAGAGAAACTGCATTGCAGGGAAGCAATTCGAGTAATCTTCCTCCTTTTATTTTTGAGAGATGTTTCCTTACACAGTTTATTTCCCTTATGTTTGCACCGGATCGTAGCAGCTGTCTTGTTACAGCCTGTTTTTCTCTGAGTGAAATGCCTTCAGGCATTGAGATCAGCGAGGATGCTCCACCAGAAATTAGGAATATGACAAAATCTGTTCGCCCTAACGACTTGAGAAATTTGCAAATCCTCTTTGCGGCAATAACACTTTTCCCATTTGGTACAGGATGGCTCGAGAAAAGTACCTCGATTTTTTTGGAACTCGAAGATGGCTTCGTTCCGCATGGTACGACTACTATTCCGCCGTTTACGCTGGTGGTTGACATCACAACCCTAGTCATCAAATCTGCGGATTTGCCTACAGCAACAACGTAGACACCTGAATAGCCCTTAAGCACTATCCTTTTTCTTCCTACCAACAAATGATCCGACCTGATAACTCTATCAAGGAATTTCCCCGGCAGTGAAGCATCAAGTCCCCTCCCAATTATCGATAATGCCAACTTTTTGTCCTGCCTATTTGCAATTTCGTCAAAATTTTGGATAATCATAACTTGTATTCAAATAATTGTAGAAAATTTGTTAATTTTTTCGTCCTTTTTAATCTTGACGAACTTGATCCATCCAATAAGAGTGCCTCATTTATCACAGATTTTTATATATGCTGTACAAAATGATAAGATATGAAAGGTATCAATTTTGACACTAATAATAAATTCTGCCTATGCCTCATGCTGATCTCCGTTATTGCTGTAACAATCATTCCGGCATATGCTGCTCAGATAGTGAAGCCCACAAGTGGCGGTACAATTGATGTCGGGTTTGCTACTGATCCTGCCAACCCCACCCCTGGAGGACAGACCAATTTTGATATAAGTTTCATCAACAAATCTACACATGCGGTTCAAGAACATATTGATTACAAGATTGCAGTGATGGAGGGAAGCAACCAGATATGCGGGACCTCAATACTACACACCGCAGAAGGCTCTATTACTTTCCCTTGCCAACTCCCTGACGCTGCAAAGTATCTCGTCAAAATAGAGGTGGACGGCATACTCTTCCAGCCCATTCCTCCGGAAACTGCCACGTTTACTGTAGATCTAACCGGTGGCACCGGAGGAGCCAATCCGTCTAATACAAACCCATCCAACAACAACACAAGTCCATCCAACAACACTCAGGTTTCAGTCATCCCTTCATGGGTAAAGACAACTGCTGGCTGGTGGTCCAAGGGACAGGTGGGAGACCAGGATTTTGTGAAGGGCATACAATATATGATTCAGAAAGGGATCATGCAGATTCCATCACAGACCAGTTCCAATGCAGCATCCACAGCAAAAGCAATACCCTCATGGGTTAAAACAACAGCCGGTTGGTGGTCCAGCGGCCAAGTAGGAGACCAGGATTTTGTGAAGGGCATACAGTGGCTAATATCCAATGGGATAATATCGGTTTAACATCACGATGATTCTTTACTATCATGCATCCCGTTACGCAAAGCTTAAGCGATCATACGCGGTAGGACTATGAGATGTCAGGTAGTCCAGACCTAAGAGACAAGGTAGATGAGAGCCGAGGATTTTTCAAAAAACTACAGCTTGCAGTCCCAGGCCTTCGAGAATACAGAAGACTGGAAGACATACGGGCCGCCGATGAGTTGCTGCGTAAACAGGTATTTGACAAACTTGACGACGCAAAAAACAAACTTGAAACACTAAGAAAGATGATGGCTGACAAAGGAGATTTCGGAAACCTCACCATCACAGGTTCGCTCATCTCACAATTGCAACAGATTTCAGGCGAGGTATTTCATGCCCAGCAAGGGTCTGCGGGCATTTCTCCCAATATAAGAATCGGAGAGGATGTTCTAAACAAGCTTTACGAATATGACTTCAAATTTGTCAATAGTGCAGAAGTCATATCATCCACCGTTAACTCATCCATTACGGATTATTCTGCAGGCAGTACAACAGCACAAGCAATAGGTTTGAAGGTCAGTCCCCTGATTGAAGAGTTCAGACAGGCTTGGCAAGCACGTTTAGAATCTGTAGAAAACATACTGGTCACAAAGTAGGAAGATAGAAATGATAATAAGAAGAAAAGGAGAAAAATAACAGGTATGTTTGGACACAAAAAAGACCCTAATTTTGGAGGGGGTAGTGCCATAGGGTCCACCACCATAGAGTGGGATTCACAATACAAAGAAGGTAACATAATGTGGAAGGTCCCACGCCTCATCAGATTAAATGACAACATAGTCGTCAGGGAAGATGAGATCGCGGTATTTTTCAGGGATGGAAAGGTGCTAACATATTTTGACAAACCGAACAGATATGCCCTTACAGATTTTAACGCGCCCATAGTTGGCGGACTCTTAAAATTCTTCACCGGAGTCCAGCAGGCGGCTGAGGTCTATTACTTACAGAACAGATACATCGATGGAAAATTCGGTTCAACCGAGCCCTACCAGTTTGTGGATCCAGTATTTGGGATAGTCAACCTCAGAATCTTTGGAGAATACAGGTGGAAAATCTCCCAACCAGAAAACTTTGTCAACCAATTTGTCGGGACCTTCGCAGTACAAACCTCAGACGAGATAGAATCTAGGTTAAAGGAACAGATGGTGCTACTAGTCTTCAACGCATTAGGCAAGATGAAAGAAAACGGGCTCAAAGTGACCGATTTGGCAGCAAATCTTCAAAACATAGAGCAGATGGTCCTTGCCAATTCCACCTCTAACTTTGGTCAATATGGGATTGAAATTAACAAGGTTTCAGGCATTACCATCAGTTTACCTGAGGAGGTACAGAAGGCAATAGACACTAGATCACAAATGTCGGTCCTCGGAGTCAACTATCTGCAATACCAGGCCGGCCAAGCCATGACAGATGCCGCCAAGAACCCCGGTGGAGTAGCAGGCCTTGGAGCAGGACTAGGAGTAGGACTTGGAGCCGGCACCGGCATAGGGTACGTGATGGCCGGACAGATGGCCCAAGGCATGTATCAGCCCCCGATGAAGCAATGCACCAAGTGCGGCATGATGATGCCAGTTTCCAATAACTTTTGTCCGAACTGCGGTTCAGGCCAGCAGCAGATCCAACAACCAAAACCGCAGGAGGGTATTTTATGCCCGCAATGCGGAGCTCACATTACAAGCGATTCAAAATTCTGCTCAAACTGTGGCAGGCAGATAAAGACAGCATAGGAGATTGGAATGTTTTGTGTTAAATGCGGCTCTCAAATTCCAGACGATGCAGCTTATTGCTTCAAATGCGGAACCAAGCAGACGTTGCAACCTGCCAAACAAACCCAAGATACAAAGCAGGTGATCGAACAATCTACTGACGTCAAGGAGATAAAATGTCCCAGTTGTGGTGCCCCGATATCTCCAAAATTTGGCGAGATGGTAATTACCTGCGAATATTGTGGTAGCAGTGTTACCCTTGAAAACACAGGCTGGAAGAACATCGAGAAGCACACTATGCTTCCAATTGTCATAGCTGACAAGGATGACATAGTAGCAAGGCTACGAAAAATGATGGACAGGGGCCTCCTCCACAGACACCTCCAAGAAAAATCAACACTTGAGGAGATTACCCTAAGCATGATCCCATATTGGATAATTCCAGTCACAGCTAGGACCAATATTGTTGCAACAGACATAGGAGCCGAGGTAGGCAGCATCGCCACGACTGCCGCCTTGTTTGGAGTGATGGGAGGAGCAATGGGAGGTTTTGATTCAAGAGATAGTGGATTTGGAGGTGGTATGATGGACGGAGTGCTCATGGGTAGCGTGCTAGGCGGTGGGATGATGGGACCTGCAAATACCAAAAAGGCATACACCATAGATTCCAACTACAATTGCCCAGTCATTGCCCTAAAGGCACTCACGTTATACCAGCCGCGTGACTATGAGTTTGCATTGGATGGCAGGATTGATTTTGATCCCAAAAAGATTCCAAAATCAATCAAGATTCTCAATGGAGACATTAATGAAGATGCGGCCAAGAACCAAGCCAAGGGAATAGCAGATACGTTGCAGACACAAAAAGCACATTCGCAATATCACATGATACAACAGATACAGACTGAGGAAGATGTTTCAGGTGGCGAATTGCTACACGCCCCCATTTGGTTTGCAAAATACGATCACAAAGGAAAGAAGATCATCCTAGTAGTAGATGCCAATTCAGGTGCTGCAATCAACAGTATCGGACTATAACTAATTTTTGAGGAAATATGTTTTGACAGATTCTAGTGCGTCACGTACTGGATCAACATGGCCAAACTCATCCATGGTAAGGTCATGGGCTTCCAATATCTTTCTCTTGTTATCCGGCTCATCCTTGAGAAATACTATCATATCTTCCAGCCTGGCAGCCAGTTTTAGCTGGTCCTCAGAATCCACGTTTTTTAGAGCGTCAACATCTTCTGGAGTAAGCACATCACCATGAGGTTGGGCTTTTGAAAGGACTCGTATCATCGAATCGATTTTAGAGATTGTGTCGTCGGCGCTCTTGGCCTTCATTTTCTCATTATCCTGTAGTTTTTAGCTATAAAAATCCATTCTTTCCTTTCATGACCTTCAAATCAGATTAAAAAAATCCTGCCTTGCCTCAGACCTACAAAATACGGAGCAAATAGTATAATAATAATTAGAAATCTTATGGTTTTATGAACACAGTAAGAATCCCGAAAACAATCAACTTTGGCAAAGATGCGCTATCCGAAACACAATATCCAAAAAATGCACTGGTTGTAACCACTGCCCCTCCCGAGGTCTCAAAGAAATGGCTTACAAGGATGAAGATTACAGATTATATGCTTTATGATAAGGTTGAACCAGAGCCCTCTATTGAAACAGTCAACAAGGTAATTGGAGAGTTCAAACCAAAAAATCCATCCGCCATAATCGGTCTTGGCGGAGGCAGTTCCCTAGATGTTGCAAAATATGCAAGCGCGGAAATGAAAATACCAAAGATTCTGATCCCTACCACCTTTGGCACGGGAGCAGAGATGACCACCTATTGTGTCCTAAAGTTTGATGGTAAGAAGAAGCTTTTGCAGGACGAGCGTTTTCTTGCCGACGTAGCAGTAATCGATTCTTACTTTATGGAGGGCACGCCTGAGGCAATTGTTAAGAACTCAGTCTGCGATGCCTGCGCCCAAGCAACCGAGGGCTATGACAGTAAAAGAGGAAATGAATTTACAAAAATGCTATGCAAATCTGCCTTTGACGTACTCTATGACGCCATAATGAACAACAAGCCTGAAAACTACCCCTTTGGTTCTATGCTCTCCGGGATAGGTTTCGGCAATGCGTCCACCACCCTGGGACATGCGCTCTCATACGTTTTCTCCAACGAAGGAGTCCCCCACGGGTACTCTCTCTCGTCATGCACCACCGTAGCACACAGGTTTAACAAATCGGTCTTTTACGACAAGTTCAAAGAGGTGATAGAGAAGCTGAAATTCGACAAACTTAGCCTCAAGGCTCCAATTGACCAAGCTGCAGAAGTAGTCATGACGGATAGAGGTCACTTAGATCCAAACCCCATACCTGTGACAAAAGAGGATGTCATGGGCCTACTAAAAGACATAGTTGACGGCAGGCTGTAATAACAAAGTAACATCCATACTGACTGGTAGCCCGAAATGCGGTTGCCTTACCTTGTTGATCAACCTTTTATGTAAGAAGGGACAAAATACTCAAAGTTCCAATGCAACAATTAGACAACATAAAAGACCTAAGAGGGAAAATACTGAGCATACTTGATGAATCTGGCTTTCAATCCGTATGTTTTTCAAGAATTCTCGATTATACAATAGACCTGTTTCATCAAAAGGGGCTTGGGACAGACTACTATGGATACCACAACATAATCCATGAACTGGAGGTAACTTACATCACCCTTGTGGCTGCACAATGGCAGTCCAAAAACAACACGATACCAAAAGATGACATGAAATACCTTTTTGTTTCTGCTCTATTTCATGACTATGACCCACAGAAGAGGATCGACAAACCCCATGAGCCGGACGCAGTAAATTTTGTGATGACTGACAAAATTCTGGGCGAGTTGTTAAAGGAATCAGGGATGGATTCAAACATAATAGCAGCACTAATCTTGAGGACTACATATCCCTGGAATGGGGAAAAAAAAGAGAAGGCTGAACTTCTAATCGATAATTTCTACTCCATGTCAGACATCACAAGAGACAGTCCTTCGAGTACGGAATATTATAAAAAACTTGGATGGTTCCTATCCGTAGCAGACAGGATTGGCGGATATGCCTTGGGAAATTTCCCCTACGCGCTGGAGATGGCAAAAAAGAACGCACATTCACTTGCATGGCACCCGAACCTGATTTCAAATAGAGCTGTGGCATACTTTGAGGATCTCCTGAACAACGAATCAGAGATGTGCAATCAGATTCTAGGATCTCTGCCGCGGGAAATGCGAAGGTCGTTCATGGATAACGTATTAGGCTTCATGAAACTGAGAGAGACAGAAATTCAGAATCAGGCATCCGTCATTTATGACAAGGTTCAACTCGTACCCACAATTGATCCTATGAAAACAAGGGAGACTGAAGAGTTTGTAAACACCCTGTTTGAGATCTATCAGGAGCTTCCCTCTCCGCTTCAATTCATGAATTCAAATTTTGCCGATTCAATACGCGATCCAAACGTGCTCTTAAACACCCTAAGATACGGAGGGGAAAATGGCCCAATCATCGGCTTTGTAAAAGGAAGATCGCTTGAAAGTTACAAATTGCGGCCAGGTATAAATGACCCCCATTTTGGAAATAGTGACACGGTTTTCTTAGAACCCATAGCACTAAAGATGGGCTACTGGGGATTGGGAGGTGGAAGGGAAATGCGCCTCATGTTTTTACTACAGGCCCAATCAAAAGGATTCGACTATCTCTCAAGTTTTGCCCTGCGTGACGTCATTAAGGAAAGAATGAGAAGAAATGAGAAGGTAGAGTTTGTCAAGCAGTTCGATCCTGAAAGATGGGATTATTACAGGGTAAAGTTATAGAAAATTTCGATCCCTCAAACCAAATTTAGATGATCTCCCTGTTTTGCAGTCAGTGGCGTGAATTTTACTAGACTTAAATAGTGCTTCCGAATGACCCAATTGCAACAGGTTTCAGAAAATTGATAAAATTCGGAATACAGCAAGGATTGAACGTTGCAAGACTCGGACTGACGGAGGATCAAATCCTTACAGCGTGTGTTCTTGCAGACAAGGTTGGATATGACTCTATATGGTATATGGACCACAGTAACGTGCCACAATGGAATCATGCAATCGTCAATGATCCTTGGGTAATGCTTTCAGCCATAGCCGCCATAACAAACAAGGTTGAACTGGGTACCTGCGTAACTGATGCCGTTAGAAGACACCCGTCCAACATAGCTCTGGCCACCATCACTCTGGATAGAGTATCACATGGAAGAGGAACATTAGGCATCGGAGCAGGCGAGGCTCAGAACATCAAAGAATTCAAGATTCAATGGGATAAACCCGTAGGAAGGTTTGAGGAACAGCTACAGGTCATAAAGCTGCTTTTTGGGTCGTCACCTGAACATAGGGTCAGCTTCAAGGGTGAATACTATCAACTTGAAGAGGCATGTCTTCAGGCAAAGCCAATCCGTGATCCACATCCACCCATTTACATGGCAGCAGGCGCACCCAGAACCCTCGCACTTTGCGGCAAATACGGGGATGGCTGGATTCCCATAGGATACACGCCAGAACTTTATGAAGAACATGCAAAGGCAATCAAGCAATCTATGAAAGAGAATGGGAGAGATGCATCAAAATTCCAGTTCGGGGTTGATATTGACGTATACTTTGCAGACGATTCCGAGGTTGCATGGGCGAAGATGAAGAATGCAGTCAAGGTAAGCTTGTTCAAGCCAGAGGTACTCAAAGTTCACGAAATCAAAGACATTGCAGGGTTTGACTTCAAAAAATACTTTACCGAATATTCAATGTCCAACCAAGAATGGATAGTGAAGATGAGGGAGGCCGCACAGACAATACCCGACAAGGTGGCACGATCATCCATCGGAATAGGAACGCCAGACGATATAATCCCGGTCTTTGAAAGGTTCATCAAGGCAGGTGTAAACCATTTCATAGTTAGATTCTGGGGTTCGGGTTACTTTGGGTCAATCGACAAGTTTGCGTCCACTGTATTGCCCTACTTTAAAGATCAGAACAATCCAAGAAAATAGTGCAGAAAGCACATTACAAATATCTGAAAATAGTCATTTTTTCAGAGTTCGGAAGGTCCGAGACCAACGCAAAGTTGTACAGCGGATATGATATTTTGTAGTTCTTCATAAAACTCCATGCCACATCATGAGTTTTAAATTCTGTCCTGATTCCCTCGATTCTAAATTCCTCGCCGAACACATCAAACACTTTGATGAGATACCTTTTTGGTTTCTTGTGGGGTTTTGCCTTGAGCAACCAAGCAATTGCAAACACAAAGACCGCGATCATGATAAGAGCAGCCCCAATCTCCTTCATGTGAACCCAAAAGGCGGCAGGTATCGTATATCCAAACAAATTGTAAACAAAGCTCGAAAAACCTGCCACTGACGAACCGATCATCAAAAACGTCCTATAACTTGGTTGCGCCAGATCTGATTTCATGCCAGTTGATAGAACCAACCCCAATTTAACTATTAAATTATAGGGGCCTTCAAACCATCAAATTATCATACAGGGCTTCTTCACATCGCCAAGTCTGTCCCTCAAGGTCAAGCCCAGATCATTGCTTTCCACTAGTCTCCTTTCGCTTAGGCGATCACCCATGGAAACTTCAAAATTCGTGACAAGAAATGACTTCTGCCTAGAACGGGCTGGAATTGTATAATGAGAAGGATTGTTCCGATATGAGACTCTGATCTATGTTTTGTATCTAATCCCTTGTAAGAAGCGAGTTTTAAAGGGTGTTGTGCAGAAGGTTTTGAAATATCACAGGAATCCAAAGCAAGGGGGTGGCGGAACGAGAACCTCAAGACCATCAATCTAGAGAGTGGCGATGCTAGGATCCTCGGTATCATTATTTGACAACCGAAAAGTTAACAGAACCCGCATCACTACCAAGAATGAGAACCTAAAAGATGCAATTACTAGGAAGATTGGAGATAAAGTCAAAAGAGAGAATAATCAAGTTCTTAAACACCCAGGATACTGGACGTATTTGTAGCATAGACAGGGACGGTTTTCCCCAGATAATACCGATGAATTTTGTTTATGCAGGTGGTGCAATCTATATGCATTCCCACATCAAGGGAGAGAAACTCCAAAATATCTCAAGGAATCCGAAGGTAGGTTTTGAGGTAGACAAGAGCCTAGAATTCCTGCCGTCGTACTTTGGCCATCCCACTGACGCCTCTCAGGCAGACACGCTTTACATAAGCGTGGTCATAAAAGGACTGGGTGAAATCATAACGGACAAGGTTGAAAAAGCTTTTGCCCTCAACTCCTTGATGGAAAAGTACCAACCTGAGGGTCGATATGAGAAGATAAGGGATGACATGCATGTGCTTGACGAGGTTGCAATCATAAAGATAATACCAGAATCAATGCGTGGCAAGTACAAGGTAGGGCAGCACATGGATAGGAGTACCAGGCTCAAGATTGCAAAACTCATTACGGAAAGAAACTCCCCTTCTTCCAAGGAAACCCTGAGGTTTATGGGGGTTGGGTTGAAAAAAGGCACCCTCGAGATAGTTGAAGAACCCGACTGGTAAAAATTCAGGAAAGGGGCATGTGCAAGTAATGATGCCTTTTTAATCCAAGATCTTAAAGTTTTAGTTAGGGAAACTCCCGATATCGAGGCGTCTTGCTTGAGAATCTCGAATTTCAGATAGTATCAGATTTTGAACCCACAGGCGATCAGCCACAGGCCATACAAAGCCTCGTAGGTGGAATAAAGAAAAAGAAAGTCCAGACACTGCTAGGCGTAACAGGATCTGGTAAGACATTTACTATCGCAAACGCGATTCAAAGAACTGGCAAGAATACGCTGGTCATATCGCATAACAAGACACTTGCGGCACAGCTTTATTCCGAACTCAAACAATTCTTTCCAAAAAACAACGTTGGTTATTTTGTGAGCTATTATGACTATTACCAGCCGGAAAGCTACATCCCCCAGACTGACACATATATAGAAAAAGATACCCAAATTAATGAGAAAATCGAGAAGATGCGGCTTGAAGCTACCGCGATGCTGCTTTCCGGCGAGCCGACAATAATAATTTCCACCGTTTCCTGCATATACTCGCTTGGATCTCCTCGGGATTGGGAGGTCATGTCAATCACTGTAGAGCGCGGGGCAGAGATAGGGCGTACGTCCCTTGTAAAGCAGTTAATCAATGCAAGGTATGAAAGAAACGACATCGAACTCACCCCCGGGCGTTTCAGGATTAAAGGCGACACCGTTGACATCATCCCTGCTTATTCGGACTCGATTGTCAGGATCTCTATGTTTGGAGACGAGGTTGAAAAAATTTCCATATGCGATGAGGTTTCTCTCAAGGAGAAAAAGGAAGTATCCAAAATCAAGATTTATCCCGCAAAGCATTACCTCGTGGCTGCAGATGTCAGGAAAAAGGCAACGCAGTCAATACGGGATGAATTGAAAAAAAGGCTAAAGGAACTGCCGGAGCTTGAAAAACAGAGACTCGAGATGAGAACAAAATATGACCTGGAAATGATAGAGGAACTCGGATATTGTTCAGGGATAGAAAACTACTCAAGGCATTTCGATGGACGGATGCCGGGAGAGCCTCCATTTTGTCTCCTCGATTTTTTTGGTGATGATTTCCTGCTCGTAGTAGACGAATCCCATGTGACTTTGCCGCAACTACACGGAATGTTTAACGGCGATCATACAAGGAAAAAATCACTTATCGATTACGGATTCAGACTCCCCAGTGCATTTGACAACAGGCCTCTCAGATTTGAGGAGTTTGAAAAGTATGTCAAAAACGCCATTTTTGTTTCGGCCACGCCGGGGGAATATGAACGTAGGAAGAGTTTCCAGATAGTGGAGCAGCTAATCAGGCCTACAGGACTGGTAGATCCACAGGTAGAGGTCAGAAGGACGGAGAATCAGATGGAGGATCTGATATCAGAGATAATAAAGAGGGTTGAACAAAACCAGAGGATTCTTGTAACAACACTGACGAAGCGCATGGCAGAAGACCTTGCTGAATTTCTCTCAAAGCACAAAGTGAAGGTCAGATATCTCCATTCCGAGATAGAAAACCTTCAACGGACGGAGCTTATTCGGCTGCTAAGACTTGGGGAGTTTGACGTGATGGTGGGAATAAACTTGTTAAGGGAAGGGCTGGACATCCCCGAGGTGTCACTTGTCGCCATACTTGACGCAGATAAGGAAGGATTTCTAAGAAATGTTACCAGTTTGATTCAAACCTTTGGAAGAGCAGCGAGGAATGTCGATGGATCCGTAATAATGTATGCAGATACAATGACCCAGTCCATGAGATTGGCAATCCTCGAAACGGAACGAAGGCGTAAAAAGCAAATAGAGTACAACAAGAGAATGGGAATCACACCTACGACCATTATCAAGGCAATACCCAAACAGACAGTTCAGCTAGATGAGACAAAGCACATGTCACGTCACGACCTAGAAATTTATGCCATAGAACTTGAATCCGCCATGAAACGCTTTGCGGAGGAGCTTGACTTTGAGAGGGCAATAGAATATAGAGACAAACTCTCAAGAATACAGAAAGAACTGGCAAAATGAACGACAAATTGATAATCCGTGGCGCAAGGCACCACAACCTGAAAAATATCAGCTTGGATCTGCCAAAAAACAAACTCGTGGTGATTACAGGTCTTTCAGGTTCAGGAAAGTCAACCCTTGCCTTCGATACGATCTATGCGGAGGGACAACGAAGGTACGTGGAATCACTATCGGCTTATGCAAGACAATTTCTTGAGATGATGGACAAGCCAGACGTGGACTCGATCGAGGGACTTTCTCCGGCAATATCCATCCAGCAGAAGACAACTAGCAGAAACCCAAGATCTACGGTAGGGACCATTACTGAAATTTATGATTACCTGAGATTGCTCTTTGCTCGCATAGGAATACCACACTGTCCTAAGTGCGGCAGGAGGATTTCAAACCAGTCAGTCGAATCCATTTGCGAGTCCATTCTAAAGGAGTCAGAAGGTCAGAAAATAATGATTCTTGCCCCCCTCGTACAGAGGAAGAAGGGGACATACGAAAAAATGTTTGAACAGGTCAAAAAAATGGGCTATTCAAGAATTCGAGTGGATGGCGAGGTAGTTGAGATAAATTCCAAGTTGCCCGTGCTTGACAAACAGAAATGGCACAACATAGAGATCATAGTAGACAGACTCAAGGCATCATGGGAGGAGAAGAGCAGGCTTTTCGAATCCATTCAGACGGCTGCCAAGGCAAGCAAAGGGACCATAATGGTGCTCAACGGAAAGGAAAAAATTTTTTCGCAGAACAACGCGTGTCCACATTGTGGAATCACAATAGGCGAGCTTGAGCCAAGGGCATTCTCATTCAATTCACCATTTGGGGCATGCAAAACTTGCCATGGGCTCGGTGTGAAGATGGAATTCGACCCGGATTTACTGATTCCTGACAAATCAAAATCCATTCTAGATGGCGCGATAATCCCATGGTCTGGCAGGTTCTCATCGTTCAGGCGGCAGACATTAAGAGACGTCGGAAAGAAATTCGGTTTCGACCTCATGACCCCAATAAACAAGATGACTGCAAAACAGGTCAATGTAATACTGCATGGCACAGACGAGCTTGTGCAATTCTCTTATGAAGCTCGTACGACTGACTCCAAGTGGCAGTATACAAATACCTTCACTGGAGTGATCCCAAGCCTTGAGAAGAATTTTTCTGAGACAGATTCAGAATCGAAAAGAGATGAATTAAGCAAGTTCATGCGAGAAACCCCGTGTAATTCATGCAAAGGAAGAAGGCTCAGAAACGAGGCGCTGGCAGTAATGATAGGCTCAAAGTCAATCATGGATGTATGCGATCTTTCAATAGACATGTGTTATGAATTCTTTAACCACCTAGACCTAACGGAAACTGAAAAGTACATTGCAAAATCCATACTCAAAGAGATCCTTTCAAGATTGGAATTTCTGAAAAACGTCGGACTGAACTACCTGACTTTGAACAGGGTCAGCTCGACCCTGTCAGGTGGCGAGTCCCAAAGGATAAGGCTGGCAACCCAGATTGGTTCCAATCTAACCGGCGTACTCTACGTCCTAGATGAACCAACTATAGGCCTGCACCAGAGGGACAACGCCAAACTCATAAAGACACTCATCAAGCTCAGGGATCTTGGCAACACAATCCTAGTAGTGGAACACGATGAAGAGGTAATGCGCAGTTCTGACTGGATAGTAGACCTAGGACCCGGTGCCGGGGTACATGGCGGAAATGTGGTATATGAGGGAACGTTGGATGACATCAAGAAAAGCAAGGAATCTGTAACCGGTAAGTATCTGAGAAACCACGAGTCCATAAATATCGAAAATAAAGTTCGCAACCAATCCGGCAAGATTATCGTGGCTGGAGCCTCTGAAAACAACCTCAAGAACATTGACGTCGAGTTCCCACTTGGACTAATGATATGCGTTACAGGGGTATCAGGCTCCGGCAAGTCCACACTGGTAAACGACATTTTATTCAAGGCATTGTCGGCCCGTTTCTATGGGGCATTAGAAAGGCCGGGAAGACACAGGGCCATCCGGGGCTTCGAACAAATCGACAAGGTTATTGGGATAGACCAATCTCCAATTGGAAGGACTCCTAGATCGAATCCCGCCACCTATATCGGGGCATTTACTCCCATCAGGGAGCTTTTCGCAAGCACTGAGATTTCAAAGGAGCGCGGCTATTTGCCTGGGCAGTTCTCGTTTAATGTTGCGGATGGGAGGTGCTTTGCGTGCGAGGGCGACGGCGTGAAAAAAATCGAGATGCAGTTCCTTTCCGATGTTTACGTAGTATGTGACGAATGCAAAGGCAAGAGGTACAACTCGGAGACGCTTGCAATATTATACAAAGGCAAAAACATCTCAGACATACTTTCAATGACCGTGGACGAGGCATTGGAATTTTTTGAGAACATTCCAGCCATACGTCGGAAGCTTCAAACCATTGCAGATGTAGGTTTAGGATACATCAAGCTGGGCCAGCCGGCCACCACACTTTCTGGCGGCGAGGCACAAAGGGTCAAGCTTGCCTCGGAACTCTCAAAGCGCGACACTGGCCGAACTCTCTACATCCTAGACGAACCAACAACCGGCCTCCATTTTGCGGATGTGCAAAAATTGCTCGATGTTCTTAACAGGCTCGTGAATTTGGGAAACACTGTCATAATCATCGAGCACAACATGGATGTCATCAAAAACTCGGATTGGATAATCGACTTGGGACCAGAGGGTGGACATGGTGGGGGAAACATCGTAGCTTCTGGATCTCCCGCTCAGATTGCTCAAAACCCACGCAGTTATACTGGACAATATTTGAGGCCTCTTCTCAGAAATGCCAATTGATATTTTAAAAATTACCATTCCCTCCCAGTCCGGAATCTACATAATGAAGGATCTCAGAGGGGACATACTCTACATAGGAAAGGCTAAAAACCTAAAAAATAGAGTGAGATCATACTTTTTCAAAAACCAGAACTATAAGACGATGAAGCTGGTAGAGAAGGTCGAGGATCTCGAGTTCGTTCTGACCGACAGCGAGGAGGAAGCATATCTTCTTGAATCAAACATGATAAAGCGTTACAGACCACCGTACAATATCGAACTAAAGGATCAGCAGAGATACACCTACCTCAGGTTAACCAATGAGACATTCCCCCGCCTGCAGGTAGCAAGAAGAACTAGGACGGGAGAGTTTCTCGGAGGTGGCAGGGTATTTGGACCGTTTACACATGGAAGTTCAAAGATGCTCTCCATAGGACTTTTAAGAAAGACGTTTAAGATAAGGATCTGCAAACGTCTCCCAAAAGAGGCCTGCTTGGAATATCATTTGGGAAACTGCGATGCCCCGTGCCAGTTCGCGGAGGGACGGATAAGATATCGGTCGAATGTAACAAATCTGGAATCAATCCTGAAAGGAAAACATAGTTTGAAGGACTTTATTACAAAACTAGAATCGGAGATGCAGGATGCATCTTCAAACCTCCAGTTTGAACGTGCAAAAGATATTCGTGACACTCTTCATCGTCTACAAGACCTTCAGACAAGGCAGAAAATGGAGGTCGTAAGCGACAGGAATGAGGAATATTTTGGGATTAGGGTCAGAGACCAATCTGCCCATGTGATGAGTTTCAGGCAGGTGAGGGGCGTTATAAAAGACAGAAATAAATTCGCCTTTGACCTAGTTGGCGACAATTCCTTCTCAAACTTCTTGTCTCAATATTATTCTACGAATCCCCTCCCAAAGTACATCGTGGCAAGCGAGATGCCAGAGAAAAAAGATATTTTGGAAGAGATTTTTTCTCGCTCGTCTGGCTTCAAGGTTGACATCCTAGTTCCCACAACAGGAAAGCGAAAAGAGATGGTCGATCTCATTCTCAAAAACATAGATTTGGAACTTTACAGCGGATCGGATCCTGCAGTGGCTGAATTGCGGGATAAGCTCTATCTTGACAGGATTCCAAAAAACATAGAATGCTTTGACATCTCAAACCATGGTGCAGATTTTGCGGTAGGTTCGATGTCATGCTTTAGGGATGGCAGACCACTCAAGTCAGGATATAGAAAATTCAAAATCAAAACAATAATTGGAAGGGACGATTTTGGGATGATAAACGAGATAGTAAAAAGAAGATATTTACGCCTGCGCCTAGAGGGAAAACCAATGCCGGATCTTGTGTTGATTGACGGTGGGCGCGGCCAATTGAATGCTGCCAAGGATGCAATCAAATCTGCAGGAGTACAAATACCTGTAGTTTCACTCGCGAAGGAAAATGAAGAGATATACCATCCCCTTTTTAAAAGCCCAATCGTTCTGCCCAGAAATAGTCCAGCCCTCAAAGTTCTCCAACATGCAAGAGATGAAGCACACCGGTTTGGAGTCTTGTATAACAGATCTCTTAGAAGGATTCAGAGATAATCATCAAGAGCATTTTCCAACAATGGCTGTGCGTCATATCCCCTGCCTGAGAGATCGGATGCGAATTCTTTAACAAAACCATGCACCGTGTAGATTTTTTCAGGATCACATTCCTTAACAAGCCGCAAAAGCTCGTTATAATCACAGTGATCACTGAGTGGTATCGAATAATCATGTTGCCTTGCAAAAGCGAACTTTCGGGATTGCGCCCATCCGCTAAAGCCAACGGTTATTGCATCGTAACGAGATTTCATGTGTTTAATGAAGGCGTTCTTGCCGCTGAGGTTTGGCGCGATCATCAGCCAAGGTTTTTTTTCCAGCATGCCCGCCTTCTCCGCTTCCGAGTGCCCCATCGAATCCTTTAGGTCAACCCCAAACCTTCTGTAAACATCATTTATCCTCTTTACCGAGTCATGATAATAAGGCTCCCAATGCGAAAACATGTACGACAAGACTTGTGCCTTTCCAAGCTCGTAACCCAAAAGTATAACAGGCTTTCCCCGTGAGTAGGAATCAGAAATTATCTCGTTGACTCTTTTTATGGTGTCATCGATCTTTGGGAAGACATATTCTGGCATGCCAAATGTGCACTCCGTAATGAGGATCTTGCATTTCGGCACCTTGGCTCCTTTCATAAATGCCCGCTCCCGCAAGCTGATATCGCCAGTGTAAAAAACCTCCTCACCAAAAAGCAAACCCCTAGCCCCAAGTATGTGGCCCGAGTCTACGAGGGTGAGGTTTTGGTACTCCTCGCTGAAGTCCCCTATTGGATATCCACGCAGTTTGGCAATCTCACTGGTTTGTTTTGACATGATTACAAGACCAGCATTTTGTCTATGTAGGTGGTCAATGTGCGCATGGGAGACAAAGGTTATCCCTCCCGCCACACCTTTCTTCGGATCCAAATGGACCTGAGTTCCATTATGACTCGAGACTATTCCGTTCTGGGTCATTTTTACAACTTGCATCAAACTGAGTTCTCGGAGAAGTCAATCAGATATAAATTGCAAGATTGACAGGTTGCAACTTTAGGTCTAGATCGGCGCACTTCTCAGAATTCAGCAGTAAGAGGTTTATTTATGCGAAAATAAAACCGGTTGGTATTGATTAATCTTGGAATATTGATATCAGGACGGGGCTCCAACATGGAAGCTATCATCAAGGCAGTCAGATTAAGGAAGATCCCCGTACGGCCAGCAATTGTCATTTCAAACAAGCCGGAAGCATCCGGGTTGAAGATTGCTCAAAAGTACGGCGTTAAGACAGCCGTGGTTGAGAGCCCCCCCGTCAAGGGTGCAAGTTGGGAATATGACGTAAGGATAACCAAGGTGCTTGAGGATAACGGTGTCACATCAAAAAATGGGCTTGTCTGCCTTGCAGGATTTATGAGGATAATGAGTCCAGAATTTATAAGCCATTATAAGCGCAGAATCCTGAACATACATCCCGCAATTCTGCCTGCCTTTCCAGGCCTGCACGCCCAGCGACAGGCCATAGAATATGGCGTCAAGTATTCAGGTTGTACGGTCCATTTTGTAGATGAGGGCGTCGACACTGGGCCAATAATTCTCCAAGCCGTTGTGAGAGTGAAAAATGACGACACCGAGGAGAGTCTTTCGAAGCGGATACTGAAGGAGGAGCACAAAATTTATCCGGAGGCAGTAAAACTGTTCGTAGAGGGAAGGATAAGAACGGATGGAAGAAGAACTTTGACTCGTTAGGAATCTGGCCCCCCGAAGAAATAGATGACAACAAGATCAGTTGTGTTACCGTGAAACTTGTGCTCAGTGTTTTTTGTTACTAAATACGCCATTCCAGGCGAAATTCCATAGTCCTTGCCTCCAACTTTTAAAAAACCATCACCTCTCACAACATAATATATCTCGTCACTGTCATGTGTAGACTGGGTGTCTTTCTCTCCGGGGGCAAGCCTCAGGATCCCGGCGGCGATTGTTTCGCGGTTCACGAACGTATGGAAATAGTGCTTTCCGCCAGCGATTTTTTTAACATATTCATTGGTATCAAACTCCATCTTCATTTAACATGAATACCAATTTGGATTAATTTAATTTATGGTCAATTTCGTCTGCTTCGACCTGTGCAATCTAATTATCATGCAAACTTCCCACAACGCTGTCATATCAGCCATAATGCGGGAGAACCGGCCTCCAAGGATTAAATATTGAGCAACCTAACCCAAAAATGTTTGACTGGTCAGAAGTTGGATGGCATCCTAGTTGCAAACACGGTTAAAGATAGAATCAGAATATCCGTCGAAGAGCTTGGGAAAGAAGGAATCGAACCTTGCCTAGCAACCATCCTGATCGGGGAAGATCCAGCTTCGACATCATATGTTACCAGCAAACAGAAAGACTGCGCCGATGTAGGGATCCATACAAAAGACCACAGACTGCCACAGAATTTCTCCCAAGCGGAACTTGGAGAACTCATCGAACTTTTAAACAGAGACAAGACAGTACATGGGATTCTGGTCCAGCTGCCTCTCCCTAAACAACTGGATGAGTTTGAGGTGATAAGCAAGATATCGCCAGTCAAGGATGTTGATGGCCTCACGCCATTCAATTCAGGTCTTTTGGCCTCTGAAAGAGCCCTTCTAAAACCATGCACTCCATCTGGAATTATGGAAATTCTCGATTTTTACAAAATTAACGTGGCCGGAAGACATGCAGTGATTATCAACCGGAGCAATCTGGTAGGAAAACCGCTTTACCACCTCATGCTTGAGAAAGATGCCACTGTCACCACATGCCATTCAAAGACTCCGGATCTCAAGTCCTTCTGCCTTGATGCAGACATTCTGGTTTCAGCTGTGGGAAACAGGGACAAATTTACTCTTACGGCAGACATGGTCAAGGAGGACGCAGTAGTAATTGATGTAGGCACAAGCAGGATTGCCGGCAGGGTTTCGGGGGATGTAGATTACCCCAATGTAATAGAAAAGGCCTCCTATGTTACTCCAGTTCCGGGTGGTGTAGGCCCGATGACAAGAGCGATGCTTTTAAAAAACACCATTACGGCAGCTTCAACCAGTAAGGAAATTGTCGCACATGGTAGAGAAAGCACGTCTCCGTAAGCTGCTTTTGGATCAGCGGGACGGTCTCTCTCCAGACTTTATAGGAATTGCAAGTAGCAAGATACAGGAAAACCTAAGAAAGATAGATTATTACAGAAACGCAAAAATCATCGGCGCCTACCATTCAGTGGGAAGCGAAGTCCGCACCCAAGGAATAATACAAGAGATACTTAACGCCGGTAAGGAACTAGCGCTACCGAAAGTCGAGAGAAATGATCTTGTTTTCAAAAAGATTTCTAACATGTCAGACCTAGAGATTGGCAATTTTTCTGTAATGGAGCCAAAGGAACGCTGTGAGGCAGCAAAAAAGATCGACGTCATCATAGTCCCCGCCATTGCCCTAACAAGGGAAGGATATAGGCTCGGCTATGGTTTCGGCTATTATGACAGGTACCTTCACAACAAACGGTCAAAAAAGATCGCACTTTCCTTTTCCAAACAAGTTGTGAAATCAATTCCTCATGACAATCACGATATAAAGGTGGATGCTATTGTTACAGAGGATGAGGTCATAATTCCTGCCGAAGGATAAAAATAGACCCCACGTGTTGAATGACATCTTTCTGGCTAGTCATTTTTGTGTAACTGCATAGTTCTTCAGGTATGCCATGCTCAAATTCGCAAATTTAAATAGTGACAACTGATCTGAATGCGTTAGGACACCTACAAATCATGAGATTACGGAGTGGGATTGTTGATACATGAACTATAATGATCTACTTTTTATCTTATCATTACGAATATAATGCAGATAACAAACACCGAGCAACAATACCGGCCAACAAGTGGTTGTCGGTAGACCGATGATCAAAGGATTGTCGAGCAAGGTGGGGATTATCAAAGTAACCGTCCGACCGGCACAGGTGAAGATACGCTTGTCGAATACGGAGATTAGGCGAAGGCTTGAATCTTCTGGCCAGACAATCGTTCGTCGGCGCCCAAACGCGGGAGACTGGAATACAGGAAACCTGAAGGGTGTCGATGAGGGCAAACCGAGAGGCGACGAGGATGCAAAACCGCGGCGTTGCTACAAAGGAAAGCCACATTCCACCGAATGTCGGGCGGTTTCAGACTATCAGACAGATACTTCCTAGAACGTCGTAACTCTGCACCGATCTTAGGTCAAGGACCGGTTATTTCGTAACGACAATCCCTTTCTTGCCTATGTCAGTCCTGCAGAATTTGCTTGGCCAGCTTATCTCCGAGACTCTGCGGTAAGCCTTAGAGATAGCCTCTTGAAGCGTATTCCCCGTTGCTGTAATTCCAAGGACCCTTCCCCCATCTGTCAGAACCCTGCCGCTTTCAACCCTAGTGCCCGCATGAAAGACAATTGAATCGCGATCTTCCACGTCAAGTCCTAAAATTTCCTCACCTTTCGGGTAGGATTCTGGATAGCCTTTTGCAACCATTACCACACAGACTGCGCTTTTGTCGTCCCATGAAATTTCCGGCAGGCTAGAAAGGTTGCCATGTATACAAGCTTGCACATATTCCAACAAATCAGACTTCATTCGCACCATTATTGGCTGACATTCTGGATCTCCCATCCTTGCATTGAACTCCAGTACAAAGGGTTTTCCCTCGCTAATCATTATTCCCGCATACAAGAATCCCTTGAATGGTATTCCTTCTTTTTTCATCGACGATATTGTCTTTTCGATAATTTTTTGCTGAATTTCTTTCGCAAGATCATCGTCAACAATTGGTGCAGGCGAGTAGGCGCCCATACCACCCGTGTTAGGCCCCAAGTCACCATCATATGCCCTTTTATGATCCTGACTGGTGGCCATAGGATAGGCCGTGTTCCCATCAGATATGGCTATATATGATAACTCTATACCGTCTAACTTTTCCTCCAGAATTATCCTATTTCCTGCAGAGCCATACTTTTTTTCGACCAATATCTCATCAATTGCTTTTATAACCTCTTGCTGATTACTGCAAACCACCACGCCTTTACCTGCCGCAAGTCCGTCAGCCTTTACCACAAGGGGATGATTCACAGATTTCGCATATTCCTTTGCCTTGACTGCCTCGTCGAAGATTTCAAATCTTGCCGTAGGTATGCCGTTTCGTTTCATGAAATTTTTTGCCCATATCTTGCTTGACTCTAGCTGTGCTGCCGTCCTCGTAGGACCAAATATTGGAAGCCCTTTTTTCTCAAACGCATCCACAATTCCCATTGCAAGAGGGGTTTCTGGCCCCACCACCGTCAGGCATCGGTTTTTCTCTGCAAACTGGGCAAGTTTTTCAATATCATCAGCCTTCACGTCAACATTATTTTTGGTACCGCCGTTTCCGGGGGCAAAATAAACAGAATCTACCCCAGGGCTTGCGGAGAGCTTCCAGCCAAGCGCATGTTCCCGCCCTCCTGAGCCTACAATCAAAATGTTAATCAACAAACTCCATGTCTGCTACTACCTATAAAAGCTAAGGACTCGTCCATTGTATTTCAATTCCTTGAGTAAGCTTGATTAACGATTGAAGAAATTACAAATTATGAGTAACATAGATTCCGGCAAAAATGTCTTTCTTTTCGTACATGGGAGGAGAGACCTAGAACAGAAGGCGGTGGAAGCTCTTGTATCAAATGGTTTTTCAAAAGACAAAATAATTTCTGCCAAACCCGATGCGGTAGGTTCCGTCGGCGATTACATGGCTATGTTATGGATGCCCCCGAATCCAGACCACATCAAGATACAAAAGATCACCAAGGTGGAACCTGTAAAACCTGAGGGGATGATAGGACTGTGGAAGGGCGTTGGAAAAGAAGACCTCTTTACGGTGAAGCTTTGATAAAGGTTAAATGCGAAGATTAGAGTTTGAAATAGAATACTTTTTCTGTTTCATTCGCCTTCACCCATGATTGAGGCATATTGCAATCAAATCTACCTTCAATCATGGAAAAATTGGTGTCCGAGATGGCTCAAAACGGAACTGAATGTGCTAAAACAAAAAAAATCCAGGAATTTCTAAGCTCCAAGGTAATAACTACGGACCATTTCAAAAAGGCACAAATTGTCTGCGGAGTGGATGTTTCATACGTGGATCAATGTGCCTTTGCAGCTGCAATAACTCTTGATGTCAAATCTCTTCAGATCATAGAACATTCGATCTCCACAACAAGAGTCACCACACCATACATGCCAGGGCTATTGATGTTGCGTGAATCAAGGGCGGCACTTTCTGCAATAGACGGATTAAGGGAGGATTTTGATCTTTTGATGGTTGATGCCAACGGGAGGCTCCATCCGCGCAAGTTTGGCCTTGCATGCTTTCTTGGTGTGGCCCTTGACAAGCCCACCATAGGCATTGCCAAAGGTCTGCTATGTGGACAGGTGGAAGGAGTTTGCGTAAAACTAGAAGGCGAAAAACTGGCCCACATTATTGAAAAGCGAAAAGGCAAGAGGATATTTGTGAGTATTGGGAACAAGATAAGTTTGAAAACGGCAACAAGCCTTGCTGAATCGATGATAAAAGACCATGAATGGCTTCCAGAGCCATTACGTCTTGCTGACAGATTTTCGAGACAGGCAGCGTCTACAAACCAAAACTCCAACAAAAAATAAACTAAAGATCATCACTTATTGTATCCCTGACGAGTGCTGTGATGAAACTTTCAAATTCGGAATCGGAGAATTTTACAATTTCAATTTTGTTCCTCTCTTTCGCAGATTGTACCGCTTTGAGATGATAGCACTCCCCTCCCGTGCTCATAATTTTGAAGTAAAAATCCTCACAAGAACAGAAATCCAAATCCGGTTCAAGCCAGTGTTCGTTTTCCTTGCCCACCACCGTCCAGACCTTCCTACCACTTGGTTCAAAATGGTGGAGCTTCACACCCATAGAGGATACAACTGATTCTACGTCGCCCCTTACTTTCACAAGAATTTAATTTAAAACTAGACCTATAATCCTTGATGATATCGACAAGAATCGTCAAATCGGCTCCCGCACTCATCATGGAGGCGGAGAAAAAGTACCTTATTGTAACTGACCTCCACATAGGATTCGAGACAAGAATCGTGCAAAATGACATACATGTTGACCCAAGAGAGATCATCGAAGAGACGGTTTGCGAGTTGGAGGAGTTGATAAGATCTCAAAACCCAGATACGCTTTTGCTACTAGGCGATGTCAAGTCAAGTATAGATGCCGTATCAAAAATAGAATGGCAAGCAGTTCCTCTGTTCTTCGAGATAGGAAAAAAGATAGAAACCATGGTAATACCAGGCAATCATGATGGAAATTTGCAAAGACTGGTCCCCGAATGGGTATCCATGTCAAGTTCTTCAGGGCTTGTAATTGGGGATGTACTTCTCACACATGGCCATGTAATGCCTTCAGAAAACCTAGCGGATGTGAATAAGATAATCATGGGACATGTACACCCAGTATTCTTTCAAGAGGGCTCCGTCCTGGATGGACAGAGGGTATGGATCTCAATAAAAGCGAAAAAAAGAGAAATATTCCCATCATCCCATGGGGAACTGGACATCATCATCGTGCCATCATTTAACAGATATTTTTATGCCGCGTATAAGAGGAGCCACAAACGATCCATATCACCCATTATAGAGGCCATCAAGAAACCTCTTTCCGCAAAGATTACCACTCTTGATGGTTCAATCATTGGCAATGAAACAATGTTGCAAACCGTCCTTTAGATTCCTCACCGATGAAGATCATTGTAGTTTACTCTATTTTCTCATAGCTTTCAAGAGGCCTTTTTGTTGTCTCATTCTGTCTGAGCCATTCAAGAGTCTTTGCAAACGAGTCTGCAAGTTCGGTCGTTATTAGCACTGGGATTCCAAGCTCCACAGCTTTTCGTCTTATCTGATATTCATCATAAAGCATTCCGACATACTTTTCCAGTGTGGAGGTACTTGGAACATTTATTATGAAATCTATCTTGCGCTCGTAGAGAAGATCAGCTATGTTTGGCTTTCGTTGTGGTTCGCTTATCTTGTAGACTACTTGGACATCACCTATCCTCTTGTCGGCAAGGAACTCTGCGGTATGTTCAGTAGCAAGAATCTTGTACCCGAGAGTCTTCAGCAGCACAGCAGTCTGCAGCAATTTTTCCTTGTTTTCTGATCCCCCAGCAGTAATCAGAACTGATCCCTCTTTTGGAAGAGCATACCCTGCAGACATCAAACCTTTTGCCAGTGCATCATAAAATGACTCCCCAAAGCAGGCTGCCTCCCCAGTGGACTGCATTTCCACCCCCAAGATGATGTCAGCACCCTCCAGTTGCATAAACGAAAACTGCGGTACCTTTATGCCGTAAGAATGAATCTTGCGCCATCTGTCCTTTGGCACCTTGGGGAGTTCCTTACCAAGCACGGCTCCCGATGCAAGTCCTATCAGGTTCAGTCTAACAAATTTTGATACGAACGGCATGGAACGTGATGCCCTTATGTTAAGTTCAATCACGTAGACTTGGTCAGAGTTTATCAAGAACTGCAGGTTGAATGGGCCCTTTATCGCAAAGGCGGTAGCTATCTTATTGGTATAATCCAAGATCGTCTCTATAACCTTGTTTGAGAGACTCCATGGCGGTATGCACATCATAGAGTCTCCCGAGTGGACGCCGGCGCCCTCTATGTGCTCAATCACCGCACCTATGACAACATTCTTGCCGTCGGAAACACCGTCCACCTCTGCCTCCAAAGAATTCAGCATGAATTTCGTAATCACGACAGGATAATCGGGTGACATGTTGGTTGCCTCGTCAAGGAATTTCTGAAGCTGTCCTTCAGACCATACCACTTTCATTGCCGCTCCGCTAAGTACATAGGATGGTCTGACCAGTACCGGATACCCTACCTTAAGGGCAAATTTTTTGGCGTCGGAAAGTTTTGAGAAGGCCTGCCAAGGTGGTTGCCGAATGTTCAACTCATCAAGAACCTTGCTGAAGCTTGACCTGTTTTCTGCCCTGTCTATATTCTCAAAGGATGTTCCGATTATCTTAACTCCGCTTTTCGCAAGTTTCGGAGCTAGGTTGTTTGCAGTCTGGCCCCCCACCGCCGTCACGACTCCCGTCAATTTCTCAAATTCTGCAATATCAAGGACACGTTCTAAAGTCAGTTCTTCAAAGTACAACCTGTCGCAAATGTCGTAGTCTGTTGAGACGGTTTCTGGGTTACAATTTATTACTGATACCTCCTTCACTCCATTTTCCTTCAAACCCCAGACCATGTTTACGGTCCCCCAGTCAAACTCCACGCTGCTTCCTATTCTGTAAGGCCCCGCTCCAAGAACCGCAATTTTTTCTGAACTCGGGCCTACTTCGAAGTCATTTGCCGTTCCGCCATACGTAAGGTACAGATAGTTTGTCTGGGCAGGCCATTCGGCTGCAAGCGTATCTATTCGCTTTACGACTGGGAGTATTCCAAAGTCCTTCCTCATCTTTCGCACTTCTGCCTCTTCCTTGCCTACAAGCTTGCCGACCTGCCTATCAGAAAAGCCAAGGATCTTTGCCTCCCTTAATGTTCTCTCGTCAAGCCGCGATTCCTTTAGGTTCCCCTCCATTTTTACGATGTTCTCTATCTTCTCAATAAACCACGGATCAATGGCAGATAGTTTGTAAATTCTTTCTACAGACATACCTGATCTAATCGCAGCTGCTACATGATAGAGAATCTTGTCATCTGCCTTTTGCAGTTTGTTTTCTAGGTCCTCAATGTCATAAGCCGCATCTTCCTTCCTGTTGGCAACAAGTCCATCGTTTCCTATTTCCAGCATCCGTATCGCCTTCTGGAGCGATTCCTCGAAACACCTTCCTACAGCCATTACCTCCCCCACTGACTTCATGGTCGGCCCAAGATTCCTGTTTGCAAGCTCGAACTTCCCAAAATCCCACCTAGGGTGCTTGCACACGATGTAATCTAAAGAGGGTTCGAAGCACGCAGTTGTAGTTTTTGTTATGCGGTTTACAAGTTCCGGAAGCCTGTATCCCATTCCTATCTTTGCCGCCATGTATGCTATTGGATATCCAGTAGCCTTGGAGGCTAGGGCTGATGATCGTGAAAGCCTCGGATTCATCTCTATTGCAACGTACTTGTCGGATTCGGCATCAAGAGCAAACTGGATATTACATTCTCCTACAATCCCCACATGTCTTGCCGCGCGAAGTGCGGCGGTCCTCAACATCTGGTACTCGAAATTGTTCAATGTCTGGGAAGGAGCTACCACAATGTTGTCACCCGTATGAACCCGCATCGAAAGCACGTTTTCCATGTTACATATGATGACGTTGTTTCCATCATAATCCGCCATGACTTCGTATTCAATCTGCTTCCAATGACCAACATACTCCTCTATCAGTACTTGTCCTACCAAGCTTGCGTTGAGACCCCGTGTCACAATCTCGTGTAGTTCTATCTCATTGTGCGCAACGCCCCCTCCCTTGCCTCCAAGTGTATATGCCACTCGAATTATAACCGGATATCCCAAGTCATTTGCAACTACCTTTGCTTGCTCAAAATTGTAGACCGTTTTACTTTTCAGTACAGGAACTTTGCATTCGATCATTGAATCCTTGAAAAGCTGCCTGTCCTCGGTGGCCTTTATCCCTCCCACTTGGGTACCCAAGACCTTTATGCCATATTTTTTCAAGATTCCCGCCTCCTCTAGTTTTACACCGCAATTTAGTGCCGTCTGGCCTCCAAAACCCAGCATAAGACCGTCGGGTCTTTCAGACTCTATAATGGAAGACACGTATTGCGGGTTTACTGGGATGGAGTACACCCTGTCAGCAAACCGCGTATCGGTCTGAATCGTAGCAATGTTAGGATTTACAAGAATGCTTTTGATTCCCTCTTCCTTTATGGCTTTGAGGCATTGTGAACCGGAGTAGTCAAATTTGCGGTCATTTTATGACTTTCGCCTGCTTCTCCGATTTTTATGGCCCCACTTCCAAGGACAAGGATCTTCTTCAGCGACTCATCTTTTGGCATTTTCCTCCCCTATCAACTTCTTAAGTTCTTCAAAAACAAACATGCAATCATAAGGGCCCGGCGAGGCCTCGGGATGAAACTGTACAGCAATTATCTTCTTTTGTTTGTGCTTTATCCCTTCCACAGTCTTGTCATCAGTGTTTGAAAACCACAACTTGAAATCGGTCTTTTTCAAGGATTCTGGGTCTATGCAATATCCATGATTTTGGCTTGTCACATAGACCTTGTTATTGTCAAGGTCAATACAGGATTTGTTCTGGCCCCGGTGGCCATACTTTAGCTTGTAGGTTGTCGCCCCTCCCGCCAAGCCCAGTATTTGGGCTCCAAGACAGATTCCGAGAGTGGGTATGTTCTTTTCGATTAGCTCCTTTGCGGTATCCATCGTTTTTGAACATTTGAGTGGATCTCCAGGCCCGTTTGATAAAACTACCCCCTTCGGATTGTATGATAAAATCTCTTTTATGGGGTAGTTCCACGGTACGCGTATCACCTTATAACCAAGCTGTCGTATGTTTCGGAGTATTGCATTCTTAACTCCTGTGTCAACTACCACGATGGATTCATTTTCCTGTCCGTAAACTCTGGGCTCCCTTACGGAGACCACCTCCATGAATTCCTCATTGTTGTATTTTTTTGAGGCGGCCAGTTGTTTCTTGAGGTCTAGTTCATCGATTTCCCTTTCCGATACGGCAAGTGCCGCCATCATCACACCGTTTGTCCGAAGCTTGGTTGTAAGAGCCCTCGTATCTATACCCGAGATTCCAGGAATCTTTTCTCTGTATAGCCATTCGTCAAGGGTCATCGAGATATCCCAGTGGCTTGCGGTAAGAGACAGTTCGTGTACCACCAGACCCCTTGCCTGTATCCTGTCTGATTCGAAATTCTTCGGTATTCCGTCTTGGTCCTTTTCCAACAGGTCTGGCACACCATAATTGCCAACGAGTGGATAAGTAAGCGTGAGTATCTGGCCGCTATAGGACGGATCGGTCAATGCCTCGATATAACCTGCCATACCGGTGTTGAATACTGCCTCCCCAAATGCGGTGGTGGAATAGCCAAAACCCATCCCGTCAAAAACCGTTCCATCCTCCAAAACAAGCTTACCAAACT
Organism: Nitrososphaerota archaeon; assembly: GCA_028866895.1. Lineage (GTDB taxonomy): Archaea > Thermoproteota > Nitrososphaeria > Nitrososphaerales > Nitrosopumilaceae > Nitrosotalea. Next base: position 30,967 of record JAGWHF010000005.1, read on the forward strand.
TTTTTACGTGTTTGGCTTTCTTTGTTGGAATTTCTGTGACCCTCACCAACTGCAGAATGATACGAATTTAAGTTTTATGTTCGGTTCGAATCGATTTCTTTTCTACTGGACTTTCGCGGTTTGAAATTCAAGAATAATCCTACAGTGCCTTGAATTGATCGCTCCACTTGTAGTAGGCCCTTATCATCTCCATGCTTACACTTGGCTTTCTTCTCGTAATTATCTCCTTAAAGTCAGACATCGTTATAGGTCTAGGTTGCGGTTTATCCTCCCCGACTACCTGTTCTGTGAAAGGTGCACTATGGAACAGGTCGTTTACCACCATCAGCTGCGCTGACTGGCATATGTCCTTTATGTCACTAGCACTATAACCGTCTGCCAATTTTGCGAGATCGGCCGACTTTACCTTCTCATCCTTGCGCAGCGGGGCCGTGTAAAGATCGAACAAGTTTACTCTGGCCTCCAACGAAGGAAGTGACACATAGATTCTTTTTGTGAATCTCCTTAGGAAAGGCCAGTCAAGACTCCAAGGCTTGTTGGTGGCGCCAATCACGTAAAGCTTGAGGTCCTTGCCTTTGCCGTTTATACCGTCCATCTCGGTCAGGAATTGGTTTTTTACCCTTATCTCGCCGCCAACCTCGCTATTGCGGTTTCCAAGCAAAGAGTCAACCTCATCAACAAACAGGATTACAGGTAGCCCCTCCCTTTCTGCCAATCCCCTTGCCATCACGAATAACTTGGAAACGTTCTTTTCCGCTTCACCCAACCATTTGCTCATCATGGACGCGGCGTCCACATTGATGAAATATCCGTCAATCTCACTTGCGGTTGCAGCAGCTAAGATAGTCTTCCCACATCCGGGAGGCCCATATAGGAGCATGCCTCTTGGCCATCCCAGCGGGAATAGATCAGGCCTTTTTGCAGGGTAGACGATGGATTCCCTGAGGGCATTTTTTGCATCGTCTAGGCCCACCACCTCGTCCCAGCTTATGTTTGGCTTCTCCTTCATTATCATCGAGTCCATCTCGTTTTTCACAAGTGATTGTTTCTGTTCCTCCGGACTTGCCTTTGGATCTACAACCGGCTCTACCTCCACATTTCCCATTTGAAGCCCCTTTATCCTATTCTGGTAAGACGCGACACGTTCCTGATACACCCGGTTCAGTTTGTTTTCAGGATATAGATGAATGAGTTTCGTCAGGGATTCAATAGCCCTCTGATAATTCGATATTGCCATACCTCTAGCACCTTGTGAATCTAGTTTTATTGCCTCAGCAGCAAACCTGCTCGCACTGTTCTCCAATTCTTGCGGTGCCAAACTCATAACATCACCATTCAGATTTCAACTTCGGTTCTTTCAAGGTAATCACTGGTGTGAACTGCTCTAGTAGGATTTGTTAAATTAATTGGACTTGGAACCTCCTTGGAAGGCCATGTTTTAAGACAGGAAACGACGTTTGAATCAGGAGAGCCTGCTTTGAAGTCATCCATCCTAGTCTGTACATTCCTGCAGAGGGCCATTTCTTGCACGACCTCATGATGCAGGGTTTGGATCTGCTTGAGCGCGAATTCAGCTGAGATCACAAGGTCCTCAAGGTCATCCTTCATGGCATTAACCGAGTTTGCCGCATGCATTATTATCCCTATGAAATCTGCCAGAAAGGCCCTGATATCCCGCTTATCCTGATACTTGGTAAGAAGATACTCCGAAGCCAGTATGACCTGCCGGAGGTCCTTTAGTTCCTCGACTGAGAGGGTCTCAATGAACTCATCACCACCGCTATTGCCCCTCTGGTCTATTTTCTGTTCCACCTTCAAGGAGAGATCACGTATCCTTAAGAGGGGTTGTGATAGGTCTGGCTCGCCGCTGTTCCTAGAAAAATGCAACATGGCTGACCTTACAGAAAATCTAGATTAGGGAACTGCTTGTAAAGTTTAGAGTCTGCAATCAATTTAGCTTCATCCAATAGCCGTTGGGACTCGATATTTGCCCTCTCAAAATCAAGATTTGTGCCTGCAAGATGGGCAGAATCAACGATTATACCACTCAAAAGAAGCGACAACTCCCCCAAGTCAAAATCAACGGAAGGCATCAGAGAGTGCATTCTGGATCTTACAACCCTTACCAAGGATATTGCGGGAGAAAGCATTGAGGGTATGTTTCCCAGCCCGACTACAGAATCCAAGCTGCGCCTTACCTGTCTTAATGATTCTATTGCATAAGATGTCTCAAGTTCTAGCTTGATATTGATTTCAAGCGCCTTTAAGGGGTCGCTTCCCCCATCGCATAGTCTGTAAAGGTTTAGATTGGTTCTATTGAGGTCAAATTTTTTCTTCACTAGCATATCAAGAACCCTATCCACGGCATCCCTGGCGCAGTCTATCCGAGGCTTTATTGTGCTTGTCCTCATAATCTGACTAATACCCCTTTCCCCTATAACCCATTTTGATTGAGGCTCCATTTTCAGAAAGTAGGTAAAATCCAGATATATCAAATCCTTGTTACAATTCCGCTTGTAACCACAGTAACTGTTCGGTCAGATACAGCGTAGTATTTTTTTTAAGCTTTGTTCAATGAATTTAGCTATTCAATTTACCTTCTCAGCAAATAATTTCAAGCATGGTCAAGGGACAAGATTTGGCGGTAAGCTTGGAGGAATTCGGCCTCAGCCAGTACGAGGCACAGGCCTATGTGACTTTGATAACAAAGGGCACCATATCTGCAAGCGAGCTTGCGTACTATTCCAATCTACCAAGGACCAAGGTTTATCCAACATTGCTCAAGCTTGAAAAGAAAAAAATCGCCATCATATCCAAGAGCAAGCCCATCATGTGCACGGCCATTGCGCCGGAGGACGCCTTTGACGAGATAATCCAGGAACAAATCAACAGGGTTAATGCCATGAATAGCCTAATTACCAAATTAAAGCAGCTTAGCGAGGACAGCAAAAAGGCAAGAGGATCTGAGGAAAAGAGATACTTCCACCTCTCGCAGAACTACGTTTTCCGACAGCTTCAGTCTATGGTTGATGGGACAAAGACCTCCGTCCATGCAATAATTGACTCGTGGGGCTTGGGCCTCTTATCCCAGTGCAAGGAGGAGCTCCTGGCCGCTCTCCGAAGAAACATCGATGTGAAATTGATAATTCCCCCCAGCCTAGTTGGTACCGAGGGGTTTCGCGAACTTCCAGCCGGAATAAAACTTAAAACTGCAGACGTCTCGCAAAACGTCATCACCTTTGATGATTCCGAAATCCTAATGATAAACAGCAACAATGGCAAAGGCGCCATTTTTCTTTCTACTGATGTTCTCGGAATAAATCAGGTAAAGGCTTTTGAGCAGACATGGAAAAGCGGAATCAAGGTAAACACCTTGTCTGACATGACAAAATCCGACGCCCAGGAAACCCTCAAGGCCATACAGCTGATTAGCGAGAACGGACTGGGGTTTGTACTAAACTCCGTGATAAATTCGAAGATGAAAGGAATCGATATGATAACATTCTTGGAAAAAAATGGCCTGAACTTTCAATCAAAAACCCTTGATGACATAATTCTTCTGGTAGATTCCACCCTCAACATCACATGCGCAGGACAATTAAAATACGAATCACATGGGAACCATTTTGTTATAGAATCCAAAGTAAACAGCGGCCATGCAATACCATGGGCATTGTTGCTGGAAGGCTACCTCAACAGAAAAGGAATAAAAACAAAGTTGATTTACAACGACCACCAGCAAACGGGAGAAAAGATACACATCAAGGTGGATTCCAAGGTCGCCATAAGCTAGAGAGCAATCAATCCCCCTAGTTCTTGCACATCGACGGATTTACCATAATGATCACCCCAGAGATCACGTTTATCAAACCTTGCACTTGCTTTTCTGCACGGTATCATTGTTGAGAATGTAATTTTGGGTTTAAATTAGACGGTGTGGCATTCGTGCCATGTCTACAACTCGACAAACCTCAAATCCTTTAGATGTAGACGTGTTTTTGATTCGTTTCAAGAAATATCAACGATTGTTTGTAAAAACAAACAATCGGTTGAAATTTGGAGGCGTTTCAAGATGACAGAGGTTAATAAAAAACAGGTTTCTCTCAACGAAAATGAAATAAAGTCACTGATAGCGATTCTAAAATTCGCCGAGGAGGCATGCCCTGTAGAAAGCATCGACCAGGATTTTGCGATAAATCCAGAAAAGATAGAGGCGCTAATTGTAAAGTTACAAGGGGCGTAACACAGGCAAGTTTTGATTTAGTGTAATTCTTTTTTGTCTGGCCCAAGCAATTGTTGCGTAATGTAGTTGTGTTTAGAACGTAGGAATCACCACGATCAGTTATTTGTTTGACATTCTGTGCAACCATTTGCAATTTTTTCTCGAAAATACAAATCCTCAGGTTATCAGTTTTGATATTATCCCGTATTGTTAATAAGCAAAAATTAATGATAATTATAAGATGGAAGAAAGAAAACAGACTGAATCAGTGTCACTCCGCCTTGACAGCAAAACTTGGAATAAGATAAAGTTGTTTGCAAAGAAGCAGAAGGTGAGTCCAAACGCTCTTGTGGGCCAGATACTTGACTGCCACATAGAATGGGAGGTAAATTCAGTAGCTGCAGGGTGGATTGTAATGCCAAAACCATTTCTTGTCGAATTATTCAAGCTAATCGATAAAGGCAAGATAGAAAAAACAATCTCCGACCTCTCCACACACATGGCAAAAGATATGAACCTGTATATGAGAGGCAAACACGACCTAGAATCCTGGTTATCAATACTAAGAGCGAGGGCACAGAGATCTGGATTCAATCTAACCGAGTATGACGACGAAAGGGTCCACGAAATAGTCATGCAGCACGACATGGGAGAAAATTGGTCGCGTTATTTCAAGATCTTCTACCAGAACGTGTTTGATGATCTCGGGGTTGGAACTGAATTCGATTATACGGACAACACGCTAGTAATCAAGATTAACAAAAATTCCGAATTCGCATGGCACAAATAAAAATTGTGTACAAACCAAATATGGTGGAGAGCGACCTGCATGTGGAAACCTTTAACATCCTCATATGTGAAATAGAGGCGGGATGTTGCGTGGATTGATATTACCAATATCATAGGACCCGAACAAAAAATGGAAAAACAACAAATTAAAAAAATTCTTGTACCGTTGGACGGTTCTAAAAATTCTTTGAGAGGACTAGACAAGGCGCTCTATCTTGCAAAAGAGCACGAATCCAGCCTTTTCTTCCTCTACGTAAATCACCAAGTACCTAGAAAAGAGGAAAGGAGTAGTAAGGAGAAAGGATTACGGACAGAGATTCCGACATTCATGTTAAAAGCCGAGATCATAGCCAAAAGAAACGGCATTCCATCAAGTGGCAGGGTAGTTTTTGGAGACAGCGGGCACGAAATTGTAGCCTATGCCGACACCCACAACATAGACCTAATAGTTATTGGAGCTAGAGGGTTGAGCACGTTCAAGAAAATATTCGTCGGCAGTGTATCCAGTTACGTAATGCAAAAAGCAAAGACGGCCGTGATGGTGGTAAAATAAGACAATAGTGTTGAGAGAACATATGGATTCAACCTAGATCCGCCTCAAAAACTGACAAAACATTGACAAACACATTAAATCAGCCTCCGATGGGGATGCCAGTGAAAAACAGCCCCCCACGAAAACGATACCCATTGCACTAATGAGCGCGGCTTTTTATTTTATCAACAATACAGGAACGCTGGAATCATGCAAGACACCATTTGCGACACTCCCGAAATATTCAGCCGTGGGGGATCCAGCACCTCTAGAACCTATTACAATAACATCGTATCTTCCGGCCTTGGCTTGATTTGAGATGGCAGCTACAATGTCGTTTGATTTGATTATTTTTTCATCAAATTCCAGCCCGTGCCTTCCCGCATTAATCCTAGCATCAGACATAATCTTTCTTACCCTTGCCATGATCTTCCCTTCCGATTTTTTTGACATTCCTATAACTCTTGGAAATCCCGGTAAGACGTGTATCCCAGTTATTGTGGCCTCCGACTGCCTAGCCAGAGAGATTGCCTCATTGAGCCCACGCCGAGAAGGAACAGAACCGTCCAAAGCAACCAAGATTCGCTTGAACCTGTTTTGAAGCATAGCGTAGATATGATCTTTCAATATTAAACAGGTGATATGATTATCAGAGATGGTATTCCACCATGTCGTTGCAATCAATTGCAACCAGACTCCAGATCAGATCCATATGGAATAAACGGGGTTTTCCAAAATCAATAATAACAGCAGAAATGTTCTGTTAACCGTAAAATGGAACAACCAAAGGAAGAGCACCATAATAACAAAGGAACGCCCTTGCCCGAGACGACTAAATCAATAACTTTGAGGATTTCCAGATTCAATCCCATGTCTGATGCAAAGTCCACCTTCAACGAATACAAGATACCAGTACAAAAATGGACAACCGTTCTGGAAGCAATATTGTACGTCAAACAAAATCTGGATCACTCGGTTGCGGTAAGGTATTCTTGCAGACAGGCCTCATGCGGGTCGTGCGGAATGAGGATAAACGGATATCCACGCCTTGCGTGCTATACAAAAATTTCAGAGATAACAACCGACGTGATTACGGTCGAACCCATGTTCAATTTTCCCGTAATAAGGGATTTGGCCACAGATTTCAGTCAGATGTTCTCAACCCACAAGAGTATGAAACCATACATCATAAATGAAGAGTCTGAAATAAGCCCTGGCCAAAAGGAATTTTTGCAGAAACCCGAAGATGTGGAAAAATATCTACAGTTCTCTTACTGCATAAAATGCGGTTTATGCAATTCAGGTTGTCCCACAATGGCAACGGACAAGTCCTTCATAGGTCCTCAGGGTTTGGGGCAGGCATATCGTTATGTTGCAGACAGTCGCGACAAGGGAAGCAAGGAGAGATTAAAGACCGTCGACAAATCACATGGCATATGGAGATGCCATTTTGCAGGTACGTGTAGTCACGTATGCCCGAAGGGTGTGGATCCCGCCATGGCAATTCAGCTGCTAAGGGGTTACTTGCTAGGTTTTGGGAAATAATGGTACGCAGAGATAACAGTAGGAATGGGGCGCTTGTCTCCTGTATGCTGCCTAGTCTTGTGATGATTAGTTTTTGGGCTTTGGCCTGCCAAATTTTTCATGTACCTGATCCCTAAAAATTGTCAATCCTATCCTCTTTGCATATGGTTGACCCTTCGCAAATGACTCTGCCATCTTTTTTACGAGTTTAATATCCACCTTCGGAGGCATTGGCGGTTCAAAAGGATCAACGCATGCCTCTATAATGGTGGGCTTTGTCTGCGACATAGCCTCATGAATTATGCCCTTTATCTCCCCAGGTTCCCTGATTGAGTACCCCTTCCCACCGCATGCCTTGGCAAATCCCACAAAATCTATTGGTGAAAAATCAATCCCATATTCGGGGTTCCCGAGGAAGGCCATCTGTTCCCACCTTATCATACCCAGTATGTCATTTTTTATTATTATCACCTTTATTGGCAGGTCGTATTTGACCGCCGTCGCAAATTCTGCCATGAGCATGGAAAAACCGCCGTCACCAACAAAGGCCACGGATTGTCTTTCGGGAAAAGCAATTTGCGCTGCTATTGCATATGGTAATCCGCAAGCCATGGAAGCTAGGGTTCCTGAGAGAGAAAATTTCATCCCTTTTCTCAAATTAATGTGACGCGCGGCCCATATGGTATTAGTTCCGCTGTCAACAGAAATTATTGCGTCATCCTTCAATTCGTCAGAAACTGCCGCTGCAATCAGTTGAGGTTTTATTGGCTTTATGGTAGGATCCGACGAATTGATCAGTTTCGTCCATTTCTTCATTTCGTCCTGTTTTGACTTTAGAAATTTTTCATCTTTTTGTCGCAAGAGAGGCAGTAACTTTGCAAGAGTAAGTTTCGCATCCCCCACAAGACCTACCTCCACGGGATAACGCAGTCCTATCCGGTCTGGAAAGATGTCAATCTGCACTCCCCTCGCCTTGCCAGGTTTTGGCAGGTATTCGATATAAGGGAATGATGTACCTACCATCAACAAAGTATCTGCCTCTTCCATTGCATTGCTTGCAGGTTCCGTCCCAAGCAAACCAAGCCCTCCCATGCTGCACGGGTCATCGTCCCCAATTACCGCCTTTCCAAGCAGTGCTTTTACAACAGGCGCCGAAAGCCGCCTTGCAATTGCAATGACCTCGTCGCTTGCATCAAGCGCCCCCTGGCCCACCAACAGCACCGTCTTTTTCCCAGAGTTGAGAATCTGTGCTGCTTTCTCCAAAAGGACGGTGTCAGGTACCCTGTTTAATGTAGTGGGAGAAAGGAGGTGCGCCGTATGACCCCCTACATTGTGCCGCGTATATTCGCCCCTGAGCTTCTTTTCCTGCACATCAATAGGTATTGTGATGTGACTCACCCCCCTTAGCGAGAGCGCACTTCTGCAAGCAATGTCCATCACAGATTCTGCATGTTCAGGGCTGTTTACCATGTTATTGTACACGGCCACATCGGAGAAGAGTTGCACCAGGTTCACATCCTGCTGGTATTTTGAGCCCATCACGTCAGAATATGTATTTCCCGTTATGGCAATAACGGGGGCACCATCAGCTTTTGCGTCGTAAAGTCCTGTAATGAGGTGCGTGGCCCCTGGCCCAGAGGTTGCAACGCATGCTCCCAGTTTTCCAGTATACTTGGCATAGGCACACGCCATAAACGCAGCCGATTCTTCGTGCCTTACCAGAATGAACCTGATTTCTTCTTTTTTTCTCCTTAACGCCTCGATCACCCCATTTATACCATCCCCGGGTATTCCAAAGATGACCTCAACTCCCCATCCCTTCAATGAGGCGACCACGATATCTGCAGTCCTCAGTCCCTCATTTTCCGTCATGACACTATATTTTCATACTTTGATAAGAATATTCGCGTGATTACCACAATCCCATATTTTTCAAATATTCCACGTTATCCGGTCCAAAGGCAACCACCGCAATGGAATAACAAAATATACCCATATTCGACTTATTACCTACAGAATGACATCGGAGGAACATCAAAGGTTACTCAACCTGCTTGCAAACACGCTAGAATCGCAGGGAGTCAAGATAACCCACATGGACATTGCAGGTATGCCACAGTTTTTCGATGAAAAATACAGAAACTTGCCGATGCCAAGTGAGAGAGATGGGCACATTCCCGACTTGGAGGGTATGAAGGGCGCGCTCAGGTATTTTGGCGAGGCTAAGGTAAAGATAAAGGGGGATCCAGACGTAGATGCACAAATCAGGGCATTTACAAACAGGGAGATGAATGGAAAAGACATCCCGCTCCACATAGTAATACCAAAGAAACTCAAGAAAGAGCTGGAGGGACGGCTATACAAACTTGGGCTGTACGACAAGTACAAAAAAGGCATAATCAAGGTGTGGTCATAAGTTAGATCCAGCATCCAATGACAAACATGGAATCGGCATAATCTACCTTTATAAAATCACCAAGATACCTATCATCTGCTAATGCCAATCTCAAGCGAGTTTGATCCAAAGAAAATAGAGGGCGATGTGAGGATGGAGGTTTCAAAGGTGGATCTTGAGAAGATTATTTTTGATTCCCCCGCCAAGAAGAAAACAATTGCCTTTGTGGAAGGTCCGCCCACCATGAATGGTACGCCGCATGTAGGCCATCTGCGTGGAAGAATAATGAAGGACCTATGGTATAGGTTCATGACGCTTTCGGGTTATCGAGTAATCTTCAATGCTGGTTGGGACACGCAGGGCCTCCCCGTAGAGCTTCAAGCTGAAAAGGAACTTGGAATTACTGGCAGCAAATCCCAGGTTATCGAGTCAGCCGGCATTGAAAAGATTGTTTCCGAATGCAAGAAAATCGTCCACAGGTTTAATGAAAAATGGGTTGAATCCGACAGCTTGCTTGGAATGGCCTTTAACCAAAAAGAAGCTTACTGGACTTACAAGGATGAATATATTGAAAGAGAATGGAAATATCTTAAGAAGGCACAAGAAGGTGGGATTCTCTCCGAGGCATACAAGGTGGTGGCATACTGTCCGAGTTGCCAGACCTCGCTGAGCCACGCCGAGGTGAACCAAGGATATGAGACTGTACAAGATCCATCACTTTTCTACAAGGTCAGGTTACAAGACGAAAACGCCTACCTGATTGTTTGGACTACAATGCCTTTCACTCTTGTTACTGATACCTTAGTGGGAGTAAATCCGGAAGAAAGTTATGTTTACCTAAAGGTTGAAAAGGAAACATGGATCGTTGGAAAAACTCGGCTCGATGAATTTGCAAAGGAGGTACGGCTCGAAGGGTTTACGATCATCAAGGAGGTAGCGGGTTCGACGCTCGAGGGTAAGAAATACATCCACCCACTCTTAGAGGACATACCTGGTCTCAAAGAGCAATCCCGCCATCCAAGTTTCCACATCGTGGTATCAGAGGACTTTGTTGACATAAAGACTGGCAGTGGATTGGTTCACCTCTCCCCAGCAAACGGTGAAGAAGATTTCGAGATAGCTACAAGGAGAAAGATACCGATATTCAACCCCATAAATGATGAGGCGGTATTTACCAAAGAGGCGGGAATTTTTTCAGGACTTTTCGTCAGGGATGCGGATGACAAGATAGTAACCATCCTAAGGGAAAAAAATGCCCTTGTAAGAATAGGCAGGATTAAGCACCAGTATCCATTATGCTGGAGGTCGCATCACAAGTTGCTATGGCTTGCAAGAAGAGGCTTCTTCTACTTCCTCGACAGGCTGGGAGACAAGGCGGTAAAGGCGGCTGAAAATGCCGAGTATTTTTTCGAGCCGCCCAGAAACCGGTTCTTGGAAATAATCAGAGATAAGCACCCATGGTGTATCTCGAGAGAACGCATTTGGGGCTGCCCCCTTCCCCTATGGAGATGTAAAAATTGTTCCAATCAAAAATGGTTCTTTTCAAGGGAGGAAATCGTAAAGTCAGCGTCAGGACTCCCCGACGGCCCAGACTTTGAATTACATAGGCCTTGGATTGACAGGGTTGCCATAACTTGCGATCGATGCAAATCCACAATGGAAAGAGAACAGTTTGTTTTGGACACCTGGCATAACAGTGGAGCTGCACCATATGCGTCTCTCTCCGACGAAGAATTCAAGGAATTCATCCCAGCCGTATTCCTTACGGAAGGAATCGACCAAACGCGAGGGTGGGCATATACCCTCCTCATAGAGAATGTTATCTTCAATAATTCCCCCACAGCCCCCTTCAAATCATTTCTTTTTCAGGGACACGTCCTAGATAAAAATGGCAATAAAATGAGCAAAAGTTTGGGCAATGTAATTGATGCAATAGAACTGCTCAAGGAATACCCAGTAGATTTAATCAGACTTTATTTCATGTGGAAATCCAGTCCAATAGAACCTCTAAACTTCAGTACGGAAGAGCTTGTTTCAAGACCCTACCAAATCCTAAGCACGTTATACCATCTACACCTTTATCTGAAACAAAACAGCGAATTTGACAAATACGATAGCAAATTCTCGGTAGAATGGGCAAAAAGAAAAAATCTTCTCAAGGAACCTGAGATATGGATATTGGCAAAACTCCAAAAGGTTATCACAAACGTTAGGGAGTCCCTAGAAAGGTGCAGATTTCACGATTCGGCAAGGGCAATAGACGATTTTGTAATCAACTCAGTAAGCCAGGAGTACATACCCATCACAAGGGAAGAGTTGTGGACTGAGGACGAAAATGCAAGAGAGCGAAGGTTTGCCATCTACGCCACGCTCGGGGAAATCCTAAGAACTCTGGATATTTTGCTTCATCCGTTCTGCCCGTTTACTACTCAGTATCTGTATGGGGCGATGTTCCGAGAAAAAGAGAACATACTTCTTGAGAATTACCCAGATCCTCAAGAATTCCTGAGCAATGACCAGATAGAGGAAGCATTCGACCTGATGAAGGAGACAGTATCTGTATCCGCAGCAGCAAGAATGAAGGGAAAATTGAAAAGACGATGGCCGCTAACAGAGGCAATCATATGTGTAGAATCATTGCAAAAGCAGAAACTCGATTCTCTTTCTGATCTTTTACTTTTGCAGCTTAACGTAGAAAGTTACAAGATAGTAGAAATTCCAAAATCCGAAGGTCTTGAATTCCTCTCACACCTCATGAAAGCAGGAATCCCAGTAGAGCCTAGGATAAATTTGGACAGAAAAAAGATCGGCCCCAAGGCAAAACAGGACATGGAGAAGCTAATATCCAAATTCTCGGCCACATCTCCTGAAACAATCGTCCACGGCCTGCTTGAAAATGGGAGGTATTCCTTCGAGTTTGACGGCCGTTCCATAGACATCCTCAAGGAAGAGGTCAATGTTGATTTTGTCGAAAAGGGAGGATTTGCCATGGCAAGACGAGATTCACTTGTAGTACTCATCAGCACGTCTAGGAATCGTGAAATGATGGCACGCGGTCTTGTCAGGGATATAGCAAGGAGGCTGCAAGTACTAAGAAAAGAGAGAGGCTACAATCCAACGCAAGTGCTCGAATGCGCCTTTATCCTGGGCCTTGATGATGACTCCCTTTCCATGGTAGGCGAGAGGCAGAAGGATCTCTCGTTCCTTGTCAGGGTCAAAAAGATCCAGTTTTCGAACGGGGCCACGGCCTACAAGGAGGAGGATCTTGATGGTCAAAAGATACGCATCTCAATAGAATAGCCATGAATCCATCCGGTTAAATAACAAATGATCGTATAATCTTCATGCCAAAACAAATCACGCTTGATGGATGGTTGTTATCCCATTTTCAGGTTTTGTTAAAGCGCGGATCCGCCCACGTTGCCAGGACCAAGATTCCCATCGTGCTTTATAGGACAACCATGGAAGAGGAGGGGGATTCCTACCAGGAGGCGGTATGTACCCTAACCGAGGGGCACATTATAGTTCAGCTGGTGACATCAGGTGGAAATATCCCGCCAAGTTTCCAACAACAGATGGTTTTCACCTTAGACGAATTTCCAAGCTGGCTTGTAAAAAAGAGCAGGGATCTCTTGCTTTCATGCGTGGATTTGTTGGAGGTTCAGTTCAGTTAACAAAAAGAGGTTCAAAGCAGTAGTCCGAGGGAAATCCCATCGGACCACCACTAGGTAAGAAACTACAACTTACAATATAGGTGACTCACATGTATAGAAAAGAATGTGTTCGTTCATTATGAAAGATAAACACGCCAAAATTGCAGATGGTTGCAGTATCAGGGAATAGGATCGATCTTCATCATTTTCCAGTGCAATGCCCATTCTAGCCTAAAATTAGAAACTTGGTGCACATTTGCTTGCAATCCCTCCAAGTCAGACACGATGGCTTATTATCAGGTATAACAGGTTTTTGAAATCAGGAAATTCCGTGAGTTTGACATACAGCGGATTCAGAAATTGTCAATTTATGATTCCTATTTTGAATTTTTACCAATAAAATCAACATAATCCAATTATACCGGTACTTTTATCTCATTTTAAGAGGTTTAATCAAAAACCTGCAAGATGAAGAATGTTTTGGAGTTAGACCGAGTACCCGAAGGATACTCTCTTGCCATGGCCCTACTCCAAAACATTCCTACGTTATGAAAAGGTGTTTTTAACTCTCCTTATCACAAAATCCGAACGGTATGATATATCACGTCCTCTCGATTCTGCGGGACACAGGCAGACCCAACAATTGAAAAATCATGATGTTGAATGACCTTACCCATCATTGCGATCGATAAGAAAGATCTAGAAGATTTCCAAGATCAAAAATCTTGCTTGTCCAGCCAACAGATTATAAAGACCATGAAATTGAAATTGTTCGATGCGTTTACTTGAATATCAGGCAAAATCGTTGTTTTCAGATTATGCCATTCCAATACCCCAAGGTTTAACATCTACAGATATCGAGCAAGGCAGGAAAGACGCCACTGCATTAGGTTTTCCATTCGTCATAAAGGCACAGATGGCTGTTGGAGGAAGGGGCAAAGCTGGCGCCATACAAAAATGTCATAATGCCGACGAATTTGAGTTAAAGTACCCTGAGATCATGCAGAAGGTAGTAAAAGGAGAGAAGACGAGAGCCATCCTGCTTGAGAAAATGGCAGACATCAAAAAAGAAATCTACCTCTCGCTGTTCTTGAACCGTGGCAAGAGATGCTATACCATTATTGCTTCCGCCGAAGGGGGCGTAGAGATCGAATCTGTAAAAAACCAGATCATTAGAGAGGTAGGACTCGGAAACGTTGATCCAAAAATGGCAGAAGAGGTAGGAAAGGATATCGGCCTGAAGGATAGCACGCTTTCGCAGTTTGTAGAAATATTGGAGAAATTATCAAAACTTACAGTGGAAAAGGAGGCCGAACTTGCAGAAATCAACCCTCTAGCAATATTGAAGGAGGACAAGATTGTTGCTCTTGACGGCAAGGTGATAATTGACGACAACGCAATGTTCAGACACGAGGAATTGCGCAAGTTCCAAGAGGTTTCCGAGCTTGAGGAAAGGGCCGAGAAGAGTGGATTTTCCCTCGTAGAGCTTGACGGTAACATCGCAGTGGTTGGCAATGGCGCCGGCCTCGTGATGTCGACTTTGGATATGTTGTCGGATAACGGTGGAAAGCCCGCTTGTTTCCTCGATGTTGGCGGAGGTGCAACCACTGAGACCGTATACGAGGCGCTGACTTTAATCAGCAGGATGAAGAAAGTAAAAGGAATCCTCGTCAACCTTTACGGCGGAATAGTAAAGACAACAACGGTGGCTACGGCTTTTATAAAAGCATACGAGAACAAGCTAATAGACGTCCCAGTTTTTGCAAGAATGTCAGGTGCAGAGGCTGACAAGTCGAAGGAGATGCTGAAGGGATCAAGGACCAGAATGTTCGACACGATTGAAGAAGCAATAAATGCGTCTGTTTTAGAGGTTAATAAAAATGGCTGACCTTTTTGATTTACTGATTGGGAAAGAGGGGGACAAGGACTACAAAAAGAAGCCAGTCATAGTGCAAGGAATAACCGGCAAGTTTGGTTCATTCCATACGCAGCAAATGCTTGCGTATGGCACAAATATCGTGGCAGGCGTCACTCCGGGAAAGGGCGGACAGAAAATCGAGGGTGTTCCAATTTACGAGACCATGAGAGAGGCAGTCGAGGCTACAGGAGCAAAAATCTCCATCGTTTTCGTTCCTGCCAAATTCTTCCTAAATGCAGCACTTGATGCTTTAGAATCAGGAATCAAGCTATTAATCGCAATCCCAGAACATGTACCCGTAAGGGATGCCCTCAAAGTAGTGGAGTTAGCAAAGAAAAAGGATGCAATTGTTGTAGGCCCTAACACGCCCGGAGTCATAATACCAGGACTCATAAAGATTGGAATCATGCCTGCATCTCCCTTCACACCAGGAAGAATCGCCGTCATATCTAGAAGTGGGACTCTGATGTACGAGGTATCGCACAATCTTTCCCTCGCCAACTTTGGGCAGAGTATTTGTTTTGGGATAGGAGGCGACCCAATCAACGGAACTCCTTTGATACATGCTTTTGATACCATCCGTAACGGGGCCAACATAGATGGTGTCGTTGTTGTCGGAGAGATAGGAGGCGATGCGGAGGAGATGCTAGCCCAGCACATCATAGACACCAAATTCGACAAACCCGTTGTTGCCTACATAGCTGGCCGCGCAGCTCCCAAGGAAAAGAGGATGGGTCATGCAGGAGCCATTGTGTATGGAACCTACGGATCCGCGGAGTCGAAGGTTTCAATGTATGCCAAGGCAAACGTGCCCGTCGCCAAGCGACCAGCAGAGGTCCCTATGCTGCTTGCAGGCAAGTTGGGAAAGGGTAGAAACAAATAGCAGGTAAGATGGAGAAAAAGAAATGCCAATTACAGACCCCCTTAAAAAGCAGATTGCCCAGAAGGCAAGATTATACTTTAAGGTGTGCTTCTCGTGCGGGGCAAAAAATTCCATGTCCGCCACCAGATGTCGCAAGTGTCATAATTCCTACCTGAGACTCAAGAATAGGACTCTCGGCATCAAAAAGTAGCTACTGGCTGCACCCGCAGCTGCAGCCTTCCCCCCCAGAAATGATCCTGAATTTGTTGGAGGCTTCAAATTTAGATTTTTGATAATGTGCCATATTGACCATTCTCTCAAAATTTGCACTTTTGCCATCGCGATGTTCCTGCAGAAACCAGTCCTCGATTTCCTTTACGCTGTACGTGTCCCCGCTCTGTAGGATCTTGGCGAATGTAGATTTGACAAGTTCTTCCTCGGCAGGCCCCAACTGTATGCCTACATTCAGAAGACTGCGAAGATCCTGCAAAAGGGAAGCAGACTCTTTTTTCATGAGATCCCTTTCTACAATTCCTATAATAATTTTGAGAGCTGGACATCACTGATTAAACAATCTCTTGATATATAGGACAAGGTAAAAATCGCATAGACGATGTTTATAATCAACTTTAAAAATTATGAGGAAATAGCTGGAACTAACTCGATAAGGCTGGCAAAGGCCGCCTCCAAGATAGCAAAGAAGCACAAGACAAGAATTGTGGTATGCCCTCCACTACATCTGATATCAGAGGTAGCAAAACTGCCGGTGGTAGTCTTTTCCCAACATGTGGATAACGCAAAGATTGGGAGTTCTACAGGATTTGCAGTACCGGAGCTTTTGAAAACGTCCAACGTGGGCGGGTCCCTTGTAAACCACAGCGAGCACCGAATTTCTTACCAAGAGATAGAAGAGATTATCTTCAGACTAAGAAATTTGAAAATGGTCTCGGTCTTATGCGTGAGAGACGTAGACGAAGCAACGGCCTATGCAAAACTAGGGCCAGATTTCATTGCAATCGAGCCACCTGAACTCATTGGGAGCGGGAAGGCAGTTTCTCAAGAGAAGCCTGAAATCATAACGGACTCTGTCAAGGCAGTAAAGGAGGCCGGAAATGCCACAAGATTGCTGTGTGGGGCAGGCATTATCTCAGGCGAGGATGTAAGAAAGGCATTAGACCTAGGAGCAGACGGCATCCTGGTAGCAAGCGGAATCGTGAAGTCTAAGGACTGGGAAAAAGCAATAGAGGAGTTTTCGCTTGCCTTCAAGAATGCCGGAAAAATTTGATATTGTACGAAGACAAAATCACATCGTGAGATCGGTTTATTTTTTTAACGAGGGCGATGGCAAAAACAAGAGGCTTTTTGGCGGCAAGGGCGCTGGTCTGATGGAGATGACAAAACTTGGCCTTCCCGTGCCACCGGGCTTTACCATAACCACAGAGGTATGTAATAGATACTTTAGTAACAAGTGTAGGCTCCCCGAGGCAACTATGTACGAGGTGAATAGGAACATATCCAAGATAGAGAGGAGGACTGGTAGAAAATTTGGCTCGGAAAAATTACCGCTTTTAGTTTCGGTCAGGTCAGGAGCCGCAGTGTCAATGCCGGGCATGATGGATACAATTCTCAACCTAGGCCTAAATGATAAAACAGTCAAAGGACTCGCCAATTCAAGCAACAATCCAAGATTTGCATGGGATTCGTATCTAAGGTTTGTACAATTATTTGGCAAGATAGTCTTCAACATTGAAGACAAAGAATTCGAGGCCATACTAACATCGATCAAACAAGACCACGGACTAACGGATGACAGCGAAATGAGTGAAAGATTACTGCGAGAGGCGGTTACAAAATACAAGGGAATTTGTCAACGACATACCAATAGACAGTTTCCAGATGACCCATACAAACAGCTCCAGCTTGCAATAGAGGCAGTCTTCAAGAGCTGGATTGGAAGACGCGCGGTGGCGTATAGAGAAAAATACAATATCACGAAGGATGTTGCAAGCGGAACGGCGGTCAACGTAGTGGCAATGGTCTTTGGAAACATGGGAACCGATAGTGCTACCGGGGTGGTATTCACCAGAGATCCCACAAACGGATCTAAAAAGATTTTTGGCGAATATCTTGTAAATGCCCAAGGAGAAGATGTGGTGGCAGGGATCAGAACGCCGCAGCAGATAGACAAGTTGGCCATGGAGATGCCAGTAACATTCAAGCGCCTTCTTAGATCCTGTAAAAGGCTAGAGAAACACTACAAGGAACCGCAAGACATCGAGTTTACGATAGAAAGGGGCAAGTTATACATCCTGCAGACAAGGTCTGCCAAAATGAATGCCACAGCCATGATAAGGACTTCGATTGACATGGTCAACGAGAGAATGATTACCAGAAAGCAGTCAATCATGAGAATTCAGGCCGAAGACCTCGACCAAATACTTCACAGGACAATCGATGCATCTTACACAACAGGAATCAAACCGGTTGCAAGTGGAATACCTGCCTCGCCCGGTGCTGCTTCAGGTCAGGTAATTTTTGACGTTAACAGAGCCATCTCAGACAGTAAGAAAGGAAATCAAGTCATACTTGTAAGAGAGGAGACTAAACCTGAAGACGTTCCAGCATTTTTTTCCTCGGCAGGCATACTCACAAGCAAGGGAGGTAAGACATCACATGCTGCTGTGGTCGCACGTGGAATGGGAAGGCCTTGCATCGTTGGGTGTGCAAAAATCATAATCGATTATTCCACAAAAAAATTTTCTGTGAACGGCCGCACGGTTAACGAGGGGGACATCATAACCATAGACGGAACTTCCGGAAATGTTTACGAGGGAAGCATGCCTACGTTACCCCCAAAACTCACAGACGATGTCAGGAAAATCCTTGACTGGGCCGGCGATTTTAAGACCCTTGAGATCAGGGCAAATGCAGATACCCAGGAGAGTGCGAGGCTTGCCCGCACCTACGGTGCGAGTGGAATAGGATTGTGCCGTACCGAGAGGATGTTCAACGCGCATGGTAGACTCGCAACTTTTGTTGACCTCATAATGGCAGAGACGGATGATTCCAGAAGGGCCACGCTCCAGAAGCTTGGAGTATTACAAAAACAGGATTTCAAGGAGATTCTTCAGATCATGGGAGGATGTAGTGTAACCATTAGGCTTCTGGATCCACCTTTGCATGAATTTCTTCCAAGTCTAGAATCCTCCATCTATAAGGTCAGCGGCCTCGAAAAAGGCGGTGATACTCCAGCCATGAGAGATGCGCAGCGAGTCCTTCAACGAGTAAGGGATCTTGTCGAAGTAAATCCCATGATGGGCCACCGCGGCGTCAGGATAGGCATCACCCACCCGGAGATCTATGAGATGCAGATAAGGGCAGTATGCGAAGCGGCGGCAGAGCTTGAGAGCGAAAAGATCAAAGTCCACCCCCAAATAATGGTCCCCCAAGTGGGATGCAAAAAAGAGCTGGATTACATCAAAAAAATCTATGAATCGGTAAAATCCGAAGTTGAATCAAGGACAGGCATAAAGTTGAAGATAAGTTTTGGTACGATGATGGAGGTGGTAAGGGCGTGTCTTACCGCCGACGAGATTGCAGGAGCCGTAGATTTTTTCAGCTTCGGAACAAATGATCTTACCCAAGCCGTATTCAGCTTCAGCAGGGAAGATGCAGAGGGCAAGTTCCTTCCACAATACATAGAGAAAGAGATTCTGGCGGAAAACCCCTTCCAATCCCTAGACACAAAAGGAATCGGCAGCCTGATTGGACTTGCCACATCCAAAGGAAGGAGTGTCAAGACCGCCTTGGAAATCGGCATATGCGGGGAGCATGGGGGAGACCCAAAATCCATAAAGTTCTTCCACAAGACAGGCCTGACATACGTAAGTGCGTCCCCCCACAGGATCCCCATAGCAATACTTGCCGCGGCACAGGCGGCTATCGAGCACGGACAGCCCAAAAAGAGGGCCCGCATGCTCGCATAAGGCATAATCGCTAAAACTGAAATACGGAGTAAGAGTAATTCAAGACGCATATGTTACCCCGACTCGAATCAATAAAACAGGCCAGGTTGAAGATAGGCCTGACACAACAAAAGCTGGCTTCCCTTACTGGGGTCAGCACCTCGATGATAAACCAGATTGAATCCGGAAGGTGCCAGCCGAGCTATGCCACGGCAAGGAAAATATTCGAGGTCTTGTGGTCGCTTGAGAGCCAGTCTTCCATGAAGGCAGGGCATATTTGCAGTAAGGAAATTGTCAAATTAAAGACAAGCGATACTCTTCATGATGCAATAAAAAAGATGCAGGATTTGTCAATAAGTCAGGTTCCCGTTTTTGACGGGAGTGAAGTAGTGGGCCTCATAACAGAGGACGGTATTGTGAAACACCTCGTAGATAATGATGAAACGCAGCGGAAGAAGATCAGGCTCTCTGAAATTATGGAGCCGCGGCCGCCAATTGTAGATTATGACACCCCAGTTAAGACCTTGGTGTCCCTGATAAGATATTCAAAGTGCGTCCTCGTTTCAAAACAGAGCAAGATTGTCGGCATCATAACGGCGTCTGACACCTTGAAATTAATAGAATAAGAGCTAGCTACGGATGTGAGCACAATTCTGCAAGTACTCCATGAAGCGATTTAGGATGTATGAATGTGATTTTAGTCCCACGAGATCCCGGCCTAACGTCTCCTAAAAATCTCACTCCCCTATCCTTCATTCTCTCAACTTCGCCATCAATTTTTTCCGTTTCAAGCGCAATGTGATGAAGCCCCTCCCCGCGGCTTTCAAGGAATTTCTTTATGGGGCTGTTTGCCCTTGTTGCCTCCATAAGTTCGATCCTCGAGTTGTCAAGATGCAATATGGCTACTCTTACCCCCTCCGTCTCAACACTCTCAAATTCTACCTCCTTCACGCCAAGCGCGTCTTGGTATTCCTTTACAGCCTCTTCCAAGTTATTGACAGCAATTGCAACATGATCTATCCTCAAGCTAGAAAGACTCCTTTGGACGATATATGCCGAAAACTTCTCTAAAGGTATTGCTTATCTCCCCCAGTGTAGAATAACTGCGTACTGATTCAAGTATGTATGGCATGAGGTTTTCCTCCTTCTCAGCAGCATCTTTCATCTTCGAAAGCGCCGAATCCACCTTTTTATTGTCTCTACTGCTACGCAGGTTAGCCAAGTTTTCCTTCTGCTTTACCTGTATGCTGTCATCAATCCTCATTATTTCTTGTTTCTCATCAGCAGAATCCGTAAATTTGTTTACACCTACTATTATCCTTTCATTACCATCTATCTCTTTTTTCAGCCTGTATGCATTCTGCCGAATCTCGGACTGGAAGAATCCCCGTTCAATGCCTGCAAGCGAGCCCCCCATCCTGTCAATTCTTCTGAGGTACTTGTTTACCTCTTCTTCTATCTTGTCTGTAAGATATTCTACATAATGGGATCCTGCCAGCGGATCTACGGTCTTGGTGATCCCGCTTTCATGTCCTACAATCTGTTGTGTTCTGAGCGCAATCTTAACTGCGGCCTCGGTTGGTAGTGCCAACGCCTCATCTTTTGAATTTGTGTGCAACGATTGACAACCTCCCAGCACCGCGGCCATTGATTGTATGGCCACTCTTACGATGTTGTTGTCAGGTTGTTGCGCCGTCAGGGATTCTCCACTTGTCTGCACATGGAACTTTAGCTGCATTGATTTTTTGTCCCTTGCATGAAACCTCTCCTTGACTATCTTCGCATAAATCCTTCTTGCAGCTCTAAACTTGGCCACCTCCTCGAGGAACTCGCTGGTGCAGCAAAAGAAGAATGAAAGGCGCGGTGCAAAGTCATCAATCTTTTGCCCGCGTTCTAGGCATGTCTCGATATATTCGACAGCATTTGCGATCGTAAAGGCAACCTCCTGTATTGCGTTGCACCCAGCCTCCCTCATATGATAGCCCGAAATCGAGATCGGGTACCATTGTGGGACCTTCTTTGAACAATACTCTATCATGTCACCTATCAGGCGCATCGAGGGCCTAGGTGGATAAATGTAGGTGTTCCTTGCGATGTATTCCTTCAGGATGTCATTCTGTGTAGTACCCCTCAATTGCTCGCTTTTTACTCCTTGCGCCTCGCCCGTTGCAATATAGAATGAAAGAAGCGTGGAAGCAGTGGCGTTAATCGTCATCGACGTGCTTACCTTGTCAAGCGGGATTCCGTTAAAACACGTCATCATGTCCTTCAGTGATGTTATCGAAACACCAACCTTCCCCACCTCACCTTCGGCGTGAGGGTCATCGGCATCATAGCCAATCTGGGTTGGCAGATCAAACGCCATGCTAAGCCCCGTTTGTCCCCGTTCCAACAGATACTTGAAGCGTCCGTTCGTCTGTTCCGCCGTGCCAAACCCAGTATACTGCCTCATAGTCCAGAGTCTGTCGCGATACATTCCGGGATGTATCCCCCTTGTGAAAGGATACTTGCCTGGTTGCTCAAGCCTGCTTTTCGGCTTTACCTTAGAGTCGTAGTACTTTTTTACCGCGATGTTTGAATCTGTCTTTATCTTCTCCATATGTTCACCTCAAAAGTCTAGAGATTTTCTCAGCGGCAGCAAAAGGGTCCATCTTCCTTTTCTGGACATTTTTCAGGTATCTAGCATAGGCGCTGCTTGAATCAAGCATGTTGCTAACTTTATTTTTGACATTATTTAAAACAATGTCCCGAAGCTCGTAATCGAGCCTTGTCAGTTCGCTTTGTTTCTTCGAGTTCTTACGTGATTCCATTAGATCCTGCAACACCGTAGCGAATTCTTTGATGCCCTTGCCTGTTTTGGCCGACGTCAACAGGACAGAGGGATTTTTTTCTGACATTCCTATAAAATCCCTCACCGAGTCAAAGAGCTGGTTTGCCCCAGGTAGATCGCCCTTGTTTATCAGATAGACGTCCCCAATCTCAGTCAGGCCTGCCTTTATTGTTTGAATATTGTCGCCCGTATTAGGGTTAAAGACTACAACGGTAACGTCCGCGACCTTTGATATGTCCACCTCAGTTTGGCCAGCCCCAACACTCTCAATAATAACCGGATCAAAACCTGCAAATTCGAGGACCCTTATGCTGTTCCGAAGGGCCATGGATATAGCTCCTGTCGCCCCTCTAGAAGCCATACTTCTGATATACGTACCCGAATCTGTAGATTCGGTCATCCTGACCCTGTCCCCTAGAATGGCACCTCCAGTGATATGGCTTGTCGGGTCAATGGCAAGGACCGCCGTCTTGCACCCAAGTTTGTTGAGTTCAATGCTGGTCTTGTCTATCAGGGTGCTCTTCCCCGCCCCGGCGGGTCCAGTTATTCCAATGATAAAAGACCTACCAGTAGATTTGAATATTTTTTTAATCAGATCACGGCCCTCTTTACCGCCATCCTCAACCATCGATATTGCCCTAGCTATGGCCCTCCTCCTACCTTGCCTAAGCTCTCTGACAAGATCCATTAGGTCAGTTCTCCAGAACCCACAATAAATCCTTGTTGAAGTAACAAGACCGTCATTTGCTTGGGCCATTTCAAATAAAGGTTTTAAGACCCGTGCTGCAATTCCATTATCATGTCACAGAAAACGCAGACGAAGCGGGTCAGAATACTCGTTTCGAAGCTGGGTTTGGACGGGCACGACAGGGGCGCACTTGTCCTATGCAGGGCCTTCAGGGATGCCGGAATGGAGGTGATATATTCAGGATTGTTCGCCACGCCTGAGAGAGTAGCCCAAATTGCCGAAGATGAGGATGTCGATGTCATAGCACTGAGCCTTCTCAATGGTGCACATCTGACACTTTTCCCCCGTGTTGTCAAGGCTCTCAAGGAGAAGGGAATCAACGACGTGCTGGTGATAGGAGGCGGAGTAATCCCACATGAAGATAAAACAGAGCTGGAAAAGTCAGGAGTGCAAGGAAATTTCGGTCCAGGAACCCCGCTTCCGGCAATTATCGATTTTATTCAGGCCAATCTTGTAAAAAACAGGAAGATATAGTGCTATTCTGTGGAACCGGGCCACATCATACTCCGCATCCGCTTTCCTACCTGCTCTATCTGGTGTGATTCTATTTCTTTCATGTATCTGTCAAATGCGTTCTTTCCATTTTTGGCATAATCACTTGTCCATTCCTGATTGAATGTTCCGTCCTGGATCATTTTCAATGCTTTCTTCATCTTTTCCTTTACTTCCCTATCCATCACCATAGGACCGCGAGTCAGGCCTCCATATCGTGCAGTCTCACTAACTCTTCGATACATTCCGGCAATGCCGTATCTCTGGATCATGTCTACTATCAACTTGAGTTCATGAAGCACTTCAAAGTAAGCTATCTCCGGCTGGTACCCAGATTCAACCAAAGTCTCAAATGCATTCATTACCATGGATGCCGAACCGCCACAAAGATCAACTTGTTCACCGAACCAGTCTGTCTCCACCTCTTCCTTGAAGGTGGTTTCTATGACGCCTGCCCTAGTGCTCCCAATCCCCTTTGCTATCGCAAGAGTCCTATCCCACGCCATCTTTGTATGATCCTGATAAACTGCAACGATTGATGGGGTACCAAATCCCTGCTGATATGTTTCACGGACCTTTGAACCGGGCCCTTTTGGAGCGACCATAATCACGTCTACGTCGTGTGGAGGAACAATCCATTTCCAGTGTATTGCTGCCCCGTGAGAGAATGACAAGGCCTTTCCAGCCTTGAGATGAGGAGATATCTCATCTTTGTATACCTGAGCCTGAACCATGTCCGGGATAAGGACGTGGATTATGTCGGCCTTTGCACATGCCTCTTTTACAGGCATTACCTCATGCCCGTCATCTCGTGCCTTTTTCCAGCTTCCGCCGGACTGGTTCACGCCAACTATCACATTAAAACCTGAATCTTTTAGGTTGTTCGCCTGTGCGTTCCCTTGTATCCCATAACCTATCACAGCTATTATCTGGTTTTTTAAAGAATCAGCCTTTACGTCAGAGTCCTTCCAACTTCTTGCCATGCGTTGCCCTTATTTTCGATGTAAATAAAAATGTAGATTCCTTTTTGCCAAGATGGGAAAATCCAGCGTCTTACCACAATCCCAACCCAAAAGTGAGGATGCTATTGAAAGAACCAGACATAACAATAGTGCAGGATGAACAGTCCCCACCATTGGCCTTTCTAGGCCAATGGAAAAGCTGGAAGTTGTACCGATCTCCAGATTTGGCGGCTTTGTGGTAAATTGCATCCCATTTCCAGAATTTGGAGATTTTAATCCAATAGATACCTTAAATAGTAAACAAACCATGCCCAAATCAGTGGGGGAAAAGGAGAAGACACGAGTACTTGTAGCTGACGACAATCATGACATCCTGATGTTGTTTGGCGAGCTCCTGGAATTGAAAAATTTCGATGTGGTCGGAAAGGCAAGAAACGGCAAGGAAGCAGTAGAGTTTTACAACAATTCGAGGCCCGAAATCTCGTTTCTTGACGTTTTGATGCCAGAAGGTGACGGCATTTACGCGTTAGAAAAGATCAGGGAGATCAATCCAAATGCCATTGTCATAATGGTGACCTCGGATCTGGCCTCCGCCACCGCCGAAAGGTTAAGGCAGCTTCATGCATCAGCCATAGTCTACAAGCCATTTGATATCAACGAGATACTGAAGGTGATCGAAAGTTTAAAGTCAAAAGATAATTTAAGTCACCTAAAATTCCACAACTGATTCGGTACGCCAGATGCAATTAACTAGGTTTCAAAAATAAACCGGACCTAATTCATGGACTTTAGGAGAAAAGGACGCAATTGACAAATAAAACTGCATTTTTAGAAAATTTTTAAATATAACCAAAATTTTATCCAACTGGGAGTAATTTGAGTCCTGAAACATCGCTAGATGAGATGTGGCATGTAATGGAAGAATACGGGATAGACCGAGGGCTTCTAGAGTCCACAAATCCAAGCAAGGAGTTGTTATTTAGGCTCTACACAGCAATCAAACAAGTCAAAGAAAGGACGGAAATCATTGAGAGGGAGACTAACGGGCTTCTCAAGCAAGACGGAATCTCTGGGTAAAGAGTGCAATAGGCCTTGCAATATCACTAGACTCAAAGCAGGATTTGACGCAACATGTTAGCCTGCATTCATATATTCATCTCCTTTCCACATTTTTCGCATCGGACAACCGTGCCCTCCACCCTGACCCTCTCGAATTTTTTCGAACCGCATTTTGGACATATTGGGCATGCCCGCGCCGCATCCATGATTCAGGCATGATTTACCTTCTTATCATCCTACCCTTAGATGCCACATATTTATCAGTACTGAAGAATAGATGGCACATACATGAACGACTGGTCTGAAGATGAAGAAGAATCGATCATAAGAAATCTCTACAACATAGGATTGGCGCATGCCAACAGAGGAAAGCCAAGGGAGGCAATTTTTTATTTTGAACAGATACTCAAGGTGGAACCAACTCATGTTGGAGCATTGGTAAATAAAGGAAACGCCCTTGGCAAACTTGGAAGGTATGAGGAGGCAATTTTATCATACGAGGTGGTCCTGGCGAGAATGCCCACTCATTCCACCTCACTCCTAAACAAGGGCCTCGCACTACATTATCTCCTTCGGTATGACGAGGCCATCTCCTGCTACAACACTGTCCTGGTAAGAGATCCTGGTAATCCAGCCGCTCTTTATCAAAAGGCCTGTAGTTGCGTACTGAAAAATCAACCCGACGAATCCCTAGCCTTGCTAGAACGGGTAGTAAAGATAGACCCCGCGTATGCTTCCAAGGCAAGCCGAGACGATGACTTTCTTTCCCTTAGGGATGATTCAAGGTTCAAGGCAATTACCACATAATACAATAAGGAAAAATACACCGAGATAGGTAATGGCTTCATGAAGGTAGGGATTGTCGGTACCGGATTGTTAGGCAGGGCAGTGGCAGCACGACTACTACGTACGGGTCACACCGTGACCGTTTATAACAGGACAAAGGAAAAGGCCGCCGTACTCAAGGATCAAGGCGCCAAGATAGCAGACTCTCCAAAGAAATTAGCAGAGGTGTCTGATCTTGTGATCACAATCGTCAGAGATTCAGATGCTGTCGAGTCTGTATCATTTGGTGAAGATGGCATCGTCCATGGAAGACATGATGGACTCATAGTGGCAGACATGAGCACCATAAACCCCATCGCATCCAAGAGATTAGCGCAGAAATTCGAACAATACGGCATTGCGATGATCGACAGTCCGGTGATGGGCGGTCCCCCCCTCGCTGAAAAAGGCGGTCTTGTCGTGATGATAGGAGGTAAAAATGACACATACGAAAGGTGCAAACAGGTGTTCGACTCCATAGGAGAGAAAACATTTCACGTTGGGCCCAACGGATCCGCACACTCCATGAAGCTTGCTCTGAACTTGCAGATCTCGATCCTTGCCCTTGCCATATCCGAAGGGATAATTCTGACAAAAAGATCTGGTTTGGATCCCATGCTATTCTTCGACGTTTTAAATTCGACCTATTTTAAAACTGGAATGAGTCTCCTCAAGGGACCAAAAATGGCAAAAGGAAACTTTGAACCCAGTTTTTTTCTAAAAGTCATGGAAAAGGATCTGGAAGAGATAAATCAAACAGCAAAGGAGTTCGGGGCGAGTCTACCGATGGCTAGCGTTGCAATGAACCTATACAAAGATGCTGTTGAACACGGATTTGGCGATATAGATTACACCGGAATATTGGCATATTTGGAAAGAGTGGGCAAGCAGACCGGCTAGGTCTCCACTTTCAAGATCCCATCGTTTGATAACAGTTGCAGTTTCATTAAAGACCAAGTTTTGTCTTGTGTGCTTGAATATCAGAAATTTCCACCTTCTTGAAAAGAGGGCATATCTCGCCCAATTTGTGTCCAGGTACTACAGCCATTTTCGATATTGCATCCCATTCATTCTGCGAGATCTGTCCCTCGAGGTTTAGCTGCGACCAGATTTTCTGCGAGGATTCGGGTAGAAATGGATAGAGTGAAATTGCGATGGAGCGAACTGCGTTGACAGAGATGAATATACAATTGTTTTTTCCCGTTTCCGCCTTCCACGGCTCCTTCTTCTGGAAGTATTGATTAAAGTAGGCAGAAAACTCGAGTATCTTTTTTAGTGCCCTGTCTAGGTGGTTTTCAACCATAAAGGGCGTAAGCTCCCCTTCGAGGTTCCTTATCTTGTTTTGTGCCTCCAAGTCCTCAGAATCAAAGCTATCAGGTGCTGGAACTATACCCCCATCACTCTTTTGAGTGAAGCCAAGCGCCCTGTTAACAAAGTTCCCCACGTTGCCAATCAGCTCCGAATTTATCCTTCCTGCAAACTCATCCCAGTCAAAATTAAGATCATCTTGGCTGAAAGGCGTAATCATGGTCAAGTAAAACCGGAGATAGTCTGCAGGGTACCATTGCAGGAACTCCCTTAGTCCAATATACCAGTTACGACTCTTGGAGATCTTTTTGTTCTGCAGCATCAGGTGCCCCCTTGTCGGGATATAATCTGGCAGTTTGAATTCACCACCAAGCCCCATCCTCATGGCAGGGAGGAATAGATAATGATGGTAAACTATATCCTTACCAATAAAATGGTAGATTTCCGCAGTGTTCCAGAATTCCTTCCCGTCAAGCCCCTTACCTTCTAGAAACTTCAGGGTTGAAGATATATAGGCCAGATGATTGTCAAACCAGCCGTAGAACACCTTCCCCTTAGCATCTGAGAGCGGGATTGGGATTCCCCAAGGAATATCACGGGTGATGTCCCAGTCAACCAGACCGTCCCTTATCCAGTTCTGGACGTACTTTTTAACATCCTTTTGCAGGTGCGAGTCAGCCTCCAGCCATCTGCTAAGGTCGCTTACAAAATTAGTGAGTTTGAAAAAATAGTGTTTTGTCTTTTCCTTCACTGGCGGATTCTTGCAGATTGCGCATTTTGGCTCCTCAATCTCCTGCGGAATTCTTCCGCATTTTTCACAAAGATCTGAATACTGATCCTCCGCCTTGCAATAAGGGCATCGACCTATTACATATCTGTCCGGCAGAAACTTTCTGTCAACACTGCAGTAAAATTGAATTATCTCCTGCTCGTAAACATGTCCATTTTCAAGCAGTTTATTGAACACGTACTGTACAAAGGCAACATTTTCAGGAGAGCTAGTTCTGTAAAAAAAGTCAAAGTCAATTCCAAATGCAGTAAAATCAGAGTAGTCTCTCTCATTCCAGACTTTGACATATTCCTCCGGTGTTTTTTTTTCCTTTTCAGCCTGAATTAAAATTGGAGTACCATAATCATCAGAGGCACAGATGTAATAGGCCTCCGTCCCCGACATCTTGAGGAATCTCGTCGTGATGTCAGCCGGCAGATAGGTTGAGGCCACATGTCCCAAATGAATCTCACCGTTAGCATATGGAAGTGCGCTGGTTATGATAGCCCGCTTCATTGTTCTGATTGAGGATGGACGTGATTTAAGCTATGCCCAGCTCTGTTCGTATTTTACCTGTGCTGCTGTTGGCTTGTCTATCTTCACGCTCATTGCAGCCAATGCATCAACGGCAATCTGACGGTCAATCTCTTCCGGTACAGGAATGACCTTTTTCCCAATCTTCCTATGATTCCTTGCGATGTGAATCATAGATAGCAGTTGGTTCGAGAAGGACTGAGCCATGACCTCTGGCGGATGACCCTCTGCGGCAACAAGGTTTGCAATCCTCCCCTTTCCGATAAGATAGACACGTTTGCCATTTTTGAGCAAGCATTCGTCAAGGTTTGGACGTACTTCTCTTACCGACCTTGACTCATTTAGCAAGAATTTGGCGTCTACCTCAACATCAAAATGTCCCACATTGCCAAGAATTGCTCCGTCCCTCATCCTGAGAATGTGTTCCTTTCTTATGACACCCGTCTGTCCTGTTGCGGTTACAAAAATTTCTCCAATTTTTGCTGCCTCCTCCATCGTCATTACGTCGAAACCATCCATGTGAGCCTCAAGGGCACGTACGGGATCAACCTCCGTGACGCAGACCTTGGAGCCAAGTCCTTTTGCCCGAGAGGCCACACCTCGTCCCACCCAGCCATAGCCGGCAACAACTACTCGCTTTCCTGCAAACAAAAGGTTCATAGATCTGAAGTACCCGTCTATCGTGCTCTGGCCTGTGCCGTACCTGTTATCAAACATGTGTTTGGTATACGCATCATTAACGGAAATTACAGGATATCTTAACTTTCTCTGTTTTTCAAGAGCCTTCAGCCTTATCACCCCGGTAGTTGTCTCTTCGGTCCCTCCAAATATTGCCCAAGAGGAAAAATTCTTGCTGCCATGAACCTTGCTGTGACAGTCTGACCCATCGTCCGTTATCACCTGGGGCTTGTGGCTTAGCATCTGGTCTATACACCAATCATACTCCTCTGGGGTCTGACCAGCCCATGCATAGATGTGTATGCCATTTTCTGCAAGAAATGCTGCGATATCATCCTGCGTTGAGAGCGGATTTGCGCCGCATGCGCTCACGTCTGCGCCCAAGGCTTTGGCTCCCATCATCAGAACCGATGTCTCCTTTGTAATGTGAAGACATATACCCAATCTGACCCCCTTAAGAGGCTGCGACCGTTTCAGTCTTTCTATGGTATTACTGAGAATCTTCATGTGATCTCTTGCCCACTCATATGATACCTTTCCCTTTTCTGCCAAGCTCGGGTCCTTGATTTGGCTCATGTGGCAATTCAAAATCGAGGGATATAAAATGCTATCAAAAAAGGCAATCTAAATATTGGATGATCCTTGCCTTACATTCATTGGCGTGGAAGAAGGTAGCAGAAAAAAATAGCATTGCCCCCGGAAAAGGCAGGGAGTTTTTAGTAGATGGTAAGAAAATAGCCGTTTTCAACCAGAACGGTTTCCACGCACTGGATTCGATCTGCGTCCATCAGGATGGTTCACTTGCGCCTGGGAAGATTGACGGCGACATCGTTGAATGCCCCCTTCATTTCTGGCATTACAACATCAGGACTGGGGAGCTTGTAGATTACATCAAGGGGGTAAAGCTGCAAACTTACAAGGTCGAGGTCAAAAACGACGGGATTTACCTAGACGTGTGAAAGTTTAATTCGTTATGCCTTATCACCTTACAAAGGGCTTGAACCGCGTCATACTAGACGAGATAACAAAGAAGGATTACAAGGAGATTGAGGAAGGAATTGGCAGATTTCTCGGCTCAGAGATGAACACAAGAAGGTCACAGGGCTTGGTGTTTGGCCTAAGCGGCGGGATAGATTCCGCGGTAATCGCAGTCCTTTGTGCAAAATTCGTAAGGGAAAAATCCCTTGCCCTCATAATGCCAAATTCAAAGATAACCCCCACTCAAGATACAGATGATGCAATAAAGATTGTTGATGACTTGCGCTTGGAGTACAAGCTAATCGACATCGGGTTCGTATACAAGGAATACTCAAAATACTTGGAGCCAAACCCCTTGGCTCTTGGAAACTTGGGAGCTAGGATTAGATCCAACATTCTATACTATTACGCAAATGCAAGAAACTTTCTTGTCCTGGGTTCAAGTGACAAGAGCGAGGTCCTCATAGGATATTTTACCAAATATGGAGACGGCGCAGCAGATCTCCTTCCCATAGCATCCTTATACAAGACCCAGATTCGCGAATTTGCAAGGTTTTTGAACATCCCACCCAGCATAGTAGCCAAGCCCAGCAGTCCACGCTTGTGGGAGGGCCACACGGCAGAAGGAGAGATAGGGCTGACTTATGAGGAGATTGACACCATCCTTTATTGCTTGTTTGAAAAGAAGCTTTCTGTTGAAGAAACTTCCAAGACAGCCGAAATTTCCATATCAAATGTGGACAAAATTTACCAGATGCACGAAAAAAGCGAACATAAGAGGATGGCACCCAAACCGTGGACTTTCTAGACTGATGAGGAATGAAAATTTTCGATACGCTGTCTGCCACTGAAAAGGAGATTGACGTCTCGGATGAGGTCCGGATTTACCTCTGTGGAGTTACTGTTTACGACGAAAGCCATATCGGACATGCAAGAACCATCATAGTATTTGACACCCTTCGGAGGTTTCTAGAAAAATTCGGGGTCAAGGTAAGACTGGTCCAAAATTTTACAGATGTCGATGACAAAATAATAAACCGCGCGAAAACTGAGGGCGTTCACGCTCACGAGATAAGTGCGAGATACATCACAAGTTATTTCGAGGGATTTGACAGGCTCAATGTAAAGAGGGCAGAGAACTACCCAAAGGCGACAGAGCATATAGAAGACATGATAAACATGATAAGCGGCTTGGTTGATAAGAGGTATGCCTACGTCTCCAAGAATGGCGTATATTTTTCAGTCCTGAAGTTTAGCCAATACGGGAAGCTCTCAAAGAAAAAAACAGAAGATCTCATATCAGGTGCGCGAGTGGAGGTCGACGAAACGAAGGAGGATCCTCTCGATTTTGCCTTGTGGAAGTTTGAAGAAAACGAGCCCAGATGGCCCAGTCCTTGGGGGTTTGGCAGGCCTGGGTGGCACATAGAATGTTCGGCCATGAGCCTAAAGTACCTAGGAACAAACTTTGAGATTCATGGTGGTGGCAGGGATCTCATCTTCCCCCACCACGAAAACGAGATTGCACAGTCAGAGTCCTATTCAGGCAGCAATTTTGCCAAGATCTGGATGCATGTTGGAATGGTGACGATAAACGGGGAAAAGATGTCAAAATCTCTTGGCAATACCAAGTCGGTCGATTTTGTCCTAAAAAAATGGGGCCCCAACATCATCAGGCTTTTCTGCCTATCCGGGCACTACTCAAAGCAAATTGATTACTCAGAAGAAATGTTATTGGAGACCATAACAAAATGGCGTCAAGTGGAAAATTGTTACTATGAACTCATCCTATCATCAGAAGAGCAGGCACATGCAGAAGACCTCGAGGGGGTAGGAGTTGCAACAAAAGAATCATGGGATGAATTTGTTGCCGCCATGAACTCTGATTTTAACACACCCCTTGCAATTGGAGCTTTTTTCAAGCTTGTGAAATACGCAAACCAGCTTGCTGCATCAGAGCGCCTAGTCTCATCAGTCTCTCAAAGGATTCTTCCCGTCCTCAACGACATGTTTGAGATCTTTGGTCTCGAGATCCCCAAGGTAACAAAGGATGAGATGAGAATGATTAATGGCCTCATACAAAAGAGAGAGATGTTGCGCAACGAGAGAAAGTTCCAAGAAGCTGACGCCATACGGAAAGATATAGCGGAGATGGGAATAGTGCTGATAGACCACAAGAAAAGAACGTTGTGGATGAAGCAGGAAAGGATAGAGGGATCTGGCTAGGACTTTTTTGTCTTGGCACTTACAAGTGATACGACGTCCCTGTCACGAAGCTGGTAGTTGATAGGAAGTCGCACTCCATATCTCACATCCTTTGCATAAAGTAGTCCCTTTGTCAAATCAGAATGTATCTCCTTTGCCAAATCCTCTACCGTGGCACCATCCTTCATTAATATTAGATCAGGCAGGATGCGGCCCTTTCTATCAGATAGTTTTTCAGGATCTGCCACAGGATAGACGGAGTTCATCTTTAGCAATTTGAAGACTGTAACGTTGATGGCAAACTGCACGCCAGTTCTCATGTATTCGCCTAGAATCCCTTTTGTTATAAATTCGAGCGCCTCCAACTGCCTTTTTGCAAGTGCTTCCTTGTGTAGTATCTCAAACTGCTCCGAGCCCGGGACGTATTTTATCAGACCCTTCTGCTCTGCCCTCCTCAGCGAGAGCTCGCTATCTGCACTGGCAGGTACTATTATCGTATCAACATATTTTTCGCGCAGCCTGTCAAAGTTCTTGTCAGCTCCCGGAAGATCAATCTTGTTTGCTACGATTAAGGTCGGTTTTGAAATTTTTCTCAGATGTGCGGCGAATTTTTTGCTGTCGTCCATGTCAAAATTATCAAAATGCTTTCCTTCAAGTCCGGTTACCTTCAGAGCATCCTTTACATGGTACTCCTTTACGCCTATGCCGCGGAATACATCCGTTATCGCTTCTGTCGTTTCAATTTCAGAGTTTACAAGTTTTGATATCTTATCCCGATTTCCTTCAAGGAGTTTTTGATACCACATTATCAGTTCCTCCTCGATGTCTGAGACGTCAGCTATTGGATCCCCCTGACCAACCTCTGTTATCCTACCCGTTGCATCGACACTTCCAGACACATCCACAACATGCAACAGTGCGTCCGATTGTGTCGCAACGGAAAGGAATTGGTTTCCTAGTCCCTTGCCTGCCCATGCCCCTTTTATAAGTCCGGGTAGGTCAATCAGCTCAATTGGGATAAATCTCCACCCATCTAGGCACTTTGAATTCTGCGGGTTGTCATGCACATTAAATTCTGCGTGAACGCACGGCGTGATGGCGTTTCCAACCCCTCGCTCCGGCTTTTTTGTTGTGAACGGATAAGTCGAGATCTCACTTCCTGATAGAGTGGCGGCATTGAAAAAAGTAGTCTTTCCGGTGTTTGTCTTACCAATCAGGCCAATTTTAATTGGCATCAACTCACCTCGTCCTGCTTACTATTTATCTCTGTTGTAAATTATTCGTGCCGGTTTTCTTCCGTAACATTTCCAAGCGAGTCCTTTATCTTGTCTGCATACCATTGTATTTCAGACAGTTCCTCTCTTGTCAAGTCACCGTTCCATTTTTCAAGGACGATTTTCAATATTTGTGAACCATCGTACAACAAATTCCAGTACGGATGGTGCTCGGCCGTGCCATAAGCAAGCTCTGCAATATCCTCAATTGCCGATTTTGCACGATTGAGCGCACCTGCCTGTTTACCATAAATCTTCACGATATCCCGTTCCGAGTCCCGATGTACCCTCAGTGTAAGGTTTTTCTTTTCAAACGAGTTTGCCAATTCAGTTAGGGCCTCATAAAAGTTTTCTAGATCATCAACCATGTCCTAGAAGAGCCTTTCATGCTCGGCATACATGCACCTGTTGAAGACCACGTCTATGCCCTCCTTTCTTGCAAGGGATTCTGCCGCTGGATTGTGAATTCCCTCCTGGAGCCAGATTACTTTGGGTTTTAGTTTTATCGCATCATTTATGACTGGCGCTACCTCATCGGATGGCCTAAACACATCAACCACCTCAATCGGTTGCGGAACTGCTAGGAGGGTTGAGTAGCATTTCCTTCCCAAAATTTCATCAGCTGTTGGATTAATCGGTATTATGTTGTATCCTTTATCCACAAGGTATTTTGGTACATAATGTGCAGCCTTTTCCGGGTTCTTCGACATCCCTACCACGGCTATATTTTTGAATCTAAAAATCTGTCTCAGTTGCTCGTCTGTGTGCGTGTCTTGTTCCATGCGTTCGTATACATGAACCTCTTAATAGACATTGTAGGAGCATGCACAAGGCACACCGGTAATCTTGTAAACCCCTAAGATGGATGTACAAAAATAGAGAAGGCTAGCCATGAAGGAAACCACAAACGATGTGACCATACTTTGTGCCATATATCAAGGGACGAGAAAGCTGAATGAAATAAGTAAAAAGACAAAAATCGAACGCATGAGGCGGATTTGACCCTTGAGAAGCTCAGTGACAACGCTCTCATAACAATGGGTTGAGAAGAAAGGGTTATTCGGTTCAAAAACAGAGATCTACCTTACTGAAAAAGGGTCCAAAGAATTAGAGGAGCGACGATTTGAACTCCAGCCGAAATGGGATCAGATGACTGAGGTTTGGAAGAGCGGCGACAAGGAAAGGCTGCAGCAATCAATCAACCGCAACCGCCCTTCATTTCCAGCCATGATGTTCATGGGAATAATGGACGTGATGATGTTCTCGTCCATGATGTCATTTATGGGTCTCGCGATGTCAATCTTCATGCCAGACATTTCCATGTACAATTCCCCCCCTGCAGACACAGGAAATGATGGAGGCGACACGGGACATGATGTGGGCGGAGGTGACTTGGGTCATTCGGATTTTGGCCACGACTTTGGCGGTTTTGACATCAACTTTTGAGCAAGGACTGAATTATAGATTTAAAAAAAGAGATTAGAGAAACTGTTCTTTTAGCAGCCTAGATCAGACATCACTTTTTGTACCGTGGAAGAGCTTACGTCATAATCGTTGAGTATGCCCTTTACCATGGTGCAGACCACGGAATTCGAAGGAGCTGGTTGTGTTGTAGTTGCAGACGTAATATTTCCCGCTGTCTTGTTTCCTAGCTGGGCGGCATTTATTGCTGCCTGCAATTTGTCCCATTCGCCGGGTGCGCACAGGTGATCTCCGCATACCTTCGTGTCTCCTGTTCTGACTGTCAAGTGGTTATCATTTAGGTAGGAGAAGTCTCTCTGTATCAATGCATTTGATGCAGGAATAGTGGGTGCTGCAACAGATGCTACCAGAACTGCTGTTAACAACAGTGCTACCGGTAACTTTGACGACATGTTTTCTGCTATAGTTAGCGCATATAAAAGAATTTCGCACAAAATGGCACAATCTTGCAAAGTCAATCTATCAACTAGAAGGGATTTTTTAATTATTGGCAGGCATGACTAGGATAAATCATATTCCCAAACCGTCCAAACCCGGATCTAAATCGGATCTTCCGTCAGGCGAAGGTCCCTTTTGACTCTCAATCCTCCGAAAGCCCCCTGGCATGTGTACTCATGTTCCAAATCGGCGCTCAAGAACCAAAGGAATACATAGCAAAATTGGCAAGTTAACTTGTCATGGTTGCAAAGGTGGGATCAAAGGCACCCAATCTTCACATATCAAGGTGGATACAGGGATTGCCCACCAACATTGACAAGGAAAAGGACAACGTAATCCTTGTAGAGGTATTTCAGGTCAACTGCCCAGGATGCTTCCTCTATGGCATACCACAGGCAATTGACATTTACAACAAGTACCACAAGGATGGAGTTACAGTCCTAGGGGTTGCCACTGCTTTCGAGGATTTTGACAAGAATACTGTTGAGAATCTGGAGATTCTCCTCGCCAAGGGCGAGACCATAGGCGAGACACAGAGAGCATTGTCGCAATACGGTCAGCTGATAGATGGCAAAAAACTTCCGTACAAGATACCATTTCCAGTAGGTATGGATCTCTTAGAGAAGGAAACGGGCGAGACAGGGCAGGACAAAATTAACGACATTATAGAGGCAAACGTTCCAGCGTTTGATTCCTACAGTCCAAGCCAGAAAGCTGAGATAGTAGAACGAGTCAAACAATACCTCAGAAGCAAGGAGTATTCTGCCCAGACGTTTGACGAGTTCGCGCTCAAGGGAACTCCCTCCACTATCCTGATTGACAAAAAGGGAATATTAAGGGACGTAGGGTTCGGCCAGAACGATCTTCTCGAAGAACACGTAAAAAGCCTGTTAAATGAATAAGATGGGCCCGACGAGCTTTGCAGAATAAGAGACTTCGACATACCTCACTTGATGAGACCGAGGAAAAAGTTGTGAGATTGTTAAAGTCACACCAGTCAGAATACATTTCGGGAGAAAGATTGAGCGTGTCTCTGGGCCTGACGAGGGCAGCCGTTTGGAAGACAGTGAAACGGCTTCGTGCTCTGGGCTACAAAATCAGTTCAAGGCCCAGGTCTGGCTACAAGCTCGTCCAAAAAACACACCTGATGCTTCCATGGGAGATATCGGACGGACTACGGACGGAAATGATTGGAAGTAAGATCTATTACCATGACACAATAGACTCGACCCAAAGTCATGCCTTGAAACTAGCATTGAAACCTCATGAAAACGGCTCCATCGTGATTGCACAGAGGCAGACACAGGGAAGGGGGAGGAACAGAAGGAGATGGTCATCGCCAGAGGGGGGCATTTGGTTGTCCATACTGCTTCGACCCAGTTTCGATATCACATATGTGTCTCTTTTTCCCATGCTGGTCTCCCTTGCGGTATCTGTTGCCATAGAAAAAAGATTGAGTATGGCGCCTAGGGTGAAATGGCCTAATGACGTGACCTTGAGCGGGAAAAAGGTGGCAGGCATACTTGTTGACGCATCCATAGAATCAAACAAGATAGAATATCTGGTAGTAGGAATAGGAATAAATTTTAAAATAAATCCTCGAAGGATAATTCGTGAGATCAGAGGGATAAACAATTATGGAGCCGCAAGCCTCTTAGACCGAAAATCAAAGGTTGACCCAGTAAATTTCCTCCAGTATTTCCTTTTTGAACTTGAGCAGATGTATAACAGCCTTGTCTCTGGCAATGCAGAGTGGATAAAAAAAGAATGGGAGAAACGATCATCCACTATTGGTAGAGTGGTCAGCATATCAACTCCCGCCGGCAGGATCTCGGGAAAGGCACTTGGAATAGACAATGACGGCGCGTTGCTGGTATCTAAAAAAGGAAGAACGTACAGACTTCTTGTCGGTGATGTCGACCATGAATCGTAAATTGGAAAATTACCCAGTCAGTCTTTTATAAGTATTAATTCTTTATACAGTGTTGAAGATTTGCTGGGCAAACACGGATGATTTTTCCGAGGCCAGTGTTGTCATTGTAGGAATACCTGACGAATCCAAGTCCCACGCAATGCGGAAGGGAAGCTCA
This sequence comes from Nitrososphaerota archaeon, assembly GCA_028866895.1. Classification (GTDB taxonomy): domain Archaea; phylum Thermoproteota; class Nitrososphaeria; order Nitrososphaerales; family Nitrosopumilaceae; genus Nitrosotalea. Next base: position 69,496 of record JAGWHF010000005.1, read on the forward strand.
GAGGCACCGCACAGGATCCGCGAGATTTCTAACGTGAGGGACACTTACAAGAGAGGCAATCAGGTTTCAAGAGGCCTCCCGGTGGACGGAATCCGCAGCAAGGTGTACGATTATGGAAACATATTGAGGCCTGAGACCGGAAAGACCGTAGAAAAAATAGCCTCAAGTTCCAAGACTCCCATAATATTGGGAGGAGATCATTCATTGTCTACCGAGATAATCAAGTCCATGAGCAAAAAATTCGGGCAAGTATCCTTGGTTTATTTTGACGCCCACCCTGATTTTGTCAGTTCAACAACCAACTATTATGGCTCTGTTGTGAACGATGTTATTCCGTTTATAGATGTCAAGTCTTCAATCCAAGTGGGAATAAGGACTCCCGAGGAGGAAGAATTGGAAAATATCAAAAGATACGGCATCCCCATGATCACTCCTCTTGATTTTCTCAGGAAGGGCATCCAAAAAGTAGAGGAGGAGATACTCGGAAGGATCGGCAAAAACACGTATGTATCTCTAGACATGGACTGTATTGATCCTGCTTTTGCGCCAGGGGTTTCGGTACCGGTACCACTTGGTCTTCAAAGCATTGATGTCCTATATCTTTTAAAGTCTCTTGCAAGACGCGGGCTGATAGGGCTTGACATCATGGAAGTATGCCCAAACTACGACATCAAGGACAGGACGTCGCACCTAGCATCAAGGATTATCGGCGAAGTCATATCTTCCTTGGGAAAGCCCAGCCCTTAATGCTTTTAACTGGGTCAAAGAAGGTTAGTATGAAATGTTTTCACATTTTACTGTAAAAGAGGCAAATGAGGCGCTTCCTTCTACTGTTAAAAAATTCAATGAGATGGCAGCCATAAAGGACCAGTTAGTAAAAATCCAAACCGAATTGGAGACCGATCCAAGGTACATGTCAAGCCTCAAGGAATACATCCAGAAAAAGCAGGAATTCAACGCAGTCATCTCGAGGTTTTACAAGGCAATAGAGGAGATAGAGGGCAGTGGCGTAGTCATCAAAAGCATTGATGATGGACTTCTCGATTTTCCATCACTCCGATTTGGCGAAGAGATCTGGCTCTGCTGGAAGAATGGAGAGACGGAGATCAAGTTCTGGCATGGAAAGGACGAGGGGTTTGATGGTAGAAAGCCGCTAGAGGCCTTTGATGTAGAAAAATTGCGGTGATTTCCTTCCAAGTTCTTCGCCATGCAGCATACAACAAAATAGACCCGGTCCACAACCTTAGGTGATGCTCTCATATTGGTTGCGCGCAGTCAGAATAAGGTTTCTCCTAGCATCGGTAATCGCGGTCATTCTCGGACTTGCGGTGAACTGGTGGCAACACGACAGCCTAGATCTTGCATATGCCGGACTGACCCTTGCGGGAGTCGTCTCACTGCATGCAAGCGTGGACCTTCTCAACGATTACTGGGATTACAAGAGAAAAATAGATACGGAAACCAAGAGAACAAAGTTCAGCGGTGGCACAGGCGTCCTGCCGGATGGCCTCCTTAAACCGTCACAGGTATACCGGGCAGGAATAGCGATGCTTGTCATAGGTGCGATAATTGGTTCGTATTTTGTCATTGAGCGTGGAATTACCATTGCGGTGATTCTTCTTTTTGCAATAATCTCGATATATTTTTACTCCACTAGAATAGTGGATTCCGGACTGGGTGAGGTCTTTGTTGCCATAAAGGGAACAATGATAGTCCTAGGGACTTACTTTGTGCAGGCACAAAATATCACGATTCAGCCTGTAATCATAGGAATTATTTCAGGCATACTATCCTCCACGGTCCTTTTTGTGAACTCCTTCCCCGACTACGAAGCTGACAAGGCACATGGAAGAAGAACGCTTGTCATAGTTCTCGGCAAGGCAAAGGCCGCATCTGGCGCATGGGCATTTCCATCGATCACATCCGGAATCATAGTATCCTCGGTGGTTGTCCACATACTGCCTGCCTTCTCCCTCGTTGCGCTTGCGGCCCTTCCCATTGCCGTAAAATCATGTCATTTACTCAAGGAAACTTTCGACAGAACTGATGAATTCGTGCCGGTAATGAAAAACATTGTTTCCTACAGCAGGATAACTGGAATACTTCTCATCATAGGCTTTATTGCTGACCACTTTATTGGACGAATTCACTAGGATTAAATCGTCCAGATCCAAAATCAAACCATGATCTCAGGGTACGCAACTCCAGAAGGAACCGCCGGGTTTGCAAAGGCCCACGCCGGCGTTGCTCCAAACCACTTCAAGATTTTCGAAGGGCTGACGCTATCCTCCATTGGCATCGGGACGTACCTTGGAAACGCTGACGATGCTACGGATATTCAGGTAAAAGAGGCGATAGTAAAGTCAGTCTCGCTTGGAACTAACGTAATCGACACGGCAATAAATTACAGGGCGCAAAAGGCGGAGAGGGCAGTAGGAAGGTCTGTTGCCCACCTCATTGAGAAAGGCAAGGCTAGAAGGGACCAGCTTTTCATAAGCACCAAGAATGGCTACATAACAAACGATGGGGACGTCAAGGAAGACTTTTGGCAGAGCATACAGAACGACCTCGTGAAACCCGGCATCATAAAATCAGGCGACATTTCATCAGGATATCATTGCATGACCATACCATTCCTTCAGGATCAGCTTGACCGGAGCCTTAGAAACATGGGGCTTGAGACCGTTGACCTCATGTACATCCACAATTCAGCCGAAGGCCAACTGCAGGACATTACAAGAGATGAGTTCATGGAGAGGCTCGAAAGGGTTTTTGAATTTTATGAAGACAGACGAAAATCTGGAAAGTTGCGTTATTACGGAATGGCAACGTGGGATTGTTTCAGGGTGCCCGAAGGACATCAGATGCACTTGTCACTCTTTGACATTTCGAGGTTGGCTTTGCGGGCCGGTGGTCCCCACAATGGTTTCAAGTTCATACAGTTACCGTACAACATGTATTATGACCAAGCGCTCAAGCTCAAGAATCAGGTTGAGGACGGAAGACCCTGGACGATCTTAGAGGCGGCCAAGAATCTCGGAATAGGTGTTTTTTCAAGCGTTCCCCTGATGCAGGCAAGGCTGCTTGCACCAAATGTCATACCTTCCTTTGGCAACATGAGCAAAGCCTCCCACCGTGCCATTCAGTTCGTCAGATCAACTCCCGGGATCATCGCACCGCTCGTGGGACAAAAATCGGCGTCCCACGTGGACGAGAATTTGGAGGTTGCAAGGACTCCCGTCATGGGGGAGGACGAGTTTTCAAGCCTAATCAGCAGTCTTTCAAAATGACTGGAAGTTTTAAATAAGAATAAAAGGCGAGTGAAGGCATGTCAGTAACAGATCCAGTCTGCGGCATAGAGCTTGATGAAAAGTTGGCCCTGGAACACGAATACAAGGGAAAGAAGTATTATTTCTGTTGCCATGGATGCAAGAGGATCTTCGTGAAGAAGCCGAACAAGTGGAAGAAAGACTAGAGAGGATAGCTTCCACACATTCTGCAAAAATTGGCCCCTTTCTCAACAGAGTATTTGCAAAAAGGGCATCTTGTTTCCGACTCACCCAAGAGGGCCGGATAGTCCCCGTATTTCCGGTAAACCTCGTAATAATGTAGGGCCTCCTTTGACTGCAAGGCCACCTGCTCATTTTGTAGGTAATTTTTTGCTTTTTCAAAAAAAACCATGTCGGGAACAAGTTCGTCGAAAAATCTCGTAAGACCTCCGGTGCCAGAGCCATCCTGCATTGCGGCCTTTTCGCGCCAAACAACAGTTGGGGGCAGCGAGTTCTCAAATGCCTTGCGCAGGATCCACTTGCCCCACGTCTGCCCGTTTTCCTCTCGTACCTTCAATTCAGCAGGCACTGATTTTGCGAAGGAAATAATCGCATCGTCAAGAAATGGCGAACATAGGACCGTGCCAATAGATTCCGATATTTTCTTAGAGGGAAAGTGCATCACGCGCCAAATCCGCTCAAGATCCTTTTCAAGATCCATAGGTGACATGCGCCGAAAAAAGTTGTATCCGGCAAAGAGTTCGTCTGCCCCGTCGCCTGTCATGATGTGTTTTAAGCCGTCTTTTTTCGCCCTTTCCATTGCCATGAAGACAACAATGTTGTTCCGTATCTCTATAGGATTAAAGACGCCGAGAATCCGTATCGCACCGTCTATTGCGGCAAGAAGGTCGTCCACTGAGGCAGAAATGACCGTCAAATCAAGACCGTACAACTTGGCAACGTGCTGCGCATGAACAAGGTCGGTATACGGAAAATCCCCCGCAACCATGCAGTATGCCGGAAATTTTTTCTCCCCTATGAGAGACGCCAGAATGGAGGAGTCAAGGCCGCCCGATAAAGATATACAGTCTGACCTTTTGCGTGCGACAGCCCTCGACAAAAGCGAGTGCAGTTCAGAACAAATCTCTTGCAACTGGCTCGGATTGGGATTATCTCTCAATTAAGTCATCTTGACAATAAAGATTAGCTTTAAATATTTTACAAAGGGAAAATTTCATATGCTTTTACCTGCAGAGATAGAGACAAAAACCCTGATTCCTGCACTGAGGGCAATCTTGGCAAAAAAGCTGATCGAGGATCACAAGATCCGAGAGGAGGAGGTCTCAAAGATGCTCGGCGTGACACAGGCGGCAATAAGCAACTATGTGAGGGGAACCAGAGGAGATCCAGAGCTTATCAACAAGCTTCTTGCGGTTAAGGAGGTGTCAGGGATGATAAATGACATTTGCAGTAATCTTGCGTCCAACATGGCGTACACGCCGTCAAGCCTTTCAAAATTCATCGGCCTCTGCAACTACATAAAATCAAGCCTCCTGATATGTGACATACACCACAAGTTAGAGTCCAACATAGACGAAGCGATATGCAAAGAATGTGAAAACATGTTGCTGAAGGGACCCGGTAGTTCCTTCTAATTCATCTTTTCAATAGTAATTGCGATTATTGATACAAGAGGACCGTTTGGTACCTGACTCTCGCTATCCACCAAGATGTCCACGATCTTCGAATTACCCTTCAACATGTTCTCCGTGACAACATTTGCCACCGCAACAGCTACTGGGATCGAGTCGCCCGTAGCACGAAGGGTTACGGTCTTGTACTTTACCAGATCCGTCAGTATGTCGAGCGAGCACTCCATGACAGGTTGCTGTCTAATTGTAATTACCTTTCCGGCCTTTGAACGTGCCTCTAATCCGTCTAATTGCACGTTTCCCTCAATTCCACTCAACAAACTCTATCTCACACGAAACTCCACATTCTATTAAAATCTTATCGACAAATTATCCATTAATCAAAAAGATCAATCGGGATGTTCTGAAAGTCCCCATTTGGCAGAACTCGCCTTATCGTAATCGGTATCACACGTTTTTGAAGTTCGGTATAAGCAAGATCAAGCGATGTGGCCACTTCTTTTGGAACCTGTATAAACGGAGGTGCTCCAAGAGAGAGTTGTAATGCCCTGGCACCAAGAATTCTTGCCTTTTCAAACCTCGTAAGCGTGGGCGGACCTATCATTATCTTCCCTTTCCCCTCCGTCTGGTACTCCACCGGCGTGTGAACCGGATCAACCTCTATTATCTCCCTTGCAGCTATTATCTTTTGAAGTCTTTCTTGCTCGGCAAGCTCCTCAGGAGAAAGATCCTTCTTTCCACGTTTGGTAGCTGGCTTTTCTTCCTCTTCCGGTGCCGCCTCCACCGTCTCAGTCTCGGGCGGCAGTATCACTTCAGGTGCCGGCTCTTCTTCTGCTTGAACCTCTTCGGTATCTACACTAACTTCCTCAGGTTCATCAGACATTACGCATTTTTGAGAAACAAACGTTATATATTTCATATACTGCCTCTCAAAAATGAGTGCCGGGTCGGTATCAAGGTTCGAACTTACGCTTTCTCTCAAGGGAAAGGCAGAGGCAAAGTTGGAATTAATACGTCACCTTGCACCAAAAACGGTCGGGGCAATACTGCGATGCCTTCCCCTAGAAGGAAATGCCCACATGATGGGTACGTCGATTGCCTTCATGGATACCTCGCTTAGTACCGGCGGTGAAAAGCTCAAATCAAAGTTCAAAAAGGGCGACGTTGGTTTCTTGGCATCAAACGGTTCCATCTGCTTCTTTCTCGAAGACGTGCAATCAGCAAAGCCAATGACGCTTGTAGGTCGGATTACATCAAATATTGAGACACTTTGCCAGGCAAGGCCTGGAGACATCTTTACCTTGGGTCAGGCTGGCACGTAGATATGATGGCCGCTGTATCCACCAATCCTCTTTACCGATCCTTGTTTTATGAGGTTTAGCAGGAAGGCGTTTGCGGCAGATACCTTCACGCTGGTCTGCCTCGAAAGTTCTTGGGCAGTGAAAACCTTTGAGTTTTTAATGAAATTCATTGCGGGTCCTTCATCAACAATAACGGATATCACATTTTTTGATTTCTGTTCCTTCTTGTCCTTCTTCGAGCCGCCGTCCTTCTTTGCGGCCTCTGCGTTCTGGGCCTTCTCCGCCTGCGCCGGAGATTTTTTCTTTGCTCCTCCCATGCGTTCTAGAACCCCCGCCCTATTTATAAACGCAACATGGATTTGATAAATGCTAAATACGAGCACGTAAGGGCCACTCGTATGGGAATTGATGTAATCGAGGAGAAATACCTGAACGACATAATTTCCTACGCCCTTGATTATCCGAAGATGGTCCTGACCGAGGTACAGTCACTATCAATTACGTCCAACCTAGAGGATTTTGCATATGGCGTTTACATCGGATATATCTGCGGGGTATTCTTTGACGGGTTTTTGCGGAGGAGTAAGAGATACCTGGACCCTGAAGAATTGTCCGATTTTCACAATATGATATTGAAGAGAACTCCAGAGATAAGACTGAAAATCAGGGCGCACTTGCGTCTTGCCTGACTCAACCTTTTATTCCACAGGCTCCAAAAATCGAACATATGAAGTTCTCGCTTGTTGCCGACACCCTGGGCTACATGGAAAGCACTACAAAAAGGCTGGAACTTACCAGGCATTTGGTGGAATTATTCAAAATAACACCTCCAGAAACTATCCCCAAGGTCACCTACCTGCTCCAGGGAAAGGTCAGGCCGGATTATGAGGGCGTAGAGGTAGGAGTGGCCGAAAAAATTGCCGTAAGGGCACTTTCAAAGTCAACAGGCATTCCAGTGTCCAAAATAGAGCACGAGTACAAAAATGCGGGTGACTTTGGGCAGGCAACGGCATCAATTTTAGAGAAAAAAATGCAGACAACATTTCTCAAGGAGGACATTACAGTCGAGAGAGTTTACGATACCCTGCTCAAGATCGCAGAGCTCAAGGGAAGCCGGTCGCAGGATATGAAGATGAAGTACGTTTCAAGCCTGCTCAACGATGCAACGCCTGCGGAAGGAAGGTATATCGCTAAGATAATAACAGCAAACCTGCGTCTTGGAATAGCTGATTATACAATCCTTGATGCCTTGGCTATTGCCTTTACGGGTTCTAAGGACAACAGGCCCGCCCTTGAGCATGCGTACAATGTTTGCAGTGATCTTGGAAAGGTTGCTCATGTAGTGGCAAGTGGTGGGATCGCCGAGTTGAGCCATTTTCAAGTTTCAGTCCGCAGTCCTGTCAGGCCAATGCTTGCAGAGAGAGTGAAAAGCCCCCAAGAGGCGCGCGAGAAGATGGGGGTCGAGTTTGCGGCAGAGTACAAGCTAGATGGAGAGAGAGTACAGATACACATCGATAAAGACCACGTTGTTCTCTATTCACGCAGCCTAGAGAACATTACAAACTACTATCCAGACATAGTCGAAAAGATAGGCAAGGCCGTAAAGTCAGACAGGATCATACTTGAGGCTGAAGCAGTAGCGATTAACGAGGATACCGGCGAGTTCCTCCCATTCCAAGAGTTGATGCACAGAAGAAGAAAATACAACATAGCAAAGACGGTGCAGGAATATCCAATCACGGTCAACCTATTTGACGTGATGCTCGTGGATGGCAAGAGTTGCCTCGACCTGCCCTACAAGGAGAGGCGGAGAATCCTGGAGGAGACAGTCAGGGAGGATGGTTTTGTGAAAGTGATGCCGATGATAATTACCAAGACGGACGAAGATGTCGAGGATTTTTTGGAGAACGCGATAAACTCCGGCTGCGAGGGTCTGATGCTCAAGCAGCTTGACTCCCCCTACAGGGCTGGTGCCCGTGCAAGCAACTGGCTGAAGCTCAAGCGCGAATATAGAAACGAGCTTGGGGATTCGCTCGACCTTGTGGTGGTAGGGGCGTTCTACGGAAGGGGCAGGAGGACAGGCAGGTACGGGGCACTTTTGCTTTCAGCTTACGACGAGGACTCGGACAGCTATCCCACAGTGTGCAAGGTTGGAACCGGATTTACGGATGAGAGTCTTGACCAGTTTTACCAGATTCTCTCAGACAAGATAACCGTAAAAAAGGACCCGAGGGTTTCCACCGCACTTGAGGCTGACGTGTGGTTTGATCCCGAGGTGGTAATCGAGATAGTGGCCTCCGAGATTACGCTCAGTCCGATCCACAAGGTAGCGCTTGACACGATAAGAAAAGGGAGCGGACTTGCGTTGAGGTTCCCGAAATTCACTGGAAGGATAAGATTTGAAAAGACTCCTGAAAATGCGACCAGTGTAAAGGAGGTAGCAACCATGTACTACAGCCAGAAAAAAGTAGTTCAAACTGACAAGCAGTTTTGATGGCGTTCCTCCCGTTGAAGGATACCCTTTCCATCCGCGGAAAATCAGAATTACTTCCATTGGCCCGTAGGGAAGATGACTTGCGGCGTCAGCCGAAAAGGAACAGAACAAAGTAAGGATTATTAGCTGCTGACATCAAGTAAAACGCCTAGATGTATAGCGGGGAACTTGAAGTACAGGCAAAAAGAAAGGCACTTGCCGTTTTGCAGGATGAAATAAACAGGATTCTCAACGCAGTAAGAGACCTTTCGTCGCTTCCCGAACTCATAATCAAGTCCGACAAGGCGGAGGTAAAACAGGTTCTCGAGAGGATAAGAAACACGGAGGACGAGGTAGAGGCCTTGCGGAGAAAGATTACTCGCGAAATAGCGGACGTTGGAGGCCTCATGATGAACAGGGAGAACCTGTTGAACACGGCATACACCATGGATGAGATTGCAGGCTACATCACAGGCATAGCCTTCAAGTTATCCAACATAAAAGGAGCCACACTCAAAAAAGAAAAAATAGAGAAGGACCTCGGCGAGCTCATAGAACAGGCAGTCGACCAGATCTACAAGCTGAACGAGATAGTGCGCGCACTGGGTGGCAATGCCACGGTGGCTATAGACCTGGCGCATGAAGCACAGAAGATAGAAAGGACAGTAGATGAGAAATACAGGGCGCTTACAATAAAGGTACTCGACGAGGTTACGACTACGAAAGAGATGATGCTCCTAAAGGATGTGGTAGAAGGCATCGAGGAGATGTCTGACAAGTGTCTCAACGTATCGGACTCGTTCATTTTGCTGGCACTGAGCCTATAGATTTCAAAACCATCTTTTCCTTTTTTTTGAGCACTTGTAAACACTAAAATCAATTGCTGTTTTCACAACATACGGGTTGAACGGAGAGCTAATAGAAAACAGGATTATCATCTGGGACTTGGGAGAATCAAGGGCCCTTTTCATAGACGGATACTATGGAAAGCCAATAGGGATTACAAAGCCAAAACCCGATGAGATAGATGTTCCCCTCATATTGGACCTAATCGAGGGTTACTACCTGGTTGAAAAATCAAGGTTGAAGATCAGGAAGGCAAGAAGGACAATCCAGGCAGACGAATTTCTCGAGATATGCAGGCGCGAACACCACAACTTCGATAAGAAATACACGGTTTACAAGGACTTTAGGGACAAGGGTTACATCGTAAATCCTGGCATCAAGTTTGGCTGCGATTTTGCGGTATATCAGAAAGGCCCCGGCATAGACCATGCCCCTTACTTGGTGCAGGTATACAATTCGTCGGATACAATCTCTGCTACCTCGGTAGTCTTGGCCGGAAGGCTTGCCACAACCGTACGCAAGCAGTTCATACTTGCAATTCCAAGGGGCAACAACGTGGAGTGCCTGGCCCTCGATTGGTGGAGGGCCTAGAGCAATTTTTTTATGTGCGAGGCAATCCTGTCGTAGACGTCAAACAAATCTTTTGTGATGCCGAGATCCATGCTGCTCTTCCATTTGCCGTGGATCCTAACACCTTTTTTTGTGGGTTCCACCCAGATGAAGGCATCCCTGTACGGAAGTCTGAGAATCAAGTTTTTCAGTTCGGCGTCGGAGTTGAGAGACCTTGCTAGGTCGCCTCCGACCCACTCTATGTCGGCGGTTTTTCTTTGTGCAAAATGGCCGCTTGTCTTCACGCTGGTTTTAGCTATGAGATCATCCGAGTTTGATGGGTTATCGGTCTTGACTATAAAGTGCGCCTGATATCGATCCTGCGCGCCCCATGGCAAAGGAATCAGATCCTGGGACACATTCAACCCTTCTGTATTATCTGTATGACGTCAATGTTTGTCCCCTTGACTGCGATACAGCCGTGGTTTGTCACCATTGCTGGAGAGTGTGAGAAATATTTTGAGTAGTAATCGCTTTTTTCAACGTCGTCTGATTCAAATTTTTCAGGAATGGCGGCAATGCCTATTTTCTCGAGCATTTCACAGTATTCCTCCTGCTTGTTTTTCTTGAGATAGGTCTCAGGTTCCGAGTCGTGCATGCGTCTGGGTGAGATCGACCCACAAATAAGTATTATTCTGCGTGAATTTCTGAGATGGGTTATCGTGACGATGTGATGTTGTAAGGCAGGCCTTCTCCAGAATATGCCACCCTGACCATTACCCGCGCATTCAGGTCATTTTGCTCCACGCCCGATCTCTCAATTCCTATCTTCCAGAGACCAAGCATCAGTTGAGTCGACTGGACTGAGATCCGCTGCATGGCGGTTTCTGGGCCGGTATACTCGACTGTGTATTTCTGCCCTGCCAGTGTGATGTTCGATGCGTTGCCTGCAATGGCCATACCCTTTACCAGACAGGCTTGCTCTTGTCCGATTATGCAGGTTCCGTCAGGTGAGTATACGAGATAAGTGTAGTTTCCGGTATTCTCAAATGAGGAAAACAGGCCTGCAGGCTCCCCTATCGTGTTACCGGCAGAGTCATTTATTGGGCCCAAAACTCCCAGGCCTGCAAGTGTTGTCACGTTGAACTCTGGAAAGGTTGCTATTGTGGCATTTCCAGTTCCTATGACCTTGCCATAAAACTCACCTCTTGCGCTCAGATGGTAGATCACGTTGTGATACATCTTTGAGGGCGTCCAGGCAAGCTGAACGGCGGACCTGCCAGTGTTGAACAGGATGGGCGGGCTCTGGGATACAGACGTGCCGTTGGCAACAAGCGATATAGGGCCATAGATGGGACCAGTCGAGTTGTTTGTTACATAGACCATTGGATTTGTTTGCTCACCTTCTGGTGTGCTGGACCGTGCCTCCAAGGAAAGGGACGCGTTTACTGCGTACGTTGGCGTGACCGCCACTAAATACGGGGCAGAATCGGAAACAAGGCCGTTGCTGTCCCGCACCCACACCCAGTAAGTCGTTGCTGGAGATGACAGGTCTCTGGGAAGAAGCGTTCCGTTGACAAAATACACTGTGTGGTTTCCAAACGAGGATATCGTCATATTATTGGAATCGTATCCTGTTGCGTTCTGCGACATGGGAGAGAACCGTATTTGTGCGTCCTGTATGGTAGAGTTGCTTTTCACGTAAGCGTAGACTGAGACTGTATTGTTGTCGGCATACTGCATAGTCCCTGAAGAAAGTCCAGTGGCATTGTCAACCTGTGTTGCCACTCCGAATATGACAGGTGACTGGGCAAAAGGCATCGGTGGCAACTCACTGACAAAGTCTGTATTGTGGCAAGTGGTGATTGGTATTATCTTCTGTACGTACTCTACTCCGTTCTCCACCTGGTTTATTGCCGTGACCGTCATGGTAGTAGCGCTCGGGTTCAGCATTGCATCATAAAGCAGAATATGTCGCCCTGTGACATTCTCATATTCCGAGAATGGTTGTACCTCGGCGAGCTTTCCTTGCTCCAGTTTGTTACCAGTTATGATATTTATTCTTGGAGACATGCTACTAGTTGTTCCTACAAGTACCTGGGCGGAATTCTTGGCGCATACGTCATACGATACCTGATATAGCGTGAGGTTTGCAACTGCAGGTGGGACCATCTTCACGGTGCCGGTAAACGTAGTACCTTCTGTTGCCATTCCCGAGACTACAGTGGGAGAGATCGGAATGCTCGTGGGGCCTGCTCCCGTAATTGCGGCAGGGATCGGAGCAGGCGGAGTTGTAAAGTGCCATGTAGCAAATCCCGTAAAGTGCTTGGTCCAGACTACCAAGTTTGCTCCGACATCAATCTTGCAAGATCCTCCGACAGGCATGGTATTTGCAGTTGCCTGATCATCGCCTGTACAGATGTTGCTGATTTCGTGCACCTGTGATCCGGTGTAATACCCCGCATGATATCCAGCCTCTCCAACGAACATGATCCTGCTTGCGTTGGCAAAGGATAGCTGGGAGGATGAGCCTATCTGCATGGTGATGTCCCGTGTTACCATCTGTCCTTGCGGGGCAGTAATGTTCAAGGAGACTGAATCCAGAGTGGGCAATCGTATGATTCCGTCCCACGAGGTTCCAGAAATCAGGTCTTCAGGTATTGCTACGAATATCTCTGGTTTTCCATCTCCGTTTACGTCCTTTGTGATTGTAAGATTGTGAGATATTCGGATGGAGCCTCCCATCATAACCCGTGAATAATCAATGCTCGAGGTTGCAACGGTGGAGGGTATGACTATTGACGACAACTGGATGTTATTGTATACCACCACCAGCCTTGGCGTTGACGGATTGACCATTATCTGCGTATCATTTGGATTTACTAGCTGCTGGTCGGGTTGGAGGTTTATCGTCGCACTGGCTGAATCTGCAATCTGCATCGTGTCTGATAGATCAGTCGTAAAGATCTTCGATGGTGTCACTGTTGGAGTTAATTGGACTGACTCGTTTAGTTGCCTTGCAAATGCAGATTGTCTTGTCAATGCATCTGCAAGGGCAAGCGAATCGTTTAGAGGCATCAAGTTAGCATGGCTTGAAGAAATCAGATCAGACAATGATACAGATTCTGAGAGCGACTTGAAACTTGCATGCGTTGTAGAAACAGATTCAGAGATCCCAGTGGAGTCGTTTAGATCCTTTATTACAGTGAAAGTCGGCAGTACGGCATCGCCTAGTCCTAGCGAGTCGGAAAGAGTCATCAAGTTAGCATGGGAGGCGGAGATGGTGTCAGAGAGTGGCAGGGACTCTTCAATAGGTTGGGTAATTGCGGCTGCGGTAGACAAGGCATCTGACAGCACCATGGAATCACCTAGTTGCTTTAGATTGGAGTGGGCTGAGGTGGCAGTATCATTCATCCTTATTGCCTCTGCTAACAGCAAGAGATTAGAGTGAGTTGAAGACAGATTATCAGTTACTCCTAGAGACTCGTCAAGCGGCCTCGAGAATGATGCCATGGTAGAGGCAACATCGCCTACAGAAATCGAGTCATTCAAGATTTTCATATTATCGTGAACCGGGGCGACGCTATCATTTATCACCAATGATTCATCCAATGGCTTGTTTGCGGCAAGGGTGCTCTCCGAGGTGTCATTCATTGGAAGAGATTCGGACAATTGTTTTGTTAGGGTTACCATGTTAGATTCTGCGTCATTTAGAGGCAATGATTCAGAAAGAATCTTGCCTGAATTCTTTTCAGTTACCTCGTTTATTACAAGAGAATCGTCCAATGTTTGGTTAAATCCCAATGATTTTGAAACATTGTCATGTATTGTCACGGATTCAGCTAGCACCTTTCCAAATGAGGCGGTGTTGGCATAGTTATAACTGAGTGACAGTGACTCGGTCAATGATCTTGATAATGCCACTTTATTTGATTCGGTGTCATTGAACGAAATCGATTCTGATAGAGACTTGGAACTTGTTTTGTAATGGATAACCGAATCAGAAAGAGAAAGTGATTCTGATAGTGACTCTAGACGATTTACATTCTTTGTTAGAGAGTCGGATATGGATAAAGATTCATGATATGTGTAAAACAATCCGTGCAATACCACTGCAGTCTCCATTACTGCTTTGGTAGTAGTTGTACCGAAAGTCCATCCAAAGGGGTTTAAACTGCCTCCGGTTTTGTTACTCATTCCAATACCACAATTGCATCCGGGCCCCTGTTTTAGCGTCCCGATAATTTTCTGACCCTGTCCGTTAACTGCAGTTATTCCCGTATTGGATGCCATCCCAACCATGTCTACTAGGACATCGTGGGTGTCATTTGTCAAACTTCCACCCCAGAAAGGATTGATGTTGTTATTAGTCTTAACACCCGCCATATCACCAGTAGGATTTGTCATATTTACCCCACTCAACATTACAAGATAAAGTATGGATGCGGTACCAGGCTGTACATTGGTAACACAGACAGTTATTGTGCCCGTTGAAGAGGCTGGAACATTTATGCCATAAAGTTGTGTCTTTACCGTGTTTTCATCTATGCCCGTCATTGTTGTTGCAGTCAAGTTTGTAAGGTCGCTGGTGGGGGTTGCGCAAGTACTTGTTGTGTATGTTACAGAGGTCGTCCGTCCGGCAGCATTGTTGTCAATATATGCCAAACCTGCTACGAGATATCTGTTGTACAGATCCGGATTAACCGCAATGGTAGCAGACGTACTTGTTTTCTTACCTGCGATTACAAATGCCGATGAAGTTGTGTGGGTATTAGGGTCATTTGCCACATACCAAGGTCGTGCCTCAGTAAAGGTGTTGTTCCCGTAGGAAATTGTAACAGGCCCAAGCGCATAGAGCTGTGGAAATACCATTGGTACCGAATATGAATATTGTACAGATGTCATGTTGGCTGCAAGGTTCCGTTCCCACGTAAGCACCTTTGTATCTCCTTCCGTCCGCACCGTTGCATCGGTTGTCACATTGAATATAGATGGAACGGTTTCCTGAATTGTAACGTCACTCGCGTTGGTAAAAGATGTCACATCTATTGTGGCATTAAATAGGTCTGGATTATTTATCGGATCTATCTTACTATCAGCCGTTCGTAGTATGTCAAAGTCAAAGTTTTTTGCCACCAAAAATGAGGTGGTAAATGAGGCTATGCCCGATGGATTCCGTGCAATTACGTTGACTGTATAGTTGCCTTCTACTGATGGGGTGTAGCTTGCATCATACAAGCCACAACTTGAACCGGGAGAGATTCCAGCCCCGGTAGTCAGAGTTGTAACGCCATGTTGAGGATCCAAAATCGTCATCACAATGTTGGAATTACAGACGGAGTGCCCCTGATCGTCGAGCACAACAATGGTAAAGTTTGCGTTCTCACCTGGCCTGTAGATACTTTTTTCGGTGTTGACTGATACAAGCCCCCATTCAAACTGCTGATCGGAAGTATACTTTTTGCCATTCAACGTGAGGTCTACCTCGACTTTGTACAAACCTGCCCTTCCGTTACGGAGTGAACCCAATTGGAGGTTGAATTTACCAGCCCTGAGCTTGGTAAATTCAGAACCTATCGTCACCTGTTTTCCCGAGGGATCAAAAACCTTTACCGCGATGGTTGCATTTGGTTCCTTCCACCCGTTCTGCTGCACCACGCCCTTGGATTCCTTGAAGGACTTGCCGAACTTTTGCAGGTTAGAGTTAGAGAAGAATTCAAATCCAAATTCTGGCTTTTGTGTGATACCATAAGTGTTTTGGAGTTTTGTCAATTCTGGTGTTATAGGAACTCCGGTATAGTTTTCCAAAGTTGGGGCCCCGACACCTTTTGTAATGTTCACTCCCGGAATCTGCACTATGGGACTTGATTTGTACAACTGTTCTACTTGGGTCTGGTTTAGCATCTTGTTGTAAAGTGAAACTGTGCTAATCTCACCGGAAAACAAATTCCTTACTTCAGTTGTTTCTCCTCTGAGTCTCTGATACGCTCCTATCATAACATCTGATGAAGAGGTAATGTTCCCAGGTCTCACCAGTATTGGCTGACCCACATCATTAAAGGACGGCACAAATCCCACATTCTGTACGTTTTCTTCAGTACCGTTTACATAAATTGCGATTGCTGTCCCGTTAAAGGTGGCGGCTATATTCGTCCAGTTCCCAGGCACTGCAGTCTTGCTTAGGACAGAATGCCACCTTATGCCGTCAAACAAGGAGAATTTTGCGAGGTGTGGGGGCGGATAGTCGTTATTAATCGACAAGATAAACGATCTGTCCTTTCCCAATATTGTGAACTGTGATGATCCTTTACTATAATCCGGCTTTACCCAGGCTGAGACTGTTAGACTGGATATCACACTAGTTGAGCTTCCATTTTCATGCAGATAGCCTTCCCCCGTGAGGCTCAAACTGGTCTTGTTCTCCAATGTTACAATTTTGGTTTTTCCAACAGAGGATTCGTTCAGAACAGACGCGGAATTGAAATTATAAAGTTCGGTTGCATTTGGTATTATCGAGGTAACTGATGTTACGTTGGAGAATTTGTTGAATGATAGGTTTGGAGATGTGGCATTGGAGAATTTGTTGAATGATAGGCCTGGAGATGTGACGTTGGCAGGGATGGTGG
>JAGWHF010000005.1:86248-174806 GCA_028866895.1 Nitrososphaerota archaeon
TGGCGTTGGCAGGGATGGTGGCGTTGGCAGGGATGGTGGCGTTGGCAGGGATGGTGGCGTTGGCAGGGATGGTGGCGTTGGCAGGGATGGTGGCGTTAATCGACAACCCAGCCTTGATTTCCAATTTTGTCTGATTTGTTCCAGTCCCTAGAGGCTTCTGCAGTCCCAAGAAGGACGTAGTATTTGAGAATCCGTTGAATGATAGGTTTGGAATTGTTGCGTTGACCGCCTGTTTTGTCTTATTTCCGATGTGGACTTGTCCTACAGATATGCCGGTCTCATTTTCAGAAGCGAGTCTGCCCTGAAGTATTATTGCTGGCACCAGATTAAACTGGACCTCGTCTAACCCACCCTTGTAATAGTTATGGACTCCAAGATTCGATCCTGATGATCCGATATAAAAATCGGCGTTAGAACTCAAGACCGACGGACTGACGATCGGGGCTCCACCGTAATAATAAAGTGGATTGTTCAGTATTTTCTTCTGTGCGTCAATGCCACCGTTCAGGTAAATGGACATGGACTTGCCGTCATACATGGCATCAATGTTTGTCCATTGTTCCTTTATTGGCGAATTCGAATAAAGCGACGTCCATTTTATACCGTTAAAGACTGAAAAGACGACATAGTATTTGCCACCGTATTGATTGAGCTGCAAAGAAAATGCCTTGTCCTTTTCAATTATTGTCATGTCTCGAGACGCATCAGTGTAATTAGGAAGCGCCCATGCAGAAAGCTCAACATGAGAGAGCGTATCAGTTTTTTTCGACCCAGTTATTACCATATACTCATTTTTACCATTTAGAAAGACAGAGTTTCCTACTATCCCCGGCCCGAGTGTCGGTTTGCCATATATTTTCAGGTCATCAATGTTCAGATTGTAGAAATACCATGAAAGTACCTGATTTACCAAGCTATAAGGTTTTGTTCCGTTATCGTTTTGTTTATCCAGCACAATTTGGGCGGAGGTACCTTTTGCCTCTTGCGACTCTGATGCAGAAAAGATTGATACAGTCAACAATGCAAGGAAAACTACGGCCAGTGCTTTTCTCATCCTATTACCAACCCCTCAGGCTTTATCTCCTACCAGCCGGATTACCTCTACATTTACTGTAGGTATTACGCTCCTCTTTGCCATGCCATACTACCCATCATCTGGCTCATAAGGCGAGACTTGATTACTAGACCTGATATTCACCGCTGATAACCCAAAAAATCAACTGCAAGTAGTATCAGGACCAATACCACTGTAAAGTGACTTCAAATCATCGAGGTCACAGGGAGATATGTAGGCCCGTGAAGCCACGAACTGTTTATTCATCAGGTCCCCCGTAACAGGCAGGTGACTCAGACCCAAGGCATGACCAAACTCATGCCGAGTAATCGCCCCCATTTCCTTTGCAGTGAGATCCTTGGCATCAAAAATTGTAATAAACGACTTTAGTATCTGATGATGATCCGTGTCTGCTATTGTTTTGGTAAATCCAAGGGCCCCGTCTCCCTCCACGTCCGTTGTCAATATGATAACCACGTCTCCTATCGACTCCTGCCCCTGCACGATTTCAAAATTGGTAGGAAGGCTCACCGATGCATTCTGCCTAGCTATGCTTTCAATAGCCCCCTTCCAACCTTTATAGTAAATTACATTTCCGCCTGGTGGTTTCACCCCACCGCCATTTCCAAGCGTAGTATCTTCAGACAATATCGCGTCCTTTATTGCCTGAATTTTGGCGCTAGCGACCAAATTGGAATTTACTATGGTAACATGCAACGGTTCTCCCGGGCCTTTATGCCACGTTGCCCACGCAGTGATGTTTGCTCCTTGCAAGTTCTGGATTATGAATCTGCCTGACTGAATCACTTGGTTTCCCGAGGTCACTTCGGAAACATTCGAGGTAATCACGTAGGTGGAAACCACCGTAAGAATTACCAAAAACGCCACCCAAAATGGCAGCAATTCATTACGCCTCCTGTCAAGTCTGCCAATGGCCCGAACCATAGTCTCAATAGAGGTCTCAGTCCCGCTTTCTCCCTTCCTTTCATAAGTATGCGTTTCAAGACCGTTGATTTTTGCATGCATTGTACGATTCTTTTGCAGCGTTACCATGAAAGCCAGTCCAAGGACAACCACCAATGCAGACAGGATGTATCCCGCAGGTGTAACCACCTCCAATTCCCTAGTTGACAGGTTTTGTTCTACGGGAGTTTCAAACATAAGAATACAGAAGGCAACTACGGACGCAATCGAGAGGAAAGATACGATTTTCCAATGACTGGCAAAACCTTTTCTGCGGATTTCTTCAAATTCGGCCTTTACCTCCTCAATCAGAGGAGAATGGGCGAGAGATTGTTTTCTCCGCACCAATGCCGAGTATCCAATCATAACATAGGCTGAATAAAAGAAGATCTCAAACGGATATCCTGTGTGGTAGAACCCAAGGGCCGTTGCAATGCTGAACATGGTATCCCCGACAAGCATCGATATTATTCCAACAGCCAAGAAGCTCCAGAACTTTTTTGATTTCCCCAATTTTGACGAGGACGACAAAACTATTATTCCAGGCCAGAGCAATATTCCGTCCATAATAGGATATGCCAATGACAATGCGATTGAAAGTACGCCCTCCCCTCCTGACGAATAAGCCATATAGATAGACGGCACCAGAAAAATTGACACCACCAGCGTAGCGCCAAGCTTAACGTTAAATGTGGTATAATTTTTCAGCGGCCATAGCATTCGGAATATGAATATTCCCAAAAGTATGTAACCCCCAATATAGAAAAAGTCGGCAGCTGAAGGGAATGTCTTTCCGTGCAATACAAGTTCGGTGATCATCCAGGTATGCTCTGCCAAAAGCCAAGATACCGCAGAGCCAAAAAATAATATCCAACCCATATCGCGGTCTCCTATTTTGCGTTGCTTTTTCAGCAACAGGTAGGAGCTGATTACCATGAAGAATGTAACAGGCACGTAGAGCAGGTTGCCAACCAATATCGAAGTCCCTGTCCCCTCCAAGTTAATAGCTAAAATTACCAGACCTATGATTCCAAGAATTATAACCAGATGCTTCTCTGTAGCTACCTGATTCAGTACATCCTTGACATACCTAGGATTTTCCATGATTTTTTACCCGGAATTTGCCTATTATATGAAAGCGTCATTTATCACTCATGATAATAAAAAAGACGAATAGTTCGCAATGGAGTCCTACAAAGTTTTAGAAATGCCTGATACCATCCTTTCTAGCCTGCCCATGGCATAAAACATCTAGTGAGCCCATCATTACAACCCGAGCAAAGCCCTCAACCAATGGCTCTAATTCTCCCCTTAAATTTGCCCAAATTGGCTTCAAGCCCAATCAGCACGTGGTATTTTGTTTCAGTTAGTTGTTGGGGCAACATGGTGCACATCTCCAAAATTATAGGTCGGAGCCTCCATTGCCCAACTTTTTCAAGATCTCCACACGTCCCCAATTCGCGCAGTTTCAACAGTTTTTCAATTTTGATATCCAGCAATCTAGTCTTTACTCCAAGTCATGGTTTTTCTGAAACTGAAAAATATTGTAGGTCGAGAAGAACAGATGATTTACCCGGCCAAAGACTTTCAATTTTCTTGCCTAAAGCTTGATAAATAGTCCGAAATTATCCAAGAATTGCAAATGGCAAAATTTCTTAACAAGACCGTCGTCATAACTGGAAGCGGAACCGGCATCGGCAAGGCCATCGCCATCAAGTTTGCAGAAAATGGGGCCAACATAGTCATAATGGGAAGACGCAGGGAGCCCCTTGAGGAAGCTGCAAAGGAGCTCCAGCAGGCAATCAGCAAGTGCGGAAGCGGGGCCTTTGTCAGGACATATCCAGGTGTTGATGTAAGTGACGAACTGGGAGTTTCAAGGATGTTTGAAGATCTGAGTTCAAAAGGTCCTGTCGACATTGTGGTCAACAACGCCGGCGTTTCCGGACCCGTTACCTGTTTTCCAAATTCCCCGATCGATGATTTCAAGGGGACTGTATCCATACACCTTACTGGCACATTCTGGACCTCCGCACAGGCTGCAAAGGCCATGAAGCCCGGAGGAAAGATCATCACAATATCCACATTCTTTACCGAAGAACGTCCCTTCGAACAAAGGCCGTACAGGTTCCGCAGCCCCTACACCGCTGCACAGGGGGCAAAGAACAGGCTCGCCGAAGCCATCTCATGGGAGCTTACGGAAAAGGGCATCATATCAATAGCAACAAATCCCGGCCCCGTCCACTCTGACAGAATATACAAAACAGTCTATCCCAAAGCGGCGGCGGAGTTTATGAGGGTATCAGGTTTTGAAAGCTTCAGTCCCGAAGACGTCGAAGTCATAAATAGCGACATCCTGCCATTACTGGGCGAGGACGAAGCTACTGTAGCCAAGGGCATAGCACATGCAGCGGCAAAACTTGCAAGTGCAAAGTCCATCGACTCGGCAGATCGCATCAAAGAGATGGAAAAAACCACCAATGCCCTCCTCATGAAGATCCAGCAGATTGCAGAAAAGGTCCAAAAAAACACAAGCAAGATGATAGCCGATGAGCAGTTCCTCTCGCAGCAACAGGTTGCAGAAACAGTCATGATGCTGTGCGATGAAAACATATCGAGGATCCTAAACGGCAAGGTCATCCCAGGCGACAGGGTGTTCTATCCTGTCAAGCCCCACATTGCATGCTCAGTACCAGAAACCAAGCCCGACTACAATTCAAAAGTGGTCCTTTTCGTAGTAGACGCGACCGACGAGTACGACATTGCTAGAATTGAATATCTTGCACAGAATATCGAGAACAGCCGGGGCAAAACGGTCATCCTTATCTCAAAGACAAGCACTCCACAGGCGGAGCAAAGGTTGTCAAAGTTCCACTCACACGTCATGGACATCACGAGCCAGGAGAACATGAGAAGGATGCTCAACACGGCAACCCAGAAGATAGGCCCAATAAGTACAATGATTTACGTGACTGGGAGGATCCCCCAGATGGGCAGGCTTGTCGACCTGCCAAGGCAGAAGTGGGATGGCCTTGTAGACAAGTTCGTAAACACTCCTGCGTCTGTACTCCAGGAAGTCCTCGGAAGGTTTGTCCCAGACGGTGCAAAAAACCCCCCTCTCTTCAAGGACAAGGATGGGACAATAATACTGATTGGGCCAGACATGCCGGTTGGAGCCAAGGTGACCGGAATGGATCGTGCCAAGGTCGAAGTGTTCAGGGGAGCCCTAAGACCCTTTACCACAACAGTCAACCAGGAATTAAGCGACGTGTTAAAATCAAAGATAAGGCTTCACCTCGTCCTGCCAGGCAGCGTAGATGGAACCGAGTCAAGCAATGAAAGCGTACTCAATGCAATTAACTACTTTAGCTCAGGCAGGGCAGTCTCAAACTCCGAAGTCATCTACTATCCAGACGAAACAAGATCCTGATGAAGAGATTCTCGGAACTCAAGGTTGGAGACGAGTTTTTCGCAGATTGCACCATCACACCGTCAGACCTTTACACATACCTGACTTTTTCCGGCATTAGAAATGTCATTTATGAAAAGCACGAGTCCACAGAAAGCGGACCCAAGATGGTCTCTGGACGGGCAATCCTGGCAAGGATGGAGGGAGAGTTTACAAAACTCGACGAGTTTTACGGGAACCAGTTAATCTTTTACGGAATTGACGGCGATCCCTCCTGGAACGGGAGACAGACAAGGTTCCTTCGACCCCTCCGTACTGACGAGAGATTAAAGGCCAAGTTCACCATCTCCGACAAGCGCGACCTAAATGACGAGTTCGGACTCATCTCTGTCGACTTTGAAGGTACTGGAGAGGACGGAAAGACAATCCTTATCTCCAAAAGAAACCTCTATCAGATGAAAAAAAATTCAGCCCGCACGCCAGAAAAGTAGCCTGCAGGGGCCTCACAACAAGCGCACGTTGAAGGCATCCGTGAAGAGCTTCACGGCAGTCACGGCAAGAATCACAGTCACAAGTATTCGCAGTTTACCCTCCGGAACCATCAACGAGATCCTGCTTCCCACCATTCCGCCTACAAATGCACCAGAGGCCAACAGTCCAGCCTCCATAAAGTTAGCGTGTCCCATCACCGAATGAACCACCATGCCCGAGGCTGCCACGAACATAAGTATGAACTGCGATGTTGGTGCTGCAAGCTTCATGGAAAGCCCCATCGCAACGACCATTAGGGGCACAAACACCGTGCCTCCACCGATGCCGAAGAGGCTAGATATCACGCCAGCAAAAAAACTTGCCCCGACCGCAAGCACCATCATCTGCTTTGAGAGGTTGTATTCCTTTGGCTCCATCTTCCTCTTGGAATATATGTATACGCTTGAGGCGACTAGAACCATCCCAAATAGGAGCTTAAACATAGAGGCCCCTATCACATCCGACACATAGGCGCCAAGTACAGTGCCCGGGATTGAAACGAGGGCAAGCTTCAACCCAAGCGAGAAGACCACCCGCTTCTGCCTGGCATAGGACATCGTAGCAGCCACCGCATTACAAAAAGCCGCAAAGAGGCTGTCGCTTGCCGCGAGAGTTGGAGGGTATCCTGCAAAGGTCAATGCAGGTACCACTATGAAACCTCCCCCCAGCCCTATCATAGACCCAAGAATTCCTGCCACAAATCCCAGAGGAACCAACCACAGGTATTCTAGCAAACCCAACACCAAGTTAATTGCTAAAGTGGTTAAGTAATCCTGTCAAGGTTAATGTACCCAAAGATGTCTACTGGTCATTTTGCAACAAGAAGCTTCCAGAGGTACCCCTGCGGATTTGTAGTCAGCTCAATCTCAAAGTGTTTTCCCTCAAGCGGCACTCCCTGAGTTGTACTGTTTGGCTTTTTTCCCTTGAGATGAAAATCCCTCAGGGCGTCCATCATTGCGGAAATAGTCCCATATCCCCCAGGCTTCTCCTTTGCCCAGCAGTGACATACTGTCTCGTTAATGACGTCGCCGAACAGCAACTTTATGTCCTTGTAATTGCCAAACATCGGATCCGTTTGCGCGGTGGCAACGACAAGCACTGGAGCTATGGGCGCGCCCACCATGTTGAGGTTTCCAAGGAATTGAGAATTTTCATCCTTTATTTCAGTCGATGTGCAGCGAACTATCATAGCCTGTTTTGTCTTGTTTGAAAGAAAGTTGCAGTACTGATTGATTTCAGATGGCGTCTGGAATGTCAAAGGTTTCGACATATTGATACCCTGTCCCTTCAGGGTGTCACGAAGATCCGAGTTGACGGTTTCATACGTATAATCAAGGAGATATGGTGAGAGGTCAGAGGGTCCAGTACCGGTATTCACGGTAGTCGTAGTACCGAACTGAGTGATGATCAATACCGCGGCTATTGCTGCTGCCGCCACGATTCCCGCATAGATGTATTTTTTTTGCTTCACTGGTATCCAAATTTCTGATGCTTTAATAAAGGAATCTTCCAGGTCGTTAATCTTAATTAATACCGATATGCGTCTTGTCAATGGTGCGCATAATTCTCTGCGGTTTTGGCGTCGTAGGACAGAGTTTTGCCAAACTCCTGCTCTCAAGATCGGAGGATCTTTATGCAAAGCATGGCCTCAAGGCAAGGATAGTTGGAGTTTTCGACAGCAAGGGCTCTGCGGCATCTTCTGCTGGAATAGACCTCAATAGGCTCCTTGAAACAAAGAAGCTGTACGGAAACATAGCAAAGTATCACAACAAAGAGAAGAAAGCAAACGGACTCGACATGATAAACGGCATGGAAGCAGAGGTCCTAATCGAGACCACCCCCAGCAATTACAAAGACGCCGAACCCGGCATGTCACACATAGTGTCCGCCATGAAGCGGGGCCTCCACGTAGTCACCGTTAACAAGGGCCCGCTTGCACTAGCATTTCCATCACTCATCGAGCTTGCAGCATACAACCAAGTCCAACTCAAATTCAGCGGCACCGTAGGAGGCGGCACTCCCATACTTGACTATGCCAAAAACAGCTTGAGAGGCGAGAGAATCGTCTCATTCCAAGGCATCCTCAACGGCACAACAAATTACATCCTTACAAACATGGCTGGAGGCATGAATTTCAAGGAAGCCCTCTCCGACGCAAAAAAGAAAGGATATGTCGAGGCAGACGAGTCACTTGACATCGAAGGATTTGACGCAGCCGCCAAGCTTGTCATTCTTGCAAACTGGATAATGGATATGAAGGTTACAATAATGGATATAAAGAGGAAGGGAATACGCGATGTCACAACGACCGACATTACCAATGCAAGATCCCGCCGTTCCGCCGTCAAACTAATCGCTTCATGCAACAGGGACCTAGAGGTTTCCCCAAGGGAGATCCCGCTTGATGATCCTCTGTGTGTCAATGGAACGCTCAATGCAATAACATTCAATTCCGAACACTCGGGCCAGCAGACCATAATAGGTCGAGGTGCAGGAGGCATGGAGACCGCAAGCTCCATTCTCAGGGACTTGCTTGACATCAAGCAGGAAGTCGGAAAGATTTGAAGACCCACCCGCTCTCAAAGACAGATAGCTCCGAGATACTCGATGCCATCGAGTCGGATTGGAAGATAGAACTCCCCAAGGTAAAGACGCTCGTAAAGCACGAGATAGGCGAGGAGGCATCCATCATATCAGGCGACGGCTTCACCGCATTGAAGGTCGGGGAGACATACATGCCTTTCCTATCAGAAACCTCCATTCTTGAAAAATTTCCAAGGGTGATAGTAGATGCGGGCGCAATAAAGTTCGTATGTAACGGCGCAAACATCATGCGACCCGGGATCAAGAGTTTTACTGACTTTCAGAGGGACCAGATAGTGTGCGTGGTGGAAGAGACCCACAACAAATTCCTTGCTGTAGGCAGATCCCTTGTCTCAAGCGAGGAGATGAAAACAATCACAAAGGGAGAGGTCGTAAGGAACATGCACTATATATCAGACAGATATTGGGAAGCTGCAAAGGCTATGAAGTGATTATTTCTCGGTTGATTCTCGCGAGCCGTTCTTGTCTACTACGAGTACGTCTATTCCATCACCACTTGCGGCATCACGCATTATTGCAGACTTGATGGACTTGACCGCAAGAGCAACGGCGTCTTTTTCCTTCATCCCCTTCTTGAACTCCTGATCAAGCACTCCCAGTGCCATTTCTGCACCTGTGCCGACAGCTGCATAATCATCCGGCAGTACTGATCCAAGGGGATCAAGCGTGTATATTGCAGCTTCTCCATCCACTCCACCCACAATCACCTGCGTAAGCAGGGGATAGAATCGTCGTTCATACATTAGTGATGACATCATCTTTGCCACCGAGTTCGGAGGAATCTCCCTTTTCAGCTCAAGTTTTCTCACCTTGGTCAAGGCTCTCATCTGCATCGCCAAGACCTGCATGTCCGCGACCATTCCAGCACAACACGCACCTACAAAATCGGTTATCTTAAACGTCTTTTTGGTACTTTTGCTTACAACAAAGTTGCCATACGATATCCTCCTTTCGCTTGCCAGTACGACACCGCCATCATACGCTATCCCGACAGCCGTGGCGCCCGGCATGTACATATAAGCCATACCTGAACTGCCAAATGAGCACAATAAAGGCCTTTCTCTGCGATCCGATGATCCTTTTCCTTGCGGACCAATTGATCACGCCACTAGGTTCTCGCGCCAAAATTTCTTAAAATCTTGCAAACGCACTTTGTCGCCTTTTTCAAGAGGTCAATTCTTGCAAACTCATTAGGCGAGTGTATCCTTGCGTATACGTAAGTGCTGCCAACAGATATGCACGGTGCCCCGAGAACTTTTGAGAACGAGTACATCGGTCCCGTGCCAGCGGAAGATATGCTTATCACCGCACTGCCAAATGATTCATGTGCGGCATCCTCCACCACCTTCACAAAAGGATCTGACACCGGAGTTCTCGAAGCGGCCTCGCCGTGAATCACCCTTACCTGGATGTCTCCAAACCCCTTCTTCCTTAGGTGCTTTGCCAGCCTCAATAGCTGCCTTGAGGGATCCATCCTTGGAACAAGCCTGAAATCAATTTTTACAGAGGCAGTTGACGGAAGAACTGTCTTTGCTCCCGGTCCCTCCCAGCCAGATGAAAATCCCGCGATATTACACGTAGATCCTCCCACCATAGCCTTTTTTACATCCACGCCCTCCCTTCCCCCAACAAATCGTGTTATCCCATACTCCCTTTTGAATGACCCTTCATCAAACGGCTCCTTTCTTATTATGCCAAGTTCCTCCCTAGAAAACGGATCAACTTCCTTGTACCAATCCTTGATGAGAATCTTCCCGTCCACGTCACGCAGTGTACGCAGTGCTTCAACCATCCTCCAAGCCGGATTCTCAATCAATACCGCCAGACTCGAATGTGCGTCCCGGACAGATTCCTTTGCGGTAAGCTCGACGTAAAGAAGGCCCTTCATGCCAAGGCTGATGACTGGCCTTCCCTTTTCGTCAACATACCCAAACTCCCAGATAACACCATCACATGAGAGTTTGGTCTTGAATTTTCTTAGGTATTCTTCAACATGCATACTTCCTACCTCCTCCTCGCCTTCCACCAGGAATTTTATGTTGCAGGGAACATCGCCCGTAGTCCTAAGGAATGCCTCGACTGCTTTGATCCTCGTGATGAGCTCGCCCTTGTCGTCCGCTGCGCCCCTGCCGTAGATCTTGTTTCCCCTTATTTTTCCGCTAAATGGAGGGTCGTTCCAGAGGTCTATTGGCTCTTCCGGCTGTACATCATAGTGATTGTAAAAGAGTATCGTCTTTTGTGGGTTTTTCTTTGACCTCACCTCCCCATATACCGCCGGCGCGATTCCTTTCCCAAGCCTCAAAATTTCCGTCTTGATGCCAGATTCGCGCATTATTTTAGCTGCCAGCACAGCACATTCCCTGATTCCAATGTTCTTTGCAGAGACGCTTGGCTGTCTTATCAACCTCTGCAGGTCGGAAATAAGCGATGGCATGTTTTTGTCAACGTACCTTTCCTGTTCCATCATTTGCCACTTGTCCTGTCAAACGGCTTCATTGCATCAGGTAGAAATTCAAGTAGGTCTGTTGCCACAATGTGGAAGCCATGCTTCCTTTGAGCCATGGCTCCTGCCCTGCCGTTTACATAGGCTGCGGCAGATGCGGCCTCCACCGGCTTTCTATTTTTAGATAGCATGGATGCCACAATGCCCGACAATACATCCCCCGTTCCTCCCACCGTCATGGAGGCAAGGTTCTTTACATTAAGAAACGTCCTTTCTCCGTCCGATATCACATCAGTAGGACCCTTGAGTAGTACAGTTACACCATTTTCCCTGGCATGTCTTCTGACCAGCTCCGCCCTCTTCCTCATCTCAGAGGGAGGATCCTCACCAAACAGCCTCCTGAACTCTCCCGCATGGGGAGTAACCGTCACATTTTTGTCTTTGATATCATGGAGAACTTCTGGTACAAGCGCGCTTGCATCAAGCGAAACCATTACCGCTCTGTCTAGAAGATCCCTTATCAGCATCCTCAACGCCTCTCTGTCCTGAATCCCAAGACCCATCCCTATGGTCGCTGAATCCAACTCTTTCGGGATTATGCCGACAAGCTTTCTTGCTGCACCCCTTGTCAACTTGGCATCCACCAGAGGTATGACAATCAGGTTCGGCGAATGTGCCCTAGTAGACACCACGTTTATTTTTGGAACACATGTATATACCAGATCAGACCCGGCCCGAAGGGCCGCCATCGACGCCAAGATTGGCGCACCGTGATACATGTAGCTTCCTCCAACCACCAATACCGTTCCATTTTCGCCTTTTCGCGAGGTCGTCTTTCTTGGAGGAATGAATGTCTTCACCGTGGCGGCTTGGATGTTTTTTATCAATGACTTTTCTATTTTTCCACGCTGGATAAACTTTCGTCTTCCTGCATCTCCTCAGTTGCGCCTTCCAGCTCCGCATCTGTCTTCCTGCGGTCCCTTGGACTTGTGACCTTCCTTGCAAATGCGACGTACGTGGTGTGCCCTATACCACGGAAGGAGTGTCGTGTCTTTCCTTCTCGCGCCTCTATAGTCCGCACTATCTGCTCAGTAAACTCCATGTCAAAAAAGTCGTTTTCCCACAGGGCAGATGCGAGTTTTTCAAGCTGGTTCATTGTAGGGCAAATAGTCACGATAAAACCGCTTCCCTTTAGCATTTTTCTTGCCTGCGGAACTACGGTCCATGGATCTCCAAGATCCACCATAACCATGTCCACCTCACTCATGGGAACTTTTTTGGCCGATTTGATGTCCAATTTTTCCATGGTAACAAATTTTGCGACCCCGGCCCTCTCGATATTTTTTTGTGCGATTGCCATAAAGTTTTCATCCACATCATAGGTATACACATGACCCCTCGGCTTTACGAGGCTTGCAAGAAACGTGGTTAGCGAGCCGCTTCCAGTCCCAATCTCCACGATTTTCTGGCCGCTCTGCAGCCCAGTTCTTGCCGCAATATACCCTAGATCCTTCGGGTATACAATCTGGGTGCTCCTCTGGCTCTTCATTACATAATCGTATATTGTAGGTTCAAGAAGGTAGATTATCTTGCCCTTGTTGGTTTTCAGCGAGCTCCCGTACTCCTTTCCAATTGCCTTTTTGTGTTCAATCACGCCCACGTGCGTGTGAAACTGCTGGTTTTTTGAGACCTTCATGAGCCATTTTTTAGAGTCGCTAAAGAAGAAAAGCACGTTGCTATTCTGTTTTATTTTCTTCACAACTTTGCCTGACTGACTGTGGATAATAGTATTTCCAATCTACGGCATCACATCCTATCAGGTGCGTCGATTCCAAGCAATGACAGTCCTTTTGCAAGAGTCCCCTTGAAGGACCACACCAGACAGAGCCGCGCATTTACCAGTTCGGGGGTTTCTGCAGTCAACACCTTTACGTGTTCATAGAACGCGTTGAATGACACTGCAAGATCATAGCAATATCTCGCAATAATCTTCGGTGAAAGATTTCTTGCGGAATCCTCCACCTGCATGTCAAGCTTCCCTATTGTCTTAGCCAAACTCTTCTCGTATGCATCACCAAGCCCATCAAGGGGGTCGTCAAATCTTGGATTCGTCGATGCCTTTTCAAGGATTCTCACCGCCCTTGCGTGCGCATATTGGATATACGGCCCTGTATCTCCTTCAAGGCTTAGGGATTCTGAAAGGTCAAATACAATTATCTTGTC
This sequence comes from Nitrososphaerota archaeon, assembly GCA_028866895.1. Classification (GTDB taxonomy): domain Archaea; phylum Thermoproteota; class Nitrososphaeria; order Nitrososphaerales; family Nitrosopumilaceae; genus Nitrosotalea. The sequence continues at coordinate 99,473 of JAGWHF010000005.1, forward strand.
AAGATCCTGCCTTATCATCGCATACCGGAGTGCGCCCACTGCTACCTGCTCTGCAATGCGCACGAGCGACTCCTCCCCAAGATCGGGATTTCTTTTCTTTGCCTCCTCGTACGTCCTTACTCCTAGGATGTCAAGCACATAATCCGCGTTGACATAAACTCCCTTTCTTCCCGACATCTGTACCGCCTTTCCGCCAGTATCAAGGTTAAGCATCATTGCCGTATCCGCACTGAGCGTGACGGATTCATATCCAAGGTGGACGTATGATTTGTGCTCGGTTGTAAAGCCTGAGACAATCCTTGTTATTATCTTCTGCAATCTTGACTGCCTTGAATCAATTACGGTTATGACCTTGTCCCCTGTAAGACGGATTTTTTCGCCCGTGCTTTCAAGGACTGTCGCCCACAATAGCCGGCCACTTTTTTGGACGGCATATTTTGCATATGAAAACGGGTCTTCCAAAAGGCCAAGCTTCCAGGCGGCGTAAGGTATGTCTTTAGCAACGTATGTTGCAATTCCATTGCTTCTGACAAGTACCTTGTCCTCATCATTGTCAGACTCGGACCTTATTACCCAGCAGCCTTTATTCTTGCCCTCATTTTCCAAATATATTATGCCTCTTGACTTCATCTTCTCAAACGCTGTTCCCCAAAGTCCAGACCTTACAATCTGGGACTCGAAGTTCAGGCAGTCGTATTCCGCCCCAAGCCGCCAGCAGGTCCTGAGCTGCTCCTCCAAAACTCTCCTAGTTACATCCTCCCCGAGCTTGGCAATCTCGGATGTTCCTTCCTCAAGTTCCTTTAGCACAAGTGTCCTTTTTTCTGCAAGAGGCAAATCTCTTTCATACCTGCCAGTCATGCTGACATAAACAACATCACCGCAATAGTGATCAAATTTTTGCCCTTCCGGCGGCTCCCTTGCAAATCCCCCGAACAGAAACCCCACAAGGATATCTGCAACCTGCAGGCCTGAATCATCCACATAATTTAGCACCCGTACATCAAAGTTTGCCTTGCGCAATATCCTGGCAATGGTGTCGCCCACAATGATATTACGGACGTGCCCTACATGCAACGCCTTGTTTGGGTTCACGCTAGTATGCTCAACCACAGCCCTCTGGCCGCCACCCAGGTCAAAGGATCCATAGGCCGAGTCTTGTGAGGCGCAGACAACAGAGGTAATCAGACGATTCCCGTCAGCCACAAAGTTAAGGTAGCCCGACGGATGCACGCTGACCTCCAAGATCATCCCATCCTTTTCTTTCGGATACCTACCGGCAATTGATGTGGCTATCTCAAACGGGCTCTTCCGCAAGGGTTTTGCCAAAAGGAATCCGATATTACAGCTTACATCCCCAAACTCGGGCTTTGATGCCTCAGAGACATCAAAATAGATATCCGGGTGTCCCAATTCGAGAGAAATTTTTTTTACGTTGGAACGTATCTCGTCAAAAAGCTGCCTTAGTGTCATGCCATCATTTCACTGAGAGTTTTAACTCAATCCTTTCAAGCGCTTCAATCACTCCGTCCCCCTCCCTTGCCTGGACAGACAGAGTCGCCTTGGACTTTACCTCATCTGGTGCATTACCCATAGCCACGCTTACCCCGGCCATCCCAAAAAGAGGAATGTCCGTCTCGCTGTCTCCTATTGCAATAACGTCATCCTTTGTCGCAGAGAACATCCTCATCACCTCCAGAAAGCCGCTTGCCTTGTTGACGCCCCTCGAGTTTATATGGTATGCATACATGCTGTCCGAGAGATGTACATCAAAACCCTTCTCAGAGAGAAATTCCTTACCTTTCCTAATGTCAAAATTTCTCTCCAAGACCACCTCAGTTAGACGTGGAAATACTGGCTTTTCCACCACCCCTGGAATGCAAGATTTTAGAAATTCAAATGCCCTCAAGCATTCCTGCCTGTTCCCAATCAGTTTGTGCTCGTTGGGGCCTGATGTGATTATGCCACCGTTTTCACCAACAGATATCCTTGTAGTGCCTCCAAAGACTGAGAGAACATAGGCCTCAATTGACGATCTTCCTGTCACATAAATTACCTTGTGGCCCAGCTTGACAAGATATCTCAGGGCAGCAAGCGCGTCAAGATCCACCCGTCCCCCCTTGTTGTCAGTGATTGTGCCATCGATATCCACCGCAAAAATTTTGGGCTTCATTCAAACGACGTACCATGACGGGCAATAATAACTGATTCTCCACGCTGCCGACTCTGCCCTCCAAGAGGATGGATGGTTTAGAAGGCCGGAGAACCAACTTATAGAATGACCCTGAAGGTACGTAATCCATGACACGAAAGGGTACGATCGCAGAAATCTTCAGCAAGGCGGTACACCATGACGATCCCGTCCTTTATTACGTAGGATTCATTGACCTAGGAGTCGTCAGGGAAGCCACATTGCCTGAATTTGTGGCATTGTCTGAAAACTTTGAGGTGATACCGGCAACGAGAATCACACATATCAGAAGAGGTAATCAGATGCTATACCAAAAAGCGACCAAGAAACGATCGTAAAATAAACGCGGCATCATGTTGTTGGATTTAATATACTCAAATTGCTACATCTATTCGTGTTTACAGATATTCTAAAATCAGTGCTTGCGAATCCCCTGTTTGTAAAGTACGGGCTGGCAGGGCTCTTCCTCAACTGCGTCTTTGCCTCGGTGATCCCATTTCCAATCGTGCTGACCTCCACTGCCCTGCTGATGGACGGTCAGAATCCAAACATGGTATTTCTAATAATGGCGGTAGGATCCATAATAGGCGGCATTCTGACCTACTTCATAGGACAGGACGGCAAAAGGCTCTACAAGATCCTCAGAAAAACACACACTGCCACTCATTACAACAAAGGGCACGAATGGTTAAACAGACACGGATGGATCATCATTTTCATCTTGAGCCTCGTGCCTATAATGACCGAAGTTGTCACAATCATAGCTGGCGCGCAGAGATATAACTTCAAAAAATTCGCCATAGCAATGGCCCTTGCAAGAACCAGTAGCGCCATAGCCTCAGTTTATTTTGGAAGCCTGTTTGTCCAGTATTTCAACAACATAAGGATGTGATTGCAAGGCCACATATGGGCCAGTAGTAGGATTTTATTCAAGACCAGACGATGTAAACACAGATGGGAATCCCGGAAAAGATCCAAGCAATCAAGGACGAGATGGCAAAAACACAGATAAACAAAGCCACAGAACACCATATTGGTCTCCTCAAGGCAAAGCTTGCCAAACTCAGACGCGAGCAGGACGAGGTCAAAACAAAAGGTTCCGGGAGTTCCGTGGGCTTTGACGTAAAGAGGACTGGAGATGGCACAGTGGTCTTCATAGGTCTTCCCAGTGTGGGAAAATCAACCCTCCTCAACAGGTTGACTGGAGCAAAGTCTGCGGTTGGAGCGTTCCAGTTTACTACCACCACGGTCGTACCAGGCATGATGGAACACCGCGGCGCAAAAATTCAAGTCCTCGACCTTCCCGGGATAATCAAAGGCGCATCTACGGGAAAAGGCCTTGGAAAGAGAGTCCTCGCAGTTGCAAAAAGTGCAGACCTCGTCCTCATAGTGCTTGACGTTTTCCAGCCGTACCACGAAGGGGTAATAAGAACAGAGCTCGCAAACATCGGAATCAGGCTGGACCAGAGACCTCCTGACATCGTAATAGAAAAGACAGGTGATGGAGGCCTGGCGGTAAGCCAGCAGGTACCGATAACAAAAATGTCGGTCAATCTCCTCAAGGACATACTAAGAGTATACGGCATTAACAACGCCCGTGTCCTCATAAGGGAAGACATTGACTCGGAACAGCTAATCGACTTTGTTTCTGGAAACAAGTTCTATGTCGAGTCCCTTACCGTAATGAACAAGATAGACCTGGTAAACCAAGGATTCTTAAACGAGCTTCAGGAAAAGGTCAAATCTAAAATAATCCCAATATCGGCCGATGCCGACGTCAACGTCCATGCACTCAAAGATGCCATATATGAAAAGTTGGACTTTATCAGGATATACCTGAGGCCCAAGGGCGGAGAAGCAGACTACAAGGAACCCCTCATCGTGCGACGCCGTTCATCAGTCCTTGATGTCTGCAACAAGTTGCACCGCGACCTGAAAAAGGATTTCAGATACGGTCTGGTGTGGGGAAGAAGCGTCAAGTTCGGCGGCCAGAGGGTCGGCCTCAATCACGTCTTGGAAGACGAAGATGTACTAACCATAGTGAAAAATAAGTAGCAAGAGATATTTTCTGACAATTCCCTTATCAAATGTGGAAAATGACGCTGAAACCAGATGGTGCAAGAGATGTCTTGCAAAGACTAGACAGGAAATAATTTTCTTGCCTGAAATTGCAACTTACAAAAGGCGCAGACAGTACAGATGCACACAATGCGGACAGACGTCATGGTTTCAAGCAAGACGGCCGTCGGCCGAGTCGGTTTACTAAAAAATCGATCAGATTTCAAGGATTTTGCAAAAAAATTGTCGATACAATATCATCATTTGGTGTAATTTTCTTAAGCGTAACGATAGAAAAACAAGTGAAAGGTAAATTACAACAATGGCAACTAAAAGACGCGCAAAAAAAGCTGCTAGAAGATCTGCTCCGAAGAGAAAGGCTCCCAAGAGAAAGACAGCAGCTAGAAAATCTGCGGGTAAAAAAGCTAAAAAGAGATCTGCGGCAAAACGCAGAAGATAGAAAAATATCGCCTGTCGGTACGCGATAATTTTCAAGTTTTAGCTCCCCAAAGCCTGACTGTTGGAGCAAGTTTCTGAATAACAGATTCAGGCAAAAAGAATTTCTTTCAAAACAATTCAAGTCATAGAAGGACAGACATGCACAGGGTCCACCTGCTAGCCCGGCATCACCATGAATAACCCTAGTAAAGGAAGCTCAGCAATTTTATTTGCTGTTCGGTCGTGATCACATTCCTCGAAGATAGGATTTCCAACAGTTGCGTTATCAGCTGTTTTTGCTGCTCTGAGAATCCTGGCTGGCCCACAGGCCCTGGTGGCCCCGGAGGGCCTCTCGGTCCCTGCTCACCCATAGGACCCTGTGGGCCTTGAGGGCCCTTGTCACCTGCAGGTCCCGGCGGTCCCGTGACCCCTTTTTCTCCCTGAGGACCCTGTACTCCCTGCGGACCTTTCTCGCCTGCCTGCCCTTGCGGTCCTATCGGGCCCTTGTCTCCTTGCGGTCCCTGTATACCCTGAGGTCCCGGAGGACCCTGCGGGCCAGGCGCACCCCTAGGACCCTGATCTCCCGGCTGGCCCGGCAAACCACGCGGGCCTTTCTCTCCCTGAGGTCCCGGAATCCCGGTGAGTCCTTTCTCGCCCGGCGGTCCCTGAGGGCCCTGAGGTCCCTTATCCCCAAGAGGACCTTGAGGGCCAGTCAGCCCCTTGTCGCCCTGAGGACCCTGCGGGCCTACTGGTCCCTTGTCCCCAACTGGTCCCGGTGGGCCTTTTGGACCTTTTTCTCCCGGAGGGCCTTGAATCCCTTTGTCTCCCGGCGGGCCTGACGGTCCAGTTGGGCCTTTATCACCCTGAACGCCAATTTCTCCCGTAAGTCCCTTCTCGCCCTTGTCTCCCTTGTCGCCCTTGTCTCCCTTGTCGCCTCTATCTCCCTTGTCGCCGCGCAGCCCCTTGTCACCTGAAGGTCCCTTGTCACCGGTAATCCCTTTGTCTCCGGTCGGACCCTTATCTCCCCTGTCGCCCTTGTCTCCCGGCGGTCCTGATGGACCCCTCTCCCCCTGCGGACCGGGCGGACCGGGCGGACCCTTGTCACCCGGCTGGCCCGGCGGCCCTTGCGGTCCAAGAGGTCCCGCCTGCCCAGGAGGACCCGGCGGGCCTTGGATGCCAGATGGGCCGGGCGGTCCGCGCGGGCCCTGCACTCCCTGAGGCGGATAGTAATGTTCCGCTGCAGGCCTAGCAGTTTTTTGCGGTTCTTCCCTGTGTTGACTTGGTGGAGGCTGTAACTCCCCTGAAACTGGCGTCAGGGCAACCTGAAACGAACCGCTGATTGAGGAAAACTGATCCTGGACCACAATCCAGACAGATTCCCTTGTAAACACAAAATCAGGAATAGGATTCCTCGCAGAACCTAGAACCTGAGTGAATTTTCCCTCCTTTACCCTCAGGTGAAAGTTGTCTTTCCAGAGCACGGGGAAGTCCCTGCGCCGTACATCCTCTGCAGAGGGCGCATAGTCACAGATTGAGATCTGCACCTCAAAGACTCCAGACGGTAGTTTAAATGGCGACTCGCCAGTTACCTCTATGGTCTTATCCTTGGCTGACATATTCTTGCTGTAATTCCTAGGTATTTTTGTATTTATCAGGCATTATAAAGGCCGTCTGCCAACAAAATTTGCCATTTGGTGCATCCGGAATAGTATTTATCCATGCAAAATCCATATTTTATCAGCCGTGAAAAAATTATTCGAGGGTGGCTCTGGCCGGCCGGATGACAAGAAGCAGGGGATGCCAGAGGTCAGCCCTGGGTCCAAGCTTGCAAACCCAAATTATACCAGGGACAAGATGTACAAAAAAGGAATCTCCCTGATGGCAGATGAGAAGATGGATGAGGCTGCGTCCGCCTTCGAGGCTGCAATCCAAATCGACCCAGGCCACGTGGACTCGCTGTTGAAGCTTGGATACGCAAGGTTCCACATGGGGGATTTTTCCGGTGCAATGGAATCATACAACAAGGTACACGAGATAGACGTCACGAATTCAGAGGCTTGGAATCTCAAGGGCCTGATATTTTACAGGCAGAAAAATTATGAGAAAGCGCTTGAATGCGTTGAAAAATCAATCGAGATAAACCCGACCGACGGGATGTCATGGTACAACAAGGCATGTTACCACTCGCTTCTAAATAACATTCCTGAATCAATCGAGTCATTAAAAAGGTCCATTGAGATCGATGTAAAAAACGCAAAGAAGGCAGTAAGGGACAGGGACTTTGAGAACGCCAAGGCAGACGACGGTTACAGAAGAATTGTGGAGGTTGTCGTTTTAGAATCTGTAAGACAAGGTTATCACAAGGTAGGACAAATCGTGTGGACAACCATGCTGGGCAAGGCAGAGGTGGAGGATGCCGCACGGAAGCTTTTAGAAAAGGGCCTGTTAATTCGGGCTGACAAAAACATGGGACTTACCAAGATAGAAGAATACGAGATTGCCCCCGAGCTTGCGGCAAAGATAGGCGTAGAAAAGAAAGGGCTCTTCGGCACTAAAAAGATAAACCCGCTCCTACTCCAACACCTCAAGGAGATAAGCGAGGCGGTGCAGGCAGTCAAGTCCTCGATTGAAAAAGGCGACGTAAATGAAGTGCTTTCCAAGATGGACGTTTTCATAGATCCTCACAAGATAGGTGCACAGATGATCGAGCACTTCTTTGAGGAGCACCGGGACATACGCTTCTTTAGGATCAGGCTGGCAGACAAGGGTTACGAATACTTGCAATCAAACAAGCAGAAAATGCTAGAGCTCTTCGACCACATAGAAAGCCAGACCACCAAAAAGATAAGGAACGAAACGGCGCGCAGCAGTTAGAACTTATTCCGCAGAAAGATCCCAATAGTTGGCATCGCTCTGCCGTTCTATAGGCTTTTCAAGCGACTTCCATTCCTTGAAGGAACGCACGTAGAGTTTTACATTTGGAATACCCACAGACTTGAGGGCATAGTATCCAAGTCCTGACAGGGTCCCCACGCTCCCGCAGTAGGTGATGACCTCCGAATCTGACGTAATCCTCCTGTTTTGCATCAGCCTTTTGAGGTCGTCCTTTGGCCTAAGTATATTCTGCGGTGATGCGAGCATTCTGTAAGGCATGTTGATTGCCCCCGGAATATGGTTCTCAAGGAAGTTCAGCCGTTCCCTATTATCCACCAAAATTGCACCCTTTCCTTTTTCCTCCATCAAGGCGTCAGCCGTTGCAAGAATTTGCGGCTGTAGCCTGAGGGAATGGTTTTTTTTGGCAGGGGAGGGCGATTCAAGGCTTGTCTCAAGCCCCAACCTTTTCCACGAACTGAAGGTGACATCAAGCAATGAAACCTCATCATGCCCGATATACTGGAGTGTCCAGGCAACACGTGATGCCAGAGCCCCGAAGGTATCATCATATACGACCACCGGTGTCTCATCGTCGATTCCAAACGATTGTACGAACTGGAGCACCTTTGACGGCTCGTCATCTGCAAGAAGCGTTGAGAGAGGAAAATTTACCGCGTCTGGTATGTGATCCTTCTTGTAGTCCTCCTCCTTTCGTATGTCAAGGACCCTAACACTCTTGTCCCTGATCTCAGACCTTAGAGTATCGGCATTTACGGTAATGCGTGCAGTTTTTTCCCTGCTCAAGCGGCACACTCGCCCCTTCCGGTTCTGGCCCTATATGTGCCGTCATTTCCATAGTCGACATAAAAGTCCTCATCCTGTTCAATCGATGGGGGCGTGACAACAGGCCTGAGCACCTCTTTGATATCATTAAGAGACTTCACTTTGGAACTTCCGTTTCCTTCCACGATCATCCCTATCCACGAGCTCAGTGTTTCACCCTGCCTTTTTTCTGACTTGAAGACCTCAATTATCTTGAGGATTGCAGGAATAACACGCTTTGCAGGGACTTTTATGGTGTTCAGCCCAAGCATCGACATGGAATCTGCCCTTCCCCCAAGAAGCATCGTGTAGAGAGGGTACATGTTCTTTTCCCACCTGCCACCACCTCCATAGAATCCGATCGTAGCAATCTCATGCTGGCCGCAGGAATTAGGACAACCGCTAATCTTGATGGTCGAGTCCCTCAGGTCGTCGTCCTCGTCAAGCTTCATCTCAAGGAACTTCCTTTGAACTTCCTTCGCAAGCCTATGGGAATTGGTAAGCGCAAGATTGCATGACGTGGTACCAGAGCATCCCACCACGGATGCCATCGTAAGTGCTCCGGGGTTTGCAAGACCTACCTCCATCAACCTCGCATATAGCCTAGGAAGGTCTTCCTCCCTTACCCACCTGAAAACAATGTCTTGTGCAAATCCGTTCCTGAGTCTTCCCTCGGCAGAGAACTCCCTTGCCATGTCGGCCACGGACCTCAGCTGACTTGCAGTGATGTCTCCAGACTCCAACGTGATAAAGGCGCTGCTGTAGCCCTTCTGTTTTTGCCCAATGGTGTTACTTTTGAGCCATCTGGAGAGACCCTGTGGTGGAGATGGCATCTCCGAACTTATTGAGACCTTACGAAGTACCTCAGGATTCTTGTCAAGCTCAAGTTTTACAAGAACGGACTGCGTCAATCTTACCATGGTCCGCTCCTTGAGCACTAGGTTGTGGAATTTTTCCCATCCGATCTCGTTTACAAGATAGCGCATCCTGTTTCTTGCCATATTGTCCCTGTTTCCCATCCTGTCGTAAACCCGAATTACTGCAATTATCGTGTAGAGAAGATCCTCTTCAAGAGTAAATTCCTCGAGTTGGTGGCCCACAAATGACTGGGCTCCAAGACCGCCGCCCAAGAAGACCTTGAACCCGTTCTGCGGCTTGCCGTTTATCTCCCTTCTTTCGGGTATCAAACCCACGTCGACAATCCTTGCCATTCCGTGTTTTTCACAGCATGTATAATTTATCTTGAATTTTCTTGGCAGTGACTGGTTCATTGAATTCCTAAGCAGAAACTTTGCGGTAGCTAGAGCATATGGCGTTGGATCAAAGACCTCATCTGGGCAGACACCTGCGAGAGGGCTGCACATGACATTCCTTACAGAATTTCCGCAGGCCTCCCTCGTAGTCAATCCTGCCTCCGCAAGTCCCCTCATGACTTCTGATACGTCCTCCAAGGCAACCCAGTGCAACTGAAAGTTCTGCCGCGTAGAAACATGCGCGCTTCCAATCGAGAAAGACTCGCTCAGCTCCGCGATTTTCTCCAACTGTTCAGGATAAACCTCACCCGCAGGAATTTTGATGCGCACCATGCTGTAGTCATCTGTCATCCTGCTGCCATACGCGCCATGCTGCAGCCTGAACCTGCGTAGCTCGTCACTTGTAATTTTGCCCTGTCTGTAGAGTTTTACCATCTCCGCAAATTTTTCAGATTCCTCTAGCCTGCCCCATTGAATCTTGGGCTGGGGAAGGTTTTCTGGTCTTGAATGAGAGAGGCTGGTCTTGCTCAATTGTTGTTAGCTACTCTTCGGAGCGAATATAAATTTTAAAATAGACACCAGATACGCAGTGAACAGACTACATGGTGGCAAGATTTTCCACCTTTCATGTCTGGCGGCATGCTGGATTAAGTTAGGAAAAGCTAACCCAACAATAGCAGAAAAGAGTTAAATGAAGACCGAAGAGAAAAATTCACGTGCCTGACAAGATCAAGATCGCATTAGCCGGTTTTGGCAATGTTGCATCGACATTGGCCAAGGGACTTGAATTCTACAAAAATTCAGAAGAGGGTCTCTGGCACCCACGAATAGGCGGCCTCACACTCAATGATATCATGATTTCCGCAGTCTATGACATTGACGCGACAAAAGTTGGAAAGAGTATAGGCGATGTGGCTGGGTCCGATGCCTCGAGTCCCGGGATCATAATACAGCCTGGAATAATTTCCGATGCTGTACCTTCACATATCAGCCAGAACGGCCAAGCCAGAACTGAAAGTTATGAAGATTTTGTAAATTCCCTAAAGTCCTCCAAACCGGACTTCTTTCTAAACCTGATTTCCTCCGGTCTTGACAAGACCTCTGGAATGTATTGCAGTGCGGCGCTAGAGGCAGGATGTTCATTTTTCAACGCTACCTCCGCAAGGACTGTCACGGACGAGGTGAGAAAGTCTTTCGAGGCAAAAGGCCAAGTCATCCTGGGAGACGACCTCATGAGTCAGTTCGGAGGAACCGCCTTTCACCGGGGAATGATTGACTTTATGATAAGCAGGGGAATTAGGATCCAGAAAGCATACCAGCTTGACGTCGGCGGGAACCAAGACACAAAGAACACGATGGTAGAGGATATACGGGAGAGAAAGCGCAACATCAAGACAGAATCGATAGCAATAGAGTCCCCATACCCATTCCGGTCCGCTGCGGGAACTACCGAGTACGCTGAACAGCTGGGTGACTCCAGGGTAAGCTACTACTGGATGGAGGCAAAGGGATTTCTAGGTTCCCCTGTAGAGATGGACCTTTCGCTTAGGACAAAGGACAGCACAAACGGGTGCAACGTAATTGTTGATGCTCTTCGAGCGGCAAGATACTTGCTTTCAAAAAATGACTTGGATGGGATGGACGTTGTCTCGGCCTACGCCTTCAAGAATCCTGCAAGAAAGATGCACATAAGGGACTGCATCAAATCCTTCGAGGATTCGTTTGCCAGTTAGGGTTCATTCCAAGTCGCGCGACAAAGTCCAAACGCCGCCCAACCCGGAAGCATCCAACATGTGAGTGCTTGGCACTAAATTTCAAAGCAAACTATTAATTTGCTCATGCAAGGATATTTTTCATGCAAAAAACCATTGAAACAGGAGCTCCAAAGATCTTTGCAGATGTTGATGAAAAGGAGATTACGAGAGCAATCGCCGATGAGTTTCATTCAGTTCTAGTAGACAGGGCTGATTCTGACGTCATAATAATAGGGGCAGGACCGGCCGGCTTGACCGCATCCAGGGAGCTTGCATCAATGGGATTCAAGACACTAGTGATAGAACAGAACAATTACCTGGGGGGCGGATACTGGCTTGGAGGATACATGATGAATCCAGTAACAGTCAGGGCCCCAGCCCAAAAAATATGGGACGAGTTGGGCGTACCATACAAGAAAGTGAGGGAAGGGCTGTACCTAACTCCCGGCCCACACGCAGTATCAAAGCTTATTGCGGCCGCGTGCGACGCAGGAGTAAAGTTCCTGAACCTTACAAAGTTTGACGACCTCGTACTGAAAAATGGCAGGGTGGCAGGCATCGTAGTAAACTGGATGCCCGTCTCTGCACTTCCGAGGAACATAACCTGTGTCGATCCGGTAGCGTTGGAGTCCAAGGTGGTGATAGATGCCTCCGGCCATGATTCCGTTGCCGTAAAGAGATTGGTCGACAGGAAGCTCGTCGAGTGGAAAGGAATGGATCCCATGTGGGTAGATGACGGCGAGAACAAGGTGGTTTACCACACAGGCGAGGTATTTCCAGGACTGGTAGTTGCCGGAATGTCCGTTACGGAAACCTACGGCATTGCAAGAATGGGTCCCACCTATGGTTCCATGCTGCTTTCGGGCAAAAAGGCAGCCGAGGTAGCGGCAGTCAAGATAAAGGAAGCAAGAAGATAAATTATTCAAGGGCGGCATTTTGCCGTTGAGAATTTCTAACCTCTACTTGTACGATGCTCCTGCCGTACCACAGATAAGGACAAACGAATTGGCCGAATTTTTGACAGAGAAAACCGGGATAAGCGTCAAGACAAGAAGGAGTTTTTTAGAGCACCATTCTTGCACCCGAGATGCACTCCAGCTGATTTCCTCATGCGTGATTTCAGATCTACTGTCACCAATAGATCAGGTGACCACTAAAGTGACGCCTCGATCCCAGGAGGGACCTGCAATGCACGGTGCCCCGCTTTATGACGGATTTGAACTACAAAAAGTGCTCACATATTACATCCCCGAATCTGAGTTGGTACAGGATAACTTTCATCTGGTTTTTACCGACATGCTTACCTGTACATATGATTATGATGATTACAGATACCATGCAAGGGCAATCATCTGCTCAAACCCTGCCCTAGTTTCCATCCCAGGAATAATCGAAGCCCCCGCAAAACCGCGTGATTACTACTTTCAAGTTTATGAAAAAGCGCTACAAGGCGTCGGCGAGGAGATTGTAAGGAAAGGCTTCAAAGGTAGGTTTCTTGAGTACGGAGACGACAGGCTAGGGCTGGTGGCAAAAGGATACGCCCTACAGGCAATAATGTACTATCTTACCGGCGACCCCTTTTGTGAATCCAAGGATTGCATCCTGTACAATGCTCACTGGCAAGAAGACCTCCTCCACGCACAGTCCGAAATTGGATCTTTATGCGAGCAACATAAAAAAACACTCGCCAAGTCCTGATTTCTTCCTGTATAATTTAAATAGGAACTAGAGATGGATTTTTCTGTGCAAGCAGAAATAAGAGCGGAGAGCAAGCCACCCGAGGCCACAAAAAAATTCGACGTTGTAATAATAGGCGCAGGACCTGCAGGATATACCGCCGCAATTTATACCTCAAGGGCCAAGAGGGAGACGCTCGTAATCTCCGGAATCCTTCCCGGCGGCCAACTCATGCTTACAACGGAGGTCGAGAACTTTCCAGGGTTTGCCGAGGGCATCATGGGTCCAGACCTTATGACCGCCATGAGAAAACAGACCGAGAGAATGGGTGCCACAATAATCGATGACGAGGTAGTAAATGTCGACTTCAAACGAAGTCCCTTCAAGATACTCACGAATGCCGAGGAATACGAAGCAGATGCAGTCATAATAGCCACAGGGGCGAGCCCGAGAAAGATCGGGGCAAGGGGTGAGCAGGAGTTCAGTGCAAAAGGCGTATCATATTGCGCAACCTGTGACGGCCCGTTCTTCAAGAATCAGGAACTAGTCGTTGCAGGAGGAGGCGATTCAGCTATGGAGGAGGCCATATTCCTTACAAAATTTGCCAAGAATGTGCACATCATCCACAGAAAAGACAAGCTTAGGGCAAGCAAGATTATGCAGGACAGGGCTTTTGAAAACACCAAGATAAAGTTCCACTGGAATTCAATCATCGAGGAAATACGCGGTAAGGAAAAGGTAAGCCAAGTAACGATAAAAAATGTCACTACCAACCAGACAGAGGTGATGGATGTCGGCGGCCTATTCGTGGCAATCGGTCACGAACCAAATACCAAGATGTTCAAGGGCCAGATCGAGCTTGACGAACAGGGGTACGTAGCACTGAGGAACCATACCCATACAAGCGTTGAAGGCGTATTTGCTGCAGGAGACGTCCATGATCATAGATACCGCCAGGCCATCACCGCGGCAGCATTTGGTTGCATGGCAGCAATAGATGTAGACAGATACCTCTCAGAGAGAATCAAATAGTCAATAAAGCGCTGAAGGCGAGAGATGCTTTGCATCATGGAGGCACCTGTCAAATTCTTCCGGCGTGAAAACCCCCTGCTGCCCGTACAGACTTTTGAATTTCTTGCCGTCGTCAGCAAAAATACCTACGACGCATCCCTCGCTTATCCCGTATTTCTTCATAGCACAATAAACAGCAGCGGATGACGGACTTGCAAGTATTCTTTCATTTTGGAATATTTCCTTCACAGATGAAAACGCCTCCTCGTTTGTGATGGTCATCCAATCGTCTACTACATCCTCCCTCTTGAGAAAAAGTTCTGGTTTTGCAGACTCTTCGAAGTTTCTCAGGCCCTGAATCAGGTGGTTTTGTTGCGGCTGTACGGCAATTATTTTCACATCCCGGTTTTTCTCCTTTAGATAGGCGCCTATCCCCGTTATAGTCCCGCCCGTTCCAACCCCCGAGAAAAAGTGGGTTATTTTTCCGCCAGTCTGCTTCCATATCTCTGGGCCAGTCCCACTGTAATGTCCCATGAAATTTGCCTCGTTAGCATACTGGTTTGGAGAGAAGTATTTGTCCGGCCTTGCGGAAGCTATGGATTTTGCAAGTGCTATGCTCTGGTCAGTGCCAGCCCCCACCTTCGGGCACAAATCATCGCTTGTCTGATACAATGTGGCCCCAAGCAATTCTATTATCTTCTTCGTCTCTTCACTTGCCTTTTCCGGAATTACGATTTCAACCTTGTATCCAAGCAGTTTTGCAATTCCTGCGAGGGCAATCCCAGTATTTCCCGAGGTGGGCTCTATTATCACGCTGTGGCCTCTTTTTATGAGACCTTCCTCTTCCGCGCGCTTTATCATCCAAAAGGCCGCCCTGTCCTTTACAGAACCAAACGGATTATGAGATTCAAGTTTTGCATAAAAATCGACGCTTTCATTTGAAAGCGACTCGAGTTTTACTAGTGGCGTATTACCAATTTTTTTCAACAGCCCCTCGGCATCTTTGAGTGCCTCGATGGTCAAGATCCTATTTCACCTTCTTGATAATAAATTCAAGATCCTTTCCGGATTTGTTTATGCTAACCAACTGGTGCCCATTTCTGTTAACCCATCTTGAGATATCCTCCTCCGAAGCAGGATCATCGGCGATGATTTTCAGTGTGTTGCCCACCACCATCCTTTCCATCTCAATCTTCGTCCTGAAGACTGGTTCTGGACAAAACATTCCGCGCACATCTACTGTCTTGGTAGGAGATAACTCAGAAATGCCTCTTCACCAATATAACAAAGGCTTTCAATGCAATATTAAATGTTATTCATGAATGAGGCACTGAAGTAACGGCGGCTTGCCCAGAAATCTTTTTTCCCATGAAGGGGTTCCCCCCATACGCATTGTGCCTCCCAGTCAGATGAGAATCATAGGCAGGATGGCCCTAAGGTTTCGTTCATAGAGGATGTTATAATCCTGATTCTTGAAATTAATCTTGTTGGAAAGCCTTGCCGTAAGGTGTACCGCAATCTTGTACACCGCTGTCCACACCACGCTGTCCGGGTTCGACTGGAATGCCTCAATGAGAAAGTTGCATATGCCTGTAAGATGAGGGTGGTTTTCCTTGAAATACATTATGATGTCCTCCTTCGAATTTTCTATTTTGTACCGTGCATGCTCTATCATCTCGCTGCTTGTAATGTACCCCGTACAACCTATTGCAACCTTTCCTTTCCTCATGGCATTCAAAATCCCCTCCAATGTGTTTTCCGCCTCTATGATGTTCGTAGACCTTCCCAGCGTGGATACCACGTGTGAATCACTTCCCGCCACTGCCTTCATCTTGTTTGCCTTTGCGAATTTGTAAGCCCTAAGGTTGGAGTACCTGTCAACGTTATTGCTGTTGAACGCCTCTATGAGGTCACATAGTAGCGCCTTCTCCCTTAACCCATTGTTCAAGGCGAAGGGATGCGGCGCGCATGAAATTGCACCTTGGGAACGTATGATGTCAAGCACCTCCTCAAGGCCCTGACCGGGTTTTATCTCTGATGTCAGACCGTATGCCAATACATGGATTCCCTGGTCCGTCGTAATCTCCTCACCCGGATAAACCTGAACATCCTTGAACTTTTGATGATCCTTCTTGTAGCGCAGGAGCTGGTCGTACCCATCAAGCGTGTTGTGATTTGTAATAAAAAAAGCGTCAAGACCTGCCTGATATGCCTGTTCGATCTGTTCCGACACCTTTACCCCACAATCATAGGGGGTTTCTTTGAGGCCGAGGTGAAAATTTGAAAACTCGTTGTGGCAGTGCAGTTCTGCCCTTAGATCATCCAATGATTAGTGATTCCACCAAACTTTGAATATAATCCTTGTTTTCAAAAACAACCAATCACCGAAAGAGGTCCTCGGATCGCTGTCTTATGAGCACATCTATCTTACTTTTAGTTTTAGAAAACCCAAAATTTCTAATTATGCAGATGGGTGTACGAAGTGATTTTCCCATTACAAGTTCCGTTGCGGAAGATAACTCATCAGCAATCGCGATTGCAGTCACCCGAAGCAACCTCCCGAAACTATCAGGTTTTCCAGCATAATCAAGAATAGGCTCCATCCCAGACAGCCCGATTGCCACATTTGTCTGGCCCTGCCTGAAAGGGCGGCCAAACGTATCTGATATCACTATTGCAGTATCCTTGCCGGTTTTTTGTTTTATCTGTCTGCGCAGCGATTCAGCAGAAAGATCGGGATCAGCAGGCAACAATGTTGCGCTCCCCTCCGGCACGTTGCTCTCATCCACGCCAGCATTTGCGCAAATGAAACCATGGAAGGTTTCCGAGATTATTATGCCATTCCGCATGCGCACGATACGTTTTGTTTGTCCCATTATCAATTCCATAACACGTGGATCTTTGCCATATTCGCTTGCTATTCCCGTTGCAAGAAGTGACGGCTTGACATCGGAAAGATTTATTGTGCGCCCCTCTTGCTTGGAGATGATTTTTTGGGTGAACATTATGATATCGTTATCTTGCAGTTCCGGCTTCGTTTCGGATTCCAGCATAAGGCCAACAAGATCATCCCCGACCCCGACCTCCTTGTCAATCTTAACTGGAATGAGCTCCAACACCATCTAGAAACTTACTGGCCCCACTTCTTAAAACCATATTCCCTCAGGCAACAGTCTGGAGCTGGATCTTGAGCCCGTAGTGTCTGTTGATGATACCTATTAATTTTGAGAGGTCCTTCTCTTCGAGGGTTACGGTAGCTAGGTCCTTCACCAAATCTTGGGCCCTGAAGGCCACTCCAAGCCCGCAGATGTTAAAGAGTTTGATGTCGTTTGCCCCGTCAACCACTACAACAACATCCTCCTTCCTTTCCTTCCACTCCCTTATCTTAATCAAGGCAGACCTGGCCTTGTCAGAATCGACGTTTATTATCACGTCATCGAGTTTTCCATTTTCGAATACCAGCTCATTTGAAAAGACGTAATCAAGCCCTAGTTCCTCCTTCAGCCTGTCTGTCATTATGGTAAAACCTCCCGAGACCGCCATGACTTTCCATCCTGCTGCCTTTAGCGCACTGCATGCCTCTCGCGCCCCCGTCATGACTTTGAGCGAGTCAGCAACCTCTCTGCATGTCTCGTAGTCTATACCTCTGAGAAGTTCGATTCTTTTTCGAAGTCCGTCCTCCCAGTTGATCTTTCCTTCAATCCCTCTCCTTGTAATCTCCCAAATCTCGTCTTGTTTGTTTATTTTTTCTGCAAGTATCGGAAGGAACTCGGCATCAAGCAGTACTCCCTCCACATCGAAAATTGCTAACATCAGTTTCTGCTTTGTGGAATGATTCAGAATATATTAATCTTAAGCGATCTCAGTGCCGGCCACCACTAGCAATATATTCAAGATGTCAAGATAAATGTTATGAGTGAGCTTCCACACAAATACGAGGTCACAATCAAGTCAGCCACGACAGCGAACCGATTGTCAGATGGTACAAAGGAAGAACTGAAGGCATCAGGAATGATGGATGACAAAGGAAAATTGAAGTTGAAGGGAGTAAGTCCGAAGATGCTCAAGAAGATGAAAGAGGAGGCTGTCGACTGCCCGGTTTTAAAAAAGGAAGTTCCCTTTATCCAGTGTTTTGTTTGCTCCAACTTCCAGAGCAGAATTACGGGAAAAGTTCTTTGCAAGGGCGACCCGCTGAAGTAGGCACAAGGCTCATTAGGGCAGAATCCAAAATGATGTGAATTGAGCAAAGAGATAGGAATTACATCTAAAAAGTCTGAGGATTTTAGCGAGTGGTACACGCAAGTGGTAATAAAGGCACAACTTGCCGATTATGCACCTGTAAAGGGCCTCATCGTTCTAAGGCCGTACGGGTATTCCATATGGGAGTTTCTGAAATCGTCAGTCGACCAGAAGTTAAAGGCCACAGGCCACGAGAATGCATTCCTTCCCGTACTCATTCCAGAATCGCTGTTAAGCAGAGAGGCGACCCATTTTGCCGGTTTCACCCCTGAAGTTTTCTGGGTGACATATTCCGGCGATTCGGAGATCGGCGACAGGCTGGCGCTACGGCCCACATCTGAGACTCTAGCGTACTCAATGTATTCAAAATGGATAAAAAGCTGGAGGGACCTCCCCCTCAAAATCAATTTCTGGAACTCCGCCTTAAGAGCAGAGATAAAGGCTACAAAGCCTTTCCTTAGGACATCTGAATTTCTCTGGCAGGAGGGCCACACGGTTCATGCCGAAAAGGAGGAGGCCGAAAATGAGGTCACCAGTATACTCGAAATGTACAGAAAGACAGTAGAGGAAGAACTTGCCATACCCGTCATACTTGGAAAAAAAAGCGACAAAGAAAAGTTTGTCGGGGCAATCTACACCACTACCATGGAATCCATCATGCCCGACGGCAAGGCATTACAGATGGGAACCTCCCACTTCCTAGGACAGAACTTCTCCAAGCCCTTCGATGTAAAGTTCCTTGACAGGCAAAATGTTGAAACGTTTGCTTGGCAGACATCATGGGGCATCTCGTGGAGGCTCATCGGTGCACTCATAATGGTTCATGGAGATGACAAGGGACTAGTCCTCCCGCCACGCGTGGCCCCTATTCAAGCAGTGATAATTCCCATCTACTCGTCACAGGAAGACAAGGATTCAGTTCTTAACAAGGCCAGTGAGATAAAAGAGAACATCTCCAAGGGAGGCATACGGGTACACCTAGATTCAAGAGACGAGTTCACCCCCGGCTACAAATTTCACGATTGGGAGATGAAGGGAGTACCGCTGAGAATAGAGATCGGGCCCAAGGACCTCTCCAAAAACAAGGTGGTTCTGGCACGTAGGGACAACATGAAGAAAACCGATGTTGCCTTTGAAGTACTTGTCGATGGCACGATTAATGCCCTAAATGATATCCAGTCAGACCTTTTCGCCAGGGCAAAAACGATTCTCAGTTCCAAGACCAAGGACGTGACAGAGTTCAGCCAGTTCAAAAAGGAGATAGAAAATGGGATGTTTGTTCGCTCTCCGTGGTGCGGCAGCCAGAAATGTGAGGAAACAATCAAGGAAGACACTGGGGCAGATATCAGGGTCATACCTTTTGATGCAAAATCATCCGAGTTCCCCTGCATAGTTTGCAAATCTCCCTCCAAGACTACCGCCATGTTTGCAAGAGGTTATTAGTTGCAGACGATGCTCCGCATGCGACCAGAGATTATATTTAGCAACATTTGGTGAGACGACAAATGTCTGGAACCAGCTCATATCGGGACAGAATATACATAATAAAGGACATCATACTCATGTTGGTCCAGTATGGCGAGCTCAACCAGACAGCCCTTGTGAGCTTTTGCGGCCTCAATCTCAAAAAGCACAAGCCCATACTCGATGATTTGGAATCAAACGGCCTGATTTCAAGCACTGAAAGACAGCTTGGAAAAAGAACGATAACCATTTACACATGTGCCCCGAAGGGACTGGAATTTTGTAGGACCATTTTGGAGCCGTATGAAAAGTTATTTCCGCGCAAAAAAGGCGCTATCGAGTCCGGTGGAACCGGGTCCTAGTCCTGTTCTAACCCGTAGTCGGAGGCAATTCTCTTGTCAATCTCGTCTTTTTGCTTCAGATATTCATCATATTTTTGATCCCAAGATTTTAGCATAACATACTGCCTTACACCAGTCGCTATCCACACTACCGAGATTGATATGATGACGCCAAGAAGGATCCCAAGAATCGTCCCAAACTCATGCTCATTTTGCAACAGGTCATAAAATTTTGGATGGGTTAGGAGGAATATGGAGAGGCCCGTTGCAAGCGGCGCAAGTATCAGTGCAGAAACGGAAACGCTAAGAAGTATCCTCCTGATTTCGAGCATTCTCTGGATAAAACTGTCCATAAGATCAAGGACGCCAGTCCTTGAAAGGTCATCGTTCCTACCGTCCACCCAGCCGGCCCCCCGTTTTGCCCCTTCCGGATGCTTCGCAAGAAAGGATCAATATCATCATGGATCTACCGTAAGCGATCCCTTCATCTCAGGATGCAGGTTTGAATAGTATGAAAAAGTCCCCTCCTTGTTTGCCATGAAGTTTATTGTTTGAGCTTGGAAATACCCCAAGTTGTTGGTGTGGACTTTGAACTGATCTATATTGAGGTCCATCGGGGATTTTGTGTCCTTGTCCTCGTTGATGAAATGAAGGGATACCAACGAACCTTGCGGGACATGTATGGCCGCATCTGGCGTGGCTCCCGTCAGGCTTCCCTTCCCCTGCCTGGTAGATTCCTGTTCGTAAATGTAACCCCTGGTAGGATCATGTGTTCCTATGATGTAGATATTGGTAGGAGTCGCAAATACAGGGTGGTCCACGTTTACAGGCGTCGAAGAGTTTATCAGATAATATATGCCCGCCCCAGCCGCTGCTACTATTACCGCCACAAATAATATGGTTCCCCGTGAAATAGACAGGCGCTTTGCCTTGTTTTTCTGCTTTTTTCCCACTACGTGATAACAAACCTGTGCGTATATTTATGTTGAGATGAACATAGGTTCGTAAAGAATATTATTCTGGTCTGCGCTACTTTACCGACGATACACCAATGAGAAAGATAGAGATTGTTTTAATCGCCGTAATTCTCGTTCTTGCCGTTACCATAATAACCCAGTACACAGATGTCAAGAACCCGGGCGATCCCTCGCCGGCCCAAGTCCAAGGTACGCAGGGGATACAGGAGGCTGCCTTGGCCCAGCAGGAGGGCGCGGCCGGTCAGACGGGTGACGTCCAG
Source organism: Nitrososphaerota archaeon (assembly GCA_028866895.1). Lineage (GTDB taxonomy): Archaea > Thermoproteota > Nitrososphaeria > Nitrososphaerales > Nitrosopumilaceae > Nitrosotalea. Next base: position 120,829 of record JAGWHF010000005.1, read on the forward strand.
CCTTTGACCCAGGACACAGTCCTGACAAGCCTCTTCAAACGAACCGAAGACTCGGTAGTCCAGATAACAAGCAAGGTTTCAACGACCGACAGCAGCATCATAATAAACGGCCAGCCACTTTCAAGCCAGTCCACAAGACTTGGGTCAGGATTTGTCTACGACAAAGAAGGGCGAATCATAACCAACAATCATGTCGTAGAAGGGTCCAAGACAGTAAATGTTACCTTCATCGATGGCAACACATACACCGCCAAAGTGATAGGTACGGACCCAGACAACGACATTGCTGTAATCCAGATAATAGACAATTTCTCGGACGAGAAGCTCGTGCCCTTGAGCTTGGGAAATTCCTCCCAACTTCAGCCAGGCCAGCAGATTGTTGCAATAGGCAATCCCTTTGGACTTAGCGACTCTATGACTACAGGTATTGTGAGCGCCTTGGCGCGCCTCATACCAAATGAGAATTCAAAGTTTTCCATACCTGACGTAATACAGGTAGATGCCGCCATAAATCCCGGCAACTCGGGAGGACCCCTGCTGAACCTTCAAGGACAGGTAGTAGGCATGAACACTGCAATCAAGACGAATACGGGCGACTTCTCGGGCATAGGCTTCGCAATCCCCTCCAATACACTAGCGAAGATAGTACCCGTACTCATCAAGACTGGAACCTACCAGCATCCATATCTGGGAATAGCAGGACGAACTCTTGACCCCGACATCGCACTTGCCAACGGGCTCCCGCGGAACTTCAAGGGAGTGATAGTAGAAAATGTCGTAAAGGGAGGGCCTGCAGACAAGGCAGGGATCGTGGCTGCGACTCTGGACAGCAACAACATACCTCATGGCGGGGACATCATCACGGCAATAGACGGACACCAGATAAAGACAATTGATGACGTAATTGCATACTTGGATGATAAAAAGTCTGCAGGAGACAAGGTCACCCTCACAATCGACAGGCAGGGAAAAACGATCGAGGTGAATGTTACCCTTGGCGCAAGGCCTTCGACAACATCCTAGATCCGCCGGAAGGCGTCATGCTGAAGTTCCACCTATTTTCAGCGGCCTTCCTTATTCCTATCCTAGGCTTTGATTCCACCATCTCCCTATTCACAGGCACTCCTTCTGTGATGTAAAGGTCGGATTTTAGGGTAAGGTCCTCCTCATATTGCTTCTTCGTTATTTTCATTGCCTGGGTAAGCTTGGCCGGGCCGTTTGCAAGATTTTCGAGGATCTCAGTACCCCTTTGGTCCTTCATGAAGGTAATCCCCTCCGTTGGAATTATTGCCCTTATGAGCACTGCCCCGGCCTCAGAGTTCCTGTCTCTTGCCACGGCATTCACGCAGTAATGCATCCCGTATGTAAAATAGACGTAGGCCATGCCTACCTGACCGAACATGGCCCTGTTTCTTTCGGTTTGTCCCGCATAGGCGTGGCTTGCAGGATCTTCCCTGTGGCAATAGGCCTCCGTCTCGCATATGATTCCCGATAATACCAAGCCGTCCACTTTCCTCACTAGTTTCTTACCTAGAAGATCCATTGCGACTTCGACAGTGTTCCTCAAGTAGAAGGGACGCGATATCGGATTCATTCACTGATCTGCACAGGAGTTCCCTTTTTTATCTTCTCAACTATTCCGTAAAGGCTCTTCAGATCATCCTTTAGAACCTGTCGCAGGTCCGGATTATACAGCACTGCCGCAGGATGAACTGTGACAAAATAAAGATGGTCCTCCCTCCTGATTAGTTTGCCACGATTTTTTGTGATCTCGCTACCGTCCAAAAGGGAGCCAAAGGCGGTGTTTCCAAGAATACAGATCACCGTGGGTTTTATGATTCCAATCTCCTTCTGCAAGTATCCACTGCAAGAACTCACCTCCTGCTTGCTCGGCCTCCTGTTGTTCGGCGGCCTGCATTTTACAACATTTGTTATGTAGACGTGTCTACGGGTAAATCCTGCATATTCCAGTGCCTCCGAAAGTATCTTCCCAGCAGCTCCGACAAACGGTGCTCCTTGCAGGTCCTCGTTGCGCCCCGGAGCTTCTCCAACAAAGATCACATCCGACTCCCAGTCCCCTTCGCCCGGGACAGCGTTTATCCTCGACCTTGACAGGTCGCAATTCATACAAGAAATAACAGAATTTTTGATCGAATCAATGGCGGACGACATCTTACTGCCTCACACTCTTTACCGTAGCGATGCCACGTACGAAGGGCCCTCCGTTGCCCATCCTCATTATTTGCATTGGATCACCCTTGCCGCAATTCGTAATGGGTCGGACGGCAAAATCCTTACTTCTGGCATCAATTGAACGAAAAAATTCAGGCGCAGTGCCCATCACTATCACGTCTCTCACCATCCCCTTCAGCTCCCCCTTCTCAATTTTTTGGGCATATTGACATGAGATGCTCCAGTTATACCGCATCATGTCTATGGACGGTACCTTCATGTCGCAAATGAGATATCCTTCTCTTACTTCTTTTATCATCTCCTCCGAATTCCAATTTCCAGGCCCTATGACGGTGCAAGCCATCCTTATCAGCGGCATGAAGGAATATCCTGCAGACCGCATCGAGGAATCCGGCTCCGTGCCAAAGACTGCAGCTGTTTCCCTGCTCTGCATGTGCCTGACAAGCACGCCCTCCTCAATGAGCGATTTTCTGGCAGCAGGCACGCCCTCATCATCATACTTGTAACTTCCAAGCGAGTTTCCAATGGTTGGATCGTCGTACACACTGAGTTCATCAGAACCGATTTTCTCACCCAACATTCCTGCCCACCATGAGCCTCCGGCCCATGCCATCTCCCTTCCCAAAACCCTGTCCCCTTCCGATGGATGGCCCAAGATCTCGTGAGTAAGGAGTGCAACAAAATCAGGGTTCATCACCACCACGGCCTTTTCCTCCGTTGCGGCCCTCGCCTCCACCAACTGGCCTGCCCTTTCCGACAATAAGGCCGATTTTGCCAAAATGTCGTTTTTGCCTAAGATCAACTCGAGGCCCCCGCGCCCTCCCTCCGTGGTGCTGGTGGTTTCTGAGATTCCCGACTCCCGTGCAGTAGATGACAGTTCAGCTATCAGGTCATCATAATCCTGAGTTATTTTCGAGCCCTCACTATTTACATAATATTTGTGGAATACATCATGATGCATCCGGATTGATGACCTGACTATCCTCTTTCCCTCCCTTACGATCTTATCACAATCCGACCCCAGACTGACCATCTCCTCAATATGAGGCCTCTTTTGGGCCTTGTGGACAACCCTATCCTCCTGAGCCTTAACGTCTGCAAGGCTTACCTTATTTCGCTTTGTTTGAGAGCAGTAAAGCGCGTTCCTTGTTGCCTCGATTATCCCCTCCCTAATCGTATCAAAGGATATGGGATGTGAGAAGGAACAAAACCCCCATGATCCCTCCGCCAGCACGCGTATTCCCAGTCCATCATCAAACCTCAAGGAGACGTTCTCGACCTGGCCGTTTTCGAGGACGAAACCGTTGCTTTCCACCACCTCGGCCCTGACATCACAGTAATGTGCGCCACTTTCAAGTGCGAATTGGACTGCCCTATCTGCAAGATCTTCCAGCACATCAAGATCTCCAGTCTGCAACTATTTTATCTTATACCGGATTCATCCCTTGTTGTTTTTCGGCAAGGTGAAGTAGAAGGTTGATCCTTTTTCAATCTCACTTTCCACCCAGATCCGCCCCCCGTGGGCTTCCACTATTCCCTTGCAGATTGAAAGACCCAAACCGCTTCCGCTAGACTCCCTAGTGGAAGATGTATCAACTTGATAGAATTTTTTGAATATTTTCTCCTTTGAATCCGCAGGTATTCCCTTCCCGTTATCCGCTACCGACACTGTCACCTCGTCAGGTCCCTCCGCTGCGGAAACTTCTATCATACCCGTCTTTGCGGAGGTGGCCTTTAACGCGTTCTTGACCAGATTTGTTATGACCTGAGTTATCCGGTCATCATCATAGTTTGCATAGAGGTCTCGTTTTATGTTTTGGTTAAGCGATATGCTCTCACCTGCGGCAAGGGGTTGCATTACAACCATGGTATTTTCCGCTGTCTGGCGCAGATTGTGGCGAGATTTCTTAACCCTGAGCTGCCCAAGCTCCATCTTCTGAGCGTCCAGAAGGTCCGAAATCAGCTGTAGCAGGGATGACGCGCTCGACTTTATGACCTCTATCCTCTCCTTCTGGTTTTTATTGAGTGGTCCCAAGTGTTCCCCCAACAGTATATCCGAATATCCCTGAATTGGAACCAACGGAGTCTTGAGTTCGTGCGTAATCATCGCAAGAAATTCGTCTTTTGCAATCTCCACCTTCTTTGCCTCCTCCTCCTTCCTCTGAATCGTGCTTGAAAGCGAGTTTATGGATTTTGCAAGATCCCCCATCTCATCCTTTGAGGAAAACTCTATGCGTTCGCCGTAGATCCCGTTCTTGATCCTGTCTATAGCATCGTTCATGGTTTTTAGAGGATCAAGTGACCTTTTTATCGATAACAGGAAGGTTACAAACATCACAATGTCAAAAATCAGCAGCCCCTCCGCCACAACCAGATTTTCAGGCGAAATCAAAACCAGCAGGAGAAGGATTAATGTAGTGACGTCTATAATCACCCCAAGCATGACATATGTTTTCTGAGCAATCTTCAATTCGATAGGAACACAAGAGATAATCCTATAAAAGCTTGTATAACATACGTGTTTTAACAAATCAAATGGCGGACGAGTTTCAAAGAGTTGCCACGCAGGAGATTTCTTCCGAGCTTGAAAAATTACAGATTGCGTTAGGACAACGCAAGAAGGACAATGACGTCTTGAAAAATTCAGATGAGATAAAGGAACCCCTGCACAAAATAAAGGGGCTTGCCCCCATGATGGGAAAGGAAGATCTCGGCGACATGGCAAGTACATGCGAGGCCATAATAGCGCAATTTTCTAAAGGCGGCATCAATTCCGACTGCATCAATTTTTTGGAAGACGCCTCAATTCAGATGACAAGGTCATTCCTCGGTACCGACATTGACTGCATGACTAAATTTAGGAGCTTGGTCCTCGCCAAGTTTCCCGGCCTGCAAGGCATCTGAAGTTCGTTTGGGCTTAAATAACCAGCACGGGATGCCTAAAGGATGGCCAGAATCATGATTGCAGACGATTCAGAATCAATAAGAATGGTACTGCGGGACATCCTGTCCATAGGTGCGCACGAATGCACAGCGGAAGCATCAAACGGATTTGAAGCGATAGAGCAATTTAAGAAGACTTTTCCAGACATCGTTCTTTTGGACATGGCAATGCCAAAGATGGACGGTCTTGACGTCCTAAAACAGATGATGTCCATCAGGCCAGCGGTCAGAGTAATAATGATCACCGCATCAGACGACCAAAACACCATACGGGATTGCATAAAGGAAGGCGCCTCGGCATACATATTGAAACCGTTCAACTTTCAGGATGTCCTGAACAAGATAAACGAGGTCCTAAGCCTGCGAGGTGCCTGAATTTTCAGCCGCCAAAATCGGCCAAACCGTCCATCCTTGAACGCACTTATGATTTATAGGTGCAAGAGGGCCAGTTGACATGATGGAAAAAATAGTTGCAGATACCAGCATTATAATCGACGGCGAGATAACCAAGCTTATAGAAGCCGGGAGCCTCAGGGATTGTGAGATCATAATTCCTGTCGCGGTCCTCGATGAGCTCCAATCACAGGCCTCCCAGAGCAAAGATTACGGCTTTGTAGGACTGGAAGAGATTAAAAAGATTCGCGAACTGGCCCAAAAAAATCGCATCGTTCTAAGGTTCGAGGGCGAGCGGCCCAGCATGGACGACATAAAACTGGCAAGACATGGCAGGATCGATGCCATAATAAAGGACATCGCAAAGAAAAACTCGGCCACATTTTACACGGCAGATTACGTCCAAGCTCTTGTAGCAGAGGCGGAAGGCATCAAGACCAATTACTCCAAGCCCCAGATCAAGATATCCGACCTCGAATTTGAAAGATACTTCGACGGGGAAACCATGAGTGTTCACCTAAAGGAGGGTACAAGGCCCGTGGCCAAACGCGGGAAACCGGGCGCTTTTTCGCTTGTGGAAATCGGCGACAGGGTGCTCGACAGAGAATATCTGGAGGGGATCACTACAGAGATACTCGAGTCATCAAGGGTAAACCAAAGCGGGGTCATCGAGATCTCAAAGGCAGGAGCGCTGGTGGTTCAATTCAGGGAATTCAGGGTTGTGATAACGCACAGGCCCTTCTCGGACAGCTATGAAATAACAATAACCCACCCGCTTGTCAAGATGTCCCTTGAGCAATACAACACATCAGAAAAGCTCATGAAAAGACTCTCGGAAAGCGCCGAGGGAATCCTCATATCGGGCATACCAGGTTCCGGCAAGAGCACCTTTGCCTCAAGTCTTGCAGACTTTTACGCAAAAAGGGGAAAGATAGTGAAGACCTTCGAATCCCCCAGAGACCTGCAGGTCGATGAGAAGATAACACAGTATACGGTCCTTGAGGGAAGTTTTGAAAACGCGGCCGACATCCTGTTACTGGTCAGACCCGACTATACCATTTTTGACGAGGTGAGAAGATATCACGATTTCAGGGTTTTCTCAGACCTCCGACTTGCAGGGGTAGGAATGGTAGGCGTAGTCCACGCAAACGCCCCGCTTGATGCAATCCAGCGGTTTATTGGGAAGGTGGACCTTGGAATGATCCCCCACATACTTGATACCGTGATCTTCATCAAGGCTGGGCAGGTCTCCAAGGTTTACGGGCTTGAATTCAAGGTGAAGGTACCCACCGGCATGACGGAGCAAGACCTAGCAAGGCCGGTGATAGAGATAAGAAACTTTGAGAATAACAACCTTGAATATGAAATCTACACATATGGAGAGGAAAACATCGTCATTCCAATCTCAAAAGAGGCAAAGGGAAGTGGTATTGAAAGACTTGCAGAATCAAAAATAAAGGAGACGGTAAGGCGGTTTGACCCTAAAGCCGAGATAGAGATACTTTCCAACAGCAGCGTCAGAGTGAGGATTGACAAAGACTCCATACCAGCCATCATCGGGCGTGGAGGTTCTACCATAAACGAGCTTGAAAAAAGCCTCGGGGTGCACATCGATGTAGAGCCTAGGACGTCCCCTACCAGAAACGGCGAATGGTTTGAAATGTCAGAATCTGGCAACAATTTCATCTTCGAGGTAGACACGAACAAGTCAGGGATGGACACTGATATCTACGTCAAGGACAGGCACCTTTTATCCACAAGGGTCGGCAAGAAAGGACGGATAATAGTACCGAAGCGGTCAGGCCATGGCAAGAAATTAATCAACGCCGTGATGTCAAAAGACGACATCAGGATAGTCGTACACGAATGACCCAACGCCTGCCAAGTCATATTTATGCTGGAATGGGTCCCGGCGGCTCCCCGTACCCATAGGCGTGAATTCGTCCGTCCCCAGATAAGCCTGAGAGACCCCCCCCCCCCAAACCTGCAGACCGCGTCTGAATCCCCAGACAAGGCCGTATGGGCCCCATCCCCTTCCTGAGGGCACCAGATATTTCCTCACCCTTGATCGCAAACCTTTACCTTGTTGTAATTGATCTTTTGCATGAAATCTTAACTACAAATCCCAAAACTTGTGGAAGGCATGGATGATGGACTTCGAACTAGTATTCATAAAATTAAAAAAATGAGAGAGTCCATCAAGAGGCGCGCCGAGATTTACTCAAATCTAGGGGCCTTGGACGACCGCGGCACAGCACGGGCACTTGGCGCCCTTCAGCGAGCACCCGCGCCTGGAAAGAAGATACAAAAGATAGGATTCATACTGCTTTTTTCGCCCGAGCCATTTACTACCGTGGCTGGCGTACCCATGATATTAGCAGGCAAGTATCTGGACAGGGTCTACAACGGGGCAACCATATCTGACATCGGACATGAAACTAGAAGCTTCGCAAAACACATTTCCGACTTTAAAGACCGGATAAGATAGCCTCCATCTGTTTTTGCATTGGTTTTTAACTAGACTTGGCACACCGGCTTTTGTGGCAACAAGGGCCCAAATACTGATTCCACTAGCCATTACTGCGGTAATAATTGGCGTTGCAGGCGTGTTGACAATACCATCCGACTCCAAGTTTGCCGACGTAAAATTCCCAAAGGGCACCGTAAGGATCGGGAATGTGACGCTTGCAGTCCAAGTCGCAGAAACGGACGCGCAGAGGTCACGCGGTCTGATGTTCCAAAACCAGATACCGTATGATCAGGGGATGATATTTGTCATGCAAAACCAGCAGGTCATACCGATATGGATGCAGAACATGCAGTTTCCCCTAGACATAATTTGGTTTGACAGCGATGGAAACATCGTCCACATCTCAAAGTTTGTCCAGCCGTGCAAGACTGCCCTCGAGACTGCAATTTGCCCCGTTGACAAGGGAGGGAACAGGCCTGCAAGATACGTCCTAGAAGTGACAGCAGGATTCGTAGACAAGTTCAACATAACATCAAGTTCCAAGCTGAAAATAATTTCTATCTGAGCTTGCTGCCCTCAATTTCCCGTTCGAGTTCCTTGAAGGCAGACCTGATCTCTTCCACCGCGGCCTCATCCTCCAGTGTGCTTACGTCCCCAATCTTCTCATTTTTTGCTACAGCCTTCAATAGCCTTCGCATGATCTTCCCGCTTCTTGTCTTAGGCAGTTTTGAAACCACGTAGAACTGATCCGGTACTGCAATAGGTCCCACCGTTTTTCTTATGTGTTGGACCAACTCATCCCTGAGCCTGATGTCCCATGCAGCCCCCTCCTTTAAGACGAGGAATGAGATTACCGACTCTCCCTTTACCTCGTGCGGAATACCACACACTGCGGCCTCTGCCACTGCTCCGTGGGATACAAATCCGCTTTCAATCTCCGCAGTACCGAGTCTGTGCCCTGCCACCTTTAAGACATCATCTGCTCTTCCAAGCATCCAGATGTACCCATCCTCGTCCCTAATGGCAAAATCCCCGGGATAATACATCTTCGGATATTTGGACCAATAGACTGTCTTGTATTTCTCGTCGTCCCCCCACAGCGACAGCAGCATGCCTGGCCACGGCGCCTTGATTACCAGATAACCCTTCTTTCCAGGCGGAAGGTCCTTGCCATTTTCATCCACCACCCCGACGTTAATACCCGGAACCTGCCTTGACGCAGAACCGGGCTTCATAGGTGCAGTCTCAAGCCCCGGAAGGGCCGAGATCATTGTTCCACCCGTCTCAGTCTGCCACCAAGTATCTACTATTGGGCATCTCTCCTTCCCTATCACGCGGAAGTACCACAGCCAGACCTCCGGATTGATTGGCTCACCCACGCTTCCAAGAAGGCGCAGGCTTGAGAGGTCCTTCGAGTCTGAAAGTGTGTCGCCATACTTCATCAGCATGCGCAGGGCGGTTGGAGTTGTATAAAGGACCGTGATTTTGTACCTCTCCACCATCTCCCAAATACGCGAGGGCGTAGGATAGACCAGGGCCCCCTCATACATCACCTGTGTTGCACCATGCATCAGAGGCCCATATACGACGTAGCTGTGGCCTGTAACCCATCCGATGTCCGCCGTACAAAAATAGATATCCGAGTCCTTGACGTCAAATAGCCACTTGAAGGTGCTGTTAACATGGACAAGATACCCCCCAGTGCCATGCAGTACGCCTTTGGGTTTTCCCGTAGTGCCCGAAGTATATAGTATATAGAGCGGGTGCGTGCTTTCCACTTCTTCAGGCTCGCAAATGTTTGAGGCCGCGTTTACAAGGTCGGCCCAGCGTTTGTCTCTTCGACCCATCTCGACCGGGATCTTTGCGTGCTCTAACACAAGTACGCTTTCCACAAAGTCAAGATCCGATATCGCCTCATCCACAATCCTCTTGAGTTTTATAATTTCACCCCTTCTAAAACCACCATCTGCTGTGATAATGACCTTGGATTTGGAATCGCTTACCCTGTCCCGGATAGATTGGGAGCTGAAACCCGAAAAGATTACCGTATGGACGGCCCCTATCCTTGCGCATGCAAGAAGCGATACCATCAGTTCCGGAACCATCGGGAGATAGATTGTCACCCTGTCCCCCTTCCGTACGCCCAGTGATTTTAGGGTGTTCGCTGCCCTGCACACATAATCAAGCAGATCCCGGTATGTCAATGTACGACTTGTGCCGTTCTCGCCTTCCCACAGAATGGCAGGCTTTTTGCCGTTCTTCCTAACTGTCACGTCGAGTGCGTTATAGCATGCATTGATACGTCCTCCGACGAACCATCTGGCAAATGGGGGATCCCACTCGAGAGATTTGCTCCATTTTTCAGACCATTGGAGCTTTTCCGCCTCTTTTTCCCAGAACTTTACATAGTCCTCCTCCGCCAACTTTCTTGTCAGGCTGTCGTTGTTCCCAAGTCCTACTGTAAACGAGTCTTTCGCCAACAAACGTATTGGGTCATACATCAAAAAAAAGGTTCTCTTAGAAGGAGGCCTGGAGCGGCGACCTTACCTTTCAGAGGTTCAGGATGATATTCTCCTGAGCCAGTCTGAATCTTGAGTCTCTTCCTCTCCGTCTGCACCGACAGCAACGGGACGTGAAGCTGGTGTTGGGGGATTATTATTTCCAACGGCCACACCCACTGCCACGGGCGTCTTGGTCTGAGGAGAATCGGTTTCCACCTTACCAAGGTAGGAAACGGCGGCTGAATGAACGTCCTGCTTCGGACTTTCTGCACGCTCCACGTTTTCTACTGAAAGATCGTTTATGCGGCGCTGGATATTCACTATCTCCGCTTTTTCGTGTTCGATGTGCTCTATTATCTCGACCGTGTGAGTCTTGACCGACTCGTACTTGACATCCGAGATCTCGTTACTTTTGTTCTGTAACTTGGCATCAAACCTGAGCATCCTTATAGATTTGAGTTGGCTGTCAAGCTCCGCCAGTCTTTGATCCAGTCTCTCCCGGATCTTTCGCTCGGTCTCGTCCAGCGTCAGCAATTTCATCTTGTACTTCTCATGGATCAGTTCAGCATCCTCCTTCATGTCGTCGTTTTCAGATACGATATCCATCAGCGCGCGAATCCGGCGCAATGTAAGGCCCTTCTCGCGCAACAATCTCTGGGCATCCAATCTCCACCTAGGAATGAAGATAACATACTGGCCCTGAACTACCAGTTGCTCGAAGGGAACTTGTTTTAGGCCTTCGGAACCGCAATCGACACCTACGGTTTGTACACTTCCGTCTATGTCGGTTATGGTGCCTATGACCTTCCCAATGTATGTCCCATACATGTCCTTAACCTGCTTGCCGATGAACTCGACATCTTCTTTGCTCATTGGACATACCTGATATTTTTAATATAACCAACGAAGTGTTAACAAGGTTTCAAATTTTGGTAAGATCATTTTTACAAAGTTTAAACGGCAGCCCCAATTTAGTAATTTTAAAATCACTTGGATCATAATGGTCCAATCATGATTACAAAGGATGAACTAGACCAAGTGCTCCATTTTGTGGCAAAACGCTGGATCGACATGAGTCGCGATCCCAATCACAAAGCCTTCGAAAACACGCCCACCGATTTCTGGATGAATTCGATGGGAGGATCGGCGGGGGAAGGAAGATGGGTTACCGCCTTGATGTATACCGAGGATCCGTCAGAGGCTGAGTCATTCAAGGAGGTGCTTTTGCGTTGGCAGGGCAAGCACAACACGCTGAATGCAAAGCCGACAGATCTAATTCAGATTGGAAAAAAACAGGAAAACAAAGAGTAGATTATTTATAATTGAACTACTTTGAAAACGTGTTGTCAGAATTTTCCGAATCTGAAAAAAAAATCCTGTCGCACCATTTTTCCAACAGTGACGAGCCGATCTTTGCAATTACCACTCCCCGCCAAGTTGATCGCGGTGCTCTAATGTCAAGATACAGCAGGACCGACAAGAGCATGCGCAGGGTTTTCCTTGACGAATTCATCCAAAATGAATCTCGGGGGGAGGAGTTTTACAACAGGGTCTTGCTGGAGTACGGCGATGATTCCGTGGCCGAGTTGGGAGAAGGGCAGATTGCAATAGAAGGCCTCTCCAACATCGCTGTAAAAAAAATCGAGGACCGCAGGATTGGACTTTCATACCTAGAAAAATCCTCACGCTATGTCTCATGGGACAAAAAAATTAACGGCCAGTACAAGTTTTTCAGGGAACCGGACATAATGGCGTCAAGGCGTGCCGACGCGTACATCGATTCATGCAACCTAGATTTTGAAGTATATTCCAGAAACCTACAGCCCATGATATCCTACATCAAGGAAAGGGAGCCAATCGAAGACCAGAAATTTAGAAATTCGGCAGGAGACGAGGTACCGTTCGCAAAGCTTAGAGAAGAGGAGGACGTCAAATCTGCAAACAGGATTTATGCTGCCACAATTAAGGCAAAGGCGTTGGATGTTTTGCGCGGCATACTTCCCGCCTCAACCCTTACCAACGTTGGAATAACAGGCAACGGCAGGGCCTTCGAGTATCTCCTAACAATTCTCTACGCTTCAAACCTAAAGGAGGAAAAGGAAATTGCCCAGAGAATGCACGTCGAACTAGACAAGACAATCAGGTCTTTTGTGAAGAGGTCAGATGACGGCCACGGCAAGATCTTGCAAGCCTACCTTTCTGAGATTAAGAACAAGTCAGAGTCTTTCGGGAAAAAATTCCTAGTAGACAAGAAATCGAAAGATTTTCTCGTGCAAATGATAGAGGCAGAACAGGAGAAGAAGGCTGAGGCAAAAGTGATTTCAGGCCTGTTGTATGAGCGGTCGTCAGGATTGACCTACGGTGAGATTCTAAGACAGGCAAGAAAAATGGGCCCCATGACACGCCAGAAAATTATCAACACGTTTACAGAAATGAGGAAAAACAGGAGGCAGCGGCCTCCAAGGGGTTTTGAGATGACAGAGTACACATTTGACCTCCTGACCAATTTTGGCATGTTCCGCGATCTCCACAGGCACCGCCTCCTCACGCTTGAGAGGCAGTTGCTAACCACCAGGCACGGATTTTCGGTTCCCTCCGAGATAGTCGCACTTGGAATAAAGAAGGACTTTGAGGACTGCATGTACAAGGCAAGAGAAGTCTTCGACCTCCTGTCAGATAAGATGCCCGAGCAGGCGCAATACGTAGTAAATTTTGCCTACAAATACAACTATTTCATCAAATTGAACCTTAGGGAGGCAACGCACCTAATTGAGCTTAGGACCGTCCCCCAAGGACATCAGGACTACCGCATGGTAGCCCAGGAAATGTTCCGGCTTATCAAAAAGAAACACCGCAACCTTAGCAGGATAATAAAGTTCGTAGATCTGAAGACCTACGGGCTTGAAAGGCTCCAGTCAGAAAAGAGGATCGAGGAGAAAAGAAGGCGCCTTGGATAACCGTGTTTACTTGAACCACTGTTCCAGCGTGTGACTCTTTTTTTCCATGGCTTTTTTCAGCCTGTTCAGCGACGTTTCAACCCTCTCGATTGAAAAACTCCTCTCCTTTGTAAGATATGAGATAATGCCCGCATAATCAACATCGCCGAACTTCAGCTCGGCTACTTGGGCAACCTTTGGATTCAAAAATATTTCACGGATCTGCTTGTAGTCTACACTTTCCAGTTTGTCCCGGATCTGCGGGATTTCCTCTAGGCGTCCGTGTTGTTTTATTGCCTTGAGGGCGGTTTTCGGCCCGATTCTTTCAAATCCATCCGGGTTGAAGTCCGTCCCAATCAATATCCCGATATCCACCAGCTGTTCTCGCACAATTCCAAGGTCTGATAACGTCTTGTTAAGATCTATCAGCTCCGGCTCAATCTCTATCGTCGTGTTCCTGTTGGGAAGTTTCCTCTTGCCGGAATTGGTAAAATTCCTCACAAGTTTTTTTGCACCGAACAATAGCGAGTCAAAGTCTTGGCTTGCAGAGGCGTGTGCAAGTCCGGTTGTCGTCATATGCGCTGCAGTTGCCTCTCCCTCAGATGGTGCTTGAATGAAAGGAATGCCAAATAGGCCAAGCAGTCGTTCGGAATCTTGCACCATCTCGTCCTTTAGGATGGATGTCTGCTGCGCATACTTTTTTGCCTCTTCGTACATTCCCTGGCTTACCGCATTTTCATATTTTATCGTAGCCTCTTTTTTTATTTGCTTCCTCCTCTCAATTTCAGCTGATTTTAGCGACGGGGGTTTTCCATCAAACACGTAGACAGGTTTGATTCCAAGGGAGAGAAAGTTGATGTTTCTGTAAAAGAGGCCCGAGATATGGCTCGTTATCCTGCCGTTGTAATCCGTAAGAGGAAGGCCGTCTGGCCCACGTATTATCGACAGGAATTGGTATATCGCATTGTAGGCGTCAATGGCCACAACCTTTGATGAAAAGGCTTCAAGCGTTGTCCTTTCCCTGGTACATAATGCCTTTAGATCAAGACCCACGAAACCGATTAAGCAAGTGGTGCATTTTGGTCTTCCTATTTCTTCCGCATAGCAGACTTGGACTCCCAGCCCCTTTCTATAATCTCCTCGTAGATGTTCGAGAGTTTGGGGATTGCCTCACCCTTTTCTGCGGCAGCCTTTACCTTTTCACGATAATAGCTCTCAATTGCCTTTGCCGTCTTTCCATCAATTGTTATCGAGATTCGTGTCTTTGCCATTTTTACCGCGTTGGTGAATACCACTACAATCAATAATAAACTATCGATTATCAATTATTGCTAACAAGGACAAATCCCCCTTCCCTTGACTGCAGGCGCACGGGCATGTCCACCGGCTTTCCGAGCGAGGCAAGCAAGTCCCCTATGGTCAAATCCTCACTGAGGGCGTATTTTTTTCCCTCAAACTCCACCATTACCGTCTTTTTGGTTAAAGCCTCCATCAAGTTATTATAAATAATCTACTTTATATCCTTTATTATATACTTGATCGCATGATCATTAGATCAGTATTCTGATTGTATTTATTCCCCCAAAACTCAGGCACATATGCGCCAGGTTAGCCAAGCGGTACGGCGACCGCCTCGAGATCTCATACAAGGCAGCGGTTGTGCTTCTGCACTCAGGGGTTCGAATCCCTTACCTGGCGCCTCGAATTTTTTACTGAAAATATGCAAAATTTCATTCGTAATTTTAGTTGGAAGATGGGGTTTCAACCTGACTTGTTTGACATCTGGTCATTGTGCCTAGCCGCATGCCAAAACTAGACATACCAGTACAATTGGGCCAAGTGGTAACACGTGTCCCTATTTGTCCATGTCAGCAGTAACAGTTGTTATGCAAATATGTAGTGGACCGACATTTCAACCAGCGGCGCTCGAAGTTTTATGGACTTGATCTGCATTCTTCCTGTTCTTCCCAATCACATCCAATATTTTGGTCGTTTCATCCCGGATCATCTCCTCATGAAAGATGTTATAATAAGCCACGAAGGCAATGATCGTTCCAACAATTAGGAATGCAAATGAAATCCATATCCCAAGAATGGCAATAATCATAGCAGCAACAAACATTGTGAAGGAGATCATTGCCGGTATTTGGAATGACATGGACCCTTTCAAATGTCCCAAATAGGCAGAGAGCGGGCTTTGAAAAGAGGCAAGAGACGTGGAGGCAAATACCAAATTGGAATAATCAGGAGATGTCAGGCTAATCATTTTTGGACAGGACCTTGCCTACCTCAAAATCCACCATCTTCCCCAGTTTCGAATCAATCCTTTTGATATCATCAATCTTTTGATCACGTTCATCCTTCCTTTCTCCGGCAACCGCCATTGCGATCCTATATGCGGCGGCTCGCTTTGGGGAGAGGAAATAAGGCATGTGTTCAACATATAACCCACGTGCTTTCTATTTAAGAGAAACGCATCTATCCTCTGTAATTTCTTGCCTGCTAGATTACCCAACGTACCGCTTTCCCGAATCTGCCAATAGGCAAACTATCCCTTCCTAAGATTTTATCAGATTAAAGATACGCAAATTTTTTTTAATGGTTTTTCGTAAAAAAACCAATGTACCGCATCATACCTTGGAGCGTTCAATTATGAAGTACAGGACGACGCTCTTGGCAGTAGTTGGAATCATGACCTTGATTCCCGGTACCATCTATGCCCAAAACGTGACCCTGTCCGGAAACCTGAATGTAAACGACAACCAGATGACAAGCACTTCCAATCTCCTCTTGCAGGTGCTGGCTTCCTTGGCAGAATCCATCATACCCCTAATCATAGGTGCCGTGATAGGCCACAAAGCTATCGCCTTCTGGTTAGGAAAAAAAGAAAGAATTTCCACCAAAAACGATGCCATTGCAAACTATTCCCAAGCAATCAAGTCCCACATATCGCTACTTGACAGCTTTGTCGAGAGGATCTTCATGTCGTATTTGGTATTTCAGAAGGATGAAAAGTCTGCCCAGTCCCCCGTCGTCCAATACTCCAATCCTCAAGACAACGTTACAAGTTTCCTCAAATTCCCATCCGAGGAGGACCAAATGCCATCAAGGAGGTTCTCAGAGGAGTACAAGCAGTTGTTTTCCTCAATCAGCTGCTTCTCAAGTGCGGGGGACCGCCTCGTTTTAGATCTCAAGTCGATCCAAAAGGACGACCCCAAAAGCTTTGAGAAGTTGGAAAAAATACAAGGCCTCATCAAGAGATCCGAGGTGCTGGTAGCCAAATTCATCCAGTCGAAAAGCAGCGACGAGCTGTCAAGTTTCCGCGAGAGATTCATTGCGTTAGGAAGAACCATCAAGGCAGAGACTGACGATTTCGAAAAAGACCTCATAGGTGTTAAAACATAGATAGGGAGGACAGTTGAGCCAGTCAGTCGCGTTTTGGGCCGACCATCTCGTCACTTTTCACATTTTGATCCCACCTTCCTTTAATGCCCCTGAAGACAACGTATGAACCCCCGCCCATCAAGCCCACCGCAAAGGCAAGAAGAAGCAATGCTTGGTTCTCCTCATATGAACAGTTTACGTAAACCTGCTTGCCAGTGGAATAATCATAACAGTCGTCAAATTGCGCCTTTTGGATTGACATTTGAGAATATTGCGAACCTGCCATGCCAGCTACCAAGAATCCCACAAAAATGATCACGCATCCCGTCATGATCAACCTGATATCGCTCACGGTTCTGTTTTGCCATACATAATATTTAACGTTGTTAGATAAATTATAGAGTTATATGGTCTTTGGATTTGGCAGGAAAAAAACAGCGGAAGAACCCCGCCCCAAAATTCCCCAAGAGATGGAAATCACAATCCAAGAGATCCCGTCGGTGATAAGAGGTGTTGAAGCCCCCAGGGTTTCGGACCTGATAAAGAAGGCAAGGGACCTAAAGGGGGAGATAGAGTTGAACCAAAAGAACATCTACAACATAGTCATGCAGTTGGAATCCGACGACCTAAAACTTGACGATGTAGACAAGAACCTAAAGGCCATAGGCGTAAGGGGCAAGGAGGCCGTGGTATCAACAATAAAAAAAGAGACCAAATCGACGCTTGTTACAGTGGAAAAGTACGAGGATGTAATAGAACTCAGCGACGAAGTGAACCAGATGCTCAAGAGAATGGGGGACGTATTGGGGTTACACACTAGGGTAATGCATGTTTTTGCAAGAAAGTATGCTGACAGGCTGAAAGACGAGATAGCAGACCTTGCAAAAAATAGGAATTCCCTGCAACATTCCATAACCGAGCAAGAAAGATTCAAGTCCGACTCGATGGAAATTCTCGCTAAAATACAGAAGATCAACTATCTCAAAAAGGAAAACGAGGCCAAGGTCCACCGAATCAACGAGATAATCAGCGAGCGGGCCCAAGCCACAAACACCATCGCTGCGTTGGAAGGCGAGATATCTGACACAATGTCAAGCCCAGAATACTCTCACTTCCAAGAGGAAAAAAATAAGATGGTCCTGCTTGATACCGAAAAGTCCCAAATAAAGGGAAAGATAAACTTGCAATTTTCCAAAATCTCAAGACCTCTCAACAAATACAGCTATGTCTCAGCATTTGACAAATCCATGAAGAAGATAATGGAGGATTTGATGAAGGACCCCTACCAAGTCCTGTCAGAGGAAAACAAGGGCGCGATAATAGAGATCTTGGAGGCAGTGACAAAGTCCGTCGTTGCGGGAAATGTGTCCGTCAAGGATTCTGACAGGTCTACCGAGGCCGTAGAAGAAACCATCCAAAAACTTGACGAATTTTTGAAGCTAAAGGCCGATCATCAGGCAAAGGTCATGGAGATCGAGCATCGCCTGAAGTCATTTGACTCAAAAAAACTAGAGGATGCGAAAAAATCCCTTGAAAAAGCAAGGGTGAACCTTGCCTCCCTCGAGGCGGCGCACAAGAAATTGGAGGGAGAGATGGATGAAAACAAAAACCAGTTCAATTTGGCCAGGACAGATCTGGAGAGGAGGCTTGAAAGCTTGTTAGACAATCCCTCCGTCAAGGTCCAGTGTTAGCAGGATATTTCTAAGATTAATTAGCGCCCCCGTCAGAAAGAGGCCATGGTATTCAAGAAGTCGCAAAAGATGCGCCGCACCGTTACCATAACCAAAGAGACGCGCGACGGGATTCTCAGCTATTGCAAGATGAGCCACCCAAACGAGGGGATCCTCATCCTGCGCGGCAAGTACAAAAATAGCGAGGTCCTCGTAGACGGCCTTGTCATACCGCCCTTCTTCCACACAGGCCCCACCTTTGCAGGATTCCCGCACAACTTCCTACCCCTAGATCCAAGTTATGTCGGAACCGTCCACTCGCATCCGACCGGAGTTGCAAGACCCTCCGTCACAGACCTGCACAACTTCTTCGGGTTCGTGTCAATAATTGTCCAGGCCCCCTACGAGGACGACGACTTGTTTGCATATGATCGAGACGGAAACCTTCTTGAAATGAACGTGCGCATAGACAAAATCTGACAAAAATTTATAAGCTTTTTGCTATAACATGTAGCGTTGATAAATTACAAGACTTATCTCATATTCCTTTTTGGGTCACTTGCCGTAAGCATTGGTTTACAGATGCTCCTGCCATGGCCATTTGGCCTCATAGCCGCACTTGCGATCTTCATAGTCTTCCCGCTCTTCCTGAGAAACAGGGCCCTTAAGCGGATGGGCGGTATGGGTACAGATTCCGGCGCCGGAGGAGGCGGCTTTTTCGGCCAAGGTCAGGGAGTAAGATACATCTGCCTTGCATGCAACAACAGATTCAAGGGCGGCATCTGCCCAAGGTGCGGCTCGAAGATGAAAAGGGCGGATTTCTAGGCATACGAGATGACGTTAGAAGACCTGAGAAAAAAGGCGTTATTCCAGAATACAATCGACACTTGGATAATGCTGTGCGAGGAAAAAAATGCCGAATGGTACGAACCTGAAAATTACAAGAGATTTATGGCACACCTTTTTCAAAGCGGTCTCAAGCTTCAGAAATTCCCGCTCTGCATCAAGGAGTCCGGCGGCATGTACCAGAGGGGAAAGGACAAGACCCAGTTTGCCGAATCCCTTGCACAGTCGACCGATCCCAACGCGGCAGCATACACCATCAAGCTAAGCGACGAGACGATCAGAATAATACGCAGCTTCAACCCTACCGTCGTAGCTTAGGGTTAACTACCGCATCCATTGCCTGGCCTATGAAGACAAAGGCAAGCCCAGTTATTGCAATCATCATGCCCGGCGGGAGAATCCACCACCAAAGGCCTCGCTCCGCAGCCCCATACTGGCTTGCATCGTGGAGCATCTGGCCCCACGTGGGAAATGCAGGATCCCCAAGTCCCAGGAAACTAAGACCCGCCTCTGTTGTTATAGCCGCCGGAACGGAGATTGCAATGCTCGCAAAGGCATAAGGAAGAAGCTGCGGCAGCACATGCTTGAAGATGATCTTGAAATCCTTTTGCCCCATCAGTTTTGATGCCTCGACGAACTGTAATGTCTTTATCTGCATTGCCATGCTCCTAGATACCTTGGCAATGCCGACCCATCCGAATACAACCAAAAAACCCACAATCAGAAAGATGCTGTTGCCTACAGTGACTGCCAAAATTATCAGCAACGGCAGCGCAGGCATGGCGTATATTATATCATTGAACCTCATCATCACCTCATCCGTGCCTCCCCCCTTGAAACCGGCATAAACACCGTAGAGCAGTCCAAGTGCTACAGAACCTATGGAAACCGTAACGCCGATAAAAAGTGCAAGGGGCGTACCCCAAAGTAATCCGACCGCCAGGTCCCTCCTCAAATCATCCGTCCCCATCAACCCGTATGCCTTGCCTCCAACGATGAACCTTGATTGATCAAGCGTAAGGCTCCCGTCCACATCATAAAAGGTAGCCTTGAATTCATAAAGACCCTTTTGGACTCTGTTTTGGTTCGTCTCGGAGAATACAAGATCCTGCGAGGGGACGGAGGCCGTAGAAAAGCTGAAATCAATGCCATTTTCGATGTTTTTCTTCACAGAATTATCAGTGGAGAACACCATCCCGCCAACAACCTTCTTTTCATCTGATGCCGGCAGGGCCGTAGAGAGCAAAACGGTACTTAACCCGTCGGGCCTTTTCACCGAAATCTGAAGGAGCGGCGAACCTTTGTAGTTTGCATCATACTGATAGATAAAGTCGCTTGGAAATGCATCATATCCATAATTTGTCGAGAACACTTCGGTTATGACACTCACCCCGCCCTGTTCCTGGCGCACCTCCCTTGGTTCCAATACCATATGCTCAGGCACCTTGTTTGAGGTAAAATAGTTGATCCATGCTGGCGATGCTGCCTTTGGGTAGGCAAGCCATCTCGTAGGGTCGTTCCACTTTCCAAAGTTTCCCGCCGGCATCGCCACTAATGCAATCACAGACATTAAAATCAACACCGCCAATATCCCCAATCCCACCAGAGCAAGTTTGCTCCTGACAAACTCCTTCCAGACCTCCTTTGGTGAGAAACTCATTGCCTTCTTACCCTGGGGTCAAAATAGGCGTACAATACATCGGCAAGAAAGATGCTTGCAAGAAAGAATGCCGTCAGAACGTACGTGGCCCCGATTATTACGGGAAGATCAAGCAGTGTGATGGCCTGGTAATACAGGCTCCCCATACCGGGCCAGTCAAAGACTGCCTCCGTTATAATGGCGCCCCCTAGAGAACCGGAAAGGCTGAGTGCAAGCACTGTAATTATCGGCGGGGCCGCATTCCTTAACGCATGACGATAGAGTATCTTTTTCTCATCAATCCCCATGGTCCTCTTTGCAGTGATAAAATCCTCCTGCAGGACGCCCACAAGAAAGTTCCGGACAAGGTAGGCCCACGACCCAAACCCTATCAGGACAAGTGTGATGAGCGGCAGCGTCATGTGATAAAGCAGTGCCGGAAAATACCCAGGGTCCGTCACAGCTAGGGAAGGCGTCGCCCTTGCCGGAAATATCGGATAGATGAAGGCAAACAGGAAGATCATCAATATTCCCACCCACCAGACCGGAAAGCTGCTGCTCACTATGGCAAAACCCGATGTAATCCTGTCGATTTTTGAACCCACCTTACTTGCAGAGATCGACCCGAGGATTATTCCGACAAGGGAAACAATGGCAGTGGCAGTGGTAAACAGCAGAATGGTCCTTGGGAGTTTTTCAAGGATTATGGTCTTCACGTCGGAGGACCCAGAATCACTCGTTATGAATTTCGCCCTGCCAAAGTCAAGCGTCAGGATCTTGTACATTGCAAGGCCTATCCTCTGCGGGGTATACCATGGCTGGTCAAGCCCCAGTGATCTTACCCTCAAGTCGATCTGGTTTTTGACATACTTGTCCAGTTGTTCCGTGGTCTTGAAGGTTGAGACCAAGCTCTTGTCGTTGGTCACCTGCTGCCTGATGTCAAACGAGACGCTCTGTTTCAGTATTGCGTCCATGTTCGACCCTACAAGTGCGACTGTTATCAGAAGCGTGGCCATCAATACACCAAACATCGTAATTGCGCGCTTTGCAAGATACCTTTTGAAGCCCATATCATACTCCCTCCTTTGTCACCCTTTTCCTCCTCAGAAGGTATGCCAGGACAGACAGTGCAGACGCGATCGCAATAATAAATCCCACATAATCCTGACCCGGATTATTCCCCGGCTGTGATGCAGTGACGTTTTCCGGCAGAATGCCCCATGCCTTGCGGGTTACAAGGAAGCTGGTACTGAACATGTCTGGCCTGAAGGCGGTTTTTGATACGGTGAACAGCTTCAGGTTGTTTGCACCTATGGTAAACCCGTACGTCCTATCTGCCGGGACTACAATGACAAAGCTCCCGTTGCCCGAATTCACCGTTCCGTCGTAGACAACCTTCCCCTGTCCGTTTATGAAATAATAATATACGTCAGAGTCAGGAGTCGCAAGGGATGGTATGTCAACTTGCGTGCCCATCTCCACTGCAGTCGGTACCGCTGTTTTTTCCAACCTGGGCAGCTGCACATTTTCAAATTTTCCCCAGTAGCCCGGTCCGAAAGGATACGTAGGATCATCAAACGAGCGGAGGGTAATGCTGCGGGCCTCCGGCAGGTAGCTGTCGATATAAAACGGTCCGTTGCTTATCATAGCATTACCGTGCTTGCCTATCCATTTTATCGCGTTGTCGTATCTTGCATTACAGTAACTGGAATTTGCCATGCCTTGCAGAGCAGGAGGAATCTTTCCCTCACGCTCAAACTCCGCCAAGTAGGACTTTAGGAGGTCAGAGTCGCGCGGGATTACCAGTGACAGCCAGTCAACGTTCTTGCTGATGGCGTCGGATTTTGAGAATGCCAGCCTGCCATCTACGACCGCCCTCTCCATGGCATACATTATCTCCCATGGCATGCTTGGCCATACTTGGGCTGAGTCAGCTATCTCGTTTTCATCAAAATGCCAGTAATTCTGGTATACCTCGATGGTATCATTGTTGACGACCCTCACGCCAACCAGTGTTTTTGCCGCCTGATTTGCCCTAGGTGAATATTCCGAGTCAAACGTCTTCAGCTGGCTTGCGTTGTCCGATCCCCATTGATAGAGAAAATAAATCCCGTAAAGCACGTCGTTCATGTCCATAGGCCTGCCGTCATGCCAATCGCCAAAATCCATATGAAAAGTCACCTTGCTGATTGCCTTGGTGCCATTGCCAACCTCAACCCATTTCTGTTCCCCCGGGTCCCACATTATAGCGTCACTTGGCACATCAAGTTTTCCAGCAGGTCCTGCCGTCTGGACTTTCCATGTCGTCCTTGCCGGAATCACCGTGCCGGTGTAGGGATTTCTAAAATCACCAGGATCCATTATTGAGGAGGAGATCTCCTGGCTGTAAGAGTCGGTAAACCCAGCTATAGGATTCCATGCCCCCTGGTAGATCTTTGCAACCCCGATCTTGAGCGTCCCGGAACCATCCCTTGAATTTATCGGCGTAAGCCTGCTCGTTATACCGGCCCCAAAGTCATCTATTATTCCGTGGACCTTCTTGCTTGTCACGTATTGGTCGACCTGAGCGGCAAGGAAGATCCTTACCGATTCCTCAATCCCTTCCCGGACACCCTGGTTTAGCAGTTGTGCACGTTCCTTTGAGGAGGTAAAATTCCCATCAAAGATTGCCTTTGATATGTTGTCGAGTGATCCGTTCTCATAGTTCCAATAATCAGGGTTGTTGAATCCCGGCATGTTGGAGAACCAAGGAGAATACATCTGTGCTATAAGAACAGAATCATACCTTACAAATCCCCCAGTAGTGTATGCCTCAGTATATATGCTCCACTGAAGGTCGGCGGGGTTGGAGCCATATACCACCGAGAAGGCCTTTGAGAGGTCGCCGAATTCAGTCCTTACCTGAAAGCCGGTCTTCTGGAGCTGGGAAGCAAGAATCTCGCCGATAGCCTCCCTTACCTGGTCATCGTTTCTTATAAAGATCGTAATCACCACAGGCCTTGAATCATAGAACCACTTGTCTCCCATTTTTTTAGCTCCTGCCTTTGTCAGCCCGTCCGATATCATCTTGTCGGCCAAAACAGGATTATATTCAAAGTTAAAGGATTGGATGGTCCCTAGCACAAGGAGGTAGTCCGGGTCGTATGGTTTGTATGCTGAGATCATTGGCGAGCCATAGCCGTTTAGGATCTCGTCCACTATCATCTTTCTGTCTACAAGAAAGTTTAGCGCATAACGCACCTCTCTGATTGAGAATGGGTTGAACTTGGAAGACGGGGCAGGATTTATGAGAAGCCCGTATTCCGTCCCGGTAGATTGGTATACATTGAGATTCTTCCTGACCTCGCTGTCTATCCTGCCCGATGGAATTGGCGAGTAGTAGGCATCCAGATGCCCGTTCAAAATCTCCTCCATGGCAGTGTTCGGGTCAGAATATTGTGTAAATTCCACCTTGTCCACGTATGATCCCTTCTCTCCAAAGGCAGCCTTTGAACCCAAAACAAAGAGCGCTAGCACAACAACTAGCAAGAGCCTCATGAGTTGTTTTGATTTGGACCGTATATAACCATGGCCTAACTGGTGATGCCTCCTTCCACCGGCTTCCCGAATTGAACGGTGCTGAAATAATGGTTCTGCTGCAAAACCGGCTGATGACATGAGATCATCCCTGAACTTGCAGCTTGCTTCCATCCACTCCAAGGATTATCGGTGGAAGTTTTCTGTGTTCCCTTCATCGCTTCACATGCAAGCCCTCGAGGATGGCAAAACTCACTCCGCCCCTTGAAAAAGACGTTCATGGCCGCGACGACACCGCGGTCCATTGTTCTCCTGCAATTCCTGCGCCATAATTTCCGCCTGTTCTGCCTGTCCTCTTGGACTCTCCACATATCGGGCAGAGCTTGCTGGTGCGTCTCGGATCTACAAACCGTACTGGAATGCCCTCCCATACGGCCTTGTATTGTATCTGCCGCTGCAACTCGTAGAAAGACCACGAGTTCAGCCTCCTCCTGTATCTTCTTCCCTGCCAGTTTCCCTTCCTGTACAGCCTGTGAGATTGCTGTAAGCTTGTAGTATGACGGGATCCCGCATTCCTACGGGCGGCCTATGACAGCAGTGACAATCTCCTCATGTTTGTCGTGATGTTCTCAAGGCCTAGCCTGATGCAGTGGTTGACCATCAGGCGGAAGGTCTCCATCATGGCAACCAGTTCAGGCCGCGGTAGGAAAGCCTGCCTGGCAGATTTTACGGCATGTATTTGATCGTCGGTGATTTTGGAAAATATAAAGGACAGGTAATATCACCATTATCAGCTGGTTTTGCAGCAGAACCGAAATAATTAATTTTTTATCAGCATGGAAAAGACAAGATACGATGAACCTGCACAACCTCATAAATGGCATCAAAGGGATAGTACCAGGCGGCATAACACTGAAGGAATTTTCCATTGTAACACGGACAAGTGAGGATCTTTCGGCCGAAATTTTGGACAACCTCATGAAGAACGGCATAGGCATATTTGCTGACGGTCATGTGCAGTTTGACGAAAATGACAGGCTCAAGACAGGCATGCTTGCAATCACCATGGGCGCGCCAGTGGAGGAGATTTCAAACCTGCTCACCTGGCAGGACTTTGAGTCCCTTGCCGCAGAAATATTGGAGTCTCATGATTTTGAGACATTCCGTAACGTCATACTTACCAAGCCCAGAATGCAGATTGACGTCGTGGGGCTGAAAAACAAGCTTGCCATCCTTGTGGACTGCAAGCACTGGAACCGGATGACCAATTCCTCGCTTGAAGTGGCCGTAACGAGGCAGATAGAACGTGCCAAGAGATACCTGTCAGAACAGCCTGTCAGGGCGTCCGTGCCAGTCATCGTCACCCTGCATCAGCATGCAACGAAGTTCATAAACAAAGTACCCATAGTCCCCATCAACCAGCTGGGCAGCTTCTCCGAGGAACTCTTCGGCAACGCGGACGGCATCTATGGCTGAAACATCGTATAGAAGAAGAAAAGCGTGGTGACAACCAGGAAACCCTGTGTCATGCGCATTGCCCTATCCAGCGCCTTCGAGTAATCCTCAAACTGCTTCGTACCCATTACCTTTACGCTTGTTTCCTGTGCGAGCAGCTCAAAGGATGCAGCAGATATGTTTTGTTCGGCCTGACTTGCAAGATTCAAGAACCAGGATTTTATGTCGTCTGATTTAGCAAGACTGCCGAACTCGAAATATCCGTGCTTGTTTCTCGCGTTTCTGGATTTGTAGTGCGTGTCTGAGGTGCAGATCTCAAGCAGGTTGAGCCCATTTCTTGAGAAATGGTTTGCAATTTCCTCTCTCAGCCCGTTCTGCATGTTGTTTGAATCTGCCCACCCCAGAAAGAACTTCTCATCGCCTATTTTCAGGCACATCATCGCTATCTTGCCAGGACCTAGATCGTCAGTCTCAATCCTCATGTCGTCCGAGTTTGCAAAACCAATCTCAATCGGGCTTGCATCCTTTGTTATCAGCGTATCAAGGTTAGATTTGGCTGCCTTGAGGAGATCGTCTGCATCCGGCGCAGATATTTCCTTGCCCATCGCATTGTGGCTGTCAACGATGAGCACCCTTTCAAACCCCCTGTTTTTTCCATACTGCTCAAGGTCGGTCTTAACGGACGAAGGGACGTCCTCCATCCCGTATGGCGAAAGGGAGAGAATCAGGACTGCCGTCTTGTCAAAAAGGAGGCCCACCGTCCTTGCCTTGTTTACCTGCACTGTCACAGGCTTGGTGCATCTATACCCCTCGTGAACAGTTGGGCTTTCCCGTAGGCTTGCAAGGTACCGTTCCACCTGCGATTTAGAAGGAAGGTTGAGCGAGTGGTCTGAAACGCTATGCATCACCATTGCAGACGAGTCAAGGTTCTTGTAAATAAGATACGTAATGTTGCTGCCGCCAATGGGATGGAATGGCCCAGGATGCACATCAGGCAGGACAAGCCTGCAATTCTTGTTGCTCCTAGTCTTAAAGAGTATCTGGAATGTCGAGACCTTGGATTGCTGCGACCTCTCCTCCATCATTGTTTCCATGTCCACGGGATCATTCCTTGTCATTGCGGCCACATACGCCTGAAGAAACGTATGGGCTCGGGCCAGCTTTCCTGTGGCCCTGTCTGTAAGTATCGTCCATGCAGTACCGAGGAATATGAAGACAAGTCCGAATCCAATCGACCTTGGGTCCGACAGTATTGGAATCCACTGGCTGACAGGCACGAATGTCAGAAACATCGCAAGCGGCTGGATAAGACAGGTGGCAAGCGCGGTCTTGATTTTAGTTCCCATCACCGAGGTGTATATCCCCACCCGGAGGCTCGCAAAGAGAAGCATGCCCTCTGCAAGGTAAATTTCCGGCAGATGGGGCTTTGAAAAAACGTAGACCGAGAGTAAACCTCCCACCAGCGTTACAAGCCAGAGAAGATTTCCGAATGCCGAGATGTGTAGAACTTTGGAATAGTCTGTCCTGAGGATCTTGTGATCTAAGATTTGTGCAGATATTAGAACCGATACCGTGGTCAGGATGCTGACAAGCAGATCGTCAGCAGACTTTAGGTAGTAAATCGAGGAGAGGGAGACTATCGCGCTTGCGATTATTACAGATATTGTAAAAGACGTGTACTTCGAGGATGGAGTAAATGTAGTAAGAGTATACCTCTTGTGTATACGCGATACACTGTCTGAGCTATCGGTCATGGTGTGAAGAATATCTTGAGGATCCACGAGATCGCGATTAACGCGCTTGGTATTGCTACTACTATCTCTGGCCTTAACTTGTATCCCTTCGTCTCATCCTCAAAAAACCTCAATAGACCTGCGCTTGATGCCGGCAGGGGCGCGGACTTCTTGCTGCTCATGATAGGTCATTTCATTCCTGTTTAAATAAATACCTTTGTGATTAAGGCTTCTTGAGTTTCGCCTTTACTTCCAGTATTTCACTGATGGATTTCAGTATGATCTGCTGTTTGGAATAATCCTTTTCCTTCCGAAGTTCCTCGGTTAGCTCCTCAACTTTCTGGTCAAGTTTTCCCAATGCCGGCTGTTCCTCCTCTCCTTGCTTGCCAGAATCTTGGGGAACTTTCTCCTCCCTTGACTCCCTGCCGCAATTTACACAAAATGCGTTGCCCTCATTCATTATCCTCACCCCCCTGCAGTAAGGACAAGGATCGCTTACAAGTGTGGCTCCCTTGAGTAGCATTTCGACTGCTTTTTTTGTAAATTCCGTCACAATCTAGGTATCATGTCCGTTTAAAAAAAGGTAAGCGTGAACAAGGCTTAATAGTAGGATTCCAGCTTTTTATCTTGAATGGCGGTAATCTGCAATACTTGCGGACTTCCCAACGATTTATGTGCCTGCGGTGAACTTGAAAAAGATCAGACTCAGATCGTAGTTCGGATTGAAGAGCGACGTTTCAGAAAGAAGGGTACCATGATTGAGGGGTTAAATCCAAAGATGAACGACCTTGGAAAGGTGGTCCGTGAATTGAAGGCAAGGTATGCCTGTGGCGGCACTGTGAAAGACGGATACATATTCCTCCAAGGAGATCACAGGGATACAATCAAGGGGACTCTTGTCAAGCTTGGGTTTCCAGAGTCAAGCATAGAAGTACATTGATTGCAACTTGGCAGACCTAGACAAACTAATCCGAATCACGTCTGTACCATACTCTGCATTCGTTTCTGTCATTTTTGGAATAATGATAATATCATTTCCAATAGGGGCCTATCTTGTCTTTGATTCCGACATTGGAAAGAACATAGACTTCCATTACCCCATACACGGGTTCAGCTTCTTCATAGGCGGAATACCGGTTACGGTACCGCTGTCATTCCAACTTGGCGATGCCTTTGTGATAGCTTGGTCGGTTTACATAGTGTTGTTTTCCATATCCTTTGTCGGCCCGCTTGGCAGCCTGACAAAGACGCTTGCTTATTCCATGTACGAGGGTTTTCGCAGTCTGAGAGAAAACGGCCTGATAAACGCCATAAGCTGGCTTACAATACTGATACTGTTTTCGGTCGCAATCGACTATGCCCAGCGGAGCTTCGGAGTAAAGATAGAGCCCCCGCATTTCCAAAACGGGCTTGTGCAATTCTTCCTAATGACAACATCCCCCATCACGGAGGAGCTAGGTTTTAGGGTCCTGCTCATAGGCATTCCCCTCTTCCTCATCTTTTCACACCGTTCATCATTGAAACTTTTCTTCCAGTCGCTGTGGCGGCCCTCATCAAGCCTTCAGATTACAGATTACAGGAAGGCCTGGGCGCTAATAATAGCAGTCGGCATATTCTTTGGGGCCGCGCACATAATGTCAAGCACCCCTTGGAGCGCAGGCAAGATTACCCAGGCCACGCTTGGAGGAATCATCCTAGGGTGGGTCTATACGAGATATGGCCTGGGCCCCGCAGTGATAGTACACTGGGGTACAAACTACTTTGTCTATTCATACCAGTTCCTGATATCAGCCCTAAGCCAGGCTCCCCTGTCCTCACAGGCCTCAAACCCCTTCTCGGACACACTTGAACAGTTGCTGATTATCACGGGCGCTCTTGCAATCACAATCAAGGTCCTGACGCACCTAAAAAACAGGAAGAAAATACAATCCACTGCAGGCACAAGCACCAAGGAATCATAACAGCACATGAGCGATTGACCTTGATGCCGGAAGGTCATACCTCATGATTAGATCAAGGTCTGACCGGTCGTCCATGTCCATCATCATCCTTTGAATAAGCACCAATGCCGACCTTGAGCCACGCCTTTCTGCCGTACTTAGATGTATCCGGTAGCTGTCCTCATCATAATGGGTCTCCATTACACCTGGCGGAGTCCTCACCAGCGCATTGGTGCCGTCAAACTTCCTTGAAGGCACTACCAGAACGTCCGGTCCATCAGTCCTGAAATCCAGCAAGGCGTTTACGTCCTCCGTCTGGATCAGGGGAACATCCTGGGGAAATACGACCGTGGATTCAAATCCCTCCTTGAGGAAGTAGTCATCGGCGAGTCTTACCGCCGAGTTTACCCCGAGTTCTTGGCCGTCGTAAATTTCCGCCACACCATACCGTTTTCCAATGGCAAAGGCATCCTCATCCCTGCTTACGATTGCGATTCTTTCCACCGACTGGGATTTTGAGATCGTTTCCAAAACGGATTCCAGCATTATCCTGCAGAGACGCTCCTTCTTCTCGGAGGAAATGTCCAGTCTCTTCTTTGCCCTTGAAAATGTCTTAACGGGAACGATTGCCCCAGTCCTCAAATTAGACATGCATCTGTTTTAGAATGAAGGATGCCAAGGCCTCTTCGTCCTTCTTTTCCTTCATGCGTATCTTTGTTTCGTACACTTTCATGTCCAAATTCTCGATCTTCCTTGTGTGCAGCTTGTCAGCAGAATCTATTACAATGTGTGAGGCAACCTCGGAATACATCTTGGCAAGGCCGTATACGGAAACCTCGATTCCTGCTGCCTCCAAGTACTTTGCGGCAGGCCCGCTTACAGCAGAACTTCCGATAAGAGGACTTACGACGACGACCTTCTTCTTTGATTTGGCAAGCTCCTTCCTGATTCCCTTGATTGAGAGTATAGGGCCTATGCTCGTCAGTGGATTGCCCGGCGCGATTATTACGACCTTTGAATCATGGATGGCATTTACTGCGGCCGGATTTGCCCTGGCCTTGTCTGCTCCGAGGTATTTTATGCCTTCAACCTTGTCCTGTCCCTTGTATTTTACCCAGAACTCCTGCAGGTGGAGATCCCCCTTGCTTGTCACAATCCTGGTTTCCACACTGTTATCAGTTACCGGAATTATCTTGGTATCAACTGCAAATTTTTGGCACATCCATTCAGTGATGTCCGAGAGGTTCTTTCCGTTCTTTAGCATGTTAGTCCTCATCAGATGTATGGCGGCATCCCTGTCTCCTATCTTGAACCAGGTCTCCTCCCCAAGCATCTCCATCTGACGCAGGAATCCGAAGGTGTCCTTCTTTATTCCCCAACCCTTCTCAAGATCCAAGATATCCGCCAAGCCGTAAAGCATCGTATCGATATCAGGACAGATGTAAAGCCCGTACAACCAGTAGTTGTCTCCGACGTTTGAAATTACGGAGAGATCACGCGTTTGAGATGCAACTCCGCGGACAAGCTTTACGGAGCCGGTTCCGCCCGCAAGAATTGATATCATCTGAAGATCACAGAATGTAACTGATACCGCAAACATATTACTCTTGCCAAAAAGATGGGAGGACTTGTGGCGTTACAAATAATGCCAAGATTTATTAGCATCTCAGAGGGTATTTCGTCCGTTGACTAGGAGACTGTTGTTTTCCGCAGTGATAACAGGTTTACTAATCTTAGGAACAGTCTCGCCGATTTTCGCAACGGTTAATTTTGATGCGACTCTGCCGATGTCCGGCAATCCAATAAATCCCACTTATGATTTCATAAAGAGTTTCTACATCAACTATCCGCAGGGAAGCAAGCTCCAGTCCATCCTGCAAACCAAGAATTTCACGGTTGCCTTTACGGCAAATGCAACTTCCGATCCGGCGGTAAAGACATTCATGCAGCAAATCAACACCGACATCGTAACAAACGAACGCAGTCCGGCAGTCTTCAGCGACATGACCGTCAACTACCAGATGACGGTTACAGGATACCCGGATCATGCATCCTTTGACTACAAGATTGTGCTCACCCCCACCGTGACAAACTACGTACTTAACAAGGCGGCAGGGGACATACCCCAGACATTCGACGCTTCTTGGATGGCATTTAACGCCAATACACCAGTCACCATCACTACAAGCCAGTACGGGCCAATTGAGATCAACTATCCGATAGACGTAATACAAAGCCAGATGCCGGATTTGTACAACCAGTTGAAGGGTACTACGGCCCTATCTGTCTTCCAGCAGCCAAACCTCATGGATGCACGCGGCCTGTTCAGCGACCAGCCAGTAAACAAGTGGGACAGCCTATTTGACCCAGCATATACACTCACTGAAACAGCAGGGTTCGGATACACTGGCCAGAAGATCGCCGTCACCACCTTCTCGTCAGGACTTAGTAACGCATTCTCAGGAGCACTGAAGGTAAACAATGTTGACGAAGACTTTACAGGCACCGACGGTGTCAAATACCACATCTCCACAAAAGAACAGGCAAACGCAGGCACCGTAAATGTCGAAGGCCATGCAAATGCAAACCAAGTACAAGGAGGATGGACTTTTGTGACAAGCGCGCAGGCCTCAGCCACCACAGGGACTGCGACTGCAGGCGGAACATCCACCATGACAGTCTACGCAATGGCAGGTGGTGCGGCAGTCATTGCTGCATTCATATTCATATGGAGTAACAAGAAGATGAAGCAAGTGGTACATGAAATCGATACCGGCCCCATAGAGTATGAGACCAGAAAGCACTGGGCAGACAAGTTCGACGGGGAGCCAACCAGTGAGGCGCCTGCTGGCCCGGACGACAAGTCAAAAAGGTCTGCAATCTAAACTTACAGGCATAGTGCGTGCCAGCCGTAACCCTCCTTCTGTTTTACGAGATTCCGCTATGCGGCCTACCTAAACAAAGTGCAGCGCTTAGTTTGATTTGGCCTTTCTCCACGTGGTACAGATCTTTCATTCTCCGCTGGGAATCTCAGGCATTGCCATCACGGTGCCCCAGCTTTGATGGTTTTCTGTTCTGATTCCAGTCATCTCTGACTACCTGTCGCCAGGTCACGTTTGCTGCATGGAGGGAGGAGTTTCCTCTGCCGTGGCAGTGCCTCGTTCGCTGGCTCGCACTAACCACAACAGGAAAGCCTGCACATTTTAGGGTACTGGCAGTACAACCGGGCGAAGCGCTGCCAAGATAACGAGGAATTCAAGCATTCATTCCTTTGAAGGCCGTCTCACATTTTAGGTTCAAAATAGTCCTCGTGTGGTCTTGGGCGCTTTCTCGATTTTATTACCCCGTATGCCATGCGATACATCCTGTATATCATTGGATTTTCCTTTATTCGCGGCGCTATGGCGTTCCAGAAATACCTTGCACGTATGTTTGAGAATCTCGAATCCCTCACCACAAAGACGCTGTACTTTGATTTTTCCACAATGGCCATTGTTTTCGGACTGAATGCCTGCTCGGGCTGGTTTCCAGCTCCCACAATTACCACTTCCGGTTCCTGGTTCAGATTGTAGAGAAGATCCCTTGTCACATCGGTGCTTGTAGGGTAGATCCTCTCGACAGGCACCTTCTTTAGGTCAAGGTCAAACATCTTCTCATTTATGCGAGCAAGAATATCCCGTTCCTCTTCGGGAGACTCCACCACACCGCGCACGATGCGTATCCTGCTTTTTATCGACTTTGAGAAGGAATCTGCAATCTCCAGCCCAAGGTCGGAATGCCTCCCCTTGTCATATGCCACAACTATGCGGGAAATCTCGCTGTCAAACTCCTTCCTGATGTTCACCCCCACGATATCGCAGGTCGTAAGGGAGAGGAGCTTCCTGTTGTTTTTCAGGTCGTAAAAGTCCATCACAAGCAGGTTGACGCCCTGCTCCTCGGCGGTGGCAAGGATTGCCTCGGTAGTATCATGGGAAAGCCTCACAAGGTAGCGATAGTCCGAAAAACCAGGCCTTGCCCTCAGATCGTCAAATGACTTCATCACCGGCTCGGCAAACCCGTGTGCCATAGACAGAGGAATCTGTATTGGTATGGTAGCTACGTTTAGCAGTGAGATCTCGCCGTCCTTTGAATCCGCAATCGATCTTGCGATTGTAACAAGCTTTTCAATTGTCTTCTTGTTGAAGACGACCATTATGCGGTAATCCTTCCTCTGTTGTGGGCCTATGCTTGCCACCAGCGGGGCGTAGTGCTCTATCTCCTTCTTTACTATATACAATTTGTAGATGGAGAATCCTATCAGAATCCAGATGATTGCGATGACCCAGCTCAGCGGATTATAGATCAGGAGAAAGATTGCCAGCCCCGCCTTTGCAAATATACCTATAAGCGGCATTAGCGGGAAGACCGGGATTTTAAACCCGTACTCGAGTTTGTGTCCGTACAGTCGCCGTATGTTTATTCCCGCCCAGTTGACCTGGGTAAAAAGGAAGAGAAACATCACTCCGGCCACAAGTGCAATTTGCTCCAGGGGAAGCCATGTTGCCATTATCAGCATGATGAATCCTGATGCTATTATTGCAAAATGCGGGGTATGGAATTTGGGGTGGACGGAGCTGAAGATGTAAGGAAGATTGTACTGCCGCCCCATGGCAAAAGAAACCCTGCTAGATGAGAATGTTGTCGCGCTCAGCGCCGCGATGCTTGAGACAACCCCCCCGATGAAGACAAGAATTGTCCCATAAGGCAGGAAGTATTGCGCTGCCTTTCCAATCCCGAGGTCCTGGTACCCTCCAATGTATTTCCAGACCTCCCCGCCGACAACGGCTGGCTTGAGCCCACCGATAAAGACAAAGGTGAAGACGATGTAAAGCGCCGTAACCGCGCCAAGTGCTATGAAGATTGCCTTTGGGATGTTCTTCTTTGGATTCTTTACCTCCTCCCCCGCCTGTACAATTATCTCGTACCCCTCAAACGCGATATACGTGATTCCCATTGCCAGGATGAAGCCTGTCATCCCCTTTGGCACGAAATTATGAAAGTTTGCAACCCAGTTAGGATTGACAAAGGCCAGCGCGAAGAGTCCCGACGCTATCAGTACAACTATTATTGCAAGCTGCGCAATCGTGAGGCCGTTTCCCACCCGCCCAGTGAGCGATACACCCCGATAGTTCACGTATGTGAAGACCACTATCGAAATCATGGCAATTATCTTCCCCAGCGGGATGCCACCGTACTCTTCTGCAAAACCCAAGCTCGTAAGAAGGCTTCCACAAAAGTCGCCTATGGAAACGGCATACAGGCTTCCTGCAATCATGTGGGCAAACCATGCAATCCATCCGCTGATGAATGCGTTGGGCCGTGGAAGACCTTCCTTGACCCACCTGTAGCCACCTCCTGCCTCAGGGAATGCAGACCCAAGCTCGGCATATGTCAGTGCGGTAAAAAGGCTGACAATCCCGCTGATTGCAAATACAATGACAAGAGACGGTCCGGACTCGTTCATTGCAGGTCCCACCAGGTTGAAGATGGCCCCGCCTATCATTGCGGCGATACCTATCATGGTTATGTCAAGAAGGGACAGGGTGCGGACAAGCCCGGAGTGTTCAGTTGTCATATTGACCTACCCGAGTGGGAAAAATGCAGGCATAAATCTCTACCCGTTAAAAACAGCCACGGATGTTGAGCCGGTACACGTTTTTTTGCCTCTCAAAAATCGTCCTCCGTAGATCTATTGCACTGCGGATCGCACGATTCCATACTCTTCAGCTGTTTTCGATACGTCTTTCTCGGTTGTTGCCGATGAGTAATCCCGTAGGAGATCCCCGTTAAGATCGAAAAAGGTGTGACCCCACTTGAACTTGTCCAGTATGGCGTGCGCCTGGCCGTCAAGCCCCATTATGAACAACGCTCCTGCAATCGATTCGGCCGTCGTCAGCTTGCCTATCTTGGAAAAATTTACCGGGTTGCCCGCAAGCAGGGGGGGAAGCCTTCTCGGAAGGCCAGCAAATCCCCTGCCAAAGGCCCTAGATGCAAGCTCCCAAGAGCAATCTATGGCTGCAACAGCACGGACCGAGCCTGCATCATCCCTGAGCAGGGTCCTCTCAGCAAACGGATCAAGGACTAGCGTGTCCTGCCCCGTCCTTTTTGCACGTTTGGCAAGTCCGAATTTTACCAGCTTGGCGGCAGTGCACTTTGACGGGTCGTCCTGTTTGAGCATGAGTACCTCGATTTCCATCAAGACAGTGAAGGCATGGCTGAATAAATTGCATGCTGTTCAACCCAGTATTTGCCGCTTATCTTGAATCGTAGGTGACATCGTAGTAGAATCTCGATATCTGGCCTGTCTTGAGTACGTTTACCTGCCACTGTCCTGCTGAGAAAGGCACGCCCACCTCTGCAGGAATGATGCTGAATTGTTGTACACGTTGGTCCGGGCCCGAGTATCCCACTAGCAGGGTTTCATTCCCTATCTTTACCGCCCTATAGATCGGGCTTGCCTGAAGTGTTGATTGTGAGATCTCACAGGCCTGTGCCGGTCCTATTACGCATGTTCCGTCAGGGGAGGTCACCTTCAGGTTGACCGCATTCTCATCCCCCGGATTTACGCGCAGTAGGCCGTCAATTTCTTCAGGATAATATGTCGCGTTGCCCTCCGTTTTATTTCCGATACTTATTGAGATTACCGAATCAGGTATCATCCCCTGCTTCACCACAAGCTGGGAAGGCGAAGCGGCCTTCTGGATAGGGCCTACGCTTTCAGGAACAGTCGTCATTGTTGGATACTGCACTGTGGCATTTTGAGGCTGTCCGGAGGATCTTGTAGCATTGAAGGCTGTTGCGTTAACCCCCGACGTGACGTTTTGAACCGGCAGGTGGCTTACCACCTGATAGTATGCGTTAAAGTTCCCAAACGGGACCTGCGCTACTACGGTATAATTGCCCGTAGGAGATGATTGCGGGATCTTGTAATTGTAACTAAATGAGCCGTACTGATCAAACGATGCCATCCCGTGCTGGAGAGTCTTTCCGCTCTGCGAAACCACCTGGCCCTCGCTTACCACGGTATCGTTTGCAAGCCCAATCGTAAGATAGACATTGTTGACGGAGATGATGTAGCTTGTCCTGCCCGTAATCAGGACGGTCTGACCTGGCAGGTATTGGTCGTGATCAGTTGTCATCAGGAGGCGAAGCGGCCCGGAACTGATGACATACGGGTTGGTGACCTGGAACGTTGTAGTGTCGGCATAGTTTAGGTACTGGGCATAAACCTTGTAGGTTCCTGCTGCCCACACCCCCGGCTGAAGGGGCACCGAGAGGTGGAACTGGCCACCCTGATTTAGGGTCGCACCGTACCGGTACGCCTCCTGGCCCGTTTGAGTGTAAATCGAGAGCTGGACTTGGCTATTGGAGTTTTGCGAGGCCGTATTTGGCTGCGGTAATACCTGCCCGGAGATGTTGACGACGTCGCTGTTGGAATACGTCGTCTTGTCAGTCTCTACTGTAAAAGGAGTTATCGCGGTCTGATTCTGCGGGTTCGGGGACACCTGGAAATACAGACGGGAACTGCCGTAATCGGAGCTTATGCCAATCATGTAGATCCCGTACAGATCAGTCTTCGAGGTTGCGTTAAATGATGCGGCCCTATTCGTAGTGAATGTGGAGACCGTGTTAAAGGAGGCCCGGCTTGGCACTGTCCAGTTCCAATTGAAAAAGCCGTTGTTTACCGACAGCGGTACTGTAACCACGCCCCCATCAGGCTTTAAGAGGTTGAGCGTGAATGCCGACGTACCCGTGGTACTTGCTATCTTTCCCGTAAGGTGGACCGTATCCCCAACCCCGTAGACCTGCTTGTCAAGTGATGCGGCTATAGCTCCCTGGCTTCCGGTTTCCAGCGGATTGTATACCGAAAATGTGGTCGATGCCTGTAGGTTCCCATACGACGCCTTCAGGGTGTAGGTTCCCGACGTGAACATGCCAGGCGTGAGCGATTGTTTTATCAGGTAGTTTCCGCTGCTGTCAGGATAGGCGGAAAATGACAGCGGTGTTGACTGGCTTATCGCGGCACCGCTCAGAAACGAGGTCTGCGAATACAGCTGACCTCCTGTAGAATTGTAGACTGCGATCTGAACCTGGACGCCCTGGATTATCATGCTTGCCTGAACTTGGCCGGAAATCACTATTGGATCACCGTAGGCATAGGATGTCTTGTCGGTGTAGAGCATGAGCGGCCCTCCCTGTTTCGCAGGCTGGTAGGTATTTGGATTCTGGACCACGGCAAAATCAGCCTCGGATTTTTCCGAGCTTGTGGATATTATAGCTCTGTAGTTCCCAAGCCTGACGGGATCATTTGGGATTGTAAAGTTGTAGCTGAAGGTGTTGTCGGGCTGCACGTTGACAAACGTCTTTATGTCAAGCGTCTGCGGCATTATTCCCTGGACCATAGAGGCGGCCGACGACTGGACGATTTCAAGCGTCGGAGACAGGCCCGAGTTCTGCAGGCCGGCAAGTTGGGTGCTGCCGCTAATGTGTACCGTATCTCCAAGACCGTATGCTGGCTTGTCGGTATTGATCAAAAGAGGTGCGCTTTGGACCTGCTGCTGAACTACCTTGAAGGTCAGGGTCGATTTTGCGGTCCCATATGTTGCAATGATTGAATAAGTACCGTATGCAGGAGTTATGTTATTTATCATGATTCCTGACGCGCTGGAATGTTCCTGGAAGGGGCTGTATGTTGAAAAGTGCCCGCTAGTGTCAGGGTAAAGATTTCCCTGGTAAATCAGGTTCTCGCTTGGATCGTAGACCTTGTAGACTAGCGGCGTCAAAGGAATTACCTGGGAGACGCTGCCCGAAAGTGTGATTGGCTGCAATGGTATGTAGCTTGGCTGGTCAGTCGAGATTGAGATTGTCACCGGAGCAGACTGCGGCGGAGGCACAAATTGAGTAGTGCCAAGGGCAAAAGTAGCTGTTGCGCCTACTGTACCATAGGATGCAGTTATGGTGTAATTCCCCTCAGAAAAGCCCGTAACCTGGCTTGTCGTCATGGTTGTGCTAAACCCCATGTTGTTGCCAGGGTACAGCGTGAATTTTTTTTGAAAGTTGTTTGGCCCCGTTACCGCGAGGTTGACAGGCAGCGGATAGCCAAGAGTGGGGTCCGTCAGAAGACTTGACACCTTGCCGCTGATTGCAACCGTATCGCCAAGAACATAGGATGGCTTGTCGGTATTGACAGTCATGGTATTTACGGCAGATGAAACGGAGGCGCTAGGTTGCCCGTTTGATGATCCCGGAGTGGCCGTCTTGTAAACCCAGTCACTTGATGAGCCCGTGTCAAGGCCGTCATACATCCTTTGCCAGGATCCACCTCCTCCCTGAAGGTCAGTAAGCGGCGGGGTTTGGTCAATTACTGTTCCGGTGGAATTCTTCAGTTGTATTACCGCCCCTGCATGCGGAAACCACATGGGGCCGTCGGTGAGGACCAAGAACTGCTTGCTTTGCATGACGCTGCCGGAAGGCAGCGTGTAGACCATCCTGAGACCCGTAGTGGCAGACACCGTCCAGCCGGAAACATCCACGGCAGCCCCGCCAGGGTTGTAGAGTTCAACCCAGTCAATCGGATAAAGGGTATCGTCACCCACGGGGTTGATGTCGGCCTCATTTATCACCACGTGGGTTGCCGCCTGGTACGACTGACCCAAAACAAAATTACCGTGTCCAATCATAATTAAGAGGAAAGCGATTGCTATAGCGCAGTATGGCAGGTATCTCATCTGGACTATCATTTCATCCCTGAGATTACAATTTTAGGTATTGATTGTGGAAAAGTTGAGCTAGTTGTTAATGCCCAATATTCTTCTAAACCCATAGCCATCACTAGGCCCAGTTTCGTTATAAGCCGTGCGCATCATTGATCAGCCTTTTTCAGGCCCTGAGGGCAAATCGCATTTTGGACATTTGTTGTTGTCTATTTTTGAACCGCAGACGGCACAGACTCCCGCCCCTACGATTTTTTGTAGCTGTTTCTTTCTCTTCTTGACGACCACCTTGATTCCCAAGAATACAGCTACTGCCACAATGACAGAATAGACAGGTGCCAAGAAAGGGAGCAGGCCCACCATAAGAAATACCACTCCCAGGATAAGCAGGATCTCCCTTCTTTCAAAACCCAAGACTCTCTAACGACATGAAAATTCAATAAATATCTATGCCATTTCGTTCTGCTAATGCGTGCCACCTAGCATGGGTGTCCGGATCCACATCATGTCATCTGACTCGGCAATGCAAATTGCTGTCCCTGTAGAAGCAGGAGGCGATTGCAAGTAGATGGATGTACCAGGTCCCGGAATTCAGGCAGTCCTGAAATTCCATGTGATAAGTTATATCAGAATGTTCGAGATAAGGCCATCACCACGCCCTTTGTTGCAAATTTCTGACTTGTAGGGATTTGATTTGTTGTAGATGACGTTTTATCTTTCGCCCGCTATGGCATGACCATGCTTTATCCGCGCCCCTACCGGCAGGCAGATTCCAGACAATCATTAGAAGGCGCGGTGCAGGTCAGGAAAAAAGCACCCCACAAAACCTAGAAGCTATAAATCCCATACGTAGCAATGATATGTACTGATCTTCTGGAGTTAACTCGCATAGGATCTAAAATATCAGAGCATGAAATAACAGACCGTAGACGATGGAGCGCCCGCATTAGGAAGAAACTGGTGAGTTGAGATTGCCATACAAATTACAAATTAAATCGTGGAGTTGGCTTGCAAATTCGTACCGTATTGGTGGCGGGCCCGTGTGAAGGATGAGATCATACAACAGGCATTGTTCAATCATGATTCGCATACAGCAAGCAGTTTCAGGGAGCCGCTAACAAATCTCCAAAAGGAGCTCTCATCTTTCGGATTTGGTCCAAAACTGTCTAAAGTATACATCTACCTTGGAAAATACGGTCCTAAAACTGCCTTTGAAATAGTCAAGGCGTTGAAGTTGCGCCGGACAGAGGCATACAGTATCCTCAGGACTTTGATGAACAAGGGCGTAGTATATTCCACCATGCAGCACCCGATGAGGTTTGCGGCACTGCCGCTTGAAAAGGCAGTGTGGAGCATGGTAAATGCCGAGAAGGAGCGGGTGCGTAGCTTGGAGCAGAATTGTGAGAATCTGGTCAGCATGTGGAGGGCCATACCGGATTTTGTGAATAAAAATTCGGCAGAAATGGATGATAGATTTCAAATCCTCCAGGGCGGCAATCAAATCCGCTCCAAAGTGTGCGAGATAATTGAAAATTCGAAGGATGTTCAAATGCTTGGTCCCGAAAGGGAGGTGATGAACCTTCATCGCGCAGACGCGTTTTCATCCCTTGAAAAAGGGGCAAGAAATTTCAGATTGCTCACATCCCATGCGAAATTATCCAGCGAGTTTTGCAGGCAGTTCAAGCATGCACAGATCAGAATCACATCCAACGAGGTGCACAAC
Source organism: Nitrososphaerota archaeon (assembly GCA_028866895.1). Lineage (GTDB taxonomy): Archaea > Thermoproteota > Nitrososphaeria > Nitrososphaerales > Nitrosopumilaceae > Nitrosotalea. Next base: position 161,923 of record JAGWHF010000005.1, read on the forward strand.
AACCTGTGTTTTGTGGTGGGGGAGAACGAACTGTTGTTTTTCATCAGGAATGCAAACGACCATCCTTTGAGCGAAGTGGCATTCTGGAGCGACTCGCTGCCAATGATTTATTCCATGCGGATGCTTTTTGACTTTATCTGGTCGAAATCACAGAACCACCCCATTGCGGCAGCCCGGATTTAGACTACACATGGCACATTGTGAAACCCGAGGGGTTATTCCGCATTCATGCAGCAGCAGATGCAGATAATCAGAGCAGATATCAGAGATCGTACCCAATAGGCGGTTTCGAATCAGGTATTCTTGAAAAATAAAAAAAGGGATGGTGCGGATTACAGCAGTCTTACGTGCTGTAATATGCAACCAGTGTCGTATCTTGCGTTGGCGTGACAGTCCTAGTAGGGTTTGTGCTTCCGTCGCTCCAGTGGCTGAACACATAGTTTTGGTAGTTGTCTACCGTTATTGTGTATGTGTTTCCGCTCTGGGCCGCGTATTGGAATGGCGTGTAGCCTGTTGCAACCGTGTTGCCTCCTGACTTTACTACCGTCCACATTCCACTAAATGCGTTACCTGAAAGATCAACTGATTTTACAGTTAGCGTAACTGCAGTTGAATAGTATGCGGTAAGGCTTGTGTTCTGCGTGGGAGTTATGGTCAATGACGAGTTTGTAGTGCCATCCTGCCAGTGGTTGAACACGTTGCTCTGGTAGTTGGCTGCATAAACAACGTATTGAACACCAGAGGTCACACTGAATGTGACTGGTGTATATCCCGTGGCCAAGGTCGTTCCATTTGCCGCGTGTAATTCCACCCACATTCCACTGAATTGACTTCCTCCCAGGTTATCGGAGCTCACAGTAAGTGAGACCGTGCTGCCTCCGGTGGGAGCCGGCGTCGTTCCTGCCTGGGTTGTTGCCGTAGCAGTACCTGAGGGCGAGCTTGTACCTACTGCGTTTATGGCAGATACCCTGTAGGTGTATGCCGTACTTGCGGCAAGGCCCGTATCAGAGTACGTGGTACTTGTGCTGCCAGTGTTTGATGCTATGGTAGTCCAGGTAGAACCAGCGTTTGCCGACCTGTCGATCTCATAACCAGTTATGGCAGAGCCGCCGTTAGAAGACGGTGCAGTCCATGAGAGGTTAATCTGGGACGAGGATGCGGCCGAGGCTGTAAGGCCTGTCGGGGCGCTGGGCACGGTATTTGTCGTGCCTCCAGTAGTAGATGTTGCTCCTGATGCCTTTACCTCAATTGCTACGTCATCCCATAGGTCACCACTTCCGCTTGCGGTCCAGCTGCATGTGACAGCTCCTGCTGATGTAGTACTGATGGAGCTTGATGCGCCAGTGACCGCACTTGGCATGTTGGCATCCCAGCCTTGCGTGCAGGTGGGAGAGCCAAGGGTTACACCGCCCCAGATTGATGGGGAATCTAGAACCAGGCTGTTTGGATTTGCCGTGGTTATAGATACGGTGGGACTGCCAGGGGACGTGTTATGGTTTGTTGTACTGGTGGGTATTGGATTTGCCTGATCAACTCCGGAGAGTGAGTAAGCACCAACTACTGCAGATGTAGAGCCCGCCATTGTTACAACAACGTTCCCGGTTCCGGTCGGGTTTACCAAATACCAGAACTCGGCATCATTGTTAGCAAAGGATGACACCTCTTTTGTGAGGGAGGTTCCTCCAAATGTAACAGAAATGACGTTGTTGTTGTTGGCCTCCACACCGACTACCAGTACACGGTTACTTCCGGTACCAGCGTTGACGTTTGCAAGCGTCAGTTGGTATGGAGATGCAGAAACTGTCCCGGATGTTGACTGGATGCCGCTTATTGCAATTGATCCTGTCGTACCACCTGTCGAGCCGCCGCTTCCCGCCTGGGTTGTTGCCGTAGCAGTACCTGAGGGCGAGCTTGTACCTACTGCGTTTATGGCAGATACCCTGTAGGTGTATGCCGTACTTGCGGCAAGGCCCGTATCAGAGTACGTGGTACTTGTGCTGCCAGTGTTTGATGCTATGGTAGTCCAGGTAGAACCAGCGTTTGCCGACCTGTCGATCTCATAACCAGTTATGGCAGAGCCGCCGTTAGAAGACGGTGCAGTCCATGAGAGGTTAATCTGGGACGAGGATGCGGCCGAGGCTGTAAGGCCTGTCGGGGCGCTGGGTGCAGTGGTTGTTGTACCTCCGGTCCCGTCCACCGTTGCAAGTAAGCTTACCTCAGTGCTAAGATATGACGGCACATTGTTGTACGGATTTGAGCCGCCGTTATCTGTGATATACATCCATGCCACGTAATTCGAATCCGTGGTAATCGTGGCAAGGCTGGGTAGACTGCTTACGCCATATCCGATAAACGCAAAGTTGGATTTTGGATATGCGCCGTTGAATGTATATGACTGGAGCTGAGATGCTGACGGCATTCCGGAACTCTCGTAAATGTCCAAGACATCTACAGTTCCCACATAGCTTGAAATGGTGCTCGTTCCTGGATTGCCCACAGTCAGGGTCATGCCGAGTGACTTGGCATAACTTGACAGGCCGGAATAATACGATTCGTAACCTGCCGTATTTGCCATCTCATCAAAGTTGATCCCGTTGACGTGATACCAGCTGTTCCATGCATTAATGTCAGCCTCTACCGAACTTGTGCTTCTAGCACCATAGTGGGTATACACATAGCCCAAAACTATTACCCCTGCAGCCTGCAGCTGTTGTATTCCCGTTACATAGTTCTGGTCAATTGATGATCCAGGGCCATTGTTGGGGTTTACTATGACAGCTATTGGGACTGACGGATAGGCGTTTTTGACCTGTATTACCTGAGTCCAGTAGCTTCCAGGATATGAATACAGTGGAATCATTATTCCCGTGGAAGTTGCTGCATATGCCGGATGATACACTGCAAGTGTTGGTGTTGTGCAAAGTATCAAGATTGCGAAGACTGTTGCGATTTTTCTGTGTGATTGTTCTATCATGTTATTATGGAAGATTTTACTATAACAAAATAAAACTCTCAGCTTGTAAAAGAAAATACAGACACTAGAAATTTCCGATCAAAAGATGATCTTCAAAAATTTATGAATTAAAATTAGAAAAAGGACGCCGTGCACGCGACATTCTTGCCAAAAATGGAACAACAATACATATTGTGATTACAGTCTTGAATATTTTTGGCGTGTACCGTCCTGCCGCATTGCACCTTTTTTTGTCAAACGTATCTTGCAAAAAATATGCTGGAAAAGTTCCTAAATGTCCTTCTCAGGTATAGCGTGGACAGCGCTGCGGCAACAGCGGTCGAGACAACATATGAGATTGTAATGTATTCAAGACCGTACCGCCCAAAAACCAGGCCCCCCGCACCTACTACGATGGCTGATATCAAAACCGTAAATGCAAGCGGCTTTAGCTTGTTGATTACCCCCACATAGACAGCATTTGCGCTAAAGACTGTCAGGAAGATATTCCCAATAGAGGCAATCCGCATTATCTGTATACTGTCACTTGCCACCCCATGATATGCAGGCAGCTGAGGAACTACAAGATTGATGACAATTGCGGTGATCACGGATGCGGAAATCGAGATGGCAAAGACCCGCCGATAGTTGCCCCTTATCAAACTGCGAATATTCTCCACTTCGGATACCCGGGATGTCACGCTCACATTGTTTATCTGCCTATAAAGGGGGGAGGCCATGACGTACTGGATAATCGTGGCCGGCACCATTATCGTCAGCGCCACATCAGCGCCAACATGGTACACGGAATTGAACCCGAGCGGAAGCACGACATCGCCTATTTTGATCGGGTTATGAGACCAGGAAATTATCCTGTCGGAGAACATCATTATAAAGTAAAACGTGCCAAACAAGAAGTTTGGGAGGCTCTCCCAGAACTGGACCCTAAAGTTTGACTGAAGCGTCTTGTCGGTCAGGGCACGCGGCTTGTAGAAATGCGGCGCGTCAGGAGATATCTTCGAGGATGGCTTTAATGACACGATCTTCAGGTTATGATATACTGCAAACACGGACAGGATGGAGAATGCGACCGCCAGGGCAGTAAAATATCTGACAGTCGCCTCGTGAATAAGCGATGATGACATAAAGTAGACAACAAATATCGTCGCAAACGCTGCTGAATACGGAAGGATGATGTGCACCAGCTTCTTCAAGGCAAATATCACCATGTAGCTTAACCTATGAAGTGATATTGTGACTGTCGATATGGAAGAGATTGCAACCAGTCCAAGCGGAATGTGCGAAAAATACCCATATGCAAACAAGAGGCCGACGGTTCCCGACATCACAATCCCTGCTACCGCGTACTGCTTTTTGAGCACGCGTTTAATCTCGCCCACGTTTCCCTGCTCAAGATAAAAGTTGAATAGCTTGGAAAAAACGTGCAGCATTCCTTCGCTTACTACCAGACCAAGAAACACCCCTACCACCAGTGCCGTCGAGACCTGCGCTGGCAGGCCCCACACCATCCACAGTGAGGCCCCTGTGAGGAAGAGCAGTAGCAGAGAGCCAAGAAATGGAAAAAGCATCCCCAGACTTTCGGCTATCCGTTTGGTTGTGCCGCCTATGGGCATAGTAAACGTCTTAACATAATCTTCCCTGCTTCTTTCCCTGTCCTCATAGGCATCCACAAAGCCGTAGATGTGGTTCGCAAGGTCAAAAAGGTCGTCAAAGCCGTATTCCTTCACATCCTCATTGCGGTAACCTAGGACGTCAAGCAAGACCACGACGTCGGCAATGTTGTTTACGTTGGACTCTATCTCAATTACAGATCGGGCAACTTTTTGCGCAAAGAGTCGCGCCTCACTTGAGAGTTCCAATGTCATGTCGTATTCAGATTTTATCATCTTATGCTATTCCCTGCAGAAGCTCGTTTCTCGTCCTGAAGAATTCAACCACGTCAGCAAGCCCCTCTTTTGTCGATACCTTGGGCGCAAACCCCAGGCGATTCATTATCTTTTCAACCGATGCAAGGCCCGACCTTATATCGCCCTCTCGCCTAGGCCCAAATTTGTGCCCAATCTCGACCGCACCCGTAAGCGATTTCAGTTGTTCAAGCATGGCAAGAATTGTTATGGAATGCCCTGTGGCAACATTGAACACCTCTCCTGGCGCATTTTCGGACTCCATTGCAAGCATGTTTGCCTGTACTATGTCTTTGACGTGGACAAAGTCCCTTGTTTGCTGGCCGTCACCGTGGACGGTGGGTTGTTCCCTTCTTAACAACGCGTTTGTAAATATGGTTATTACGCCGCTGTAATCATTCATGGTCTGCCTCGGCCCGTACACATTGAGATATCTGAGGGCAACCGTTTCAAGGCCGTAGGATGACTGGTATGCCCCAAGATAGTTCTCTATTGAAAGTTTGGATGCACCGTAAGGCGAGATAGGCCTGCACGCAAGGTCTTCCGAGGCAGGCTTGTCCTTTAGCGTGCCGTAGACTGCTCCGGTCGAGGCAAACACGAACCTCCCAATCCCTTTTTTTACGCAGTAGTTCATCAGATCAAGCGTGGCATTGACATTTACATCATGGACCACCCCGGGTTCCTTGACGGACCTGAACACGCTTGCAATTGCCGCCTCGTGAAACACGACATCTATATCGGAGACATCCTGCAGAAGATCCCCGACATTCCTCATGTCGCCTATGATAACGTGCAGGAGATCGTTCTCCCTGTGGTGCTGCAGGTTTTCCAGTCTTCCCGTGCTAAGATTGTCTATGACATACGTCTCGACTCCCCGCCTCACCAGTTCGTCCACTATGTGGCTGCCGATAAAGCCCGCACCTCCAGTGACCAGGACCTTGGAGATCGTTTTCATCTTGCAATCACCCTGATTCCCTCCGCGATGTCGTTACCCCGGCCTGTCAGGCCCTCGTACTCTTTTTTGATCTCTTCAATGCATTTTTTGAGTGTAAATTCTGAGATTACCTTTTCAAGGGCGGCTTTTTCAAACTTTTCCCTCATCTCCCTGTCCTGGAGAAGGCGCACTATACCCTTTGCAAGCTCACGCGGCCGCCTGCTCCTTACAAGCAGGCCGCATCCGTCCAGCGCCTCCCTTACCCCGCCCACATCAGACGCTACGACCGCCTTCCCGCATGCCATGGCCTCTATTACCGTAAAAGGGAAGCCCTCCATAATGCTGCTGATTGCCACAATGTCTCCTGCGCTGTATGCCTTCTCGGGCTCCTTCGTTCCGCCCATGAACTTCACGTTGTCTTCCAGCCCTAGGTCTTTTACTGCCTTGACGCAGCGTGTTGCATACTCTAGATCAATTGCGCCCCCGTAGATGAGGCACTGTATGTCAGGGATTTCCTCTTTTGCATACTTGATTGCTTGGGCGAGGCAGACGATATCCTTGAAGGGATCTATCCTTGCAACCGTGACTACGGTAGGCCTGCTGTCCTTTCGTGCAACTTCGACCGGCCTGAACTTTGAGGTGTCGACCCCGTTATAAACCACCTTGATCTTGGATGGATCAGCCCCCAGTTTCTCCTCCCAAAACTTGTTGAAATTGCAGACGGTCGTGATCCTGTCCGCAACGTCGTATACCGAGCGCACAATGTTGTGGGAAAATATCTTCCAAAATATCTTTGATGACTCGTCAAACAGGTATCTGTTATAATACAAGAGCAGCTCCCTGTAGGCAACGCCGTGTTCCGTAATTATGAAGGGACAGTTGCTTTCCTGCTTGGCATAGATTGCAATCATGGAGGGGAGCCAGGCGGAGGAGCAGTGGATAATGTCCACCTTTGGCACCTGGATTGAAAGCATGGTGATGTTTCTCTGGATGAGCTGGAATGCAAGTGTTGCCTCCTTTACCGTAAGATGGCGGTAAAGTTGTTCAGAGTTGAGATGCTCCATAAAGACATCCCAGCACATATGGTGTTCAAGGCATTTCTTGGCGTCATGGCTTATCAGAAACTGGTGGAGCTTGATAACCAGGTCTGCAAATATCTTTGTGTCACACCTGTCTGACAGGGCAGCAGCGAGAAAATCGGTATAGAGCGGGATGAATCCGTTTCGGATTACGGAGTCCGACGTCTTGCTAATTCTTGTGAGCAGCGATTTGCTATCCTTTGAAAATTCCTCATACCTCAGGGTTCCATAGAGGGGCACTTCAATCACCTTTGTCACGTTTGGGGGGACCGTGTAGTGCCCATTGCAGTTCGGATTTGAAATGTCATTGACCACGATAAACTCATAATCCTGCATGCTGTCAATCATAGCCTTGGTCCAAGTATACACTCCTCCCGTTGGAAAATTCGGATAACAGTCCCAGTTAATTAGTAAGACTTTTTCCAAACATTTTCACTTTGTCCTTTGCTGCGGGCTCTGGCATTTCCTTGGCTCCGCTTTGTTCTTCACAGATTGTTTCTATGATATTCAAAATGTCATCCATCGCACTTTCCACCTGTGTTGATATCTGCATGTTCGTCTTGATGCCACCATTTTTGTTTGCATTTACAATTTCCTTCCTATGGTGCAGGTCTGCCATTGATTCTTGCTCTCCTAGAAACGGGTTTATTCTTCTTGCAAGTGAGACGTATTTTTCATAGACATCCTGTCTCCTGACTCCCTCGCATGCAACAGAATAGTATTCGTAGCTTTCCTTGTATGACCAGAGTGCCTCCCTTACCGACTCGCCGATTATCGAATCGCCATTAGTCTCATACAACATTGCGGTCCGCAGGTAGAGTTTGCGTGCGGCTCCAAGATTTCCGGTAATCGTCAGGCAGTTTGCAGCACATGAGCAGCTCAGGGCGGCCCTAAGCAACAGGTTCCTCTTCAGTGATGCCGCCACGTCCTTCAGATATAGGAAGAACGCCTCCAAAAAACTGCCTTCCTCTTCAAGCTTTATTGCGTTGAGCCAAACGTTAGACTCACTTGTAATCCTGTGCATCCATGTTTCTATCTTCAATCTACAGTTACTCGCTTCCCGTAATTTTTAAAAGCAGAGTAAGTTTTTACAAGTGAATTCTTTTGGTCAAAAGTTCTAGGAAGATTGCCCGTTTACAGGAATGTTAAAACAGAAAAACGTCCGGGTAGAGTGAGCATGAACGTTCTAGAATGAGACTTTAAGGGTCCACTTCATAATCTTTGGGTAGGAAGGCCCTTTGTAATGCAGGTACTATACCCGAGCTAATTTTTTCTATTTTACGGGTTTTTTCGTTTGTATTTCCTTGCCACAGAGGTCGATAATAACGAGATTTGCTTATCTATTGACTTGTAGAGTTCGTCAATTCTCTTTGCTACGTACTGATCTTTCTTGTCAGGCGGTAAAAATGAGACTAGTTTTTCTTCGATCCCGCTATAATGCGATGACCTATCTTTTATATAGGATAGTGCTTCCAGAACTCGGTCAGAATTGATCTTAGAGGTATCATTAACTGGACCTAAGTGCAGTTCGTTTTTCCTGCCGCCAGTAAAAATCCAGTATTCTATGCCATGATTTTTTCTTGTCCTTAAACTCACGAGGCTTCTATTCAACAACAATTAGTGAAAACACTTAAGTATATGTTAACTAACCGTTAGTGGTATTTTTATAATAGGGGATCTAATAATTATCCATGGATCAAGCGATTTCAGATCCTTTGGGCCATGAAACTTGTCTACCACGCAAAAAGAAAGGATTCGGTGGAAAATGACCTCGAAGGAGGAATTTGCCGACGATCTGATAAACCAGCTTGTAAGGACAGCAGTTGACCTCAAGCGTGAGACAGGTTTCGAAGTGGGTGCTGTGACGGTCGATTCTGAGACGGCCATACTTGGCTCCATCCTTGCAGGGTATTTTAAAAACAGTGGAAGAAAACTTGCAGAGACGACATATGCTGCCTTTGACAAGGCAGGGTTTACGGTTGAAGCACTGGCATTTTCAGAGCTTTGGCGCAGGGGGCACCCAGAACAGGACGATCTTTGGGCTACGGAGGACGATGACCTCAATTGAGATCAGAAGAAGACGGAGATTTTGCCATCTTTGATTGGTGGACACATTGAGTAGACAGAAAACATCATGCGAAAAAAAGGCGCAAGAGCCAAATCATTACGAGATCCTCGGAGTTTCCCAAGATGCGTCAGACGAGGATATCAAGGCAAAGTACAAGGCCTTGGTGCTAAAGTTCCACCCCGACAGGGAAGACTCGATACTTGCGAGGGAGGCAATAGTACGGATAAACAATGCCTACGAGGTACTAGCAGATCCGCAAAGCCGAATGGCCTACGACTCTAGCTTGAATGCCACATCCAAGGAGGCCCCGTGCAATAAAACCAAGTATGCAAAAACCGGAATGCTCCCCTATGTACGGGTAGGCAAGATAGCCCTTGTGTTGATAGCAATAATCCTGTCGATCTCCTTCATTGCAGGATACCAGACCGAAACTTTGCATGGATCAAAGCCGGTCGCAGACCAGTTTGTAAGGGCAAACTCCCACTTTCTCACAGCGGTAACACATGAGGCTCTTGTCATCCTTCCGCTTTTCATACCGGGCTTTGGGCTTATTTGGGGTGTCCTAGGAGGTTTCATCTCAGGGTTTGTGGCAAAGTCGGTACTGATTATAATGGCATCCCCCCATACAAAGACATCAGGCCTTTTCATGCCCTATTTTGTCTTGGCGCTTGCAATGAAATTGGTTGCATATTATCTGGGCATGTCCCGAAGCCTAATGCTTGTAATCTCAATTAGGAGAAGGCAGTTTTCAAAGTTTGACAGCATGTTCACCCAGGCTGATATTGTAATCGGACTTGTCTTGTCGGCGATTGCAGGGCTTGTAGAGCATGCGATGGTAAGTACTTGACAGGCTCCGGACAGGAATGAAAGGCTAGAAAGTCCGATGCAGGGCGTTCTTGCAAGATTTGAAGAAGACTATTCTATAACAAAATTACTGAGGCTTAAAATTTACATGCCATGATAAAATCTCATGACGCTTGCAAATCAATCCAACAAGTTCGACATAACCCGAATGCTCTCAGATCTGGACATACAATATGAGACCGAAGGACGGTGCATGGAAGCCCTAAGAAGTCTTTCCTCGATTACAAATGCAAAGCCCTCAGATCTCTCATTTTGCTGGTATGACGGAGAGGAGGCAGCTGAACTAATTTCGAAGTCAAATGCTGGCGTCATATTCTGTAAAAAGAGCCTACAGGGATTGATACATCCAAGGGAAGGCTGCCAGCTCATCTTCCTTGACAGACCAAGGCAGGCATTTGTAATCGTTGCCAACAAGATGCTTGAGAAACAGGGACGGCCCGAAGGCATATCCCCGCGGGCAGTAGTTTCAAAGACGGCAGTAATTGGAAAGGGGTGTTACATCGGTGATTATACCGTCATCGGCAATAACTGCAGGATTGGCAATCACACTGTAATTTACGACAAGGTAACCCTCGCCGGCGATTGTACGATTGGGGACAGGTGCATCATCCATTCAGGAGTAACTCTGGGTGATGACGGCTTTGCATTTGAGAGGGACGAGAATGGATTGCATGGGTTTCCACATTTTGGGAGGGTGATAATAGGGGACGATGTAGAGATTTGTGCAAACAGCCACATTGCCAGAGGATCCCTTTCTGATACCGTTATCGGCAGCGGCACAAAAATTGACGCCCTCGTACACATATCCCACAATGTTGTAGTTGGAAGAAACTGCGAGATTACTGCAGGCGCGGTCATTGGTGGAAGTACGTCCATAGGTGATTCCACATGGATAGGGCTCAATTCCACTTTAAAAGACCAGATAAAGGTGGGGAATAACGTGATTGTAAGTTCCGGAGCATCTGTCATTCATGACGTGCCCAGCAACGAGATCATGGCAGGCGTCCCGGCCAAGTCAATAAAGGACAAGGTAAAGGCCAGCCCCGACAGGCTCTTTCTGATGGCAGGGCAGCAGGACAGGAAAAACTAGATTCTCCAAAAATCAGCCGTAGTTTAGCTGATACATGTTCCCGTACAGGTCAAAGAAGTACATCTTGCCGTTCCACTCCTCCATGTAGATTGGTGCAAGGTTGAGGCCGTAGAGCAGCGGCACTACCTTGCTTACAGGTACGCCTGTCAGAGGGTCAGGAGTAGGCGCGGCCACGCTTGAAGGCAGCAATGCCTCTATCTTTCCCACGGCATAATCACCAAAAATGTAGGCGCCATCGAGGCCCGGGTATGTTGTCCCGTGGTAGAAAGCCCCCGCAGAGAGAGCCTCAAGGCCCAAGGCAGGTCCTGTCTGCGGTTCCACCCCCTGGTGACTGTACCAGTACATTGGAGGCACATAGTTTTGGAGATTTGCCGGGTTACCTACGGCAGGCCTCTCATAGTCCGACCATCCGTCGTTTGACCCTGGAGAAGTTGCATTGAGTATTGCCTCCCACGTGTTAAATCCGGTAGATGAGATGTATATCTTGCCTGTCTTCGAGTCGACGTCAAATGAATACGGGTTTCTCTGCCCATAAGCCCAGATGGCCTGTGTTACAGGGTTGGTGCTTGACGCATATGGGTTGGATGCCGGTATTGTATACCAGTTGCCACCTACCTGCGAGCCATAGACCGGCGTTATCCTCAGAATCTTTCCCTGATACGAAGCCAGGTTCTGTGAGACCTCGTCAAACAGCCAGCCATCACCCGTGGATATTATCAGGTTGCCATGCGGGTCGAACTTGATCCCCCCACCGTTGTGTCCGTTATTCCATGCCGGTATGTTCCCAAGCACCACCTGCTCTCCTACCGCCGTGTCCGCTATGATGTCTCCTGACGAGTCCGTTGTTGCGTGGTATCTTATGACCTCGCCTATGACGTTGTCCGTTGCAGCCCCGTTTACCGTCTGGTTTCTCGTGACATAAAGATAGACCCATTTTTCCGGATTGGTCGAATTTGCCCAGTTTGGATCAAGTGCGATACCCATCAGGCCGTTTGTCTCGAAGTTGACCTGCAGGTTCGGCACCTTTACAAAGGGCACCGACTGTTGCACAAACTGGCCGTTTGAATACTTGAATACAAACACATTGCCGGAGTTCTTTTCATTTACCATGAATGCCCCAGAACCGTCCACACCTGGCCCGTTGTCCGGTATAAATGCAAAGTAGGCAGGCACGTCATTGCAGCCTGGCCAGTAAGAACATGCCGGGGCAAGCCCCGTGGCGACAACTTGGGCGCTAAAGGAGTGCGCATTTGGATCAACACTAAAGGACGGAATTGTGTATGAATCTCCCTTGCTGTCAGATATTATGATTGTGTGGGAGCCTGTGGTTGCAGTGGTGGGCACTGTAAAGCTTCCCCCAAAGTTGCCGGTGGAATCCGTCGTGATACTGCTGCTTGGAGTAATTGCAGTCCCGTCAAAGGTTATCTTGATGGCAGAGTTTGCAGCAAACCCGTTGCCCTGGCTTGGCGGGATAAGTATCGACTGGCCTGGTTTTGCAGTTGTCGGGAAGACATAGACGTGTGGGAGGATGGTGACCGACTGGCTTGCGGCCTTCTTAGAGGCATCCTGGGCGCTTACCGTGTGTTTTCCTGCCACAGACCGTAATGGCTGCATTATACCTATGAATTTCCCGCTGGAATCAGTTGTCACTGTAAGCGGGCTGGTGCTGCCTGAACCAACATCCTGATACCCAACCCCTATGGCCGTGTTATCAAATGAAAGCGTAATCTGCGAATTTGGAGTAAAGTTGACGCCTGTGACACTGATATCCTGTCCTACGTTGAAAGAGTTTGTGTCAAGGCATATGGTGGTACCTGTACCTGTGCACGCTGGCGGTGCTGTCTGGGTGGTAGCGGAGGAGGTGTTTGACGGCTGGCTTGTTCCTGCCGCGTTAATGGCCGATACGCGGTAATAGTACGTGGTGGTTGCGGCAAGTCCCGCATCGGAATACGATGTCGATGCGGAACCGGT
>JAGWHF010000059.1 GCA_028866895.1 Nitrososphaerota archaeon
ATTCTGATAGTTTTCTTTCCCTCATCAATAGGATACAGCGGAAGACATCGTGCTACAGATCTTCTCTTTCCAGTGATCTCCAAAATGTCTCCAGGTGATGCACATAATGCTTCCATCGACTTGTGATCAATACGCGCTACCGCTTTTCCCACATCAAGCGGATATGCCTCAAGAATTATCAGATTGATTATTTCATCCATTACATGTACGGGATAATCATCATTTAAAAAACTGACGTAGAATTTCACCAGATGAGTATTCCACTACGAGCAATATGGAATTGCCAATTTCTCTATAAAGACATTCTAATACGGCATTTCCATTTTCTTCATAAAGACTTTTTAAATTATGCTTTTTGTGGTTTAAAATCGAATTATTAATAGGATCAGGATTTTCATTTTTTTACCCTTATGACGAAAAAAGATATTCCAACAACGGTTGAAACTACAATCCCTCCAGTTATTATCATGATAGACAACGAAGATTCGGCAATTGGAGAATCACGTGGTGAAGTTATGTGCGTACTACAGGAACCCAAGTCTACAGCGAGCACTTTGGATGCAGATGGATCTTCTATCACTATCACATATGGACAGTTACCCAAGTTTGTATTTTTGTCTAACACGTTGAATTGGATCTGAATGTTTGGATTTACTAGTTTACAGTCAAGCTGAGATATTCTCTCACTTTCAACTGTGGGTGCACCAGCTACGTATTTT
>JAGWHF010000060.1 GCA_028866895.1 Nitrososphaerota archaeon
TCACAAAGCTGAATCTGCGTTAGCGATTAAATTCCAGGTATTGTTCGCCCTCTAAAGAAAATTGTAAGCGCCCTTGGCGGGATTTGAACTCGCGTCGAGGCCGTGACAGGGCCCCATTCTAGACCGGGTTATACAAGGATCGGATTTTACCCCAATCCTTCCTATACTACAAGGGCGTTGAAATACTGTGCAGAAAAATGTGAGTTTAAAGCTTTCTTTTCCGCCAAATTCTTGCACGATAGAGCGTGCGGGGATGCTGGTGCCAGCTTGGACGCCTTTAGGACTTTGAAAGGTTCTAAAAGACTAAATTATACACAGCTATGACCCTCGCTATGGGTTCGTAGCTCAGCCAGGTAGAGTACCGGACTTTTAATCCGGCTGTCCGGGGTCCGAATCCCCGCGAACCCGCCTTGAACATGTACCTGCACAGAAGGCATCCAGATAAAACTTGAAAGAATGTAAAACCTGTCCAGATTTCAGGCAAAATGAAACATGGGTGTGAAAAAATCACCCTTTTTGACTGGTGATAAACTAAATTTTGGCACCGAAAAAACCGACATGGTCAGACCTATCACTGGATGTTTTTGATAAAAAGGAAAAAAGGGGGAAAGTTAGATGTTTTGTCTGTGTCTAGCCTACTGTACGTTTATCGTTGTACTCAGCGGCGGACTCAGTGCGTTTGGATTGTCAATGCTCTGCCATACAAAGATTT
>JAGWHF010000061.1:0-277 GCA_028866895.1 Nitrososphaerota archaeon
AACGAAGAACTTCCTCCTGCAAAATTAAGTGTCATACTTGGAAATGTCACATCACATGATGAGATGGTATCAAAATTAACAGAGGTGGCGTCAAAAGGAATCGGGACTGTGTATGTTTATGGTGATTCATACAGCACTTTACCGCCATTTTTTGCAGACGAAGTAAAACAGGCCTCTATTACTCCAATAAAACAATGATTTGTATGCCTTGAATTATTTTTCCAGTTCAGAATTTATGTGAGTCACTAGATCATTGATGGTGATTGGTTTTCGGATA
>JAGWHF010000061.1:287-708 GCA_028866895.1 Nitrososphaerota archaeon
TCAAGATTTGGAAACATCTTTCTGAATTCATCATAATAAACTTCAAAGGCTGTGAAAAAACAGATTCTGACGTCATTGCTCTTCTTTTTTACTTCGCGATACAGCTCAAAGCCGTTCATCTTTGGCATCCTGATGTCAATCAGGAGTAAATCGTAGGTGTTTGGTTTGAAGTTTGACAATGCATCTGTTGGGTCATTGTATACGTCGACATCAAACCCCTTTCTTTGCAATCCATTTTTTATAGATGCTGTAATATCTGGTTCATCATCCACGACTAAAATTTTCTTCATTATCTTACACCTTTATTCTTGAATTTAAAAATTTAGTAGAATATAGGTTGTAATGCGTCTGGTGTGATGGAATGATAAAACTGAACGTTGCTCCATTTTTACACTTGTTATTTTTTGCCCAGATCCTCCCA
>JAGWHF010000062.1 GCA_028866895.1 Nitrososphaerota archaeon
ACCTACCCCATGTCTACGATGTTTGTCGTGACTGGTGGGACTTGTCTCTCCACGGTCAGTGCAGAGCCTGTCGGCACTATGACTTCGGCCTTTATGTTGTCAAGCGAAGCCGGCCTGTCGGCGCTGTCATAGACGATTGCGATGCTTGCGTGCTCGCCCTCGTCTGCGATGTCATTGACTGGCGTATTTGAGACGCTCCAGTATACCACTGCCTGCGTGTGGGTTGGTGCACCCTCGGTCTTCGTGGTACCGGTTATGGGCACCTTGTCGATGCATCCTGCCGCGTCTGCAGCATCAAGCGCTCCCGTTACGTTTGCATACGTGGTGCTTGTGAGCACGCACTTGTTTGCATAGATGTTGTCGTACCGGACTGTGTTGCTGTAGTACGCGATGCTCGTCTCGTTCGGATCCAGGCTCACCGAGTCGCCGCCGCTTGCAACCTTGATCGGTATGATGGTCGCATTGATCACGCCCGACTGTACGTATCCTATTCCTGTGACCTTGCCTGCGATCTCAAGCGCGCTGCTTGCCTCCGTATAACTGGATATGACCGCCGTCTTTGCCTTCTGCGTGGTTGAGAAACCCATGTTGAGTACAACGAATGCTAGAGCTGCTGCTACTATTACAAATGCAATCATAACAATTGCAGCTTCTATACCCATGACTCCACGACGAGTTCTGCGTCTTGAAACAGAGTTCATT
>JAGWHF010000063.1 GCA_028866895.1 Nitrososphaerota archaeon
CGACGAATCTTGTTTACGTTGCAATAGATACAACACCTCCTGTAATTACAGTGCCGTCTGATGTCACACAGGAAGCTACAGGTCCTCTGACAAGTGCAATGCCAGGAGCTGCAACTGCGATTGATGCAGTAGATGGATCTGTAACTGTAACAAACAACGCAACAGCAAACTATCTGGTAGGAACTACCACAATCCAGTATTCTGCAACAGACCTGGCAGGAAACACTGCTACTGCATACTCGAAGGTGACAATTGCTGACACAACACCGCCAGCTCTCCAACTCCCAACAGAAATCACTGTCCAGGCAACAGGACCGTCAGGAGCAACAGTATCATACAAGGCAAACGCAACTGACTTGGTAGATGGACCTGTAACTCCAGTCTGCAGTACACCCTCTGGTAACACATTTGCATATGGAAACACCACTGTAACGTGCACTGCAACAGATATTCATGGCAACAAGGCAACAGGTACATTTGATGTCAATGTTCAAAACAAGATCCCTCCAGAGTTATCTATCGCGTCACCAAATAACAATGCAATAATCAACACTGCAACAGTTCAGGTATCTGGCACTGCGTCCGATGTTGTATCTGTATCTGCGATATCTTGGAAGGTTGATTCCGGGGCAGTGTCGGTAGTTTCAGCAGTGACGCCAGGACCAAATGTCATCTGGTCATTTGCCACAGGTGCGCTGTCT
>JAGWHF010000064.1 GCA_028866895.1 Nitrososphaerota archaeon
CCAGGATGCCATGAAGGACCCGTCCGATCAATATCTCCCGCTCTTCATGCGCCGTCGAATGGCGGACGTCCAGAAGCAGAACCGCCGCCGAATCGTCGAAAGCCTCGACCGCCTCTTCAAATGAGACGCGATGCTTGCGCCTGGTGCTCTCGCATTTACGCTCGTCCCACTCGAACTCCTTATTTACAGTATGTACCGTAAATAGGGGATTTGTCAAGAGGTGTTTCCGGGTCATCACCAGTCTTACGGAGAGGCCCCTCAAAAAGTTCCACCCCAAGCGGTTTCGGCCAACCCATGACGGGAATTTGTATAATCCCCGGATATCTGCCGTCGGCGGAGAATCCGCCCAAAGCACGGCAGCGGAGGACTCACGACATGGCGCGTAAAGGCAAGTTCTTCTTCAATTCCGAGTCGGTGACCGAGGGCCATCCCGACAAGGTCTGCGACCAGATCTCGGACGCCGTTCTCGACGCCGTCCTGACCGAGGACCCCACCGGCCGCGTCGCCTGCGAGACGTTCGTCGCCCGCGGCCTCGTCATCGTCGGCGGCGAGATCACCACCAAGACCTACATCGACGTCGACAAGCTCGTGCGCCAGGTCGTGAAAGAGATCGGCTACACCCGCCCCGAGTACGCCTTCGACTCCGCCTCCTGCGCCATCCTGAGCGCCATCGGCCGCCAGTCCCC
>JAGWHF010000065.1:0-271 GCA_028866895.1 Nitrososphaerota archaeon
ATCATGAGTATCTATATCAAAACCAAGGTCCAATCCAGTCAGGCTGGGCAAGTGCGGAGAACCTCAAATCATATGCTGTTACCATTGGTCTTGATTCAAGCAAATTCAACTCTTGCCTTGATTCTGGCATGTATGCTGACAGAGTATCACACAACAAGGATATTGGTTTATCAAAGGGAATACAGGGAACACCTGCATTTTTCATAGTTGGTTCATCTGGCTCGATGCAGGAAATAATGGGGCCACAGCCAGCGTCTGCGTTTTCCACAGC
>JAGWHF010000065.1:282-679 GCA_028866895.1 Nitrososphaerota archaeon
TTTGGCTCCATTGCAACTTTGATACTAGTTATTTCAATAGTATCAATAATTGCAGTATCTGCAAAAACTAGGCTGCGATTTATTTCAAAATCATAGGAAGAACAGTTAATTGTTGAAAGCTAAAATTGCTTTAATCACTGGCATATCTTTGATAGTAATAGGCGGTGCATTGTATTTTCTCATGCAACAACCATTTACGAATTGCCCAACATTTATGGGGCTTGGAGTAGGTGCCATACCTCAGAATATTTTGGACAGGTGTCAGATACCAGGAGGTTTGCAAATTATAGGATCAACATTTTTTGTTGTAGGCATGGGCCTTGCAATTTACGGTGCAGTGACAAAGTATTCATCATAACGAATTTCTGTTTGTTTACAAATGAATTAGATGAATACC
>JAGWHF010000066.1 GCA_028866895.1 Nitrososphaerota archaeon
AGGATAACAAAGGATTGTGTGAAACAATCTTGAATCTGAACAAAAATATTGCATCAGTTGCAATAATTAATAAACAGGGAAGGCCAATTGAAAAAATTTCAAGACCCGAATTTATAAACCCGTTTCCTGATTACATGAGTGAACTTTTTTGCATGCATTGTGTTCTTCAGATATCTATGGGAAGAGATTTTGACGAACAGTATGGACCTATCAATTATCACATATCTGAACGACCAAACATGACTTTGCTTACTTTTCCTTTGGCAGATAGTGTTATTGTGGTATCTGTTAGCAAGAACATTGGTCCTATCTCCCTTGCAAAGAAAATTGCCAAGATCACTAGTAACAAAGAAAAGAATTGAGTAAGATGTAATAATGTAGGAAGATACAAGCGAACAATAAAAATTAGAACCTAAAGCTAGAAAGCAAATATCAAAGAAATGTGAGTTAAGAGGTTCAAGAAAAAAGATAATCTAAAAACTATGGTTTTCAACTGGTTATGGTATAACACCTTGGTACCATTTTCATCTGTGAGATTCTAGTCAGTTTTTTAAATAATAGAATATAATATCTCAAGATCATGTCACAAGATCCCGAGTCAATATACGACGAATATATATCAAAATTAAAAAAAGCCATGCCAACCGTTGATCCTAACTTTGCCCACAGGATAAT
>JAGWHF010000067.1 GCA_028866895.1 Nitrososphaerota archaeon
TTGATCTTGGATATATTGTCTTCCACTAGGCTCTCTCCTAGAATGCCACTTGTTAACCTCCAGCATAGGCATCAGTCTCTTCTTCCTCCTGTATGACAGAATTGGATTCATCTCGGGAAAGTCACTTGCCATTCCCTTGTATCCGAGGTCCAAAAACGTGTCAGACCTTCCTTTAGAAGCTGGAATCATCACCCCCAATAGACTTATCACTTGGAATGAGATATAGAAAGCAGGTTAACTGGATCCCAAAAAACTACCGATATCGGAATGGATCTCTCTCGGCCCATTTTCTCTGTCTTTCCGGGCATGGTAGAGACTCGAACAGCCGGCCGTTCTATCGACCCAAATCTTTTGGTTGTAGCACAACGTAGTTTGTTTATTCCAATCACACAATCAAATGTTAATGTAGCACTTGTTAAAAAATCGGATGAGCCAGCAGACAAAGGAGACACCACAAAAAATTATGAGTAAAATTCAGGTGGAAAAGGAGCTTGCGGACCTAAAAACTTCCGTGCGCAAACTTCATGACAAGGAGGAGCACCTCGATCATCTTACCACGGAGTCTATAGAAAAGTTGAGAGAGGTGTCAAAAATAAACCAGGACCTGCAGGACCAAGTGAAGTTATTATATGACATAAGCATGGCTGTGAACACTAAAAATGATCAACTACGAAG
>JAGWHF010000068.1 GCA_028866895.1 Nitrososphaerota archaeon
TTCTTGTCAAGTATTGACCTCATTATATGTGGAAAGACAAGTGCATTATTGACTTTGTTTGGATATAGGTAACTCCCAGTTGCCACAATTCTTGCGCCTGCTTCTTTAGCAAGCTCAGGCTTTATCTCAGGGTCTGGGTTTGTCAGTGCAAAAATCACTGGCTTGTCATTCATCTCTTTTATCATCATTGGAGTTATCAGGTTATTTTTTCCAGAGACTCCTATGAAGACATCAGCGCCTTGCAGTGCGTCTCGCAGTAGACCCTTTTCCTTTTTCGGGTTGGTTATGCTTGCAAGGTCATTTTTGTACTTGTTCATGTTTTCATTTCTTCCCTTGTAGATTATCCCGTCCGAGTCTGTGACAAGCACATTTTTGCATCCTGCGGCTACAAGCAATTTACATATTCCATATCCTGCCGAGCCTGCACCTGCAACAACTATTCTAATTGTAGAAAGTTGTTTTTTGACAAGTTTTAGCGAGTTTAACAGTGCAGACAAGACCACAACTGATGTTCCATGTCTGTCATCATGAAATACAGGTATTGAAAGCAGTCTTTCAAGTTCGTCAGAAATCTCAAGCACCTTTGGCGATTCAATGTCTTCTAGGTTTATTGCCCCAAACGCAGGCTCTATTGCCTTGATTGTAGCAACAATTTCTTCTTTTTTTGTAGTA
>JAGWHF010000006.1:0-67966 GCA_028866895.1 Nitrososphaerota archaeon
AGATCTTCTACCTTTTTCATTGTGTTTTTGCCATTGTTCTTTACCACATGGCTTAGCCTTCTTACCATCTTGTCAAGGTTGGTGTAAATTTCAGACCAGCTTCCTTGGTTCCACAGGTAGTGAAGAATCTGGGCGCGCAGCTGGTCATTTGTAAAAACTGCCTTCAATGCTGGTACACTTATGATACCTTCTAAAGTTATAATTTAAATACTTTTTAGGGGTTGATAATATCATGACTGAATCAAGTTCGCTCCTTCTCAGGGCATACGGCAGCTCGCCGCAGATGAAGATAGTCGACTATCTGCTGGACTTTCCAAAGAATGACTTTACACAAAAGGAGATAATTGAGGCACTCGGAATGAGCAAAACTACGTTTTACAAGTATTTTGACAACCTTGTTGATTTTGGCATGATACGAATAAACCGGAAGATTGCAAATGCGAAACTGTATTGTATCAATATTGAAAGCCCGGTAGTTCAGGGGATGAGAAAAAATGTAGATTACATCTCTGAGAAAATTGCAGACGAGTCATTACACAAAATTAGTGTACAGGCAAAACGAAAAAAATAAAATTGTATGGATGGCATAAACATTGATCAGGCGCGCCTTCCTTTCTCCATACATCGTATGGTCTCATGACATGCAATTTGCACTAGTGTTTGATTAAATTTGAATTTTATCTAAAAAATACAATCACAAGAAATTTGAATCATCAATTTCACCGCACAGGAGTGGAACTCAATACCTGCAAATGATTTGAGCCACAACCCGCAAACCTCGTCATACCTCAGGGAAATATGGTTTCATTATTGAAATTATCTTCTCGTTCTGTCTGGGATTGAGTGATACTTGCATTCCGTAATGGGTTGGTTTTATTATTATCAGGCCCTCTCGAACTAGATCTTTTGATATTCTATCTGTCAATCTCGTCCCTTGCTTGCCGAGGTCTCTCTCATTAAATCCCTTCTTGATGTTGTCAAATGCGGTGTGGCTTGCGCCCCAGTTTCCTCTCTTGTGCAGCTTGAAGAGGATTGTGGCCATTATCTGACCTTCGGTAAGCATAAGTTCACTTTCAGTACTTTATAAGTTCATACTTAAATACTTTAATCATGAATTACATTTTATGACCTACAAAAAAGCGGAGACTCTTTTACTCAAGTATCTAGGATCAAGCCCAGTCCTGAGGATAATGGATTATTTCTTGGACAACCCTCTTTCTGATTTCTCCAAAAATGAGATAGTAAAGAATTTGGAGATGGGGAGAGTCACTTTCTTCAAGTACTGGGCGGAACTTGAACAATCTGGAGCCATTAGAGAAACAAGGAAGATAGGACGTGCCACCCTGTACCGACTAGACAAGGAAAACGAAGTTGTAAAACAATTGATTAAATTAGACATGGCTCTTGCGAGGCGTGCAATGGGTAGGGCAGTTGAGAGTTACAAGAAACCTGTTGTGGCAAGATCAAGGTGAATTCTGGTGCTTCAGGCAGGACACGGATTAAGCGATACCAAAGTTTTTCGTTCTGATTTAAGGGCCAAAGTAACTAGACATGACAGTAAACTAAGGTAACAGCCTAAACTTCTTTGTTCCTTTTTATTCGGGCGATGATGAATCTTAGCAAATTGTCCTCAGTACCATTGGTTAATGTGTGTACGATTAATGAAATTTGGATTAAATTTGAATTTCACGTAAATTTCTCCAAACCGAATACATCTCAATACTCCAAAATCTGAAGGTCAAACCCCCATGCGTCAAAATGCATAGATCATGTATCGGGGTAAATTTGCTGGCGGTCGCATTTTCTGGCATATTCTGGTTCAACATGCTGAAAAAACTTTATATCGATAACATCACTGTAATACAATAGGGTTAACGATGAACACAGTGAAGGTGTCAAAAAAATATCAGGTGGTCATACCTGAAAATTTACGGGACGAGGCGCATATCAAGCCTGGCGACAAGATGGTTGTTGTGGCAAAACACGGCATACTACAATACGTCCCTGTTCGCTCCATCAAGGAGACCAAAGGAATGATACCGGGACTTGATTTGAAAGACCTTCGCGACAAAACAGACAGGATATGATAAGCATTGACAGCTACGGCTGGATAGAACGATTCACTAACGGGCCAAAAGCATTGCGTTATAATAAAATCATAGACAAGGCCGTACCCGCCGATCTTATCACGTCTGTCGTGGTGCTGTATGAGGTTTACAAGAAGGTAAAAAGGGTTAGGGGGGAGGAGATGGCCTTGGAGGCAGTGGCAGCCTTGAGCCAGACAAAGGTTGTACCTGTGGATCAGACGTTATCGCTTGAGGCTGCAGACTATAGTCTTGAACACAGCCTTCACTTCTCAGATGCCCTAGTCTATGCCACGGCGCGTAAATTCTCCGCCCATCTTTATACGAGCGACGGTGATCTTGGAGGCTTGAAAGGGGTCAAGCTAGTCTGAACCCTTGTAGATGGCATTCCTTACCGGATTGATGACAAAAGGACGAGGTCAAGACCGTTTTTACGAATGGTTTGATCAAATTTGAATTTGACAGGAAGACTCGGCTGGAACCCGTCCCATCAATTTGCTGCCGCGGCCCACAGTCCCAACCTACAGCGCAAGTTAATCCGGCAGTTGGAGGCTACCTAGCGTATCCTGATGTAATCATACCCGCCGGTCCTGCTCTCAAAGCAGTAGCGGACCTTCTGGAACTTCTTCCTGAACCTCTTGACCTCGGCCGCAACCCTCTTCTTGTCCTTCTTGTCGACAACCACTCCCTTGATGAACTCGGCAACCTGCCTCATCTCTGACGGGCCCATGCCGAGCCTTGTAAGCTCGGAAACTCCGAGCCTCATTCCCCCCGGATGGAAGTAGTTCCGCCCCGCCTTGATGTCGCCTGGTATGAGCTGCCTGTTGACTATGATGTTTGCCTTTTCAAGGTCGGCCTCTATGGTGCCGCCGTCCCCAAACGAGAGCACGTTTACCACCAGCTGGTGCGACTGCGTAAAGCCACGCTTCTCCCCAAGTACCGTAAATCCGGCACCACTCAGCGCCTCTGCCAGCGTCTTTGCATTCTTGATGACCTGTACCGCGTATTTCCTGCCGAACTCGAGCATCTCTGCAAATGCGATTGCCTTTCCAGCCATGTGATGCAGGTGGTGGTTGCTTGTCATCCCTGGAAACGTAGCCTTCTTGATGTCCTCGCCGTACCTGTCGAACGAGCAGATCATGCCGCCCTGCGGGCCAAACAGCGTCTTGTGGGTGCTCATCGTCATCGCGTCGGCGCCCTCCCTTAGCGGATCCTGGAACTGGCCTCCAGCAATTAGCCCCGCAACGTGGGCGCCATCATAATTAATGAACATGTTGTAACCCTTGAGAAAGTCGGACAGCTCCTTTACCGGATGCGGGAAGAGGAATACCGAGCCCCCGAACATCGCAATCTTGGGAATCCTTCCTGCCTTCTCAAGCTCCTGCACCTTCTGCTTTGTCTTGTCCACGTCGATCGACATCTCCTCCGCATCAAACGGATAGAACTCGATATCGAGGCCGTGCACAAGCCCCGCCGTGCCCGAGTGTTCCTTCTTGCCGTGCGATATGTGCCCGCCCGAAGGGATGGACGGAGCAAGCATCACATCGCCCGGATTTGTAAAAGCAGAATAGATTGCAAGGTTTGCCACCACGCCCGAGATGGGCCTCACGTCGACAAACTCTGCCCGAAACAGCCTCTGGGCAAGCTCCATGCACTTGAATTCCACCTTGTCGATGTAGACGCATCCCGCATAGACGCGCTCGCCGGGCCAGCCCTCCGCATACCGGTTCGCAAAGTCCGAGATCATGGCCTCCCTGACCGCCGGGCTTGGGACATTCTCGCTTGCAATAAGCGGGATTGACTCGGAAAACCACCGGTTGTGGGTCTTGAGCATCGAGAGGACTTCGTTGTAAGCAGTACGCGGTGAGGAGCGGGCCATGCCTTGTTCGGCCGCCCTTCCTAATTTAAACAATATTCAGAAAAATGCGAGACCCCGTCCCAACCGTACATCATTACATAAAGAATAATAAGGGAAAATTGGTCTTCACTAAAATATGTCAGTACAGGCTTCTGCCGGTGGAATTCCGGTTGTGATACTGAAGGAGGGCGCCTCCCAGACCAAGGGACGGGATGCCCAGAAGAACAACATCACGGCGGCAAAACTGATTGCAGAAATCGTACATACGAGCCTGGGCCCAAGGGGCATGGACAAGATGCTGGTGGACTCGCTTGGCGATGTCACCATCACGAACGACGGCGCAACCATACTGAAGGAGATTGACGTCCAGCACCCGGCAGCAAAGATGCTCGTCGAGATATCCAAGGCCACTGACAACGAGGTAGGCGACGGAACGACGTCTGCTGTCGTGCTTGCAGGGGCTCTTCTTGAAAACGCCGAATCCCTGGTATTGCAGGACGTCCACCCGACGATAATTGTCGACGGGTACAGGAAGGCCGCACAGAAGGCCAGGGAACTGCTTGCAAAGATTGCCGACAAGGTCAGCGCGACCGACAAGGAGGTCCTCGAAAGGATAGCCAGGACATCGATGCAGACGAAGCTTGTGAGGAGGGATTCCGCAAGCCTTGCAGACATGATAGTAAAGGCGGTAGTCGCAGTAGGGGAGAAGACCGACGACGGATATGTTGTAGATATTGACGATATCAAGGTTGAAAAGAAGGCGGGAGGATCAATCAGGGACTCGCTCTATACCAAGGGAATCGTGCTCGACAAGGAGGTCGTCCACAGCGGCATGCCAAAGAAGATAGAAAAGGCAAAGATTGCCATCATAAATACCGCACTTGAGATTGACAAGACGGAATTTGACGCAAAGATAAACATCCAGAACCCGCAGCAGATGAAGTCATTCCTTGACGAGGAGAACAGGATGATAAAGAACATGGTCGACAAGGTGATTGCCGCCGGTGCCAATGTGCTGTTCTGCCAGAAGGGAATTGACGACATGGCGCAGCACTACCTTGCCAAGGCCGGCATCCTCACCGTCAGGAGGGTCAAGGAAAGCGACATGGCAAAGCTTGCCAAGGCGACGGGCGCCAGGATGATTACCAATCTTGATGATCTCTTTGAAAAGGACCTCGGCACTGCCGAGATAGTCGAGGAACGCAAGGTGGAGACCGACAAGTGGGTCTTCGTCGAGGGATGCAAGCATCCCAAGGCAGTGACGCTTCTTGTCAGAGGAGGCTCCCAGAGGGTCGTCGACGAGGTCGACAGGTCAGTCCATGACGCGCTGATGGTCGTAAAGGACGTGATGGAAAACCCGATGATTGTCGCAGGGGGCGGGGCTCCGGAAACCTATGCCGCAACGAAGCTCAGGGAGTGGGCAAAGACACTCGAGGGCAGGGAGCAGCTTGCAGTTGAAAAGTTTGCAGACTCGCTTGAAGTAATTCCTATAACGCTTGCAGAGAACGCCGGGATGGACCCGATAGACACTCTTGCCTCGCTGCGGTCAAAGCAGCTCAAGGGAAACAAGTGGACGGGAATCGACGTACTGAAGGCGCAGGTAGCCAGCATGCATGCCACCGACATCTTCGAGCCGCTTGCAGTCAAGAACCAGATAATCTCGTCTGCCACCGAGGCCGCATGCATGATTCTCAGGATCGATGACGTGATAGCCGTTGCAAAAGGTGCCGGAGGCCCGCCTGGAGGCATGGGCGGTATGGGTGGCATGGGAGGCATGGAAGGAATGGGCGGCATGGGTGGCATGGGCGGAATGCCGCCAATGGGAATGGAATAGGGACGCCTCGCCCTTCTCAAAGTTTATTTGAGTAGTACAGATAGGCTTGGTATGCAGCTTGGCGGCAACAAGATAATATCCGGTGCAAAGTACGCCTATCTGGCAATCTTCTTTGCGCTGCTTTCAGGCGCATTTTATCCCGTAATCACCCACAGCGCATGGGATCCGGTAATCATAGGCACCATAATCCTCTTCATAGGAATGGCAGGCGCAGTATCGCTCTACAAGGCGGGAACCGGCGACAGGCACAGGAAGGCCTATCTCATAATAGGCCTCGCCGTCATGGCGCTTGCCATGTTCATGGCGTATGCCGAGATTGGAAGGGCCTAGGCCCGCACAAATGCCCTGCCAGTTTCCTGCACTCCATGCAAGACAGGCAGCGGATTTCCGGCAGCGCCACTAGATGTCGAAATAAAGGTAAAACTCGTGCGGATGCGGCCTGATTGAGATCTCGTGGTCGTCCGCCCTCTCTATCTCTATTATCTTGTCGATGGTCTCGTTTGTGAATATGGGGCTGAGGAACTTCCTGTCGGACTCTAGCTCGTCCAGCGCCTCCCCCAGGGTGGACGGCAGGTCCTTGATTCCCCTCGCATCCCTCTGTTCCTTGGTCATCTTGTAGATGTCCTCGTTGATGGGATCTCCAGGATCAGTCTTCTTCTTTATGCCGTCAAGGCCCGCCGCAAGGACTGCTGCAAAGACAAGGTACGGGTTCGAGGAGGGGTCGGGCGCCCTGAACTCAATCCTCTTGATCTTCGAATATCTCTCGCCCTTGAAGTGCGCCGGGATCCTTATGATGGCAGACCTGTTGCTTGCACTCCATGCGATGTATACCGGCGCCTCGTATCCCGGCACCAGGCGGTGGTACGAGTTTGTGGTCGGCGCAACGATGGCAGACAGCGCCTTGGCGTGGTTCATTATGCCGCCGCAGTAATACCTCGCAATCTGGCTTATCTCCTCCTTGTCATCCTTGTCATAAAACAGATTCTTGCCGTCCTTCCAGAGGCTGACGTTGGTGTGCATTCCAGAGCCCGCATCCATCGAGATAGGCTTTGGCATCATCGTGGCTACCTTGTCATACTTTGTCGCGATGTTCCGCACCACATACTTGTAGGTCTGGGCGCCGTCGGCCGCATTGGTGAGCGTGTCATACCTGATGTCTATCTCGCACTGTCCAGCGGTGGCCACCTCGTGGTGGTGGTTGTCGCAGAGGATGCCAAAGTATTCGTTGAGGCATTCAACACAGTCATTCCTGAAATCCGTAAGCGTGTCTGCAGGCGTGCTGGGATAGTACCCCTTCTTGAGGGCCATCGGGTACCCCTTGCCCTCCTGGTTCCAGGGGGCCTCCTTCGAGTCGATGGAATATGACTGGCCCTTGTAGGGCGTCAGCACGTCCCAATGAATCCTGTCAAAAACAAAAAACTCCACCTCGGGCCCCCAGTAGCTCGTGTCGAAGCCCTGGGTGGTGAGGTATTTTTCCGCCTTTTGTGATATGCCTCTCGGGTCAACCTCGAGCCTTCCCTTTCCCCATCCCCAGTAAACGTCACAGATAAGCCTTGCAGTCTTGGAGCCCGTCATCCACGGTATCACCGCGTAGGTGTTCGGGTCCGGCTTTAGCACCATGTCTGAATCCTGCACCGACGCAAACCCCACTATCGAGGATCCGTCAAGCTTTGGGAGGCCGTCCTGCATCTGCTGCGGAGTGAATAGGTTAGCTGAAATCGTGGTATGATGGAACCTTCCCCTGAGGCCCGTAAACTGCAAGTCGATGAATTTTATCTGGTCGTGTTTTATTTTTGCAAAAACCTCGTCGGCGGAGAACGACGTCGATACCGGCTCCCCACCAATCACTTTATATGGCAATTTGACACCTTGATCATAAAACATAGGGATCTGTGATTTAAGCATTGTTGGGTGTGTAAATGTCGGAAACAAAAAAAATTGACGCAAACTCATTGTACGCCCTGCTCCTGCGCGAGGTTGAAAACGACTCGGTGCAAGAGCTTGATCCAAAGCTCTACACAAACATCGCGGAATTTCTCGGCAACCTGAAGAGCCAGGATTACGACGGCGTTGAATCCAAGATAAAGGACTCGCTTGTGAATATGATAACCGACATGACGTCGCTGCTTCTCAGGATACGGATTGAGAAGGCGATAGCCCTGGACGATCTTGATTATTCCAACCTGCTTGACGAGGAAAGGTTCATCCTGGATTCCGAGGACGAGCTGAGGCAGCGCAGGGAGACCATCCTCTCCGCAACGCTGAACGGCAGGCTGAAGCTCCTTGAGACCGTTGCAAGAAACCACCGCTCAAGGACCATCGTTGTCAGATTCCTCAGGCCCATTGACCAGATAGTGGGCACCGACCTGCAGAACTACGGACCCTTCGAGGCGGAGGATGTCGCGACCCTTCCCTTTGAGAACGCGCGGGCCCTGATAACAAAAAAGGTGGCGGCAAAGATAAGCTGGGAAGACTAGAAATTGGGAAGGCCGGCGTAATATGCCATGGCAGACACCGTCGGCTTTGTAGAGTACTTTGAGATTATAATCTATCCCGTGGTGGCGCTCTTCCTCATAGAGATGATAAGCAGGGCCGCGAGGATTCCGAACTGGATAAAGCTGCTCACCCAGGCAGTCTCGTGCGTGGGGTTTGGAGTCGTATACCTGACGATGCACGTTTCGCAGTGGCTTACGGGAGGCGTGCTCCTGGCCCTTGCAATCGCGCTTTTTTACCAGGCAAAGCTGTCAAAACTTGATCCCAAGAAGGCGCTCTACTGACCGAACTTGCCAAAGACGCGCCTTATGAACCCCTGCCTTCCGGTACCCTTCCTTCTCTGGACCCCGCTCTCGCCGAATCTTTTTGCCCTGATCTGGTGGAGCTTGACGCACCGGTGGTCCTCCGGCAGCCTGTGCTCCGGGCAGAACTTGTCGCTGCAATAGTTGCACTGGAACGGCATGTCCGTCTTCTCGCCACAGTATGCGCAGTCGACTTTCTCCATGCCCTTCATCGTCCATTATCCTAAATCAATGTTAAGAACCAAGCAAATTTCTGCAATTATTTGAATTAATTGACAAGACTTAATTACCAAAAATTGAGGATGAAAAATGATTTCCGGAATGATAAAGGGACAGGTCGCCGTGATAACTGGGGCAAGCAGCGGCATCGGGTATGCAACCGCTCTTTCACTGGCAAGGGCGGGAGCAAAGGTTGTTGCAGGCGCAAGAAGAAAGGAGAGGCTAGACAAGCTCCGGGGGGAGATTGAGGGTGCCGGCGGCGAATGCGTCGCGGTATCATGCGACGTTACAAAACGCGCCGACTGCGAGTCCCTGATAGACGCCGCGATAAAAAAGTGGGGCAGGATTGACATTTTGATTAACAACGCTGGACTGATGCCGCTAAGCTTCGTGAAGAACCTCAAGATTGACGAGTGGGAGAGGATGGTTGACGTGAACATCAAGGGGGTGCTGTACTGTACCGCGGCCGCCGTCCCGCACCTCCTGGCCCAAAAGTCGGGCCACATCGTGAACATATCGTCCATAGCAGGCCGGGTCGTGTTTCCCGCGGGAAGCGTCTACTGCGCCACAAAGTATGCGGTCAGGGCCTTTGGCGAGGGGCTGAGGCAGGAGCTTTCCACCAGGAACAACATCAGGGTAACCACCATCGAGCCTGGCGTGGTGGCCACCGAGCTTACGGACACCATTACGGACAAGTCGCTTGAGGCCTTTGTAAAATCCGTCAAGGAGATGCAGGCCCTAAAGGCGGAGGACATTGCAAGCTCCATACTCTTTGCGGTCGACTCGCCGCCCCACATGAACGTAAACGAGATAACCATCAGGCCGACGGCCCAAGAAAGATGACGGAGGCATGCTGAGATGCGACCTGCCAACATTGTAATACTGGGGGGCGGCTTTGGCGGCCTTGCGGCCGCAAACGAGCTGCGCGGCAGCCTCACGCAGGACTCGAGGATAATGATAGTCGACAAGAAGGACTGGTTCAT
Source organism: Nitrososphaerota archaeon (assembly GCA_028866895.1). GTDB lineage: Archaea > Thermoproteota > Nitrososphaeria > Nitrososphaerales > Nitrosopumilaceae > Nitrosotalea. Next base: position 9,774 of record JAGWHF010000006.1, read on the forward strand.
GATGGACCTGGTCAAGCTCTGGATGATTGCAGGCTCGAGGGAGTTCGAGTCCTCAAAGAGGCCGCTTGAGGCCGTGACAAAGAAGGGCATCGAGTTCATAAACGAGAACGTGACCCGGATCGACCTTCAGAACAAGATAGTAAGGACGAGCTACCGCAGGCTGCATTATGATTACCTGATAATCGCGCTCGGGGTGGAGCTTGCGCCCGAGCTAATCCCGGGCCTCCGGGAGAACAGCCTCGTGCTGTACGACATAAACGACGTCCCCAAGATCCGCGATGCCATCCGCAAGATGAAGTCGGGGAGGCTGGCAATCGCGATAACGGGCCTTCCCTACAAGTGCCCGCCCGCCCCGTACGAGGCCGCACTGATTATCAGGTCGGTCCTTGAGGAGACGGGCTCGGGCAGTTCCGTCGAGATGGACCTTTACAGCCCCACCCCCATAACGCTGCCTGCCGGCGGCCCTCAGGTCAGCGAGCAGATCCTCCAGATACTAAATTCAAAGGGAATCAACTTCCACGGAAGCTGCAAGACGGTTGCTGTGGATCCAGGCAAGCTAAAGTTCGAGTCAGGCGAAGCCGCATTTGACATGCTGATAACGGTGCCCCCCCACAAGGTCCCGCTTGTCGCGGTGGACTGCGGCCTTGCCGAGCCCGGCAGGTTCATCGAGGTCGACAGGACGTGCAGGACCAAGTTTGAAGGCGTCTATGCAATAGGCGACGTCAACCAGATAATGGTGACCGACAAGATCGCAGTCCCAAAGGCGGGAATATTTGCCGAGGGGGAGGGGGTGGCCGTCGCAAGAAACATTGCCTCGAGGATAAAGAAGGAGGCCGAGGGCGCGATATTTGATGGCAAGGGAGGGTGCTACCTTGAGACCGGGAAGGGGGCTGCAGGATACATCAGGGTGGACATGTATGCTGATCCGGTGCCGATAACTGAGATCCTTCCTCCCACCGCCGACTATCTTGCCGAGAAGGAAAAGTTCGAGAAGGAACGCCTTGAACGGTGGCTCTAGCGGGAATTCAGCCTGACGCAATCCCACCATTTAATAATTTCAACTCCGGCCAGCAACTTGAGGGACCGTTGTCTAGCTTGGTATGATGCTAGCCTGGGGTGCTAGAGGTCGCCGGTTCAAGTCCGGCCGGTCCCACCATATTGCCGCACGTACTGCGCAAATGCGGGCAGTCAAACTCTGCACATGTCATGCCAACATTTTTGCCGGAACCGAATGGCAGGCATATGCCCGCGGTATTCCGTACGGCCGTTAATCACATGCCCTGCATTTCTGCAGAGGCCAATTACTGTTTGCAGACCGGGCTTCCATGGCAGGACATGTCCGCAGTAGGCGTTTCAAAATCCGTAACATGGGTTCCGCTGAGGTTGGCACCATGCATGATACTTGACCCGGCATAGGCATCTTGGAGGTCTGCCCCCACCAGGTTGGCATTTGTCAGATTGGCCCCGGCAAGCCATGAATACGACAGATTGGCATTTTGAAGATTGGCACCTGCGAAACTGGCATCACCTGCCCAGATGTGGTAGAAATTTACCCCCTGCAGATCAGCGCCTGAAAGGTCGGCATACATGAACGTGGAGCCGGCAAGCCTGGCACCGCTAAAATCTGCGCCTGAAAGGTCGGCACCGTAGAAATCAGACCATTGCAAATTGGACCCTTCCAAATTGGCTCCTGCAAGGTCCGCGTTGTTGATGTTGTCCCCCTGCATGTCCGCCCCTTGGAGGTCTGCACCCCTTAGGTCCGTACCATAAAGCCTGGCGCCTGCCAGGTCAGCTCCAGAAAGGTTAATTCCTGCCAGATCCCGGAATGTCAGGTCCATCCCGCTCAGATCACAGCCTGCCCAGTCATTGTTTTTCGATGACTGGCCATAGCATGGATTGTAAGTCTGTACGGGACCCGGCGCCGTGCCGTGCCCGCTGCTTGCCAGCGCATATGACGATGGAATGCCCGGCGCTGCGACGGATGCCGCCAAGATTGCCGCCAGCAACACCATCACAGGTAACCTTAATGACACGGTTTTAGTTGTGTACCGATCCTATAAAAATAACGCACATTTCATTTCAGGCATGTGCCGGATATCACGCAGACAAGAATCACGCGTTGAGAAGGGCGCCCACCGGTGGGATTGCTACCAAATCCCGGCCAGTGATGTTCCCCTGCTCCAACTGAAATAAAGACCATATTGCAATTAGACCGGTCCTGAACTCTTCCCATTCAGGTTCCAAAAGCGCCTTGTCGGCCCATGCCACTGTTACCGCTCCATACTGCCGTCCCATGAAATCTTGTCATAAATTTTGATGCTGAAGATGACGCCTGTTTGCCATCCCTACTTTTGAGCGGTTTTGGCCTCTTTAGGGCATGGCAAAAAGGAGGTTCATCATTGACCTTGGGCGCGAGAAGATCGAGGCCGAGGGCCACCAGCACAGGAACGTGGCAGTCAGGTACCTGATGAAGAGGCGCAGGTCGCTTCTCATGACAAGGGATTCCGGCAAGGCCGAGGCGCTGTATTCCAGCCTGCCAAGGTCCGTCTCGATAATAGGCGGACATGTAACAAGGGCATACAGGATAAACTGGGAGCGCGAGGGGACCACGGAATTTGAAGGGTCAAGGTTTGTCTTTACACTCGAGGAGCTCGGGGGCCATCTGGAAATGCCGGCCTAAAAAAGGGCACCCTAGGAGGTCAGCGCGCCCGGAACGATGTCAATCTCGCCCTTCATCCAGGGGTGGACCTTGCAGTAGTACGGGATCTGCGCCGTCTGGGTGAACAGGAACGTGTAGGTCTTGCCCGGCAGGATCGCCTCGGACCCAAAGACGCCGCTGTATGCATCCTTGTAGTCCTTGACCGGCGTCACATAGTGTGCCGCAGCATCCTTGTTTGTCCATGTTACCTCGTTGTCGATCCCAAGCTGGACTGACTGCTTCTTTGGAACAAAGTTCTGCTGCTGGTCGGAGTTCATCGAGCCTGCCACGATGGTTATCTTTGTGCTAAGCTCGGGCTTTAAGATCTTCTCAGGAATTATCGGCTTGGCGTTGTATTCCGGAATGTAATACATCTGGTAGTACCCAATCCCGACTGCCGCGCCTACAATGATCGCAATCAGTGCTATTCCATACGCATGACTTGACGAGACTGGAACGGCCACAAGTCCCATTCCACAAGGTCATTAATAAATGAAATCCGCCCGCCGCAATCCCGCGGCTCCCTGCCGCTGTCAGCTTGCCGACTCGACATATGTCCTGAATCCCAGTACGTCATAGTAGGCCCTCGGGACCATCGGCTTGCACTGGTAGAGCAGGTCGTTTGCCGCCTCGTCAAGCACGTATGTCACCGCCCAGTCATCCTCGCTCCTAATCGACCTGCCAAACCCCTGCAGCAGCTTGACAAGCGTCTGCGACTTGTACCACAGGGGGAACCTCTGCATCTTAATCTTGGTCCTCTTCTCGCTGAGGTTGGGATACGGGGCCTTTGCTATTATCTGGAACCTTGAGAGGTCGTCCTTGAGGTCTACCCCCTCCCACAGCGACGACGAGAGCAGCACGCCGTCCGCGTCTGCCGCGTGGTTCTGTATTACCTCCTCTTGGGTCATCCCGTCCTCGTTCCTGCTGTGGCAGATCCTTATCCTGCCCCTGTTTTTCTCCGAGAGGTTGTTCCTGATGTCAAGGCACCTCTTCTCGGACGACGTAAGTATGAGGCCTCGCTCCCCCTCGTGCTTGGAGAGTACCTCGTCAATCTTCGAGATTACTGCAAGCTCGTCCTCCCACCTAGAGGAGTAGCTGAGCTTCCGGACGTTGAGGAAGCTTATCCTCCTCCTGTCCGGCAGGAACGGTGATTTCGGCGTGTCGACAAACGCGACCTTCGAGGGATCAAGCCCAGTATTCTCGCAGAAGCTTGCCTTGTCGATTGTGGCCGACATGAAGACCTGGGTGTCATCGTCAAAGAATGTCCTTACGTACTTTGAGATGTCAAGCGGCTTGATTGAAAGCGACCTGAGCCCTCCCCGGTCGTCAAAATACGGGTCGTTGATAACAAAATTGTCCTTGTTTGTCTCAAGCTCCGCATGCGAGTTTGCCATCCTCTCATAGCGCGACTCGAGCTTTGCAAGCAGCATGTAGTCCGGATTTACCTGGAACTTCCGGCTCTCCTGTAGGTCCCTTATCTGCTGCGAGTATGACCTGGCAAGATCGTCCACCAGCTGTATGACGACCTCCGGGTCTGAAAGCGAGTAGCTCCTTGCGTCGATCCCGCACTCCGTCATGTGCACGTTGTAGACGTCAATCCCGATGAACTGGATTATCTGGTCCTCTATCTTGTGGGCCTCGTCAAATATCGCGACCGGCTTGCTGATGTAGTCTGCATAGGCCTTCCTGCCGAACCTCTTGAGCTGAAAGTATGCCGCATAGTTCCACAGCGAGTGGTCAGACGCGAGGGCGCGGAACTTCTGGTCGTAATAAAAGCAGTACGGGACCTTCGGCTGCTGCTCCATCTCGCCCATCCTGGGCTTGAACTTGCAGTATTCCTTCACCTCCTTCCCGTTTGCCCTTACGGTCTCCTCGCATAGGCCCCTGTCGCATGAAAGCCCCCTCTGGAGCGCCTGCCTTGCCTCCCCCCCGGAAACCCCCTGCTGCTCCATGAGCTTGAGGCACGCAAAATTCGACTTGCCCTTTACCGGGTTGAAGAACCGCAGGTCCTTGGAATACTGGTCCTGCAGCTGCTTTGATGCTGTTATGACAAACGACTTGCCAAAATACCTGGCAAGCGTCGCCGCGATGAGCGACTTTCCCACACCCGTGGGGGCCGAAAGCACGATGATCTTGTATCCTGACCTTAGCTCCTGCTCTATCGCAGAGAGTATGTCCTTCTGGATCTGCCTTGGCTTGAAGCCCTCGGGAAAATGCTCTAAAACGCCGCTCATCTCTTCTCAGGTCTGTGAAATCATGGCGGATTTCTGCCTAACTTAACTCCTTGGAATCCCCCGGATGGCGCGGGCCTCCGCAGGAAGGTGCCGCATGTCCGCAACCCTACTTTCTTATCGATACTACGAGTCTCCCGTTTGACTTGTCCCTGATGTTTACCTGCTGGGGGTGGACCTGGAAGTAGACGTGGCTCATCACCAACACGTCCTCGCCGTCGGCCCCCGCCCTGCCGTCTGCAAGCAGTACGAGGTCCCGCATCGCCACCCTCGTCCTTGGCACCCCGTGCTTTTTTATGAAATTGTCCACAATGCTGCTTGTGTAAAATTCCGCCCTGCGCCGTATGGCCTCCTCAGTATCGGGATCTACGTGCGTCGTGGGTTACTAATGGGCGCGCCTCCTAATAAGATCATCCTATCCTGTCGAACTTTTGGAGGCTCTTCCACAGGTACCACGTGGCAACCGTCCTGTACGGCCTCCATCTGTCGGCAAGCTCCTCCACCTCCTTGGGCGTGGGCAGCCTGGGCAGGGAGAATGCCCTCTGGACCCCCTTCTGGAGGCCGAGGTCCTGGACCGGCAGCACGTCCTCCCTGCAAAGCGAGAAGATGAGGAACATCTCGGCAGTCCACCTCCCTATCCCCTTGACCTGCGTGAGGTGCGCCACGACCTCCCCGTCCGTCATCCTTGGCAGCCTCTCAAGCCTGACCTGCCCGCTGTCCACCCTCCTTGAGAGGTCCTTCAGGTACTCCACCTTCATGCCTGAGAGCCCAGCCCTGCGCAGCACTGACCTCCTGGTTGCAAGAATCTCCGTGGCCGTGGGAAACCTAGGATAGAGGCCGCAGAATTTCTTGAAGATCGCCTCGGCTGCCCGCGTTGCAAGCTGCTGCGAGATTATGGACTCGACGAGCACCGCAAAGTACCTGTTTCTCCTCCTCAGCTTGTACTCTCCCACCGATGCGATTATCCCCCTCATCACCGGGTCCCTCCGGAGGAACCTCACCCCGTCATGCTGCCTCATTGCGGCTCCGGGTGGATGGTAACTATAGCGTTTTTTATCCGGTCCTTTATCTTGTTCTCGATCTCTGACACTATGTCATGGACCTGTTCTATCGTAAGGCTTCCGTCAAACGAGCAGTCGATGTCGACCTTGAAGACGTCCTGCAGCTGGAACGTGATGACCCGCCCTATCCTCCTGACTCTCGGATACTCCCTAATGATGCCCGCCACCTGCTCCTCGATGGTAAGGTCCTCCACCGGCACGCTCTTTGGGATGGAGACGTACGGCTCCAGGTGTATCGTGATGTGCCTCACGTCCTCGACCGATTTTTTGATCTCCTCCTCTATCCTGTCGGAGACCTCGTGCGCGTCACGGAGCGACATGCCCCTGTCGACCATCACGTGGAGGCTGATGAATGCGCCGTCCTTTGTGGTGTAGCTGATGTTGTGGATTCCCTCGACGCCCCTGACGGACGAGGCGACCTTGTTCACGATGTAATCTATGGGGACGTCCTTCCATGTGGGCTCAAAGTGGACCGTGACCTTGGAGTTTGAAATGCTGTCCCTGATGTTCTTCTCCACGTTTGCGCTAATCTTGTGCGCCTCCTCGAAGCTCGAGTCCCCCTTGAGCGATATTGTGACCTCCGCGAAGATGTCGCTTCCCGACCTGCGCATCTGCACCGCCTCCGTCTTCATCACGCCCTCCGTGCCGCTCACTATGTCCCGTACACTCCTTACCATGCTCTCCGGCACTGCGTCGGTAAGCTCCATCGCGTTCCTGTAAATCAGCTTCAGGCTGAGCGCCGCAAGGAAGAACCCAAGGATGAGGCCCGCAACAAAGTCTCCCTGGTAGAACCCGACGACGACAAGCAGTATGCCCGCCAGCGCGACGGAAGTGGCCGCGATGTCCATGAATGCGTGGTAATAGTCCACTCGCAGGGACGAGGCCTCCGTCCTGCCCATCGCCCTTTTCAGTATGGCAACCCTTGCGCCGTCCGAGCATATCGTATAGACTGCCGCCCCCACTGCCATCATGCCGGGCAGGACTGCCGGGCGCGGCTCACCGAACCTTGAGATCGCCTCTAGGATGAAAAAGCATGCTATGGCAAGTATGATGAGCCCCCCGACGAAGCTTCCCATCGTCTCTATCTTGCCGTGTCCGTACGTGTGGTCCGTGTCGGGCGGCTTTGCCGACCACCTTGCAGTGACAAGGAGTATGCCCGTTACGACCGAGTCGAGCACCGCGTGTATGCTGTCGGTCACAAGCCCGAGGCTGTTTGAGGATATCCCGATTACAAGCTCTACTGCAAATGCCGACAAAATTATGCCAAGCGAGATCTTGAGCGCGTGGGTCTTGACGTTCTGCAGGCTCAATTTTTGTCCAACCCCAGCACCGCCAGCAGGCCGTCGAAATTGCTGCGGGACTGCTCATGCTTGTACTTTTTGAGCGATTTTATCATGATATCCCTGTCCGGTATTCTCATAATCCTGCCGACCTTGCTTGAAAGTCCCGAGCCTATGAAGATGCTCTGGGTGGCAGACGTCACGTTGGACGTCCTCCTCTCCGTGCTTGCGCTCTCAAAGTCTATTATGCAGGGGGACCTGCCAACAATTACGTGCTTGTGTATGTAGCTGAGCTCCCCGTGGTCCAGGCCTATCCTGTCCAAGCTGTAGCAGTCCTCAAGGACCCTGCGTGCAACTTCCCGGAAGCGGGCAGCCCGTCCCCTGCCCTTGAGTTCCCCCGCCCAGTCGATTATCCTCCTTCCTTCCACGTACTCCATTACCATGAAGTTCTTACTGCAATCTATTAGTCGCGGGCCTACATTTACCTTGTTTGCAAGCCTGAGCAGTCTTGCCTCGCTTTTCATTTCGGGCCTGCTTGAATCGACCCTGCGTATCTTGAGCGCCACCATCCTGCCGGCCCTTTTTGCCAGCACGACTACCCCGACGTATCCCTTGCCCAGTACGGGCAGGCTGTTCAGTACTGTCGGGCCCGCAAACGTGACGCTCTTGACCCCGAGCCCTCTCAGCTCGGCAACCCGCCTTTCCGCCTCCCTCGGTGCCGGCCGCGGGTATCCCAGAATGAAAGAGTACGGCGGCCTGCCAAGCCTACCTGCCGGCACTGAAAAGGAGTCCATCGGTAGAGGTAATCTCTGCCAGTGCCTTTTTAATGGATTTGCTTGCAGGCTCGTCCCCCCGCAGCACCTTGAAGCCGCGCCTGATGTCTGGTATGAGCCCGCTTGGCACCCCGGCCTGTGCGGAACGGTTCCTCAGCAGGTGTTCGAGCAGCTTCTTTGCATGGTAGTACTCCCTCCTCTGCATCGAAAGTATCCGGCCGTCGTCGCCCACCCATGTCATGATGTTGCCTGAATTTTTCAGTATAAAGTTCTCAGCATCGGACCTTCTGTAAACCTCGGGGCCGTTCTTTACTGCAAAGCCCTCGATGGTGGGTAGGCGCAGGAGGAAGATGAGTGCGGCCTCCGACTCTTCGTCCGTTACCGCGCCCCTTCGGACCACCTCGAATCCCCCGAGCTCAAGCTGCCCCGAAAGGGCCGCCGCGGCGCGCTTTACCTGGCCCCACACGATGTCAGGGCTGCGCCACTTGTACCGGAACCTCACTACAAGCACGTTCTTGAGGTTCTTCCTGTTCGGGCTCCTCCTGACGCCCGTGAAGAACCGGAGGGACGGCTTTTTCAAAAAGGCCCTTGAGGCAAGGATGAATCTTGCGACGTTCTGGGGCGAGATTGCAGTGCCCAGGTTCCTGTTGCTGTCTATCGGGTCTATCAGCACAAGCGGCGTGCCGAATTTTTTTGCCGGGCTTCCTATCACGTGGCCCGGCGTGAGGCTGGATGCGGCCTCAAGCACCCCAAGGAAGCTGCCGTAATTGTAGACCAGAACCTCGGCGACGTAGCCTCCAAGGCCCTCCCTTGCAATCTCCGCGCCGTATATCCCTACTCCCTTTAGGAACTTCTTCAGGAGGCGCACCTCGTCCTTCCTTGGGCCGTCCAGCTTTTCAAGGATGAACCTGGTGTGGAAGGAGGACCTGTCGGCCGCGCTCCTCCACTGGCCCATCCCCACGTCGTACGAGGGAACCACGTTTACCTTTATCCCCCTGATCTCAGCCTCCACGTAGGGATGCTCCGAATACCTCAGGCGCGGCCCGAATCTCTTCATTGAATCAAACCCGATCCTCTTGCCAACATCCTCGAAGGTCTTCTCGTCGACGTCCGTTCTTATCTTGACGAAGATGTCAAAGTCCATCCTGTCCTTGAGCCACGTGCCTTTTGCGTAGGACCCGCCCATCTCGACCCCTACCACCTGCGGGTGCTTGGACGCCTCGTCCCGTACAAGTCCCAGGAGAAGCCCGGCAATCCTTCCCTTCCTTTCCTCCTCCTGTCTTGTAGGTACCGAGATCTTTCTTGCCTTCGCCAGCACCGTCCTCATTGCGCCTTTACCACCAGCAGGTCCGAATATACCGGCCCGTTTGAAGTCAGGACGCTCTGCTTGAACTTGAGCTCCGAGACGGTGTCAGTCCCAAGGCTGACCTTACCGTACCGTGCCAGCCTGCCCGCCATTGCGTCGTCCCTGTTCCTAACCCGGAAGATTGTAAGGTGGGGCTTGAACGGCTTGTCGGCCTTGAAGCCGAGGGGCGCAAGCCTCTGCTCTACCTGCCTTGCAAGTTCCACAAGCTTCCTGCCGGAATCCTCGTCAACGCCTATCCAGATGACGCGCGGGAAATCAGGCTTTGGAAACGCGCCCACGTGCGTAAAGCTTACCTGTATTGGGGAAAATACAATCCCGGAGAGGGCCTTTTTGACATCCTCTGATGCCTCCTCTGATATCTCCCCCAGGAAGAGTAGCGTGAAATGCATGTTCTTTTTGCTTACCGGGCTTGCCTTGATCTGCATCTCGGACTGGAGCCTTGCTATTGATTCAAGAAGGCCGTCGTTGCAAATCTCGACTGCCACAAATGCGCGCATCATGAAAGTTTCGCCCATGCCGTCTATAATGATTTCCGCCCGTCCTTGGCGACCCGCGTAGGGGAAAGGCTGCGGGGCCCTTCCGGTAGCTTGATAGAATGGAAGCGGGGCCCCGTGGTTGTGGCAAAGCTCATCGTGTGCTTTACCGGCATGCCGGGGGCGGGAAAGACTACCATAGCAGAAGCCCTCAGGGCAAGGGGCTTTGACAAGGTAACCATGGGCGACGCGGTCAGGGCGGAGGCCGCAAGGAGGAACGTGGAACCCACGGGCGCAAACCTCGGCAAGATAATGCTTGAGCTCAGGGAAAAGAAGGGGCCAGGCGCAGTGGCGGAGCTTGTCAGTGATCAGATAATCAATTCAAAATCAGACGTCGTGCTCGTCGACGGTGTCCGATCGATCTCGGAGATCGAGGTGCTAAAAAGGATCGGCAAGGTCAGGGTGCTCGCAGTCCACGCATCGGGCGACACGCGGTTCCGGTTTCTGACCGGGCGCGGGAGGTCCGACGCCCCTTCCGACAGGGGCGAGTTTGCCCAGAGGGACTCGAGGGAGATCGGGGTCGGGATGAGCGAGTCAATCGCGCTTGCCGACGAGACGATATCAAACAACAACCTCTCAATCGAGGAGCTGGTAAATGCAGCCTACGAGATCATCAAGGGCTGGATGGATTGAAGGCGCCTGACATCGCATGCAAGATAGAGGCGTATGCGGCGGTAACCCCGTCCGAGGACGAGGAGAAGGTCAGGACTGCGCTTGAGAACGTCATGCCGGAGGCCGACTACCAGTACAAGGACGGCAGCATAAAGGCCACCTCAAGGGATCTCTCCTCGCTCTCAAAGATAGCGGAGACCGTACGGAGGCGCAAGGTCAACAGGGTATACAGGAGGCAGATGAGGTTCAACGAGAAGGGGGACACCACATGGTTCTACCTCAACAAGCAGGCAGCATTTGTAAATGTGATCGCGCTCTGCGAGGAGGCGGAGGAATCCCCGCTGGGGCCCATCAAGGTGATAATCCACTCAAGGCAGCTGGACAAGATAGTCGACTGGCTTGCGCCAGAGTTTGTCGGCTAGAGAATTTTTCTACAGTTGCTCAATTTGTATGCATTACCCTTTTTTTATTAAAAGCAGAGGAGACCTGACTGTTTGCTTGGAAAGCTGATAATAATCGGGATAATAGCGGTAGGTCTTGCAGTCGTGCTGCCAGGCCTTCTAAGGGGGGGACAGCACGCAGGGCCCCTCCAGACGCTCAAGGAGAGAATAGACTATGCAACTGCCTCCCATCCTGGAAGCAACTCCACCGGGTATGCCGGATACGGCGGGATTCTTGCAACCGGGCAGGGCGGCGGCAACCAGTCAGGCCGGGCCGCAGGCCTGAATTCCGGCACTCCGCAGGGCACCCCGGCATCTCCTGCAGGCCAGTCCTATACGGGGCAGGTATTCCGCAATGAGAACGGCACCTGCCAGGTCTCTGTGCCCGGGATGGCCCAGACCGTCAACGGGCAGACCGAGCTTACCTACGTCATCCAGGTCCCGGACTGCAGCCTGCCGGTGAACCGTCCGGTTGACGTGACAGTAAATCCGCAGCAGAACCCGGCCCGGCAGGCAGGCGGGGGAGGGGCGATCGAGGTCGTTCCCTTCTATTATCCGGGCAGCGGAGGCGGCCAGAATGCCCCTGCATCCGGGCAGGGCCAGGCCAGCCCCAGCGGGCAAAATTCCCCGCCAACCGCACCTCCATACTTCCAGACCGTGCAGCTTGACGCTGTCAACCAGGGAACAGGCGTCATGCTGTCATACGACGATACCACCGGAAAGACCACGCAGGTCACGGTGGTCATGAAGAACAGCCAGAAGACCCTCTTCTCCGGCGACTTTTACTCGTCCCAATTCCATACCGAGGTAAATGACATCCCCAATACCCCGCACATGATTGAAATGACAATACAGAACTCGCTTTACGGTACATTGCACGCATCGGTATACGCCCCCTCGGACATTCAAAACTCCACCATATCCGGGATATTTGCAAACTAGGCCTTTGCCCCACTGATTTCAATAAACTGGAAAAGATTTGATGGCGTGGCCCTGTATAGGCAGGAAGCCATCCTGCCGCTTGCGCACCTTTGTGCGCTCTACTATGTACTGTTTTTCGCAGAGCCACGCAAATTCAATCGCCAGAATTTGCGTCTTTTCTCATTGTTATGTATACGAATTTATGATATTTAACAATATATCATAATTCTCACAAATAATTTCCAAATTAATGTTATTTATTATTCACTTGCTTGCAATTCTGCCAAATCCTTGCCATTCCCGTACAAAATTTTACACCGACCCTACGGACTGAACGCTGCGGCCAGGGCAGGCAGTGCCTCCGCCGCGGACGAGCGCACTGAGAGGTCCATCATGCCACTCATCGGCGTCTCCTCGGGATTTACCTCGACTAGAGTCGCTCCGTTCTTCTTTGCGTATGCAGGCAGCAGGTTTGCAGGCGATACCGCAAGCGAGGTGCCCACCACCACCATCAGGTCGCACGAGCTTGCATGCCCTATTGCCGCCCTCCAGACGTCCTGCGGCAGCTGCTCGCCAAACCACACCACGTCGGGCCTCAGCACCTTGCCGCACCTGCATAACGGGGGCAGCCTTGAGAAACCCGCAGTCACCGTGTCCTTAAAGCCGCACGCGGTGCACCTTATCCTGATGATGCTGCCGTGCAATTCGTAAACGCTCGTGCTTCCGGCCCTCTGGTGCAGCCCGTCGATATTCTGGGTGAGGACGTGGACGCGCCTTGACTTTTCAAGCCCGGCAATCGCAAGATGGCCCTCATTGGGCCGCGCCGCCAGGATGTTCCGCCTCCTCTCCTCGTACCACTCCCATACAAGTTCCGGGTCCTCGTAAAACGCGCCTATCGTTGCAAGCTTCATCGCGTCATGCTTGCGCCACAGCCCGTCCTTTCCCCTGAAGGTCGGTATGCCGCTCTCCTGCGAGATCCCGGCACCTGTGACAAACACGACCGTCCTTGCACGGGCCATCCTGTCCGCTACCCGGCCGAACATCTCACTTGATCTCAATCTCAAGCATGTCCCTTGCGGCAATTACCGACCGGTGCACGGCCCCCGCCTCGGCCACAAGCTCGCCGGCATCATCGTACCTTGCCGAAAAATGCGTCAGTATGAGGTTTGACACGCCTGCCCTCCTTGCAAGTTCCGCCGCCTCGACCGAGGTGGAGTGGTAGTTCTCCCTTGCCTTGTCCCGCAGCGAGTCAGAGTATGTTGAATCAAACGTCATGTAGTCGCACCCCGTAAAAAACGCCTCAAGCCTCGGCGAGGGCCGGGTGTCCCCCGATATCCCTATCCTCCTTCCCCGCCTCTTCTCCCCCGTTACCTCCTGCGGCCTGACAGTCCTGCCCCCTGCCTGCACCTCCCTTCCCTGCTGCAACTCGTGCCAGAGCTTCCCCTCCTCCACCCCTAGCTGCCTTGCCTTCTCGGGATAAAACCTGCCGGGCCTGTCCTTCTCCACAAAGAGGTATGAAAATGCGGGAATCGAGTGCTCCGCCCCGCACGCGCTTACGGTGTATGCTGCGTCCTCGTGTACCGTACCCTCCCTTATCCTTGTCACCCTGATCGGGAATGAAAGCCCGAAGTTTAGCACCTTGAGGTTTGCCGCAAGAAACTCGTCGATGCCAGGCGGACCGAAGATGTCCACCGGCTCCGTCCTGTTCTGCAGCGACATTGTCTGCAGCATCCCGAGTATCCCTATGCAATGGTCCCCGTGCAGGTGCGTCACAAATATTTTCATCCTCTTGTTCCATCCGAGCCGGGCCTTCTGGTACGCGACCTGCGCGCCCTCGCCCGCATCAAACATCAGGATCTCCCTGTCCAATACCAGGCAGATGCACGTCATGCCGCGCTCCGCGGTCGGCTGGGCGGCAGAGGTCCCGAGAAAAACCAGTTTCATCTTACTGCAATCACTCTTGTGAGGCTTTTATGTCTGTACACCTCGTATTTTTTTGCTTTGGCAAGCACGTCGGCCTCCGTCCCCTTCTTGTAGACCACGACCAGCCTCATCCTTTCCGGGATGACGGAGACAAGGTCGCGTATTACCTCCCCCGGGCTTGAGGAGGACCGCGACGCGTTGCCGTACGGAACATCAGTCACCACGGCGTCAAACGCCCCCCCGATGCCCGCAAGGATGCGGTGCGTCGAGTTGATGATTCCAGCCCCATACCCGTTTGCAGCAAGGTTCCTCCCCGTGATACGGCACATCCGGTAATCAAAGTCAACGCCCGTTGCCATCATCCCCATTGATTCCGCCTCAAGAAGTATGGTCCCGCTCCCGCAGAACGGGTCGCAGAGGCTGCAGCCCTCCCTCAGCCCTGCAAGGTTCACCATGCACCGGGCAATCTTCCAGCCGATCTCGGTAGGATGCCTTGTAACCTTCCTCGGCCTTGCGGGTGAGTACCCCTCCGAGTAGCCGAGGAATGCCGCGCCGTCGGTGACTATCTGGTATACCGTAAGCGATGGACTTGAGAGCGAGACCCTCAAGCCCGTCTTCCTTGACAGAATCGCGCCAGTCTCACTCTCAAGTCCCGGCACGTCAAGCCTCCTTGAGGAGAGGTTGACCACCCTGACCGCAAAGCTGCCAGCCCTCGGAAGCTCCACGTCCGAGATCCCGTCCATGGTCCCGGCAAGCCTCCCTGCAATCCTTACAAAGGCCGCGCGGCGTGCCACCGCCCTCCATGGCGCCTTCGATGATATGATTGAGAGCCGCGAGTCCGCCGTGTGGCTCGCGCCGCCGTCGTACGACCTTGCTATGGAGACCAGCTCGTCCCTTGCAAGCTCCTCATGCTCCCCTGATAATACGAAGAAGCTCCGTTCCATTCAGGCTATTGCCCTTGCGATTGCAGGCGAGACGTCCACCATGGCAGTCCTCCCCGGTATGGTGTTGGTGCTTACAATCCTTGACACTCCCGCCTTTTTGATCCTTTTTTCCGCATCCCCTATCAGGAGCGCGTGGGTGCACGTGGCGTATATTTTTCCGCACCTCTGCTTCCTGAGGTGCTCCGAGGCCTTGACGATGCTTCCGCCGGTGCTTATCATGTCGTCTACTATGATGATATCCCTGTCCCTGACATCCCGGTTGGTGCTTGATTTTATCGTGACCTCGCCGCTCCTCCTGTCGCGGTGCTTCTCAAGCGCGATGTATCCAGTACCAAGGAGGCCGGCAAAGTTCCTTGCCCTCCCGGCCCCGCCCATGTCGGGGGACACCACAAGCGGGTCCATCAGCCGCATCTTCTTGAAGTACCTGACAAGCTCCCCCACTGCCGTGACGTTCTTTGATGGGAACTGGAAGTGCTTGAGCGCCGTCATGCTGTGGATGTCGACCACCAGCATCCTTGCGGCGCCCGCCGCCTTGAACATCTTTGCAACAAGCGACATCGTGACAACCTCCCTTGGGAGGAACTCCCTGTCCTGCCTTGCGTACCCCATATACGGTACAACGGCGTACACCTGGGAGGAGTACTTTCGCGCCTGTGAAACCAGCGCAAGCGCGCGGACAAGGTTTGAATCGACGGGGGGATATACGGACTGGACCACGACTATCCTGCCTGAAGGCTTCCCCTTCAGCGTAATCTTGCTCTCGCCGTCCGGAAAGACCCTCAGGTCGCATCCCACGTACCTTGATCCCAGCCTTGACGCGACCCTCCGTGCAAGCTGTTCGGAAGACGGTCCACCTATTACTGTAAAGCCGGCCAACAGACTCATCGAGCAAATCTGCTATTCTTAAGTTTTGAGGAGGCCGGAACTGGAAACACCAAGTATGTTTAAACGAGTCTTTTGCAAAATGATATCTGGATGGAAAACCGCATAGTATCGTTTCTCCCCAGTGCCACCGAGATCCTGTACGACCTCGGCGTCGGGGACAGCGTGCTGGCAGTAACGCACGAGTGCAATTATCCGCCGGAGGCAAGGAGCAAGCCCAAGGTCATCCGCTCGGTCTTTGACCCGCAGAAGATGAGCAGCCAAGAGATTGACAGGCAGGTTGCCGACCTGGTGAGAAACGGCAGCGAGATCTACGTCCTGGACGAGGCGGTGCTAAGGGAGGCAAACCCGGACATCATCATTGCGCAGGGAATATGCGAGGTATGCTCGCCATTTACAAGGGAGATTGACAAGGCGGTGGGGCTGCTTGGCGGCAGGCCCGAGGTGATCACGCTGAACCCGAGAACGCTTGACGGCATACTTGACAGCATCTCGGAGGTCGGTGCAAGGGTGGGAAGGCTGGGCAGGGCGCGGTCCTATGTGTCGGACCTGAGGGGGAGGATAAAGAAGATCCAGCATACCCCCAAGGGCGCAAGGCCCAAGGTCCTGTGCATCGAGTGGCTTGACCCGCTCTATACGGCGGGCCACTGGGTCCCACAGATGGTAGAGATTGCGGGAGGAATCAACGGGCTGAGCACCACGGGCGGGCAGTCAAGGCGGATGGAGCTTGACGAGGCCGCAAGGTTTGATCCCGACGTGATCGTGCTCATGCCGTGCGGATTCGACGTGGGGCGCACCCTCGGGGAATATGAGAGTACTGCGGAAGGCAACAGGTGGAGGTCGCTGAGGGCCGTAAGGGAGGGCCAGGTCTACGCCGTGAATGCAAACGAGTACTTTAGCAGGCCAGGTCCGAGGACCGTGACAGGGCTTGAGATCCTGGCAAAGATAATCAACCCCGACACCTTCCGGGATCTCCACACTCCGAAAAATTCGGTCAAGAAGGTAGAGCCCGAGCTGTAGGAACGTCGCGCTGCAAGGGGGCGCGGAAATTCCCGTCGGAGGCACGCCGGGCAGGGGGAGTCGGCAGCCTTTCACCTCCTGGAAACCCGCCGGAATCGCGGAGGAATCCTTCCCAAATCTTATAATCTATCGGGGGCAGGTTTAACCAGAATTGAGGCTGATACTTTTTTCCATCATCCTGCCCCTTCTTGCAGTGTCGGGCCAGGCCTGGGCAGTCTCCGACCTCGGCACACTCCCGGCCCCCGACGTGTCAATTTCGCCTGCCTCCGGGCCGCCCGGAACCAACGTGACCATCACGATATCAGGCATCCCGGACATTTCAAACGAGACATACCCGTATGCCGACCTTTACATCTACCTCCCGTTCTCCCAGCAATTCGGGGTGACGCCGCAGAGCCAGTGCGGTGGGGAGGACTGCTTTCCAGTCTACACCCATGACATGGCGGTCAACCATGATTTTGCCAACAGGACGGTCACGTTCTCCCTGTTTAGCACGGGCAACCCGGCCCCGGTATATCTTGACGGCCTTGAGAATTCCGTCTGCGACGTCAGCGTAAACGGCAGGATTGCCGAGAGGTACTTTACCCTCTGCAATACAAAGGACCAGCCTGCCGGGACATACGAGATAAAAATCGGCTGGGCCGAGGAGAACGCGCCGCAGATAAGCACGATCGTAAAGACGGTTGCGTTCACCGTGACGCAGGGCTCCCCCTCCCCGCCCGCCCAGAAGGTGGACAACGGAAACTCCATCATACAGGCGTACCAGGACGGCAGGATAAGCGAGGCCGATTTCTACAACGGCCTGTCCGCGCTGGGGTGGAACTCCCAGGAGATAAGGGAGGCCCTTGGTGCTATAGGAAGGCTTCCCCACCAGATGGGCGCACCCGTACCGCAGGAGATGCAGCAGATCCAGGAGGGGCTGCAGAAGGCAGGGGCCGGCGCAAATCCGGTACAGGCAGTCCAGGCCTTGAAGGAGAAGGCCCAGCAGGCCGTCTCGGCATCGCGGCAGGAGACAGTCCAGCTTGCAGCCAAGGTGCAGCTGACCGCATACCGGCATGAAACGCAGGCGGATGCGCCTGCCGTGCCGCAGGTCCTGCCTGCCGCGGGCACAACGGCTGCGCAGGGCGGCAGCTTCTGGACCGTGGTTACCATTGCGGCGTCCGCCGGTGCTGCAGCTGCGGTAGGTGCCGGCGTCCTTGCCGCCAGGCGAACACATAAAATTACAAATTAGGAGAAGGCCCATGTTGCTTGTTGGACCTGGTATTTTCCGATATTCATGCCGACATTGGGGCGCTTGACGCCATACTTGGGCTTGCATCAAGCCGGGAATTCAAGAAGAAATACGGCGAGTTCTCGCGCATACTCAACCTCGGCGACGTGCTGGAGAGGGGCATGCATCCGGCGGAGGTCCTTGCGAGGCTCAAGTCGCTCCAGGGGAGTTATGAGATGCACTCGGTGATGGGCAACCATGACGAGGGGTTCCTCTACGGCAGGCCGGTCAGCGCAAGCTCGCCCGAGTCCCTTGACGCCCACGCCAAGCTTACGGCAGACGACCTGTCGTTCTTCAAGGCAAACGGCGACAGCACTTTTGGAAGCCAGGAGTTTGTCGACAAAAAGCACGGCCTCTTTTGCGTGCACGGCGGGCCCCTTGACCCGGGCCGCATAACCCCCAAGGATGCCCGGGACGACTCGTGGCTCTACCAGAGGTCGTGGCAGAGGCTTACAAGCGAGGACTTTGAGTTCTTCACATATGCAGGCTACCACTACCGGCCCGATTCGGCCTTCAGCGAGGCTGCAAGGCACGTCAAAAACCACGTCATCCTGTGCGGCCACCAGCACCAGGAGGAGGCGGTGATGCAGGACGGAGGGGTCCGCCGCATCTACCATGATCTCAAGCCCTCCACGGAAAAGATCTCAGGCAGGGTCCTCGAGAGCAGGGAGATAATCATCGAGCCCTCAAGGAACTACCTCGTCAGGCTCGGAATAGGCGGGCCCGAGGGCCACTATGTGCCAAACTCCGACGTTCCCCACTTTGCGATAGTCCAGCACGATCCAAGGAAGGTCGTCCTGTTTGCCATAAGGAGTTAGGTGGGAGGACAGGTTGAGTGCCACAGAGACGCTGCGCAACGACCACAGGCAGATGCGCCGCCTTGAGAAGGTTGTCATACGCTGCTACACCAGGCTCTACGACGGAAAGGACGTGCCGTTTGGGGACATGGAGAGGATGGTAAGGATAATGTCGGAGTTCCTTGACTCGATCCACTACTCGAGGGAGGAGGACGCGTACTTTGCATGCGTGGGCAGCTACGGTACGCTGAGGGAGGAGATCAGGGCGTTCATGATAGAGCACGAGCTCAGCCGCCGCATCGCGGCCAACATATCAAGGCACCTCCAGAGGTGGAAGCAGGGCGAGGATGCGCGTGAGCCTGTTGCAAGGTTCCTCAAGGCCTACGCGGTATACCTAAACGATCACATGACAAAGGAGGACGAGTTTTTCAATATCGCCGAGCAGCAGGTCCTCTCCCCGGAGGAGGAAAAGATGATGTATGAGGAGTTCCGCGCGGTAAATGCAGTCGTCACAAAGATAGACGAGTTAATGGTAATACTGGAAGACCTTGAAAAGGCCGGCTGGATGGAAGACTAGTTCTCCTCAAAGACCGACTTGACCCTGGGATAAAGGGAGGGCTCCTCGTTGCTGCTGCCGCGGTTTTTCTGCATGGCATCCTTAGAAGTGCATAATTATTATATATCATTAATATAGTATGCATACTATTCATAATGATTTTACTGTAAATAATGCGGTCTCAAAAGGCAAGCGATGCCGGGATTGCAGGCTGCACAGGCAAGATCTTTCAGGACTTGGATCCCGGGTTGGTTGTGGGACAGTTTCAAAAAGGCAGCATTACGATCGGCGGCAAAGGGGCGGCTGCGTTCCTGCCTAGCTTGAGCCCCTTGTTGCAAGTTCAGGCTTTATCGTCCAGACTATGCCCATGGCTACGAAGGGGATCGATATTATGCCTGCTATCTCAAGGTATACCAGATACTGCTCGGGGTGGGACGGGTCGGGATTCTTCCACATGAACGGCACCGGAAGGGCCGCCGCGAACCAGATTATGGCCAGCATGATGATTACGCCGAGCTTCTTCTTCCTCTTGGGATCCACGCTATGATAGGGGGCAGGTTCTATTAATTTGATGTGGGTGGTTACTTTACAGAGACGCCGCCGTCCACGGGCAGGACCGCCCCCGTAACCCATGACGACTCTTCGGATGCGAAATACAGTATGGACCTTGCCACGTCGTCCGGGCTGCCGATCCTGCCTATCGGGTGTTCCGCAACCGCCATCGCCCTGTCGGCCTCGGTCCTGAGGAACGGTTCGGTCATGTCGGTCTCGACGATTCCCGGACACACGCAGTTGACCCTGATCCTGTACCTGGCGTACTCTACCGCCCACGCCCTTGTCAGGTGTATGATGGCCGCCTTTGCCGCCGAATACGAGTCCGCCTCGAAATTTTCAAACGACCTGAGGCCCGCATCCGACGAGACGTTGATGATGCAACCTCCCCCCTCCATCATGTGGGGTATTACTGATTTTGTATATCTGAACTGGCCGGTCAGGTTCACGTCAATAACTTCAGTCCATTTTTCCTCGGGAGTCTCGTGCAGCGGCATCACCTCGGGGAAAATCCCCGCGTTGTTTACAAGGATGTCGATCCTGCCGAACCTGTCCATCGTCCTTCCTACGACGCTGCCGACGTCAGCGGACCTTCTGATGTCTCCCGCAAATCCAGGCACTCCAAGCTCCCTTGCCGCCTCTTGAAGCCTGCCGTCATCCCTCCCTGTTATTGCCACCTGCGCCCCCTCTGCTGCAAAAATCCTTGCCGTGGCCTTGCCTATGCCCCTGCTTCCCCCAGTTATGAGGGCGACCCTGCCTGACAGCCTCATACCGTTGGATTGCCGGGCAACGGTATATCTGTATTGGACTTTCTTGCAGACTCGAAATCTTTTCGCCTGTGCGTGCGGCACACCGTCCATCCGAGGTGTCCCGTACAACTGCCGGGGCTCTCGAAGCTTTGCCGGTGTCCGGTATTGCAATTATTGGAAATTTTCAGACAATGTCTTGAAAATTTGCCTACGGTATCCTTTAGAAATTTGCCAAAATCAATCAAATTTATGAAAAATCCTGCATAAAATAATAAATATGTGAATCTTATATAGTATTTCATGCAGAGAGATGCAAAATCTACTGCTCCGTGAGCGTGGCTTCGCAGACCATTCGATAATCTCCGCGCCTGCGGATCATAAGAGGTAATCTCTGAACGTCTGCGAACGGGGCCACGCCCTAATTTAACCAGTCCCAGTCCGGACTAGGGCTTTTCATCCGCAAGTTCTGGGGGCTTCGGGTTCCCTGGCCTGCACGGTCAAATCCGGAAAAAATTTTTCAAAAATTAAAGCTTGAGGGATTCCTTTAGTCCCTTGTACCTGTTCCTGATGGTTACTTCTGTAACTCCAGCCGCCTGCGCCACGTCCTTCTGCGTCTTGTTCTCCCCGTTCATCACGCAGGAGAGGTACAGTGCTGCCGCCGCAAGGCCCATCGGATCCTTGCCTGCCGAGATCTCAATCTCCGCCGCATCCTTTAGGATCTGCAGCGCCTTGCGCTTTGTCTTCTCGCTCAGTCCCGCCTTGCTTGCAATCCTTGCCACACACTTTATCGGGTCGACAACCGGCATCTTGAGGTCAAGCTCCCTGAGCAACAGCCTGTAGCAGCGTGCTACATCCTTCCGCTTGATGTTGATTCCGCTTGCCACGTCGGTCAGGGTTCTGGGAGTCTCTGTGTCCCTGCAGGCTGCATAGAGCGCGGCCGCAACAAGTCCAGGGATGGACCTTCCCCTCACAAGGCCCTTGTCAAGTGCCTTCCTGTAAATGTAAGCTGTCTTTTCAATCACCGCATCAGATAGTGCAAGTTTGTCCTTCAGCCTGTCAAGCTCGCTGAATGCCTGCCTGAAATTCCTGTCCACCGGCTCGTGGACCTGGCTCCTGCTGTCCCATGTCCTCAGCCTCTCGATGGTGCTCTTCATTGATGCCGAGAGCGGCTTTCCCGATGCGTCCTTGTCTGCAGGGCCTATGATTGTAGCGAGGCCCATGTCGTGCATTGCAAGCGAGGTCGGTGTTCCCGTCCTGCTCCGGTCCTCATGCTCCTCCTTGGAAAATGATCTCCATTCCGGCCCGGACTCCTCGACGCGCTCAGTCATTACAAAGCCGCATCCGCCGCAAAACATCTCACCTGTCGTACTGTCTGTTACCATCGGCCCCTTGCCACAACGCGGACAACGGCCGCCAGAACCAAAAGTTTCGCGAGTCATATAATCTCTTATAAGAATTTCGGTTTACATAAATAAAAAGGTTTAACTATAAGTGAGATTGTCAGTTTTTTAAAATATTTTCAAATAAGATGTAATTTCTATGATGTAATCAATTTTACATTAAAAAAAGTGGATCATCTGATCCTTTTCATAAAAAACTCGCCATTCCGGACAAGATGCAAACGGTACATTTTTTGAAAATTATTTCCCAAAGTTTCCTGGGACCTTCCCTCCCACTTTCCGGGCCGGACTTGGGAAACGGGAGTAAACCATTGCATGCCAAAGAAGTTCAGCCAAATCCTTAAATACGTTAGTTTTGGAGGACAGGCAATATATAAAATGGAAAAATGTCCACTTTGCTGTGAATCGCAACCGTCGACCGGCGCGCTTGCAGTTCACATAAAGAAGATCCATCCGCAGAGAAGTATTGCAATCCAAGTAATGCAGTAGGTTTCTGTCGAGGGGATTGAACCTAGGATATATCCAATGCAGGTAATCCGAAAATTTTGATTTTTTGGCAGCGTCCAAGCCGTGACTATCCCCTGTGGTGCAGTCATCTAAGTTTAGCATACTGTAAACCACATTTCACATCGGAAATTAATAACGGATTTTCCCAGTCGTATCCATGACAACATTTGCTAAGAACTGGCAAAGACCTCAGACCCCAAGCCTGGGAGAGAGGCTCAATGACGCAATAAAGCCCAAAGGCCCACTGAAGCCAAGGATGGAACAGGCAGTAAAGAGGCTGCAACTCCAAATTGGAAAGCTTGACGGGATGATCTCAAAGCTGAAGCAGCGTGATGAGAAATTATTCAAGAGAATCGTTGCCGCAACCCAGCAACATGACCTTACCGCTAGTCGCGTTTTATCAAAGGAATTGGCCGAAGTCAGAAAGGTTACAAAACTTCTCGGTAATGCAAGGATCGCACTCGAACAGATAGAGCTAAGGCTCAGCACCTTCCATGACCTGGGAGACACCGTGGTCACAATCATGCCTACGATAGGCCTGATGAAGAGCCTCCGGTCGTCGCTCGTCCAGTTCATGCCTGAAGCGGACCGCGAGCTGTCCGGAATGACGGAAATGCTCAGCGGGCTGATGACAGACACGTTCCACGGCGGAGACTTTGGAATAGACTCCGGAGTGGCCGACGAGGAATCCGAGAAGATCATGCAGGAGGCTGCGGCAGTGGCGGAGGCGGCGGTAAACGACAAGCTGCCGTCCATGCCTGCCGGAAGCGAGGCCTCGTCTGCACGGTACGTCTAGGCGGCCCTGTGGGACAGCCTGTAGCGGAAGTAGAGCCCGAACAGCGCCACCGATACGGAAAGGACCGAGGCGGACAGCAAGAACATGGCCTGGTAGCCAAAAGCCTTTGTCAGCTCGCCTGTCACAAGCGCCCCTGTAAAGACCCCGATGCCAGTGACCGCGCTGTTGACGCCAAGATATTTTCCCTCAAAACCCTGCGGTATGCTCTTGAAGAATATGACCGAGCTTGACGTGCTGAAGATGGAAAAGCCGATGACGAGCAGGCATGAGGAGGCTACTGCCAGCTCGGCGCCGAGGCTTCCAAACAAGAATGGTGCTGCAGCTGCCGGAATCAGCACTGCAAGGATCCTCGGGGCAAAGGAAGCAAGCGTAGCCCTGTCCTCGCCGAGCCTGGAGATTATCCTTGGTGCTGCAAAATAGATGAGAAGCATGGCTGTCATCTGGACCATGTAGTTGAGGAATACGCCCGAGTTGGAAAACCGGTGCGTTATGAGAAACGGGCTCCAGGCAGTCGAGTACATGTTGCTTCCGAGGTTGAAGAAGAATATCGCCATGTAGAAAATGCCAATCTCGTTGCTGACCCTTCCCCTGAAAATCGCCATTATGTGCTTGAAATCATGCAGTTCTGGAATCCTGGGGAAGACAAAGTGGTGGTGGCCAATTGCGTAACGCAGCCCGTGGATCGAGTGGGCGATGCCGCTTCTTTCAATGTGGGCCTTTCCCTCCCCGACCGTCAGGCTCAGCGCCATTGCAGTCCCGCTTGAGACGGCGCAGATGAGGAAGTATGGTTTGAGGTCAAGGTACAGGCTGTCGACAAAGCCGATTGCCATGGCGGCCAGCATTCCAAGCGTGCTTATCACCGACGTCCTTGCAAAAAGCCAGCTCCACAAGTTCTTCTGGATGGATTCCATGACAAGTAGCTGGGTCACCGGGTTTCTGCCCACGATGAAGAATCCTATTATCGGTACTATGGCATAAAGTGCGGCAATGGAGTTTGTAAAGTACATTCCGAGGCTGCAAATCAGGACGGCAAGAAACGAGATGAGAAGTATCGGCCTCTTGGCGTGCAGCCTGTCTATTACCCTGCCCCAGAAGAGGGACCCCGTCGCAACTGCTGCGTTCTGGATGGATACTAGTATCGCGACCTCGCCTATGCCGCCGCCGAGGGCTATCACGTAGAGGGGGATTACTATGTTGAGCCCTTGGTTTGTTATCTGGCCCGGGAGTATGTACAACATCCATCGTTGGGACTGGGCTGGCCGCACCCTTGGGGTCAGCATGAACTCGTTATTGTACGATGAATTCGAAATTTTTACAGGGATTTGTCTAATTTGTGGAGACCGGAAAAAATTCAATCATGCAGGCGTGTGCGAGGCACACGCCGCGTGAGAATGCAGGGCATTCAAAGACGGGACGACCTTTGTCATCGTTTCCGCGGGATTTCTCCCGTGGGTCTTCTACGCAGGGGGTTTTGGCCCGGGCGTATCACGCGCTTGCTGCATGATCCCTGTCGTGGGAGGATTCCTTTGACAGGGACAATTAATACGTGAACAAATTATTTAAGGATTGTGAAGAATTCCTACCTTGAAATCCTGCCCACGCAAAATCCCAGGTTGTTGCAAATACCGATGCAGATTTTTTGCAAACCCGATGAAAACTTTTATCATATGATCGCGTAGGGAACCCGTGACAAAAGATCCTGACGTATACCAGTTAATTTACGAGTCCAACCTTGACAGCAAGCTCGAGCAGATACTGATTGGGCTGATGAAGGACAACCCGTCCCACAAGACCGAGATGTCAATCCAAAAGTTCCTGCTCTATGTGCAGCAATCAACCGAGAACTTTTGGACCACCTACTACAGGGCCAAGACGTACCAGGAAAAACTGGACTGCTACTACCAGTTCTCAAAAAACCAGTGTCTGGCAACCGAACTGCTGATGCGCGACCTCAACTCCCTCTCCTCTGAGGAGGAGATAAGGGACAATCTGGGCAGTATGCTAAAAGAGGGCTTTACCTTCTAGGTGAAGGAAGGCTCGGATTTCGGCCTAGAGTCCCTGAATTTCTCTATCCTGCTTCCTTCCTCGTTTACCACCCTGTCGATTCCGAGGATCTTCTCGCGTAGGTTGTTGACTATGGTGGCCACGTCGTCTGCCTCCCTCTCCACCTCGCTCCGTTTTTGCTGAAGTGCCTTTATTCCCTGCCTCTCCTCGTCGATGTACTGGCCGACCTTGACAAGTTTCTCCTTGAGGTTCTTGATGTCGACAGACTCGTCCTCGATGCTTTTCTCGAGGTTGGTCCTCTTGTCCTTCAGGTTCTTTATCATGAGGCCGACATAGTCAATTGCATCCTCAAGCTTGGTGCGCTTGTCCATGAGTGACCGTATGCCAATGTCTTCCATGCTTCCAGCCGTCCTCTGCTGCATGGGCTCGGGTATTTTTACCTGCTCAGGCCTTGGATGTTCCACAACTCTCGGCGGTTCAGGCCTTGGCTGTTCCACAACTCTCGGCGGTTCAGGCCTTGGCTGTTCCACGACTTCAGTCTTTGGAGGCTCGGGGGCCTGGTAGGCAGTCGAAAAATCCTCCTCCTCTTTTTTAGCGGAATCCGGTTTAAATTCGTCCTTTTTCTTTCTGAACTTTTCAAACATTTTGCTTAAGACTACTGTAATGCGTAAATATAAAAAGTTAATACAGCAGGCGGTAAAGCCTGGGGCGATCGGAAAAACGCCCCTTTTTGGGCCATGTTGGCCGCGCAAATGCCCCAAACCAAGATATATTTAGAATCGGCTCGCTCTTCCCGTTGGTTGGCAAACATTGCAAGCAGGAAGAACAACCTCGTACCCATAGTGGAATCCATCCTCGACCTGGACCCGATGATGCGGTTTGCAGCCATAATCGATCTTAGGGGCAACATTTCCGAGGCAATAATGAAGGAAGGCAAGACCTCCCTCAAGTCCCAGAAGGAGGAGGAGCACTTTTGCAAGCAGGTGGCCATAAGGAGGAGGATAAGGAAGCATTATGACAAGAGCTTGGGGCCCGTGGATTACGTTCACATAGAGCGCAGGAGAGTCACCCAGATAGTCCTGTATCCCAAGAGGAAGACGGTGTATGTTACCATGGAGCCTGCCATGGATATCGGCAGGAAACTGGAGATTATAAGGGAAATAAAAAAGAAAACTAGTGGTTTGTAAGAAATCAGGAAAACGCCCCTGAAGTCCCCAGCTATTCTGCTGCTGGTTGCGGGGTTCCCTCGCCTACTACATCAGCCGTGGCAAAGCGTCCGCCTACTTGCGTTATCTTTACCTTTGCGTTCTGACCTACTTGTCCGCCTTTGACAAATATGACAAAACCCTCTACTCTTGCGATTCCGTCGCCCTTTCTGCTGATTTCAGTTATGGAAACGTCGTATTCCTTACCGGTTTCTACTGGTTTTGGCCTGTCGTCTTCAAATCTGCGTCCGCCTCCGAATCTGCGTCCGCCTCCGAATCTCCGACCTCCACCGTAACCTCGATTTCCATCGTAGTCATTTCTTGGACTTTCACCAAAACCCGAGTCGTTAAAGCTCACCGTTGCACCTCCTTTTGATACTAGTACTGTATCCATGCCCTATAAAATCTGATCAAATTGGGGCGAAATCGGGCCCTCCCGCGCTTCGTAAATCCGCCATTTTTGGGCGTTTCAGGGGCTGAAACAGCCGTTCCCGAAGGCGTTCCGCTGTGACGTTTCATAATGTCCCTCTTAAAACATCGATTCCATAAAGTGCCCATGTCAAAACAACAATACAGGTCCGAAATGGGCATCATCGCCGATATCCTCGGCGTAACCATGGATGGCGGGATACAGGGGGTTATTGTATCTGCCATATCCAGAAGAGCGAACCTTTCTCACTATGCAGTCCTGGAGAAGTGCCAGAAGCTAATAGACGCAGGCTTGGTCGAATCCATGAAGGCAGACAGGAACAGGCTGTTTAGGATTACGGAGAAGGGGATTAGGTTCTTTCAGGAGTTCCAGAGGTTCCAAGGGGTCGTCCAGGGACTGAACCTAAGGTACTAGAAGAATGTACCAGAAAGGCCTTACAGTCCTAGAGGAGGAAATGGCGTTTCCAGCGGAAGCACTCCCAGAAGGAATGCTTTTTGTAAGGATTGCTCATATCCTGACAGCAATGTTAAAGGCCCCAATCATTGCTGCCTGCCTATTTATACTAGCACTTTCATCCTGCGTTCAGTATGCGCTAAGCTCGACGCGGGCCCTGGAATTTACCATTTATGGTGACGGTACAACGCATGTCTTTTATCAGGGCACCGTGGACCCGCAGTCGCCGGACTCGGTGGTGGGAATCTTTGGCAATACCACCGACAATTTGGTCGTGCGCGACCAGAACGGCACCCTGCTTTCAAGCAAGGCCGAGCCAAACGGCCTTGACGTTGAGACGCTGGGCGCCTCCTCGGTCAAGGTGGATTACGATACGCCGGACCTTGTTTCCAAGAATGGAAAGACGTGGACGTTCCGTGTGGACTCTCCTCTTGATTATTCCGTATTGCTGCCGGCAAATGCGGTCATAGTAGGCATGAGCACCGTACCGACAAACCTGCAGGTAGTGGACGGCCAGTCACTCATCTCGCTCCCAAGCGGCTCTGCCGATATCAACTACGTGTTCGGGGTGCTTGGAACAAGCCAGAGCGCCACCATGGCAATCCAGAAGGCGCATGATTTTGTCAGCACCGTCAATTCGGAAAACATAACGACGCCGCTTGCATCCGAAAAACTTGCAGAGGCAAACTCGGCGTTCAACCAGGGAAGGTATTCTGACGCGGAGGCACTTGCAAACGACGCCAAGAACGCGGCAATTCAGGAGCAGCAGTCGGTCCTCTCGGCACCCAAACCGGATGCTGGCGCCGGCACGACCCCGATCCTGATAGCGGCGGGAGTTGCTGCTGCCGGAACAACCGCGTTTATCATGCTCAGAAGGACGAGGAATTCGAGGGAGATTGCGGTGCCGGTGATGCCGCAGAACAATTATGTCGCACCCGACAAGGACTCTATCTTCAAGCTCAGGCCGGAACTGCGGCAGGAAGACAGGGAGATAATAGCGTTCATCTCGGAGAAGGGAGGGCGGGTCTTTGAAAGCGAACTGCGCAAAAAGTTCCTTCTTCCGCGCACCACCACCTGGCGCGCCGTCAAGAGGCTGGAGAGGGAAGGCATAGTGGAGATTGAGAAGGTCGACCAGCAGAACCTCATAAAACTGCAGAGGGTAGAGGGGGGAAGCCAATGAAGCTCTCAACCATCCTCTTGTTGGTCCTAGCAGGCACTATGATATCGATAGTTCCTGCAAAATCATATGCTGATCCCCAGCTTGATATCCTGCTTAGCATCGCCAAGCAGGCAAAGGACAGCCTGGGAATTACGATATCGCAGATAAGCAGCGTCCCGGACCAGGTAAACATGCTCTACCAGGAGGGATCAAACGAGACTGACGCGCTTGCGCAGGCAGCCTCCCACCAGGACGCCGCGTCTGCAAAGCAGCATTTTCTTGCGGCCATGAAGTACTTCAAGGAGACAAACGACATGATAAACTCGCTCAACGCGACTGCCGCATCAAGCGACCAGCAGAGGGCGGAGGCAAACCAGCTGAGGGGCGAGGTGGTGAGGCTTGAAAACATGGGCAACCTGCTAAAATCCATCGCATCGCAAAACAATGTAGACGTGAATTTTACGGGATTTGACGGGCTGCTGCAGAATGCCACGGCGGACCTCAACGCGGGCAACCTGACTGACGCGTCCGGCCAGGTTCAGAGTGCCAACGAGTTCATCGTGGCCACCCACAGCTCGCTAAACAGGGCTGCCGAGGAAAGGAACTCGCAGATGGCAAAGGACTTTACCGAAAGGCAGATTGCACAGCTGAACAGTTCGGCAGGCTCAAATGCCACGGGGCAAAACAATTCCAGCACGCCCAGCACAGGCGCGCCAAACGGTACCGGCAGGGCAAATGAGGGAAAGATCGAGGTACCGCCGACCGCTGTCCCGCACGTCATGGTTCAGAATAATTCCAATTCTGCGATTTACAATAATCCAAGGGAGATGGT
This sequence comes from Nitrososphaerota archaeon, assembly GCA_028866895.1. GTDB lineage: Archaea > Thermoproteota > Nitrososphaeria > Nitrososphaerales > Nitrosopumilaceae > Nitrosotalea. The sequence goes on from JAGWHF010000006.1 coordinate 39,168, forward strand.
AGACAAGCTCAAGCAGCTTGTTGCCGAAGGGAAGGTCGACGAGGCGATAAGCCTGATAAAGGCGATACAGGAGTACCAGAGGGCAAGCCTGGCCAATCAGTCTGCGGAGAGGTTGGCCGAGCACCAGCCTCCCGAGGTTTCACAACACCCGGAGCAGGAGGTGGAGCATCCAGTGCAACAGGCGCCAGGGCCGGTAAACGGCACGGTACAGATTCCCCCTCCAGTGAACGGGACGATACCAGTGCCGCCGCCTGTGAACAACATGCCGCATGCGCTGCCTCCAGTCAACAACGCAACTCCGGCCCCGCCAGTGAACGGGACGATGCCAGTGCCGCCGCCTGTGAACAACATACCGCATGCGCTGCCTCCAGTCAGCAACGCAACTCCGGCCCCGCCAGTGAACGGGACGATGCCAGTGCCGCCGCCGGTAAACGGCACGGTACAGATACCGCCGGCCGGGAACAGCACGATGCCGGTGCCTCCGCCGGGAAACAGCACTGTGCCGACTGCTCCAGAAAACGTCACGACACAGCAGCCGTCCTTCAATAACGAAAGAGAGATACCTCCGCCTGCAAACCACACGATGCCAACTCGGCAAGTACAGCACAACGACCACGGGCAGAACCAGGGACAGCACAACGACCACGGGCAGAACCAGGGACAGCGCTTTGACCGCGGTCAGGCCCAGATACCGGGGCAGCAGGGAAGCAACCAGTACTACCAGTCAGGCAACGGGGATTCGCGGGGCAGGCACCGGGACCACTGATCCCGTGGGATCATGCGGCCGCGCAGTTTTGTGATACCTGAAATCTGTCCACAAACTTCATATAGATTTTTGATGGCAGCTTGTCCGTGGTATCCAAGCAGATAACTCTGGGCGTAGGCATCCCGATGATTGTAATCGGGGCAATACTTGCGGTGGTCCTGGCCCCAATGAAGCCTGATCTTAGCGATACCGTCCAGTTCGTCGGAAGCCTCATAGGAATACTTGGCGTCCTGATTTTTATTGCGGGCCTGTTCTCAAGGAAGCCGCAGAAGATTTTGTCAGGTTTGTAAAGGCCGCCGTATTTGTACGGTAGATCTTGGCCCTAAAGCGACAGCATCCCGTTTGAAATCAGGAACTGTATGTCAGAGTAGAAGCTCCTGTCGTCTATCCGGCCCTCCTCCCACCAGGCGGCAACGTGCTTTAGCCAGGCTGGAACGCGGGGCTGCGCGGCCGGCGCCGTGCCGCCTGTGTTTATGACTCTCTGGCCAGCCATGAATTTCAGGGCCAGCAGGAAATCATTCCTGTGCAGCTCGCCCTGGGACCATCCGGCAACCCTCTCCGTTATCCGGTCTGGAACTATGATCCTGTTATGGCTGCCGTACAGGGAGAACTTTTGGATGTCGTTGTTTTCCTTGTCTGTCACGTAGATGTTCCCAAGGGAATCTATCGCAAGGCCTGAGGGCTCGCCGAACCTGCCGGGCCCCGTGCCCGCGCCGCCCCAGCTGAGGAGAAAGTTCCCGTACCGGTCGAACTTTTGGATGCGGTGGTTGCCTGCGTCAGCCACGTAAAAGTCGCCCATCGAATCTGCCGCAATTCCGGCCGGCCCGTCAAACCTGCCGTCCTCCGTCCCGCCGGATCCGACAAAGTTCTCGAACCTGCCGATGGATGAGAACTCTAGCACCTTGTCGTCTGTCGAAGTTGCGTAAAAGTTGCCGCCCGGGCCGGACGCAATGCCTCCAAGTCCGGCAAAACCGAGGCCCTCCGTCCGGGGCGACCTTATCTCGCCCGAGTATTGGTACTGGGAATTGAACACCTGCACGGTCCCAAGCCCGGAATCTGCAACCAGCAGTTTTCCCGAGCTTTCCTTGACCAGGCCTACCGGGGTATGGAAGAGTCCCAGGCCTGAGCCGTAGCTGCCCCATGAGTAGATGAAGCGGCCCTGCTTGTCAAACATCTCGATTCTCGCATTGCCCGTGTCTGCCACGTAGACGTACCTGTCTCCGACGGCAATCCCGCCTGGGTGTAGGAGCTGGCCATCTCCCGAGCCCACCGTTCCCCATGACAGGAGAAGCCTACCGGCGGGATCGAATTTCTTGACCTGCCCATCTCCCGAGTCCACCACGTAGACGTTGTTGTCCGGGCCGACCGCGATGCCGGTCGGGGAGCTGAGGGGCGTGGAACTGCCAAATTCGGAGGCAAAGGAGGGCATGCTGTACTGGACAGGGCTTAGGACCTCGGCCTCGCTGACGGGAGGCCCCTGCACGTAGAAGGGGGCGGCCCTGACGATGCCACCATAATCAGCGTAGATCTCCCACCTGCCGGTGGTATAGTTGGAGCCTATCTTGTGCAGCAGGATGGCATCGGTGGACGTCACGGGTATGGCAGTCCTTGGATACTCGACGCCGTGCGGGTCGACCGCCCAGAGGTCTACAGAGCCTGCCGCGGCCTGCGAGGCGTAGGCCTTGACGTGCATGATCTCGCCGGGCCTGTAGTACAGCTTGTCAGGGAAGATCTGGAACGTTATGTTCGGCACGGGATGGGGGTTTGGTACCACGCTAAAGGAGCCGGAATCGGTGGTCCCGCCGTACTGTATGGTGTAACTGTAATTGCCCGGGACCTGCGTCAAGCCGGTGAGGACAAGGGGCGTCCTGACGGAAAAGACCTGGAACTGGCGCGTGGTGACGTTTCCAGCGGGGTCTGTTATCTTGAGCGTCCCCTCGGACTGGGAGACGTGGGTAAACAGCATGTCAAGCTTGACCGGGTCGCCCACAATGTAGTGGTCCCTGTCCGTGCTGGAGGTTATCGACATGAACTCCCTGTACCTGCCCACAAGAAAGGGCACCTCCCTTACGGTATTGTAATACTTGACGCGCAGCTTGTAGGCTCCGGGGGGATGGTAGTTGGCGATGCCTCCCATGTGAAAGTCGTAGATTATGCTGGGCTGGGCTGCCCTGATCTCGATGGTGGGTATGTCGGTTATGACGTTCCCGTCCGGGTCGATGAAGTTGAGGCGGAAAAATTCCGCGCGGGACGCTACCGGGTTATAGTACGACGTGGTGATGTTCACCTGCATCACGTCGGGCTCGTAGTACGTGGTCTTGTCGGTGGATACCGTCAGCACGATGGGGCTAACGGTGAAGTTGATGGTCTGGTTTGTCTTGTCGTAATCATATGTCATGGTCCACCTTCCAAAGTAGTTGTCAAACGCGTCCCTCACTATCTCCTGTGTCACTGTGCCGTCGGGCTTTACCTGGTCGAGGACCCCGCCTGCCGTTGAATTGTCGGGGTGGCGGGCCGTCCACAGGAGGGGGCCGCCGTTGTAGCCGCTTATCTTTACGTGTATTACTATCCAGTCGTTTGGGCCGAAGGGCTGCGTCTCCGGTACCGCGCTGATGGTGGCTGCCTGGGCCTGCTGGCAGCCGACGAACGCCGCCAATGCGACGAGTGCTAGTATCGGGGCAATGCGTCTCACTTGGTTTTTTGCACCTGCAAGTCAGATAAACCGGATCGGTAAAAACTGTTCAGCGCTAAACCCAATTAAATACATATTGAGGAGGGGGGAAGCTGGAATACTTGAAAGTACGATTATACGAGATATTCACATCGGTGGAGGGCGAGGGCATACTGTTTGGCACAAAGACGCTCTTTGTCAGGCTGGCGGGGTGCCCGTTCAAGTGCTTCTACTGTGATACCAAGGGGGCGCTGCCGGTGGAGTCTGGGACGGAGTACGAGATCGGCGATGCAAAGAAGCTGATAGGGGACAGCATCGAAAGGAACACGTACAAGGTGAACTTCACGGGGGGTGATCCCCTCCTCCAGTCCGAGGCAGTAGCGGAGCTTGCGGGGTTTGTCCGGGAAAGGAAGATCCCGACGTACCTCGAGTCCTCCTGCTTTGATTCGGCAAGGTTCGCGCAGGTCCTGCCGAACATTGATCTTGTAAAGGTGGAGTTCAAGACGCGCGATTCCGGGTTTGTGGAGGAGGCGCACTATTCCAGGCTCTTGGAAAACGAGCTGCAGTGCCTGGCGCTTGCGCTAGGTTCGGGCAAGACGACCTACATAAAGGTGGTAGTGAGCTCAAGGACGGGACTTGGGGAGTTTGGCAGCCTTGTGGGGGAGATCTTCAGGGTGGCTGGAGGCTCCGCGCTTGCAGGATTTATAATACAGCCGACTCATGGCATAGCAGAGCCTGATTTGAAGCAGCTTCTTGGATTCTATGATGCAGTCTATCCTTATTACAACGGGGTGCGTATAGTACCGCAGTTACACAAGATAATAGGAGCGCCGTGATGAACAAGGAGAGGGTAAAGAAGCTCATACGCGAGCTGATTGCAGAGATTGGGGAGGACCCAACGAGGGAGGGCCTCGTAGATACGCCCGACAGGATAGCGGACATGTATGACGAGATATTCAAGGGGTATGATGCCGAGTCGGAGCTCTCGGTCAAGTTCTCGGAGGACTCGGACGTCGTGGTAGCAAAGGACATACAGTTCTATTCAATGTGCGAGCACCACATGCTGCCCTTCTACGGCAAGATTACCATTGCGTACGCGCCCAACGGGAAGGTCTTTGGGATATCAAAGCTCGTGCGCCTGGTGGAAAAGTACTCGTCCAGGCTCCAGATCCAGGAGAGGATAACGAAGAACATCGCCGACGAGCTGCACTCGGAGGGCGTCAAGGGGGTGCTTGTGGTGGCGGAAGGAGAGCACCTCTGCATGAAGATGCGGGGTGTCAGGAACGACGCTGTGGTAACCACGATAGCGGCAAGGGGGGTGTATGACAAGAAGGAGGCAAGGACGGACATACTCAGCATGATATACAGCGGCAGGCCTCCGGCCAAGATCGCCTAGGCTTTCGGGCAGGCACACCTGAAAAATTAAATAATGACATGCATCGTTCCAGAGTTATGGGCGTGCACAACAATTTCCATGCTCCGAAGGATTCGTGGCCCGCGTTTGCGTGGTATGCCATCGAGTTCTTCGTCGTGCTGGCGGTGGGCATCGTGATTGCGGCAAACTCGATTGACTATTTCACAAAGATGGGGTTTGACTCATCGATGACCAACTGGATCTTCTGGGGAATTACGGGCGTGCCGTTTCTTGCATACTATATCATCGTAAGGCCGCTGCTTCTCAGGAAGCCGGCGCTGCAGATCTAGGGGAACCTGTAGCGGGTCCTGTCTGCCATGCCGGCCTCGGCAAAGGCCCTGCGCCTGTTGTTGCAGGACTCGCATCTTCCGCACTGCATCCTTGACTGTGAGTAGCAGCTCCACGTCCTGAAGATCTCGTCGCCGAGCAGGCCGTGCCCTATCTTCAGCAGGCTGCTCTTTGAGAGGTTTGCGGCGTAGGGGCTCCAGATTGCAACCTTCCTTCTCATGCCGCTTCTTATCCCGTCTGACTCGCCCTCGTTTATTGCGCCCTCAAGCATCCTTGAGAACCTGGGCCTGCAGTCGGGGTACTGCCTGTCGTCTTTGTGGGCGCCGTAGGCGACAAGGCCCGCCCCCTTTGAAAATGCCCATGCGGACGCAATCGTAAGGAAGACTGCATTTCTTATGGGGACCACGATGGAGTAGTCGAACTTGGACGGGATTGGCTTGTTGCCGCACGTGAGCGCGTTTGTCTTCTCGTAGAGCGACTTCATGAATCCGATGTCGACCACCCTGTGCTCGCGGAACTTGAGGGCCTTTGAAAAGTAGCGCGCGGCCTCAAGCTCGCGGCCGGCCTTCTGGCCGTAGGCAAAGGTGATGCCGTAGAGGTCGTACCGCTTTTTGAGGTGGGCTGCCATGCATACCGAGTCCATCCCGCCGCTAAAGACTATGACTGCCTTCAATTTGATGGCAGTAAATTGCGGGCAAATAAATTGCTTGACTAGGCGATAGTGATGAGGGCGGCACCGCACAGGATGAGCGCGCCGCCTGCAATCACCCTCAGTATGCCCTGCCTGTGGACGACCTCCCTGAAGTAGAGGATGCCCCATGATATGGCAAAGAGGGTGGCAGTCTGGGATACGGGGTAGGCAACCGTGATGCCGATGAGGCCTACGGCCGTCAGTATGGAGATGCTGCCAGCGTTGAAGATGCCGCCCGAGATGGCGCCTGCAAGCATCTCGCGCCTCATGAACTTTCTTGAAAGGAGGAGCAGCGGTATTCCGAAGGCAAAGATGGCAAGGCTTGAGGAGAAAAAGCCCGCCTGCAGCGTGTGTGTTGCCTGCATGGGGACGACGTAGGAGCCGCCCACAAGTCCTGATATGGCTGCAAGGACGTATCCCTTCCTTCTCACTGGGTGGCCCGACGAGGTGTTTGCGATGAATCCGAGGCCGCCAAGGAGCATGACGACCGCGATGACTGCAAGGTACATGTACCGGAACTCCTCGTGGAAGTAGAGGATGCCCCACAGGAATGACACCAGGATGCTAAAGCCCGCAAGAAACGGGGATGTCCTTGAGAGGCCTATCAGCCTGACGGCATAGAGTGCAAGTAGGTTGCTAAAGGCCCAGAGGGCCCCGCCGAGCAGGCCGGAAGGAAGCAGCTGGTAGCCGGACCAGGCGCTCACTGGGATTGCAAGGAGGATGACGCCGATGCCTGTGGCGCCCTGCAGCTGCCAGATGTCGGAGACGGAGACCTTCTTTACTGGTACGAAGAAACTCCCCCAGCAGACGGCGGCGCCTATGGCTGGAAGGAGGCCCAGTTGGTTCAAAGCAACTCCATTGAAAGGAAGGCAGTATAACTCGGTTTCGGCGCGTTCCATCCAGATGGTCCGGGATTGTGCGCCTGCGTTTGTAAAATGGCGGCCGGCGGAGATGCGGGACAGCCTGCAATTTTTTCCAGCGCGGCCGGACAATGCTTAATAATTGATATGGGGCATCTCAGGAATGGTAAAAATAGGATACAGAAATCCGCCACGACTGGTAAAAAAAGTAAAAAAGAAGGAGCCTGGAAAGACAAAACCCATCCAGGCCTTTGCAAACGAAATGGGGATGACGGTACCTGAAGTAATTGCGGCAATTGCAGACCCGGTAATATGGGAGATCATACATGGGGGTTTTGGCAGCGGCGTTCCCGTGGCAGCCGCCTATTCCCAGAAGGTCGTTCCAGAGTCGCAGGTGAAATCCTATGTTGACAAGGGATGGAACATGAGGTTCCAGCTCTCCACGGGCCACGCAGTTGTGGAACGGCTAAAGATTTAGGGGGAACCCATGCTGGCGGCCTTTTCCGGCCGGTCCTTGGCAGGCAGCCCACGGCGGCAGTGCATCAGGCTGAAAATCGGTTTGTGGTGCATGCGGGCGGGGCTGTATTTTTCCGTACTTCCTTACAATTCGCACTCGTCTTGAAAACACGCTCGTGAAAACCTGTTTCGGCCAAGCTCCGCTCTAAGGTTTATTTTGCAGAGCCGGGACCATCTGGTATGCGATACCTCGGGGAGGAAAGGGAGGGCGATGTGGTGGTAATTACGATAGAAAGGGAGGACAAGCTTAATGCGATGAATCTTGAGGTGATGGACGAGTTTGTCGGCGTACTTGAGAAGTTAAGGTCGGACTCGTCAAAGGCGGTAATCATAACGGGCTCGGGAAGAAGGGCGTTTTCTGCGGGGGCGGACATTGAGTACATGAGCAGGATAGGGCCGGCGGAGGCGGAGAGGTACGCACTCAGGGGCCACGAGGTGCTCAACAGGATAGAGGGGCTGGAAAAGCCGGTGATAGCGGCGGTGAACGGGTACGCGCTGGGGGGAGGATGCGAGCTTGCGCTTGCGTGCGACATACGGTTTGCGTCGGCAAACGCGCAGCTTGGGCAGCCGGAGGTGACGCTCGGCATATGTCCGGGATGGGGCGGGACCCAGAGGCTCCTGAGGATTGTGGGGCCCGCAAGGGCAAAGGACCTCATCTTCTCCGGCAGGAGGATAGGAGCGGAGGAGGCGGCATCGATGGGGCTTGTCAACAGGATCTTTCCGCAGGACGGCCTGCTTGGGGAGGCAAGGGCGTATGCGCAGGCGGTGGCAAAAAACAGCAGCTTTGCGGTCGGCATATCGAAGAACCTTGTCAACAAGGGGATGGACGCAAACATTGACACCGGGCTGAAGATGGAGATCTATTCGTGGGCGCTGTGCTTTGCAACGAAGGAAAGGGAGGAGCGGATGGCGGCCTTCCTTGGGAAAAAGTAGCTAGGCAACAGAGGCGCCCCTGCTTGGCCTGCACACGACGGTGGTGCACTGGACGCCTGCAGAGGCAAAGCCCCTCCTCATGGACTGGGATATCTTGCCGTGGTTGGAGGACTGGGAGGCAAATGCAATCACTGAGGGGCCGGCGCCGCTGATTGTGACGCCCATGGCACCCGCCTTGAGGGCGTTCTTCTTTACGGCGTCAAAGCCGGGTATGAGGTGCTTTCTTGCAGGCTCGACTATGATGTCGTTTATGGAGCTGCCAATCAGGCTGACGTCGCCCCTCATGAAACCTGCGGCAAGGGCGGAGGCCTGGGAGAGGTTCCTGACGTGGTCTGGCAGGCTGACATTCTTTGGGAGGGCCCTCCTTGAGACCTCGGTCTTCTTTTGGGGGACGGGGATCTTGGGGATGGCGACGCAGAGGACGAGGCCCCTTGGGGGCCTTGCGGTTATGACGTCAAGCGGGCAGGTCCTCACAATGACAAACCCTCCCAGCACGGATGCTGCGACGTTGTCGTAGTGGATGGAGCCTGCGCTTGCCATCTCGCCCATGCCTGCGTACCGGACAAGGTCGTTTGCGTCAAGGTGCAGCTTGAAGAGCGAGTCGAATGCGACTGCGGCAGCGGCCGCCGAGGCCGCGCTGCTTCCCATGCCAAAGCCTGCGGGGACGCCCTTCCTGATGGTAACTACGATGCCTGTCTTTATCTTGAATTTTTTTGCCATCTCGCTTACGACGAGTCCTGCGGAATTTTTTTCGGGCTCGGAGGGGACTGCGTCGGAGCTCTCGATCCTGATGGAAGTTCCCTCCTTTCTGAGCTCGACCTCGTCGTAGTAGGCGTCAAGGGCAAGGCCGAAGACGTCAAAGCCCGGGCCGAGGTTGGCAGTGGAGCAGGGGGCCCTGGCGGTGACGCTCTTTGCTGTCAGTCCTCTATCTCCTCCCCCATGCTGAGGATCCTGCTCAGGGCGGCATTAAGGTTGGCGAGCCCCTCGCCTGACGCGTTTGAGACCGGGATGAGGCCCTGGGCAAAGCCGCCCAGGTTGAGGCTGCGCAGGAGGTTTGTGGAAAGCGTGTAGCTCTCGCCGTCGGACTCTTTTGCAATCGCCTCCTCAAGGGTTGCCATGTTGGTGGACCACCCCAGGATTTCTTTAATCTTGTCACCGATGAGGTCTGCCTTTGTTATGACGTTTACCTGCGGGAGGCCGAGGCGGAGCCTGACTGAGGTGGCAAGAAGGGCGACGGAGATAAAGTTGGTGGCAGTGGTGATAAGCGAGCCGTCGTGGAGGAAGATTGATGTCTTCTGCTCGGCGTTGAGGTTTTTTATGAAGAAGGGGCCGCTTGCCCTGTAGGCGAAGAGCTCTATCTGGCCGGGCGTGTCTATTATCAGGTAGTCGGGGTTGACGTCGTCGACGTCGCGCTGGAGATCCTCGATCTTGGAGGCGATGAGGTCGCTTGCCATGATGAGAGATCCGTTGGGGCCAAGGTCGTACTGCTTCATTAGGGAGACAATGTCGACATAGTCCCTCACGTCAATGTCGCAGGTGTAGGGAAGGTTCTCCACCCCGGGGTCGAGGTTCAGTATTCCCACAAAGTGGCCCGTCCTAGTGTAATAGTCAAATATGTTGGAGGCAAGGAGGGATTTTCCCGATCCCGCGGTCCCGACAAGGAAGATTGCTTTCATTTTAGATCAGCTATTTTGATGTTGAGCTTATATTTCCATCCATGGATAAGCCATGCAATGAACTGGAAGCTGCTTGCGATACCTGTCAGCATCATACCGTTCCTGATAATTGCAGCCACATTCAACGTCAGCCTTGCCAACCTGCTGGCGGTGGGGATGGTTCCGTTCATAGGGGCGGCGGTCTGCATGGCGCTCAAGCTCTTCACGCAGGGGCTCAAGTTCAACTATCTTGTCAGGAAGTTCCTCGGGCCGGTGGATGCGGGCTGGAGGACGGTATCTGTGAGGATGGGAAGCGAGTTTGTGACATCGACGACGCCGTCGTTTGTGGGAGGGGAGCTTGTAAGGATAATGTGGCTCAACAAGAAGGGGATAGCTATAGGCAAGGCGTCGTATGTCACGATAGTTGAGATTGTGACGGAGGTTTTGGTGGCGGGCATATTTGCGATTGCGGCGGCAGCATTCTCGTTTACGTACGGGGCGTATGTGGTGGGGATTGCGATACTTGCGGTGAGCCTGCCCATCACGGGCGTGTGGGCCTCGCTTTTCTTCCTGTCGTCAAAGAGGACGTTCCAGGTGCCGTCGCTCATCTCGAGGCTGGCATCAAGGGTGGGAAAGGAGCGCGCAGTCCAGTACATCGACAAGACCAACCTCTGGATGAAGGACATCTGCGACATGAGCAGGGAGACGCGGCACAACCAGCAGATAAGGAAGGCGTTTGGGGTGTCGCTGCTCATCTCGGTGTTTACGTGGGGGTTCTACGGGCTGTCGTTCATGATAATTGCAAACGGCGCGGGCTATGCCATCAACTTCCTACACTCGCTGATGGCGACGATGGCTGCAAACGCGGTGGGCAACCTTCCGGTGACGATCGGGGGTTCCGGGCTTACAGAGTTTACTGTATGGGCGTACCTTGGGCACCTCAACACGCTCTCGTATGTGGCAGCAAAGGACAGCATGCAGTGGAACATCATCATTGCGTGGAGGATAGCGACGTATCATGTGGGGCTTGTAATAAGCTGGCTCTTCCTCATGAAGGTCGTGTACCCGAGCATAAAGAACCAAAAGGCGGCATAGAAAGCACTTTATTTTCATCCGGCCTGATTTTCTGTGATGGATTATTCTGGCAGGGTGGTTGTAATTACGGGCGCCTCAAGCGGGATAGGCAAAGAGTCTGCGGCAAAGTTTGCGCGGCTTGGGGCGTCAGTTGCGCTTGTTGCAAGGGACGGGGTGAAATTGGGGGAGGCGGCAGGCGAGCTTGCCGGGTACGGGGTGCCGGTGCTTGCGTGCGCATGCGACGTCTCAAGGAAGGAGGAGGTGGAAGGGATGGGCAGGAAGGTGCTTGAGAAGTTCGGGAGGGTGGACGTGCTTGTAAACAATGCGGGATTCGGGGTGTACGGCAGGTTCAGCGAGGTGGGGGCGGATGCGGCAGAGTCCCAGATGGCGACAAACTATCTTGGCATGGTGTACTGCACGGGCCAGTTCCTGCCGGGGATGCTTGAGAGGAGGTCGGGCCACATTGTCAACGTGGCATCGGTGGCTGCAAGCTTTGGAATTCCGGCAATGGCGGGGTACTGCGCGTCAAAGTTTGCGATGCTTGGATTTTCAGAGTCGCTGTACCACGAGCTCAAGGGGAGCGGCGTGGGGGTGACGGTGGTAAGCCCGATAATGGTAAGGACGAACTTTTTTGACGGCGAGTCGTTCAGGAGGATGCCGAAATACACGTACGCCCTGAGCGCATCGGCGGTGGCGGGGGCGGTGGTAAGGGCGGCGTCGTCGCCGCGCCTTGAGATAATAACTCCGCAGGCGGTCAGGATTGCTGTGTGGTTCAAGCAGACGCTTCCATACCTGGTAAACCCGATAGTGGGGCAGATATTCAGGAGGTCGGGGTAGGGTGCGGGCAGGAGATCTTGCAAGCAGCCCGAGTTCTTGCTTTTAAAAATCCAGGGGATGCCTCAACTGGCCCTGCCCTCGCCATTTAATGCCCATCTAATCTCTGCCTGAAGTGACTTGATTTCGGATTTGGTAAGATTGGAGATGGCTTGTTCTATTGCAAGCACGAAATTCTTGGTGTCGGCAATTAGCTTGTTTTGATTAATCTGGATGGTTGCAGTATAGTACTGGGCATCTATGCGATCATCCTTTGATCGCTCCAGTTCTTGTACAAGTGCGGGCTCGATTTTGCCGGAGAATAGATATTTGAACAGCGCTATTGTGCAATCGTGAATCTCGCATTTTATTCCCAGGCGCGAGAGCAGCGCATATACTGCGTCATATCTTGCATAATAGCTTGCAGCGACCGCCCAATCATTGACCCCCTCCCTGGCATTTATTTCCATTGACTTTATGGCGCTTCTTGATTTTTGCAGGTATGCCTTCTGTAGCACAATTGATTCTGTACTAGTCTTGATCCCATTTTTTTGCCTTGCGCACCATCTGATGTGTTTTTTAATTGGATTCATAATGCCGCCACATGATGTCGCAAAATTTGTCTGCTCCCTTGAGCAATACATGGTTGGAAACAACCTCGTTTATCAGGGGATCCTTATCCTTTAAACCGCCTAGAAATTTGTAGGCGTCGGCGAATTTGATATTAATGTCATGACCTACAAGATCGCCTATTTCAAGGGCAGCCTTGCTGGTCCTTTTTTGTCCTATGACGAATAGATCTATGTCGCTTTCCCTGGTATGCCCCCCTTTTACAAAACTGCCAAAAAGTACAATCGGATCGTCTATCTGGGAGTCTAATTCCGTAATTGTCTTCCTTATCACGAAATTCTTCTGGAGGTACCTGATCGTGGTAAAAATTTCCGCCATCGTCAGGTAATGCTTGGCAATAATGTTGTCCAGGTTGGGAGAGTATTCCTTGTTTTTGCCTCTGTGCGTGCTTGAAAGGACATTGGCGTCCTCCAATTTGTTTAGCTGCATGAAAGCGGTATTCACATCAGTCTTTGTTTTTCTTGCAATCTCCCTCAAATGGAGTGTCTTTTTATAATCGTCATTGTAGAGGGCCAGGATTTTCAGGGTGGTCTGTGTAATGTTGGTCATTTCCAACATATGTTGGAAATATCCAACAATCAACTTAAAGGTTTGGCTTTTGCTTGTGGCGGAGATGTTGAAGGCTGGTGCAAAACCAGTCCTTGTTACCTTTTTGACAAGCGGCATGGAATTTCTTGATTAGAAAATCCGGGGAACACTTTCTGCCGTAATGATTGTAGTGTGGCAGCATCCCGTTGGACCATGTTGCATCGGGACCTCTCTAGGTCCTGTATCAAGTTTGAATTGGTTCGGGGCACCTTTGGTGTGTGGCTTTATGGAAACCGGGGCTGCATTTGCGGGGCAGGTCGGGGAAGAATCTGTGTCAGGTTTTTGCGGACGTGATACTCCTGGTCACTTTGGATGTTTTATTTTGTACTAGGCTTGACGGCAAGGGATTTGGACTAGAAGTTCCACATTTGCCTTCTAACCGGGAGGGTTTGGCATGGGGGGACCTGGAGTTGGCCGGGGCCCTCTCTCAATATGGCTTTTTTTGATAGGTTTAGGTAATACTGCCTGCAGGAGATCTAAAGTACCTGAGTATTTCTGCGTGGCTTATTCCTCTTCGGCATCCCCGGAGGCCGAGTCAGAGTCCACGTCCATCAGTTCAAGGGCTGCAAGGTCGAACTGGTAGATGGCATCCATGTCAAGCTCCATCTCCTTTTTGAGGAACTCGACCAGCTTCTTGCCGAGGGGGGCCTTGTTGACGTTTATTGTAAACTCGTACACGACGCCCTTCATGAGGTCGGCGGCCTTGACCTTCTTTGGAAGGCTCATGCCCTCGATTATCTTCCTGCCGTCGTCGAGTGCCTCGTAGACCTGGACGTCGGCCCTCATCTCCTTCTCGTAGATCTCAAGTATGTAGCCGGTCCTTGTTATCGTCTCGGGCTTGCCGAACTTGGCGTTCTTTATCTCGTCCTGTGCCCACTTTGGAATTTCTTTGCTCATCTAGTGCTCACCATCAAGCTAACCCTGCTTTTCTTTCTTACTTGACTGCCACCAGTCGCGGTACTCGTCGTGCTTGTCCTCGCGCGTCCTCTCGCGCCTGTTCAGCCTGTATTTGATGTCGCTTACCTGTTCCCGGGTTGCATACAGCCCGCACTTTTTGCAGATAAAGTGTTTGGTGTTCGGATCAAATTTCATCTCTACTTGAACTTGTCTTGCTGCGCACTCGGGACAGTCAGTCAATGACGGCGATCACAAGAGCTGTCCATAAAAGCTTTTGCCAGTTTCTGGTACGCGGTCTGTATCTTCATCCCTGGAAGGTCAGTTCGCCCATCGAAAATGCCGCGTACCAGAGATCTCATGTTGCATTCCAAAAATTATAATTCTTTCTAGCTTCCTTGCGGGAGGAAGCCGCGCGGCAGGATCTAGTTCTCCAGCATCTCGAGGATGAGGGCCGCGGTCTTCTTGGTTCCGTTGCGCTCGTAATTTCTGGCAAACTCTGCGAGGCTCTCCTGGTACTTGTTGTAGTCCTTGTGGATTCTGGAGACTGCACCGGCGGTCTGCTTTGCGGTCTTGGCAAGCACGCCGAGGTTGCGCTCCTCGGCCCATCTTATCTGGTTTGTGTGCTCGTCGTAGACTGGGATGCCTATGATGGGCTTGGCCTTGCCGCCTATTATCTCGCCCATCGCGGTGTGGGAGCCGTTGATGACTGCATACTTGCAGTGGTCAAGGACCGTCTCCTTCTCCTGCTCGGAGAGGAATCCGACGTCGATCTGGAGCCAGTCTATCTGCTTTTCAAATGCCTCCGGTATGGTGTACCTGCGCCCGTCCCTGCCAATCACCCTGTCAATTGCGGGGTCGTTCTTTGCATGGGAGACGATCCTGCGCTGGGTCCTCATGCCCTCGGTGCGGAAGATCCTCTCGTACTTTCTGGCGGTGGCATCGTTTGTGGACTTGTTGCCTGTTATCATCCAGTAGCCAAAGTCGGTGGAGCCGTCGATGAGCCCCTCAAGGTCGGACCTGGGGCCGGGAGATGCAATCCTGCCGTTTGAGAAATGGCCCGTGTATACTATCTTGTCCTTGAGGCTGTCCGGGAAGTTGAGGTTGTACTCGCATATGGTGTAGGGAGGTGGCGAGTCGGCGACTACTATCTTTGAGGCCTTGGCGATGTTCTTTGATATGTAGACAAGGCCGGGGTAGAGGTAGGCCCTCGAGGTCCACAGGCGGGGCCTGAACTGGTTTGTGACAAAGACGGACTTGACGTTCCTCTTCTGGGCAATGACGTTTGAGCCGACGTCGCCGTCGTTTATGACAAGGTCGAACTTCTGGCTGTCGTAGAGCCGCCCCTCGTCGACGAGGTACTTTTTCATCACGGATACGAGCGGGGGCCTGCCTCCCACGGGGAGGAAGAAGTTGGCAAGGGAGAGGGCGACGCTTGGCCCGCACCTGCCGTCGACGGGCGTTGGAATCACGATGTTGTGGAGGTTGGAGGCGGAGGCGGGGAACTTTCTGAGGAGCTTCTGGTAGATCTCGCCGCTGCTTGAGTAGTGGATCTCAAGCTCGCCTGGGGCCTTGTTGCGGATGGTGCCGTCAAGCGCCATCATCCTTGTAAAGTGGCCGTTGCCCCACGGGTTGATGAAGCCTCCTATCTTCTTCATGAATGCAGCTGGTTCTGACCCTCTTAAATTCTAATGATTAGTTCTCAGCTGGTCTATTATGTCGTAAACATTTTTCGGGCCAAGCGAGAGCGTGAGGGGCCGAAGGGTCTTGAGCGCTGCACTTACGTGGCTTCTTATCCTTGCCCTGTCGGGCGCCTTCCTTGGAATCCTCGGGCCTGCGATGCTGCCAAGTCCGGCAAGGAACTTGTCAAGGCCCATCTGCCTTGCGTTCTCGATGATTGCAGAGTCCATGCCGGAGAGGGGCAGCCATGGGAGAAGGCCAGCCTTGAAGGCCTCCCTTGATGCGGCGTCGACGAGGCTTGGCGGGATTACGAGCGGCAGGATGGGAAGCGCGATGTTCCTTATCTTCCTTGGGCGGGCCATGGATATCATGATGCCGGAGGCGACGAAAATCCTTGTGAGTGCGTCCTCCTTTGGCGTCCTGCAGGAGTAGAGCGCAAGCTTCTCGCGGGGCACGGAGGGGAGGATCCTGTTTATCATCTTTGAGGTCTTGAGGAGGTCGACGTCGCCCGAGTAGCATATTATCATGGTGACGTCAAAGCCCATCTTTATGCACTGGAGGCAGGCAATCGCTGAGAGCTCGTCGTAGATGCAGCACAGCAGCGGCTCGGCCTGGGAGCCGTAGGGGAGGCCGCCAAGTCCTCGGTCCACGAAGATGCAGATGTAGGCGCGGCTGCCTGCAAGGTGCGTGTAGAGCATCCTCGTGTTGTCTGATTCCGAGCCCGGCCTGGCCTGAATGCCACCTGCCTTTTCGATGAGGGAGGCGGTAGCTGCGACCTCGAGGTCCTTTGGGAGGTAGCCGGGAGATGTCCCGTCCACCTTGAGGTAAAACTTGTCGCCGCCTGAAAGGAGGCTCATGCTTGTGGAGACAATTTGTGCAAGCGCGTCGTTGAAGGCGGAGGGCACCTCCCTTGCGATGGCGACGCGGTCGATGCCGAAGAGTGATGCGACGGCAGAGGAGGCAAGGACCGGGTCGGGGGTCTCCAGTACTATGAGGCTGCCGTTCCTGCGCATCCTGTCAAGCTTGAGATCTTTTATCTTGAGCGCCTTGGAGATTGATTCCTGCAGGCTTGGAATCCTGGAGAGCGCGTAGGGGGACGGGAAGACTGCAAGTACAGTTTTTTCGTCAGCTTGGTTTTGGGCGGGCTGGGTCATTTATAGTTCGGAGATGGAGGATCGACCTAAATAATTATATGGGCAAAATCGGCGCATTTTCCCATGCATAGCTTTACTGCTGAGCAGATTCAGCAGTTAAACGACAGGTTTACTACTCCGGAAGAGGTTCTCAGGTGGGCGCTGGAAACATTCCATCCGAGGATCGCGCTTGCCTCAAGCTTCGGGGCGGAGGATGTGGCGGTGATTGACATGTTAATGAAGATAAATCCAAAGGCGAGGATCTTTACGCTTGATACGGGAAGGCTCAACCAGGAGACGTACGACGTGATGGACGAGATTAGGAAGAGGTATGGGACAAGCATCGAGGTGATGTTTCCAGATCCGGCGGAGGTGGAGCAGATGGTGCGCGTCAACGGCATGAATCTGTTCTACCAGAGCGTAGGAAACAGGAGGCTGTGCTGCGGGGTCAGGAAGGTCCAGCCGCTCAAGAGGATGCTCTCGACGCTTGATGCGTGGATTACGGGGCTCAGGGCGGACCAGACGGAGGTAAGGTCGGGGGCGCGCAAGATAGAGGTCGACTCGCAGCACGGGGGGATAATCAAGGTAAACCCGATAGTGGAATGGACGTGGGACGAGACCTGGGATTACATCAGGAAGAACAACGTACCTTACAACAAGCTGCACGACAGGGGGTACCCAAGCATTGGGTGCGAGCCCTGCACGCGCGCAGTCAGGCCGGGGGAGCCGCTGAGGGCGGGCAGGTGGTGGTGGGAGGATGACTCGCAGAAGGAATGCGGCCTGCACGCGGACAACGGAAGCTGAAAGTGGGCGGGATGGGTCCTTCAAAGCCGCACGGCGGAACTCTGGTCAGCAGGATAAGGGAAGGTCCGGTGGGGGAGGGCCTCCTGTCGGTCGGCATTAGTCAGGACCTGGCAAACGACGTGGAGAATATCGCGGACGGCATTTTCAGCCCGCTTGAGGGGTTCCTCCTCAGGGAGGATTTTGAGAGCGTGGCGGCAAGGGGGAGGCTTGCAAACGACCTGCCGTGGACCGTACCGATAGTACTGGATGTGGATGGGGCGACTGCGGCAAGAATGAAGGATGCGCGGGACGTGGGGCTTGCGGTCAACGGGACGAATTTTGCTGTGCTGCACGTGGAGGAGGCGTACAAGTTTGACCGGGAGGCGGCCTCAAGGGGTGTGTACGGTACGACGGACGAGGCGCACCCGGGGGTGGCAAAGATGCGGTCGATGGGGGAATACCTGGTGGGCGGAAAGATTGACTACCACAGGAGGCCGGAGCAGACGGCGGTCAGGAGGCTCAGGAGGACCCCGAGGGAGATGAGGGAGGTGTTTGAGAGGGCGGGCTGGAAGAGCATCGTGGGGTTCCAGACAAGGAACGTGCCGCACGTGGCGCACGAGATGCTCCAAAAGGCGTCGCTTAACATGCATGACGGGCTCTTTGTCAACCCGCTGATAGGAAAGAAGAAGAAGGGGGACTACAAGGACGAGGTGATACTCTCCGCCTACGAGACGCTCATCAGCAACTATTATCCGCAGGAGAGGTGCCGCCTGGCGACGCTGCACACGGAGATGAGGTATGCGGGGCCCAAGGAGGCCATACACCACTCGATAATGAGGAAGAACTTTGGGTGCACCAACATCATAATTGGGAGGGATCATGCGGGCGTGGGCAAGTTCTATGATCCGTTTGCCTCGCAGCGCATATTTGGGGGATATCCGGACATCGGGATAGAGCCGATATTCTTTCCTGCCTTCTTCTACTGCAGAAGGTGCCTCTCGTTTGCAAGCGAGAGGAACTGCCCGCACGGGGCGGAGTTCCATGAGCAGCTGAGCGGCACCAAGCTTAGGAACATGATAATGGAGAAGAAGAGCCCCTCGGAGTACATGATGAGGCCTGAGGTCTTTAGGATCCTGGCAGGCTGGGACAACCCGTTTGTGGAATGACGGGGGGCGGAAGGAATCAAGGGTATGTTGTTATATCCCCCAAATTCACCAAAAATCATGCGCGGCCTGATAGTTGCAATACTGCTGTTGACCCCGATGCTTCCTGCATTTGCGCAGCAGTCGACGATGAACAAGTCGGTGCATTATGACTCGGTAGAGATTCCGGCAGCCGCGTTCAACTTCGTAAGGGACAACGCGACCGTGATAAAGCTCCCGCACGAGCATGTCACCAACTGGCAGCTGACGATGCAGAACAAGCTTGAATACTCGGCGCCTGACGGCAACGCGATAGTGAGGCTGCTTGAGCAGCCAAACGGGACAAAGTTCATCGAGGTGGGGATGGGGGGGCCGCCGGACTACCGGCTGTGGGTGGCGGTAAACACGCCGGAGCAGGGGTACTTTTTGATTCATGAGCAGAAGACCAACGGGTGGAGTCCGGGCAAGATAATTACCATACAGCACACAAGCAACGGCGGGCTCTCGGCATCAATAGGGCAGGAGGTACTGGTGGACAACCTTGACATCTCGGGGTTTACAGTGAGGGACCTTTCGGCGTCGGGCCTTGATTCGGTCTCGCAGCCGCCGCCTGCCTCGGGGGGGACGGTGGCGGTGACCATAGTCTCGGGAAACCCGGTTGACAACCCGATATTTTATTTGCCGTTTGTGATTGTGGTGGTGACGGGCGTATCCATCGGGCTGCTGATAAAGACTAAGAAGAGGTAGACTTGAAGTAGCTGCAGCAGCGCCTCACCCGGCAGACGGGGCACATGGGGGATACGGGCTTGCAGATGTTCTGGCCGTACATCACGAAGGTGTCGTTTATGCGGAGCCAGTGCTTGCGCGGTACGGTCTTCATGAGTTCGGCCTCGGTCTCCTCGGGGGTCTTGGTCTTTACGAGGCCTATCCTGTTTGAGATCCTGTGGACGTGGGTGTCGACGGGGATTGCCGGCTTGTCAAACGCGTAGACAAGCACGCAGTTTGCGGTCTTGCGGCCGACGCCTGGGAGCTTGAGGAGGTCCTCAAGCGTGGAGGGGACCTTGCCAGAGTATGCGGTGTCGATTATGCGGGCAACCTCGATGATGCGCCTTGCCTTTACGCGGTAGAATCCGGTCCTCTTGATTATCTTCTCGACGTCGGGGACCCTGGCGCGCGCAAGGTCGTGGGCGGACTTGTATCTTGAGAAGAGGTCCCTGACAACAGCGGACGTGCTCTCGTCCCTCGTGCGGGCGGAAAGTATTGTACCTATGAGTATGCTCAGGGGGCTGCCGTTCTCCGCCTCGCGCAGCTGGCGCAGCGCGGTCATGCGGGGGGGCCGGACCTCGTCCATGGTCCTGAGCATTTCGTCAAGGATCTTCTTGATGTCTTCCAAACAGGCTCATAATGATCAAATAAGTGATATATCTGTTCAAAGAAGGAAATGCCGTTGGAGCTGACAAGGGAGGAGGAGGCTGCGCTTGACGGGAAGCAGGGAGAGACGCTTGCAATGGCGTACAGGATTCTGGTTGCGATTGGAAAGGCGACAGGGGCGGACAGGCTGATTCCGGTGGAGTGGGCGCACCTCTCGGGCGTAAATTACAATACTATAGGGGATGCGGGGGAGGAGTTCCTCTCACACCTCAGCGGGGATGCAAGGTTCAGGATAAGGACGACCGTCAACCCGATGGGGTTTGATTCGGACAGCGTGGGAAGGTTCGGGCTTGACGACGAGTTTGTGGAAAAGCAGCAGAGCATCAGGAGGTCGTACGAGAAGATGGGGGCGATACCGTCTTTTTCATGCATACCGTACGAGATATTTGAGATGCCAAAAATGGGGACGCAGGTCTCGTTTGCGGAGAGCAACGCGGCAATATATGCAAACTCGGTCTCGTCGCTGAGGACCAACAAGGAGAGCGCGCTCAGCGCGCTTGCAAGCGCGATAACGGGCAAGAGTCCGTACTCGGACCTGCGCGGCGAGGAGGGGAGGAGGCCGGGGCTCTGCATCAGGATGAAGGTGGAGGAGGCGGACGAGCTTGCATACGGCATGCTTGGGTATTTTGCGGGAAAGGATGCGGGCAGCTCGGTTGCGATATCGGGAACGGACGGGTTTGACAGGAGGAGCTGCAAGTCGCTGTGCGCGGGGATGGGGACGTCGGGCAGCTGCGGCATGTTTACTTTGGGCGAGGAGGGGGGGGAGAGGGTTGATTTTGGCAAGGAGGAGATGGAGGATGTCCGGGACGAGCTGAGCACCGCGGAGTCGGGCGACATTATCACGCTTGGAAGCCCGCAGCTTGGGCTTGGGGAGGTGTCGGATCTGGTTGCAAGGCTCAAGGGAAGGTCGTTTAGGAAGAGGTGCATGATATTTTGCCCGAGGGCAATACAGGGGCAGGTGCGCAGCCTGGGATACGAGGGGGAGCTTGCAAGGGCGGGAGGGGAGGTGCTGTATGACTGCTGCACGTGCCTCACGCCGCTTGTCGACAAGAAGGATGTTGATTCCGTGACAACAAACAGCGTCAAGGGGGCGTACTATCTGCGGACTTCAAACGGCGTGGGGGTGAACTTGAAGAGCCTCAGGCAGATTGTGGAGGATGAGACTGCATGAACGTGAAGGTGATAGTGAGGGGGAGGGCCAGAGGGACGGTCATCTGCGCGCGGCACCCGCTGAACTTTCTTGGAGGGATAGACAAGAAGACGGGTAGGGTAAGGGACGAGAAGCACGACCTTTTTGGGAGGTCGGTCGGGGGCAAGATACTCGTGTTTCCAAACGGGGTGGGCAGCAGCGTGGGGGCGTACACGATTTACTCGCTGAGGTACAACAAGGCGGCGCCTCTTGCGATGGTCTGCCTGCACGCTGACATCACTACGGCGTCGGGATGCGCTATATCGAACATACCGCTGGTGGTGGCGGGCAGGGAGGACTATGAGTCGCTAAGGGACGGCCAGGAGGTGCTGGTCGATGCGGTGGACGGAAAAGTGCTATAGTTTTGCGCGCACGACGGGGCCGGAGGGGCTTGTCTCCCTGAATATGATCCCCTCGAATTTCAGGATGGTGGTATTGCCGGTCCTCCAGCAGTCAAGGGGGGCGCCGGCCTTCTGGCAGGTGTGGGAGAGAAACTCCTCCTCGTTCCAGCCGTACTCGACGGGGACCTGGGGTAGGAGGAGGCCGGAGCCGTACCTCCACCGGACGACGAGGCCGTCCCTGCCGACCTTGATTGCGGAGGGGTACTGGGAGGGGTGATCGACCCTGACCACCTCGGGCGCGGTAAGGACGCTTACCTCGAAGGAGACTGAGCCGAGCTCGGGGGGCTCGAGGGGGAGGAACCTGGGATCCTCGGTGGCGGATGCGACGGCGGCGTCAAGGAGGGACTCGAACAACTTCCTGTCGGGCGTGGGGTAGCCGATGCAGCCGCGCAGCTCGTCGTTCCGGCTGATGGTGACAAAGACGCCCGCGTTGAAGGAGAACCTGGACCTTGCCTCCGGGGGAGGGTCCATCTTTCTTCCGGACATGAGGAATTCAGTCACGGCGGCCCGCGCAGACCTTACGAGGAGCTCGCCGTCCCGGTCGGATATGGGGGTCATGACAGCCTCTGGTTGAGCTTCCTTGCGAATTCCTGGAGTTTCTCAAAATGGGTGCCCTCCCAGTAGATCTTTTTGCAGTCGCTGCAGGTCCAGAACTTTTGCTGCCGCTCGTAGATTCCGGGCGGGACCTTGCTGAATATCCTAATCTTCTCGATGGGGATGAGCCTGCCGTTGCAGCTGACGCACCTTGAGGAGTCGCTCTCGACTGCAAAGTTGGAGAGGCCGAGCTTCTGGGCGACCTGGGCTATCTGCTCGACCTCGTCGTTTCCCCTGATGAGGACCCACTGGACGCCTGCCTTCCCGGCCGCTTGTGTGAGGGCCTCGTCCTTTGTTAGTATCACCCTCCTCTGCCTCCTGCCTGCCTCGATGAGGGCGGCGTCGTCTGAGGACGAGTCGTACTTGGAGTCGTAGCCGAGGAGGCGGAGCTTTTTTGCAAGGTTGCCAAGCATCGCGTCCACAAGGAAGGAGGGCTTGTGGGCGCTCATGCGTCCGCCTGGCCGAGGCCTGATTCTGCAATGTGGCCGTCCCCTGCGGGGAGGGCGCGGATGAAATCGTCGATGTTGAAGGACTTGATGACGTCCTGGTTCTCGGCAAGCTTTAGGAATTCGAGGCGTATCTTCTTTGCAAGCTCGGTCATCTCGGAGCCGGAGGGCTCTATGGTGACATACAGGAGGCAGTGGGCCTTGACTGCGGGCAGGGGGCCTGCCATTATGGCGTACGAGTCGCCCTTACGGTACAGTCCTACGGCAAGCTGGAGGAGGGAGACCTGGATGAAGTTTCGTGTGCCCTCGATGGGAAAGGCGCCCTTTGCAAGGAACTGGCCTGTGGGGGCGGCCATCTTCACCTGGTCGGGGTGCACCCAGTAGGCGTTGAGGCCGTAGAGGCCCTCCCTCCAGGCGCGGCTGAAGGATACGGTTGCCTGGGCGACCTCCGAGATGCTTGACGGGGCGGCGTCCTGGCAGTCCTTGAGTATGAAGAAGGGGGAGCCTGTTATCTCGGCGTGGAAGACCCTGTCGTTCTTTCCGAGGTGCTTTCTTATCACGGAAGAGTTGGAGGAGGCGTCCCTGCCGCCGATGGCAAGGAGGCCGTCGGAGGTGAAGAACCAGCGGTACCTCTCGTACCACTCCCTCTTCCTCTGGATGGAAAATACGATAGAGTTCTCTGCGACTGCGGCCTGCTTGCGGAGGGACTCGAGGGTCTTCTCGGTCTTGGCCTTCTCGGCCTCGATTGTGCCGGTGGCCCGCAGCTGCCTCTTTGATTCGTTGAAGAGGAGGGAGGAGATTGCCTGGAGTGAGGACTGGGTGCTTATCTTTATCTTGTCGCCCCTCACGTCAATGATGGGGATGCCGTTCTCACGTACGAGGGAGGAACCGTACTTTCCGAGGAGGGCGGGGATGCCTGGGTCCTCGATGGAGGTGACTCCGAGCGAGGCGGAGCCTGTTATTGCGCGCGCGACGTCGGAGATGGACTGGGATCTCTGCCTGACAAGCGAGATGGCCTTGTTCTGCTCCTCAAGCTTGTGCTCAAGCTCGGTTATCTTCTGGCTGACGGTGTCGGTCTGGACGGTCTTGCCGCGCTCAAGGAGGTTTTCGGAGAAGAGGGTGTCGAGGCCCTCCATGAAGGTGGCCACCTTGGCGGCGTTCTTCTGGGAGAGGTCGCCAAGCGGTATGGGGTACACGTCGGCACCGCGCTCGTCGCGGACGATGTAGCTGTCGTGGTCTCCACTGGCAACTCTCGCGATGACGCGTTCCACCGTCCGGAATATAGAGTCCACCTCCTCGGGGGTGAGCGTGTTTCCAAGGCGCTGGCCGTCGGTTCCGGACTCTGACATTATCTCCTCGGCGTACTTTGAGGGGAGGCCAAGCGTCCTGCCGAGCCAGCGCACCGCGGCAGTCGATGTGGATCTTACCTGCTCGAGGTCGGCCCTGGTCGCATGGAAGATGTCAAGGCCGGACGAGGGGGGAGGCGCGTAGGTCAGGCCGACGCCGAGCTTTCTGTGGCGGACGTCTATGGAATGAAGGAGGGAGAGGATCTTGAGGTCCTTGCTGCACAGGATGATGTTGCCGTCGCCGAAGAACTCGCCTATGAGGACGGACTCTTGGTTAAAGCCGCTAAATGTTATCTGGACGATCCTCTCGCTTCCGACCTGCCTGACGTCGGAAATCCTTGCGCGCAGGAGGTCGTTTCTCAGGCGCTTGACGAGCCTGTTCTCCTCCATCTGGCTTATCTTGGTGTTGGTAATCCAGAGACCAAAGGTGGAGAACATGAGCAGGATGTCGGGCTTGTCGGGGTGGTGGAGCTTGAAGAGGAGGCTGTTGCGGGTGATGCCGTAGATGTTGCTTACATAGTAGCCGGAGGTCTTGGAGGAGATCTCGCGTACAAGGTATGATATCTCGATTCCTGCAAGGGTCATGAGATGGGGCCGGCAATCCAAAATTATACTCTTTGCTATTTGCAGGCGAGGGATTGCGGGATTGGGTGGCGCGGTGCAGGTTGCCAATAAATCATGCCTGAGAGGGCAACGGTAAATATTTACACTAGTCTGACAGAGTGAGTTTGAAAATTTAGTTGGTAAGACATCCAAAGAAGAAAGACGAGGAAAATCCGCCGCAGGGGGACAGTCCGTCAAAGGACGGGCCGCCATCGGAGCCGGCAGAGATTGAGAGCGACGAGGACAGGATAAGGTCGGGGCTCAACAGGGTCTTCTGGATGAGGGTGGGCCTGGGGATACTTGCGGGCGGGATATCTGCCATATTTGGGGATCCGCTGGTGCCGGACCAGAGGATCTATGCGGGATTTGGGATAATGATTGTGATGTTCATAGTGTCGTATGTCGTTGCAAAATCGTTCAGGGTGCCGCTTCTTCCGCAGGACAGGCGCAAGCTTGCAACCACGGGGTACGGGAGCTACTTTCTGATGTTTATCTTCAGCTGGATACTGATTAACACGGTCCTGCATGCGGCGGCAGGCTCTGCAGTAGTACACTAGCATTTTTCAATTAGGAATCCTAAATAACAAAACCGGATTTGATAGAGTTGATGTGGAAGCACAAGACGCCCGGCATCCCGGACGAGCTATTTGAGAGGGCAGACGAGGTGCCTATAACAAAGGAGGAGGTGCGGGTGGTGCAGATAAGCAAGGGGAGGCTGGGCGACGGGCTGGTGGTTTATGACATTGGGTGCGGGAGCGGGTCGGTATCGGTGGAGGCGGCGTACCAGGTGGGGCAGCTCGGAAAGGTGTTTGCGATTGATATAGACCCGCGGGCGGTGGAGCTTACGAAGAGGAACCTGGGGAGGTTCGGCCTTGCAAACGTCACGGTAATTCTTGGCAATGCGCTTGACAAGGTACGGGATCTCCCGCTTGCAGACGTCGTCTTCATAGGGGGGACGGGCGGGGAGACTGCGCAGATACTGAAGGCATGCGAGGGCAAGCTCAGGCAGGGGGGCAGGGTAGTGATTGGGACGATACTGATTGAGACGCTGTACTCGGTGCTCTCGGCAATCGAGGGTATGCAGTTCTCGTCGGTTGACATAACCCAGGTGACGGTGGCAAAGAGCCGCAAGACGTCGACTGGTACGATGATGCTTGCAAGAAACCCGGTCACCATAATTGCGGCCACGAAATCTAGCTTTTAATTAGGTGGTTTGGAGCTCCTCTTAAATGGCGGAGCTAACATGCGTCGGGTGCGGGCCGGGGGATCCGGATCTGCTGACGGTAAAGGCAGTCAGGGCAATCCGGGGGGCGGACGTGATAATGTGCCCGACCTCGAGGGAGGGAAAGGAGAGCATCGCGTATTCGATAATTGCGTCGGTTGTTGACGCCGCGAAAAGGCCGCAGGTCGAGAACCTGGTGTTTCCGATGGTAAAGGACAGGGAGGTGCTTGAGAGTACCTGGAAGGCCAACGCGCGGGCGATAGCGGAGAGGGTGAGGGGGGGAAAGAACGTCGTGTATCTTACGGTGGGGGACCCGTCGCTTTACAGCACGTGGATATACCTGCAGCGCGAGCTAAAGTCAAGTTATCCAGAGATCAAGGTCAGCGTGGTGCCGGGGATTGTATCGATGTTTGCGTTTGCATCCAAGGTGGGGATAAGCATAGCGGAGGGGGACGAGACGGTGGCGGTGATTCCGGCATGCTACGACCTCTCGAGGGTGAGGGAGACTGCAAAGAACTGTGATACCATGATATTCCTAAAGGACGGCAGGTATTTTGACCAGGTAATATCGCTGCTCAGGGAGGCGGGGTTTCCTTCAAGCTCGCTCTTTGCGATAGCGCAGGACGTGGGGACGGACGAGGAGGTCGTCAAGAAGCTTACGTTGGGCGAGGTCACAAAGGAGACGCTGACAAGCAAGTACTTTTCGATAATGGTGGTAAAGCGTGCGTAAGGTCTACTTTGTGGGGTGCGGGCCGGGGGACCCGGAACTGCTGACGGTAAGGGCAAAGAAGCTGATAGAGGGGGCGGACGTGCTGGTATACTCGGGCTCGCTGATTCCGCAGGGGATAATGGCGCTTGCAAGGAGGGCGGAGCTGCATGATGCGGCAAAGCTCGTAAGGGAGGAGATTTTTGGGATACTGCGTGACGGGGCGCTTGGGGGCAAACTGGTGGTAAGGTTGCACGACGGGGACCCGTCGATATATGGGGCGATACGGGAGCAGACTGACAGCCTCAAGAAGGAGGGGGTGGAGTGCGAGGTGGTGCCGGGGATTACGTCGTTTCTTGCGTCGGCTGCGGCGCTTGGGTGCGAGCTGACGCTGCCTGGGATCACGCAGACAATCATAGTGACGAGGGCGGAGTCGAGGACGAAGGTGCCGTCGCGGGAGAAGATATCGTCGCTTGCAAGGCACAGGGCGACGATGATATTCTACCTGAGCGTCCACCTGCTCTCGGAGATTGTACGGGAGGCAGTCAAGGGGGGGTACCCCAGGGGAACGCCGGCTGCGGCAGTCTACAGGGCAAGCTGGAAGGACGAGAAGGTGATAACGGGGACGCTTGGGGATATCGCAAAGAAGGTGCGCGATGCTGGGATAACAAAGACTGCGATAATAATTATCGGGGACGTGGTGAATCCCAGGCACTACGAGTACTCGAGGCTCTACGACAAGACGTTCAGCCACGGGTACAGGAAGGCAAGGGCGCCCTCAAAGGCGTGAGACCTTTTTTCTGATTCCAAGCATTGCAAGCTTTCTCTCAAGGGACTTGGGGCTGCCTGATGCAAAGATCTCAAGCTTGCCGCGTGCCGGCTTCCTGCCGGCTGATTTTATCACCTTGGAGGCGACGGATTCTGCGGGGTCGAGGAACCTGACTTGGGGGAAGGATTCCTCAAGCAGCGGCAGCAGGAACGGCAGGTGTGTACTGGACAGGGTGGCAACGTCGGCCCCGGCTGCGACGGCGGGGCCAAGGACCTCCGCTATCTTCCTCCTGCAGAAATCCTTGCGGGAGGGGAAGGTTCCGGACTCGACAAGAGCTACGAGGGGGGAGGCGTCCACCTTGAATGTCCTGATATTTTTGGGCACCTGGGCTTGGATGTAGTGCTGGAGCCTCCTGCTCCTGGTGGCGGAGCGGGTGGCAAGGACTGCTATCTTTTTTGTGGATGTAAGGCGGGCAGCCTGCCTCAGCGGGGGGAGGACGCCGATTATCCTGGGGCTGCGCGGGGGGCCAAGCAGCAGGGAGGGCGTGTTGGAGGCCACCACGATGATGTCGGGGGAGAACCGCTCGTCGAGTTTTTTGATGGTATGGCGGATTATCGTGCCGAGCTGGCGGGAGGACTTGGTACCGTAGGGGAAGCTCTGCTGGTCTGCAAAGTAGATGATGTGAAGGCCTGACCTCCGGAGGGGGCGTATGATTGAGAGGGAGCCGAGGCCGGAGTCGAAGACTGCTACCTTTGCCACGCTCTGGGGGGAGAGGGGGCAGATTTATTTGGTGAGCTAAATTTTGCCCAGAGTTGATGATAATATACACCGGCAATTAAGAACTAACTTGAAAATTAGGCGGCATGACCGGCTTCGATAAGACCTGGACTCGTCCCGAGTCCGTTGGTTTAAGCGAAAAGTTACGCGACACTGTAAAGCCACAGGGTGCGCTCAAGCCTAGAATTGAGGGCGCTGTGAACAAGTTACAGGGTCAGATATCGAAGATGGATGCTATGCTGACAAAGCTGAGGCAGAGAGATGATCAGCTTTTCAAGCGAATCGTGGCCGCAATGCAGCAGCACGATGCAAGCACGAGCAGGGTTCTATCAAATGAGCTGGCTGAGATAAGGAAGGTCACAAAGATGCTGGGAAATGCAAGGATGGCACTGGAGCAGGTGCAGTTGCGTCTGACGACGATACACGACCTGGGAGACGCGATGGTTGCAATCGCTCCGGCAATGTCCACGATGAAGGGACTCAAGTCATCCCTTGGCAGGTTCATGCCAGAGGCAGATTCCGAGCTCAATGCAATGACCCAGACTCTCAACGGGCTAATGATGGACTCGCTGGCTGGAGGAGAATTCAACGTGGATTCGGACGTCTCAAACGAGGAGACGGAGAGGATACTCCAGGAGGCATCGGCAGTTGCGGAACAGCAGATAGGCGACAGATTCCCATCAGTTCCATCACCCTCCGGCGTATCGTCACAATCAACATACGAGTAGGGGATGCTCGGATGGGGAGACTGGCGAGAACGTCTCTTTTTATCAATTCATGGCAC
>JAGWHF010000006.1:67974-74782 GCA_028866895.1 Nitrososphaerota archaeon
CGTCACAATCAACATACGAGTAGGGGATGCTCGGATGGGGAGACTGGCGAGAACGTCTCTTTTTATCAATTCATGGCACGGGCAGGCCAGGTACCTGCGGGGTTTTTGTTTTGTACATGCTGAATTGCAGGCTGCCAAAGAGCTCGTAACGGGCTCCTGCCTTCATAATTCACGGATGGCGGCCATGCCTCGTATTGCAGAAATAATTGCGAATTTTTAGCAGCTTACCTGGCTTTCCATGCTGCCGTTGTAGAGTGATTCGAGCGCCGCGACATCGCAGCTTGAGATGTAGGGCTGGCTTTGGTTTACGGTAAGGTGCATGATGTCATTTGGGTCATCAGAGTATGCAAGGCCAAAGGCATGGCCAAGTTCGTGGCGCAGTATGGTGGCAAACTGGCTGTCATCAAGGGCGCCCACTCCGTATATCGTAATCTCGGATTTCAAAATTTGGTCGTTGGGGCCCACGATGGATCTAGTAAAACCGGTGTATCCTGCGGGATTGACAAGGTCGGTCAGGTTGATTACGACGTCTCCCGTGTTGGTGCTGGTAAGCCCCGTGATAAATCTGTCAGGTACTGCAAACTTTGTGTTCTTGCTTGATATTTCAGTGAGGGCTCCCGCCCATCCCTTGTAGTAGATCGTGTTTTTTGCAGGCACCGTCTGGTCGGAGAAAATCACGTCATGGATTATCTTCAGCCGGTCTTCCGTGACCTCGGGGGATCTCTCGACGTAAATGCTGAAATTCTGGCTTTTTGGAATGTTCCACGCAATCCATGTCTGGATCTTGCCTCCCTTGGTGTTTATGATTGCAAAATCCGGAGGGGGCGCAGGTTTTGCCGCTTTTTCGGTGAAGGGGTGTTCGTTTTCAAAGGAAAGTATGGCGGAAAAGGCGGCGATTAGCAGGACTACCACCAGTATGGTACGGCCCTTTTTCATGTCGGAATGAAACTGCGCCTGGTTTTTTTCCAGCATGTGGATTTCGGACTCGATCCTGCCTATTTCCGCCGCTCCGCTTGCGTCCAGTTCACTGCCTTGCGGGCCGGATTTTTTCATACTCAATGGGAGTATAGGATGGGTATCCGGGACATTTTAATGGGGAGGGTTATTACCAAAATTGGAAAACCAACTCAGGAAGGCAGGTTCATTTCTGGACGGGATTGTGCCCATGGTCCGGTATATACCAGACACGGACGGGAAGGCAGGGGACTTTACGGGTTCTTTAAGGGAGGGTCAATCTTGCGGCCTGGAGTCGAGAATCCTTCTTGCCTTTGCAA
The DNA here is from genome assembly GCA_028866895.1 of Nitrososphaerota archaeon. Classification (GTDB taxonomy): domain Archaea; phylum Thermoproteota; class Nitrososphaeria; order Nitrososphaerales; family Nitrosopumilaceae; genus Nitrosotalea. Next base: position 69,249 of record JAGWHF010000006.1, read on the forward strand.
AGATGCGGAGCCACTGGCTCCAGGTGAGGCGGCCGGTCTGGGTGTTCTGCCTGCTTGGGTGGTAGGAGCAGATTATCGTGAGGCTGCCGTGCACAAACGTGTGGCCGTGGGAAAATGCGGCGCCCCTGATTCCGAAAAGCTTGCAGCAGGTGTCAAAGGCAATCCTGCCGAGGCATACTACCACCTGCACGTCCCTGAGGATGGAGACCTCCTCCTCGAGGTAGGGGAGGCAGTTGGCAAGCTCCTCGCGGGTGGGCTTGTTTTGGGGCGGGGCGCATCTTGCGGACGCGGTGACGTAGGCATCTTTCAGCTTGAGGCCGTCGCCGGAGGAGAGGCTTGTGGGCTTGGAGGCAAAGCCGTTTTCGTGGAGGGCCCTTGCAAGCCAGTCGCCCGAGCTGTCGCCCGTGAACATCCTTCCGGTCCTGTTTCCGCCGTGTGCGGCGGGGGCGAGGCCCACGATGAGGAGGCGGGCGTGAAAGTCGCCAAAGCCGGTGACGGGGCGCCCCCAGTATTTCTCGCCGGCAAACCTCCTCACCTTCTCCCTTGCAACCTTCCTGATGTACGGTGCAAGCCTTGGGCACTTGCGGCACCGTGTTATCTCGGCATTGAGTTCCTTGAGGGAGCGCGCCATGGTATCAAACAGCCGCCCTGAGTCTTGTGACAAACAGCGCAAGGGAGAGTGCGGCGGGAAGGATGACGGCGGGAAGGGGGAACTCGGGAAGGGAGTGGTCGGGGGATGTCATAAATGCCCAACTGGCCGGGCTTGGGATGGCAAAGGGGGAGGCCTTCCCGACGGAGGGGGGAAACGAGTAGGCCTTGCCTGACTGGTAGTCGTATACGGCGGCGTAGATGCCGTAGGTGTCGGACCTTCCGACAAGGGCTGTGGGGATCCTGAACTCGTAGGACTCGTGGGGTACGGGCGTGTATCTGTCGTTTTTACCGGAGATTCCGCCGACTGCAACAAGGCCGTCCGGGTTTGGGATCCTCCTGTAATGGGAGGAGATGGCAAGGGAAGAGCCGCCCTGGAGTACAAGCGGGGTGCTGCCGTCAAGGACTGCGGCAAAGCAGTAGTCGTTTGGGCCGGGTATCTGGGCATTGGTATGGTTTGCATCAAGGCAGATGATGGCCCTGTCGGCATTCTTGGTGTAATGGGTGAGGGTTAGCGCGTCGATCATAAAGTAGAGGTAGTTGCCCTGGTGTGCGGACCGGAGCTCGATGCGGGTCGTGTCGTTGTACGTGATGTCGTTCAGGCTTGATTCCTTCCACTCGGTATCAAAGGTCCACTTGCCGTCAAAGATGACGTGGTTTAGGGTAAATGCTTTTGTTATCTGGACCGTATTGTCGGCACTGGCGTATGGCGTGCTGGCTGGGAGTGCAAGCGCAAGGATGATGCAGGAAATTGCAGGGAAAGTCATTTTGAAGAATGCCGGCATGGTGGTATTTGCCTTGGAGGCGATAAATTTTTTTTGAATCCGGGGATTTATGTTTATATCGGAAGGGAGGGTGCAGAGTGTGGGTTTGCCGTATGGATAAGAGGTATGCGAGAATCGGGGCGGGAATTGCGGTAGCTGTGGCGGTATTTGCGATGATCTTTGCGTACAGTCCTGCTCCGGAAAAAGAGGTTCCGATGAACGGGAATGCGGCAGCAGGCGGGCCTGCAATGCTTTCGGACAGCAAGGCCGGCGCCGCGCCGCCTGTACACAGGAACTACACGCTAGATCTTAACGAGAGCGTCGGAATGACTGCAAGGTAGGCTATCAAGTTGGATATTATCATCAATGATTTTTTCCACCACACTTAATATGTACAAATGGGAAATCGGGATAATGCAACGAATCAAGACGATAGCACTGTTCAGCGCTATAGTGTTCTCGGCGGGTATCTTGGGGGCGTACGGGTTCTCATCCGTATCTTCCACACTAAAGGCACAGTCTGACATGCAGACGGCGGGCTCGGTTCCGCTTCTGGGGCATGTCACCCTCACAGTAAGGGACCCGGAAGGAAATGTCGTGGCATACCATCAGGGAGACAACACTGTGGTCACTGCTGCAGAGAATTGTCTGTCAGACAGGATATTTGGCATACCAATAGCATCATGCCCGACAGGAGGCACCAACCCATATAACGTGATTGGGATAGGCAACGGGAGTGGCACCGCCTCAAGGACGGATACGGGACTGATTGCTGAGGAAAACGGCGACATCTCGCTGAGAAGGGCGACGGCAACGGTACAGACAGGCACAGCAGCTGGTGCATCACCGGTATCTGATGTCTTGCAGGTGCAGTTTACAAACGCAGGCAGTACCAATACGGTGACCGAGGCTGGAATCTTCAACAGCACGACCTATAACGCGCCAGGGATGTTTGCACACCAGACATTCACCGGAATCACGCTAAACACGGGCGATTCGCTGACTGTAAAGTGGACGATAGCGACGGGCCCGTAGAAACACGTCCCGTTTTTTGAAAGGGCGTGCCGAATCTTTTTGAATTAGGCCGGATGCAAAAGATGTCAAACTCATCTGGTCAGGCTTCGATGACGCTTCCAATGATTGCAGCCTCTATTTTTTCCAGGATTTTCATGTCCGCATCGCGCGTCCGGTGTTTGTATGTCACGTAAAGGATGTAGTCTTTCAGGTAGTAAACGGCCTGCTGCATGTTTTTGCGCCTTATTGCCAGCGAAATCGTCTCCCCATGCGAGTCGTTGGCAAGGTCAAGTATGCGTTTGAGAATGTGCAGGTCAGTTTTGAAGTTGTCCTCCTCCAAGTCGCTCTGGCCTGGAAATGCAGCCCTAGTGTTGTTAATGAGCGGGTTACCGGCTCGGTCAAGGAGCGTCACGCTGTTGATGTCCTCGTCTAGGGCTAACAGCCGGTTGAATTTTGCAAAGTCGGCCATGTGGATGGTTTCTTTCCCATTAATATAGCATGAATGGAATTTTTGGCTGATTAGGAATTCCATTCTGGAAGCACTGCCAGGGGAGGGCACCAGGTGTGTTCGAGCCGGTCCGGAGGTGCCCCTTGATGCCTAATTGCGGGGATTGCGTTTTTTGGGTCGCCTGTAAGGACCGGCCGTCTTGGCGGGCGGGATGGCAGCAAGGTGGTCTTGCCGTCTTGAAGTATGGAGGCGGCTGCATAATATGTAATTTTAAAAAAGTCGGGTTTCACCGCATGAAAGAATAACGGCAGCTCATCTATTGCGGACAATCGATTGTTTTTAAGCAATCAGGCAAAAAAAGAGGGGTGGAAATTGGCAGCCGAGATTGGAAAATTGCTTTTGCGTGAGGGGCAATGATATGTTCTCAAACTTGGAGAAAAACAGATTACAAATACGCCTCCTGTCGGGAATGATAAATCAGGTTGCACGCGAACTTTTCCCTGGGGCAAATCACGGGCTTGTAAAATTCGAGATTACGACAAAGCAGCACGAAAGGATGGGGTCCCTGCTCGCACTGTACAAAAAGTTGGTATCGGAAAGCAGCACGGGCGAAAAAATCTGGGATTTCCCCATGGAAACGATATTTGCGCTCTGCAATTATTTTTATAATTTGAACGATTCTGGCAGTTGCCTGGAAATATTGGACTGCACGATAGGATCACAGCCGGATAAGGTCAGGGCAGTCCTCTTCAAGGCACAAATTGAGGAACGCATGGGCAGGGATGAGAGCGTGCTAAGTTCCTGCGACAGGGCGCTTGGCATGGACCGCGATAACGTCATTGCGCTACATCAGAAGGGTCTTGTTCTTGCCAGGCTGTCGCGGTACAACGAGGCACTGGAGTGCTTTGACAGGATCTTGGATATTGACGGCAATAACGTGCCTGCAAGGTACCACAAGGGGATCATGCTGTTGGAGGACAACAAGCTGGAGGCACTGGAATGTTTTGACAGGATAACCAAGATTGACAGCAGGCATGTACCGGCCCTGTACAACAAGGGGATCATGCTGTTGGAGGACAACAAGCTGGAGGCACTGGAGTGCTTTGACAGGATAACCAAGATTGACAGCAGGCATGTACCGGCCCTGTACAACAAGGGCTTGATCTGCGAAGATCTGGAGCATTTGGAGGAGGCGGTAATCAGTTACGATGCTGTTTTGCGCATAAAACAAAACCATCTGCCCTCATTATTTCACAAGGGAATATCGCTAGTCAAACTCGGCCTGCATGATTTTGCACTCGATTCATTTGAGAAGGTGCTGCTGGTAAATCCGTGGCACACCGTGTCCCTGTTCAACAAGGGCATGCTGCTTTCCAACATGGGAAAGATGAAGGAGGCCGTGGCATGCTTTGACATAATTTTGACGGTTGATGCAGGGAGTATAGATGCGCTGTACAGGAAAGGTCTTGCACTGGAGTCGCTTGGCATGATGGATGAGGCGCTAGAGTGCTATGACAGGTTGATTGAACTTGACGTGACTCATGGGAGTGTATTGGGCCACAGGGGGAGGCTGCTGTCGTCGATTGGGAGGCGCAAGGACGCCGCGGACTGTTTTGAACTGGCGTCTGTCCCGGATACTGCCGGCAAAAATGCGTTATAGTGCAGCTTGGCTGGTTAAATCAAGATTCTCTGCCAACCCGTGAAAGAAATCCGGGTTTGTTTGAGGAAAATTCAAATCAAAACTATCCTTTTTTGGAGAACCTTGTGGGTTTAGATGTTATGGGTTTTAAGATGTCGGAAAACTTAAAGCACAAACCATCAAAAAAAGCCGATTGACTTTCGGAGTTGAGGGTGTGGTATTGCCTGTAAACTGCGGACACGGCAGAGTATGGTGGCTGGAAAATTGTTTGGTAGCTCATGCGGGGACATGCCGAATGTCCGGTACAACTACTTGGCCTCTGGGCGTAGGGAAGATTCACGAGGACTTGGAAGATGCAAGGTTCACCTTGGTCATGCTAGGCTCGGGAATGGGGTCGATTGTGACACCGGGTGGCAATGAGGAGGTAAAATTCCTTGTGGCCGGGTCGGGCGGTACGATGCGCTAGATGGGCCTGATTAATCTGGGAATGAGCGCGATAGGGCAGTTGCTATTTAAATGAGGGCTGGGCATACATGAAAAAATTCAATCTTGTGTCTGCATCGGCAATAATTATTTTCATGCTGTATCAAGTGAGCGGTGGCATCTTACCGGTTTATGCCGCAACTCTTTCTCTAACCCCTAACACAGGAGCGGTAGGTACCACCGTAACCATCTCAGGTACCGCTTTCAAAGCTAATACTAATGTTGCAATTACTTATGACGGTACCACCCTTACAACCAATCCCACTACGGTGAAGACTAATGGCGCGGGAGCGTTTTCTGCCACCTTTATAGTACCATCTTCTGGTGCTGGTAATCATACAGTTACTGCATCACAAACAGGACCTGGTTCCGTTACTTTAAGCACTACTTTTACAGTAACAACGCCCGTAATCAACGCGGCCGTCCCAACCTCGGGTCCAGTGGGCACCACCGTATCCTTTAACTTTAACAACCTGATTGCCGGTGCATCATACACCATCAAGTTCGGCACTACCACGGCCAGCGGTGCACAGGCAAC
>JAGWHF010000006.1:74791-77542 GCA_028866895.1 Nitrososphaerota archaeon
ACCGACTCGACAGGAACGCTTCCATCATCCAACAGCTGCTCATTCACCGTGCCCTCCTCTGCTGTGGGCTCGCACACGATAACCGCCTCCGACGGCACTACTTCGCTTTCTGATACCTTCACAGTAACTTCACAAATACAATTCTCCCCCAACACCGGCCCCGTCGGCACATCAGTCACAGTAGCTGGCTCCGGCCTTGCGGCATCCTCCCCAATCACGGTAAAGTATGACGGCACTACCCTGTCCACCACGGGCACCTGCACCACCGACTCGACAGGAACGCTTCCATCATCCAACAGCTGCTCATTCACCGTTCCCTCCTCCACCGCAGGATCACATACCATCACAGCCTCCGACGGCACTAACACCAAAACTGCTACATTCACAGTAACACCGTCCCTCTCGCTTACCCAGTCATCCGGAACTGTCGGCACCTCCGTCTCATTTACGGTGCAGGGCATGGCGGCAAGCCACGCATCATCAACACTCGTCTTCGGCTCCACCACGGTGGCCACCTTTACCACCAACTCCACAGGAGGATATTCTGGCTCGTTTACCGTTCCCTCCTCCACCGCAGGATCACATACCATCACAGCCTCCGACGGCACTAACAATCCTACCGCATCCTTCACAGTAACTTCACAGGTGCGCCTCTCACCCAATACTGATGGTGTCGGCACATCAGTCACAGTAACAGGCTCCGGCCTTGCGGCATCCTCCCCAATCACGGTAAAGTATGACGGCACGACCGTCACTACCTCTCCCGCATCAGTGACATCCAATTCCACAGGCTCGTTTACCGCGTCCTTCACCGTTCCCTCCTCCACCGCAGGATCACATACCATCACAGCCTCCGACGGAACCAACTCGCCTACTGCCACCTTCACTGTCTCTTCTACCATATCCCTCTCCCCCAGCACCGGCCCCGTCGGCACATCAGTCACAGTAACAGGCTCCGGCCTTGCGGCATCCTCACCAATCACGGTAAAGTATGACAGCACTACCCTGTCCACCACGGGCACCTGCACCACCGACTCGACAGGAACGCTTCCATCATCCAACAGCTGCTCATTCACCGTGCCCTCCTCCACCGCAGGATCACATACCATCACCGCCTCCGACGGAACCAACTCTCCGACCGACACCTTCACTGTCTCTTCTACCATATCCCTCTCCCCCAACACCGGCCCCGTCGGCACATCAGTTACAGTAACAGGCTCCGGCCTTGCGGCATCCTCACCAATCACGGTAAAGTATGACGGCACTACCCTGTCCACCACGGGCACCTGCACCACCGACTCGACAGGAACGCTTCCATCATCCAACAGCTGCTCATTCACCGTGCCCTCCTCTGCTGTGGGCTCGCACACGGTAACCGCCTCCGACGGAACCAACTCTCCAAGTGATACCTTTACAGTTAAATCAATACCCAGTGAACCGGTTCTACAAGATCCCACGCCACAAAGTACCGGGATTGGACTGAATTGGACTGCGCCGTATGACGGCGGATCTCCAATAACATCATACGCGATATACAGGGGTACATCGCCTGGTACTGAGACCATCCTCGCCTCAGTCTCAAACACTACGTTATCCTATGAGGATACTTCCATAACGGCTGGGGAATTATACTACTATCAAGTAACTGCCACAAATTCCATAGGAGAATCGGCAAAGTCAAACGAGCTCGGTGGCTTGGTGGTTAGTAACTCCGGTACAAATAATGTCTCTCCGACTGATCCGCTAGTATCCATACACGTTTCTTCCACTGCTGCTCCGATCATTAATTATGGTACCAGTCCGGTAACACTTGCCAACCATCTTAATATTACGGCTATCAGTACATATGGAAACTTTACGATTTCTATTCCCCAGGGTATAACAATAAGCGGCCCTGCCGGCTGGACGGGGACTTTGGATCTTCCCGTACCTGCTCCCTTAAGCTCTGTAACAACGCCGTCCGGTACCACTCCGGAATCTGTGATAACCATGGGCCTCCCCAACGATACCTTGACATTCGATAGCAGTCATCCGGTCAAGATCACCTTCTATGGCAAGGCAGGAAAGAGGGTAGGATTTGCAATTGATGGTGCCCCGGTCACTGAAATCACGGCAGTTTGTACAACTGATAGCTCTTCGGGAATCCCTGCGGGTGATAACGAATGCAAGATAGATTCCGGCTCGGATTTGGATGTGTGGACAACGCACTTCACTTCATATGTGGTGTTTTCAGCCATCCCACATGGGAAGGGGGGTAGTACCATAGGATTTCCTCCCTCCTTTACTACGGGATTTACGCCAGATGAGAACCCCATAACTATCAACGACACTGTCTTTAAGATTGGAAGCACCACAACTACCACTGCACACCTTGTCACAGGAAAATCATTCACAGTCAAACTGCTGATGTATGGCGATATAGGACCGTCATCCGTCAAACACGTCTCCTTGCTTACAAATCTCAGGGGAACATATGCCTCAATACAGGACAGTGACACCATAATCACTTGGGACAGGAGTGCGCAGCCGCAGCTGTCGGTGCTCGATCCGCATGGTTATTTCGGAGATGTGGAGGCAAACACCTCTACTGAGGGAAACAAGTTTGAGATTGACTTTACCATTACCTTTGCAAAACCTATGGACACCTCGGACATTGTAATCAGGGCATGGGGGGCGGATCTGTACAGCTCTGACACGTACATTCACAATGCGTGGGAGACTATGACAGCAGGAACACCAGCTACCACATCG
>JAGWHF010000006.1:77582-173976 GCA_028866895.1 Nitrososphaerota archaeon
ACACCGCCAGCTACCACATCGACACCGCCAGCTACCACATCGACACCGCCAGCTACCACATCGACACCGCCAGCTACCACATCGACACCGCCAGCTACAACAACACCATCCACCATATCCAATGGGCCTGGAATGACTGAAACCAACAACAAGAAATCTAACGATTATGTCTCTCCACAGGAGAGAAGCATAGTACTTTCAATGATCAAAAAGTGGGAAGATTATAACGTCATAGCAAAGCACTAGGCACACCGGGAAAATCGTCTTACAACTGTATATCTTGATCACTGGGTGATAGGCAGATAGTCTTGCTTTGCAAGGCTAATTCTTAACATACAAAGCGCGACATAAACTTATTAAATCTACTTCCGCCTAGTTTTAACTGATGAGCGGTTCTAGATTCGAAGATACTAATCCCGGCCAGCCCGGCAGCGGCGGCGCGCTGCTGTCAAAGGAATTAAGAAAGATCTCAGAAGACATGAAAAACGATCTTCAATTCATCATAAAGTCAATGGAGGATGCCATCAAGTTTTCAATGGATGAAAAGACAAAGGCGACCGCGCTCAAGTCCCTGGTACTTGAGAAGGAAGAGGAGGTAAGGAAGACCTCGGATGAGATCGTCTCCACTGAAAAGAGAATAACAAGCAATGAAAGCGCAATCGCTGGCCTTGAAAAGGAACTGAACAGCGTGAAGACTGCCATACAGGGAATCAAGGAGATAACGTCAGAGCTTGACCCACTTGACGCAGAAAGGGCAGCGGACTCGCTGAAGGGAACCCTGATAAAGAAACAAACGGATCTTGAAAAGTCAAGAGGCGACCTCAACTCATCAATAAAGCTAAAGGATCTGGCCATGCGCAGACTTGGAGATGCAGAAAGGTCCCTCCAGAATGCAAAAAAACACTACTCTGAAAAAATGGCCGGCGCAGACCTGCTGGCGGAGAATGTCGAAAAGTCATTTTCCCACATTGTGCAGGCTTACCGCGACGTGATAACCGTGTCAAAGGAATTGCTCATGGAGATCCTAGACTCTCGGCAGTCAACCCAGTCCGGTACCAGTGCTCCGCAAACGGCACCCAGCGCAAACGTTAATGCCCAGCAGCGTCCCTCGGAGCAGAGAAAGGATGAAGGACTGCTTGGAATTTAAGCTAAAGGTATTTTTCATTACACGTCCTAGATTGGAAAGAAAATGAGCGAACAGAACAACAATTCCCATCAACTCAAGATTAGCAAATTGCAGGAGAGGCTGTCTAGCATCTCAAGTGGTGCGAGAAAAGATCTTGACATGATGCAAAGGGATAGGAGGCATGAGGCAGGAACAAGAGATGAGCCCGCAACACGGCAGGAACAAAGGCATCCTGCACCGGAAAATAAGGGGGAGCAGTCTGTAGAGGAGATTCTGCAGGAGATAAAGCAACAACTGGCACAAAAACGCCAGGAGGCATGGACGGCAGCGGAATCCCAAAAGGAATCCCTTGAAATCGGTACTACACGCCAAGCGTACGCGCAAGAGGCGGCCGTGCCAGAACAGAGGGCGCCGCCGCAAAACAAATCGTGGAAGGCATGGGTGCCCATTCCGGGGGAGAGGCTGAGCCACCTGGAGAAAAAAACGCTGGGCAGACTCTTGGGAAAACACTGACTGGATTTTGCGGCATCCGTATGCCACGCGGCATCGCAATCGACCCGACTGGCAAAAAATTTCATCCGGGATTATGCTGTAATGCAGACGCGGTGTAAAAAAAGGCGGCCTGCAGCTGGAATGACTGGAACCCGGTTGATAGAACCATTTAAAATGGAATTTATCGGGGAAGATATGACAGAACAATTGATAGCAAAGGCATTCCTGATTTCAATCATGGTAGCAATGGCCGTGTCATCGGTGGCTCCTGCCTACTCTGCATCGGAGCCTGCCACCAAGACAGTCGTGTCGGTAAGCACGGACAAGACTTTCTACAATATGGGGGAGACCATTGCCATAAGCGGCTCTGTTACCCATCCTCCCTCGGACACGGTTATCCTGAAGATATTTGACAGCAAGGCAGAGCTGGTCTGGCTCTTTGTAGTTACGCTAGACAAGGACGACAGCTTCAAGACGTCGCTCCAACTCTCCAGTCCGGACTGGGAAAAGTCCACCTTCTACGTGCTTACGGCAAAGGCAGGAGACGGGATTGGTTCTGCCTCCTTTGAGATACACAAAGCATCAGCATCCACGTATGTGCCATCCGACATGGCGGTACCTGATGTCGTAAAACTTGTCCGCCAGAACGCGTACATAATTCCAGTCTCGGGCCTTATCCTGGCAGTGCTGGTAATCGGCATTCTCTTTTCGAGGAGGCCCCCCAAAAGCATTGCCACTCTTAGAAACGAGCAGGCCCCGCTGATCTCGTACGGCCCCCCATCGCCTGCCAGGGTGTACCTGGCGCAGGGCACAAGCGTAAGCTTTGACGGATGGCATAAAATTCCGGATGACCAGAAAGCGCAGGTGGATTCTATCGAGTTCTGGATTGAGATCAAAAACATCGGAAGCGACACTGCCAAAGACATCAAATCATCATTTCTGAAAAAAGATGGGTTGCTTTACAGGCGGGAAATGGAAGAGAAAGGCAAACTCCCGGAGGGCCAGGTCTTGCTGCCCAATCTGGCACCGGGCCATTCCCTTTACTGGGATTTTAAAATACCCCTGGACAGGTACAACAGGCTCGAGATGGAGAACCTGTCTGTCGGCCTGTTGTCCTCGTACGACAAAAACAAGACCAAGGGGTATTCGGGCATCATCTTTGGCATGGGAAAGGGCGGAAATTACACCGCAGACGAGTGGTTCTCTCATTGACAGGGGGGACGCCCAAGGCGTATTCTAGGGAAAGGCCAAAGACGCCGAGAGGTAGGAACCAAGATCGGCCTCCTTTATCCTCTCCTGGCTCATGGAGTCCCTTTGCCTTACCGTCACCGTACCGTCCTCAAGCGTCTGGTGGTCCACCGTCACCGCAAACGGCGCCCCCACCTCGTCAAGCCGCCTGTACCTCCTTCCTATCGCGCCCGAGTGGTCAAGGAACGCGTCGTATCTGGTCTTGAGCCTTGAAAATATCTCGTCTGTCTTTTCTGCCAAGCCGTCCTTCTTTACAAGCGAGAGCACGCCGACGTGGACCGGCGCAAGATATGGCCTGAGTGAGAGGACAACCCTCTCGTTCTCCTTGTCCTCCCTGAAGCTGTGCTCAAGTATGGTGTACAGGCTGCGGTCTATCCCCATCGAGAGCTCAAAGACGTGCGGCAGTACCTTTACATTGTCGTCTAGCACCTCGAACTTTTCCTTGCTTGCGTTCGCATGGCTTGTAAGGTCATAGTCGGACCTGTAGTTGCAGGCCACAAGCTCAAGCCAGCCCGTAGTCGTCTCCACCTCAAAGTCAAATGCAACAGATGCATAGAACGCCTTTTCCTTCTCGCCCAGCTTCCGGAACCTGCTCCTCCCTGTGTCAATTCCGGTCTTTCGGTAAAACTCTGCAAGCAGGCCCAGGTAGTATGCCACAAGCTTGTTTGGTACGGTCTTTGACTCGTATGCCTCCCTGCATGTCATTGGCCTGATGACATCGTCAGTCATGATATTCAGTACGGTATTTTCGACCTCGGAAAACCCGGCAATCTCGTCAAGCCTGCCCGGATTGCAGAATACCTCTATCTCCGCCTGGTAGAACTCGCGCAGCCGCAGGAGGCTCTGGCGCGGCGAGATCTCGTTTCTGAAACTTTTTCCAATCTGGGCAACCCCGATCGGCAGCCTGCCTCGCATGGTCTTGTAAAGCCGCGGAAAGTCCACAAATATCGACTGGCACGTCTCCGGCCTCAGGTATGCAGCCTCGTCCTGCGGCCCTATCCCGACCCTGAACATCATGTTGAATTTCCTGGCACTGTCAAAGTCTCCCTTGCACTTGGGGCACTTGATATTTTTTTCAGCTACTGCCTTGTCAAACTGGTCAAGGTCGGCGCTCTCCGGTATCACTATGGAGGACACCTCGGCAATCAGCTTGTCAGCCCGGAAGATGAGGTGGCACTTTTTGCATTTTATCACGGGATCTGCAAAGCTTGCAAGGTGGCCCGACGCCGCAAAGACCGACCCGGACATTATCTGCGAGCCGTCAATCTCCCACATCCTGTCGCGCCTTACAAGCTCCCTGCGCCACAGCTCGATGAACTTGTTCTTCAGGCTCGTCCCGGACGGGCCGTACTCCCAGAATCCTGCGTGAGCGTCGGAGTAAATCTCGCAGCTTGGAAAGTAAAACCCCCTCTCAAGCGCAAGCTGCATTATCTGCTCATAATCCATGCCGTATCATCACCAAAGTTATCATCATAGGCATCATCATAGGGCAAGTTCCTTAACTTTTTTAAGGTTGCCCGCGTCATCCCGCCTCTCGTCAATCGGGGTCTCTAGGACTATCGGTATCTTCTTTGCGTTCATTGAATGTATCACCTTTGCAAGCCCCTTCTCCCCTATGTGCCCAAGCCCGATGTGCTCGTGCCTGTCGATGTTGCACCCAAGCTCCCCCTTGGAGTCGTTGAGGTGGAGTATCTTGAGGTGCTCAAAGCCTACTGCCTTGTCAAACTTGGCAAGCGTGTCTGATACATTCTTCTCCGTCCTGAGGTCGTACCCTGCCGCAAATGCGTGGCAGGTATCAAGGCAGACTCCGAACCGCTTTGCGGGCTTGAGCTGCTTGAATATGTGGCCCAGCTGCTCAAAGTCCGATCCCACGCTGTTCTTCTGGCCCGCCGTGTTCTCCAAAAGTATCATTACCTCGTCGCCCGTATCCTCTGCAGCCTTTGTGAACGCCCTGACAAGCTTCTCAATACCCTTCTTGTCCCCAGCACCCTTGTGGCTGCCCAGGTGGGCCACGATATATGGTATGCCGAGCTTGGTGCACCTCTTTATCTCGTCTATCAGGGAGCCAAGCGACTTGGCAAAGGGGTCCTCCTCGGGCGTTGAGAGGTTGGGCAGGTACGGCATGTGTGCAACGGTGGCATACCTGTCTATCTCGCTTGCCTCAAGCTTCTTGCGAAAGTTTGCGACGTCATTTGCGGCAAGCGGCTTTGCGGCCCACCCGCGGGGGTTCCGGGTAAATATCTGGAACGCGGTGCAGCCCATCGCGACCGCATTGTCAACTGCGCGGTCGATGGAACCTGAGATGGATACATGCAATCCCACCTGCATGTGGGTATTTTCAGCTGGTATAATTTAAGGCCTGCAACTAGAATGCTGCAATTGCGGCACCTTTTAAAGAGGCCCTCACCCCAAGGCGGCCCGCCCGGAAATTCCGCAAACAGGCGGCCCTGCAGCAGGTACGGAATCAATTTTTAAGTCCTGTGGGATGAAGAGATGCGTGTTACAGCCGGGCATCATGGACCTTGCCAAGTATCCCTTCCTTGCGGAAGCTGGCGAATACCTGCGCGACAAGGGCTTTAACCTCGAGCAGCTGGGGCATCCGGACTGGGCACCGCTTGTGGAGAAGGCGTACGGAAGGATAGTCGTCGCGTCGTCGGGCCAGGTATACCACCCGGAGGGTGGAAGGCTTGAAAACCCCGACATGGAGATTTTGTCGTTTATAGTCGCGGTAATCCTGCTCAAGGCGGCAGGGATCAACACGCTCACACGCAGGTTCTCCCTTGCGGAGGCGCGCAGGGCCGAGAGGTTCCTCCAGCAGGACCTGTGGGCAAACAAGGACAAAAAAAACCTGGACCTGCCTCTCAAGATAATATCGGAACTCTTTGGCATCCGGGTGCACGTGGAGGACGACGAGTTTGTGATAAAGGTTGCAGACTACCTCCAGAGGGCTGTCCACTTTCACGAGAAGGAGTGGAAGCTTGTCAACAGGAGGGTCGGGGCGGGCCTTGTCCACCTCACGTCGCACGAGACTGTCAGGCTCATACGCACCGAGCTTGGGCAGTACATCAGCGCAAGGATCCAGTCAATATCGCTTCCTCCCATACCTGACACCTTCAAGAGCCGCGTGGGCGATCTTGTCACGCTTGCAGGCAGGTTTGCGGACGCGCCGGTCGTATCCTCGGACTATCCGCCGTGCGTCAAGCATGCAATCGAGGTGCTTGAAAAGGGCGAGAACCTCCCGCATTCAGGCAGGTTCCTGCTTGCAACCTACCTCCTTGCAAGGGGGCAGACTGCAGACCAGATAGCGCCGCTCTTCAAGAATGCGCCCGACTATAACGAGCGCATCACGCGGTACCAGCTTGAGCACATATCGGGATCATCGGGGAGGGGGACCAAGTACCAGTGCCCCTCATGCGACAAGCTCCGGAGCGAGAGCCTGTGCTTCAAGGTCCCCGAGTGCGACGGGATAATCAACCCCATACAGTTTGGACGGAAGAGGGGGACTGCAAATGCTTGAGAGGGACTCGGCGCTGGTCGAGAATGCAATCAAGGAATACTACTTTAACCACTTTGACCTGGTAAGAATCCCGCCCAAGCCGGCCCAGAGGGAGTTTGGGTACCAGAAGATAAACGGCGGGATGACAAGGCACATCTCGATAAAGGACGTAAAGGAGCTGCACCTGCTTTTGATGCGCGAGACGCCGTCTGACGTCTACTGCTCAAACGCCTACTACTCTTTTCCAAGCATGCCAATGTCGGAGAAGGACTGGCAGGGGGCCGACCTCATCTTCGACATTGACGCAAAGGACCTTGCGCTTCCATGCAGGAAGGATCACGCCGTCTCAAGGTGCGGCTCGTGCGGTACTGTCTTTCCGGGAAGCCGGCCGCTGTGCACAAGTTGCGGCTCCCCAAAGCATGAGACTGTCTCTGTTACCTGCAGGGACTGCATCGGCGAGTCAAAAAAGGAGGTCAAGAAGCTTGTCGGGCTGCTCGTCGAGGACCTTGGCATAAGGGAGGAGGAGGTCGAGGTGTACTTTTCCGGAAACGAGGGATTCCACGTCAGGGTGACAAACCGCGATTACGAGCAGCTTGAATCGCAGGAGAGGGCCGACCTTGTAGATTACATCATGTTCAACGGCGCGATACCAGAGACGTTTGGCATGAAGAGGCAGAGCTCCTCCAGGTCGGAGCTGCCGGAGATGGGCGAGGCAGGATGGCGCGGCCGCGTCGCCACCACTCTATTTGGCTCCAAGTCAAGGGCCCCCAAGGCCTCAAGGCAGGTGCTTGCGGAGGGGTACTCTGCATTCCAGGAAAAGCTGGAGGGCATGAGGCAGACGCTAGGTGCAAGGGTGGACCCAAAGGTGACGATGGACATCCACAGGATCTTCAGGCTCGAGGGGACCATCAACAGCAAGAGCGGCCTTGCAAAGACAAGGTGTGCCGACCTTGATGGGTTTGATCCGTTCTCGGAGGCCTGCCTCCTCGGGGACGAGAAGGTCGAGGTTGTTGCAAGCAGCCCGGCCGTGATAAGGCTGAAGAACAAAAAGTACGGCCCGTATGAAAACGAGAGGATCTCGGTGCCAAAATATGCCGCGGTCTACATGATATGCAAGGGACTGGCAAGCACCGTCTGAGACCTTCCTATTTGACTTATTAATAGTTCCCAAGCAAGCGGGGGTAGGTAAGACATTAATTTGACGCATAGGGAGGTAACCTGATTTTGTACAGTTCGTCATCACAGTCAGGCCCACCTCCGCGCGACGCTGCAAGATACATCAAGATTGGAATTGCGGCGATAATCGGGATTATAATCTTCGTGCTTGGAAGCAACCAGGCCGTGGTCCTGTATATGAACTTCAAGGAGTTCGGGACGTTGTTTACAAAGCCGCTCTACTTCTCGCTCGTCTCGGCGCTCGTCCTCTCCTCGATTGCGCTCATCAGGGTGAACATCCGGAACAGGTCCTCAGTGTCCTGGTACTCGCTCCACGCAGTCATCGGGCTGATGAAAAGGGGCAGCTACTCCCAGGCCGAGAACGTCCCAAGCTTCAAGGACTACAAGCTGAGCGTTCCGAACTTTATCATCTGGCAGATTACAAAGGTCCTGCTTTTTGGCGCATTTTTTACGAACCTCATTTTCGGATTTGCGCTTGTCTACCTCATGCAGGGGCACAACCTCGGGATAAGCAGCCTGTGGAGCATCTTCTCGCTGCCGTTTGTCCAGCCCCCGTCCGACCCGGCATACGCGACAAGCCACGTGGTCCAGATGATTCCAGCGCTCACAATGATAGTGCCGCCCCTTCTTGCGGTGATCGGGCTGAGGCTTGTACTGTACGTGGGCCTCCACAACATCGTCCGGATAATCATAAGCTACATACAGGACGCGTCAAAGGGCAAGCCAAAGTTCCTCGACTATGTGTCTACAATCGAGGGCATAATCGGCGTCGGCGTGATCTGGGCGGCATTCAACATGTTCTTTACCGACCAGATAGACTATAACACGAAATACGCGATAGCAGGCACTTTTGCAGCCGGGTTTGCGCTGATTGCGTTCTACTTTATCGACAAGTTCAAGGCAAGGGTCATCATCCACCCGCCAAGGCGCGACGTGTACATCAGGATAGTGACGCTCATCATGATTGGCGTCATTGCGGGCTCGATAATGGTTGTAAACAACAGCATTGCGGACGCAAGGAAAATAGAATACCTCGGGCCCTACAAGGCGCAGCAGATCGGGATAAACAGGTACCTCGGGCAGCTTGACCAGATTACTACCGTGACCCACCATCCAAACCTTGCCCCTGTGCCGCCAGACCAGATTGCAAGCTACGTGGCTGCGCACAACGACGTGCTTGGCAAGGTGAGGGTGTGGGACTGGGACGCGGCGTTTACAAAGCTCAAGCCGGAGATAGGGCTGATACCGTACGTGGATTTTGAGGACAACGACATACTCAGGTTCAACAACACGCTGTACTGGACAGCCTCCATGAAGCCGATACTGCCGTCATCGGTCAGCGCGGAGAACGTGTGGTACAACCAGCACTTTGTGTACACTCACGTCGACAACGGATTCCTGATGCTTGACGCCCACAACGGCACCATAGTGGACCCGAGCACCTTCTTCAAGCAGAGGGTCATCTACTACGGCGAGGGCGGCCTCTTCACGGACACGTGGGCGGCCTACCCAGTAGGAAGGTCCCAGACTGCCGAGCTTAACAACGCCTCATACTCGGGAACGGGAGGGCTTGACGTAAGCCCGCCTGCAAGCCAGCTGTTCGAGCCGAACTTCTTCCTCTCGTACCCGACGCAGCCGATTCACATCATGAGGTACAGGGACATCCACGACAGGATGCAGCTTCTGTACCCGTACTTCCAGTACCAGCTTTTCGGCAAGCAGGTAAGCGTACTGCCAGTCACGGACGGCAAGCAGACCTACTGGCTGATGCCGCTCATTGTGGGATTTGACACGAAGAACGTTCCGTGGTCCGTGAGCAACCCCTACCTGAGGCTCGTGGGGTACGCGCTAATTGACGTCTACAACGGGAATGTCACGCTGATTAAGACTGGGAACGACTTTTTCTCAAACATGTTCTACAGCCAGTACAAGGACAAGTTCGTAAGCATGCCCCCATGGCTTGGCAGCCAGCTGAGGTATCCGGAGGAGCTGTTCGACTGGAAGGTGGACATGTTCAACATTTACCACGTAACCGACCCGTCCACGTTCATACAGGCAAACGACTTTTACGAGGTGCCCGACGGGGTGAGCACATACTATGTAGAGGCCAAGCCGCCCGGATTTGACAAGGTTACCTACCTTGGACTTCTCTCGCTTGAGCTCAGGGGTTCTGCAGGGAGGAACCTTGCGGGATTCATGACGGTCCAGAACAGCCTGGCAAACCTCGGCAGGATGCAGTTCTACGAGGTACCGCTCAACTCTACGACCAAGCTGCTCGGGCCGTCTTCTGTAAGCGAGGCGCTTGACAAGGACTCGGACTTTAGGCAGCTCAAGACGCTACTGCAGAACCCGCGGTACGGGGACAACATACTCTACAGGGTGGGAAACCATGACGTCTACTTTATCCCGGTCTATACGTCGGGCACAGGAGGCGTGGTGACGCAGCTTGGGACGATTGCGGCCGTGGGTGCGGCGTTTAATGGCGAGTACTTTGTGGGGCTTGGGAACACGCCTCAGGAGGCGTTTGCGGCATACCTTGCCAAGCTTAGCGGCGTCACGCCGGCAAACGTCACTGCCACGCTGTCGCTTGACGAGTCGTCGAGGATAAAGGCAATCACGTCGCTTCTTGAGGCCGACAAGATTACCGTACTCATGCCGACGACGGTCCAGCTGCCGATCTCCTTTGAGGAGGGCAACATCACGTTCCACCAGCCGTCGCAGCTTGACCGTGCAAAGACGCTCGTCTCGGGCTTTGTCAAGGACTTTGTGCAGCCGGCCGGAAATACGGTGCTGATGTGGCAGGAAAACGGCACGCTCAACCTGGGCACGGTCTCCATAATCAACAACGTGCCGGCGCTTCACTACATCGCGATAGAGGTAGGGTAGTTGCTGCTTGTCGTGGACAATGGCTCCGTCTACACGGACTCGATAATAAGCTGCCTTGAGGTGCTGGGGGAGGACCACAGGCGCGTCAGGTTTGACGAGATAGCGGGCGGGGACCTCGAGGGGGCAGGCTCGATCATACTGTCGGGGCGCAGGCGGAATGACGCCTCGATGAATGCCACAAACTCGAGGCTCGTAAGGTACGCGGTCTCAAGCGGCAAGCCGCTTCTTGGGATATGCTACGGTGCGGAGATTCTTGCGATAACGCTTGGCGGGACCATAAGGAGGATGGAGAGGCCGCGGCACGGCCTGTATGGGGCGCGGGTGGTAATGGAGAACCCGCTGTGCAGCGGAAGGATGGAGGTTTTTGAGAGCCACTCGTACAGGGTGGCGGCACTTGACTCGAGGTTTGAGACCCTGGCGGTCTCCGACGGGTGCCCCCACGAGGCATTCCGGTACGGCAGGAGCGGGATCTACGGGACGCAGTTCCACCCTGAGATGAGCGGCGACGGCCGGGAACTCATCAAGAATTTTACAAGATCTAGGAATTAATAACGCTGCAGGGTGAAGGTTTGCATGGATTCCTCCCACGCGCTTGACGTGCCGATTGTCAGCGAGGAGAACATCTGCCTGCCTCTTGTCGTAAGCGCCGTCTCAAAGTACTGGGGGGTGGACCTGCCGCTTGCGGAGGCGACGGAGATTGCAACAAAGTACCCGGGGGTGAAGGGCTCGATACTTGCGGAGGGCGTCGGGCTTGCGGAGAGGCACGGCCTTGGGAGCGTCATCCTCAACTCGTCGATGAGGGACCTCAAGAGGTTCATCGAGATGGGGTTGCCGCCAATAGTGATACTGCCTGGCATAAAGGACGTCGTCCAGCATGCCTCGCTTGTGATAGGGTACGACGAGGTCGAGAAGACCATCTTCCACTACATCCCCGAGCCCGACAAGATAGGTGCAATCCCGGAGGAGACATTTGACAGGCAGTGGGAGGAGGACGACAGGCTCGTGCTGCTGATTGCGCCGCCTGACATCCTGGCGGAGGCAAAGATTGCAGGCGACAACGGGACAAAATCGAACAGGCTCTGCTTTGACGCGGAAAAGCAGAGGCTGCAGGGGAGGGGAGAGGAGGCCGCGGCCTCGCTCAAGAGGGCGCTTGAGCTCAACCCGTCAAACTCGACTGCATCGTGTCTTTATGCGGGAATGCTAAATGATGCAAACAAGACGGAGGCGGCAGAGTACTATAGGAGGAGCATCGAACTTAACAGGAGGTGTTATCTTGCATACAGGGGACTTGGGAACTACTGCCTCAAGTCGGGCGATTATGCTGGTGCGGAAAAGTACTATTCGGAGGCAATTGGGATAAACCCGCACAGGTTTGCGCCAATCTACAAGAACAGGGGAGTTGCAAGGCTTGAGCAGAAAAAGACGGACGGGGCAAGGGAGGACCTTGAGAGGTACCTTGAGGAGATGCCGGACGCACGGGACAGGGCCGCAATCTCGCAGGCGCTCTCAGAGTTGCACTAAAGGAATTTAACGGCGGCAAGGGAAGGCATGCCATTGGACTGCATATTCTGCAAGATTGTCTCGGGCGGGATTCCGTCAGGCATGGTGTACGAGACGGCAAGGTCGATTGCATTTCTTGACGCGTTTCCGCTTGCAAGGGGGCACACGCTTGTGATACCAAAGGAGCACCATGTAAAGATCCAGGAGCTGACGGCAGAAGAGACGTCGGACCTGTTCGGGGCTGTAGGGGTGGTGGCAGAAAGGATGGAACGTCTTGCGCCGTCCTCGCTTGTGGCGGTGCACAACGGCAGGGAGAGCGGCCAGGAGGTGCCGCACGTGCACGTGCACGTTATACCAAGGACGGCCGGGGATGGTGCGGGACCGGTGCACAGCATGTTTGCAAGGAGGCCCAAGCTCAGCCAGGAAGAGACCGCGGAGATTCTTGAGAAGCTGAAAAAATAGGAAAAGGCCCAAGGCTACATTCTGGTTTAGCATTGTCAGCATGATGCGCAACCTGGACGGTTTTGTAAAACGCCGGCCACTCATGTGTGTGACGGCAAATCGTTGCGCTCTTTTCTTCGATTTTGGCAGTCCAGTTGATACAATCTGTTTTCCATAATCTTGAAAAGGATAGGGCCAACGTTCCACCCTTTCCCGTCGTGTATTTACAGTCGTGTACAATTCATGCCCGTGTCCACGTTTTTTGTAGCGTCTGATTCGCCGGTCACCCCCCGAAACGGCCTTTGGCACATGCCTTGGCAGGTATTTCTACTTTCATAATTTGCCATACCGCTTCTGATAAAATACGGCGGACTGAACAAAACTACATAATCAGCTACTGCGGCCTGAACATGAAAAAGTACCGCGGATATGCAAATATCGCTCTAAAACTTCTGTTTCATCCGTTGGTACTGCGGAAGAATGCGAGTCTTCAAGAATGAAAAACCTCCTGACCAACGCGTTGCTCTTCTTTTTCTTTTATGGTGGCTGCGGACTTTCATATTCAAATGGCAAAAGGTTTTTAGTCTGAGTTAGACATGTATAACTATGCAGGCGAAGTCAAAGTTGAAGCGGTGGGGAAATTCCTACGGCGTGATTGTTCCAAAGGAGATGGTAGAGAAGGAGGGGTTAAAGGAAGGTGAGACAGTGGAGATTTCCGTCAGGAGGATGACCGACGTAGGGCGGCTGTTTGGCAGGTACAGGTTCAAGAACCTGCAGGCACAAAAGGATGCCATGAGGAAGGGCTGGCACTAATGCCCGGCCGTTTCTTCTATGACAGCTATGCAGTCCTGGCTTTTACAAGCGGCAATACGGCGTACAGAAAATATTTCGAGGAAGACGACGGCATTCTGACAAACCTCAATCTGCTTGAAGTCTTTTACAGAACGCTTGAACAATTTGGTCCAAAAGCCGCGTCTGAGATACTTGGTACATTTGCAAAATATGCAGTAGACTTTGGACTGGATGAGATGGAAGGCTCAATGAAGATGAGGCTGGAACTCAAGCAGAGCGGCCACGACGTATCTTATGCTGATTCACTGGGATATTACATGGCAAGAAAACTGGGCATCAAGTTTCTTACTGGGGACAAGACATTCCAGGGCCTGCGCGGCGTGGAATATCTGAGATAAAGAAGAAGATGAATTGGGGATCTGTCACATGCGGCTGGACTGCAAACCAGGGCGGAGACATGTGGGATGACGTCTCGGTCGAACTGAGAGCAAATTAGAAACTGAATCCGATTTGTATAAAATATTTTAAGGAAGAATTGTATCCATATCTTGATGGAAAAAACCGCTAGAAAAGAGGCGGTTTCAGATGCTATAAAAACTGGAAACCACTAGACCCTCTGATTTTAAAATTCTTAATTCCTGCTGTAACTACGATTAACTTTTGTTATCTCTGCCATAGAGATTCTTGTGATCGTCCAAGTCAATAAGAAAGACAGTTCTTTTTTGGACATTTACATAATAAATTAAACTATGAGATTTGGTAAGGTGTTTACCAAAACAATTTTGGAATCTGCCATGTTTAAGTTCTCCCAACAATCGAGGGTCGCCAGCAACCTTTAGCTCATCAATAAACATTTTGTAATTCTTGACTAATGGTTGATTACTTTTGAATTTCTTAGTTTCTTATCTATTGTTTCATCAACAGGTTGAACAAACCACAAGGATTAATCTTCTAAGACTTCCTCAATATGTTTTATGTATTCATCTGGTGTATGCTTTTTACCAGTAACTTTGCCAGATTCGATCTTTTTGACTTTTTCTTCAATCTCCGGAGAGAGTTCCGGCATCTCTTTTGGTCTCTTTGTAGAAGACTGCATGTACTAACTAGTACTAACTTCTTATTATTGGTATTCTTGGCATACTGTGTACTCGAGCAAAATGCTCTTATAAATAGTGTCTAGGCGGAACCTGCAATGAACTCTATGGTTGCGAATTCCACTAGACCCACCTCTACCCGGGTTCAAATCACATATCCTTTCGTTGAGGATTATGAATTGTGCATTAAACTTTTCAAACGGAATCAAAGTTACACAATATTTATCAAAGACAAAACGTTTACTTTCATCACGGATTTGAAGAAACCTTCCCAAGACCAAAACGTTGGACAAAATGCATCAACTTTTCTTCATACCGCACCAAACCAGAAGATAAATGCGGAGTGCGGGATTTGAACCCGCGGCCTTCAGCTTGGGAAGCTGACGTCATGCCGGGCTAGACTAACTCCGCCTAAGGACCCCTACTACCTAACATTATATAGGTTAAGGACCAACATATTGCATGGATGCAAAGTGCCCGCAATGCGACAAGGTGGCAGTCCTTGACGACGACGTGACGACAGTCAAGTGCCCCAACTGCGGCTTTGAGGCAAAGTATGACGACTACCTGAACTTGATGAAGGAGAGGGTTGGAATTATGGTCGACAACTTCCAGTTTGACAGGCCCGGCGGCCTCTAGATTTACCAGAACGATCCCTTGTCGGAGCAGTCAAGGTGTGCGCCGCAGTTTGTACATATGAGGTGGCATGCCTGCATCGCGGTCATCACGCGCCCGCATCTTGGGCACCTAACCTCTTCCTTCAATGTGTTGCTGTGGCTTTGGAAACTAATCAACCAATCGGGTAAGGTTAATTAATAGTCGGGGGACGCTTTTCTCTACTTGGCTACATTCAAGCTAAACATCTCGGACAGGAAGGGAAGGACCGTATCAAGGGAGGTAAAGGAGAAGGACGCAAGCCCGTTCCTCGGCCTCCTGGTAGGCTCCGAGATTGATGCGGCACTTGTCGGCGAGGCAGGCAAGCTGAAGGTGACCGGCGGGAGTGACAAGTCTGGAGTGCCGCTGAGGCCCGACATCCACGGGGGCGCGCGCAAGTACATACTATTGTCCGCGGGCGTGGGCCTGAGGAACGCCGAGACCGGCCAGAGAGTCCGCAAGCTGATACGCGGCAACACGATAACCGAGGAGGTCTACCAGATCAACTGCATGCTTGACGGCGAGCTCAAAGTGGAGGAAAAGCCCGCGGAGGAGCAGGCGGAAAAAAAGGAGAGCGCCGACAAGCCTACAAAGACATAGGTTAACATAGGTCACGTTTTTAGCTTCATTGTGCATTGGAAAGAAACGCTTCCTGACTGGTACATCAAGAAATACGGATACCAGCCCTGCGTCAACATCGGCACGTCCGGCCACGTAGATCACGGCAAGACCACACTCATCCAGGCGCTCACGGGCGTATGGACAAGCGCCCACAGCGAGGAGCTCAAGCGCGGAATCACCATAAGGGTGGGATATGCGGACGCCGCGTTTTACAAATGCAAGGCATGCGAGGTGCCGCTTGGCTACTCGGTCACGCCCATCTGCCCCAACTGCGGCAAGGAGAGCGAGCTCACAAGGGTGGTCTCGTTCGTGGACAGTCCGGGACACGAGTCGCTGATGGCAAACATGCTCTCCGGATCGGCACTGATTGACGGCGCGATGCTGGTGGTTGCCGCAAACGAGAAGGTCCCGCAGCCGCAGACAAAGGAGCACCTGCTTGCGCTACAGACGCTCGGGATAAAGCAGATTGTGATAGTCCAGAACAAGGTGGACCTTGTATCATATGAAGACGCCATGGCAAACCATGCCGACATTGTAAAGTTCGTCAAGGGGACAAACGCCGCAAAGGCGCCGATAATACCGATATCTGCCCAGTCAAAGCTCAACATTGACGCCCTGATAGGGGCGATAGAGGACGCCATAAAGACTCCGGAGCGTGAGGAGTCGGGAAACGCCATCATGCACGTATTGCGATCATTTGACGTCAACAAGCCGGGCACCATGATAAAGGAGATGAGGGGGGGAGTGATAGGAGGGAGCCTCACGCACGGAACGTTCAAGGTGGGCGATGAGATCGAGATCCGGCCCGGCCTTGCAAACGAGAAGAGCGGCAAGTACGAGCCCATCACCACCACGATATCATCACTTGGGACGGGGGCGGGAATAGTGGAAGAGGTAAAGCCCGGCGGCCTTGTGGCAATCGGGACGAAGCTTGACCCGTTCATGACAAGGAGCGACTCGCTCATAGGCTCGATAATAGGCAAGCCCGGAACCCTGCCCGAGAATTCCTACAGCGCAAAGATGGAGGTCAGCCTCTTTGATACGGCGGTGGGATCGGGTGACGAGATAAAGGTCTCCTCCATACAGACGGGGGAGTCGCTCAGGCTTAGCATCGGTACGGCACCGCTCCTTGCAAAGGTGACAAGCGTGAGGGGCAAGACTGTGGAGATGCAGTTCAAGAGGCCCGTCTGCCTCTTTGAGCACAGCAAGGTCGCAATCAGCAGGAGGCTTGCGGAGAGGTGGAGGCTGATAGGGGCGGGCGTTGCCGTTGGTTAGGGTAATCTGCGACTCTAGCTTCCTGATGGCCCTTGCGTCAAGGAGGATTAAAAATCTGGCAAGCCTTGGGACGGAGATCGGGTCGCTCGAGTTTGTCGTGCCGGACCTTGTGGTCTCGGAGCTTGAGAGGCTCTCAAGGGCGGGGGGTAAAAAAAAAGTTCTGCCGCAGGGGCGCTTGAGATCTGCAGCGGCCTTGAGAGGATAGGCATCGCGGGCCCGTCGGTCGACGAGGCGATTGCGATGCATGTGCGGTCAGGCGGCATAGTGGCCACGATAGACGCGGGGCTCAAGAGGATGGTAAGGGAGGCTGGCGGCTCGGTGCTCTCGCTTGCAAATGACAGGGTGGTTCTTGAGCCAGACAAGATTTAACTCCAAGGATTTCAAATGGAAAACATGCTGGAGTACAACGGCGTCAAGATAAGATGGTTCGGGCACGACTCGTTCCTGTTTGAGAAGGGCGTCCGGGTGGTAGCCGACCCGTACAAGATAGCGGGGCCGCTTGAGGCGGACCTTGTTCTGGTATCGCACAACCACTTTGACCACATGAGCATCGAGGACCTGCAGAAGGTGGCCTCCGACAAGACAACGATAGTTGCCGCACAGGAATGCATCGAGAAGCTTGGCGACGTAAAATGCAAGGAGAAAAAGGCGCTGCTGCCAGGCCAGGAGATGAGCGTAAACGGGGTGAGGCTCAAGGGGGTTCCAGCTTACAATATCGACAAGATAAACCCCGACACGAAGAGGCCGTTTCACCCAAAGGATGACAAGAAGATCGGGTTCCTCATCGAGATGGGAGGGACCACGATATACCATACCGGGGACTCGGACCTTGTGCCGGAGATGGAGAACCTGCGGCCCGACGTCCTGCTTGTGCCAGTGAGCGGGACGTATGTCATGACTGCAAGCGAGGCTGCAAGGGCTGTCGGTGTGATAAGGCCCAAGGTGGCAATCCCGATGCACTACGGCTCCATCGTGGGAAGCGAACGGGACGCAAAGGAGTTCAGCGAGGCCGTAAGGGACTGCAAGGTGCACGTGCTCTCAAGGGAATCCTAGAAGCGACGATCAACATCCAAGTAAACCATGCCTTGCAGGGAAGAGACACCGGCACGTTGATTTCATCACACACTGAGAAATTCAGGAACAACAGGAAAGGGGAACCCAAAAGCCTAATAAACAGAGGTAAATCCAACAAGCTAGGTTGATCTCGGACAGAAAGCTGTTTGCTGTTGGCAGTCGTGACTTTAACTTAAGGCACCTTCTCGTAATTGGCGTACTGATATCATCGTTTTCCATCTCGGCGCTTGTAAGGTCGCAGGCTGCAGACTATGGGTTCCAGCTCAACGAGTTTGACCCATACTTTAACTACAGGGCGACCGAGTACCTCCTCCAGCACGGCGTCAACGCATACGTGCACTGGCACGACACCATGAGCTGGTACCCGGAAGGCAGGAACGTCTTTAGCACCGCGCAGGTGCCGCTCCACTTTACTGATGCTATACTGTACAAGGTATTTGGTGGCGGGCTGAGCCTGTATGATTTCACCATAATATTTCCGGTGGTCTTCGGCTCGCTTACTGTGGTGATAGTGTTTGCGCTTGTAAGGGTGATTGGGGGAACCACGGCAGGCCTCTTTGCGTCGCTCTTCTTTGCCATCTCGCCGCCAGTCATAGTGAGGGGCACGATAGGTTGGTTCAAGTCGGAACCGCTTGGCCTCTTCTACGGCCTCTTGGGGGTCTACTTCTTCCTCAGCGGGATCAAGACCGAGAACAGGAAGATTGCGATAGCCAAGCTCTTCGGCGGCGCGGCATTTCTCAGCATAGGGTTTGCCTCGTGGGGCGGCGTCGAGTTTTTCATAATCCCGTTCGGGCTGTTCTTCATAGCGCTGCCGTTTGTAAGGAAGGACCACAACTTCCTCCTCTGGGCGGTTCCGTTCTTTGTCGTCGTGACGATGGCAATCTCGGGAGGCGTGTTTGCAAGGCCTGGCCCTGGTTTTGTCTTCGGGGAGAGGGGCTTTGGGCTCATAGGCCCTACAATCCTGATGGTAATAATCATCTTCGTGCAGAGATTCAGCAAGGAGGGGGTGAAGGTGAGGAACTCCCTAATCGTGCTTGGGGCGCTGGTAATAGCCGGCCTTGCAGTCATTGCGTCGGGCCACCTCCATACGGCAAGCTTCCGTTACATGAATGCGCTTGACCCGTTCCTCTCGTCGGTGGACCCGCTCGTAGAGTCAGTCGCAGAGCACGCAACACCTACGATTGCGGAGAACTTTACCTACTTTTCGACGCTCATGCTGCTTGCAGGTTTTGGCATATGGCTGATGTTCAGGAAGACGGGCGGCAACGGCTTGTCCAGGTTCAACCTGAAAAACGACATGACCGTATTTGCGCTCATACTGGGGCTCGTGGGGGCGTATGCGGGCTCGACATTCTCAAGACTTGAGCTGCTGACTGCAAGCTCGGTCATCGTGCTTGCCTCGCTCGGGCTTGCTGTGCTGACTGCCGAGATCCTCAAGAGGGAGGACAGGCCGCCCGTGGTGGAGCAGCCAAAGGACAGGAAGGGCAAGCAGAATCAGGCAAAGACGAACCCGGCAAAGAAGCAGTCGGCCCTTCTTGGAAGAGCGCCCAAGATTGCCTTTGTGGCAGTCATGGTGGCGTTCCTTCTTGTGCCCACGGTGTTTCCAACTCAGGGAAACTGGATATCGATGGTAAAGGCTCCACCCACGATTCTCAACGGGGGTTCCAACTTTGCGATTGCTACAAGCGACTGGCCGGACGCGATGCTCTGGCTCAAGAACAACACGCCGCCCAACTCGATAGTGGCGTCATGGTGGGACTATGGGTACTGGATAGAGACGCTCGGAAACAGGACGACGTTTGTGGACAATGCAACGCTTTCCACCGAAGAGATTGCAAAGATTGCAAAGATCTTCCTTGACTCGCCCGACGTGGCGTGGAAGACGCTGACCGACATGCATGCAAACTACGTGCTGGTCTACGTCGTGGGCCAGAAGTTCGTGGCAAACAACCAGCAGCTCTACGTGCTCGGCGGCGGAGGGGACGAGAGCAAGAAGCAGTGGTTCATGAAGATTGCAGGCGAGGACGAGACAAAGTTCCTCGAGTCCGACCAGTTCACCCCGACGGCATACTTTTGGGACAACACGCTGCTTGGGCAGATGTTTCCGTTTACACCGATAACATACTATGATCCCGCCACCCACCAGGAGTCGCAGACGTACCAGGACGGGTACACGGCGATATACGCAAAGGATGTCAAGTATCCGTCAGACGGGAGCGGGCCGCTGAGGCTTGCGTACGAGTCGGCAAGCCTCAACAGGACTGACTCGGGCGTCTTCTCGGGAGTCCTGATATACCAGGTAAATCCCGACTATGTGGTAGGGTCAAGCAAGCCGCAGGCGATAAACGGCACGCAGGCAAACTCGACGGCGCAGGCAACTGCCCCGCAGCCGCCGCAGCCAAGCGTGCTTGTGACGAACAGCTCGTCTACTGGAAGCGGTGACACGGCAGTCATCTCCACAAAGTATGGCGACATCACGCTCAAGCTCTACAACGACGTAGCGCCAAAGACCGTGGCCAACTTTGAGAAGCTTGCAAACTCGGGCTTTTACAACGGCACGCTCTTCCACAGGATAATGCCTGGATTTGTCATACAGGGAGGAGATCCCAACACAATAAACGGCTCGAGGAACACGTGGGGCATGGGAGATGCCGGATATACCATACCGCCGGAGTTTAGCGACCTGAACTTTAGCATGTATACGGTAGGCATGGCGCGCGGCCAGTCGGTCGACAGCGGCAGCTCGCAGTTCTTCATCACGGTGGGCGATGCAAGCTTCCTTGACGGCAAGTACACGCTCTTTGGTAAGGTGGTATCGGGCCAGGACGTGGTGGACAAGATTGCGGCACTTCCGACAAACTCGCAGAACCAGCCGGTAAACCCTGACGATGCAAGGGTGATTACGATTCGGGCCTACCCGTCTACTGCCAAGTAGCTACCTGTACCTGTCCTGGACGCGGTATCTTGCATACTTGTCGTCTGGCGAATATTTTCCGGGATGCACGCTTGATGTGTTGCCTCCGCACTTGGGACACTTGTCCTTGAGGGTGTACCTTTTGCAGTCGTCGCACTTGCGCATCTGGAACTTCAACGTCAGCCCTCCCGGGTCTTCTTTGATTCCTCGCGGGTGAACTTGAAGGTGCCGCCGCCCTTCTCGATGACGTGCTCGACGGAAGCCAGTATGGGCTTGAGCTCCTTCTCGGCGTCCTTGAAGTTCTGGGCCGTTATGGAGAGCCTGTACTTGGGGGCTCCCATGTATGTTATCGCGACTGCCACCTTCTTGGTCTCCATGGCGGATGAAAGGGCGCGCTTGATTATCTCGATGCCGTCGGGCTTGATGCTTGTAAGCTCAAGGACTCCCCTTATCTCGACGTGGGGGATCTGCATCTTTGAGCTGAGTTCTGAGATTGCGGAGACCGTCTTCTCTGAAAGCCCGAGGCCGTCAAGGACCGGCGCCCCGCGCGAGGCGACCTGGCTGAAGGCGTCGTAGACGGAATCGAACTTGCCTGCAAGCAGGTTCTCTATCTTGTCGCTTTCTGCCTTTGAGAGGGCTGCCTTGGCACTGAGGTTCTCAATGAGGGCTGCCTCCTTCTCCTTGCGCTTGATCTCGAGAAGCTTCTTCTTCTTCTGGTCTGCCGAGATCTGCTTGAGTGAGAGGTCGATCTCGGACCTCCGGGGGTCGACGCGCTTTACAAGCAGCACCTTCTTCTCCCCCCGCTTGAGGAACTTTTCCACGTTTCTTATCCAGCCGGTTGCAATCTCTGATATGTGCAAAAAACCCTGTATGTTGTTGTACTCGTCTAGTGTGACATATGCCCCCTGGTCCATTATCCTGCTTACGGTAGCTATGACTATCTCGCCTACCTCGGGAAATTCCTGGATTGCGGTGGACATGGATTCCAAGCTCTTGGTGGATAATTTAATGGTGTTGATGCGGGCCGCACCTGCGAGCTAAAAGTCGATTCCCTTCTTTGCCTTTATGCCGGACCTGAAGGGGTGCTTGATCTCCCTCATCTCAGTGACAAGGTCCGCAAGCTCGACGACCTCGTCTCGTGCATGGTTTCCCGTCAGGACGAGGCTGACTGAGGGCGGCCTGTCGCGTATGAGCTGCAGCAGGTCCTCAAGTGGGACGAGGCCTAGGTTTACCGCGTAGTTGATCTCGTCTAGTATGACGATCCTGTAATTCCCGGAGGAGATCTTTTTTCTTGCGATTGCAAGGGCCTCCCCGGCCATTTTCTTGTGGTCCTCGATCGGGCTCTTGTCGTCAAGTATGCCGACAAAGCCCTTGCCTACCGCGGCAAGCTCAAAATCCGGCTCAAGCCTCCTTGACGACGTCATCTCGCCATAGTGCCACGAGCCCTTGATGAACTGGATCATGCATACCTTGTAGTCGTAGCCGAGGGCGCGCAGGGCCATCCCGAGCGCCGCGGTCGTCTTGCCCTTGCCCTTTCCCGTATATACTATGACGAGCCCGTCCTTTGCCATTGAGGAGGTTCCTGGCGCGGCAAGTAAAAATCTGGCGATCGTGTGGGGGCGCCGCGAAAAAACGGTTATTACAAGAATAGGATTCCAAGATGCTGGCAATGGGCAAAAGTTATGATTATGACATCGTGGTGGTTGGGGGAGGGCCTGCGGGGCTCTCGGCTGCCTGGAGTGCCGCAAAAAAGGGCGCAAGGGTCGCGGTGCTTGAAAGGGAGGATGCGATAGGGCAGAGCGTGAGGACAAGCGGGGTTACATGGATTAGAGAGGCCAGGTCCTTTGGCATCCCGGAGGAGTGCTACAACAAGGTGGGCAGGTATGCGTTCTACTCGCCAAACAACATGATAGTAAAGAGCAGCGACCAGCCGGAGGTGGCGGTGCTTGACGTGCGGAGGACGTACCAGCACCTGGCATACGAGGCTGCGGCCGCCGGGGCCGAGATACGCCTGAGGACTAGTGTGACTGGCGTGGTGACGGAGGGTGCAAGGGTGGCCGGGGTCAAGGCAACCTCGCTTGGGGGCGAGGCCGAGTTTAGGTCGAGGCTTGTGATAGATGCAAGCGGGTTCCACTCGGTGGTGGGCAGGGCTGCAGGGATTGCGCCGCAGTGGAGGAGGTTTGGGGCCGGGGCCGAATACGAGGCATATGTGGAAAATATAGACCCCATGACGTGGCACCTGATGGTGGGCCAGGAGTACTCGCCTGCAGGATATGCGTGGGTCTTTCCCCTAGGGGGTAACAGGGCAAGGATTGGCGTCGGTGTGGGAAAGCCCGAGTCGCAGGCTGACGCGACGCAGCGGCTCATCGAGCTCTTGGAGAGGAGGCCGCGGCCGCTTGGCGAGATGGGTAGGATTGTACCGGTCGAGTTTCATTACGGGCTGATACCAAACGAGGGGCTCAGGCAGGCGGCAACGGCTGACGGCCTGATACTTGTGGGGGACTCGGCGGGGCAGGCAAACCCGCTTGTGCTGGAGGGGATAAGGTACGCCATCGAGTTTGGCAGGCGGGCGGGAGAGGTGGGGGCGGACGCGGCAAGGTCGGGGGACGCCTCAAGGGGGGCGCTGAGGGGCTATGAGGATTCGATGCGCAAGGCGGTGGGCTCGAAGATCGCGTCTGCAATAAAGGTGCAGTACAGGTGGCTTGGCCTCACGGACGAGGAGTGGGACAGGGAGATTGGGATAATAGGGGACCTCTCTGCGGAGGAGTTTCTGGATTTTGTAAAGGCGGAGTTTGGGCTGGCAAACATGGTAAAGCTTGCAACCAGCCACCCAAAGCTTGCCATCAGGCAGCTCTTCGGGCTGATAAGGGAGAGCGTCCAGCCAAGGGGGGACTGACGGGACATCCCGGGTGCGCCTTGAAGGTTCCAAGAATGGTCCTGGCGGGGACAAGCAGCGGCGTGGGAAAGACGTCCATTGCGGCCGCCATCATACACGGGATGCGGAAGAGGGGGTACTCGGTGCAGCCCTTCAAGGTGGGGCCGGATTTTATAGACCCGACGTACCTGGCAGCGGTGGCCCGCAGGCCCGCGCGCAACCTGGACCCGTGGCTCATGGGGCGCTCGGGGGTGGCAAGGGATTTTGTGCAAAACTCGGGCGCCGACGTCTCGGTGATAGAGGGGGTGATGGGGTACTATGACGGGCTTGCGGGCGACTCGAACTTTGCAAGCACGTACCACGTATCAAGGATCGTCAGGGCGCCCGTAGTTCTTGCAATTGATGCAAGCAGGGCTGCGCGCTCGGTGGCAGCGACGGCGCTTGGGTTTGCAAGGTTTGGGAGGCAGTCGGGGATTCGGGGGGTTATACTCAACAAGATAGGAAGCAGGAGGCATGAGGAGCTCTGCAGGCGCGCGCTGGAGGGCGTGGGGCTTGACGTGCTCGGCGTCATCCCGCGGGACTCGTCGGAGGTGCTAGAGTCAAGGCATCTGGGGCTGATTCCGGTGGGCGAGGTGGGATCCCTTGGGGCAAAGATAAGGAGGATTGCCAGGGAGTATTCGGAACACATCGATATCGACAAAATTGTAAAACTTGCGTCGGGTGCGCCGCCGCTTGCGCAGGCGCCAAGGAGGCCTGCCGCAAGGAGGAGGGCAAGGATTGCAGTTGCGCTTGACGAGTCGTTCAACTTTTACTACCGGGAGAACATCGACTCGCTGCGGAGGGAGGGCGCCGCACTGGAATTCTTCAGCCCGATTCACGACAGGAAGATGCCGCGGTGCGACGGGATCTACATTGGGGGAGGGTTCCCGGAGGTGAAGGGGGAGGCCCTTGAGAGGAACGGCCGCATGATGGGGGAGATTTGCAGGATGGCGGGGGAAGGGACCCCGATATACGCGGAGTGCGGCGGGCTGATGTACCTTACGCGCTCGATAAGGTACGGGACGCGCAAATTCCGGATGGCGGGCCTCTTTGACGCGGATACCGTGATGGGAAGGGGGCTGAAGCTGAACTATACCAAGGCTGCGGTCTCAAGGGACTGCGCGGTCTCGCCCGCGGGGGCTGTGCTGCACGGACACGAGTTCCACTTGTCGGAGCTCGAGTCGGTGTCAGGGGACTCGAGGTTTGCGTACAGGATGGAGATGGGGGTTGGGATCGGGGGGAGGAGGGACGGACTTGTACAGTACAACGTCCTAGCGTCGTACATGCACATGCATTTTGCGGTGCCAAAGGTTGCGCGCAGGTTTGTTGAGAGCTGCACCACGCACTCAAGGGGCTAGCCGCTGCTTGAGGATTATGTAGAGCGCGTTGAGGATTGCGGATGCGCAGGGGCTTCCGCCCTTGCGCCCGACGTTTGTTATGTGGGGTATGTCGGTCAAGGCAAGCGCCTCCTTTGACTCGGCAGCGCAGACAAAGCCCACGGGGATGCCTATCACAAGCGCCGGACGCGCGGCCCCCTCGCGGGCCATCTGTACGACCTCCTCAAGCGCGGTAGGCGCGTTTCCTATTGCCACGACGCCGCCGTCGATCTCGCGCGCCCCAAGGCGCATCGCGGTCTGCGCGCGCGTCCTGTTGTTCCTCTTTGCCTCCTCGACCACCCTCGGGTCGGATATGCCGCAGATGACTTTGTTTCCAAAGCGGCCGAGGTTGTCCTTGTTGAGCAGTCCTGCGACGCCGTTGACGTCGACTGTAATGTTGCAGCCTCCCTTGAGTGCGGCAATGCCGCTCTCGATTGCGTCCCTGTGGAAGAGTATCCTGTTTGCGCGCGCAAAGTCAAAGTCGGCGGTGGAATGTATGACGCGCTTGACTATCGTCCACTCGTCTTTGCTGTAGTGGTGGGGCCCGACCTCGCTGTCTATTATCTCCATGCTCCTGTCCTCGATCGACTGGCCCTTTGGTGTTATCATCCCTCGGCCTCCATCGCCCTCTCAAGCACGAGGTCGACCATCCTCTCGTCGGTGCCGAGGTGCTCTGATATTAGGACCTTCCTGATTTTCGAATCCCTGATGGCGGGGTCGAGGTCCTCGTGTATGTCGCGCTTGACATGCGCGCCCTTGTGCAGAAAGTACGGTACTACCACGAGCACGTCGGGGCCGTCGGCTGCGCACCGGTCGATCCCCTGCCTGATGGTGGGCTCTTCTATCTCCAGGAAGCAGAAGCTGACCTTCCTGTACTGGGGGATGAGGCCGTCGGCGACGTACTTGAGGGCGGACCTTGCCTCGGGGTCCACGCTGCCGTGGCCTATGAGGAGCACGTCGACGCCATTCCTCTGGGCCGGGTCGCCGTTCCTTGAGAGCGTGTCCTGGATCTTCTCGTCCACAAGGGACACGAGGGAGCGGTGCATGTTCATGGGCTTTGAGATGGAGATCCTGGCGCCTGTCTGCGACCTGAATTTTGAGGCGGCCTCGATGGCTGCCTTGACCTTTCTTCCGGGATAGAGAAAGTACGGGACTATTGTGAGCTCGTCGATATCGGAGGAAAGGCAGGATGCGATGCCCTCCTCGATGAACGGCGGCACGACCTCGAGGAAGCAGTAGCTGGAGACGTGGTAGTTGCCCTTCTGTCCCGCCTTCTCGCAGATGTGGCCAAGCTCGCGCCTCACGTCGTCCTCCCTGCTGCCCCTGTCGATAAGCAAGAGCCCGCGCCTCATGCCGGGATCCTCGCGATTGCAATGGTAAGGTTCGGGGGGAACTTTTGCTTCTCGACTACCAGTCTTCCGCAAGAGCTGCGCAGGGCGGATGCCTCCGAGACGCTCGGGGTACCCTCGAACGTCTGCACGACGTCGGACGGGTTGGGGATGGAAATGCGCGCCAGGTCCTCCTTCTCGTAATAGTCGACCGGGACGCCGAACTTGCCTGCAATCTCGCGGAGGCCGGCTACCTGGGACTCCTTCCTGATGGATGCAAACCTTGCGACCGACTTGGGGCTGAGGCCGAACTTTGAGAGGCAGAACTGGAGCCCCTCCATGATGGTATCGCTGCTTGTGTCCCAGTGGAGGCCGACGCCGACGACGAGGGTCTTTGGCCTGTAAACTACGGAGCGGGAGAGCAGCCCGGCATCCCTTATCTCCCTGTCTGTGATTATCAGAAAGCCCTTGCAGTAGGAGCGCGACATCTCTTCAAGGGTGGGAAACAGCGTGACGTTTGCCGGAAGCTCCCTTTTTGGGAGCCACCAGTCGCTCCTCCCGGCATCCTGGAATACGCCGATCCTCTCGCCGTTTACCATGAGGGCGCTCACCCTGGTCACGGTCGAGCTGTCGTCCACGGTCCAGCCAAACTCCCGCCCCACAAGGTCTACCGCGATGGTCTTGTTGACATCGGCGGCAGTCGTGATTACGGCGGTGCCGCCTGTCAGCTGCGATATCTCCTCTGCAAGCATGTTTGCGCCCCCGAGGTGTCCTGAGAGCGCGCTTATCACGAACTTGCCGGCGTCGTCGATGACCACTACTGCGGGGTCGGTCTTCTTGTCCTTCAGATGCGGTGCGACAAGGCGTATCACGGCGCCAAGCGAGAAGATGCAGACAAGCGCGTCGTGGGTCCTGAAGAGCTCGCCCACCTTTGCGGTGGTGGAATCGTCAAACCATGTTATATTGGAATCATTGTCAGAGAACTTGGATGGCGCAAAGACCTGCCAGGAGTCAAACCTGGACTTGAGGGTCCTTGCCATGGCTATCCCGTTCCTTGTTATCGCGACTACCGCTACCTTTTCCACAGGCGTTCTCTTCCGGCAAAGAAAATATCTGTTACTGTGGGGGGAACCTGCCTATTATGCTGCCTTCAAAATCGAACATGATGACGTCGATCTCAAACTTTTGCTCCGAGTGGGCCCCAAGCTGGGCGTGCACTTGCTGGCAGACAAGGTCGAAGAAGGCGCGCCCGAGGTTCCTTGAAGTGGCGATCTCGTAGGCGTGCCGGGCGGTGTTTGCCTTCCTTATTTCCTCGACGGCCTCGGCCGGGGCGCCAGCCCTCTGCGCAAGGTCTGCAAGAAAGTCCATGTCGACCTTGGAGCCCTTGACGTGGGTCTGCCTTACGCCCATGCCCATCTTTGTGAGCTTGCCGATAAACCCGGCAACATGGGCTTTCCTGATTCCCTTCTTTGCGCACTGCTTGACGGTGTACCCTGAAAAGTCGCCCATCTGGACGAAGCAGTGGTCGGGAAGGTCGATTATCTTCCTTGCATAGTCCTCGCTCCTGCCGCCGGTGGTGAGGACTACTGTGTCGTTTCCCATCGCGAGCGTGACGTCGATGCTCTGCCGTATGGAGGCTGCAAACGAGGCGGTGGAGTACGGCACAACTATGCCGCTTGTGCCGAGGATGGAGATTCCGCCTATGATGCCAAGGCGCGGGTTGTCAGTCTTTGGGGCAAGCTCGCGCCCCTTTGGGACCGAGATTAGGACCTTTACGCCGTTTCTCTTGAGCAGGTCCTGGGCTGCCTCTGTTATGTTCTCGGTTATCATCTTCCTCGGCGTGGGGTTGATTGCGGCAGAGCCTACATCAAGGCCAAGCCCGGGCTTTGTCACCCTGCCCACCCCCTCACCCCCGTCAATCTCTATCCTGCCGATGTCGCCTGTGAGCGTGACCGTCGTCCTGATCTCTGCGCCGTGCGTGACGTCCGGGTCGTCGCCGCCGTCCTTTATGACCGAGCAGCTTGCCGAGCTGCCGTCAAACTCGCAGCGCTCCACGCTGATCCTGATCTTTGATCTCTTGGGGAGGGTAACCTCGACGTGGCCGACAGGCTGCTGGCTGATGATTGCAAGTATGCCCGCCTTTGCGCCCGCGGTGGCCGACGTGCCGGTGGTGTACCCCATGCGCATCTTCTTTTTGGCCTCCGCCTCTTCCATGCGTGGGATTGTCGCCATTATCTAATAATCCTATTTGATTTGACGCATCTACCTGAGGATGCTTGATATGATTATCCAGAGCGAGATGAGGCCGAGGCCTCCATAGAGTATGATGTGGGTAGCCTTGAAGGATGCCTCCTTCTCGCGGAAGTGGCTGTAGTTCTCCTGGGCGCTTGCGCCAAACGGATTCTTAAAGCCTGCAAAGTTTGGCCCAAAGTTAAAATCCTCGTTCATCTTTGAGCCGTCGTACTTTTTCCAGAACTGGGCGTACCTGTCGGAGACGTCCTTCTCTGAGGCCTTTTCTTTCGACTTTTCCTCCCTGCGGAGGACCTGGTAGGCCTCGGTTATCTGCTTGAACCTCTCGCCATCGCTGTGGGTCTGGTTCTTGTCGGGGTGGTACTTGAGCGAGAGCTTCCTGTATGCGTTCTTTATCTCCTTCTGGGACGCCCCCCTTGGCAGCCCGAGGATCTGGTAGCAGTCGGCAGGCTTCAACTACCTTGGATTGGTGATGCATCAAAATTAATTTGTCGGCTGTCTGTGGGCTGTGTGTGGACAGGAAGGTTGCGATCACAGGCGCAAGCGGGTTTGTGGGAAGGAATGCCGGGTCGTTTCTTGACGGCAAAGGCTTTGAGGTGGTTGCCCTTGTACGCAAGGGGCGGGCAGGCTTTGGGCGCACGGTAGTTACCCGGGATCTTGCGGAAAAAAAACTTGCGGCGCAGGTGGGCGGTTCGGACGCCCTTTTGCACCTTGTCGGGACTGGCAGGCAGACAACAGAGTCTGATTATGAAACCGTAAATGTATCCCTGACGCGAAACGCAGTCAGGCTATGCAGGAGGGCAGGCATCAGGAAGATAATCTACCTGAGCGGTCTTGGCGTTGGCAAGAGTTCCACCCTTGGGTATTTCATTTCAAAGTTCAAGGCAGAGCAGGAGATAATCCGGTCGGGCCTTGACTATACGATATTCCGGCCGTCATATATCATGGGAAAGGGGGATCCGCTCTCAAGCATGCTTGCAAGGGAGGCTGCCAGGGGACAGGTGGTAATTCCGGGCTCCGGGAAATACAGGATGCAGCCAATCTTTGTAGATGACGTCTCGCAGGTGGTAATGCGCGCAATTTTTGACAGGAGGTTCTCAAAAAAGACGGTAGACCTTGTGGGGCCAAAGGCGGTGACATACAACCGCCTTGTAGCGGACCTTGCCCCAAGGGCACGGATAAGGCATGTGGAGTTTGAGCGGGCGTACCATGAGGCGCTGGTCTCCGCCAAGGGCCCCTTTGGGGTGGACGACCTCAGCATACTTGTAGGGGGCTATCTGGGGGATCACAAAAGACTTGCAAGAATGTCAAAACTTGCCTTTACGGGATATGGTACCATGCTAAAATACCTTCGGGAATAAAACACAGGATGATAAAATAACACCTTCAGGTCCCGCTAAAAGACCGGCAGGTGACGTGAAATCATGACTGAACTTGCAGCCTGCCTCCATCCGCTCGGAGGATTGGCGGTTCCAAGCTTCCCGCGTTTCCTAGGGCAGTCAGGTTGACAGGACCTTAGAGGCCTGCCGCCTTTCGTAGGACGTCTGCCTTGTCGGTATGCTCCCAGGTAAACTCGGGCTCGTCTCTTCCAAAGTGTCCGTATGCTGCAGTCTTCCTGTAGATCGGGCGCTTGAGCTTGAGGTGCGAGATGATTGCAGCCGGCCTCATGTCGAAGTGCTTCCTGACCAGGTTCTCTATCTGATCCTCCGGTATCTTGGAGGTGCCAAACGTGCTTACCATCAGGGATACAGGCTCTGCAACGCCGATTGCGTACGCGACCTGGACCTCGCACCTTTCTGCAAGGCCTGCCGCAACGATGTTCTTTGCGATGTACCTGCACATGTAGCATGCGGACCTGTCCACCTTGGACGGGTCCTTGCCTGAGAACGCGCCGCCGCCGTGCCTTCCCATGCCCCCGTAGGTATCCACGATTATCTTGCGTCCCGTAAGGCCTGCGTCGCCGGGAGGGCCGCCGATGACGAACCTGCCTGTCGGGTTGACGTGGACCTTTATCCTGTCGTTCCACAGGCTGCCAAGTACCGGCTTGATTACCTTCTCGAGTATCTCCTTTTGGATCTGGCCGTTTGTGATGTCGGGCGAGTGCTGCGTCGAGACCACCACAGTCTCGACCCTCTTTGGCTTGCCGTCCTCGTACTCTATTGTTACCTGCGACTTGCCGTCAGGCCTTGCCCATGGCAGCTCCTTCTTCTTCCTGAGATCTGCAAGCCTGTGGGTCAGCTTGTGGGCAAGAAGTATGGGCATAGGCATGTACTCTGCAGTCTCGTTTGTGGCATAGCCGAACATCAGGCCCTGGTCGCCTGCCCCCTGCTCCTTGCTCTCGTTTGCGGAGACGCCCATTGAGATGTCTGGGCTCTGCGCGTGGAGCGATACCAGGACGCTGCAAGAGTCCGCGTCAAAACCGTAATGTGGATCGTCGTAGCCTATCTCCTTTATCGTCCTCCTTACGATGTCCTGCACGTCGAACCGCCCCTTTGATGTGACCTCGCCTGCTACAACCACGATGCCGGTGGTGGTCATGGTCTCGACTGCCACGCGGGAGTCGGGGTCCTGCCTTAGGAACTCGTCAAGTATTGCGTCGGATATCTGGTCGCAGACCTTGTCGGGATGGCCCTCTGTGACGGATTCCGAGGTGAAGAGATAATTTCTACCCATGTCGTTCATCGTCTGAGTCATTACAATTCGTTTTCTAGCTTGATAAAAAGTACGTTATTTCCTCTTACTATTACCCTTCCATAGTTTGCGACCGTCTTGCCGTTGCTTATCTCCTCGGCGTCTGTCATTATGAGGTTCATGTACGAG
Organism: Nitrososphaerota archaeon; assembly: GCA_028866895.1. Classification (GTDB taxonomy): domain Archaea; phylum Thermoproteota; class Nitrososphaeria; order Nitrososphaerales; family Nitrosopumilaceae; genus Nitrosotalea. The sequence goes on from JAGWHF010000006.1 coordinate 109,060, forward strand.
TCAACATTGTTCATCTTGCCCTTGTATTCGATGTCGCTCTTCAGTCTTACTGTAACCTTTTTGTTTACGCCCTTTTGGAGTGTTGTCAGAGGTCGCTTAGGAATCGGTTGTGACACGCATTAATTCACTTGTCATCGGTGCTTGAAATCGTAAATAAAACCTTTCCGATCGCGACTTGAACCATTTATTTTCATGTATTATCAAGTAAATTAGTTTGATCTCGACGGGCATCGCGGGACTTGACAAGCTGCTGGGAGGCGGGATAGCCCCGGGGCTTGTCACCGACATCTTCGGTCCCGCAGGAAGCGGTAAGACGCAGCTTGCGCTTCAGATTTGTGCAAATGCAATCGGCAAAAAAATAATCTACCAGGACACGACGGGCAGCTTCCGGCCGGAGAGAATGCTGCAGATAATGCGGGCAAGGGGCATTCCGGAGGGCCTCCTTGAGAACATGATAGTTGCGAGGGTGACAAACACCGCGGAGCAGGCAAGGGGCCTTGACAGGATACGGGAGGTGGGGCCCGGGCTTTTGGTGGTGGACAACGTAAGCGACCTCTTCTCGTTCGAGTACTCGAGGGAGTCAAGCTCGCTTGCACGGCACGTCATGTTCATGGAGTACATGCACTCACTCTCGATGTGCTGCATAAAAAACAGGATTCCTGCAGTCATCACCAATGTGGTGAGGCGCTACGGCGAGCAGGAGAGGGAGAACCTTGAGAGGTCTGTCAGCATGTTCACGCACAGGAAGGTGAGGCTGTCAAGGCAGGGGGCAAGGGTCATCGCGGAGGTCCTCCCGTCCTTCGGGGGCAGGAGGGAGGTATCGTACGAGATCACGGAAGGCGGCCTCGTGGGTGCGGGTTAACCTATTTATCCATGTGCGGATAAGATGACTCATGACAGGAATTTTTGATCAGATACCGATTATCATAGTCATCCTTTTTGGCGCTGGCATAGTTGGTGCGATGGTATACGAGCGATCTAGAACAAGAGAACCCCAGGAATCAGAGTCATCCGCATCCCCAAGCTGATCTAGATACCAAGTTTCGCAATCTCGGTTTTGAACGCCTCACCGAGATCCAGAAGAGGGCAGTCCCGGTCATTTACCAGAAGAAAGACTCGCTTGTGATAGCTCCCACGGGCTCGGGCAAGACCGAGACTGCGGTGGTGCCGATTTTTGACAGGGTTGCAGGGTCGAAGAGGGCGGGGAAGATAAAGGTGCTGTACGTGACGCCGCTAAGGGCGCTCAACCGAGACGTCTTCCGTAGGATAATCAGGTACGCCGAGGGGGAGGGCCTATCCATCCAGGTAAGGCACGGGGACACGCCGCAGTCGGTAAGAAAGAAGATTGCGGCAGAGCCCCCTGACGTGCTGATAACCACGCCGGAGACGATAATAATACTTCTCACGCAGCCTGTCATGCTTTCGGCGCTTGACGAGCTAGAGTGGATCGTAATTGACGAGGTACACGAGATGCTTGGCAACGAGCGGGGGGCCCAGCTTGCGCTCAGCCTTGAGAGGTTGCAGGCAAACACCAGGTTCCAGACCACAAGGGTGGGGCTCTCGGCCACTGTGGGCAACACGGCGGAGGCTGCCAAGTTCGTGGTGGGCACCAAGCGCAAGTGCAGGATAATTGAGGACCGCTCGATAAGGAAATACGACGTGGAGGTAAGGTACATTGACGGTACCATAACGGATGTCGTGGATCATGTCTCGGAGTACGTCTCAAAAAACTATCCGGGCTCGCCGGTGCTTCTCTTTACAAACACGAGGGGGGAGTCGGAGTACATCGCCTCCCTCCTAAGGGAGAGGTCGCCGCTCAGGATAGACATGCACCACGGATCGCTCTCGCAGCAGGTGAGGGAGGAGACGGAGGAGACGCTCAGGTCGGGAATTCCCGGCATCGTGGTCTGCACGTCCTCGCTTGAGCTCGGGCTTGACATAGGCTCGGTCGAGCTTGTCATACATTACGGGTCGCCGCGCCAGGTATCGAAGCTTGTGCAGAGGATTGGAAGGTCCAAGCATACGAGGGGGGAGTCGGCCAAGGGGCTCATAGTTACGAACAACGCGGACGACGAGTTTGAGGCTCGGGCGATACTTGAGCGCGTCAGGGAAAAGTCGATGGAGGACCAGATAGTGCACGACGGGGCGCTTGACGTGCTTGCGCACCACCTGGTGGGCATGACGATGCAGCTTGGGAAAGTCACGGTCGAGTCCGCGCTTGTGATGATAAACCGGGCGTACCCCTTCCGGGAGACCACCCTTGGGGACCTTGTGGGGGTGCTTGAGATCCTCCACAACGGGTCCATCGTCTTCTTTGACAGGGACGAGATGTCCTTTAGGAAGGGGGGCCGCTCGTTTAGGTACCACTTTGAGAACCTTTCAACAATACCAGACATACTGAAGTTCAAGGTGTTTGACACTGTATCAAAGAAGGTGATAGGAAGCCTTGACCAGAGGTTTGTGGGGGATTATGGGGACGCGGGAAACGTCTTCGTGCTGCGCGGGGTGCAGTGGCGCATACTCAACGTGGACGACAGCTCGCTGAAGATAAACGTGGAGCCGGTCCAGTCGGCAGGCATCAATGTACCGTACTGGGAGGGAGAGAACATCCCTGTAGACTATAGGACTGCAAAAAAGGTGGGGCTGTTCAGGACAAGGACCGTCCAGGAGAGGCTCACAAACAGGGTGCTTGAGGGGCTTGGAGGGCTTGCGGTCCCCGACGAGAAGACCATCGTTGTGGAATCGCAGCGCGCAAGAAACACCGTCGTGATGCACGCATGCTTTGGGACGAGGATAAACGCGACTCTCTCGACGCTGCTTTCCGCCATGCTTTCAGCAAAGAGCGGCTACCTTGTGGACTCGAGGTCTGACGCCTACAGGATAATGGTGTCGTCCAACGGAAGGGTGGGGCAGGAGGCGGTGGCCTCGGTGCTTTCCGACGAGTACGACCTGGGGTCGATAGTCTCGGCGTCGCTTGCGGGCACGCACAACGTGAACTGGAGGACGTGGTGCGTTGCAAAAAAGTTCGGCATCGTGGGGCGGGAGGCTGTGTACGACAGGAAGGCTGCAAGGTTCCTCCATGACAGGTACTCCCGCACGCCGCTTGGGCGCGAGGCGCTGCGGGAGCTGTATCATGACAAGTACGACATAGGGGGGGCAGCAGGGGTGCTCGTGAGGATCCGGAACGGGGAGGTGCCGCTTCGGTGGTTCGAGGTGGACGGGTTTTCAAGGCTTGCGGAGCCGATACTTGACCATACCACGAAATACTACTCGTCGCCTGCAAGCCTTGACAAGGGGGTGCTCGACCTGGTAAAGGCAAGGCTTGGCAAGACAAAGCACAGGCTTGTCTGCATGAGGTGCGGCGGGTGGGAGAAGGTGGTGGAGACTTGCGAGGTGGCGGGTGTCCTATCGTGCCCTCACTGCAGGTCAAGGCAGGTCTCGGCTACGTTCTACTCGGATTACGACCTTCCAAAGATAGTGCAGAAGAAGGCGGCGGGAAAAAAGATCACGGCAGAGGAGAACCACAAGTTCAACAGGGCGTGGAAGGTATCGTCGCTCATCGAGAACTTTGGGAGGACGGCGCTTGTCGTTCTCTCGGGGTACGGCGTGGGGGCGGACACGGGGGCAAGGATACTGCGGAACATGGTGGGCGAGGAGGAGATGTACCGCCAGATATACGAGGCTGAGAGGCAGTACGTCACGACGCGCGGTTTCTGGGACTAGGCTTAATTACAAGAATGTGCACTTGTGTTCCATGGCGCGATACGTAAGGAAGGACGCGACAGGCCCAATGGAGGTAAAGGTGGGCGGCGAGTCGAGGTGGATCTGCATGTGCGGCCTGAGCAAAAACCAGCCGTACTGCGACGGCTCGCACAAAAAGACCGCGGGCGAGGAGGAAGGCAAGATCTACTTTTACCAAAAGGACGGTACGCGGAAGGAAGTCCAGTCCTTTGAGTAAGTCCTGGGTTCAAAGAGGCGTGGTAGCGGTAAAGGCAAGAGCATGAATTTTGGTCCGTGTTGTTCCCCCGTTAAATTTGAATTTAACATAATCAAATGCTTTGTTGGCTAATTCTAAGATTTGTTCTGTCTTGCTAGGTTTTATGTCCTGCGCCCATCAAGTGCATTACGTACTTTCTTCCGTCCGAGATGGAGCCGCTGGCAATCTTTTCATCATAAGTCTTGAGCATTTCAAGGTCCTCTTTAATCTCAGCGATGGATCTCTCTGAAACCTTTTCGAGTCTTTTCTTGTCTATCTGTCTTACGGTAAACGCCATCTCTACCTTCACTATGTTTCGTAAACTATATTATCTTTTATCCAATCCCTCAGCTCTTTCTCATCAATCAATTCGTGGAGTATCCTCAAGCATGTAAGATAGCCTTCTCCCTTGCGAATCCTCAAAAATAAACCGTTGTAATTGAGAAACATGTGCGTAGTCAGAAGAGCCGTCCTCTTGTTGCCGCCAACAAAGTAGTGGCCCTTTACAAAATTCCAAAACAAGTACGCGGCTTTCGCTATGACGGCGTCATGGTATTCTAGATCTTCGTGCAAGTCATGGACACTATCAAGCAGAAAATCAACACCACCCTCATACAAGTAAGGTAGCTCCTCGGGAAGTAGGTCAAGAGATTGCCTTAGGTTTTCAACTACATCTTTATCAAAATAATAAATGTCCAACGATCTTCTCTGCATCTTTAGAATATTAAGTTCGACGATGATTCGTTCATGATGTATCAGTATTCGATCTGGTAACAGACGGGCTTTTTAATGGCTGGATTCAGTTCCGAACCATCCGAGGATCAAAAGCGAGACAAAGTTACCATGTTTAACCAAGGTTTTCCCTCGGTTAAATTTGAATTTCACGTAAGCGGATGAGGTATCCTATTCTCAACAAAAATAATCAAGCCAACATGGTAGACAAGAAGTACTTGGATACCTACGAATCAAAAATAAGATCCCTTCTAGGGATTCATGTGAAAGTAACGGAGCACGCAAGGAATGCGATAAGAGATGATGGGTATGAAATGGACGACATCCTGAAGTCCATAATAATTTCAAAATAATAGAGCGGTATGATGACGCAAGACCGTTTCCAGCATGTCTCCTTTTATGCAAGATAAGGGGAAAAGCGATTCACGTAGTATGCGGTCTTCCTGAGCACGCAGATATGCTAATAATTGTCACTGCGTATATTCCATCAGACAAAAATTGGTCAAACTACGCCACAAGGAGGAAATGAAACTGGGAATCTGCCCTATTTGTGGAGGTGCCACCAAGGAAGGCCTGGTTGATATAACAGAATCAGTCAAAGGGAAGATAGTGCTGATTAGGGATGTTAAGGCGGAAGTTTGTTCACAATGCGGCGAACGAATCTACTCTTCCTCGGAGATAAAAAAAGTGGAAGCTTTGCTTAAGAAGGTAAAAGAAGGCACCATAAAACCAAAAGAGACCAAGAAGGCTGAAGTCTATCTGGTTTCCTGACGCATGAAGACCCGTTTGATATTATTAAATTTGAATTTAACATAATCAAATTTTAAACAAATAATACAATCTCTGATCATGGTTCCAATACCATAAACTTTTGGTGCCAAGATCCCATCTTGTTATCGGAAATTCATGATGTCATACATCTGAGGATTGGTAGCCCGTCTGTTCATGTATTTGAAGAGAACGGGAGGTTATATGGATGAATTCCGGTTCGCCTAGATCAGTCAGGTTTTAGTTTCGATTTTACCGTATTTAAAATACGTTCAGCCCACTTGACGGCGTTTTCCGCATCCTTTTGACTCATCAGTGTGGGCTGATATTCTGATTCGTTCTTCATTCCGAGCAGGGTGCTAAATTGCCTGCTGATGACCTCGTGTTCGCCTTGTGTTAGTGTGCCTTTGAGCAATGACAGTACGTCGCTGTGTTCCCCGGATGAACGCTTTCCAATATATGCCGTGGTTAGCCCATCCAGTGCGTTGATGGCACTGTGAACAGAGCTCATTACCGCATTATCATATGCACCTTTTTGCAAGCCTACTCTTGCCATCATCAGCGAATTCTCAGCCTTCTGAACATAACCAACAGCTTTCCTAGGATCCAGTTTTCTTGTCATTTTATTATCTCCTTTAGATCTGTGCCAGCCACCATGATGTGACTCCCGAGTATTGATTTGACGAGATCGCTTTGTTTTCTATCGATAAATTCCTTTTTTGAAAAAACTATCGGTGCCAACTTGCCATGAAATATTTCTGAAACCTGCGTAATTGCATTACCTACTACTGAATAGGCAAGATCTTTATCGTTTGATATCACTACCAGGTCAATATCGCTGTCATCCCTTTCCTTTCCTGCAGCGACGCTTCCAAAAATCGCCGCCGAGATGATCTTTTTTCTAGAAAGGGTTTCCTTTAGCAACGTTACCAATGCTTGACGAGTTCTACTTTCCGTGCTAAAAATCGGGCTTAGAACATTAGCAAGAATGTAGCTTTTCTCATTAAGCGATATCTGGTATGCCTTGCCAACAGGTTGGACCTTTACTACGCCAAACTTCTCAAGCTTGTCTATTGTCTGGTTGGCTTCGGTATGGGAGACATTCGCAGTTTCCGCCAACCGCCGTACCGTGAATACCATTCCTTTGTACTTGAAGAGGGTGCGCAGTATGCGAACTGACGCTCTGCTACCCAACAATTGTTCGAGATAAGAGTTTAACCTCATGATATTTCCCTCACATGGAATTTAATTCTTCCATATGGAAGAAAATTCTTCCATATAAGCATTAGGATGTGAAGGGCATTCTTATGACCCAAAGGCACACAAAATTTTTAATCAAGGTTTTCCCTCGGGTAAATTTGAATTTCATGTAAATTATTGCCTCACACCGGAAAAAATACGGGTTTGTGTACTTGTATAATTAGTTATACCTACAATTTATGTAAATTTGATATTTTTATAAATATGTAGATATAACTAGTTTCATGGTGTCCGTAGGTAAGAAGAAAGTAAAGGGGAGGACCTACTACTATCTGGAGCAGAGCTACAGGAAAGGAAAGAAGATTAAGAAAAAGTCAATCTATCTAGGCAGCAAGATCCCGAGGAACATCGGGGAGATCAGGAAGAGATTCTTAGACGACATCTCTAGAAAGACGTGGCAGGCAGATGTGGAGAGGATCAGGAAGAACTATTCGAAGAACCAGAGGACCATGCCTAGGTCCATCAGGAAGAAGGGATTGGAAACGTTTGTAATCAATTTCACCTATGACACTCAGAAGATCGAGGGTTCCACGCTTACACGAAAGGAGACCGCGGATCTGCTTGAGAGAGGTATCACTCCAAAGAACAAGCCAATGACGGATGTACAGGAGGCCGAGGCTCACCGGGACCTTTTCTTCGAGATCCTTGAATCCAAAAGAGATCTTTCATTGCGTGAAATCCAGGATTGGCACTGGAAACTATTCAACAAGACAAAAAAAGACATGGCTGGAAAAATCAGGAATTATCAAAATGCAATAAGAGGAAGCAAAATTCTACCTCCATCTCCGGTAGAAGTCTTCCCAATGCTGACAGAGTTCTTTGATTGGTACAACAAGAAAAAAAATAAATTGCATCCGGTTGATCTTGCGGCAATGGCACATCTGAAATTTGTTACGATACACCCTTTTGGTGACGGGAACGGAAGAGTATCGAGGCTGATCATGAACTTTATACTCAACAAGAAAATGCATCCAATGCTTGACATCCCATACGAGGGAAGGAACAGTTACTACAACGCCCTTGAGAGGTCACAGGTAAAAAACGAAGAAAGAATATTTCTCCAATGGTTCATCAGGAGATACATCAAGGAATACAGGAGATACCTCTAGTAGGTATTTGCCTGTTCTCTGTTAAATTTGAATTGCACCTCCTTTCACGTCATGAAGGTGCCATTCCTACAGCTGGGAACGGTAGTTACCCAATTAAATGGAAGGCCTCGTAGATACCGCATGAGACGTTCTGTGCAGCAGTTCATACTGATTGCGACCGCGCTTGTGCTTGCAAACAGCGGGCTTTACTTTTACAACGCATACTCGCAGATGCAGGAATCGACTGATGCAGGCAGCCAGATCCAGACCATGCTGTTTACGACTGCCGCGATATCCTACCTGCCGCTTGGCGTGTGGATGGTAAAGAACAAGCTGCACAGCAGGGCCCCATACGTGATTGCAAGCCTCATATCGGCCGCGCTGATAGGGCTCTATGTTGCCTCTAGGATGGTATCCCTACCGGTGGTGGGGGTCCAGGACGACGTGGGAGCAATCGACATACTCTGCAAGGTTACCCAGGGCGCAATAGTGGTGGTATCGCTCCTGCTCCTGAGGAACTGGCACAGGGAGAAGATTGCGATAACGGAATAAGCCTCTACAGGAAAAGTCGGGCGATCTTCCTGCCGGTTGAAGAAACTACTCGGAGAACTTTTCCCACAGCCTCTGAATCTTCCTGTCCATCGTGACCTTTTCCAGCTTGCAGTAGACCTGGCCGTCCTTGAACTTGACGTCGATTCCGGAGACCAGGCTCTTGTAGTAGCTCTCGTCGAGGCCCTCGAGCGTGCGGACAACCTTCGTCTTTTTGACAAGATCAAGCGTCTCGAGGTTCTTTATCTTCCTGTAGGTGGTCGAGGTGGGGATGGCAAGCCTGTCCGAGATCTGCTGCGCGTTGAGCTCGTTGTTTGTAAGAATCGATAGTATCTTCCGGCTGTACTCGTCTGCAAGCACGGAGAGGATCTCGTCGTCGCCAGCCATCTTTTCAGCTTTTCTTTACCGCTACGATGAGAACGATGAATCCTGCGATCTCGAATCCCTCCTCGATGAACTTTTGCAGGGTCTCGTTGCCAAGTGACGAGACGCCGTACTCTATGACGGTCTCGCCCAGTACAAGCAGGGTAAAGCCAATGGCAAGAAGTATCATCGGGGTGTACCTTGTCCTCTTGAACGCCTTTGCGGCAAAGAAGACGAGCGTGAACCCGGCGATGAGGTGGGCTGCAAGGATGATGTAGTTAGTAATAGGAGGCGCTTCCATCTCTCAAACTACCGGTGGTTGCAACCTGGTTTGGTATTAAGCTGTGTGGCCATTCCTACCGCTGGGAATCACTAGTTCTTACGCGTGACTACGGAGTAGGCGGAAAGGAACGCCTCGGTCCTGCCCTCAAGGCCGGGCTTGGCGGTGACTGCCGTGATGCTGATGATCTCTCCCTGGGTGAACTGCTCAAGCAGCCTTGCCTGCGACCTCCAGCCCTTGAGCCAGATCTGGCCCGTGTCGTCCTCCACGAATGCCTCGGAGAGCAGGACGGACTCGCCCGTCTTTGTCTGGATCTCGCGCTTTTGCGGGGCCTTGAGGATTATTGCCTCGATGCAGTAGAGGCCGTCTGACGGCTTGACGTCGCGAATCTTCGTCCGGGCCTCGGAGGGGGTCGGGATGCCCGTTCCGTCAATCTTCCTTACTGGCGAACCCTGCTCAAGCGTGATGGTATTACCGTACATCTTTGACGGGGTGATCTCTACTGCGTCGCCGGGGCTGACCTCCGAGGTGACGGAGGTCGGGTCTGCGATGTTTACAATCCTCCTGTCCGAGGTGACCGCCACAAGCAGCCTGCTTCCAGAATCTGCCTTTGTGGCTGAAAGTATCCTTGCGGTTACCGGGGCAATCTCTTTTGCGCCCTCTATCTCAAGCACCGTGCCCTCGTCGCCGTGGAGCTCAAGGCCCATCTGGCCCGTCTTGGTGCTGACGCCTATCAGCCTTGCCTTGGCGCCAGAGGAGACGACCCTTGGGAGCGAGCCCTCGTCCTTGTTCCACAGTACCGCTCGCACGACGGCGCCGTCGCGTCCCTTGAGCCTCAGCTGGAGCGCCTTTGACTGCTCGCCCTTGAAGTTGGTAAACTCCGTGGTGCGGATGCTGCCGTCAAGTATTCCGGATACCACCAAATTCTGCTGGTTCTCCCTTACCGACGAGACGTCGTCCGTTATCTCGTCAAGGCTTGGGATCTTGGACTGGGTATTGTTTGGCTCTACGCTTGAGCCCGAGCCCACGTTGATTATCGGGTTTCCCTTGAGGTCTGATTTTACGTACGCCTTGATTATCCTGACAAGGTCGCCCGGCTTGAGGTTCTCTATGCCTGGGAGGGTTGCCTTCTCGTCCCAAAGCTTGACCTTTGCCCTCTGGGCGCCGTCGTATACCGTCATGTTCCTCAGCATGAACTGCGAGCCGTCCTTCCTTGAGAACTGCCTTGCAGGGTAGACGTTCATCACGCGGGTCTCAAGGGTAATCTCCTTTGCGCCGACATAGATGTCCTTGAGGGACATCTCCACCTTGAGCGGTTCACCCAGCGCAACGCCAAGGTCGGAGGCGATGAGGAAGATCGCGCCCTGGTCGGTGAGGTAGCCTGCACCTATCTTCTCCTTCTTTTTTCTGATAAGCTCCTCGAGATCCTGCCTTGTAAGTTCGGGCTTTTGCTCAAGGAGCCTGCCCATCAATGACTCAAATTCTGACAAATCAAAAACCGTTGGAATCTGCACGTTATAAGAATTTTCAAGCGGATGCGATCTGGGAGGGTCTTGGTACCGCAATTTTCCAGTAGATAGATTAGTGGGGCGCGGAAACGGGACTTGATGCTCTGCGTAGAGGCAAGGTCGCTTTCCAAGTCGTACGGGGATGTAGTTGCGGTGGACTCGGTAGACCTCGTGGTGGAGCCGGGGAAGATATTTGGATTTCTTGGGCCAAACGGGGCAGGCAAGACGACGACAATCAAGCTTCTCACGACGCTCATTGCCCCAAGCAGCGGCACAATCAAAATTCTGGGCACTGACGCGCTCAAGGACCCGCTTGGGGCGCGGAGGAGGGTGGGGGTAGTGCTTCAGCAGCCATCCTACGAGCCGAACCTTACGGTGGAGAAGGCGCTTGACAAGTACGGCATGATGTGGAATGTAGACGGAGGGACGCGGAAAAGGAGGGTGGAGGAGCTCCTCACGGCGTTTGACCTGAAGGACATCCGGAAGAAGAAGAACGACGACATATCAATAGGGCAGAGGAGGCGAGTGCAGGTGGCGCGAGAGTTCATGCACGAGATGGATCTGCTCTTCCTTGACGAGCCAACAGTCGGGCTTGACCCGTCGGCGCGGCGGGCGCTTTTGGACTACATCAAGGGAAGGGTGCGCGGCGGGCTTACCATATTCTTCACCACGCACATACTTGAGGAGGCAGAGTACCTCTGCGACGAGATTGCGATAATCAACCGCGGAAGGATAGTGGCGATCGACACGCCGGACGAGCTGAGAAAAAAGTTCGGGCGCAAGAAGACGATAAAGGTACACGTGGAAGGCGTCAGGGACCTCTCGGGCGTGCTCCGTGATGTCGGGCCGCACGATGTATCCTACGACGGGGGCACGGTAATAACGCTCCACTCGGCAGACTCGGAGCGGGCGCTTGTCAGGATTTTGCAGGTACTTTCGTCAAACAATATCGAGGTGGAGGATCTCAGCGTGGTGCCCACAAGCCTGGAGGAGATATTCCTCAAGGTGGTAAGGGACTCGGAGGGGCAGGGGGATGCATCCGGTATTTAGGCTCGTAAACAGGAACCTTACCATATCGCTCAACATGGGCTTTGTGATATGGCAGGTGATATTTCCTGTAATCTACATATTTGTGGCTGGGTTTGCGTATACGGCGCTGATTCACAACGTGCCGTTTGGAACAAGGAACCTTGACTATCCGGCGTTCATCGCGTCGGGCATGATAGGGTTCAACATAATGAACAGCACGCTCATCTCGGGGATTATCATATGGAACGACAGGAGGCACGGGATGTTCGAGCAGATTCTTGTGGGGCCGTTCACGCGCGCGCAGTACATACTGTCAAACGTGTATACCATAGGGATCATCGGGCTCTTCTCGGCGGGGCTGATAACAGCGATAGGGTACCCGCTCTTCTTCAAGTCGGTCGAGTTCAACGTGCTTACGGTGCCCCTTGTCGTGTTTGCCGCAATCACGGGGGCTATACTCTTCGGCTCGATTGCTTCGATAATATCGACCCGCCTCAAGTCAAGCGAGGGGTTCAACGTGGTGATAAATACCGTGTTCCTCTTCTTTGCATTTGTCAGTACGGCGTTTTATCCAGCGCAGGGGGCGCCGCCAGTGCTTGCCACCGCATTTTATTTCAACCCGCTGACGTACCTTGTGGACGTGGTCCGCGCCGGCATATTTGGCAACTTTACGGCAACCGTGGGATACGAGATGCTGGTATTGCTTGCAGGGGCGCTCGTGCTGTTCGGGATTGCTACAAAGCTGCTCTCGAGGCTTGAGATATAGGACGTTGGTTTAAATCTGAAACCAGCGTAGGGTATTCCATGCAGATAAGGAGAAGGAGCAGCCTGTGGTTCCTCCTGCCGATAGTATTCAACATATTCGGCGGGGTGGTTGCATACTTTGTCATTCGCGACGACGACCCAAGGAGGGCAAGATCGTGCCTCCTGCTTGGGGCCGTGCTTGCAGCGATCCCGATACTGCTCTTTGTGGCGCCCATACTTGTAGGCATTGCGATACTGCCGCACATCGTGCCGCACATATCGGGGCCGACGATGAACCGCATCGGTACTTTCAACCTGTAGGCAGCCAGACTCGGGCATTTTTTTCAGTGACCGGCACGACCTCGGGGCAAACCGCCACTATGTCCTGCCATGTGTCCGCGGCCTGATCATGTGGAGCCCTTTTCGGCATGTCCTGCTGTCCTTCTCTCATCTTATTCTGCATCTTCAGTACTACCAATTGGTATACCATATGGTATACCATTTGGTAATCTTTAATAATCATAAAGCGCACGCACCATATGTGAGGGAAGGCAACAGCGCCGTGGTCTCAGTCAAGGTATCAAGGCGTACCAAGGAAAAGATGCGCGCCATGAACATAAAGTGGGGAGAGGTTCTGAGAAAGACAATAGAGGCCAAGATAAGAGAGCAAGAAAGAAGGCAGGGAATAAAAGAATTCCTTGATTTTAGAGCAAAGAGCAAGATACCAAAGAACAGGACATCATACACTTCCGAGGTCTTGGCAAGGCAAACCAGAGAAGAGCGATGAGATATACAGTAGATGCAAGCGTTCTTGTCAAGCTGTTGGTAGATGAGCAGTACTCGCAGGAGGCCGTGAAGATTGTCTCGGATCCAAAGACGGTACTATATGCTCCGGATATTGTTTACCATGAAATAGGAAGCGTGCTTTACAAGATGGCCAGGCGAGGAATCATTGGGAAAAACTATGCTGTTCAAGCATACGAGAGGATCATAAGGCTGCCTATAGATGTCTCGACCGATTTGAAGGCCCTGCCTGAGATACTAGGGATGTCCCTAAGGCTTGGGCTGCATTTTTATGACTGTCTTTACATCCACACTGCCAGGAAGACAGACTCTACTTTAATTTCATCTGATCGAAGGCTTCTGACAGCGGCTGGTAAAGAGTGCAACTCTAGGCATCTTGAAAGCGCTTGAAGACCGCCAGGTCCTGCAAATTTGCATATTTCCTGAACTAACACTCTGGGTTGCAAACCTTGCTCATGGGCAGGAAACAGGCATCAAACTCCCCGGGCTGAGACTAGCTTGGCAGCTGCCAGCTGACATGCAAAACGGGTATCTGGTAGACAAAAAGTGATTATTTGAGGAGAGACAGTCCCGCTCTGATTTCTAGGATATGAAAAATTCCATCTAATGGAATTGGCATCTCTTGGGCATATGCAAGATAATAGCCCGGCCCAGATTCGAACTGGGGTCAAGGGCTCCAAAGGCCCCTATGCTTGACCGCTACACTACCGGGCTTCGGAGGAACTTTGTCTGGTTCCTTTAATAATGTTGGGGGTTTTGGATTGGAAAAGCGGGATGCCTCGGGATGGGGCGAGAAGCTTATTAGTGTAAATTCAAATCCCAGAGTTGATGCGCTCCGCACTTGTTGCAATGCTGGTGGCAGTCGTGGTCATATCCTCGTTTGGCGCCTCGCTTGCGCAGACGGTGGGTCCCCTGCCGCAGACGGCAGCACCCGTCCAGCAGATTGTGGGGATCTATGCGCAGATAGTGGTCAGGGACTCGTCGGGCAGCCTGGTCTCGTACCTTGAGACCTCGCGCGTGACAGTTGCGGACCCGGCAAGGTTCAACCAGCTCATAGACCAGAACATGGGCGAGTTTGCGTCAAGCATGATAGCAGTGGGCGGGCAGGGCCTGCAGATTCTAAAGGCAAACGAGACTGTGGTGCACACGTATCCAACCATAGTGTCGCAGAACCTCATATCGATGAAGACCGCCTCGGGAATTGAGAACCTCGTGGCGGCAAACCACGACGGGTATGCGGTCCTCAAGGGCGACAGGGTCACCACGTACTGGACGATTATCAGGACGGCCCCGCAGGGCCAGTAGGCAGAATTTATTTTTCTTCAGGCAAAGCTTCCTTGCGGGTCTTGTTTGAAAGCAGCATGCCGGTCCCTATGGCAAAGAAGACTGCAAGGGAGACGAACCTGTAGGGCTGGTTTGTCTGCTCGGTAAACCCTGTAAGCAGGGGCGCGGTCATGAGTATTACAAGCATGAAGAACATTATAGAGTCGGCGTGCATCACGCCCCTCCTTGAGGCAAAAAACAGCATCACCGTAAGGGGGAGGAGGAAGATCACAACGACATAGTCGAACCTCATCTGCATTGCCATTGCGCCAAAGCCCTGCCAGAACTGGAATGCGTCAAAAGAGATTGAGGTGCCTACAAGGTTTGCCCTGAGGGCTGTTGCGGCGGCAGCTATGGCGATTCCTATTACTCCGTAGGATGCAAGCGAGAGAATCTTGGAGCGCCTCGGCATCGCGGAGCGCGCTATGAAGAATATGTTCATCGGGAAGAAAGCAAGCGTAAGCGGCTTTGAGAAGAGGGAGAGCAGGTAGGGCGCGGGCGACGGCGGCCAGAACTTGAGGAGGAGGTACAGGGAGAAGAGGTACAGGAGTATCCACGAGTTCTCGTAGCTTGCGGTCGTGCTGTAGGAGATGAAAATGTCGCTCTGCAGCAGTAGGACCATGGAGACCAGCCCTGCAAAGCGCTTGCCGGTCACCTGCTTTGTGAAAAAGTAGGTCTGCAGGAGGAGGGCGATGCTTACGATGAACGGGACTATCCTGATGTTGCCAAAGGCGTGGAGCGAGGTGGAGAGGAGGAGGTACTTGAAGTGGGGCTCAAACGAGTGCGCAAACTGGGATATGTTCCAGGAGAGCACGCGGGCCTTGACGCCTGCGTAATCGACCCAGGTCTCCTCCCTTGCCATCGTGCCTGCCGTGAGAGCTGCAAAGATTGCAAGTATTGCAACGACGCCTATGAGCGCCTGCCTTGTTGATATCTCAAAGGAGGCAAGTCTTTGGAACCTGGCAGCGCACTTGGATTTCCTGTAGTATGCTATTCCTATTGCAAGGAGGGCGATGTTTGCAATTATGAGCGGGGCTGCAAGGACGCCGGGCTCGAAGGGGTTGATTATATCAGGCGAGAAGACTGCTGCATGGAAGGGGCTTGCGGTTCTTGCTATGAGCGCGGGAAAGACGACAGGAATTATCGAGAGGAACACCACTACAATGGTGGGTATGAAGACTGACCATGAGAACAGGTGCGGCCGGATGGAGAAGCTCCTGCCTGCGGGCTCTTTTGATTCTGGCTGTGAACCCTTGCTCTTGTCTGCCAATCGAATTTCATTGAAGGTATGGGTTTAAAAGCGAAACGGCGCTACTGGGGACTCTTTATCTTGGCAAAGACCTCGGCCCAGCTCTCGCCCTCGCTTCTTGCATGCGCCTGCGCGTTCTCGTAGAGCAGCTGGTAGACCCATGATATTATCTCTGCCCAGATTGCCCTAAGCGAGGCCTCGTCGGAAAAAAAGACGCTTGTCCTTACCGCAAGCATGGCGGGGATGTTGCGCGCATTTGTCGGCTGGTCCTGCTGCCACTTTTTGAGCACCCTGTCGCAGAAATCCAGTATGTCGGCCTTTGAGAGTGCAAGTGACTCGGGATCGTTCTTCTTGCTGTTTCTTCTGTGCCTCGGCTTTTTGATGCCTGCCCTCTGCTGCGGCTTGGATGGAACCTGGGGGGGATCGGCCTTGGCATCGTCTTTCTGTCTTGCAGCGGTGCTTTTTCGCATCCTGTTCCTGTAATGGTACAACTAGCCTTTATGGTCATCGGTGGTGAATTTGCCATTGCCTGCAACCCAGGGCGCGCTCTTTAGGCACCCCGGCAGTTTTCCCGCCGTGATTCAACCCGTAAAAAATCGCGTCCTGCCTGAGAACCTTGGCAGCTTCCTAGTATCTGGGATGAAAGGCACCGGAACCTGCCCTATTTGGTTTTAAGTATTTCTAAGAACTCTTACTGATGAATGCATCCTGTCTGTTATATGTTATCCCGATAGGTAGATCAATCAAGTGAAAAAATTGCAAGAACAGCAAGAGATTGCATCTCCGTTTCTCTCCGAGCCTGATTCGAACCTGTACCAGTACAAGGTCAAGATGGAGCAGGTCAAGTCGGAGCTGCTCAAGTTCGGCCTCAGCCAGAACCAGGCAAAGGTGTTCATCTACCTTGGCAAGTACGGTCCAAAGAGCGCGCCGGAGGTCGCAAAGGCGCTTGAGCTTCCAAGGACAGAGACGTACTTTATAATAAACACTCTGCAGAACAGGGGCATTGTTACCGCCGAGTTCTCGACTCCCGTGAGGTACTCGACGCTCTCGATAGGGCAGGCGGTGCTTACGCTTGTAAAATCGGAGCAGGAGAAGGTAAGGATGCTTGCGATGCAGGAGAGGGAGCTTACCCAGCTGTGGAACGACATACCGGCGTTTGCCATAGAGACAAGCGAGACGAAGAAGGAGAAGATGCAGATGCTGCAGGGGACGCCGCAGATAAACAGCAAGATAAAGGAGATGATAAGGAAGACGCAGGAGGAGCTGTGTCTCTTCTGTACGGAAAAGGACCTCTCGAGGCTGTACTATGCAGACTTTGTGGACCTGTTCTCAAACATGGTGGCAGACTTTAGGATTATAGTCTCGCCCGCGCAGAAGATGCCGGAGAACGCGCGGCAGATAGACAGGAAGAAGATAAGGCTGATGCCCGGCCCCCGGTGCGACGACCAGTGCTTCCTTGTGCGCGACTCGGAGGAGGTGCTCTACTTTTTAAGGAATGCAAACCACCCCTCGCACAACGTGTTTGCAATGTGGATGGACTCGAGACCGCTTGTCATGTCGATGCGGATGCTGTTTGACCTCTGCTGGGAAAAGTCGGGCCACATTTACTGATTCTGAAGGGCCTTGTGGGGCGTCAGGTGTGAGGTTGAAGGACGGTACAGCCTGACAATCTCAGGATCCCTTAATAGCGATGCATGCGTATTGTTATGCGATGAATATCTATGACATGAAATCCGTCCGCTGCAGCCAGTGTGACAGGTTCATAGGAGAGATAGAGTATGATGCCGTCGTCATGATGCCCAAGTGCGGCAAATGTGCAAACCCGATGCCGGAGGGGGACGACAAGGTGCGATACATCGTTACCAAGTTCAACAAGAGCGGAAAGGAACTCGTCCCGAAAAGCTAGGCCATTTATGATAGCCGTCCGTGCATGTGCCGAGTGCAAACTAGTGCGTTTGTTACATCCTTTGTTATATAGTAAGGCACACAATTAACAGCAGATGCCGATAGATCCGGATTTTCCAAAGAACCACAAGGTTGTGGGAATACACAAGCACCAGGACCCGGACTACTTTCACTTTGTGTGGGGGCCGGGAAGGCTTGCAGACGCGTCAGAGAACGACGACGTAAAAAAGGCCTATGCGGAGAGGGGCGAGGAGCTCGTGCCGCTTGGCGTGCACGGCACCTTCGTATCGGTGGACTGGGACGTCTGCATAGCTGACGGCGGGTGCATCGAGGTATGCCCCGTGCAGGTCTACGAGTGGTACAGGACTGCAGTCGACGTCCCGGCAAAGGATGTTCCATCCACCTCAAGCCCGGGCACCGGGGAGAACCAGAAGAAGGACGGAAGGAAGGACTATACCGACAAGTCAGACCCAATTAGGGAGAAGGACTGCATATGGTGCATGGCGTGCGTTACCGTATGTCCTGTGGGCGCAATCAAGGTCTCGCAGGCAAACGTGCCGTTCCACGAGAAGGCAAGGGAGACCTTCAAGAAATAGTCCTGAATTTTTTAACATCTGTTGGATTCCATCTAGACTGCAAGCAACTTTCTTGACTGCCTTCGCACCATGATGGTTACTGCAAGTATCACGGCAGCGGCAGCCGCCTCGAAGAAGATCCAGTCCGCGTTTGGAAACGATATGGCGTGGCCGTAGAACGGTACAAGCAGCGGGAACTTGCCGTCGTTTCCTGCAAAGGTGTCAAACGAGAGGTGGGCAAGCACTGCAGCAAGGGCCGCAGCGCCGAGCCTGTAGTCTTTTCTTCCGAAGATGAGCATGAGGACGACTATGGAGATGGCTGCAAAGGCAATCGAATGGGACATCCTTGGGAGGGCATCGAGTCTGAACAGCGCTATCATGTGGTCAGAGTCTATAAGTACCGCAAAGAAGCCGGTGGCGACGGCATACCTTGCGCTGAGAAAGAGCGCGCCTGGCAGGAGACCCCATATGAGGTGGCCTCCGATCTCGTGCAGGTTCAGCCCTCCGGCGGGGTTTGCAAGAGGGACCCTCTCGGGCATGAACATGCCGCCAAACGAAAAGGCGGCGGAAAGGGCGCAGAAGACAAGCGAGGCCTTGATTATGAATTGTGCGTCCATTTTCAAGGGTCTGTGCATTGCCTCCCTATAATGCAAACCATATTTTTCTGTTATGCATCAATTCGGAAAGGATAATTGCAGATCCGGTACAAAATTTGACAGAACAATAATTCTGCGTGATGGAATCTAGGGTGGATGAAAATACGAATCAAATTTAAATGCATGTACATGTATAGTATCAGTCATGGGAACAACTACGATCTCCTTGAGCAACGAGGCATATCGGATTCTCAAATCACAAAAAAAGGAGGGAGAATCGTTCTCAGATCTGATACTTCGCAAGTTTGGCAAAGGTAATCCGTCTGCAATGCTTGCATACTTGAAGGAAAGCAGCGCGAATGAAGATCTCGCGGACGCGATTGAAAAGGCAAGCAAGGAGACTCGCAGGAATCTGAAACTACACAAGGTTGATCTTTAAGATGGTATGCGTGGATACAAGTTTCGTAATATCCTTGGAACGAAGGGAAAAGGCTGCAATTGAAAAGATACAAAACCTCGAAATGGCAGGTGATCTTCTTTGTACAACTGCAGTGACGGTGGCAGAACTCTACAGGGGGCATATGCCTCTAGGGAGAGAGCCAGTGCATTAAGGGAAGTAAAAGGACTGTTGGACAGGTTTGTCATACTGGATCTGGATTATGATTCTGGCCGGATATGGGGACAGCTTGCCCGGTCCATGAGATCCGATTCTATAGGGGACAGGGATATGTTTATTGCAAGCATTTCGCTTTCTAACAATCAAACACTTGTAACAAGAAATATGAAACACTTTGAGCGGGTTGAAGGGCTGCGTGTAGAAGGCTGGTAGGAAATTTGTGGAAAATATGAAAAATCCAAACAACTTAAGAATCATCAGTAATCTTTTTTCATGCTGATTCCCTCGTACATCTCAATAATCTTTTGGTACATTGACTCTTGGCCATAGTTGGCCTTCAGTAACTGGTTGCCATTTTGCCCCATCCTTGAGGCCTCCTGAGGATCCCTGATCAGTTCAAGCATGCTGTCTGCCCATTTGTTTTCATCGTGCGGATCCACGACAAACCCATTTTTCTCATGAGCTATGATATCCGACATGGGCCTGATGTCTGATACGAGGACCGGCCTTTTCTGGAGGAACGCCTCCAGTATGACAAGCCCAAAGCCCTCGCAGAGGCTTGGAAAGACAAGGGCTGCAGATTCTGCAATTGTCCGCGCTTTCTCCTCCGGGGTGACGTACCCCCTAAACTCCACATTTTTCTCAATGCAAAGAGTCCTGACCAGATCCTCAAGCGTCCCTCTGTGCGGGCCGCCCCCGATTATGACGAGCCTGATGCCGGGTTCTGCCTTGCTTGCAATCCCGACCGCCCTGATTGCAACCTCGAGGTTCTTGTAGAAGACAAGCCTGCCCACGTATGCAAACTGCCTCTGGTTGGGGGCAACATCTATCGTGTGGCCCTCCTCTATCGCGTTAGGTATGACGTGAATCGGCTTTCTTGCGCCAAACTTTATGAGGTCATCCCTTGTGGCCTCGCTGACCGTATGTATGCAGTCATGCTTCAGTTTCAGCATGATCTTCTCAAAGAACGGGGCAAGCCAGACGTTGAGCCTTGAAACGTCGCTCTGCCTCCCCCACTCCTTCCAGTAGTTTTTGCCGCACAGCGAGAATATGTCGTGGACTGTGGTTATGTGGGGCCTTGAGGCAAGCACTGAGAGCACCGAGCCTGCAAGCGCGGGCGCAAAGTTGTTTGAATGTATGACGTCCACCTTTTCTTTTTTTATTATCTGAAGTCCGGCCCTTGTCGCGTTTATGAAGTACCTGATGTTGTCGGAGAACCCGGGGGGCAGGCCACCCTTGTACTCAAGCGTCGGCTCTACGAAGATCATCCTGATATTTTTCTCCTCGGGATAGGACTCGCCTGAAATTCTGTTTGTTATGACAAAGACCCGGTGGCCGTCCCTTGCAAGGTTCCTTGCCACCAGGCTGAAGATGTACTCCCCCCCGCCCCTTGTGGTGGAGAAGAACTGGGAGAGAAGTAGGACGTTCATGAGGATGCTAGAGGCGCACCATTCTAGAACTTTTCGTAATCCTCCAGGTAGATGGATAAACGGTTGTCCTCCCGGTCTTTTTCGACATGTATTCAGGTGTTGGTAATGGCGCAGAAAGGTCAGCCTGATAGTTCAGAGTCCAGTTGCTGCTGGAATACGGAAAACGGCTGTGCCCCGGATACCGCCGTGTATCCCCTCTGGTCGTTTCCTATGAAGAATGTGGGGGTCCCTGTAACCCCGTATTTTGAGCCGTCCTGCTCGTCCTGGTTTACTGCCGTCGAATACTTTTCAGAGTCTAGGCAGGAGTTGAAGGTGCTGTTATCGAGCCCCAGCATGGATGCATAATGTTTGAACGCCTTGGCGACGTCCGTACTGTTGAGGCTGACCCAGCTGTTCTGGTTTGTAAACAGCCAGTTGTGGTACTGCCAGAACTTGCCCTGCTCGTTTGCGCACTCTGCTGCAAGCGCAGCCTCCAGGGCGTTGGGATGTATGCCTGTCAGCGGCATGTTCTTGAAGACGAACCTCACCTTTCCAGGATCAATATAGTTTTTCTCAACCTGCGGGAATGTCTGGGAAAAGAACGCGCCGCAGAAGGGGCACTCAAAGTCAGAGAACTCTACCATTGTAACGGGCGCTGTAGGTGAGCCCATTGCCGGGCTGTCGCCCACCGAGACTGCTATCCTTGCCTGGGGGCTGGGTGTGGCTGAATAGTTTGCGGTCGGGAAATTGGTGGGAACCTGGGCAGGCTGGGACGCCGCATTGCTCTTTGCTGCATTAAAGCCCCCTGCAAGATATCCTCCAAGGAACGCCACAGCAACCAGGGCAGCAACCATCCCGATTATCAATGTGTTATACGTTGATTTTTTTATTGTGATATCGCCTGACAAGTTACAGGCAACTGTCTTTGGCTGCTCAATTTAAACTCAGTATCGTGCCTTGGACGTAATAATCCCATGTAGGTAATTTACACACTTGACATCCTTGTTTCGGGCTGGACTGGAAATCGCATGGATCATCAATAAATACCCCTGCCCGTTGTGTAAGACGGTTGGTTAGGGTAGGAACTCTGTTTGCATTTTCATTATTTGCGATGCTGTCAATTTCCTCGATTTCGACGGCATCTGCCCAGACTGTAAACCAGTGTTCTGTCAACAATGGCGGATGCTCTACAAACCCCCTTGTCACCTGCACTCCGCTTTCAACTGGCGGTGTAGTCTGCGGTCCATGTCCTACAGGTTTTACCGGCAATGGTTCTGTATGTATCCCGATCAACTATTGTGCTACCAACAATGGCGGCTGTGACCCGCTCCAAACCTGTACCAATACGTTTGGAGGTCATGTCTGCGGTCCATGTCCTGCGGGATATGTCGAAAATTCCAATGGCAGATGCGTAGTAGCTGATCCATGTGCTACCAACAATGGCGGCTGTTCCCCGCTTGTGCTTTGTACCAACCTGGGTAACGGCCAAAGATCCTGCGGTCCATGTCCGACCGGTTTTACCGGCAATGGTACTGTATGTACGCCAATCAACGCATGTACCACAAACAACGGGGGCTGTTTTCCACTTACAAAGTGCATCCCGGTTGGAACCTCCCGCATCTGCGGTCCATGTCCGGCGGGAACGTACTCGACTACGGGATCTGGAAGCTCAGCTTGTATCCCGGCCCCGGCAGGCTCGTATGTGGATACCTCAGGTGCCACGTCGGCAACTGGCTGTACAGCCGGGACATACCAGCCGGTCTCAGGCCAGCGCTCGTGCATCCAGGCTGACCCCGGCTACTTTGTGGGAGGAGCCAATGCCACGTCAGAATCATCATGTGCGCCGGGCACTTTCACCAGCACGCCGGGAAGCACATCGTGCACTCTGGCCCCTGCAGGCAGCTATGCAGGTGCGGCAAATTCCACGTCAGCCACGCTCTGTGCCGTGGGGACATTTTCGGCAAGTCCTGGAAGCATTTCATGTACACCGGCCCCGGCAGGCTCGTATGTTGATACGGCAGGTGCCACGTCCGCAACACTCTGTCCTGCCGGAAACTATGCCAGCTCGCAAGGTCAGTCGTCCTGTATCCCGGCCCCGGCAGGCAGCTATGTCTCCACAAGCGGTGCAACATCATCTACACTCTGTCCTGCTGGAACATATGCTGATTCTGCAGGCCAGCAGTCATGCACTCCTGCCCCGGCAGGATCATTTGCAGCAGGTCCGGGCGCAACGTCTGCAACCCAGTGTCCAGCCGGTTCATTCTCATCTAGTCCTGGAAGCATTTCATGTACCCAGGCTCCGGCAGGCAGCTATGTGGATGCCGCAGGTGCCTCTTCTGCAACACTTTGCGCGGCAGGCACTTTCACCAGCACGCCGGGGAGCACATCGTGCACTCTGGCCCCTGCAGGCTCTTATGTGGGGGCGACCGGCGCGACAGCGTCCGCCCTCTGTCCTGCAGGAACATACTGCCCAACTTCCGGAACAGCTACCCCCCTGTCGTGTCCTGCAAATGATTTCTGTGGAGTAGGGACAGTTACTCCGATACCCAGGACAGAGCCTGTCACGTCTTCAAACGGGACTGGCCAGATCACCTTTGTCACATCAGGGGGAGGATTTTCAAGCCTTGCCCCAGTGTACCAGTCAAGCCTGCCAAGCCCGCCTCCACAAGGATCTTACCCCTACGGCTTTTTCTCGTGGTCGGTTACCGGATTTGCGCCTGCCACGTCGATTACAATCTCGTTGACATACCCCGGCCCCGTGCCTTTGGATGCGGAATATGCCAAGCTGGTTGGAGGCTCTTGGGTGACAGTACCGATTACCGTCAGCGGCAATACCATCACCATGACAATTTCAGACAACGGGCCGTATGATGCAAATTCCACGGCTGGAACGATCTCAGATCCTGGCGGGCTTTTGATACCAAGCCAGCTTGGTGAGAAGGAAGGCGTAATTGCGAGCCTCGGCACGCTTTCTGCCGCCACCAATGAAGACAGGCATGATCTCGGCGAGGCGATAAGGCAAGTGAGTGATAGCACGGACCCGTCACTGTGGAATGCCGACGGGCTCCACCTTGAAAGGGGAGGCGGCAAGGTGTTTGACCACGAGAAGCAGGCAGTGCAGCAACTTGCAGGCATCATAAGGCATGGCAGGGAGAATGCGACGTTTAATGGGATTGTGGAAAATAACATGGGCACCCTCGTCGGAGTGGACAAGGCGATTGCCACTACTGCCATCTCAGATGCCGCCTCAGCGGCAAGCGGGCTGTCAGGGGCCCACGCAAGGGACGCACAAAATGACTTGGCCCAGGCGCAAAAGGAGATGGCTAAGGCGTCAGACGAGACATCCAAGGGACAATACGACGCTGCAATCGACCACTACAAGAATGCATGGGGCAAGGCCCAAGACGCTATCCATGATGCCGCACAGACAGGCCACGATGGCGGGCAGGGACCACGGTTGGGCATTGACAGCAACGGCTAGCGTCCAAGAGACAATTACGGAAAAAATTAAAGATAAATCCAGCTGCCGCTTCTGGTGGGGGGTGGTTCAAATGCCCGGGACTTGGCAGCACGTCCCAGTGGAAGGAGAACAGGCTACCTGGCTGTGCGCTGTGAACAAACAACATGTTAACCGTGAGCAGATATTACAAATAGGCAGAAAGAAATGGCTCTCAAGATACTGATTGCAGAGGATGACAAGGACCTTGCGGACTCGTACCGGATGATACTCGAACAAAGGGGCCACGAGGTAACGATAACAAGCAACGGCCTGGACTGTCAGAGGACCTTCAAGATGCACACAAGAAAAGCAGGCGGGCAGATTACCCCGTATTTTGATGCCGTCATACTGGACCATAAGATGATGGGAATGGACGGCGTAGAGACTGCAAAATTGATCCAGGAGGTGCTTCCCCAGCAAAAGATTATCTTCATAACGGGATATGGCGGAGAACTGCTGCAGAAGCTTCCGGAGCTTTCAAAGACTGCATCGGTGATGAACAAGCCTGTCTCGCCGCAGGCGCTGGTCACAGAGGTTGAGGGGTTTGCAGTCACCAAATTCCGCGAGATGACAAGGAACCGGCAGGCAAGGCGCTGAGCGGATGCATCGGGCAAGCAATACCTAAATTGAATTTTCACCTGACCGGACTTGGCGTGCATTTTTGGTGCGGTTACAATTGCCTTCTGCAGAAAGACTCCCAACTGGATACTCCAAGGGCAGTCGCAGTATCAGACGTCATCAAGATAGCGTCGGACCTTCAAAACAGGATTCCTGATAGATCGTGGATGCTCTACCTTCTTGAGATCTTCAACAGGCAGGGGATTCCAATCGAACTTGATCTTATCTGTTCCTTCAATGACGACGGCAAATTCCATGCAATATTTGGAGGGAGAAACAGATACGAGTTCAAGGTAAGGCCAGTTGTAGGGCATTCATACCTGCGCCAAATTGTAATGGAGCCGCACCAAGGAGGAATACGGTACCTCCTCATGGATGAGGTCTCGGGCCAGACAGATTCATTCCTTTTCAAGGTTGAGGGACAGTTTGACTACCAGATATCGAGGCTGTTCACAGGCCTTGAATGGCACAACAAAACGGGTAATCTGCCCTTTTCGATACCGTACGAGGTCGAGGTCTCAAACCTAGCATATGGTCTGCATGACGACCCGTCAGACCCCCGCTCGGTAGCATACCTTCCATACAACCAGTTGACACCGGATAGCGAGGGACTTGGAAAAGAGTATCCTGTATTGTTTGGCGACTTTGGGGTAAGAAACGGCTTTATCACCTACAGGATAGGCCCGGGCAAGCAGGGTACGGCATACATGTGAATTCCTGTCGGGAAGCTTGGATGGCCTGTTAATGCTTGGTTTGCGCCGCAGTTTCGCCTTGAAAACAGGATGGGCGTAAGATATCTTGGGTCCTTGAGTATTTGGGCCTGCAGAAGACCGAATTTTACGGTGCCTGAATTGAAATGGCCGCAATATGTGGGAGGCAATTGGAAATTTCAGGTACAAAGGACTGGATTTCCAATAGGGCCGGATCCAAATGATCACTCTTTTATAGAATATTTTTCCACTACTTTTCTAGGGATTTCGAAAATGAGGACTATATTCTTCGTATTGCTTGCAGCGTCAGTGGCGGCACTTTCTGTCTGGTCAGGCGGCGCATACGCATACGCCATTGAGATATCGACATCAAACGGAGGAACTGCATGCCCGCAGCTCTCAGGAACGTGGAACGGAACTACAGACACCTGTTCAACGACCGGCTTCAACCTGCCATATGGGAGCAGCCTGCAGGTAGACCCGGGCGTGACAGTTTCAGTCTCGTATTCATACCCGCATTTTGGGCAGATAAGCGCGTTTGAGGGCATCAACATGACCAACCAGGGCGTGATTAACTTTACCAGGGAGGGAACGCTTGTAATGTCGCCGCATGACGAATTTAACAACACGGGTACGATCAACTTTTACAGCAACGGGCAGCTTGATTACGCCGGCACCTTTGAAAATATGGGAACGGTAAACTTTGACGGCAGCTGCGCCTCGCCGTGCATCAACAACGCGGATTTTAACGATTTCTTCATGAACGTAGGAAAGGTCAACTTTTACGGTACTGCCAGCCCAGGTACGGTGGACGTGCAGAACTCTGCCACGTTTAACAACACCCAAGCTGCGACAAATGAAGGGGCGTTTTTTGGAAACCTCACAATCGGCAACGGGGGGACACTCTACAACTCGGGCACCTTCAACAACGACTTTGGCATCTATGTACTTGGCGGCGGCAGCATAACCAACAAGGGCTCGTTTGGGGGTGTGGGATTTGTAAGATTTGCAGGCAATGGAAACCTGAACAATGATGCGACGTTCGTGATACGCGATGCCGTTCTGGCACACAACGTATTCAACCGCGGCACGATGAATGTTACGGGACAGACAAGCTCGCTTGGGGTCTCGGGAAACCTGACAAACTATGTGGGCGGCGTCATACATCTGGGCTGGGGTTCAATACGGCTTGGGTCGGGCTCTGCCTACCTGGACAACTATGGTAGGGTGGATATTGTTCCATTGGCGCCTGGCTTTGGGGCATCCGGGGAAATTTACGATGCCGGCCCCACGGTCTACAATTATTGCGGCAGCGTTATGGAAAGCGTTGGTGTGAACCCATATCCGCCTGTAGACGTGGGATGCGGCTATTCTGCAACCTTTGCCGAGTCAGGCATTCCTGCAGGTACCGCATGGGGGGTTACGGTCAATTCAGTTCGTTACGACAGTACATCTGACAGCACCACAGTATCGGGGCTTGAGGGAGAAGTCCCGTACACCTATGATGCGCAGGTGGCAGGGGCGGCCGGGACGCGGTTTGCATGTTCAACCGGGTGCTCTGGCACAATAACCTCTGCAGCCGCAGAGACAGCAGGATACCAGACGCAGTACCTCCTGACTGTAACGACAAGCCCCTCAGGCCTAGCTCCTGCCCCGTCCGCCTCGCCGTCATCGGCATCGGGGTACTATGCTTCGGGGACGGGGGTGACACTTACTGCGTCCCAGGTTCAGGGCATGGTATTTCTAGAGTGGCAAGTGGGGCATGCAAACCAGACGCTTCTCCAGAACTCGACCATGGTTGCCATGGACGGCCCAGTTAATGCTACGGCCGTATACCAGTCACCGGCAGGCGCCATACCGGCCCTCATATCACAGGTTGGCGGGATGAATTTGCAGCAGGGAATCCAGGCAAGCCTTGACGCAAAGCTGTCCGGTGCTTTGGATTCTCTCGAGTCCGGGAATGCAAAGACTGCGGTCAACCGCCTCGATGCACTGGTGCACGAGGTTGACGCGCAGGCAGGCAAGCACATCACTGCAGCCCAGGCGGAGCTGCTGGACTCGTTCGTGCGTGAGATAATTGGCGCAATTTAGCGGAAGGGGACTTGACGTAGAAACCTGGCAAAAGGTCCCGCGGGAAGGCCCGCTGGCGATTTAATTTTTAACCGGCATCATTGGAAGATTATTGAGGGGAATTTGAAAATCCCGGGAGAGGCATGATCGGCTTGCTGTGCAAGATGGGGCGTGGGTCCTGATTTGGACCGCTTTTCCCGCCTGGGCAATCTTTATGAAATCCTGGGAGTCTCGCACGGGGCAGGCCAGCAGGAGATTAAAAAGGCGTACCGGGCAAAGGCGAGGCTGACCCATCCGGACAGAAAGCCTGCGGCAGAAAAGGAGGTCTGGGAGAAGCGCTTTGAGGAGGTGCAGGAGGCCTATGAGATACTCTCAAACCCCGTGACTAGGGGCGATTATGATGATTACCTGGCCTCGGAGGCAGCGGGGGGCCGGTCCGACCTCCCGCAGGGCAATGTGGGTGGGAGCCCTCATGAGGAAGGTGCGGTTCCTCCAAGGGGGTCCAGGGGGGAGGACCTGCAGGGCGGGCCCAAGAATTTTGCGTGGGGGCCGCTCCTTGGGGCAAAAAGGGGGAGGATGAGGATATACCTGCTTGCAGCGCTTGTCATGACTGCGGGTTTTGGGGCTGTGCATCTTGCGCACGTTTATGATCGGGCCCAGGCAAACCCGCAGGCCGGCGGTCTTCCATGGCAGCAGATGCTTGAAAACCCGCAAGCCGCATACTGTGATCCCGCCAGCGGCGCATTCTCAAGGTACTGTTTTTACCAGGATTCAGTCTACACATTTGATTCCGATGACGGGACGCACTGGTACAAGTGGGTAAATTCACATCCCATGTTGGTGGACCTGGGAGACATACCGACGCGCAAGACAGGCGACAACGTGCAGGCATGGTCAAATGCGATGGGATACCATTTTTGTGCGTCAAAGCCTGGAAACTATCTTGTCTTTGAAAACTGCCTTCATATGCAGACAACGCTGACAAACAGATAGCAAGGAGAAAAAAGGGCTGCTCGATGTAAGGCTTGCATACGGAATGCGTAATCTTGAGGAACGAATGGACTTGCGGCCTGCAGGTTGACAGAACTGCCCGTTAACATTGTTAATGAACAAGGTGGCGCAATGCATTATAGGTTATCAGTCATGCCGACCCTGTGGTCTGCTGGAACTTTAGTAACATGTGTGATTGCTGGCACGTCAGATTTCCGGCGGACGGGGAGGGTGTGGCATGTATCATCAGCCTGTGATGGAAAAATTCGAGTCCGCATGCAACAAGATAATGAAACTAAATCCCAGGGTACGCTTCGTTGCCGTGGTATCGGGCAACGGCAAGCCCATTGCCTCCAGCACCAGGCGGGGGGTTGAACCCTTCGTGGATAAGAAAGGTGGCGAGATCACGCTTACCCAGGCAGTGCTGATAATGCGGATGCACCGCGAGTTTGACGAGGAATTGGGACGGGTGAACTATGTAATGATAAAGAGGGAAAAGATTGCGATGCTCATGTTTTCATTTGGTGAGGATTTGCTGTATGTCAGCTGCGACCTGGGATGTGACATGGGCAGGCTTGCAGGAAAAATACTGCAGGTGGCGGCCTGAAAAGGGCTTGGCAGACCTGATAAAATGCACGGAATGCGGCCGGGAGATCCTGTGCGGCAGGTATCCCGTACCGATATGCGACTTGTGCTGGGAGAAGGTGAGAAGGAACGGGGGGTGATTCAGGCGGCAGGTGGGCTGCCGCAGCCGCCAGCGGCGTACCGTCAAGTCCTGAAAGAAAACCCGGTTTTTGCTGTCATGCACTGCAAAATAATTTTATGTCATTGCGACCGTTTCTGTGTATTGACACACGACCTTGGGGAAAAAAAGAAGACAGTCGTCCTGAGGCAGAGGATTGCGGAAGGCAAGGCAAGGGAGATCATAGAATCCAAAAAGTCGGGCACGATGGACAGGATAATGCGCAGGCCGGAATCGGAATACCGGGTCCAGTCGGTCATACTAAAGTACAAGCCATACCTTCTTGCCTACGCGACATACGAGTGCGACTTTTACAGGAAGGCGGTCCATACGATAAAGGTGGACGGAGAGGTAAGCGAGGTCGTCATAGGAAGGTCGACATTTCCAGTAAAGGGTGGTGGTGGAATGCTTGCCCGGCTTGGAAGAAAGGTGAAGGAAGGCGTGGGAATGGACCGCAGCGAGGTGGAAATAGAGCTTGAGGAGCACGTTGTCGCAAAAACTTCAGACAAGGTAGTACTTGACCGGCATGGAGGCGACGCGAAATTTGATTATGAAACGGGCCGCGACAGCGTGGAGGGGTATCCAGACCAGGTACTGGAAAAAAACAGGGGAAACGTAGAGCCACTCGAAGTCCCGGTTGGTGCCGCAGTAAAAAGACTTGAGGCGGGCCTCAAGGTTTACCATGATGTCAGGATGGTCTCGGAGAAATTTACAATTGAGGAGGTAAGCGAGGCATATGTACCGTATTTCGAGGGGAGGGTGGAGGGCCCGGACAACAGGGCGGCGGTAATACGGATTGATGCGGTAACTGGGAAGGAATGGTGACATACTCCTTCTCATGCGCAGGGTGGACCGATGCATGTACCGTCCAAGAATTGCGCAGCATCGTCTGAAGTTATGCAACACAAAGAAGGCCATTTCTATCCGCTGCGATGAGCCGTTGGTAGCCCGTACATGGATGCCATTTTGACCAATGAAATAAAACCCGTGGTAAACCGACCTGAGCAAACCATAAGATCTGTACAGTCCTGGAATCCCGTACAATATCTCATCTAAGGTAGAGCCGGGCCAGAGTAATGGCATTCGGGTGTCATGCCGACAGGCTGAATTTTGCGCATAAGATAAAGACTACCTAAATCATACCTGTAGCGTGGACTCGGCATCACTTGTAATAGCGCTTGTGGCAGTGGCCATATCTCTTGTTGCACTTACAATGGTAATTGTGATCAATTCCGGCCTTGAAAACACCCTGATTTCACTAAATGACAAGATTGATTCCTTGCAGCAAGGGCTGGACCATAGGTTTTGGGTTCATGTCCACCCCTCGGTAACCCATCCGCCCATGCGACTCCCGGTTTCTCCGTCCTCCTGCAGCCGGCAGGCCCTCCCACCCGGGACAGGGATTGCCGTCCCACAGACAAGCCAAGCCGTGCCAAGGAACGGCCTTGTTGCGGAATGGGATTTGGGAAATGTCATTCCTGATACGAGCGGGAAAGGAAACAACGGGATGGACTGTGGCGGAGCCTTTGTGCATACCCCGGCAGGATGGGGCCTTGATTTCAACGGCAATGGTTCCTATGTGGCAGTACCG
This sequence comes from Nitrososphaerota archaeon, assembly GCA_028866895.1. Taxonomy (GTDB): domain Archaea; phylum Thermoproteota; class Nitrososphaeria; order Nitrososphaerales; family Nitrosopumilaceae; genus Nitrosotalea. The sequence goes on from JAGWHF010000006.1 coordinate 140,054, forward strand.
GACTCGCCCTCGCTTGCCCTGCATTACGGCAACACCATTGACTTGTGGGTCAAGGTGGGCGCATACTCTACACACTATGGCATGCTTCTGGACAAGTGGGTAAACGGGCAGGAGGACAAGCAGCTGGGGGTTGATTCTGCCGGGCATGTCCGTTACTACCTCTTCAATGCGTTTTCCAGCACTCCGCTTGTCTCCAGCACCGTACTTTTGCCAGACAGGTGGTACAACATTGCGGGCACATACGACAATGTCACTGCAAGGATTTACGTAAACGGGGTGCTTGACAGCAGCAAGCCGGCATCGGGCGCGGTAGGCAACAGCTACGGCACGCTCTTTCTTGGATACAATCCGGACAGGGCAATGTACGAGCACTGGTTTTCCCCGTTTGACGGGACGCTGGGTGGCGTGAGGATCTACGACAGGGCACTCTCGGGGCAGGAAGTAGAGCAGCTGTATGCCAGTGCCCCTGCAGGGGGAGCATCGCTTGGAAGATACCCATGGGGGGAGGCATACGACTCCAAAAGGGGCGAGATATTTGTCGCAAATTATGATTCCAATACCGTCTCCGTCATATCAGACCGCAACAATACCGTCGTAGATACAATACCTGTAGGCCTCGAGCCTTACCATGCAGTATACGACCCGGCAAGGGGCGAGGTCTTTGTGGCAAACCTGGGATCCAATACCGTCTCCGTCATATCAGACCGCAACAATACCGTCGTAGATACAATACCTGTAGGAGGCGCAGACCGGGGCACGGTGCGTCTGCAGGCCGAGACCGGGTTCGGGGGCGCCGGCTACATTCCTGGGACTGTCCAGCCGCAGGGCATGGCATACGACCCTGCCACGGGCGAGGTCTTTGTCGGGGAGTACAGGCTGGACCAGGTCCAGGCAATATCAGATGCCAACAATACTATAGTGGCCTCGATAGGAGTGGGCGACGAGCCGCAGGACATGGCATATGACTCTGCCAAGCGGGAGGTGTTTGTGGCAGACTATGGTCCCTATCCGGTAGGAAGCTACGCGGGCCCGTTCCACGTCTCGGTGATATCTGACGAGAACCACACCGTGGTGGGTACGATAACTGTCGGGACATCGCCCTTTGGCGTTGCATACGATCCTAAAATGGGGGAGATCTTTGTAACAAACGCGGGATCCAACACCGTATCGGTGATAAACGATACCACCGGCAAGGTTGCAGCCACCATGCAGCTCGGGGACCCCTTGAGCGCGGCGTACGATTCCGCCACGGGCGAGGTATTTGTCACAAGCGCGTCCCATGGCACCGTATCGGTAATTTCGGACAGCAGCAATACGGTCACATCTACGATACACGTCGGCGGGGCGCCCCTGGGCATCGCGTACGATTCCGCCACGGGCGAGGTATTTGTCACAGACTCTGAATCAAACACCGTCTCGGTAATTTCGGACAGCAACGATGCCGTGGTAGCTACCATCCGCTAGCATGCGTGGTGCTCCGGAATATCAGGACGAGCCTATCCTGATTACCGTGGTCTGGTTTGCGTGAAGAGGTGCCGTGGCGGTGCCGCTTGTGCCGTCTGTCCCCTGGCAGCTGACTGTAACCGAGGTGTCTCCGGCATCATAACTGAGGGCGACTCCTTCATGGTCGGTGTAGGCAAAGCCGAGGCCGAGCGAAGGCTGGAACTGCATGAGGCACAGTGCTCCCTCCTCCGGGGCCCCGGTTGCCGCGTTGGTTACCCTGATGATTATGTTGTACTGCTGGCCGCTGCCCGAGGTATCATTGGACCACGGCTTGTGGACCCACGGATGCTGTCTTCCTTCATGGCGGTCCCCCACATGGTGTCTCCCCCCGTCAGGGTGATGGCCATCGGGATGATTGCCTGGCCCGCGGTCACCCGCACCTCCTGCCATGCCTCCCTCGGCGTATCCGGGGCCTATGGTGCCACCTATGACGAGGGCAAAGGCCAGCCACGCGGCAAGAATGTAGCGGCCGTCCCTTTTGCTTGGATGCAAGACGAAAAATCTTGCATTCCACTACAGATAAGACACAGCTAAATTGGATTGCTAAAAAAGTTCTAGAATCTACTGGCTAGAGAAGCGGCCCGTCAGTCCAGGCATGGGCGGAAGACAAAAGGATATTCTGGAGGTTCCGGCCCTAGACGGCTTGAATTATCTGCATCTGCCTGGCAGGATTTGTCTCTCAGCCGGCCTCGCCGCCAAAAACCGTCAGGTGGACTGTTTGGAACCCGTTACCTTGTATCTCCTAAGATCGTACAGGATACTGATTAGTGTTACCACACCAAAGGCGACAAAGAGAAGCGGCATTGATGTCATCAGCCGGCCCGGCACTGCCATGTCCTTCTGAACCAGATAATAGGAAATCATTGAAAAGATGCCGGTAATAATGCAGACCCTTGCGACAAGATCAGTCCTGATGTCAAGCATGAAAATAGGAATGATCCGGGAATTTTCAACATGTCGTATCAACATTTTTGACTTGCAATTTGAAAGTCATCCATCCGGACTCCTAAATTCCGCAAGCCGGCATACACCGTGGATTCGCGCCCATCGTACTGTTGCCACCGCGCTGCTGCCGGAAACCGCAGGTGTAATCACGCGGGATTCAAAACATTGTGAATTTTCAGAACGTAAAGGATATTGATCAATGTTACCGCCCCAAAGACAACAAAGAGCAGAGAGACGCTCATTTTCAGCCTCCCCGGCGTCTCTGCGTACCTGCGAACCAGAAAGTGTGAAAGTATTGAAAATACCGCGGTAATGATGCAAACTCTAACGATTATGTTTGTTACCAAATCAAGCATGATAAACTTGGATGACGTGAGGTAATGAATGTGGATGGTTGACACTTTTTACAAGCATATTGAATTATCGCATTACGGCAAGAAGGTTTCCGGACTTGTCAGGCAGGGGTTCAATTTTACTGAGATTTGTTCCACGACACCTTGTGAAATATGGGACACCTTGAGGCGCTGGCAAAAAGCCACAGGACGCCAAATGATCAACGTTCTGACGCTTTTAACAAAGACAGTGATGTATGGAAGGCGTCAAATGATGACCGCAGCGTACAGATTGCAAACAAAGTCCGAGGCAAGGTAGCACCACGCTGGAATCCATTATTTTTTGGTTCTGCTCCGGTTTTCCAGTGCCTCCTTTTTAGATTTAATAAGGTGAAACTGAACCTTTACCTGTGGCTTTAGATCACCTGGACAGGGGATTTCTAGAAAAAGAAATTGATAATCAAATTGTCACCATGCCTGTAACTATGCGATTGGCCAGGACAGGCGAGTTTACTGTAATGGCTAATATCCAGAATCACGGGGATTTCTGTTTGGGCTATGCCATCGCAACAATCATGCGAGCTACATTGGATCATTATTTTAACCGCCATAGAATATCGATGCCACGAGAAGAGCAGCAAGAGCTTGCCACGGTTATCAACAACAGGACAAAGGAAATAAGGGAAGCAATTTTCAAATGCGGCTAGAATGGGAAAATCCCGCACCCGGGAATTTTCACAGAAAGACGGTGCATAAAAATACGGCAATACCGGTTGCAGGCGCCACCCAAATAATTTTTCCGTGCAATGCCATTCCTATTTTTACAAGATACTTGTTTCCAACTTTTTCCTCGCTGCATTTATGAACTACGATATCAAATAGCGAAAGGCCAAATATTGTATAGGCTGCTAACATGGCCTTGTCCGCAAACGTAAGATAATCAAGGGGTGGAAGTTGCGCATCTAGGAACGTACTCTGGAAAAATATTGCAGAAATGAACGCGGCCGAAATTATGGTCAGCCTGTCACCCATGTACCTGTGGGGGAGGAACAATCCGCCAATCGAGAAGGCGCCAAGCAGCAGAATGGGTGTCATGTACCGCGTAAATGTCCCCCAAGTGGATATGGTAAGCGGGATGTCTACCCTGATGTCTGAAAAATTCCCCGTCGGATACCTGTCAAAAACCGACGCTACGTGGATTTTGGTTAGTTCGTAGCCTGGGAGGGAGGTAAATGATGCCTTGGAAATCCCATCGTATTTGATGTCAGGAACAAGCATTACCTTGTCGGCGGTATTGGGAAAGATCGGACTGATTAAGACGGTAATATGCTGGTTCTCAAAGGGATAATTTTTGTAATTGAAATCATTGTAGAAAACACCCCTTACCTTTTCCCTGTAAAAATGGTGCATGCAGGTTATAAGGGAGGAATCCTTCGCGTAGCCGTTCACAAATTCAAACCTCAGCGAGGGATTTTTGGTAAAATCTGTATCATTTGACTCTTCGTAAAGCCAGAAAACCAGTTTGGTAGTACCAGTTTCCTTGTCGATGGAACCCACACTTATGAGGTAGAATCCAATTTTGTACACCCCGTGCTGTGTTGAGTTTTGTGCCTCTGAGACTGGGGGGCACTGCGCTCTTACTGACGAGCTGGCAAGAGGAACGCATGCCAGAAGTACAATTAATGCATAGATTGGAAATTTGTTACAAAACATGCCAGAGTTGTTTCAAGGATTAGATGATGCTGTAAATTGGCTAGCGGGTCTGTCTGAGGTATTTAGAGGATCAAACTTGTCATGGGCAAGCGTATTGTCGTGGCAGTAATTCATACACGTTCTAGCATGAGTTGTACCGTATATACTTTCTTGGTTCCCAAGCGAGGATGCAAAGTAAGTGCCAGGATGAATATCATGATCGTAATGATGGCGGACAATTTTAAGTACCACCTCACACTGGAAAAAACGGTTGAATCTCGTCTTACTGGCGGGTTTGGGGGCACGGGTTGCTCAAAGCGTGGCAAATCTTGGTTTTAACTGCACATCCTACAATCTCAATAATACGGATATCGGTGATCCTATTTTTCAACAATGCATATTTGTCCCAAGGAGCATGGACCTGGTAATGGCCATTGGAGCCATTGCCGGAATTGTTTTCTTTTTCAAGCACGCTGGAGGGAAAAGATGCCTGAAGGACATGTGCAAGAATAGGCAGGGGGATTACAGCCTGTCAAAGCTGCAATTCCTATTGTGGACACTGGTTATTGCATTCAGTTTTCTCACGCTGCAGATTATAAGGATTGCAAATACAGAGTATGAAAAAAATCAGGAATGGGCCATCCAGGATTTTCCTGCAAACTTGCTTGCCCTTATGGGAATAAGTGTCTCAGTCCCCATCATATCGGCCAAGATAGGAGGAGGCAAGGCCATTACAACCATGGCTGACGGGGGGAAGGCGGGTGGTGATATGCGTCATAGTGGCGGGTATTTCAAACAGATGTTCGAGGATGGTTCAGGCAGGGTGGACCTTGCGAGGTTCCAGATGTTTCTCTGGACAGTTATTGCGATCGGGATTTACCTGTATGTGGTGTTTGATCAGCTTACGTCCGTAGTTGACTATACGAGGTTATTCCTGCCGGACACAAACCCCACAATGCTGGTTCTGATGGGGCTAAGCCAGGGGGCTTATTTGGGATCAAAGTATGCCTCAAGCCAGCAAAATCCGCAGAAAACATAGGTTCCTGCAGGTACTTGATTTTTGCAAGCATTTCCGATGTAAATTGCTTGTCCGTTTCTCCTCACGACTGTTCTTCCCTTCACTGTATTTTCTCGATTTTATTCCGTGAAAGGAAACTTCTAGGATGGCGCGGAAATTTATCGCGCTGCGAAATTTGCGTATGGGAATACGCACAATGGACCAAAAATGAGGATCTTGGGGGTTGCAATTTATGTAAAATCATTGCCAAAAAATTGCTAAAATCCTTAAATATTCACCGAGGATCGAAAATTATGTCAAGATCTTATGGAATTTCTAATCTCATGTCGGGCATAATAGAAGACATCGAGATATCGCACCTAAATCAGCCTTCAAACCCTGTGCGCCTTACAATCGACAGATTGGAGGAGCTTGCAAATTCCATCCAGAAACAGGGCCTGCTGAATCCGTTAATAGTGCGAATAAAGGATTCTAACACGTTTGAGATTGTAGCAGGGACAAGAAGATATCATGCCTGCAAGATGCTGGGTTGGCGAAAACTTCCATGCCACGTGGTCAATTTGGACGACAAGGAATCCTTCGTGGCCTCGTTAATCGAAAACGTGCAGCGCCAGTCAATGAATGTGCTTGAGGAAGCCATGGCATACAAGAGGTTTGTGGACAATTCGGGATGGGGTGGAATAACCGAGCTTGCCACAAACCTTGGGAAGAGCATAAGCTACGTGACAAAAAAAATACAGCTCCTTGACCTTCCGCCCGCAGTCCTAGATTCAGTCAAAGACTCGAGTTTGAAGCCGAGCATTGCAGAGGAATTGTGTACGGTGAAGGACAAGGGAAACCAGGAAATGCTGGCAGGGATAATTACAAAGCAGCACCTGTCTTTTAGAAGGAGCAGGACATTGGTGAAATCAAACGAGTTGTTTACTCAATACGGGAAATCTGAAATTGAAATCAGGACAGAAAAAATAATCAAGACGTTGGACAAGGGAATAACCGTATTGCGGGTGGCGATGAACAGGATGTCGGAATTGATTGGCAATAATGAGGATAACGAGGTCATCGTTACGAAATTAATGCATCATAAAAACCTGTTGCACGAGCAGATAGATGACCTGATAAAGGAAAAAAAGAAAGCCTCTAGGGTTAGATAATTATTATAGTATAAAATTATGGGAAATTTTTCGGCGCCGAAAAATTGTACGCCGATAAAATTGTGGGCGATTTAGAAATTTAAGGGTTGGAAATGCGGATGGTGTTTTGAAGAGGCGGGGATGACCTTGCGGCTTTAAACACAATCAGATAAAATACAGGCCGTGTGCCCATGTTGGCAGGTAAGGCGGCCAGTGGATTGCCTGTTCTGTGAGGCATCCAGAGTACGGTACAGCAGGGGAGGACCGGCAGGAATTCCACCTTGATACTTTATTTTTCTAGAACATTTTTATAGTTTAGTCTGTACGGGATTACATGGCAGACGCAAACATCGGCGCGGAGCTCGCTTCGTTGCCACTGGGATCAATGATATCAGGACCGCTAAATGCTGCAATCGAAGCCCAAGCATTAGCTGCAGACACGACCGTGCAATTCATCCAAAAGGTCGGACTGGACAATGGCAAGGTACGGAATGTCTCGTTCACATATAACACTCCAGGCGGCGGCCAGACACAGCTTGATGCGCCTATTCTGACTATAGTGCCAATACCATTCATACGAATAAAGGACATGACTGTTGATTTCGTATTTAAGATAAATACCGTGGCAGCGGATACCTCGAAATCGAGTACCAACATTGGCGTTACAGCCGAGGCATCTGGAGGCTTTGGGCCAGTAAAATTCGGAATAAAAGCCTCGTTTAGCCACGAACAGTCCTCTGAAAGCAAGTCAAGCGTGGACAAAAGTGCAGAACTGAAAATGCATGTCAATGCGGCGCAGGACGACATGCCTGAGGGACTAAAGATTGTTCTCTCGGCAATAACAGGCTCGCTTGCCAAAGCCGCTGAAGCCCAGGCCGCTCCAGCTAAATGAAATTAATTGGCAGGGTTCATCATTTGGGAGGTACGGCTGCGAAGTGAGCCTTCCACGCGGGTTTATTGTGGCTTCCTCCAAGGCCTCTGATGCATACTAGTGGCGAAAATGTCAGACGAAATTGACCAACAATTCAATTTACAAACGCGCGACACCCACCCATTAGAGAATTTAATTACCGCACCAATCCAGGCGATGATCAAAGCCCAGTCCTATGCCACGGAATCAATCCTAGAGTACATTCTGAGGTTCTGTGAAGGCGATGCTGATTCCATAATGGCCAAATTCCAAAACAAGGAGCCGTTGCCGCTGAAAAACATGCAGTTCAAGCTGGAAAGATCCGAGCAGGATGATCAGGGTGTGGTGGAAACGAAGGACTACCTGCTTCAGGTTCCGCTAATAACCATGTTTCCCATCCCCTACATGGGAATAACAAGCGCAGACCTGAATCTCAATTTTAAGGTGGTCGATGTGACAAAAAAGGAGGAGCAGGATGAAAAAACGGACACTAAAAACAAGACAATTTTCAAAACCAACATAATCCAAACAAGATACACCTCGGCAAAAATCGGCCAAACCGAGTCCACCTCAGACATTTCCATCAAAATACATCTGGGGCAGACCGAAGCCCCGTTGGGGTTGTCAAAGTTCCTTACGGGAGCAAGTAATGCCGTAGTTCAAAAGGACAAAGGATGACGATATATACAATGAACGGGAATCTTATCGCAGAAGGTTTTATCGTTGTTTGAGAAAAAGGATTTCAAATCCTACGAATTGCACGATTTTGTTTATGGCGTGGTCAGCGCAATCAGTCAGGCGAAAAACCAGGTCGACCTGACCAGCATCAGGGAAAGGCAAAAACTTGAAGAAGAGGTGGGGGCCAGCCTGCTGAGTACGCTGATTCCGCCTACCACCTTCAAGATAGAAGAGGTGGAAATCAATCTAAAATACCTGATTGAGCCGCTAGATAAGGGGGACAAACCGCTAAACGACGACGGGACACCAAGGATTAAGATCGTTCCATATTCTGAAAAGCTTTCAAGCTCAGATTCGTCGATTCAAACATTGAAATTCAAACTGACTCCGATGGTCCTCAAGAAATATGACGTTGCCGGGGAAACGAAATTGAAATATGAGTGATTACGTCTGGCTTGCGAATCCAGTGGCATGATTTATTGTACGGCCATTCGCTGCCCTGAAAACCGACAAGGATTTGCAGGCTTTTGAAATGGCCGATTCCAGCGCGCCTGAAAAACTGGTATGTGCCGCCATTGGCATTTTTCCTCCGGGCTCCTGCTGGAGGGCTGCGAGCTTTTGCCAAATGCTTTCCAGCAATGCGGGCTTTTGTCCATGTCCTTTGGGCTTTAGTTATAAATTCACTCTACGGGGAAGGAAATTTCATACAAGGGCCTTTTTTCCTTAACTGCCTTGAGCAGCCTGTCATTTAATACATGGACGGAGACCAATTCTTCAAATACAATACTGCCTTCAGGGCTGGCTGGGTATGTCTTGCCAATGTTGCCAGTACTCTTCTGCAGCGTGGGGAATAGTTTCCTTGAAAAGGTAATCAATTGGATTTTCTTCCTGAGAATTACTATAAAGCCGTGTGGCGGAGAGCAGAGGTGTCGAGCTATGGTGTTGCATAGGGAATACCTGCCTCCCTTTTCAGGGTTAGTTTGGCGAAAAAAATTCTGCTTTACCCTTGAAATGTTTTGCACACATGAATTTACAACATCGAATGGATGTTCAAAATTCCGGAGCACGCCTACTTTTTCGTTGGATGATTTATAAGAAATTAGGGAGAGTTACAAGCGCCGGACGGGGTGTATTCGGGCCTTGTGGGGCCACATTGGAGCAAGGTCCCACTATGTACGCAAATGCAGGTTCCGGTCCGCCATTTTGATACGTGCAAATCCGTACCGCCTGGCACTCCAGTGCAAGGAGGCTGAAGATGGTCGCGTGTCTGTTCTTGCCAAAAAAATATTTTAAAATTCAGGTTCATGTTTTAATACGAGTTTTCGCGATCTCACCTGATGGCAAAGTCATCTGTCGTATCAATAAGCGATATCCACATCGGAGACAACAGCATCGCATGCTGGTATAACAAGGATTTTCATGAACCGTACCTGAAGGCAATCTTGGAATATGTGAAATCGCAGAAAGACAATCTCAACGAGTTTATAATCCTGGGAGATCTGTTTGATTTTTGGACGTATCCGCCAGACGTCAGGCCTCCTTCTGCCGCAGACATTATAAATGCAAATCCGAACATCTTTGGAAAAGGGGGGGCACTTGACGCCGTTGTAACGGCGCTGGGGGGAAACGTATCGTATGTCGTAGGAAATCACGACATCAGCGTTACCCAGGCAGATCTGGACATGATACCGCTATCTGAGGGATACAAGATTACAAAGAGGCCTGACAAGTATGTGACCCGCAACTGTCTTTTCACCCATGGTCATTTGTTCACGATTTTCAATGCCCCCGATCCCGACAACCCAGTACCGCTAGGGCATTTTGTGACCCGCCTTATTTCATACTATGTGCAGCAGCAAGGCACCCCTGCCTGGAAGGTAACCGGGTTTGGCGCGCCCGCAGAGAGGAAGATATTGTCAAGTCCCGCGTTTTTACCTGCATTGAAGTTCCTCAACGACATGTTTGTCATGCAGAGGTTTGATGCGTCGACTGTGGCCAACTTTGTCGACATCTGGGTTCAAGTAACAAAATTCCCGACGGATGGCACGTTTGAAATGGCAGACGGGAGCACGAAAACGGTTGCAGATGTAAAGAGGGACTATGCGGGCCTGTTTGCCAGGTGGGTCAATGACCGTGGAATCGAGTATGTGCAAAAATCCGTATACACGGACGGCGTGGCAAGAAGCATGTCTTGGTTTACGCAACAGGAAGCCCTCAAAACCAATGCCGCGCTTACCATTACCGGCCACACACATTGGCCGACATCCGGAACGGAGGCATTGGCTGATGATCTGAATTGTGGATTTGAGTGCTTTGCAGAACCTGATTCGCAAAGCTCGAGATACACCTTTGCCCAGATTAACTTCCAGGACGGCTTGCCGCCGGGGCATGTCATTTATCAGGTGACGGCGGATTCTCGCGGAAACCATGTCTGCAATCCGGCCGTGGGTATTCCAACAGGCGATATTGTGTTTGGTCCCGTTGCCAAGGATTTTTCAGCCTACATCAGGGTGTATAATGATTCGGGCAAAACGCTGACCCGTTCCTCATTTGCAAATGATCACGGAAAATGGGTTCTAGAACCGGATAAAACAATAGCATCCGGAGGCTTTTCGGGATTTTGGCTCCAAGACCTACCAGGGTTATTTGGTGCCAGCGGGTCTGTGGAATATACCGACGGTACCGATAGCTTTGTACTGCATTTTGATTGTCCCCTTGTGGCAAATAATGTGGTTTCTATAGGCGGCGCCGGGGCCCGGAAGGTCTCGTACCAGAGCAAAGTCTCAAACGGACCCTGGATGGGCAACAGCGTCAATCCGCGTGGGCATCCCCTGAGCATAGTGTTTAATGTAAAATAGCAGGCGACGCAGGAATCGGAGCCCGAGCCCTCTCTGGGTGCAGGCTTGAAAAAATCCAGCTGGTACCTTCAGGTGGTTGTTCCAGTCGGGCAGCCCTGTACGGCTTTATACAGAAAACCCGTCAGGACTTTTACAGGGATAACTGCAGGCATGGGGCATATGACCTTGTTTCAATCATGTCAGGGATGCCCCAAACTGTGGTAAATATACGACTCGAATCTGTCCAGTTTTTGTTCGAGTTCAAACTGGTACGTAGCTTTCTCATCCGTGCCTTTTTTCCAGCAGTTTCCCGTGTAAGTCAGGTTGTTACATTGCGGCAGCTCAATACTGTATTCTCCTGGATCCTTCCATAGAGACTTTCCAGGCAGAAAACTATACTCCAGGGTATTGCGTACCAGGTCCTTGATTTCAGTGTAGTTGACTTGGGGGTAATCGGTGGCAAGTATGGCGTATTCGTTGCTCATGTTGGTGTCCAGTATTCCCTGGTCATCGCTTGATGGAGCGACAGCCACGCCGTTTTCCAGGTAAAAGGGGAAGGGATGTTCAGCCGCGGTCACATTGAGGATTATGAAATTGCTTGTAAGGGGGACCTCGACTGCAATTTTTTTCTGGCGCATCTCTGCAATGAGGCTGGGACGGTCCTTTAACTCGCTTTGAATGTCTACTCCATGTCCTATCCGCTGGGCATGGCCCGTGTTGATGGCCTGATAGATGTGGGATGTCATGTCCTCCCGGGTTATGTCGTGGAGGGAGCTTGATAACTCCCCTGCGTGCAGGGTGATATTTACGTGCGGATATTTCCTTTTCAGGAAATCCAGCATGTTCATGTGGACTGTGTAATTGTTCATCGAGTATTGTCCGTCTTCCGGACCCACCATGTTCACCGCAACGACTGGGTTTGCATGGTTGGCAAGCGTCTGATTTGCAATCTCAAAGCCCATTACCATGGTGGCAAAGACCCTTGGCAGGGGATAATTCCTGCTAATCTGGAAAATATACCGGAAAGTTGTATCACAATAAGTGCCACAAAACTCCCTCGACTTGGTGTCGTTGGTTATGTAATTCTGGACTGATTTTTGGGCGATGCCCTGACCGTCAATTTGTCCTTTCAAAAAATCATAGGCTGTCTGAAAATCGGAGGCATTGACCGTTATGCCTGATCTGGCCATGCCATCGGTAAGGGCCTTGATTTCATTGCTTGCGAACGGGTCTGTATACATGACCTCGGCATACTCCATGTTCTCCTCCGTGTTGGTTTTTCTCCAGTAACCCAACATTTCCGGGATGAATTTCGTTACCGCGTCAATTTTGCCAAACGCTTCAAAAAAATGGTCGTGCGGCGATTCGCCGGAAGAGTAATTGAAACCCTGGAAGGACCAGCTTTTAATCAGCATTTCTCTTGCAGTCAGGTTTTCCTGCGTCCTTGAAACGGGGAAAATGTTCGAGCCCGTGCATCCTGATTTGCCGGGCTTCACCAACGCATACGATGCGGAATTGTAACAAAGGCCCTTCCTTATTGCCAGATTTATCAAATCCTCGGGGGATATCGAACCTGAGAGGTGATTGTGCAGATCGCCCCCCTTTGGCATTATCTTGAAAAAGTCCAAAAGCTGAGTCCTGTTGCCCCGTATCTGCTGGAAATAAGAGCATACCGTGCCTGTGATGTTGCCTGAACCTGCCAGATCGGGCTTAATTTCATGCCCCCATTGCCGCCTGGCAAGGGCTTTTGCCGTGTCTTCAGAGACGCATGCGGGCATGCCTCCGCCTGATTTTACGATCAGATGGAGGCCAGCCCTGCATTCGGTGTCCCGGGCAGGAATTCCTGACAGGAACTGCCTTAGCGGGGATTGCAAGCGCAAATGAACTGCTGAATCTGAGGTCAGCCCGTTCGCATTTGGGAATGATGTGATGAGTAAGGCTACTGAAAAGGCGGCAAAAATTCCAAATAATGCCTGCAAAGGCACTGAATTTGTACTGTTCAATCAGTATGGCGATCTTTTATTTCTATTAAAGTTGATTGCAGGATGGGCTTTTGCAGGAATTAGATTTTTTCGTATCAGCAGAGGATGTAATCATTCAGTTTCAACCAGTCAGGATCGGATTTATCTAGGAACCTCATTGCATAGGATTCCATATCGTTGTCGGGGGCTATTTTCATGAATGCGGGGCTGTTCTGGCTCTGGTTGTAGACTATGATCCTTGTTCCCGTTATGTTGTACACAAAATTTGTAGGATCGGTCGGCTTCCTCCTAGATTTTTGAGTGGCAATGAGCTTTACGGGTTTTCCATCTATCTTGAACGGCGGCGTATGCGGTTTGTCCGCCCAAAACTGAAGCGAATTTGGATCTATGTTGCCCATGCGGCAGCTTGCGCGCCAGTCTAGAAAAATGTTTTGGCATTCTATGGTTTTTGTTCGTGGGAATTTTCATTCGCATGTACCGGTATGTGAAATTAATCTGCCAAAGGCAATCGTTCTCAACTAAAAGCACCTGGAATTCCCCTCAAAGATGGTTGCAGAGGGGGCCCGTGTACCGTAATTATGGGATATTTTTGGAATACGGTACAGAAAAAATAAAGCTAAAGACTAAAATACTTTGGAAAAATATGGTTGGCATGAAAGTTGTTAAGGTCTTGGTCTTCAATGAAGGCGCCCTTGATTCTCTGGGGAAATTCTTCAAGATAGGGACTGGTCATGCAGCCATACAAATTGGCGACCAGATTTACAGTTCCGAAGGAGGACGGGGATTCACACAGTACGCCTTCGACGATTATGCAAATAAAAATCAAAACAGGCCTGGCGACGTTTTCATATTAATTTTGAAGCAGAAAGATGATGGTACTCTGGAAAAGAGTGTCAGTGAAACCAAGGAGTTTTGGACGCCTTTCAGGAACTGCTCATATCACGTGGCAAGGGTACTGGATGATAGCTGGACCCAGGTTGAAGGGATAAATGATCCCCAGAAACTGATTGACTTCCTGATAGGGCAGGACGTGGTGGAAAATGGAGGGATAAAGCCAAACCGATTCCTTCCCTCCCTAAAAAATTACGGTGAAGGCTGACTGTATTGTCTTAAAGTTTAGTAGCTCAGCATTAGCTTCAAGGTACGGTCATTGTAAATGGTTCAAGCCTGCCTGCAGGCATGAAAATTGTTCAAATCAGGGGCGGCTAGTTTTGGCCGACGGCGGATATTTGGGCCGCAGGTCGGGTTCAAATGCAGGTTTGAGAAATTGATTCTAATCTTCAGGCCGGGATCCGGGACATGTTTCTCAATTATGCGTTAGCCCAAAACGTCAACATATCGCCGGAGTGGATGCAAGCAGTCAAAATATCATTCTGGCAAAAATAATTGGGTGATAGAAAGTTAATCTACTCGAATTTTAAAAATGAATGAAACATGGACGGCCTTTCTTTGACGGAAGCCATCAAAATTTTTGGCACGATAGGCGTAATATCCATCTTATTTGTAATGTCCCTGTTTCCAAGAAAAAAATGAAGACACATGCTATGCGGATATTGAGGCAAACGTTCCAAACGATTTTGATGTGAAGGCACATGCAATGAATCCGATATTCGTTGCAACCCTTGGCATTGCACAAATTTTGGATGGGCGGCAGGCTAGGAAACGGGGGTCTGGTCTCACGGTCCGGGGAGATCGTCGGTCTCCGCCATTCCAAACCATATGTTCTGGCATGGGGGCAAAAACCACAATAATCCTAAATTAAAACAACGTTGAAACATGGCCACAAAACTACTGCCCGGCCTGTTTGTGCTGGGCCAGTATGCATGCCTTCCATTTTCCGCCCGCGGCATCCTTGTGCCTTGCCACGACGCGGGAGACGGTACATACCTTTCCCCTCCTTGATATCCGCACGCGGTACCGCCTGATTATCGCGCCTGGAACGCCGCAGCGGGTGCAGGGCCCGGCCTCTGGCATCCTGATATCATCCTGGCTGCCTGCCGCGCAGTCAATAAGGACGCAGGATGGGGTGGCAGCCCGCCTGACGTGCCCGCCCCTCCTGCTGATGTAGCGGTGGTATGGGATATCGGCATGGTAGATATCGTGGTGTCTTTTTGCGCCGTAATTTTTTATTGCTACATTGCACAGATTGCAGTAATCTATGCGGCCCTCCTTCCTGCCCCTGCCAATCTGGTTGCCCCTTCCTGCCACGTTCTGAGGCGCCTCCCTTCCGTGCCTTATCTTCATGTGCAGCTCCCCGAGGTTGAAAAACCTCCCAAGCTCTTGCGACCTGCCAAGCTTGGTCCTCAAGAAGTTGCGGATTACCTTCATCAGGTCAATGTCGGTCTGCCTTGGCCCCGTGGCCCTTATCATGTTGGCAACGTGCCCCCTCAAGGCGTCAAGGTCGCACTTTTTGATGCCGTCATCATATCCCTCGAGCACGAACCTCTCGTAGAGTGCTGCCACCCTCTCAAGTGCGGCTTGGCCACGCCCCTTGCTCCTCCTGTCCCACCTGGCGGCAGTCCTCAGATCACGTCTTGCGGCCCATGAGATTGGCCTTGCCTGCCAGTCCCTTGTCTCCATGAGGTCCCGTGGCCTTGAGCCGAGGAGTTCCCTCCCTTCAGGCCGGTACCCTACATTCATTCCGCATTGTGTCTCCTCCATCTCGCTTCTCTTTACATACCCGCAGCTTTGGCAGCACCACTCACGCCTCTCGTCATCATGAAGCATGGACCTCCTGCAGAGCGGGCAGAAATTCTCGGGAAGGGATGCAAGGTCATCACCAAGCGAATTCTTGTGAGGGGAAAGACTCATGGTACGGGGCAAGTTGGGCGGATTCCTTTTAAGCCCCCAAGAAATCCGCCCTGCCTGCAGGTATGGGACAAGGCGCGATCATCATACCGTTTTGCGGGATAAGACAAGGACGGGGAACAAATCTATTTTCGGAAAACAGAAATGCGTTTCGGAAAACCAAAAGAGGGATGAGACAGATGCATCTGGAAATGTGCTAGAAAGTAAAACAAAGGTCGACGCGCCGGCAGTTCTTGGATGTGCGGAACAGGCATTTCATCCTGCCGTTCTAATTCTGCCCCGCTGTCTTACATGGCATGTCAAAAAGATGGAAGATTACATCAAACCCGAAAAAGAGGCCGGAGGGGCGGCTTGGCAGTGTGAAGTATTTTCTTGAATCGCCAGGCAGCCTTGCGTCATTTGAGGTCATAGTGCCTGCGGCCCAGGACCGCAAGGCGGCCATGGCAAACGCCCAGGGCCTTGCGGGCAGGACGATGCGGTCACTTGAGGTGGTATGGGCTGGAGGGCGGGACAGGCTTGGGATGGTGGGAGTGGCAGAAAGGGAGGATGTGGCAGGCTTTCAGGCAGCACTCAAGCTCTGCTACCCAAA
The DNA here is from genome assembly GCA_028866895.1 of Nitrososphaerota archaeon. Lineage (GTDB taxonomy): Archaea > Thermoproteota > Nitrososphaeria > Nitrososphaerales > Nitrosopumilaceae > Nitrosotalea. The sequence continues at coordinate 156,478 of JAGWHF010000006.1, forward strand.
CTGCGAGTTTGGCGAGATCCGGGACGCGGCGGCACCTGCCTGGTTTGACATACGGGGCAATTACCATGTATTTGACGCGTCCACGACGCACGGCCACCCGTTTGCAGTGATGGAGGGTACAGCCTTGCCCTCGCTCATGTCGAAGGTATGCACCGCAGTCCAGCAGGCAGAAAACGCCTGGGTCCAGTTTGTCTTTCAGCTGCACGACTTTAACGCGAGCCTTGACAGGCTCTCAGAAAAAATGCAGAAATTTGAGAGGTATCTTGCCGAGCCCGTGGTGAGAACAAGGGAGGTGGGGGGCAGGAAGGTAAGGGTGGAGCGGCCCCGCGAGGAGAGAAACGGCGACTTTTACAGCAACGCAAGGGGAATAAGGAGGCACCTGGCAGAGCGCATGGCGGCAAGACAGGCAATGCTATCCGTAAGGGGGCTTGCAGAAGGGGAGGTTGAGCTTGATTCTGCGCTCTTGGCTGCAAATGCAGTGCCATATGAGACTCTGACGAGCTCGTTTGACTGCCTCAGAAAGTACTCGTACGAAATCGCTTCGTTTTACGATGGCAAGAAACCAGGCAGGACGTGGGTCAGGATTGGCGGCAAAAGGACGCAGGTATCAAGGCTTGAGGCGGTCTTTGAGGGGAGGCTCCTGCCGGACCCGAAGAAATTCATGGGCGAGTTCTGCGACCGCTACTGCGGCAGGAACTGGCTTGGGCGGTATCATGACAGAAAGCCGCTGCCCTTTGTAATAACTGGGAATGATATCGGAGCTCTTGTGCACCTGCCTGATCCTGACGCGGTACCAAACCTGAACGGTACACGGGGCAGGAGCCTTCCAAGGTCGTACCATGAGAAGACCGGGTTCCTGATTGGAAGGTACGTCTAGGTACTGGACACTCCTTGATTCCAGACTACGCCGAACCTTGACTATATGGGAGAAACACTTTAGGCAGGCTCTCATCCTATTGGAGGAACAAATGGCAAGACGGTCACTGGCCCTCAACCCGCCTTATCGGGAAATTGAATATGCAGACGGCAAAAAGAAATTCTGGAACCGGCTGAAGCCAAAAAGTCGAATCGACCTGTCATATCTCGTGGAGACGAACATTGGAAAGAGGTTTGTGATAGTGTATGAAATTGAGGGGGACATACTAGGTTTCATCGTATTCGTAGGCGAGGACGACCACCTCTACCTTGATCTCATCGAGTGGAATGAGATTTTTGAGGAATCGCGAGGGGTTGAATTCAGTCTCATGATTCTCCTTGAGGCAATTGCAGCAAATTTTGGGTATTCGAGGATAATCCTCTATTCTACAGGAGAGAACATTGGGTACTATGAGGCTTTGGGCTACGAAATCGCCGGCAATTCATTTGACAATCCGGATTATGGGATGCTGACTCCTATGGGGAAGATAGCAGCCTAGATTCCCTTGGTGCCGCCCCTCCATTGATCTTTTTATTGATGTTATCCTTTGCGGTTTTTCCTTTGCTTGAAATTTTTTTACAGAAGGCAATGCTTTGCCCACACAATCAATGACGTGGGAAATTTTTCTGATACTGGAAGAGAATCGGACCCAAATTTCTACAATAATTTATTCATGTTTCGATGAATTATGTTTTGGGTGCTTCAGCATCAGTAAAAAAATTATATCGCTTTCATTATTGGAGAGATGAATCCTAAATAGACGTAAAACCACCTCATTCAATGCCTACCGGCACCTTTCTTTATAGCACTGACAGGGGTACGGCGCCTCTAACGGTGGGATTCCTTCTCCGCGAAGTTCCTGTTAATTCCCTAAAGGTATGGCATTTTATAGATGGCAAGAGCAACGACTCTTCTGACGGCAACCATCCAGTATGCGACCTTGTTGTAAATTATACATTTTCCCGGGCTGATGTTTACCAGGTCTATGTAGGGTATGTATCGTGGCAGAATGGAAAATATGTTGAATATGATAAAAGCCCCGCAATAACGATAAACGTCTCTCCAACACCGCCCTTTCAAATCATAGACAAAAATCCCCTCCAATGGCAGGGAGTCATTATGGAAGGCAGCAGTGTTGCCATACTCTTGAGCTCAAAGGTAGGCGGGGATGATGGCAGTCTGTTGGTAAATTGGCACTGGGGGGACAACACGATTGATACCCAGACCAGGGATCTGCAGTCTCCAAACCATATCTACGGCATATCAAAAATTTGTCAAGGGCACTTGACCATAGACGAGGTTACAGGCTCGGGCGTGCCGCCCCAGGATCAGTGGAATTTTTATGTCTTGGTCCTGTCTCCGGCCGAGTTCTACAAGGACGGGTATTATTCTGTCAAGATGGAGAACCTGGACCGTCCTGGCTATGAACCGTATTGTTGGCCTGGCGACCGCATGCAATTTTCAATCGAGGATGTAGGTTCGATACCTGTCAAACTTCCCCCCGTTGATCCCACTCAGGGGATGGAATTCCTGTGGAATCTGGGTGATGGCGCTACGGCAAAAGGCCCCCAATCGGGCCCTTGCATGTATTCAAATCCCGGACCTTATAATGTAACATGCACCGTGCGAAACGGTGATCTTGATCTAATTACAATCTCGGCATCGATAACCGTGCTTCCAAATCCGTTTGTTTTCTCCATTCCTACCTCAGTCCCATTTGGTCAAAATGCAGTGATATCAGTCACGGGAAGGGGCTTTCTGCCAGACCGTGACGTATCTATAGAGCTTTACGACAACAATGGAAACTTGGTTGGTAACGACGTCAGGACTGCCGACAGCGCGGGCGTATTCACCGATGACCAATTCCAACTTGCCGCATTACCAAGCGGCAATTACAAGATGACTGCCTATGTTACGTTGAACAATGCAATCAGAACAGAGGCACCTTTTCAAATTACATGATATTATGATGACTTCTTTCCCCTTCAATGCCGTATCATTTGGCATGCATAGCCTGCCTGAAAAAATGCCCAGTCTACTGCCGCGCTATGGATTTGTCTTTTGCCTGCTTGGGGTGCAAGAAATCCAGAGAGCGGAATGATTAGTGATGCTAATCTTACAGGATTCAAAGCAAATGAATGATCTTAATACAGAATAATTCCAGAATAAACTAGTTTGAAATTAATAGGATCTATTCTAATTATTGCCGGAATCATTGTAATTGTATTAGCATACAAACAATTCATAGATGTTGAATGTATGTGTCCAGCCCAGATAGTTGGACCGCCTTCTCATTGTTCATGTGGAGATAGTATTCTAGGATATGGCATAATTTTTGTCGGTCTTGGGATCTCTTAGTGGAATAGCGGTTCTTGCAATATATTATTTTAGAAATAAATCAAAAAAATTGTGATTTGGTGGAAACTATATTAAATTCAGATTTAACAGAGGGAAAACTTTGATTAAAAATTGTGCCTTTGCGTATGCCATTACTATGCATCTTTCGAAAAAAATTACCACTTGCATACGGGATTGTCAAGTTTGACAAGCTGGAACAACCCAGTTTTGGATCTTGTTCAACGAACCGTTCAATCTCTTAAGGGCTGGAAATTTTTCTTATTCGCATATTAGCGATTCGCATATATGCGAAAACATATATCTGATCTGCCCTTTAGATTGGCATGACTGAAAATCCATTTGTTTTTGGGACCATAGTTAGAGGCGATAATTTTGCAGACAGGAAGAAAGAGGTCAAGGAGATCGCCTCTGACCTGACAAGCAAGACTAACCTGATCATATTCTCGCCAAGAAGGTACGGCAAGACCTCCCTCATATTCAAGGTGCTTGAAGATCTTGAAAAAAAGAGCATAATTTGCGCCTACGTTGATCTCTATCCTGCCACCACCATTGAAAAATTTGCAAATATCTATGCGAGTTCGATGGCAAAGTCCAAGGGGGGAAAACTAGATGAGATCATCAATTTCATCAAGGATCTCATCCCGCCGGTGAAATTAACGGTAAGACCAGAGGGAACATCTGACATTGAAGGTGGGATGGAGATAGAGCTGTCACGGGGCAAGAGCGATATTAATGCAGTACTGTCGCGACTGTATGACTTGCCAGAGAGGATTGCAACCAAGAAAAGAAAGAAGATGGTAGTTGTTTTTGACGAGTTTCAAGAAATTACAAAGATTGACGGGCAGGAGATAGAAAGGAGCTTAAGGTCAAGGATCCAGCACCACAAGAATGTCTCCTATGTCTTCATGGGCAGTCAGATGCACCTTTTGGGTAGGGCATTTGAAAGCAAGGACAGGGCGTTATACAGGATGGGCAAGCCGTTCAATCTTCGTCGCATCCCACCTGAAGAGTTTGGAATATTCATAAAAGACAGGTTCAGGGTAGGAGGTATGACAATATCAGCAGGTAATGTTGCCAAGATAGTAGACTTGACGCAATGCCATCCATATTATACGCAGCAGCTGTGCCATGAGGTCTGGAACTACCGCAAGTCCTTGGGAACCAAGTCTGTTGAAACAGATGATATCACGGTGGCAAAGGAACAGCTCATGAGAAATCAAAACTATGCATACACTGCCTTGTGGGACTCGATCAAGGGCAAACAGAGAGCCGTGTTACTTGCCATGGCAAAAACCGGACAAAAGGAAATCTTTGCCTCTGATTTTAGAGAAGATAACGGTCTTGGAGCACCATCTACAATAGCTAGAGCTGCACAGTACCTGGAGGAAAAGGGATTGATAGAAAAAAATGGCAGCCAATATGGTATTTCTGACACCTTCTTTGAGGAATGGTTGAAACGACTGGATTGATTTTTCGCAGATATGAGAACCGTATGTTTGCAAAAGAATCAGATGAGCGTTTCCTTCACATCAGGCCAATTTAGATACAATTCAAATTTAATCAAAGGCTATATTCAAATGTAGTACATAAAATATGATGCATGGTTCTTGGAGAATTTTGTTTTATGCGGTTTTTTTGATCGCACCTATTTCAATAGGTCCATTAGCATTTGCACAAAATGCAACAAATTCTACTAATTTCATACCTCCAAATGCCATTAGGACAACAAATGGAGGATGGATAACTCCTCCTACCTTGCACGAGGAAATCTTGAGCCTTGTCCTTCTAACCAATATTTTGATAATGGAATTTGTAGAAACAAGTCATAGCTTTTGTTTTAAAAAATAAAGGAGTTCTGTAGCCACTCCGATTAGCTTACTGCCATTTTGTGTCAATTTTCTCAAACAAAACCGCAAATCCGAATCCTCTGGGGTGCAAGAAACCCCTCGGCCCGCCCCATCTGCCATATTGGACAGGTCGCAGGTATGGCGTACATGCGGCCCGATTCTTAACATGATTGAACCTAATCCTTGATTCCCTGATAAACAAATACCGTGCCAAGGGCAAGGGATATCATGCCGCCTATTAAAAATGCAAAACCGACATGACTGAGAAACTTGTCGCTATTGCCTGCAAATTTGATGCCTATGTAAAAAATAAAAATAAAACCGACCATTATGCCACCCATGCCCTTGAAAATTTTATTGAAACTCACCGTACAGCCCAAAAACCCGTCAGCGTACTTGATTTTAAGTTGTATCTGGATGGAATATCGAGGAGAGCCAACAAGAGAAGGATATCTTGGGCATGCTGGAAGGCGCCAGTCCGTATGCCGGAATCGTTATTTGCGGCCTGGTTTTCCTTTTGGCTCGTTTAATGCCTGCTTCTTTTTGTCAAAGTGCCTTACTGCAAACCCTGCAAAAAACAGTATCCAGCCAAAGATGGTTATGGTCCCCAGGGTGCCCTTGTACGCCTGAAAGGTTGGCGAGTGTGACATTGTCGAGGAGATGATCCAGTTTGCAACCTGCATCAAGAGGCCTACTGCCATTATTATCATGCCGCGTTGCATACAGCCATAGATTTTGCATCAATCTTAAAGATTCTCATCCGTGTGGTAGCAGACACTTTCATACCGTTTAATATCGTGATTAAAATTTCACAATCGTGAATAAAGAGCCCAGGTCAGTGGTTGTAAAAACATTGGTGACAACAAGGGACATCAAGGCAGCATACGGTTTCTTCCGCAACCTGAAGAACTGGGAGTCGGGCGGGGCGTTAAGGGAGATCAGGAAGGGGGATGACGGTTGGTGGACTGGTGATTCCCCGTTTGGCAAGGCGAGGATCAAGTTGAGAGACGATGAGAAATTCGGAATCTTGGATCATGATTTTGTGGGCGGGGGAGGTGAATGGACAGTATACTGCAGGATTACGCCGAACGGAAGCGGGTCTACCGTATCGTGGCTGTTTGTCAGGCCTGAACAGATGACACAGGAGCAGTTTGAGGGCCAATTGGACAATTTTGATGACGAAATTTCAGGCTGGAAAAAAGCACTGGAATCCTGATTTTTGTACCTTCTTGCCATGGGGACCTTCCCAACTCGCGTCTCCGCTGTGATGCACCGCGGAAAAGCCGCAGTCCAACCGGGGGCAGTTTCAAAACGTGTTTTCAACTAGGCCGGGGGCGTGTTTTGGGTTGATACTTTACCGGGAAGACGTCGGATTCTCCCTAATTGAGTTCCTGTCTGACGTGCGGTTTGAACCTCGGCCAACAAGAAACATTCCTCCGCCAACAAGGATCACGCCGGAAAATTCTAGGCCCTCGGCAACTAAAAGCCCGAGATGAAAACAGTTGGATCCCCACAAAGGCGAGCCGCATAGTAAAGTGCTCAGCCCCAGGACGAAAAGCACCCATCCGACCAAAAACAGGGAACCGCCCACGTAACGAACGTATGGCTGCTTTGTAATTCCCATTATTAAGATTCAATGCCTTTGATTAATAGGGATTTGGACTCTGTGTTCTGATGTGTTTCCAAGGTTCTACATTTTCACGGCAGGCGGGTTTTTGCTGCAGAATTTCATGCATTGATGGCCATGATAACCTCGACAAGTGCGGCCAGTCCGTACAGGAACATAACCAAGATGATATCAACCTCAGTATGGGAGCGCTCTAGCGCATGAAACCGCCTCCTCCTTATCGACTGGACAAGCAGCACGCTCCTGCACATGCCGATGTAGCAGGCAAGGATCTTCAGCCCCGTGGCAAGTAGCGTATACGGCAGCAGGTTGCCCGCGACAGAACCGTGGATGCCGGGCGCTGCTGCAAATACGGCCCTGTCAACAAGGCCCGTTGTAAATAACGCAAGGAATCCCCACGCAACCCCGAATCCCGGTATGAGCAGCGGGAGCGAGACGAGCCCCTCGTGTATCTCACTCGTGAAAATATCTTTGCTGCTGTCGATATACTGGTGGGCAACCGTACCTCCCTCGGTCCCTGGGAGCCCCACCAAAAGGCCTGCAAGGCAGGCGGCTGCCATGGCAGCAAGTACAATGGAGTGCGCCTTGCGCCCCATCACGTCCACTATGATATATGGTTTTTTACCAGGTGCCGGGCCAGTACTGTGTTCCGTTGCAGCTTCTTCCTGCTGTTTTTCTTCCGGCACAACCTCCGGGCCATGGTCGTATTCCTGCCTACTTTGCGGGTCTGAGAGGATCTCGTAGGCCCTGTTTATCCATACCATTGCCTCCGCCGCAAGTGCGGACCCCTCCCTGTCTGGATGGAACTTTAACACAAGCTCCTTGTACCGTGTCTTGATTTCTTCCGCAGATGCATTCCTAGGGACCCCAAGTATGGCATAATAATCAGGCTCAAGCGTACCGTTCTCATACGACGCTCCTTGGCTGCTCAACTTGCCAGCCTCCCAGGTACAGCATGGCATTCAATGCTTTGCGGCCTCAATTCAGGTCGTCCTCCTCAGTCTCCCAGAGGTCGCCTTCCCCAGGATGCACCCTGCGCCAAAGTTCGGAGAATGCAAGCGCCTCGACTGTCAGGTCTGCCGAATCAAGGGCCGCATACGATGTCTCTGCAATCCTTCTCCCACATTTTTTGAAATACATCGCAAGGATGGAGCCTAGTATTACTGTCTCCGAGGAAACCACCGCAGCCCCCTCTTCAAAGCCTGTCTCGCGCCTGAGATCAATGGCGGTCCTTACAAGCTGGGCTATCAGGTCGTCAGTAAACTCTTCCTTTGATGTCATGCTTTGCCTCCCTTGAAATCGTGGGGCATGCGGATTCTCGTAGCTCTTGAGGGATTGCTTCTCTAATCGTTTTGAACAGCCCGTAAAATATCTTAAGGATATTCAATCAATATTCTATCAATATCCCTGTATTTAAATATATCCATAGGATATCCGATGAACGTGGAGATCAGGTTAAAGCTCCGTTGGATTGGAAATAGCATGATGGTCGCAATTCCCTCTCAGGTTGTAAGTGATTTGAAACTTAAAGCCGGTGATGATATGTTGCTGGACGTTAAAGGTTCTACAATAGTAATTAGAAAGGAAGAGAAGTAATTTCTATCTCGTCTTTCTATTGGCTCTTGCAGACATTATGAAGTAAATTTTCCTTTTTACCTTTTAAGGATCCAAGACATTTCATTTTGACAGAAAATACCTCTCAACCTTGTCCTCGACATGACTGGGCCAAGGCGTTTCATGGTACCAACAAGATCTTCTTTAGGAAGGATGGGATCACTACACGACGTGCACCGTTACATCCTTCCTGAATTTTGGGTCAAGCCTCTCGTGGATCCTCCGTACATTGCCCTCCTTTGTCCAGACCTCGCACCTCTGGAACCCAAGCTCCTCCCATTTCTTCATGTTGTATGATACCTGCTCGGGGTGTGAGTGCGCCTCGCTCTCAGACTCGACCTCTATTGAGACTGCCGACTGGCTTGAATAATCATATGCTGCCATGTCCGTCCTGTCAACCCCGTCCCGCACCTTCTGGTCTGCAATGGAGACAAAGTTGCCTCTCGATAGATGGTATTCAAAGGCTGCCCTTGCCACCTCCGTAATGTCCCGCGCCCCCCTTCCCACCGCCTCAAACGAGCAGGGAAAGTACCTCGATGCGGCCCTGTCTGAGAGGGCATACTCCCTGATTGTCACGGCTCCCCTCCTCTCCATCTTTGATATCCTGACAAGCCCGCGCTCCACCATGCCCTCAAGCGTGCGGCTCGTGGCATTCCTGTTGTTACCCTCCGTCTTTTCCACTATGGCCCTGAGGTTGAAGGGGCCATCCCTCAGCGCAACAAGTATCCTCCACTCCCCCAGCGGCAAAAAGGCAGAAGGGTCGTCAAGCTGGAGCATCCATCTTGATGTCTCGTCGTCCGGCCCGAGAATGGACCGTATCACCTCGCCCTCCTTCCTGCCATATCTTGACCTCATGGTATCATTGAATTCCAGGACCTCCTCTTCTGAGATGAGCAGGTCCGGCGGGGGCAGCGTCCGGAAGTGCTGCGGTATGCCCTGCTCCTCGCCTGCCGGAGCCCGTGTCTTTATCGTAAATTGAAAGTCAGGCTGGGTGGCAATCTGCTCGGTAAGCTCGGAGGTAAACCTTGGGTCAATGTTCCTTGCAACCCTTGCGGCGTCCCGCCCGGCAAGCCTTCCGTAAATCTGAGTGGCCGCGTTTCCTGCAGTTGCGCCAAGTAGTGCGTCGTCTATCTGGCTTAGGTTCTGGTGCGACAGTATGAGGCCGAGGTTGTAGCTTCGCGCCTGCTCTAGCATCGTCCTCAATATGGAAAGGTTCTGGACGCGCTGGAACTCGTCGAGGCAGAGAACAACAAGGCTCCTTCCGCCTGAGGACTGGGCCGTCCTTGCAGCCCTTGCCTGGAGCGCAAACCAGATTGCAATCACAATGCCCATGATTGCAAGCCCTGTGGCATAGTGAGGCGTCTCGGTGTCTGATATCCGGACAAACGTCTGCCTGCCGGGCTTTAGCATCTCGTCAAAGTCAATTGTCGACCTCCTGACGCAGAACACCTTCCGCAGGTACCTGTCAGTTGCAAACGGCTCTATCCTGTTGAGAAGCGGCTCCCAGCTGTCCGCCCTGAGGCTGGCAACCGACCTGAGCGCGTCTTCCATCTCGCTGCCGCTCACGTTTTTCAGCCTCTGGCGTATCTTTGCAAGCCCTGCCGCGCCAGTGCCCTGCAGGCCTGCTATGATACGGTACAGGTCAAGCATGGTGGGGGTGTCCGTATTCTGGTAGAGGTAGTTGAGGAGCAGCTTGAGTATCCGCTCCATCCTTGCAAAGACCTGCTGCTGCTCGTAAAATTCCTTGAACATGTCCATCACGTTGCCAATCTTCCTTGATATGATGTTCTCCCTGTCCTGCGAGTTGTCATACCTGGGAAGCTCAAGTAAATTGATTGCAAAGCCCGTATGGTTGATATCAAGAAATATTGCATTGCCGCAGTCTACCGTAGCCTTTTCTGCCTGCCTCAGGAAGAGCTTCGAGTCCTCGTCCTTGACGTCGATATATATGAACGAGTTTGGGGCATTCCCGCCAAGGTTTGCCATCTCAAGGTGCTTTGAAATCTGGCGTATCAGCGTGGTCTTGCCGCACCCGCTTGAACCTACGATATACATGTGGCGCGACAGGTCGTCAGGCGATACCGTGGGGCCGTTCAGGGCGGTGTTCCGCACCATGCGGCCGTATTGCCTGTCTGGTTGATCTTTGGCTGTCACATAAATGGATTGGAATTGTTCAAAATTAAAAACAGGACAAGGGGGTTTGCTAAAAGCACGCCATTCTAGAACCCTTCGAAGACCATTTCCAGTCTGAGGTGTGACAGTAGAGAATAGAGGCCTGACAAGTATGGGCGCAACACGCATTGTGTTGCATGCTGTCCAAGGATGTTAAACTCCTGGGAGTAAGGTTGTGGAGAAGAACTGGGAGAGCAAAAGTATGTTCAGGCTTTTCATTTCCTGAGGAGTGTTTTAATCTTGTTTATTATGCGCTCTGCTCGTAGTATGGCATCCTGGCATCCTTATCATTCATGAGTGTAGGTTGATACTCTGATTCGTTTTTCATGCTCATTAGGCCGTCAAATTGCTTTTTTATGTAATCAAACTCTACCTTTGTCCCTATTACCGTTATGACCTGATTACTCGGTGTATTCTCATGAATGGATATCCATGTCTCTTCTGGTAAGTTTCTCCCCGTCCATGCTAAAGCATTGATCGCGGTTCCCGGTTTGGCCTCTTCACTTCCCTACGGACAGGATGTGCGGGTCTTCTAGGGTTCAAATAGATAGGTTAACAGTCAGGCCGGATTGCGTCTTTTTATCCATCCTAGCGAGAGATGCAAAAATATTATAATCGAGCCAAGGAAGAGGAGGTATCCGGAGTACATGTGATATATCTCCAAGGGGCTCTGTCAACCTTGCGGCATGAGCCATCAGGTTGACAGAATACGATGTGGAATTCCAAGATATGTCTACCTCTCCCGTTCTTTCGCAACGAGCTGGGCCGCAGTCTAGATCCCTTGAGTATCTTTGCGGAAGGTGCTTTCGTCCCCTGACTGTCATCGTACCAGTTCTATGGTGTCTTTAGAGCGTGCGATTGCCCTTATGGCTTGCTTTGGCATGGCTTTGGGGAGTAATATCTCAAAACCTATGACACGCCCCTTGTCGTCTACGTCGAGGAACCTGTCCTTGCCAAGTGAGATCGTCTCCTTTATCTTGCCTTTTCGTGGAGCTACTCGCACGTAGAGGGCCTTTGCCTCCTTATCATACTTTATTGAAGCCGTTTTTCCTCAATCCTCCTCTTGTCTGCCACATGACTGATATTATTGTGACGCGCGTATTAAATTTGCCGTGTACTACCATCAGGTAGGCGGGTCCTTTTGTGAGTGGATGGTTAACTAGTGAAAAACTTTTGTAATTTTGTCTTTCTGGATCAAAGATCGTTTCTATGGGGCTGTTTATCACAAATTCAGCATCTTCAGAATTTACGTCTCTCTCAAGGGCCCTGAGTTTTGCATGCTTTGTAAATTTGACGCTGCGGCTCAATTCGTTGCTGTTGCGAGCTGAAATTACTTAAGGATTGTCAAACAAGCATATTTCTGTACCGTAACATCATGAGATAGGATGAGAACAGTTTTGGGCAGAACGTGAATTAAATTTATTGAAGCAGGAAGAGGCTACCGGACAAGCCGGTAGAGAGGTTCAGGTTCTTGATATATTTCGCCTTCAATCTTTTTGTTATCACAATACCTAGTTGTCTTCTGCAAGCTTTTTTGCTATGACACTAAAGACATGCTCTCCTCCTCTAGTTGAGAACTGGGAGAGCAGCAATACATTCATGACACCTAGAAATGTGGGTACTTTTCAGTTGTTGGATGGCTTTTCAGTAATTCTGATATCATCCTGTAACCTGGTTCATCCATGGGTTACACAGGTAATGCTTATCAGGTATTACCAGTAAAGCAATACCGTGACTACTGTTGTTTCTGCAAAGATACCGGATGAACTAGGAAAAAAAGCAAAGTTGCACCACATAAAGATAAGCCAAGTAGTGAAAAAGGCCATCGAAGAGGAGGTAAGGAGGGTTGAGGAGAAAAGTCTCTCAGCGGATCTCGGCAAGATGGGTCGTATATTGAGAAAAAAAGTGAGTAGCAAGGAGATTGTAAGGGCAGTAAGATCGTCAGGAAATGAGCGATAGCCTCTTTGACGCAACCGCTCTCTTAAATCTTGTAAGAAGCAAGGACGCAAGATCGATAGGCATCTTATGCAACCACCTCATATTGGATCTAACCTTCTATGAGGTGTCAAGTGCAATCTGGAAGCTTTCTTATCGGAAAAAAAACTTACGCAGGAACAATCACTTGCCTTGCTTGATTCAATGCTACTTTTAATGCAACAGATGAGGACGGAGAGCGCCAACGGGCTTGAAAGACATGCGCATGAACTTGCCATGCAAGAAGGGCTCATGGTATATGACGCCTCATATCTTGCAGTAGCGGTAAAGTCTAATCTTGTTCTTGTCACTGATGATTTTGAGCTAGCAAAGGCTGCAAGGAAATATGTCGAGACCATGAAAACAGGCGATCTCTGACCAGCTCCTAATGAAAAATCAGTGAACCTCTTCAAGTCCTGTCATGTGCAGCATAACCCAGAGAATCGTTAAAAGACCCCCAAGATACCATCGGAGCATTGGGGAGGAACATAAGAAGGGTCCTTGGGCTTGCCATTCTGGTCGCGGCTGCTGCAGTCGCATACCTTGCCATGCCATCATTCCAAAGTATGGGTGCTGCGGCCCAGCTGCACCCAGGAATAGGACCCACAAAGACGGGCCCCTTGGGCCTGCCTGCCGTAGTGCCAAGCAATGCCACAATCAAGATTCCGTATCTGACGCCGCATCCCAATCTGCATGCGATGAAAGCCCTCACAAGCTCGCTCCAATCCGCAAGGACCTTCACATCAAGCCAGGCACCCTTGGTTGCCACGGGTTCAAGCGCGGTCGAGGCTGCAGGCAGCGGCTCTGACGGCCTCGGGCAGGTTGCAAGCGGGGGGTATACACCACCCGATGTTGCCTTCTCGGCAGGGCCAAATGATACATTTGAGATGGTAAACCTAGAGGGCGAGATATGGTCCAAGGCGGGAACATCGCTCTCTACATTCTCGCTTGCCTCGTTCTTTGGTACCTCGACTGACCGCCTCTCAGACCCGAGGATAATCTATGATCCTCTCAGCGGTAGGTGGTTCTCATCCATACTGGATATAACAAGCGATTCGGTCTACTTTGGGGCATCCTCGACGGGGGACCCGACGTCTACCTGGAACATCTACCACGTTGCCTTTGCGGACTGTCCAGACCAGCCAAAGATAGGCATGTCAAGCGACAAGCTTGTCATATCGGCAAACGACTTTACAAACCACTGCGGAATCTCCGGCGGGTCGACCTCCTTTGCGGGGGGCGAGTACTGGGTGGTGGACAAGGGACAGGTAACTTCGGGCGCGACGCTTACAAAATATACCGATGTCGGGCCAAGCGCCAATATAATGGGCATGGTACCTGCAAGGGAGCTCTCCTCAAACTCTACCGTGTATCTTGTAGCGGTAAACAGTACCGGAAGCTCGGTAAACTCACTTGGGTATTATACGATAACTGGCACTGCGTCAAGCCCGACGACCCAGGAGACGGATCTCTCCATACAGGCCACAAGCGTTCCCCCGGGGGGCACGGAGCCTGACTCGCCTTCCTACTACGTTGATACAGGCGACGGCCGCGTGCTTGATGCCGCATGGTACAAGGGCAAGATGTGGGTCTCGTTCAACGACGGATGCGTGCCTTCAGGGGATTCCGTGCAAAGGTCTTGTCTCCGGCTGATACAGGTGGATACGGGCAGGTCTTCTGTACTTCAGGACTATGATCTGGGGGCTGCGGGGTACGACTATTATTATCCTGCGGTAACGTTTGACGGGCAGGGCAATCTTGCCGTGGTGTTTGGGTTCTCGTCCTCTACCGCATATCCGAGCCTTGCCATAACTGGCCAGCCGACATACGATTCTGCGGACCATTTTGAGGGACCTGTCACAATAAAGACGGGCTCTGCCGATGATACCACGGGAAGGTACGGCGACTATTTTTCTGCCATGGCGGACCCGTCAAACTCGAGCCTAGTGTGGGTTGCAGGCGAGTACCATTCAAGCTCCTACTGGTCTACCTATTTTGGTACCATGATGGTAAACTCTGCCCCAGTTGCAGATGCCGGTTCTAACCAGACGGTATCCCCTGGAACGGTCGTATCATTGAACGGGAGCGCAAGCTCAGACCCTGACGGGGACAAGCTGACATATTCCTGGACCCAAAGTTCTGGTCCTTCGGTGACGCTTTCAAACGCGAATACTGTGCACCCTACCTTTACGGCGCCTACAGTCTCTGTATCTACTTCCATGATTTTTCAGCTTATCGTAAATGACGGCATAACAAATAATTCGGCTTCTAGCGTCACTATTACTGATGCTCCGTGCACACCCCCCTCGTCAGGTGACTGGACGGTCACGTCAAGCTGTACCATATCATCTACGGTGACTGCCCCTGCAAACGTGGTTGTACAATCCGGGGCAATCCTTACCATTCCTTCTGGCCTGAAAATGAATATTGACTTTACCCATTATCACTTGCTCGTAAAGTCAGGTGGTGGTGTATTGATAAAGGCTGGCGGAGAGATTAACTAGAGGATCGGCACAAGAAAGTTATGAACAAGTCAAAAATTACCATAATTACATTATCAATTGCCTTGTTTGGTTTGGGTCAATATGTCATTTATGAGAAAATAACAGAGTCACGGGAACAGGAATTGGCAAATGCGTACCAGAATGGATATGACAAAGGTCTCACAGATGCCGCTATTACTGTATACAAACAGACGGAAAATTGTCAGACAACCACAATTACTATCGGAAATTTGACCAAGACTGTATTTGATATTTCTTGTTTGAAAGTTGAATCCAAAAACATGACGAAATAGAGTGATTTTATAATGAATATAAGGAGCAAAATCCATATCATTTCAAGGTGACCTTGAGTTGAAAAAGCTTGAAATGCCTTATTTGTTATTGATTACAATCTTAGGTAGTGTTACAATAACAGCCGTATTAGCTGAAACCGATACTACCATAACGACATATCCATATGTAGTAACAGATGGTTCTAATCAGCGACTTGTCATCATTAGTTCAGGCAATGTAGGTATTAGTACTGCAAGTCCTCTTACGAGATTAGACCTTGGTCCAAATCCCTCTCTCTTCCTTGAAGGCAACGGCAACCAGTGGGGATTTACCATAAACTCGACTGATTACGGTAATGGTAATGTTCCTCTCACTTTTACCTCGCGTGGAAGTGGGATAAATACTGAAGTGATGAGGATAACACACAGCGGTAACGTCGGAATAGGAACCGCTACTCCATTGCAAAAATTAGATGTTGCAGGGGGCATTAATCTTGCAGGTAATATCACTAGTAGAACAAATAATGAGTTTACGATTACTGCTCCTGTAGGGATTCCAATATGTATTGGAACCTGCTAGCTGGCTATTCGCTGAATATTTGGATAAGCAAGAGTAGGATTTTCTGTCCATAAAAGAAACCATATAAAACTTGGTACAAAAAGAACATCAATATGGCATCCGAACCCAAAAATCTTGTAGAGCCGCTAGTTAGCATAATTATACCGACTAAAGGAGATCTCAAATTGTTAAAACCATGTACTGAAAGTATTGAAAAGTCATCTTACAAAAATTACGAGATAATTATAGTTGACAATAGTAGAAAAGAAGAAACAAGAAAGAATCTCGGAGGGATAAAACACAAGATGTTATTCTACAATGGACCCTTCAACTTTTCTAAGATAAACAACTATGCTATAAGATATGCCAAAGGGGAGCATGTTTTATTCCTTAATGACGATACGAAGGTCATCACACACGACTGGATGGAGAAAATGCTCGAGCATTCGACAAGGCCTGATGTTGGTGCCGTCGGTGCCTTGTTGTTTTACCCTAACAATACAATACAACATGCAGGAGTATTGATTGGCATTGGTGGCATTACATCTCATGCATTTGAGGGGTTGGGAAGGGGTGAACCTGGATACAAGGGGTTTGTGAATAGTGTGAGGGATTGCAGTGCAGTAACGGGGGCTTGTTTGATGATAAAAAAAAGTCTATTTGAACAGATTGGTGGTTTTGATGAAAAACTCGCTTTTTCATTCAATGACATCGATCTCTGCTTGAGGTTGAGAGAGAAAGGATATCGAATTATCTATACGCCCTATGCCCAGTTATACCACCGTGGGACCACTAGTAGATCATATGTTGAAAATAATGAAGAGATAAGATATTTTGTGAAACTCTATCATGACCTGATCCTGAAAGGCGATCCCTATTATGAGGAGGATCTATCTAGGATTAGACCGTTTGAACCAAAGATGGGAGAGGAAAAATTGGTATTGACTGATATTCGCTTAACGGAAGAATCAGAACAAGAGAGCTACAAGCGGCTTGGAAAATACATCGAAGCTTCAAATAAGATAAGAAAGAGACACGGTACAAAAAGAGTAATAATAGAATTTTTGAGATTTCTCAAGAAACAAAGTTTTCAAGAATAGAATTTTTGAACAAGTTGAAGGGACGATATAATTGAGCCTTGGGCATTATTCCATCCAAAAATAAATCCTAGTTGCCAAGCATGCGCTTGACACATCTTGGGTTATCACTGTCAAAAAGACAGTTATAGTATACGGCAATCTGGTACGCAAAGACACACATCAATACGTACGATGACGACATGCCAAACCCTCGCACCGGCAGTACGGATATGCCAAACACATCCTTGAGACACTCAAAGAGCGGTTCTACTGATATCTTCCTGGTACCGTATATGCACTGTCCTTCCTTGGAGTTGTAAAATCATACAAGCTCCAGTCTTTCCTGCGGGGTATTCCTGTATCTCTTGATGGGGCATGCAAGCCTTGCAGCACAGACATCGCTGCTGAACCGGTACAGCTCACCGTCATCATATGCAGGGTCAGCCGCTACATTGTCCACGAAACCTGCAATTGGATACACAAGAGGCCTGTACGACTGGTTGTCTGGTACATTTGCTGTCGTATAATCTGCTGATAGCGGTACAACAAGATCACCCGTGCTGCATGATACGTGCAG
>JAGWHF010000069.1 GCA_028866895.1 Nitrososphaerota archaeon
ATATCATCTGATAATGATAATGTATACGTAAGCTGGGTTGACAACACTCCTGGCACCTATGACATCTACATAGCTAAAAGTGCAGATGGTGGTAATAGTTTTGAATCTCCAGTGAATGTAAATGACGGCACCTATGGCTCGTGGTATGGCACCATGGCATCATCTCCAAATACCGTGTATCTTGCATGGCAACAAGCTAACAATGGAAGCAATGGCATCATGTTCTCAAAAAGCACTACTTTTGTTCCAGAATTTGGTCCAGTGGCGTCACTAGTTCTAATAATTTCAGTAATGGCTATCGTAGTAATATCTCAGAGATCTGCACTGAAAATAAGAATTTAGCTTTATCTTCAACAGGTTAGACATAGTTGGTCTTATAGTCTTAGGGAAATACAGAACCAAAGTGAAAGACGTCTAGATTTCCTTCGTTATTTCATCTGTTCAGAATCAAGCATGTCCTTCTTTTCCAATATTTGACGATTTCATGATTCTACGCCTTGTCCTCGCCAAGCTCTTTCTCTGCTTTATCCCTAAGGGACATGTACCTGGAAAATTTCTTGTTCCATCTTGAGAAAAAACTGTATTCCTTTATTCCAATGAACAAGTATATTGATGATAACACCATGGAGATCACTATGAAGACAATGATTATCGTACTAATGTCTAGGACC
>JAGWHF010000070.1 GCA_028866895.1 Nitrososphaerota archaeon
CCTGTGGAATTGGATGTCACTGATGCGGGAGAGGTAGTGACGGTCGTGCCGTCATACTTTACCGTGATTGGTGAGGAGGGTATGAAATTAGAGCCAGAGAGTACAACGGTAGTGCCGACCGACCCAGATGATGGTAACACATGGACCGTAGGCGTTGTTACCGTGAACGGGGTGTTTATTGAGTTGATTGTGTCCGTTGCGGTAAGAGGCTGTGATCCTGATGAGATGCCGCTGGGTACCGTGACCGTACCAGCAAACCCCCCCGTGCTGTTTGTAGTACCCGTTGCCTGTGCACCGCTGGCCGTGGTAGTGCCGAACTTGATGGTGTATGATGCACCGGCAATCAGGTTGTTAAAGTTGAGCGTGACCGTCGTTCCTACCGGTCCTGATGTTGGGACGGCCGCGTTGATTACGGGCGTTGTTACTGTAAATGAGGTGGACAGGCTGTTTGTCCCGTCGGATACGCTGACCGTATTACCGGCACCGGACGGTACCGATACAGTTCCTTTCCACCCTCCGGTAGAGTTGGTGGTAACAGTACTGTTTGATATTGATACGGTGCCAAACTTGACTGTTGCAGACCTGCTGGCAATCAGGTTGTTAAAGTTGAGCGTGACCGTCGTTCCTACCGGTCCTGATGTTGGGACGGCCGCGTTGATTACGG
>JAGWHF010000071.1 GCA_028866895.1 Nitrososphaerota archaeon
ATGTGCTATTGTAACTTAAAAAATTGACATAACTTTCTTCTGCATTTAAAATTTTAAGCGAACCACTGGTCTAAATTCTGGCTTTGTGATTTTAGACAAAGAGAAATAAAGTCTAATCTATTATCTTGCAGCATTAATCTCGACTGCAACATCATCCCATAAATCGCCACTGCTTGCAGTCCAACCACATGTTACTGCTCCAGGTGTTGACACTATTGCAGAGCTTGATGCACCTGTGATTTGATTTGATATATTAGCATCCCAGTGTTGTGTGCAGGTAGGACTTGACAGTGTCGAGCCTCCATAGATTGATGGCAAGTCAAGTACCCAGTCATTTGCATACTTGGTTGTAAGTGATATTTTTGGACTATTGGCATTTGTATTGTGTTTTGCATTATGAGTCGGAATTGGAATAGTCTGGTTTACTCCAGAGAAGGAATATGCTCCAACAACAGCTTGGGTTGGGCCATTCATGGTAACCACAACATTTCCAGTTCCACTTGGATTCTTGAGGTACCACAATTCTGCATCATTATTTGTAAATGAATATGCCGCATTTTTCAGTTGTATTCCACCAAATGTGATAGATGATACATCATTATTGTTTGCACTTACTCCAACTACAAGAAGACCATTATTGTTGTGGCCTGCATTAAAG
>JAGWHF010000072.1 GCA_028866895.1 Nitrososphaerota archaeon
GATGTTATGTATAGGAATGGAAAAATTTCTTGGTATAGCGTGTTTACTATTCTTGGAACGTTTTTCTCATCATTGCTAAGCTGTTTTGTCATTTCCTGAGAATTCCCGTAAATCGTGGTAAATCCATCTATGCTTATTTTTACATTCGTTGGATTTGAGAGCAGAATGAATCTGTATTTTAGCTTGGCATGGTCTTCTTCGCTTTCAACCTCGTCCATTGAGACCTCGATGTCATATCTTGTAAAGGAATTGTACCCGTCTTTTATTTTTGTTACCAAAAATGAGTTTATCTCTACATTCTGGTTCATATCGTATCTAAGAAGTGCAACAAAACTTAACATCCTGTCTGTAGTTTGATAGTACACATCATAGATGATTAGCTACAATTCCAAAAACATCTTGTGAATGATATAAAAATTGAATCAGGCCATAAAATGAAGGAAGTTAGTACTTCCAAGGTCCATAACGAGAATTTTACTCTAAACATCCAAATGTCAAAATTTAAGAAAAGTAACAACGATCTTTCAAAAAACTATGATATCAAAAATTACCTAGACCCAATCAAATTTTCGTTTCCGCCCGAGATTGCAAAGCTTATCCCGGAGGATACCCCGCCATACCTTGATAACGGAGAACGCTACGTCGAAAGGAT
>JAGWHF010000073.1 GCA_028866895.1 Nitrososphaerota archaeon
CTTCGATCACGGCCTCGTAGAAGCTCGCCTTGAGCTTTGTGGGCGTTTCGCTCTGGTCGGGGCTGTGCTGCGTGCTCAGCACCACGGTGTCGATGCTGTGCGGCTTGCCGTCCACGTAGCGCATCGTCACCTGGCTCTTGGCGTCGGGCCGCAGGAACGGCAGCCGCCCGTCGCGGCGCAGCTGCGCCTGGCGCTCGACGAGGCGGTGCGCGTAGTAGATGGGCGCGGGCATCAGCTCGGGCGTCTCGTCGCAGGCATAGCCGAACATCAGGCCCTGGTCGCCCGCGCCGGTGTTGAGGTGGTCGTCGCTCGCGTGGTCTACGCCCTGCGCGATGTCGTTGCTCTGCTTGTCGTAGGCGACCAGCACCGCGCAGCCCTTGTAGTCGATGCCGTACTCGGTGTTGTCGTAGCCGATGCGCTTGATGGTGTCGCGCGCGACCTGGATGTAGTCGACGTTGGCGCCGGTGGTGATCTCGCCGGCCAGCACGACGAGGCCGGTGTTGCACAGCGTCTCGGCGGCAATGCGCGAATGTTTGTCCTGCGCTAGAATGGCGTCGAGAACCGCATCGGAAATCTGGTCGGCGACTTTGTCCGGATGGCCTTCGGAGACCGATTCGGAGGTGAACAGG
>JAGWHF010000074.1 GCA_028866895.1 Nitrososphaerota archaeon
CGTGGATGAGGGGATGGGTCTTGGTATTGCCACAAGATACTGAAAATCTAACACAGACAGTGGTACTAAACGACACAGACATCATGGGACCATGTGCAATATTTGAGGTGCCATGTCCAAATACACATACCTTTACCGCACAGAAATTTGGAGCCACCATTTACATTGAAAAAATGACCATAAACGGAGTTGACAATTATGCGATAGTAAATCCTGAAGGCTATTGCGTTTATCCCACTAACAGTTATAGAAATCCGTGTACTAATACGGTAGATCTTGCAATTTTGAAATTGGTTGGAGCTGGATAAAAAATGAAAACTCTGTATCTTTCAATAATTATGATTTCTCTAATTCTTATTGGTGGAGCTAATTCTAGCATGGCTCACATAGCAATTCTACAAATTTCTACGCCAAAGTCTAACTTTACAGATGGGGATACAATTCCAATTAATGGGCATGCGTTACCAAATTCAATGGCAAACATCTTTTTAGTAAATGATCATGGCAATATACAAAACTCAACTCAAGTAAAGAGTAACAGCAGTGGTTACTTTAACACCAGTCTGGGTATACCATCTCATGTGATTGGTGGAGCATGGACTCTTTTTG
>JAGWHF010000075.1 GCA_028866895.1 Nitrososphaerota archaeon
TCCTTGGTCACTTTATCTCTCAAATCTTAATAGTCTGCCCATGGATAGATACAATGTTTTCAAACCAATACCAAACTATGTAGTGTTTCAACCCCCAAAACTGTTCAATACTACTGAGAATAATGCGGCAAAGATTTTATCAAATCCAAAAAATAGTGAAATTCCGTCCAATTGGGAAGTCCTTTACAAATCAAACAAAACAGGAGTAATTGTTTACAAAATTAATAATGAACTCATCTCAAAACTACCCAATCGGTAAATAATTGACGATCTTCTGATCTATTTGTAGCGGGTCTATTCGGTATTACATGAGATTCCAAGAATTATCCGACAGGCAATGGGAGTTTGTATCACGACACCTGCTGCCACCTGCAAGCACGGGCAGGCCAAGGGCAGATGACCGGGTTACCATCAACGGCATCCTGTACGTATTGACAACAGGCTGCGGGTGGATGGACATGCCAAAAAGATACGGAGATGATTCTACGGCACACCGCAGGCTGGAGAGGTGGCAGCAGAGCGGTACGTGGAAGAAGATACTTGATGTTGCAAGGTCAAAGGCATACAGGAGTGGCAAGATGAACATGAAAAAGGTATCAGTT
>JAGWHF010000076.1 GCA_028866895.1 Nitrososphaerota archaeon
TCCTCCCCCTTGCGAGGGAAGTTAGGACCCAAGGCTCACTCGTCTCGGGAGTGGCTTCCCGCTTAGATGCTTTCAGCGGTTATCCACGATTGCTTAGCTGCCCGGCGATGCCCTCTCGGACAACCGGTACGCCAGAGGCAACGCCCCGCTGTTCCTCTCGTACTGGGCAGGGCTTCCCCTCAGTGAGCCACCGCTTCCATCAGTTAGAGGCCGACCTGTCTCACGACGGTCTAAACCCAGCTCACGTTCCCCTTTGATGGGCGAGCAGCCCCACCCTTGGCCCCTGCTGCAGGACCAGGATGGGAAGAGCCGACATCGCAACTTTACCCGGGATTTCTCCCGGAGTTAGACTATGTCTTCACCCACGAGCACTCGTGGGGTCGGCGTATGATGGCGACGCTCAGATTGGCACACCCGAGTCGCTTACGCGATGTTGTCGCAGTTCGTCGGAACGGACTGCGCTCCCTCCGGGATTGATATCCCAAAGGGAATTCTCGAGCTAGCCGCGAGGCCATCTCATTACGCACACTTCTGCGCGCTCAGTCGTTACGGGGTCACAACGGAACGGCCGGACCTCCGCCCAACTTGCGTTGGACTGTTT
>JAGWHF010000077.1 GCA_028866895.1 Nitrososphaerota archaeon
ATCGTGATTGATGGTTCTCAAAGAAGAATAGGTACTTGGGTTGAGAAGGTTCAACTGGTTGAGCATGAGGAACTGTGATGTTCCAACGAATACACCAGTGTTGTCACCGGTCTCTTCAAGCTCCCATCTGTAGATGGCGTTGTTTATTCTCTGGTTATTGTTAGTACCGTCTCCTAGGATACCGATTGAGAAGAAGTCAGTGACCATTGGCAAGTTCTTTGTAATTGCATTACCACCAGCTGTGCTGATGATTGGTAAGTTGGTTCCTGATGTAGTGAATACATACATGAATCCAATGTTTGCAGTTGCAGGAATGCTAAATAGTCTCTGTTCTACCAAGGTACCGTTATCAACTACACCAGGAGTATAGAATCCACCATGAAGGTCACCAGGCTTTGGCACTGTACCGTTCAAATTGATAAAGTCCTCCATATTGGTGGAGTTTGCAATTGAAAGGGCTACAGTACCTGCTTGTATGACACCAGTGGTTGGATTGATGAATGATAGCTTTCCGCTAGTTGCTCCAGTGAAAGTTGGGTTAGTATTGTACACCACAAATATGTGAACTGCTGATGGATCGGCACCTTTGGCACCGT
>JAGWHF010000078.1 GCA_028866895.1 Nitrososphaerota archaeon
CAATCAGTATCTGTCATATCCGAGTCTACAAACAAAGTGGTTGCTACAATACAGGTGGGAGATGGACCTAGCAGTATAGCAATCAACACTCATACCAATATGATATACGTTGCAAACATGGAGTCCAACACTGTATCTGTAATCAATGGAACTACAAACAGCGTTGTGTCAACGTTGCACCTTTGCAATCTTTATGGAACCAACTTTGCCGTAGATGAATCTACAAATACTATCTATCTGACTTGTACCGGACCACAGGGAGAAATAGCTGTGATATCAGGAGCTGAAAATAAAGTGATAAATACAATAGATATAGGTCGTGATCCTAACAGATTAGCGTTTAACCCAAGAACGGACATGCTATACACTGCAAACAATGGTGACGGTACCGTATCTGTTGTATCAGCACAAGATAACAAATTAAAGGATACAATACATGTAGAACCTTTTCCAAACTTTGTTGCAGTCAATCCGGTTACAAATACTGTTTATGTTACTGCTGATTCATACAAAAATCACACACTGTCAGTTATTTCAGGTGTAACAGACAAGATTCTTGCAACAATTGATGTTGATATAGGCGCCC
>JAGWHF010000007.1 GCA_028866895.1 Nitrososphaerota archaeon
CGAGTCCCCCCGGGCCCGCTTATACTTAATCACCGAGCACCCTTCTTACTACCACTTTGCCGTTTGGTAACGTTCCTACGTACTGCCACCCTTCAGATATGAGCTGCTCTGCCTGCCCTACCGTGACGACCTGCTGCCTGTATTGCCGCCGTTGATATCATCCAACAGCTCTAGCACGCGGGCAAGCTCGTCCGGCCTCATTGACCTTATCCTGCCTTCGGCCTCGTCCCTTCTTGCCTCAAGTGGATCCCTGCCCAAACCTTCAAGGTCCAGAGACTCCTGACTCCTGACAAACGCATCGCGCATCTCGTCGACAAGCCCCTTTGGGAGTATCCCCTTGTTTGTGGTATACTTGGCCTCGATTGACCCCTTGTGTCCCATGAAGAAGACGCGAAAGTCGTGCGCAATCCTTCCATGGGATTCCGCTATGAGCAGCTGCGTGTCAAAGAAGGCCCGTAATACATACGGCCTCCATGCAAACCTAGGCCTCATGGCATCCCGTACGTCTTTTTCGATCACGGCTGTTGTCACAAACCTCTTGCCCTCATTTCCCCCGCGCCGTCTTGTCAGGTGGCTTGGGGCAATCACGGGTGACTCGGGCGCAAGGACATCGCCGCGCAGTATCCTGTCGTTGAGGTATGCAAGGACTCTCTTTGCACCCATTCCGGTGAGGAAGGTAAAGTAGCTGTGTCCTGCCTTTGAGAGCGTCCTTCTGACGTTTATCTTCGGCGTCGGGTTTGCAAAGGTCGCAAGCCCCTGCACTATGGCAAGGTCCGGCATGTCCTTTATTGCAAGCCCGTCCGTTGCATCGTGGTTGCCAAGTACCTCCGGCCTCAGTCCTGACTTTGACATCAGTGCCATGATTGCTCCCTGTCTGAGGCCCGCCCTGCTGAACAGTTCGGCAAGCTCGTCGGCCTCTGGCACCCTCTCGTTCTGTAGCGTTGGTGTCGAGTCCACGTTTGAGATCCTGATCTTTCTTCTGATCTCGACGTCCCAGTGGTAAAGCCATGACTTGACCGATGTTATCGTGGCCTTGATGTACTGTGGAGCCTTTCCCTGTCCTTCCATCTGCGTCACGTGGTCCTCAAGGAGGTCAGTGGCTGCCTTCTGGTCCCTCATGGCAAGCTCTGCAAGCTGCATTGGCGTCATGCCGTGGTCCTCGCAGAACTTGCCAAGCTTTCGCAGCCTTACCTCGGCAGTGTTCGTGCTACCCCTTGCAAGGTTGTCATGCCATCTCCTGATGTCAGGATTTGCAAGCAGCCTTGATTTCTTGCTTGGCTCGTTCTTGGTGGCAGTCTCAAGTCTTTCTGTCATGTTTCCAACATCAGACCGCTTGTAGCGGTCCTCATCAGGAGTGTGTCTAGTATCGGCGGTATTTAGTTTTGTGTCAAGGAACTGCCTGATGGTATCGTCGTATGACGGGGTAAAGACGCTATCTAGCTGTTTCGCAGGTACAAGCAGTGACGGATCTGCAAACTCACAGTATGGAAATCCCCTGCTGCTTGGAACTGTTACAAGAATATTGTAAAAATGAGGCGATCTATCCATATGTTATCTGCGTAGGTTTTTTATTTCAAGGTATTTGCGAATGACCCTTCGTTTGCATCTTAATGTCGCGTTGTAAAATGCCGAATTTTCATTTATTGGTACGTACGTTATTTGCTGATCGGATTCGTGCCCAGAGTCGTGTCTACCAATGATGGGAAATTATGCATTTACAATAATTGTATGTGTTTAGGCGGTACCCAATTTTAGGCACGAAATCTAGATCAAGATGTTAGAACTTAGGCATGAACCTAAACACCTACCAATAATTCATTACAAAAAAGTGAACCTAAACCTTACAATGCTCCGCCGAAAATGAGGAGGACAGCGTAGTCTGGCAGTCATTTAAAACTAAGGTCATTCAATAAACTAGAGCGTTAATTCATAGAACTGATTATAAAGTGGAGTGGATTAAATCATTTGTGCTTGCATACGAACTTTACCGGAAAAATAAAACCAGCAACAAGAATCCAGTAAAAAATGTCTTTCCAATAAAAAAAATATTTGTAAACAAAAACAGAATATCGATAGATGAAAAAGAACTCGACATGTATGGCAACAGTGAAAAAAACCAAAAATTTTCCTTTATTCAAGAATGGCTTCAAATGCCATTAATTACAGCTGACTTGGCAAGTCTGAACCTGCCATATCGTTATGCCGGTGCCAATTCCAGAAAACCATACCTCGAAATTTACGGTTCATTTGAAAGTTCCAAGAAAAAAAACCCACTACTGCGATTAACAATCAGCGATAAAAGGAATGAATTTGTGGCAGAGCTTGACTTGGTTGAAGAAAAGGAAAGGATAGATGCCGCAGGAAAAGTTCTGACAAAAATTGACAAAGAAAATTATAGGATCTCTGGGCAAAGTCTTTTTGATGAGTATGTCAATGCCGGAGTCATAGACAGAAAAGAGCAATTCGATTCTACACTTTTCACAAAAATCTCCAAAAAGTTTTTTGAATTTGTCAAGTCTATCAAATTTGAAGATTTCAAATCAAAATCCAGTTTTAGGCTGATAGTCCTCCCATCAGATGAAAAAATAGAATTCAAATCCGAATCCAAGCAATCATCAGGAGAGGGATTCGTTGACTCGTTTGGTGAATCTGACAGTTCTTTTGGAAACAAGCCTACAGTTAACGCAAAATTTCTTTCGTACGACGATCCATCTTTCACAATCAATCTCACCAAAGGAGAAGATTTTTACAAAAACTTGAATATCTGCGCCTCATCGCTTGAAAAGATCAATATTCCAATGGACGATGTTTTTCATATCTCAGGTTTGAACTGGTTTTTTACAAGCATAATTGATCCTGATGTGAGATTCACTAAGACAAATAAGGGAATTTATGACCAGATTTTAAAAAATTATGAAACATTAAAACAAAAATCAGGTAGCATTGAGAACAAACAGTCTCAAATGATGACAATGTGTTACAAGCAAACCAATGCAAAAATCGAGATATTGATTGATGATAATGTAACAATGAAACGTCTCGAATCCATTTTTAACAGAGTAAAAGAAATAAAGGCACCGCCGGCAGTGCTTGAAATTTTCATAGATTCTGACAAGAAAACCACCCTGTGGGCCGATTACCTGTTAGCAGTGCGGGCCTTCATACTGGGGAATGTCATAGATAGACAAAGAATTCTCTCCATTTTCAACAAGTTATTAAGGAAAAAGCTTTTTGAATGGATAAAAAAGCCAAGTCCTGAAACGTTAGAATTCTTCACCAAGGCGGATTTTTGCACAATTCTTTTATGCGATATCGCCCACGGCAAAATAATGGACAAAAATGAACAATTTGCATTGTCAATCGGTAAAATAGCAGGGAAATATATCAAGTTCAAACGGAATTCGAAAGAAGAAAGTAACTCGCTTGCCGATATTCTGACATATTCAAAATATGACCGTGAGAAGCTGCGTTTTGTATTGCAAAGGGTTGGTTTGGGGATTAACCTCTCAAAGGCGGACCAACGGTTCAAAGATACGGTGATAGAGTTCATAAAAGAGCAAAATCTGGATGAAATATCAGATGACGCGGTGCAGAAAGATTACTCGTATTTTTTTTACAAGGGGGCATTCGAAGTTATGGGAGGAGGATTAAAAAATGAACAATAAGGACAAGAAGGAAATCTTATTTTACTATGAATCAAGGCAGAACCCAAATGGTGATCCTGGGTTTGAAAATCAGCCCAGACTGATGCCTGACGGTACCATACTAGTCACAGATGTCAGAATAAAACGGACGATTCGCGATCATGCAAAGAATGTCCTTGGAGAAACATTATTTGTTGATTATAGTAAAGAGGATGGCTCGCCAACAACTGCCGATAAGAGGGCCAAAGAAATAATCGGCGACCTGAAAGGCGACGTCATTGCCAAATTGATAAATTCCACTTTTGATACTCCGCTTTTTGGAGCATTAGTAACAATTCGCGAGTCAAAGGATGAGGACAAAAGCGGTGGGGATTCTGCAAAACTAACCGGTCCTGTCCAGTTTGGAATAGGTCGAAGCACAAATCAGGTCACTGTGATCAACCCTACTATTTCTGGCAGGTTCGTAGGAAAAGAAAAAGAGGCAGCACAAAAACAATATTCTACGTTTGGCAAGTTTTATTCGGTTGAATATGCGCTGATAAAAATCCACGGGGCTGTAAACCCGGCAAATCTCGCTGCTTACATAAATGATGAAAAGATTACGAAGAAGTTCAGTGAAAAGGAAGAAAAACTGTTTACGTGCCTCTGGGATGGAACGAATCAGCTTATAACGCGCTCAAAATACCCGCAACGCAGCATCCTGTTCTTGGAAGTGACCTACGACTCTACCATATACAATGATCTCCCAAATCTGGTTGTAGAAAAAAAAGAGATGAAAGAAAAACCAACATCCCTTGTAGAATCTCCGTTTGATTTTACGAAATTAATTCATATTCTTGAAAAAAGACGTGATAAGGTCAAACTTGTACGAGTCAAGGGATGCGAGGAATTGGATTCTGACATTAAATCACTGGTAACAAAACTAAGGGCCGCCAATATAAAAGTAGAAGAATTGTAGTTGGATATTTTATCATTTGGTATTTCTGGGAGCTTTGCTGCGTTCAGAGATCCATCAGTAACATCTCATCAGACGGTTTCCTTCATACCCTCGAAAAGTGCCGTAATTGGAATAGTTGGGGCCATGATTGGAACAAAAAGAAGTAATTCGCTATCAGAATTGTACAGTTCAGAATATCTAGAACTATACAAAAACACCAGTATTGGGCTTAGGTTTGAATCCGAGCCAAAAAAGGTAGTTTACTTTACAAATCATCGCTCCCTCAAAGAAACAAAAACAAAACCCGTAAAATCAGAGCTTGTAGACTCACCAAAATATACCGTATTTGTTTCGTCAGACAGTAATACGATGGCAAATCTGCAAAGCGCCATTGAACAGAACAAGTTTTCTTTTTCACCGTACTTGGGGCACGTATACTGTCCTTGTGTTGTTTCTGACCTCAAGTATTACCAAAATGCCACGGAATCATCTGCAAAAAATAATGACACTTCCTGTGTCATACTTGACGAATCAGATGTCTATTCGAACACATTCAAGATAGAACTGAACCCCAAATATGACGGCTCACATGTCATTATTGAGCGACATTTGCACCACTTTTTCTCCGAGGACAAATTACAAAGCAGGGTACTGAAGCACTGGATCCCGGTAAGGTCAGTCTTCACTGTAGCTAAAAGCCTTGAGCCAAAACTTTCAAAATTTGTAAAGATATCTGATGAAATTGTCTGCTTATACTAAATACGTACGGTTTCTTTCTCATCCAGACAACAAACCTTTGACGGATCATCTAATCAAAGTTGCCAACAAGGCAAAGGAGCTTTCAAGTCAGACCGGCCTAAATTGTGGAGACGCTGCATATTACGCCGGACTGCTGCATGACATAGGAAAGATAAATCCCTATTATCAAGAAATTTTTCACGCTGATGAAGATAAGAGAAAATTCGTGGAAGAAACAATGATGCAAACATATGAACGGAACCATTCTTCATTCTCCGCATGGGCTGCCCTAAAACTACTAGGTGAAAAGACAGGACTTGATGAAAAAACAGTCGACATGACAATACGTGCAATTTACGGGCATCATTCCAATTTGAAAAACATACTCCCAGAACAGGACAAAACTGAAAAATACAAGAATTCACAGATGGCAATATCCCACTACCTAAAAGACTTTGAAGAATCGGTAAAACACCGTGATGAATTTTCATTACTTGATTGGGAGTCCTGTCTTTCCAAGTTCCAAAGGCCAGTTGAGTTTAAATCAGAATTAGAATCTGACGATGAAAATTATCTATTTGATTTTTTGAAATCAACTTGCATATTCTCAGCCTTGCTTCAGGCAGACAAGGGGAGCTTTGGTGAATGGAGCACACCTGACTTTGAGATTAATTTTGATACCGATAAATTGATATCGAAATCTAAATCCGCCTCAAAACTCGTATATCTAAGAGAGATGTTTCAAAAACACGCTCTAGAAAATCATGATGCAACAACTGGGATCCTAATCATAGAGGCACCAACCGGAATAGGCAAAACAAAGATCTTTTTGGATCTGGTCTCAAGATATAAACAAACAAGCAAACTCGAGCGAGTATATTATTTTTCTCCCCTTCTTGCATTGACAGAAGACTTTGAAGAAAAATTATTTGGCATAGCGAATAATCGAGAGGAAATTCTTGTCTATAATCATCTCTTCTCAGGAAGTCTAGAAGAAAAGAGAAAACAAGAAGGGATCTCTACCTCATATTCGTGGGATTTTGAAAATGAGTCCTTTAACAAGGAATTCATAATTACGACAACACAAAGGCTTCTAATTACATTGTTCTCTAACAGGCAGTCAGATAAACTAAAACTGTTATCACTAAAAAATTCTTTATTAATAATAGATGAGATTCAAACCATCCCGAAATTAATTCTTCCAACACTTGTTGGCCTATTTGAACAAATTGCACTTCACCTCAACTCAAAGATTCTTCTGGTGAGTGCCACAATTCCGTACGAGTTAAAAGATATAAAGAAAATATCAATTCAAAACGAAGTAAAAAACGCATATCTGAAACATACTTCTAAAAGAATTACATTTTTAGAACCGTTTGAAATTCCTAACGAGTTGACAGGCAGGGTTCTCTTCATGTCCAATACCGGAAGGAAAAATCTTGAAATATATGAAAAAATAAATCAGAGGTTCACACAATCGCACATTATTTACATGTCATCAGGGATTAGCAAAAATCAGAGGCTTGAACGATTAAAAAACATAAAACCTAATTCCATCGTCGTGTCTACTCAGGTTATAGAGGCGGGCGTAGACATTAGCTTCGATCAAATGTATCGGGAAGCTGCACCCCTTGACAGCATAATACAAGCTATGGGGAGGCTCAACAGGGAGGGCGGCAATGACAATGCTGTTATGGCCGTATTCAAAGATAAGAAAGATGACTGGCAGCCTTACAGCAAACTAGAATGGCAGGAATCGCTAAAGATAATCAGAAAAGCTCATTCTTCAGAGGAGATATACGGCGAACTGCCCCTGTACTATCAAAGGATTTGGCAAGAAAACAAGACCAATGAAGAATCAACAAAAAAACTTGCAAGGCTAATGAGATGTCTTGATTATGAAGGAATATGGGATTTCATAAAGAGACAGGCAATCCTTGATAATGACCAAGAAACGGTATTCATTCCTGAAAATAAAGACCAATGGAACCAGATTAGAAATACATTTTTTTCAAAATTTGACTTAGAAAGAAAAAAATTTCGAAGATTCGCATCACTAACTGCAAACCTTCCCAAAAGCCCGGAGGATCTTGGAATCAAAGAATTCTTCGAGCCGGAATTATATGAAAAAAACATTCTTTTGCCAAAATGGGACTCTCTCGGCGAGGTATATGATAAGGTAGTTGGATTGGATAAGTGGTCAAAGGGAGTGGTTGAGAAATAAAAATCTCACTTTGTTACTCAATACTTGATGCTGATTCCAGCAGAATAACTGCGCCAGAGCTTAGGGGATATCTAGGATATCTTTTTGCGTCGGACCCAGAATTTCACCACCATTCCGACAACTCGTTTCATTATCCGCTGGTGCAATACAAGAAGGTAAACGGAAAATTGATGGTTCTTGGATTAAATAATTACTCTAGAATTGTATTTGATAAAATGTCCCAGTTAGATAATCTTGTAACGCAAGACAAAAAAATAAACCTGTTCAACGTGGACATGACAACAAATACATTTGAGATCAAGGAAGAATATTCTGTTTACAGGTTTGTCAGTCCTTGGCTTGCATTAAACGAGAACAACTATGAAAAATTCAAGTTGCTGGAAAAAACAAAGAGGAGGGAATTTTTAGAAAAAATATTAGTTGCAGGTGTCTTGAGCGCTCTCAAGGGTCTAGGAGTAAGGGTGGGATTTCAGGTAAGCGCACAAATTAGTAAATTCAAATCTATTCAGACCGAAGCCCATAAAAATAAATTTATCGGTTTTTACTGCGAATTTGCGTTAAATGTAACACTTCCCAAATTTCTGGGGCTTGGGAAGAGCGTCTCAAAAGGATTTGGAGTGGTTGAGAGGATAAAATGATCGTAGAGGTTACCACACATGGAAGTGTCATCAAAAGGGATCACGATTCATTTGTCATAAAAAACGATGATTCCTCTTCAGAAATTCCAGCCGAAAAGATAGAGGCAATAATCATAACCTCAAACTCCCTGATAAGTACTCAGGCAATCCGTCTTTGCATTGAAAAAGAGATTCAGCTAGTAGTCTCCGACTGGAGTGGGAGGCCTATTGCAAGACTCTGGTCAAGCACGCCCGGCAAAGCGACCCAGATACGGCGGAGGCAATACCTCACACAGGAGACAAGGCTTTCATTTGAGATTTCAAGGCATATTGTTTCGGTAAAGCTTCAAAGGCAGAGAAAATTTTTGCGTTATTTGATAAACAACCGAGACAGTGTGCCAGAGCAGTTAGAAAGGGCGATATCGGTCATTACCAAATCAATATCGTCTGTTTCCAGCTTGGGATATTCTTCCGATGCCAAGAATATGCTTCTGGGATACGAGGGTTCATCAGCCATGCAATATTTCGACGCAATTTCCAAGTCGCTTCCCATAAAGTGGCAGTTCGAAGGGAGGAGTCAAAACCCTGCCAGAGACCCATTTAACGCAACACTAAACTATCTTTACGGAATCACGTATGGTTCTGTTGAAAAAATAATAATCTTATCAGGCCTTGATCCTAATGCGGGGTTTTATCACTCTGACATTTATGGCAAGCCTACTCTATCCTTTGACATTATTGAGCTTGTTAGACCTGTCATAGACAGAACTGTTGTATCGATCTTTACAAAAAGAATGGCTAAGGAATCATGGTTTGAAGACAGATCAGAATCAGGAATATCCATGTCAAAGGATGCAAGGATGTTTCTCATATCAGAGTATCGTGAAAAAAACCTCAAAGATGTTGAAGCAACATCTTGGAAATTCTGCGGATGGCTCATTGAAAAAATCATGGAAGGCAACAAATGAAAGAGAACATGTACTATGCGACATATGACGTATCTGACAATGGAATACGAGAAAGCATAATCCACGTGCTGAAAAATTCAGGATTTACAAGGATTCAAAAGAGCGTCTTTTGCGGGAAAATATCCAACCAACAAAAAAAGGACATCATAGAAAAGATCAAAGTCATAATTGGCGAGACGGATTCCTTTTATCTCATGATGGCATGCACATCTTGCTTCGGAAAGATGAGCATAGTGGGCAAAGGGTTTGACAAAGAATATGTTTCCGATGAAAAAGACTCGATGATATTATGATAAACCCGATAAATGTCACAACTGTTGTGGAACACGTATTCTGCCCAAAGTTCACATACTATTCATGTGTACTTGGTTTACAGCAGTATGAAGAAAAACGTGGTACAGTATATGCGGGCAGAAAATTTCACGCAAGACATGAAAAGACAAACACCACGTATCTCAGGAAAAATTTTGGCAACGAAAAAATTCTCGGCCTTAAAATGTATTCAAAAACATACGACTTTGTTGGAATTGTGGACGAAGCGGTAATCTCAGATGACGAAATACTCCTAGTTGAAAGGAAATATTCTGATTACAATCAGGTTAGTCCAACAATTAAGGTGCAAATAGGACTTTTATCCATACTGCTGGAAGAAAATCTTGGAAAGCCTGTCAGAAGGTCGCTTGTCATATTTTCAAAGGATAAGAGGACCGAGATCACAGTAACCGTGGATGACGAGGTAAGGAATTTTGCTCTAGATATGTTAAATGAAGCAAGAAAAGTTATCCTATCTGGAATTAGTCCAAAATCGCAGTATGACGGGAGATGCGTTAACTGCTGCTATCGCAAAGTATGTCCTGTCGGCTCTTTAAATATGGCCGGATAATTGTGACAAACCCTAAAAAATGGTCTATATGGATGAAAAACAGTTCAAAATCACGAACAAAATTCAGACCAAATTCGCTGTCTGAAAGACTAATCCATCAAAACAAGGATTGAAACTTGTGAACCAGCAGTAATCTATGCCCTGGCTTTAATGTCTGAAAGACTAATCCATCAAAACAAGGATTGAAACTTGGTAGATTTAAGAGCCATGGCAATATCCCTAGGAGTCTGAAAGACTAATCCATCAAAACAAGGATTGAAACGAAAGTGCTGCACTTGTCCAGGCTGCCGTCTGCGAGGTCTGAAAGACTAATCCATCAAAACAAGGATTGAAACACATATTACATCAATGAATCCCCATCAGGATCATATGTCTGAAAGACTAATCCATCAAAACAAGGATTGAAACTGATGTTTATGCGAACCTAATCCCTGCATTGATTTAGGTCTGAAAGACTAATCCATCAAAACAAGGATTGAAACTCAAAGTCTTTTATGAGTTGGGGTATGACATCGAGTCTGAAAGACTAATCCATCAAAACAAGGATTGAAACACGACAGGCAGTCAGTACCGCTTGAACTCCAGCACCTGTCTGAAAGACTAATCCATCAAAACAAGGATTGAAACCATCTTGTATCGCGTCACTCAATTCGTTCCCTCCGGAGTCTGAAAGACTAATCCATCAAAACAAGGATTGAAACCAGCTTGCCAAGGATACAGTCATCAACCCAATGCGGGTCTGAAAGACTAATCCATCAAAACAAGGATTGAAACGTATTCCTTGTATGTGGTTGATGCAGTCAATCACTGTCTGAAAGACTAATCCATCAAAACAAGGATTGAAACTGTTCAAGTTGCATGGATGCGTACAACGAATAGAGTCTGAAAGACTAATCCATCAAAACAAGGATTGAAACTACGACAAGCATGTAAAGAGTTTTTCGATAATCATGTCTGAAAGACTAATCCATCAAAACAAGGATTGAAACCACCTAGTCATAGAATGGTCTGTTTGTGCTTGATGGTCTGAAAGACTAATCCATCAAAACAAGGATTGAAACACAGACCATGCCTGATACCTATAGAGCCTACTGTATGTCTGAAAGACTAATCCATCAAAACAAGGATTGAAACCGTTTGTCGCCTGCTTCTTTAACTTCGCACTCTAGTCTGAAAGACTAATCCATCAAAACAAGGATTGAAACCTTCAAAGGTAAATGGGTAGTTGAAAACGTTGTAGTCTGAAAGACTAATCCATCAAAACAAGGATTGAAACTGGATCTATGGAAAATAGAAAAAGAGGTTTTGTCAGTCTGAAAGACTAATCCATCAAAACAAGGATTGAAACAGAACTCCCCACTTGTTTCTGCATCACTCTGGAAGTCTGAAAGACTAATCCATCAAAACAAGGATTGAAACGTACAGATACCACAGCAGTTTGAGAACCTCCTTCCAAAGTCTGAAAGACTAATCCATCAAAACAAGGATTGAAACAATACATTTCAGCCTACTACACAGATGGCACTAGGTCTGAAAGACTAATCCATCAAAACAAGGATTGAAACTCAACGGCGTCAACCCCAATCTCCAAGATGTCAACAAGTCTGAAAGACTAATCCATCAAAACAAGGATTGAAACCTATAAAAATATTCTTGACTACAAGAAGAGAAATGGTCTGAAAGACTAATCCATCAAAACAAGGATTGAAACACGACCTAGAGGCCTCAGAGGCCCTAGGCGTTAAAAGTCTGAAAGACTAATCCATCAAAACAAGGATTGAAACTTCAAACCTACCGTATTAAGTCCGAGGGGGTTTCCTGTCTGAAAGACTAATCCATCAAAACAAGGATTGAAACGCTGTATGTTGGTAATTACCCTCATTGGTTCCGGGTCTGAAAGACTAATCCATCAAAACAAGGATTGAAACAGAAACAATATGAAGCTATGAAAAAACATGGCATGAGTCTGAAAGACTAATCCATCAAAACAAGGATTGAAACACATGGATCTTTGCAAATGCGATTTTTCTTCTCCTGTCTGAAAGACTAATCCATCAAAACAAGGATTGAAACCATCTAGTTTCTCAAACGCTTTATTTGGTACAGGGGTCTGAAAGACTAATCCATCAAAGCAAGGATTGAATCGTTGTAGTAGGTCTAATCAATCGATGTCAGAAATGGTTGTAAAAACTGTTCCAAGCTACCAGTTATCATCTTATCCGATATTTTTTACTGATGTGTTGGGCCTCTTCATGAGCGTACCTGTCAGCGTAAGTATCATTCCAACAGCAAGCAGCGCATATATGATATATGTGATGTCAGCGACGATGGTACAATTCAATCCAACACTCTGCAGGACGTGGGCCTGAGTTCCGTTTTTGCATCCCTGATTCAGGTAGAGTATTGTTTTACTGATGCTAGGCAAAGATATGGTCCATCCGACAAAGCCTATCAGCAACATCACCAGTCCGGCTATCAGAATTTTCATATACGATATGTAGGGCATCTTTTCTAATAAATTTGAAAAGTGTTTATCCGCATGGTACGTGCCCGGCAGTTGCCGTTTGGCGTAATCTGAGACATATTCTGGCAAGCAACTTCAGCCCTATTGCAAGTCCTGAAACTGATTCGCTTGGATGCATGCGTCTAATTGCAAATGCCAAAGGGATAATTTCTTTTTTTATTCAAGTTTCAGGCATGAGTTGTATGCAAGTAAATGGGCTACTCAGGCATGAGAGTCTGCAAGTTCTTCAAACTTGCAAGTCATTTGCAAAGACTCGCAAATCTCTCATGCCTGAGTTCGTACTTGCGTTGCCACTTTGTGCAATTGCAGGAGTCGCATTGATTTTGCCAGAGTTCACGCAAGACTCAGGCATGACCCGCTTTGTGCCATCTTACACAGTATGAGACAACTGTTTGATAGTCAGTTTTAACTGCACTTTGCGTCTTTTTCGTCACCTTTTCGCAAAAAGGGATGCTCTGAAAGATTAGACATACCAACGCTGAACAATCTCTTTTTCTAAACCGGGACAATCTGCACGCAGTTAACACATCGTGATGTGTTCCCAGCAAATACGATGATGAATTCTATCGACCTTTTTTTGAGATAACGCAAATATCATTTCATGTCGTTCCCCAAGTAATTGTCTTGAAACAAAAATGGGGGTGGTGCTCGACGATTACGTATGGGGAAGAACCCCCGGGCCCGCTTCCATTTTTGACCAATACTCAAATATCGGTCTCGAAATTCCTAATGGGTGTTATTCAAGGTCGAGGTTTCCTTCAACAAGGACTACATCAAGGTGGAGGATGCAAAAATCGAGATAGGAATCATGTCAAGACCGCAAGGCGGCAAGGCAAATCTCGAGCTGATAAAAAAGATTGCCAAACACTTTGGAATACCACAATCTGGCGTTTCTCTGGTATCTGGGCACAGGTCAAGGGACAAGGTAGTATCAGTTTCATTCTAAATTGTCATACCGATTCCTGTCATTATGAAACGAGCAATTCCAGCGGTGAGCATCCTTTCTAGAAAGTGGAGATCCCAACTTAATATTTCATGCCTTGGGTATGGATAGAATTTCACCCCAGGAAAATAAAACCCCAGACTCCTACTTTCAAAATTTCAAATAAATGGTAAGTACTGTACAAAAATGCCTTTGGCAGGCTTTCAAAGGCAGGATCAAGTTTAATAACGATTGTACCGTTCTATATCTTGATGCCCACAGTGCTTGTTTTTCCTGCAAGCGTCTCCCAGAATAAATTTGTGATTCCTACGGGATCACAGAAATCTCTTGGGACAATAAACGTCAGCACCTTTTCAAAGATAAGGGTCGTTGCTTCTAACTTTCCCTCTAGTCCTACGCCGATCCATCTTTTACTAACCTTTACGTCAGGTCCAGGCGGGGCAAGAGTAGCCCAACTAGATACCATAATCCTATCGCCTGGAAATCAGCAAACAAAGATGTACGATATCCCTGGAACGTTCCTCGAAATCATAGCGGTAGCAATGCCTGGTCAAGCAGGCCAGGATACCGTGGAAACCATGATTTACGGAAACTAATGCATCTAAACTTACCCGCGTCCTTGCCTCCAAAGCCATTGCTGAAAACTCTTTCATGGCTTGTCGCCATGTGGACAGAAACGAGACCTTCTTTCAAGTCTGAAACTGTAAGGATCTAACAGAAAAATGTCTCATACTTGTTTAAAGATTAAAGATCTCTACTTTAACACGTGAGGTACGTAAAGGCAAACAATGCAGAGAAGACAGAGATACTATTTGGACAGCATGACGTACTGGAAAAATGGAAACAGTGCGCCTTTAACACGAAGGTTGAGATAAACATCTATGCCGACTCGGGCAGTTCCCTTGAGACCCTTGGTTTTAAGAATTATGTCGAGATACTGCGTTACCTCAAGGAAAAAAATGTCAGAATACGGTACATAACAGAGATCTCAGAACAGAACTCGCAGTTTTGCAAGATGCTGATGAACATCATCTCGGAATTCAGACACCTTGACGGAATCAAGGGAGCCTTTGGCGTTACGGACGAGGAATTCCTTGCCACATCCACACTTCAGGAGGTAAAACCTGTCTCCCATGCCATCTATTCCAACGCAAAGCAGCTTGTCGAGGTCCAAAGGCATATCTTTGAGACGCTCTGGAACCGGTCCATACCTGCAGAGCGAAAGTTAAAGGAGATCGAGGAGGGCTCTGAGCCGGAATTTTTCGAGGTTATCAATGATCCTCAAAGATCAGCCAAGATAATCA
The DNA here is from genome assembly GCA_028866895.1 of Nitrososphaerota archaeon. Taxonomy (GTDB): domain Archaea; phylum Thermoproteota; class Nitrososphaeria; order Nitrososphaerales; family Nitrosopumilaceae; genus Nitrosotalea. The sequence goes on from JAGWHF010000007.1 coordinate 14,783, forward strand.
CAAACCTTGTAGGCTCGATAAATTCGGAGGCATTGCTCTTGCTTCCATTGAGCAAGTCACTTGTCCGATTGTACAGGCTGGGGGTATTGGACCAGCTCTCAAGGTCCGCCAGGCGCGGAGTCAAGGTAAACATCATCTGCCCGATTGATCCGCAAAGCGATCCCATAGTCCAATCGCTCCGCTCTAACAATTCCAACATCAACGTCCTCAACGGTCCCGAGGGATCAGTTGGCCTCGTGGTGGTTGACAACTCCAAGTTTTTTATTTCAGAAGTCCATGAGGAAAGCGACATAGAGTTCTCAAAGACTCTGGGCTACGGCCTCTATTCAAATAGCGCGTCGGTAATCCAGTCGATAAGGCTGTTCTTTGACCTCTTGTGGAAGTCCGACGAGCTAAGCGAAAAGTTGAAGGACCACGAAAGGGTCCAGACGGAATTCATCAATATTGCAAGCCACGAGATCAAGACCCCCATCCAGTCCATCCTGACATATTCTGAACTGTTGCAGTCAGAACCTGAAAAAAATGAGTCCTACGTCGATGCGATAAGAAGGAACGCGCTGAGGCTCAAGTTGCTTTCAAACAATCTTCTTGACATGACAAAGATTCAGAGCAAGACGCTTGTTGTCCACCGAGACAGGTTCGATCTCTCTGACGTGGCGTTGTCCATAGTGGAAGACTTTAGGAACCAAATGAAGAGCAACCAGTCGCAATCCTCAGTCAAGATATCATTTTCGGGGCCGGATCACGTCATTGTGGAAGGTGACAAGGAACGGATAACCCAAGTGATCTCAAACCTGGTACACAACGCCCTAAAGTTCACAGGAGGCGGGACCATAATGCTGGGCCTACGAAAGGGCCCGGAAGAGGTTACCATGTCAGTAAAGGACACTGGGCAGGGAATAGCCCAAAACATCATGCCTCATCTCTTTACCAAGTTCACAACAAAGCACCACAGCGGAACGGGAGTTGGACTCTATATCTCAAAGAACATCGTTGAGGCGCATGGCGGAAAGATTTGGGGAAGAAACAACCCTAACGGAAGGGGCGCCACCTTTGAGTTCAGCCTTCCACTCAATTTATGCATGCAATAGCTGAACCTTGGATGAAAGTTACAGTAGAAACATAAGGTAACTTTTTCAAGACAATAGTCTCAATCTTTTTTTATATTCATCATAAGGAGGTTCCTTTGTTGGACGGTTCTATGATGAACGCGGCGGTTTACTACTCACCGGACAAGCTGGAGGTTACAAGCATCCCATTTGTGGTGGGAGAGGAGGATGTTGCAATAAAGGTAAAGGCATGCGCTGTATGCGGATATGACGCTCGCATATACAGGCATGGCCATAAAAAAGTAAGATCACCCATAGTTCTAGGACATGAGATCTGCGGCGAGGTGATGCGGGATGCAAAAACTTTGGATGGTGTAATCCGTGCGGGCACTAGGGTTGCGGTCTCCCCGCTAGTACCGTGCCTTTCCTGCCAATTCTGCAGGAGCAAAATGTACAACCTCTGCAAAAATCTAAGGGAGATAGGATCCTCTGTCGATGGCGGGTTTGCAGAATATCTCAAGGTCCAGGAACAGACGGTCAAAATTGGAGGCTTGGTTCCGGTGCCAGACAACCTCAACGACGACGAGGCGGCCCTTTTGGAGCCGTTGGCATGCTGTCTGAACGGCTTCTCGCGGCTGGGAAGTGTCGAGAGCGGCCAATCAGTAGTAATAGTGGGGGATGGGCCGATAGGTCTGATTCACCTGCAATTGTGCAAGATGCTGTACAACGCAAGGACCGCGGTGGTGGGAAAGATCCCGCTCAGGGCAAAAAAGGCAAAACAGCTGGGAGCAGATGCGGTGTTCATTTTCGACGATGATACCGAATCGGACATTTTGGACTTTACGGAAGGAGGTGCAAGCGTTATCATTGTCGCAACCAGCAATCCAGAGGCCTTGAATTTTATCACCAAAATATCAGCAAAGAACGCAAGAATCAATCTGTTCGCAGGTTTCTCTGGCAGTAACGCCGTCTTGCTTGACCCGAACTGGATCCATTACAACCAGGTCTCGGTGACTGGGAGCTTCAGCTCAACGCCCCAGATGCTTGCAAAGGCTGCAAGTATCGCATCCGACAGGATAATAGACCTGTCAAAGATAGTGACACACCAGTATCCTCTAAGGGAGATAAAGGATGCAATCAAGACCACGGAGAGCTTTCAGGGATTGCGTTCTGTCATTGACAGTTTTTAGCCATGCCACGCCCAAATTTAATAGGGGTTCACCTCTTTCCTCATTTCTTTGGAAGGCAGCTCGCACTCCAGCCGCTTTAGAAACAAGAGCCCCTCCAAGGTGGACGACATGTAGTCTTTGTCATCCAGCTGCGGCTCAAAGGAGATGTAGCCGCCGTATCCTGCCCCTTGCAGTGCGCCCAATATTCCACCGAAGTCAATGTGCCCGCTTCCAGGCATTCTCCTGTTATTTTCTGCAAAGTGGGTGTGTTTGAGAAAATCACCAGCATCCTGTATGGCGTGTTCTATGGACCCCTCCTCTATGTTCATGTGGAACGTATCTAAAAGGACGCCGGCGTTTTCCCAGCCTATGTTCTGTACTATCCCAATTGCATCGGCAGCCGTCGTACAGTAAGGCGTGCTGAACCTGTTAAGCGGCTCTATTAGGAGATCCACCCCACGTTCCGACGCATATCCTGCAAGGTCTGACAGCAACGGTATGGCACGCTCGATAATCGCCAATTTCTGGGCCTGAGGCGACGTCATATGGTTTGGGTCCGGCAAACCATGATCCTCGTCGGCAAATAGGCACACGTTGAACTCATGGCCGCCAAGCTCCCGGCACATATCTATGCAGCCCCTGACGTATTTCTCTGCATGCTTCCTCACGTCGCCATCCAAGCTTAGCATCCTCCTCATGGAATTCCGAGGGCTCTTCCTGCCCCACATTCCGGTGACACCGCACACGGATATCTTGTAGGATCTTATGATCCCATTGAGCTCGTCAAGATCCGTATTCTGGGGCTCGCCTGCAATCTCCACTGCCTCATACCCCTGCCGTTCCAGCCTCTCAAGGGTTGTGCCAATCCGCTCCATCCCTCTAAAAGAGGATAACGTGATTGAATACTTGAAACTCATGCCTGCAGGTTTTTTGGGCCACCTGTATGTCCGGCATCCAACAAGTACCCAGCGATATCAACGCACTTTACAGTCCCTTCATGTGACCTGTTCAAGCCCAACTTGCGGCTGGATGCATAAAATGCAAAACCCTCCCCGGTCTCATTATCGGCAGGCCTCCCATGAGATCCCTTTATCAGCCCAGTATCCTGTGAGATGGATTTTTTTTCACGGTCAAAAAAGAGCTCCAAGGGATCGTATCCCGGCTTTCTGTGTATGTCCACCGTGTCTGCAAAGGGCGGCGCATCTTCAAGTTTGTGCCACCAGTAGTAGCTAAACCACCTGTCCCTGTCGGAAATTGCAATCAGCTCGCCGCTGCGCTCGTGGTCTATCCTCATCTGCCTCTTTTCACTTGAGGACAATACCCTGTCTATTCCCCTGAGGCCTTCAAGGATCTTCCTAGTCTCACCCACGTGCCCGTCCTTGACATAAACATGTGCCACCTGGTGGTCAACCATTGCAAACGCCTTGCTGTATTCAAAGTCCATGTATTCCTTGTCGCCGATTACCCTTGTGGCAAGAAGGCCTTCATCCCTTAGTGCCAGATTGATTGGAATGTCCCCCCTTACGTCATCAAAGGCGTATTCGGAAAGAATGATGAACTCTGTCTCCTCCCCTATCCCCAATTTTGCTGCCTTCTCCACAAGGCTCCCTACAATTGCATCTGCTCGTCGCAGATCCTCCCTTGCCTCGCCGCTCTTTTTCCCAAACCTTTGTGCAGAATAGTCTACATGCGGTATGTACACAAACATCATTTCTGGCCGTGACTTTTCCAGGGTAATCTCTGCAGCTTTGGCAATCCATTCGCTTGATTTGTGGGACGCAAAAGGGCCCCAGTAGGTTGAGAGGTCAAATTCCCCTGCAATACTTTTTATCTCCTCATAGTATCCTGCCGGCCTTGAATAACACCACGGTACCATGCTCCCGTCACCCATGTGGAGAGGCCTCGGGGTGACCACAATGTCTGATGAGGCAAACATGGTATTCTGCCAGAAAAGGACCGCGGTCTTACAATCTGTACCTGCGCCTGACCCGTTTCTTACCGCATCCCATATCCTCCCGGACTGCACCAGCGAGCTTGGCTGTTCCCAGAAAGATACCGTGTGGGTGCCCCTGTCGTACAATCCATTGGAGATTATTCCGTGTTCATCCGGGTATTTTCCGGACAGGATGCTTGCCTGAACCGTGCAAGTTACTGCGGGAAAGACGGGTTCCATTTGTGCATGCTCCCCGCTCTCAGACAACCTGGCAATGTTCGGCACCAATCCTGATGAGAGATGCTCCACTTCAAGACCCACGATGTCCAACACAATGGTATGCTTTGCGGCCGTGTCGTCTCACCCTCTCCTGCCATGCCTGGGGCGGGGCCAGTTTTTCCTAAGTGACATAGAAATACCTCGCTGAAAGAAAGGCCGGGAGCAGCAAGAGCAGGTTGAGAAGGCCTGGCAACGGTCCGCTGGTGCCTGTTATGAAGACCGAATCAAGTATGATGATGGATAACACCAAATTTTTTATTCCCGACTGGATCGACCCCCCGCTGCCCGGCAGGGTATTTTTGAAAACAAGGGTGACGATGACTGCAAGCGGGCCAAGAATTATGAGATCCCATGCGCCAAACATACCTGTAAATGTTGCAGCCGCCGACGCCGCTATGATAAAGTAGAGGCCCAAAAATGGGATTATCACCAGACCCTTTGAGGATGTCCCGCTGACTTCGCTCCTGCTCAATACTGTGATAGCAACCACATAGGCAAAGATGCATGCCCCTGCAAACAGGGTGTGATCAAAATTCAGTCTGCCTGTATGGGATAGTGCCTGGCTTGCGCCAAGCACTACATTGAGAAACCTGGCCCCTCCCATCGTCAACGGGCCTGACCTTGAACCTCGCTTCATATTGTAGTTGTAGGCAATTATTACTCCCGACAGACCGATAGTTACAATCAGGCTTGGTACGGAGACAGCAGATGCAATGATGATTGCTGCCGACATTGAACCTATGGCCATACCTAAGGCGGCACGCCCCGATATTGTCCCTGACGGAAGAGGACGAGAGGGACGCTCTTTTCTGTCAGTCTCAAGATCAAAATAGTCGTTGAATACCACTCCTGAGACGTAAAGAAGAGTGGATGAGATCATCAGCGTTGCAAGGCTGAAAACGTTAAGTTCTGGCAGGGGAGTTATCGTAAGATATCCGACAACCACGTTTGATGGTGCAGTGAACAGGTTTGGCAGCCGTACAATCTGGAGGTACCTGCGAATTCCCCCGCGCCCATAATTTCCACCGTCTGCCGAAAACAGGCCTTGCCAGGGCAGCCTGAAGAAACCCGTCATTTTGCAATCCCGCTCAGGTAATCAAAGGCTTCTCGGGCGGCCTCTGCCGGGTTGTCTTGATACGTGTAAAGCTCCACTGTTACAAAGCCGCCGTATCCAATCCCTCTGATGGCGTCAAATATTTTGCCAAAGTCAATGGCGCCATGTCCGGGTATCAGATGGTAGTGCGTCAGGTCCCCCGCAATGTCGGCAAGGTGGAAGTGTTCGATATAGTCTGATAACTCAAAGACCAATTCGGCAGGATCTTCTCCCACGCAGAAGAAATGCCCGATGTCAAAGTTGAGCCTGACGTAGTCTGAATGAACCTGCTTCATGAAATTCTTGAACTGCCTCGAGTTCTCCAGCAGGAGGGCGGGTTCAGGCTCGACCAGTATCTTGACTCCCTCCCTTTCTGCCGCCTTGGAGGCCAGTGTGAGTCCCTCTGCAAACAATTTCTCCAATTGCGGTATCCCGTTATTCCCTGTCCCGCGCAGAGGTCCCCCGGGCTCTGTGGAAACATTGGATGCGCCTATCTTGCCTGCAAGTTTGAGGCATTCTATGGTATGTTGCAATCTATAATCACGTGATTCCCAGTCGTCCTCAATCCATGACGGGTGATACGTATCACCGCATGCAAATAGAGTAAATGCATTGAGGTTTGAGATTTTGACATTCTGGGAGGCCAGCAGCCTTCTTATGGACCTGACATCACCTTCCCCCATGTCGGGGGGAAAAGCATGGGGCCTGTCGCATAACAACTCGACGCCCTCATAGCCGATTGAAGCTATCGTCCTTATGGAATCCTCCAGGGGATAATTCTTGAAGGCGTTGGTGCTAAAGGCAAACTGCATGTCTCTCAACCCACGTCAAACTCAGGGATTCCATGTGAACCTTGGTGACTGCCTGAAGAAGTCACACGCATTGTAGTAAGTGACCTTTTCTATTACTGACTGGCTGAACCCCTCCTTCGCCATTTTTTCTGCAACCTGTGGGACTGACAACGGGTCTGAAACCCCCCAATCTGCAGCGCTGTTTATCATTATCCTGTCTGACCCGTGATCACGGATTATCTTCATGGCCCTTTCAGGCGACAGTTTTGTGACCGGATAAACTGAGAGGCCTGCCCAGAGGCCAAGCTCAAGCGTTTTACCGATGGTCTCCTCTGTGTTATGATCAATTAGGATCTTGTCCCTGTCATACCGTTTTCCGTTCTTTAGGATTTTTTCTATTCTTCCCATTGCATCCACCTTGTTTGTGTGCGGCAGGTGTATCATCATGGGCATTCCCTTTGAGGCCGCAATGTCCATCTGTTTTACAAAAACTTCCTCCTCGAGATCGTTTATGAGGTTATAGCCAAGCTCCCCCAACGCTACCACCCTTTCCCTTTCAAGAAACCTCTCTTTCATAGGCTCTACGGCCTCGAGGGCAAGCGGCCTCAGTGTCGCCTCCTTGGGATTTACAGAAATACAAACAAAGTGCTCGATACCAAAATCCTTTGCCCTCTTTGTTTCAAATGTTATCATATGTTCCCAATAATCCTCAAATGTGCCCACGTGGGTTCTTGGACTTCCCAACCAAAATGACGGCTGGACTATGACCTTGATGCCGGCTTTTGCCATGGCGGCATAATCATCGGTAGTCCTTGAGTACATGTGAATATGTGGATCAAAATATTTTGCCAAATCAAATCTTCGCCCGCATTGCCATTCTTCATTTATTTTTGTTGTATTAATTCAATTTGTAATAATTTTTCATAAGATTATTCCATAAATTTTTTATTCTAAATTTTGACTTTAAAAGACTCCAAAATCAGTCATTAAGATATTTGGTGTGGTAGGGAAAATTAAGTAACATCAAACCGCCTGTTTCGTAACAGGGCCGGGAAAATATGTGGGTTGCCTTTACCCTGCTTGGACGTTCATGGTATCTGGAAACACGCTCCTTCCAGGTTGCTGCATTTGACCTTCCTGCTTATTTAGCAAATCCTGAAAATTTTTCTAGCAGGGCCTGACCCTGGAACTGTACCAGTAAACCGTTGGCCTGACTTGTCCGGTGCTTGCTCACTTTGACCTGCGGACAGGCTCGTGGCGCGAGGAGCCCATTAGGTCGTATTGACCGGTATGTTTTGTATCGATCATGTCTTCAATCTCCTTGCATTTGAGATAGAATTTGTGGCCCTTTTCTGTGAGTCTGTATAGCTCGGTTCCTTCTTGACGCTTGATCATCTTGTTCTCTATCAAGAAGGACAGATATTCGGTCAATTGGGTGTATGACAGGTATGCATCGTACATTATCTTTGTCTTTGTGGCTCCCTGCCTTGCCACCTCTAGGATTATCCCGACTATCTCTGTTCTACTCCTGTATTTCATGCTTTTTTTATATGTGATAGTATTATAAAAAAAATATGGCACTTGATTACATATTCGCGATCATTTTCTGTGTCTAGCCATCACTGGAATGCAAAACATGCTGTTAGGGGGAAAGAAGATGGTCGTACCCTAGTATCCTGCCATCCTTGCTGTCAATCCTGACCGCCATGATGTCTTCTTTTAACAAACCTACCTCCATTGACACTATCCAAGAGTTGCTGCTAGGGGAAATTGACCTGAAGATTACCAGGGAGTGGTATTGGTTAAGAAATCTCCTTGCTATCGCTATTGCCTGGCTTGGATCGACGGAAGTTTTCTCGCATGCCCCGTCAAGTCTGGCTTTCTTAATAAAAATTACCACCACACCTCATATGTCATTTCAAGATCTTTCTCGATTGATTTAACCATTAAGCCAGTTCATTATGTAAAATTCCTATCTACTATGGATCCATTTTCGGCATCGTCTCTTGGACAGGTGAGGCAATGTAAAAGGTGGCGGAGGGAGCCCCTAGCGTGCGGCCTTTGCTATCTTTTCTTCCCCTTTCTTTGCTGTCATCTCGTCAATCTCTTCGTATAACTTCATCATCCTCCTTCCCTTTTCTGTAATTGTGTATACTTGCATTTCCTTCTCGTACTTGATGAGGTTGTTAGATTCCATGTATGACAGGTATTCCTTCAACTGGGCATAGGACAGGTACGCCTTGTACATTATCTTGGTCTTGGTAGCACCTGTGCTTGCGGATTCAAGTATCATGAAAACTATCTCGTTCCTGCTGCGGTATTTCACAGCACTTTTCCACGTTTTTCTTATAAAAATAATTTGCGCAAATTATCTAGAAGACTGTTCGTTTACCCTCTAGATGACGGGGAGAAATTCAGCAAAGTTCCTATCATGAGCATCGATCTTAGTCAATTTTTTCTTCAAAGACCGATTCAAGCAGCTTGTATGCCTCAATGTACTTCTTGCCCACCGTGGTGGTTATATACACTGGTCTGCTTGAGGACTGCAAGTTTTTTGCCATATCGATCAAATTGTGTCCGTGGAGAAAGTGCAGGTACTGTTCTATCTGTTTTGAGTTGAGATTGCACCTGTACATGATGTGGGTCTTCAGGGCACCTTTTTCACAAACCTCCAAAATCAACTCGATTATCTCTACCCATCCACGGTTTCCCCAACCCATTACACTCTTCCTAGTAGGTCCGTCTGTACTTGCCAAAACTTCATCTCGGTCTTAATCTTTGATTATGCAAAATCAAGTATTTCGTTCAGGTTTGTTGGTGGAACGCTGTTCTTGTTCTGCTCGTATGGTATGGTGAGCAAGGCAAAGTCCTTGTTGAAGCACATCTTGAGCACCTCGAACGCCTCCGCGTATTTCACTCCTGTGTTCAGTCTGCTTTGTAGCGCGCGGTACTCTGCAAGCCCCTTTATTGCATTTGCTTTGAGGTATAGCTTGCTTTGTTGAGACCAAAAGATTTCTATCAGCTCTACCTTTTCAAAAACTACGTCAGAGATGTCGTAAAAGACCTTTGGCTCAAAATTCCTGCTCAACGGTATCTCGTATGATAACACGTTTGAATTGAACCGAGAAGCTTCGATTGTGGCCACTGCAATTGCCCTGTGATCGTGATGTACGTCACCCTGTGAATGCGTAAAGATGATGTCAGGCTTTGTTTTGTTGATAAAATGTTCAATGTGGTTGATAAGGTCGCTTGTCACGCTGAGCCTAGAATCCTCGAAATTGTCGATCCAGAGCTGCTTTGCACCTATGAATTTGGCTGATCGATGCAACTCATCGGTTCTCTGCTTGGGGTCTCCGGATGCACCACCTCTCGTAAGAGTAAACATGTAAACCTCATGCCCACCCCTTGCAGCCTTTAATAGAGTTCCACCGCATCCCAACTCTATGTCATCTGGATGAGCTCCTATTGCAAGAATCTTCACAGCAAGATAAATGCTGGATTTTATTTATACATCGGCTAATTTTCTTCTAGATCTATTTTCGATAAACAAGCATTCTAAAAGATTTCTTTGGTTCTGGTCGGATCAGGAATGAATATGGCATGTCATATCCTGTTTTATGGAAAATGCATGCCCCATTCGTCCTCCTCCATCACCCACTCGTCATAATCGTCATCTGCCTCGTTTGGAGTCTTGAAGTTTCGAGACAAGAATTCGTCTCCATTCATGTTGTTAGTATCATCCGCAAAAAATTAAAACTGTATGGGAAAAAAATACTAGAAAATTTGATAGTTTTATCTTTCATGATTGATAATGATATTCTACAAGGTAATGAGTTGCATGTCAAACCGTGCTGCCTTGTCCTTGACAGTCCAATCTTGAGGCATGATTTTCAGCCGTTCTCGAGATTAGAACCGTAAATGTTGTCTTGTTTTAAACCGGATTTTCCCTGCATGGAACATGGTGGATCGGGGGTATGGGTGTCAGAGTAAATGGGCTGGGTTGGCTCGATATCATGCGGAAAGGGACCTGGACAGCAGGACTGTACCTTCCAATTGTTGGTTTTGTGCAGATTCAACGCAGGACCTGACCTGAGGGCAACCTGCCGATTTTGGCAGTCATGGCTGATATTCTGCAATAGTCTTATGTATTTGGCGGACCATTCTGGTAGTTGTGTGGTGTGACTGAGCGCCAGAATTAAAAAAAATGACTATCTGTCAAGCCTGAAGTCAAACTACGAACAGAGAGTTAGGGATACCAATGACTTTTTTGATCACCTTTCGGAAAGCTCAGCGCATTATAGGAGCGAGCTAATTAGTTCATCCCTCCAACTCTGCCAGTCCTGCCTCGGCCTTCAGGACAGGGTGGGTCCAACCTTCCTAAAATGGTACGACGATGACTGGATGGAAAAAAACTCCGGGTTGCTCACGGAGATATTTGGCCATTCTCTCCATAATGTGGAGGCGCTCTATTCGGAATATGTGGAGCACACAGTAAAAATCCTCAAAATAGTAAACAGGGTGGGGGCTGAGGCCTTTGATGTTTTCAACAGATATAATGTCCTGATGAGAGACATCCCTCACATAAAAAAGGACATTTTCGTGGAGCTTATCGAGGAGGCAAAGCAATACAACGACGAGTTCATGAAGGGCAGCCTGGACAAAGGACTAGGTAACTCTCAAAAAGCAAGAAAGGGGACAAACACCGACTAGGCCGTTATTCTTAACCGCTGTCTGCCATGTTGGACCGCAAAATCATTGAAGGGATAAAAACTTGGAATGGGGCGTAATTTTCCCATTGAGAGCATTTCAACCATTGTTTTGACTGTCCCTGAATTTTCTGACCATGTGGTCAGTCAAAGGTAAAAACTCCTCTAATACAGTTTTAGATAAAAATATTTCAGCTGAGTTATACGCAAGTCCTATTAATTCCGTAGGAGGGAAATTTTCAATGAATTCAAAAGAAATGCGGTACAGCCAACTTCTCTGCCATAAAAATTAAAGAATTGAACCGTAAAATCCTGATAATCTTGATTTTTGGCATGCTGGTACTGGACTTGGGCCTGTTAAACAACTCGTATGCCCAGACTGGACCGGGACATGAGGCAATATCCTATGTGGGAAAGGTAACAGTATCGAAGATGCCGCAGACAAAGGGGCAACAACACATGTTTACCATGCCCTTCCTGCCACAAAGCCAATCGGCGTTCAATGAGGCAAAAAGCAAGCCAAAGTCCATCCATCTTAACGACACCTTGAATGGAAGGGCGCCGGAGGCCTTTGCAGCCGCGGTTTCAGGCATGAAAATGGTAAATGTGGTCTCTTCCTTTTATGGCCTTGACCAAACCCAATGTAACTGCAGCCCACCTGATGTCCAGATTGGTGTGGGCCCTGCACACATAGTGGAAATGGTAAACACGTCAGAGGAAATCTGGCTGAAGCAAGGAACCCCGCTCACGACTGTCTCTTTGTACACCTTTTTTTCCATCCCACAGAGTGATTTTATAAGCGATCCACGCGTATTCTACGATTCCTCAAGCAGTAGGTGGTTTGCCTCGATATTGGATGTATCTACTGACAGCGTCAAGATCGCCGTCTCTGTAAGCGAAGATCCTACAAAGGCATGGAACATTTACAACGTCTCGTTTGGAGCAAACTGTCCTGACCAGCCTGCAATCGCTGTTAACGATGACAAGTTGGTAGTAAGCGCAAATGATTTTGCAAACTGCCTGACATTCCCAACATTGGTTGGGGCCCAGTATTTTGTAATTGACAAGAGTCAGCTTGTCGAGGGAAGCCAGAATCCGTCCATGCAGTCTTTTGGGCCTGATATGGCCGCATTCTCCATAATGCCTGCCACCTCTCTTGGCCCAACTCCCGTGCTTTACATGGTATCGGCATACGGCAGTACAAACACCTTGAAATTATACTCTATCAACGGTTCAGTCCCAAATGCCACCCCTCATTCAGTCAATCTCTCCATAAACAAGATCAACATACCTCCAGGGGCAGTCCAAAACGGAACAAGCAGCCTGCTTCAGACAAACGATGACAGGATAGTGGGTGCCGTATGGTCTAACGGGAGGCTTTGGCTCTCGCTTACCGATAGCTGCACTCCGGCGGGGGATTTGAAGGCACGGTCCTGCATCAGGATTGTCGAACTGGATACTGCCACATCAAAGGTGGTAAAAGATTTTGATATCGGGACTGCAGGCTTTTACTATTTCTATCCGGCGCTGACACTTGATGGTGCAGGCAACCTTTACGTGCTATTTGGATACTCCTCAGCCACCGCGTATCCTGGATTGATGCTTGCCACCCAGACTCCCACGACTAATCCGGACAGCCTGGCGTCTATGCAGGTAATCCAGGCTGGTGCTGCACCGGATACCAGTGGAAGATATGGGGATTACTTTGATGTAAGTCGAGACCCTGCCAACATGTCTGATGTCTTTGTTGCCGGCGAGTTTCATCAAACCTCTTCGGGCTCGTCTCCCTGGGACACTTACGTGGGTGAAACCTCGTATATCGGCGCTCCAGAATTCCAATCCGCCGTCCCAGTTTTTGTATTGGCCATCATACTGCCTGTATTGTTCCGTATTCTTGGAACCAAAAAAGGAATAACTCTTTGGCGCAGGCAGGGCTAGCTTATTCTCTCTAAAAGCGAGTAGCCAGCCTCGTGGTATAATCTCAGGACGGACTTTTCCTCCAATGATTTTAGGAGGTAGAGCGTGCCTCCGTTTCTGCATTTCCGCTTGTCCTTTACAAGATAAATCCTTTCATGTCCATTATCAGAGTCCAATATTCTGACCCTTTCCCCACAGTTGAAGGTTGACATTGTGTGTTTTGGAAATTCAATGAAAGATTAACTTTGCGTATAAATTGTATGCTGTGCGGTTTGTGAAGAATGTAAAGAAAGCATTTTCTAAATTAATAGTAGATCGAGTTGTAGAAATGATGCTATATCTATTTAAACAATGTCTTACGGTACAACGCAAATGAGGACAAGATCACTAAAAAGTAAGCGATCTTTTATAATTATAGGATCAGCCGCTACGCTGATAGGGGGACTTTTGGGGTATCTGTCCCTTAACACCGAGTTTGATCTCATACTTCCTGACAACCTAGAGTTGTATAACGTCACTCTTAGTCAAGATAACTTCACACGGCTAAAGCACAATGTCGGAATCTTCACGGTCTACAGTCCTCATCAGACTGCAGGCGGGGTGACCAGCGGTTACTGCCAAATAGCGGAGATTATACACGAAAACGAGGACGGTTATAATGGCACACGTGTTGGCAACGCCACAATCTTTAATGCTACGGCCCCTCCAAAGTGGTGCGATCCGGAACTTAATCCACTCCCTGTGGCAGAATTCCCATTCTACGCATTAACCCTAGTGGTAGGCCTATCAGGGGCTATCTTTTGCACCCTGTTTCTTCGCACTTGATCCTTTGGAATCCTGCTCCTTTTTTCAAGTTGGATTTTATCGCATTTGGCTGGAGATTTTATCTATCTCGCAATCTTTGCGATCTTTTCCTCGCTTGTCTGGGCTACCATGTCTCCAATCTCCTCGTACAGGTGCATCAGCTTTCTACCTTTCTCAGTTATTCTGTAAAGCTGGGTGCCTTCCTCATACTTTATCAGGTCATTTCCTTCCATGTAGGAAAGGTATTCCTTTAACTGGGTGTAGGAAAGGTATGCCTTGTACATAATCTTGGTCTTTGTCGCGCCCGAGCTGGCCGATTCCAATATCATGGAAACAATCTCAGCCCTGCTTCTGTATTTCATAACGACTTCATCAGATAATGCTATAAAAATAACGCGCACAATTCTTCTGTAAGAATCTTCTAAATCCAAGTAATATGAAATCGTGCCCTTGAGCCTGTAATTCTTCTAGTATTTTCTACCCATATTCTGATAATGCACAGGCTGGTAGTCAGTGCAGATCTTGACTATAGGCCCATATCGGAAGGTTGTTAAAATTATCCACCTTCTGGAAAACTGTTTTGGTAGATCCTGCAATGTCGGGAATTACTACAACTGCGGGGCTTGCACTGCAGGGCTCTTGATAATGTTCTTGGCTGCGGGTTATTTCCAATCAGCACATGCATACGAATCATTGGGGGTGATAGTTCCGCTTTATAGCTATCCGGGAGTTATGTGGGATAACCTGATACATGAAAAGGAATCACACAAGTCAGTCCCGGTGCTGGCAATAATAAATCCGGATAACGGGCCAGGAAAAAAGGACCAAAATTACGTGATTGGCGTAAAGAAACTGGAACAGGCTGGGATCACAGTACTTGGATACGTGTATACCAGAAATGTCGACGCAACAGAAATTAGGGCCTACATGGATGACTACAAAAACTGGTACGGTGTGGACGGGATATTCTTTGACGCAATGTCAAACATGCCGGGCAACGAGACCTTTTACAAGGACCTGACTAATTATTCGAAATCCATGGGGCTGAATTACACAGTAGGCAACCCAGGTGCCGATACTCTGCCAAGTTACGTGGGAACGGTCGACAACATCGTATTGCGTGATAACCAGAATTTACCCCCGTCATCCCTGTTTGGGGGATGGCATGAAAAATTTGCAAAGTCCAATTTTTCCTTTATCTCGTATGGGGTAAGCAACGTAAGCAAAAATTTCGTCCAGCTTGCAGCAAAGCACTTTGGATACCTTTACCTGACTGATTTGACATTGCCAAATCCCTTCTATGCCCTTCCGGCAAACTTTGGCTCGCTGATGAACATACTGGGGGAGGCCGAAGAAAACCAGCAAAAGGTCGCGGTAACAATAAACGCCTATGATTCAAGTGGCAAGTCTGTCAGCGGGCTTTGGACAACTGTAAAGGCAGGCACAAACAACATGTCAGGATTTACGCCATTCTCTTTTGACGCAAGTGCCGGACAAAAATACAGAGTTACGATATCAAGTTTTGGGAATTACACCTTTGAGCATTGGGACGACAACGAGACAAACAATACGCGCGTATTCTCGCCTCAGGGAAATGTCACACTGAGTGCCTATTTTGGAATTAAAACAAATGTAACAATCCCGACTGCAAATGTAGGCCTGAATGCGACCGGGATGGCAAATGTCACCACGGGCGGGCTGCCTGCGGCACCGACGCCAGCCAACTCAACCTCAGGGCCTTTGCATGAGTCGGTACTACCTAATACGCCACAAACCCCTCTGGGCTCGGTAAATGTCAACATAATGTACTATGGAGGAGACCGGGCAGATTACTCGCTGCTTTCTTTCAAGATCTATCAGGACACAAACAAGACATTGTATAGGGAGATAAGTTCAGTGTCAAGCAACCCCTTCGTTATGGGCAATCTGCCGCTTTATCATACCTACAAGATCGAGGTTTTTGCCAATGGCATGTGTTCTGATATTGAATACCTTGATCTTGAAAAACCCAGATCGCAGATGGACCTGTACCTGTCCCCACCGGGAGGGATGAGGCTGCACATCTTCTACAAGGACGGGTATACACCTGTGCCTGATGCAGTTGTTTATGTAAAATCACAGGACAACAAGACATGGGCAACAAGTAGGACCGACGATAACGGGGAAACCCTGCGATTTTGGCTCGAGCCTACCGTTATGAAAAACAACTACTTTGTAATTCAGGTTAAAATCGGACAAAACATTTCGTATTCTTACTGGCCAGTGTTCCTGACTCCGGGTTCTGCGCAAGAGGTCATGGTCGACACGCCGTGGCCCCGTCTGATAAACAATCCGATTGACATTAAAGTATATGGTGCGGATTCAAGCCAGAACTTGCCAAGGGAAGGAAATCTTGCTGTCGAGATGATTGATACGAGCGACAAACATATCTCCGAGATGCAGTTGACGCCAAGAGGGGACGCCACATTTGGAAATCTGAAAGTGGGTGACTATGTAGTCAAGGCAATTGATCTTCAGGACAATGAGACGATCGGGCAATCTTCAATTACAGTGGACGGGAAAGAGACAACCTTTGACATATTTGCAGGACAAGCAGGCAATCAAACCGGAATTCCAAATTAGGCGGGACTGGAATCATCCTGGTCTTGCCGGGAATATTTGTGGCCATGCTCAGAATCAGGGTCTTCTCCTGCCAGTGGGAGAGTAAATGAAAAGACGGCTCCTGCCTCAGGTCCTGGATTGTTGTTGCCTTCAATCCTGCCCCCATGGGCCTCGATTATCCCCTTGCATATGTAGAGGCCAAGTCCTGTCCCTTTATCTGATTTTGTTGCAAACTTGGAGAACAAGATGGGCATGATCTTGGGGTCAATCCCACTTCCGTGATCTCTAACACTGACTGTCACCTCGCCTCTATCCTTTGTGGTGGATATCACTATCTCGCCCGCTTCGGTGAACTTGATTGCATTGTGAAGTAAGTTTGAAATTACCTGGGATATCCTGTCCTTGTCTGCGGTCACAAGTGCAGCCTCGCCGCCGGACCTGCTTGTTATCGTGACTTTTTTATTGTCCGGCTGCCCGGATTCGTCCCTTGCTAAGGTATTTACAAGCTCATTTATGTTGAAGACCTCCTTTTTTAATGCGAGAGACTTGCTCTCCAACCTTGTAACGCTCAGGATGTTCTCAGTGAGCCTTTGAAGTCTTTTTGCATTGCGGATGATTATCTTTATCTGCGGGTTTTCCTTTCCAACCTCCTCCTCAAGCAGCTCTACATTAAGGAGAATGGGCATGATTGGAGTTCGCAGTTCATGCGCCGCAATGTTGATGAATTCCGTTTGCATGATGAGTTGTCGCTGGACTGACTGGAAAAACTCGGAGGTAATTATCTTCAAGGACTCTGATTTGAGGGAGCTTGAGATTATGGGGTCTCTTATTGCCTTCTTGATCATCTCTTCCTCCATCTGGGTGTCCCTTAGTACCTGGATGAATTTCTCCAGGGCCTCAAGACCCCTGCTAACCCTTATGTTTGCCTCCCTGAAAACGGCCTCTTGGTTTAGCCGTTCCTTTATCATGGTGTGCCTAAGCTGTATGTCAAGCGTGGTCTGGCTGAGCTTCTCCCTTACCTGCTCGATCTTCTCCGACCTCTGCCTTATCATCTCCTCCCGCGCGGTAAAAGCATCCTTCTTTACCTTCTCAACCTGATCCCTGATGTATGTCTGTATTCGTTTTACCTGTATGGCATGAAGCGTTGGGCGATCAATTTCTTCCCTGGACGGGTTCATTTTACCTTGTTCAAACTCCTCAGGATCTCCTCTTGCAACCTGTTGTATTCGTCTTCGCTAATCCCGCCCCTCTCATATTCGAGCCTGATTCTCAAAAGCCTCGATTTAAGCTGCATGACGTCCTCTCTTTCCTGGCGTTC
This sequence comes from Nitrososphaerota archaeon, assembly GCA_028866895.1. Classification (GTDB taxonomy): domain Archaea; phylum Thermoproteota; class Nitrososphaeria; order Nitrososphaerales; family Nitrosopumilaceae; genus Nitrosotalea. The sequence goes on from JAGWHF010000007.1 coordinate 32,443, forward strand.
GGCCGCCAACCTGTTGCACTCGTTCAAAATCGACTGGAATGTTAGCTTCAGTATGAGGTATGTGATTATCATGCCTCAGCAAAAAGAGTACGGGGCCCAAGGGCCGCTCAGGTGGAATACCAGCCCGCTTGTTTTGTACCTGCCTCTTAAACCCTCGATCGTTTTATGAAACTCTGTAGATTGCTTGCGGTCCACCAGGTAGGCGGCATTTAGAAGGATCTCATCGAAATCAGACCGCAGGATGCTGCTTTCCTCGCAGGCCTTTCCAATTTCATCGTGTAATTCGCGGCTCATCTGTTCCATTCGGCGGTATGTCTCATTCCTTATTGCTTCGTCCATCCTCATCTTGATGAAGTAGGCGGTGCCCTTTCCTGCCGTCTTCATTTCTTTTTTCATCTTCTTGATCTCTCCAGTCTCTCCTGACAAGATTGATATTTTCTTTAGGTCGGAATGGTCCACGATTATCTTGAGGCCAAATTCGTCCTTTCCTCTTATCTTGTCCATCTTTGACTTGAGATCCTTGTATGACTTGGCAAGCATTGATTTCACGTTGTCGTCTGACTTGAACATTATTCCAAACCTCACAGGCAGGGTAGTGCTCTTGCTGCGAGATTCCTCTACCACCATCTGGTGGGCAGTGATGGTCTCGGCATCGGGCCGCATCTCCTTTAGGGGCACGTTGCTTACCACCGCACAGATATCCTTGTAAGGAATGGCAAAAGCCCTCTTTCCAAAGAGGCCCGGCTTCTCAAAGGGAGGTTCGTCAGTCGTCTCTGTTATGCAATACAGGTATCTTCCGCCTGGGTGGTTTGCCACCATCTAGTCCCTCCCTTTTGTTGCAGACAATGTTGCAAGAAGGTCAAGTGCGATCAGGTCGATGTCAGCAACAGATACCGTTATCCTTCCCCCTATCATGACGCCTTTTGAGAGCAGCCTGTCAATTACATCTGCAAGGGACGCCTTGCTTATCTGGGAATCGGCCGGTTTTAGCATCGTGTTTAGCGCCCCCTCGAGCTCCTCCGGTTTGAGGTCGAATTGTTCTGTTATGTAGTTCATCTTTTCCTTTATTTGCATGAACGCCAATCCGAGTCTTTCGATCTCATCTGAGGTGAGGCTTCCTGAAGTTATCCTCCTCTGGGCCTGGCGCTCAAGAATCTGTCTTAGCAATTCAACTATCAAAAGAACGAGCTTTGCCAGTCCTTTTTGGACTTTGTCGCCCTCCAAGCTTATCTGCGGCGTCGAGACGGTTTCCGTTTTGGTCTTTGAAATCTGCAACTATGACTTCCTCTTCTTGATGATGGCTGGATTGGGTTTGCCGGCCTGTAGTTTTTCCCATTTTTCCCACGGGAGCTTGATCCCGTACCTCTTTGCAGTCTCAAGTGATGCTATGACGAGGTTGATCTTCAACGAGAGGAGATCTACTCCTACTATGGAAACTGTGATATCGCCTGTAATGACGACTCCTTTGTCCAGTATTCTGTCAACTAGGTCAACTATGGTAAGCTGCTGCTGTGTCAACTGCCTAGATGACATTCTCGGGAGTCCCCTGCCTTTTCATCTTGCAATACCCGCAAATCCCGCTATCCTTGAACCAGTGCCTTTCGCAAAAGCCTTCAAGGTATTCTTCGCCTATTGTCTTGGAAAGGTGCGAGACTATGATGTCAAGGGGTGTACCCCTCTGACACTCGGGGCATCTTGTAAAAACCCATCCTGCACTCATAGCTTTTTTCAGGCTAATGTCAGAGAATTTTCCGCAAACTAGACAAACTGCCAAGTCTTATCGATTCTCTTACTTTGGAGGAAGTCCGGGTGGCGCTGCAAGGCCTAATGCTGATGCATACCTGAGGAACGTGTCTATTCCAGATACTACTATCCTTGCCCGTATAACGAGGATCTCAATTCCTACGAGTGAAACTGAAAGGTTGGCATCTACAACCAGTCCTTTGTCCAAAACTCTGTCTACTAGATCGTAAATGTTTAACATTGGCCTGTACATTTGTTGTTGTGACATTTTCTAGTCTACTGACCTAGGGAACTGTTAGTTATAAACTTCTATGATAAATTATTCTAGAACATTATTCTATCTATAAAAGCAAACCCTGAACAAGACTGCCAGAAGACTGTATTGTGCACAATCGCTTTAAAACAAGGCGTTTCCGGTTTGTATAATTTGCCTACGGATTTGTCCTATGTTTGACTTCTTCAACCTTGGCGATGGCTTGGCTGTGAATTCGACAATAATCCTATTTTTTCTCAAGTTCGGAGTTGATGTGTGCTATTAGATCATTTATGGTAATCGGCTTTCGTATGAAGCACTTTACCTCAAGATTGGGAAACATTTTTCTAAACTCCTCATAATAAACCTCAAAGGCCGTAAAAAAGCAGATCTTTACATTGTTGCTTTTCTTTTTTATCTCCCTGTACAACTCAAAGCCGTTCATCTTTGGCATCCTGATGTCTATTAGCAAGAGATCGTAGGCATCGGGAGTAAAATTCTCAAGTGCCTTTAGGGGCTCGTTATAGGTGTGGACCTCGAACCCCTTCTTTTCAAGCCCTGTCTTGATTGATGAGGTTATGTCAGGCTCGTCGTCGACTACAAGGATCTTCTTCATTGTCATCTCTTCTACCATTTTGTTTAAAAGCTTACTGTAATCCTTGCCCCTGTGGGGCTATATTGGAGGGTGTATTGGCCAGGAAATGTTCTGATGATCTTTGATCTGAGGGCGTTTCTGGAATGAGACTTGCCAGAGTCATGAATCTTGCCGGCATTGAAAGCCTTTGCGGGTCTTGGACTGCGGAAGGCCTGGTATTTTCTCTTGTAAATTTTGGCAGCGGGGAGAAATTGTCCGTCAAAATGAAGGATTTTGGTGATCCTCACATCCTCTGAATCATATCTGTACGGTTCCAAACCATTACTTTTCAATGGTTCGACAATATAATGGCTATGCACGAATGTTCTATGTGATTTTTTTATCTGGAAAATGTGTCCCCATGGAAAGGGAAAGTATTGCCGAACTGTGGCAACTGGGGTCAATGGAGAACTGAAACTCTATCTTTGAGGCAGGAATGTCGGCAGTGATTGCACTGCAACGGTTTGTTATACTCTGAAGGGTATGCAAGTCAAAGTGCGGTTTGAAAATTACACCAAAGGATCAATGTGTATGCCGTGCTCTTTGTCGGGTTCTACCGATATTGCATATAGGTGTGACCAGGGACTCTCTGACTGCAAAAAAAGGGTGCCATCCACCTCAAGGATGTTCAATCTGATGTCTGCGAGCTCGGAGACAAAGGTGTGCTTGTTTTCAGCAGCTCGTCTTGAGATTATGACGGTTAGATCCGAACTCGATCTTATCCGCGAGAATAACTCGAGATCAGTTTTGATCTGGTCTTCGGCCTGCATGGGCATGAGGCTCTCCCCGCTTAGGATGGTCAGCAGCATGGTTCTTTGATTCCTCTTTCTAATCCTTACTATGTCGGTCTCTACGTCTTGCGGCTTTCTTTGATACTTGGCCTTGTTTTGGATGGATTTTTTCACACTCGTAGTTGCAATTATCATGTTGTCTTTCAAGCTTGCCAGGTAAGGCATGCTGGCTTTCTCGAATGGTTGCACGAGAACCTTGTTTTTGTTTGAAATGAATTTCAAAACGATCTTGCCGAGAAGGGCAATCGCGATTTTGGCGTTCACCTGAGGTCCTAACTCCAGACTTACCGTACCACCTCGCGGGAAACCTCCGCCTAGGATTTCATCCAACTCGTGGTAACCTGTAGAAAAACGGTCATCTTTTAACAGGGTCTTGTCAAGGTGCCTTGGATTAAAGAAGTATTCTAGGTTGAAAAAAACTGATGGCTGGTAATGCTCGTAACTGTGGAAAAATCCAGCATTGAGGGAAAACGTGTATAAAGATTTTGTAATTCGGATACCTCGCAATTTTGATAGGAAGATCTCTCTGATCAGACGCTCATTGAAGTGCCGGTGTCGGAGCTCCACTATGCCGTCCACTAGGAAATCCAATGTGTGGTCCTCGGGGACTTCAGTCACAAAGACAAGTTTTGCGCGGGCTCTTTCCCTCCAGGTCTGAAGTACCTTGGCATTATTTATCAGGGATTCCCTGTCCATCAGTGAACCAATCGCATCCCAAGTGTCAATAATTATTGTTGGCGCCTTGACATCCATCAGCTCGTTTGTGATGCGTTCAAAAAGGGAGCCTGGCTCATCAAGCCGCGCATCCACAAAGATCTCGTTTATCTTACCAGTCCCAGGTGCTTGCCCGTCGGCTCTTTTTGTTTGGGCAAAATTTTCGACCCATGGATGGTATTGGATGAGCTGTTCCGGGGATACCCTTGTGGAGATATAAAGGCAGTTCTTGTTGATGTTTAACTCCTTTAGGATGCTAAGGGCAAGCGTGGTCTTGCCAGTTCCTGTCCGTCCCTTGATTAGCAATGAATATGTCTCATGTCTTAGGAACTGGACAAGTTCCCTTGGGATCTTTACATCGCTGTATGCCGGTGGGTTATCCCCTGTATCTGCCATTGGTTCACCTAAGTACCTGTTCAATATAAGAAAATATGGAACTTATTTCCTAAGCGGGATTCTTGACTTCCCGTGATTCTGGGTATTCAGGGCGTGTGTTGCGTCAGGTCAACAACTTGACCATCTCATTTACCTCGTTCCAACAGGATCTGTGATACCATTTGTCGCCAAATATCACATCACCTTCTAAAAACTCCATCTCGTTCTTACATGCAGAACACCTTGGAACAAAGAATGAATCCCTGTCTACCTTTTCTTGGATGAGCCTTGTTTGGGGTGTAGTAACCTCGGGGGCAAAATGCTGTCCATCCTGCCCAAAAGACTGGTCATTCTCCATCGACAATATTTTGCCGTTATAAGATTATCTGCATATGCGTAGAAATTACTAGAACAATAGATTCCTAATTGCACTCCGTGCGATTTTTGAAAATAAAGAGTACTTGGTGGGAGCCGCATATTTTGGCGCAGGATTCCGTCGGGTTTTGTGATCATTTTCTTAGAGATTTCTCTAAAGTGATAAATGCGTTACCACGTAGATTTCTTTGGACTTTGACTGCTTTTCTACAGGCCGAGATCCACTACGGGCAGATCATCTGCCTCCTACTCTTCAACATCCCGTTGATTTCGAGACACCTCTTCCTTATGGTAATGGTCGTAAGTTCTGAGGCAATGGCGATTCTCAACTGTGTGGTGTGTTCTCCAACCTCCTGTGCGGAGATGTAAAGGGCCGCGGCCGCAAGAGAGATCGGCTTTTTTCCAGATAACGACGGTTCTCCTTCTATCTGGGAGAGTATTTCAAAGGCCCTTCTCTCAGTCTTGCCTCCAAGTCTTGCCCGCTCGGAAATTCTTGACAGGTGCTTGGTGGGTTCTGGAACGGCCACATACAATTTCATTGACCGCAGCAAGAGTTTGTAATAGTGCATTACGTTTTTTTTGCTACAATTCTCCACCAATTTCTCCACCTGCTCAATGGGAAAATGAACGCCTGCGTCCTTGCATGCGATATAGATTGTTGCTACTACAATTCCAGTTATTGACCTGCCACGTATGAGGCCCAAATTCAAGGCCTTTCTATAGATATAGCCTGCCCGCTCTGCAATTCTTGGGCTCATTCCCATGATTTCAGTAATCCTGACGATTTCTTTGACTGCCTTCTTTAGGTTCCTCGTTTTTGAGTCGATCGAGATCGAGAACTTGTTTAGTCTGCGAAGTTTTTCAATATCTGAATCGAATTTGATCGGCTTGCCGTTTGCATCAATGTTTTTCTTGTCGATAAAGGTTGGCAATCCAATGTCGTACATCATCAAGGATGTAGGGGTCTTTGAGTTCTCGACCGTCATTGACGTGGAGAACTCTGAACTTTCAGGACTTGTAGCATCAAAATTAGGGCCGCGTACCATGCCGCACCCACTACAAATCATCTCGCCTCTCAGAGTATCTGAAACTATTCTGCCTCCACACATGTTACATGTTTCCTCGTCAATGCTCACAAGGTTGTTGTTCGCAGACATGAGAGCAAGATCCTGCTCGGGTTTTAAAGCTCTTCGTAGGAAATCTAAATAAATTTTCAGGGTAAAATTTTATCAGAAGATTTTTACCGATTAATTTAGGTGAGACCAATGAATGCTCGCCTTTCAGATCTTTATTCTTTAAATGTTGACAGTCCTACCGTTTGTCTTTGATGACACTAGGTCGCTAATCTCATCATACGCCTGCATGAAGTGTCTTCCCTTCTCGGTGACACGGTATATCTGCGCACCATCCTCGTATCTTATGAGATTGTTTTCCTCAAGGAACTTTAGGTATTCTTTTACCTGGGTGTATGACAGGTACGCCTTGTACATTATCTTCGTTTTGGTTGCTCCAGTACGAGCCGCTTGAAGAATCATGGCAACAATCTCTGTTCTGCTCCTGTACTTCAAGACACATCATAAGGGGGATTTCATTATTAAAATAATTTGGTGGCTGAGTATAGAAGAATATTATTGTTTATGAATTCTTTTTCCGAGATTCTTCTGGATTCGAAGGGTATATGGAGCGGGATGTAGTAGAAAATATGCGCAACATTTTATTTTTCTCGGAACCGCCTCTGCCTAACCATGCAAACACGGGAGTATTAAATGGGAGGAGGTCCGAGCCACCTGCGAAAAAACAGGAAAAAATTGCGAAGAATCGACTGGAATACCGTTAACCGGGTAATGGGTGCCTTGTATGGCAATGCGCGTATGAAGAGGACCACGCTTGCAACCACATGCAGCATGGGGTATGACAAGTGTTGTCTGTATGTGGACTGGCTGGTGATGATGGAATTGGTAAGCAAGGAAAGAGGCGAGGAGGGATATGAAGAACTTGCCTTGACCGAGAAGGGACGTCTAATATATGGCAAGACATCAAAGATCGAAAAATTCTGCGGAGGCTGTATTGAAAACATGGAAGATTTTTAGTTAAAATTTTTACTTGCTCCTGCGGTGAGAGTCGGTTATTAACTATAATGAAATAATGAAGAAGGATGCCCGACGCGATGTGTAGGAGATGCGGGGAAGCGCTAACTAACATGCCAGCCTGCCCCGAATGCAAAAATACAAAAAAACTGGTCTGCCTGCATTGTGAATTGACGGAATTTGAATTCTTGTCGGCAGCCTGTCTTCATCATGCAGGAATGCTCCAATGGGACTTGCCAGCATACCCACGTGATCGCAACAGGGAAAAAGAAGGCATTCTGGGAACTGGTGGTATCCGGTTATGAGAAGTTTGAAAAATCATGCTGGCAGGTCATGAAATTTGCAAGTCTTTGTTATTCTAGGCCTGGGTCATGGTGACAGGAATTCCCAGATCACCCCAGTCTTACATTGGATTTAAAATACTGATTGGCGCCTGTCTGCATGCCATGTCTTTCATTGGGTGTTTGAGAGGATTGGCAGCCTGCCCTTTTCTTGTAAAATAGGGTGGTTCATCATCTAAATTCCAGATGATGCCCATGGAAAATTTTACAGGTGATTTTTATGGTAATTTCTGTCCATATTGTGATAAGTTTCGACAATGGTATTACAACAGTGTACTATGGTCAGAGAAAAGGAGTCGATAATCCGGGAGCTTAGCGCCCAACAAAGAGTCCTGGAAAAGATGCTACTCGAGGTATTGTTGAAAAAAGAGAGGTTTTCAAAGGACAACCCTTGCTGATGCCTTTCTGCTATGGGGTGATTTGAGGACTGGGCGAATCAAGCCCTACTATGATGGAAACTTATAGAACAATTTTTCAATGAATTTTTAACTGGAATGGTCCATATGGAAATGTGCAGGTATATTTGGACTCGGTCAAGATAGCAATGATTGCCTCAAAATTTTTTGAACAGCATCATTCCGACGTTGTGGTCAAGGATGTTACGCTTGAAAAGGGAATATGGAGAGTCAATGTTTCGCTCGGATTGATTAACAAACATAACAAGCAACTCAAAATTGATGCCACCACTGGGACCATACTGGAATGTATCACGACGGATTATGAGAGGTTGGCTGCGGAAATCCTTGCGATCCATGGCGGCATGCGGTATGTGCTAATCACGGATGATAGGGGGAATCACCTGCTAAGTAGGATAGGGAAGGGGAAAACTATAATGTTCAAAAATAGGAATCAGATCAACATGCTATCGTCTGAACTGCGGACTTTGAGGGAGCTTCTTAAATTCCACAATGATGACCTAGGACAGGCACGGTTCGTCAACATTATGAGGGAGAAGGTTAACATCTTCATTCATTTCCTACCTGGCATCACGGTGTGTTCAAGTTGCGAGTATTATCTTCCACAGGAAGAAGTGCTGGATATCTCGGAGAAGGGCAGGAAAACAATCGAAAAGTTCATCGGTTGACAGCATGAACGATTAGTGTACGGATGGCGTGGAGGTTTTTTAACCCATCTTGACGGATTTGCAGCTATTGACCTATCATGAGGCCGATTTCCATCATGATCTTGGAATATGAGACAAAGGTCACTCTTTGGACTCCTGGTAGGTTTTTTGCATATTCCGAAGCATCCCATTTGTCCTGCCAGCTCGTCGATCTTGCCTCAACCACGAGGATTTTTGCTGAAGGGTTTACCGCATGTGCCTGTTCTACAAAGAATGCTACGTTGCTTGAGGTTGCAGGATTTTTACTTGAAGTACCGAAAGGCTTTGCAATCTGAAGGCAACCATCTAGAACCGTACATGGGGGAAGTCCGTGGATCGCGTTGTATTGGGCAAACTCTGACTCTAGGTTGGGATCATCGGATGTCACGATGATTGCGATCATGTAGTTGGAACCGGTGGAAAGAGCAGAGGCAGACATTATTGATGGCATGAAGAGGCACACAACGAGTAAAACTGGAAGGCAGGATCTTCCTATCAATCTACTGTATATCCTTTCTTGGAGGTTATTTTTGTTATTTGTCGGCATCCTCATCTCTCGCAATTTCGAGCTATCTTCTCACGTTCTTAAAATAAATGATGTTGGCGCCCTAGTTTGCCGGCATGCCGGTATTAGGGACGACCTCGACGTGGACCTGGCCATGGCTGAATGATGCCATGATTCCGGTTATCTTGCTTTTGTAGAGGAAGAACTTCTTGCCGTCCTCGCTAATTGTGCCTGTTATTGACAAGAGCTTGTGATCATGCATCTGCTGGACCCTTCTATAGGCAGTGCTGATGGGGATCTTGCACTCTTGGCTTAGCTGCTTGGCTGATTTTGGATGTTCGCCTGCGGATTCTAATATTGCCCGGCAGTACCTGTCGGCCTGAATCTCGAGCAGGAAATCCTTGGCTGTCTGTTCTTCAACCGCTTTTCCGTGTTGTAATACTTGCATAGGACCTGTTACGTTCTAATGGATATAACCATCAGGACTACTTTGCACGGCAATGCGTGCAATGTGCCTGGAAGGCATGCGGAGCAGAACCAGGCATTTAAGGCCAAGGGAAGGTGCTGATACTCTCGACCTTTTGGTCGTCATACCTGCTCAACCCATCACGGGATTGTCGGCATTCTTGGATTTCTGCAACATTAACGTCTGTGCAAGCGTCCCAGGCTTGAAAGGTGGCATGCGGAAGGTCATTATGTAGTAACTCAAGATTGACGTGATGTCGGGTTGTGGGATTCGGCACGGGGATCAATGGGTTTTGGATCTAAAGGATCATGAGATTACTGACGAGTCGCTCAAGGCTGCATGGAGGGAAATGTTGCTGTTATCTTGATCTATGTCATCCTTGATAATCATCTCATGTGGTTATATGTAATGGTGCACAAGTAATAGATGACGGAAACGCGGGGTAATGACCCTGTACGTGATATACTTTGTATGTCAGGTTTACACGTTTCCGTCATTTTATTCTCTTTAAACGGACAGGCTGACAAGGAATTTGCTATGGGTGTGGGTGATTGCATGCTGTTGAGAATGAATTTGGCATAATGGGAGGATCCTCTTGCCGGTGGTTTTCCATTCTGAGAATCTTGGTACCGCGAATTAACCGGAGTTTTTGCCAGATGCTATTCTCAAAACTGATATTCTTCCTAGAAGTATTTATCGAAAAGAAGTACAGGCTATTCATGCTGCTTGAAAGGCCAATCCTGCTTACCTCAGTTATGAAAAAAGCCATCACGGCAAGCCCTAAGATGGGTTTGGTAGATGCCTTGGGTTTGTTGTACAGGTATGGAATTAAACGCCTTGTAGTAGTGGATGGCAATAGGCCTGTAGGAATAGTGACTGAAAAAGATCTGGCCCGCGCAACCTCGACCTTCAATGGTAGGGACATCGGAGAGATGAGAGTAGGCGAGATAATGTCAGAGAATCTCATCGCCGTGGGGAAGAACAATTCGATTTACGATTGTGCTAAACTGATGAGGGACAACAAGATAAGCTCTGTAATTGTTGCGAATGCCGATGGGACATTGGGAGGGATTATTACAAAGACTGATCTTGTAGGTGTGTTTCTAATCAATGACGTGACGGGCGCAGAGGTGTCTAATCACATGCATCGGAAGGTCGTTACGGTGGCCCCAAAGGATCTTCTCTTCGTAGTACAAAGCGTCCTTGTGAACAATAGGATTTCAAGGGTGGTAGTCGCACAAAAAAATCGGCCTGTGGGAATAATAACATACCGGGACTTTCTGCCTGCAAAGACTGCAAATTGGATACGTGAGTATGAAGAACCGGATGACCTGGCTGAGTTGAAGGCAGATTCAAGGTTCAACGAATTTAATGTGAACAGTCTGGATCACGCAATCACCTTCAGGGCCGAGGATATCATGACCAGGAACCCGGTAGTTATCAACAAGAACGAATTTCTATTCCAGGCCGCCTTGCTGATGGTGAGAAACCGGGTTAGCGGCCTGCCGGTTGTTCACAACGATCTGTTGGCTGGGATAATAACAAAAACAGATATTGTAAACTCGATAGCAGACATGTGAAACTTTTCTGCCGTAATGAGGGATGCAGGCGAGGGTCAGGCAGTGACGCCGGCATAAACCCATGTGTAATGTTATCTGGCATGCGGGAATTGAGCATGTTTTCCAAATCGGAAAAAACACTAATGTGGCTTGTAGGTAATAGTGGTACATGTTGTGGATTTGGGTCTTCCGGACGGGGGATTTTTGATGGTGGACTTGTACCGGCTTTTGCCTGAAGAAGTGGACGCTCTGGTGGGAGATATGGGTCAGCCTAGGTACCGGGCGGACCAATTGCTCCATATGCTGTATCGCCAGTTCCCATCGGGGGTGTCCATGCTCAAACAGCTGCCTTCGAAGATGAGGGAGGCGATTAATACAGGGGGGTTTTCGATAGGGTCTGCAAGTGAGGTTGGCCGGGTTGCAAGTGAGGATGGGGATACCACGAAGATTCTGTTGCGACTGGATGACGGGGCACTAATAGAGACGGTCCTAATGCAATATGGGGGAGATGGGGGCAGGCGGACAAGGTCGACGGTCTGCGTTTCCACCCAGGTTGGATGTCAGATGGCTTGCACCTTTTGCGCTACTGGCCAGATGGGTTTTGAGAGAAACATCAAGGCAGAAGAGATCGTGGCGCAGGTTTTGCACTTTGCCTCGATGCTGAGGGAGAGGGGAGAGCGCATAACAAACGTGGTCTTCATGGGTATGGGTGAACCGCTTGCCAATTACTCCGAGACACTCAGGGCTGTAAGGATACTAACCCACAAGAGGGCCTTTGGATTGGGCCAGAGGCACATTACGATTTCTACCGTGGGTCTTGCTAGCGGGATTGGACGCCTTGCAAAAGAGGGACTTCAAGTTGGGCTTGCAATATCTCTTCACGCGCCAAACGACAGTCTAAGGCGAAAACTTGTACCAACGGCAAAACCAAATTCCGTAAAAGAATTGATATCGATGACGAGGAGCTATTTCGAAGAGACGGGCAGGCGCGTTACGTTGGAATACGCACTCATCGAAAATGTTAACGATTCAAGGGATCTTGCTGAGGAGCTTTCCTCACTGTTAAGGGGCAACGGGGCCCATGTTAATCTGATTCCTGTCAATCCCACCGCGGGAGGGTTCCGCAGGCCTGACTGGAAAAGAATAACGCAGTTTGAACGGGTTTTGAAGAGCTCTGGGGTAAATTGCACGGTCAGGGTGGAAAAAGGGGTGGAAATCTCCGCAGCGTGTGGCCAGCTCAGGACTGACGTAACGGGAAAGGGACGGCAAATAAAGGGTCTTACGGGTAGGCCCCATGAATCATGCCTGTAAACCATGAAAATTTATTCTCCTTTCATTTGGATAAGCCATGCATCATGAAGGGGGAACCTGCAAGGGAATTTGCAGGCAGTTCAAGGCAAGAAAACCACGAGATGGGACTAGTCGTTATCTTTCAAATCAGGTGCGTTGCAATGTTTGTGGAATCTTCATGGAAAGGCAGGGCTGCCATGACAGGGAGGGTAGGACAGCCACAAGTGATACGGTGGATTTGTATTGCAATTGCTGCAATCGCATGGTGCGGTCAAAACCGAGGAACAAACGGGACAAAGAAAAAGAAGGTTAATCACCATTATTTGCGATCTGAGGTCTTGAATTTTTCATCACGTCGTGCCTTCTGTACTCAAGTGTTTGGAAGGTGCAGGGAAACGCCTGTTACCTTGTTTAATGAAGGATCAATGGTGAAATGGACCATTCCTACGAATGGCAGTGTAGAGTTTGATATTTGAAAAGTAGCCTCTATTCCCACCAGCCTTGCAGAGCATGTTGATGTGTTTGTTTCCCATTCGTAGTGAGTATATATCCAATAAAGGTCGTATTTTTGTTCAAGTGATTTGAATGCGGTGTCATTTTCGATAAGGTGTATCACTTTCAATGAGCCAAGCGCAACCTCAACCTCGTCTTCTAGTTGTGTCAGTTTTTCTCCGCAGGAGTTGGACAAGTCCTCTCCAGCCTGCGGGTGTGAGATTGTGACGGGCAGAAGTGCAAGCGTTAGGAATTGGAATATTGACGGTACGGCATTGTTCATCCCGTACTGGGGACGTCGTTTTTATATTTAGTAATTGGGATGATCTTCTATGAAATGTTCTTCTATATTTTTTTTCGTCTGGTTTTTTCAGAAATGTTGCTCTGTAGTCCAATCAGGAAGGCGGTCTACAATAGGGAAGGCGGTATTGCAGGAAGCGGGGGAAGGATGCGACCTGCTTGGCAGGCATCATTAGCAAGACCGGATGGTCAAGACTTGTACACAAGACATTGCCCGACAGGGATGAGTATCAACTTTGGTAATCGCCAAGGGACCTTAAGTAATCTAAAGTGCCAATAACATTAGGCGGAAACGCCAAGTGATAGACTAGATACTTTGTGTCCCCTCGCAAGTCGTTTTGAGGGGCATTTTTTTAAGAGGTGATGGTGGATTTTCGAGATTTTGGAGCCTGGCCATCACGGCGGTATTGGTGCATCTTGTAGGTTTTTTAAATGAAATTCGATGATGGGTGAAGCTAATGGGATCTGGTGGCTGGTAAAGTGAATCGTTTAAAAATGGGAAGGATAGAGTCGTTTCGTGAAAAAGGTTTGGTTTCTTTTGATCGCTTTGAGTTTTTTTGCAGGTGCGACCATTGAATCGTCAACGCATGCAGCAGCTCAGCAAACGTCCATACCAAGCTGGGTAAAAAACACGGCTCTGTGGTGGGGCAAGGGACAGATAGCTGACGCCGATTTTATCAAGGCCATACAGTGGCTCGTAGACAACGGACTCATACATGTATCAAACTCCCAGACTCTTCCCCAGACGACGGGATCTCTGCCGGCTGTAAATAGCACTATCTTCTCACCCTGTACTGAGGTAAATCTGGGATCGGCATCTGATTGCCTGGCCAAGTACCTTCCATTGCCGTCCGAAATTGGTCCGCAGTGGTCGTCCCACAACGGAATTGATATTCCTAATGGGATCCAGTCAAAAGTCATGACCCAGATGGTGCGGGAGGACTTTGAAAACGTCAACTCGAATCCTGTGGAGATATTTGATGTGTGGATTCAGGAGTATCAGCCACCAGAAAAAGGCCAGGCAATATTCAAGATGGACGAGAATTCGATGCAAAAAGGGGCGACAAAATTCTTTGGAGATGCGAACTCGAACGATACTAGCTTCATTTGCATTTGCGGAGACGGAACAGGTGGAACAAGTTACAATTCAGAGTTTGTAGCAGGGTCTGTCATAGTAAAGGTAGACGGTATAGGAAACCCCAAGACGGTGATAAGCGACATGGGTAACATAAACAAGATAATTCTCAGCAAGATAATCCAGAGTCAGTAGAATCCAAATTCTGCCCATTTTCATTGATGGGAACGGTAACTAGCCTCTTATAACGCAAGAAGAAAAACGTCCTATGAACAAAAAAATACTCATTGCTGCAGTCGTTGCAGCAATCGCAATCTCCTCGATACTAGTGGGCGTAAAAACCACGATGGGGGACAAGGCAACGGAGCTTCCAGGGGAGGAAGGGGCAGAGAAAGCACTTCACATTCAGGAAAATGGCACGTCCAATTCTGGCGAATCTGGCGAGTCTGCCACTAACGATTCAGGCGAATCTGGGCCATAGGGGTTATCTTTTGCACACGGGTGATATCGTGGAACTGCGAGATAACGTCTTATTAGGTATCAGATAGAAACCATATCATGGCGAGGGATTACCGGTTTGTCATACCTGTTGCCATTTCAGGAGCTGCGGTTGCAATTGCGGTCATTGCTGTAGTATTCTCAATGCAGAATGCGGCCATGCAGGAAAACCAAAACCTGTCGGAAACCCACAGTGAAAATCATTATGTGGGTCAAAAAAAGGAATTCTGGCTGTTCAACAGCGAGATTCCTGAATTTAACGAGACCAAAATGGACATGCCGCATGATGTATACAGCATGCCGACGATCACGGTTTTCAAGGGAGATCATATAGTAATACACTTCTTCAATACTGAGGAACCAGGGGGAGACCACCACTCCTTTACGATCTTTACAAAACCGTACAACATTAACGTGGCGCTAAGGCCGGGGGAGAACACCACTATAACATTTGACGCAAATACGACAGGCATTTTCCCGTACTATTGTACTTTTCATCAGCCCACTATGAGGGGCCAGCTTGTGGTGGAGCCCCCGCCATATTGATGAACAAAACCTGAAAATCTGAGCCTCGGTTGTGGAAACTTTCTTGCCCGTCCTACCTCAGGTCGGTAGTACCGTTGATCTCCCTTTCTATTTCCATCAGCTTCTTGATTCTTGCCTCGATTGGAGGATGTGTTGAAAAGAGCCTGGCAATGGTTTGGCCTGAAATTGCGGGAATTATGAAAAACGCATTCATTCCCTCCATTCTCTGGAGCTGGGCGGTGGGGGCAACTTTTACCCTTCCCTCTATCTTCATCAGGGCACGAGAAAGATTCATTGGTTGTCCAGTCAGGTAGGCACCGCCCCTATCTGCCGCAAACTCCCTGTACCTTGAGATTGCCCTGATTATCAGGAAACTGAGCAACCAAACCAGTGCGGAGACGATGAGGATGAGGAACATGTTTCCACCCTGTTGCTGTCTCCCGCCATACCCGTATCCGCCTCCCATCATGGAGCCCCACATGGATGACTGCATGAGATACCATGCTATTGTTGAAAACAGGCTTGCAAGCGTTATGATTGTCAGGTCTCTGTGCCTTATGTGGGTAATTTCATGAGACAGCACACCTTCCAGCTCGTCCTTTGAAAGTATCCTCATTATTCCTGAGGATACGACGACCACAGAGCTACGCGGTGTCTTTCCCGTGGCAAATGCGTTGGGTGTGTCATTTTCCATGATTCCAATGCGGGGTTTTGGTATGTTTGCCTTGAGCGCCAACCTCTCTACAACCTCGTGCAAAAGCGGCTGTTCTTCCTTGGACACGATCCTAGTACCTGTGCTCCACAAGACCATGCGGTCCGAGAAGAACCATTGGGCTCCTATCATCAGTCCTGCAATGGCCGCGATAGGGATTATCCCAAGGCCAAAGTATGCCGAGATAAAAGACAAGAAGGCAAGATAGATGAGCGTAAGAATGAGAAAACTGAAGGTCATTCGGAATGTCAATTGCCAGTCTCTTCGCATGATCTTTTGAGCATTTTTTCTCAATTTAAAACTTGAGAATGAGGCCTGCAGCAGAACTAGAATGTGCATTCCGAGTAAATGCCTGCCAAGGCTGGCGTCAAGACGTTGCGGGAAAACAGAGAAACAAAAATGCGAGAAATCTTCTATTAAATGATTTCTGATAAAGGAGAAGCGTTTCCTATATATCATGAAGAATGAAAAACAAGCGTGCCGCGTAACTATGTTTATGCTCTGATAGGCGCTGTTGCCGCAGTCATGGTTTTCGGCGGTGTTTATGGGCTGCTTGAGGTGCATCAGCCAAGTCCATTTGCGCAGGACCTGCCATCGGCGGATTATGGGCCACAGCTACAATCGCTCGCTGCCAAAGTGAACTCTATATCGTCAAGAGTGGACTCTTTGAAGACCCAACTGGATATGCTAAATGCGCAAGTAAGCTTAATCGGCAATAATCTTACCTCGCTTGATTCCTTGAAGAGTGGGGTGGCAGACATACACCAAAAACTGACAAATCTTGAAAATCTAAACACAAATGTGGCGGATATCAAAACCCGGCTGACTGAAATGGGAAATGCTTCCTCACAGAATCCGACTGATGCGGGCAGGATTGTGATCTCACTTGACAAGTCGGAGTACCTGCCTGGGGACACAGTTCATATAGACGGGATAGGGGCAGCGCCGTTAAAGGCAGTTCAGGTACAATTACTTGATGACAGCGGGTTCGTGCTTGTGGGGGAAACCACGTGGGCCGACGCTACGGGAAGCGTCATGTATGGGCTGCAACTTTCTAGTCTGATGTTGCCTGGGGGATACCAGATCAGGCTGACCTGCGGCCAGGCTACGGGCATACAACCGATTACGGTAATCTCTTCCCAAGGTGTTAATTCGGCAAGTTTGTATTCCCTGAGCGCCCAGACTGACAAGTCGGTGTATCATACGGGTGATCTCATACAAATATCCGGAATGGCACAACCAAGCAGTACTGTGAGTGCGATCATGCAGGGGCCTTCGGGGGCCTCGTTTAGTTCTGGGACGACCGCCAACTCGGACGGCTCTTATACCATAGTATTCTCGACCACGCAGGCTTTTGATGCGGGAACATGGACTATAACCTTGACAAATCTGTCTCAAACCAAGTTGGTTTCGGTATACCTGGAGGGGAACAGCTCCTCTTCGTCCAGCCAGACCTTCACTGCCCAAAGTGACAAGACGTTCTACATTCCGGGAGATCTTGTCGAAATTACAGGCATGGGACAGCCAAGCAGTACCGTTACCGCAGTTATGAGCAGCCCGTCACATGACACCTTTACCTCCTCGACTGGAGTTAATTCTGACGGTTCATACACCATAATATTCTCGACAACATCCTCATCCCAGCTCGGTAACTGGGACGTTGAGGTAAGTGATCTGGGCAATTCAAAGACTCTTTATTTCACAATGGGTTCGGCCAACTCGACAGGCTCCGGAACCTTCACAGCCCAGACAGACAAGCCGTCCTACGCACGGGGGGATCTCGTCCAAATTTCCGGGGATGCACAGCCAGGTTCTACCGTGAACACCACCCTGGTCAGCCCTGGGGGAACCACCTACGAGGTATCGGCAACATCAAATTCCAACGGCAACTACGTGATGTTCTTTTCCACATCTTCCTCCTATCAGGCGGGAACTTGGTATGTGGAGGTAAGTGACATGGGACAAACTAAAATCCTGTCATTTGGCCTGCAGTAGCCGTGAGAGCTAGGTAAATTATATTCTGAGATCCACACGTATTTTTCCGGAACAGGTTGAGATTTGCGGTTAGGTTTTTTATTTTGCGTTAAGGGTTTGAATCATCTTGTTCACGGTGCTTATCACATCGGACATCTCAATTGGTTTTTTGAGTACTGCGCTGACCACGTTGTCAAGTTTTCCGTCTTCAAAATACGAGCCTGAGATAAGGACTATCTTTGCATGCGGGTTCAACTCCCGTATCTTTTCTGCCCCCCATATCCCGTCAAAATCGGGCATCAAGTAATCCATGAAAACCAACTCGGGTTTATGTGCTATATACAAATCCAGGGCTTCCTTCCCGTTTGTACCCGTGCCCACCACGTTTACATTGTTCATTTGAAGCAATTCTACGAACAAATCGCGCACGTCAATGTCGTCGTCAATTACGATCGTTTTTAACCCCTGATGTATTATGCCGACCTCTGGCATACCACTTGCTTCCATCAAATACTGTAATATGATGACGATACAATAGTGGTAGCTTGACGGGACAGTACAAGCTAGGATTGGAATTGCCCCTCAGTGACGCGTTTGCGTGATGGAATTTTTTGGGATGTTTATGGTAAAAACCGTGGGCGGAGACTTTACGGCAATGGTGCCACCATGTTGTTCCACTATGCTCTTGCATATGGAGAGGCCAAGTCCCGTTCCTGTGAGTTTTGTTGTAAACAGTGGATCAAACACTCGGTTGATTATGTTTGCGGGGATTCCGGGCCCTGTATCTTCGAAATCTATCCTGACGTTGGAACCGGCATCCGCCACGCGTATTTTAATCTCTCCCTTTTCATCCATTGCCTGGATTGCGTTAGTTATGATGTTGGAAAAAACGGCCTCAAGTTTCCGGGAATCGCAGTTTATCTGGACGTCTGACTGTGGCTTTGTTATCCTGGCGTTGGGGGGTACTACCAGGCCGTTTATGGCATTTTCTATGGTAGTGAGAAGTGACGTTGTCTGCAATACGAGATCGGTCTTTTTGACATAATCAAGGACGTCATCAATCTGGTGCGACATGCGTTGAACGGCCCTTCTGAACCTCGCAGTGTATTGGAGCCTCTCGTCAACCCTCAGGTTGGGCCTTGCGGTTATTATGTCCATGGTATTTTTGATTACAGAAAGGGGATTTCGAAGGTCGTGGGCCAGCCTTGCTGCCAGCTCGCCTATGACTGCAAACTTTTCAGCCTTTATGAGGTCCTTGGTCGTCTCTTCCAGCTGTTTTGCCAGAAAGTCCCTTTGCAGGGACAGCTCCCTTTCTTTCTCGAGGACTTTTTCGAGTTTTTCCTTCAACTCGATGCTTATCTTGTAATTTTCGTTCTTCTGCCTCTCAAGCTCCTGATTTGCCTTTTTCAGTTCGTCATTCTTCCTATTTACTGAGACGCTTAGCTCTTGGAGCGACTTGACCCTGTTCTGCAAATCACGATTAATTTTTGAAACGTCTTTGAGCTTTTCTATGGACTCTGAGGTCAGATGGTTCAGGTGCCTTTCCTTCTCTTGAAGGTCACGCTCGGCTACGCTTAGCTCTTGCAGTTCTTTTTCTGCCAGTCCAACAGCTGGTATCTTGGGGCTGCCTTCCTTTGCTTGCTGGCTCATGGTGGCTTTTAGGTTGTGTGGGATTAACGCTTGAGTATGACCAAAACAAACAAACTGGGCTTAAAATAGGCAAACGCGGCATCTATGAACGACGCGATTCGATATTGGAACACCTGGGCAAATGGGACAGGCCAGGCAACATCCGTTTTTCTGTAGTGGTAGCTGGTAATGCAGGTTGTCCTGTAATCCAAGTAGGTTGTTTTGAGGTGGATTTTTCAAGAATTTCTATCTAGACTCTGCCACATTGCAGATAGTTTGCAATGTCAAAAATTATCGCTAAAATTCCTTGTGTGCTGGTCTACCTCGTCCTGTGGCGAAGGGGACTTTGTCTCGTGCTTGTGTTCTGATTTGTGGATTCTACGGGCCATTTTCTCCTCATGTTCTTTTCTTGCGTGGTGCAACCTGTCTGCCTCATGGATGAACTCTTTTCCGCACTCTGTACATTTTACTATCTCAACGTGGTGGTCGTGGCGAGCATGGTGAATCAGGTCCTCGTACTTCTGGAACTTTGATTTGCACTGCTCACATTCGAATTTTTCTCCGAAGAGCCTCATGAATGCTGTTGGGCATGCTTGGAATAAGAATGTTACATCCCGTTTATTGCTACAACGTGGTCTGTCAAAGTAGCACCTTAAAACCGGCTTTCAGGCGAGGAAGATCGCCGTTCTCAATCTTGGGAATTGGTTATCGCACTAATATGGCAGATGTTTATTATGAATCCTAGAAGGAGGATGGTTATTCTGGGTGCAAGAGTGGGGATGATGAGGGTATTGGTTGAGGCAGGATCAAGTATTTTCGCGGGTTTGGGTATGAAGGTGGGAAACTGATGGAAAGGACGATGCGGGGATACAAATGACAGTAAAGTGTCAGTGCACCCAATGCAGCTGCCCCTCGCAACTTTTCAAGCCTGACAAAGATGGAAAGTACATCTGTTCTAGCTGCAGGCTGGGAAAACATCTGCACGCAGACTAGATTTTCTGAGGATTGCCAATTCTGGAAATCATCTTCTTGCATTAAATACGGCGAGGACCTACTCCTGTGTGTCTCAGAATCCGAAGGAACTCGGACATACATCACGTTGTCCGAATGATCCTTTGTTGACGTTGTTTGTGGTTCCTACACTCACATTTCTATCAGTGAGGCCTGCTTGATATAGTCATTGATGGATAGCGCCACTTTTTTTGCGAGCGTTATGGGGCTGACGTTCTTGTTGCACGTGACCAAAATCACGCCCTCCTCTACCGGAAATGTAAGGAGGGTCAGGTTCGCCCTCTCCGATATGTGGTAGTTTATCGGCCCGTAATACTCGTCAAAATCTCTTCCCATGGAGATCTGGAGCACACACTGCATCAGCAAATGTTCTTTGATGTCGCTTGGGAATCTCTGGGAATGTTCTGGCCTTGACGTCGTTTCCACCAGCCTTCCCATCTTGTTAATCACTGAAACCGATTGTATGTTCTTGTTTATTCTAATGATGTTTCCGCACAGTTCGTCCAAGGAGTCGTAAGGAGGCATTGGGTGCTCGCCTTTTAATGGCCTTGCTTGCTAAAAAATATGGCGATCGGTACCTTTGGTGGATTTTCTATAAAATTGTTGGAGAACCTAAGACTAGTGGGGGCAGACCGTGCCCTCGCATCCCCCTCCAAACTCAGAGTCTGCAACGAGTTGTCTCTCATCGATTCCTTTTTTGGGAATTTCCACCGTAAGTACCTGGTCACGTTTGCTGTTGTATCGGTATATGGTAACACCCTTGGATTTGAGCCTGTATGCAAACATGTATGCCTCCTTCACCTCGTCGGGGGAGGCATTCTGGGGCAGATTTACCGTCTTGCTCACTGCATTATCTGTGTGCCTTTGAAAAGCCGCCTGCATTCTTATGTGGAATTGGGGCGAGATGTCTAGGGCCGTGACAAACAGCCTCTTGATGTGTCTTGGTATTCCACCAATGTGCTGTAGCGAGCCATTTTTTGATATTTCTCTGATAAGTTCTTTGGAGTAAAAACCGCCCTTCTTGCTCAATCTGAGAAAATCTGCATTGGTTTCATGCAATCTCGTCCCCTCCATGACGTTTCTCACGTAGGATATAGCAAACAACGGCTCTATGCCGGACGAACAGCCTGCAATGATGGATATTGTTCCCGTAGGTGCTATGGTGGTGACTGTGGCATTCCGCATGTTTTGGAATTTTTTGGCCCATGTGCTCTGTTCAAAATTTGGAAAATTCCCCCTCTCTTTTCCAAGTTCCTGCGACATCCTGCAGGCCTCCTTTTGGATAAACTCCATTGTTTTCTCTGCCACGACAAGGGATTTCTCTGAGTTGTAGGGGATGTTCATCTTTACCAATGCGTCTGCAAAACCCATTACGCCCAGTCCTATCTTCCTGTTTGAAAGGGTGATCCTCTCTATTTGAGGGGCGGGATACTTGTTGATGTCTATCACATTGTCAAGGAATCGTACTCCTAACCTGACCAGCGATCTGAGTTTGCGCCAGTTTATTCTGCCATTTTTGACAACCTTTGATAGATTGATGGAGCCAAGATTGCATGATTCCCAAGGCAGCAGGGGTTGCTCACCGCACGGGTTGGTCGCCTCAATATCGCCAAGAGCTGGGGTGGGGTTTTTTCTGTTGATCTCATCTATGAAAACAACTCCGGGGTCTCCTGTCTTCCAGGAATTCTCAACTATCAAATCAAAAATTTTCTTTGCATTCTGTCTTGCCTCCACATTTCTGGTCCTCGGGTTTACCAGGAAATAATCGCCATTGCTGGCGACCTTTTTCATAAATTCATCAGTAACTGCCACCGAGATGTTGAAATTCGAAAGGAATCCTTCCACCGATTTGCAGGTGATAAATTCAATAATGTCGGGATGATCAACGCGCAGGATTCCCATGTTGGCGCCCCTGCGCTTCCCGCCTTGTTTTATGACCTCTGTGGTTTTGTCAAAAATTGTCATAAACTTTACTGGGCCGGACGCGAATCCCCCCGTGGATCTGACGGGATCGCCTTGGGGCCTTAGGTGGCTAAAGTTGAATCCAGTGCCCCCACCGCTCTGGTGTATTATTGCGGTCCATTTCACAGACTCGAAAATATCTGAAAGGGAATCCTCGATGGGGATTACAAAGCATGCTGAGAGTTGACCTACTTTGGTACCGGCATTCATCAATGTGGGGGTATTTGGGAGAAACTCCAGTCTGGACATGGCTTTGTAAAATTCGGATTCGAATTTTTTTGCATCATGCTTCTTTCCGTATTTTTTTTCAACCGAGGCTACGGATTGGGCCACACGCAAGAATAACTGTGACGGGGTTTCCACCACATTGCCCTTCTCATCCTGCAAAAGATAACGCCTCTGTAAGACTTTTAGGGCGTTTATCCCCAATCCGAGGTCATTTTTTACCCCGAATATTTTTCTCGAAGCCAAACCAGTTCCTAATACCCAAGGTAGGTATCGGGTAATTCACGCTCGTCAACCCACCTGTGCCTATCGTTGCAGGATTTGCAGATCAATATGGCACGCCAAGTTTGCCTGTCATTTTCTGTGTCTGAGGACCATAATCCTACCTTAAATGATGAGGGCTTGCCACAGTAATAACAAAGACCCCTGTCCGCCTCATCCACATGCACAGTCTTGTGTTTTAAAGCGTCGCTCAAAGGCACACTCTCCTGCTGGCTCTTCTCTTAAGATTCTAATAAATATGGAGAAAGATTCTCAATTGTGGTATTCAATCAATTATTGCCCATTTGAAGAATTGGGCAAAGGTGGAACTGATACTGCATGCAATGCACCATTCTTATATTCGGGAAACATATCAAGAGTAACAAGGGAGGTGCAATGATGAGTTACAACGAAGGCGATTATGGTCAATCTCGTGGTTATGGTGGAGGACGAAGATTTGGAGGCAACAGACAATTCGACGACAGGCCAAAACCGGTAGAAACTGGAAAGGAATATGATGTTTCTATTACAGAGATAAGCAGAAAAGGAGACGGTATCGCAAGAATCGAAGGATTTGTGATATTTGTGAAGAACGGAAAGGCTGGCCAAAATGCAAAAGTAAGGATTACGGAAGTAAGCCAAAGATTTGCTACAGCCGAGATAGTAGAACCAAGTTCCTAGCCTAAAAAATTAGGCGGGCCGCGGCTTTTCATTTTTTTGATTTTTTAAAATTCTTCCACCGTAGGTATGGAATCCGCACCCACTGTTATTTTCTGACATTGCGTAAATCATTTCCTTTGTACAGGCACGAGTCGATAATGGTACCTTTTAAAATTTGTGGTACGGTAGTGAAACCTGTTCCAGCGGTCTTTCTAAGTTAACAAGGTTCGTCATTTCATAAATACTTTAAACTGAAAATAGATGTATGTCCAACGCAGCAAGCGGCACAAAGAAAACATCCACTATAACATTCAGGCTTGATGATGGGACAATCAACAGGCTTCGTGACCTCTCGAAAGTACAAGAGGTGAGCACGAACACCTTGGTAAATCAGGCCCTCAGAAGATTCATAGACTGGGATGTATATCTCCCAAAATCGGGCTTTACTATTCTTACAAAGCCTGTTTTAAAAAAGATCTTCGAGGGTCTTGACGAGAGTTTTGTGATCGAGCTTGCATCCACAATCGGAAAGGAGGAAATTGAAGACATTGCCCTTTTCATGCGAGGGAAAGTAGACCTCCGTTCGTTTCTGTCATGGTATGAGACAATGATGCTCAACTCGTCCGTTCAGACGAGTCACATGATTGATGACGGGATTCACAGCATGGTGCTAAAACATGACTTGGGAAAGAATTGGGCACTGTATCAAAAAATAATTCTGGAACTGGTCTTCAAAGAGGTGTTGCACAAGAACGTGGAACTCGAGTTTGACAAGAATACGTTGCGGGTGGTATTCACGGATGAAGGAAGTCAGGTCTGATCTCCGAAACATGCGTGATCTGATGTTGTTCCTTAGCTAGTGTCATTAGTGCTTACAAAAATTCCGCGCGCATCTTCTCCTTAAAATATGCCTTCTGTTTATGAAAGATGATGGAAGAAGCGGAGACTTGGTACAAGAGGGGAAACGAAATGATGACGCAAGAAAGAAGTGAGGAGGCATTAACTGCGTACGACAAGGCTACGGCACTTGATCCGGGCCATGTAAGCTCTTGGAACAACAAGGGGATAGCGCTTTTTAGACTCAAACGCTTTCAAGAAGCCATTGATTGTTACGATAAGGCCCTTGCGATAAACCCTGATCATGCAAACGCGTGGTATAACAAGGCAAAGGCACTGCGTGGCTTGGGGCAGACCATTCTTGACAAGGCAAACGAGGACAGGGTGTCGGCTGCAAAGCTGATCAACCAATCACTTGCAATATTTGATTCTGCCAACGAGTGTTATAACAAAGGCGAGACCATATCAAGGAGGCAGGTTTGACCCTTATTGTCCGACAGCCTCGATTATGGATTCTCTTATAACCCGACTCTTCCCGAATATCGTTTTTGCGATATCGTCTATCTCTTTACCGGTCGGTTTCTTTCCGGAATGTGCGACAAAATAGTAGGTCTCAAACCTGCCGATGATGGAGCCATGGGTGTACCCGTATGCGTATTCTGCCTCATCTTTGACCTGAAAATGGCCTGCCAACTCCGGGAGTCGCAGGTTTCTTACCACGCCGGGAATCTTTGAAATCTCGTCGTCAATCATTGTATTGAGGATTGTTTTGTCTTTTTCAGCTAGTGCCAATATTGGGATACACGGGTCGCTCAATAAAAGTATGATTTCTGCCCGAGGTGCTACAAATCCATCAACTTTTAAAATACCCCAGTTACAAGAAAAGGACAGCAAAGATGGAACATATAGTGCTTGGATTCCTGGGATCATTGTATCTTCAGATACCGGGGATAGGGCAGAACCAGCTTGGGAGCCTGAATCCGTGGGTGAAGGGCCTAGTGCCATCTGCATTAGGTATCGTTGGAATAGCTATCATGCTAAACTTGTTCAGCGCGGGTATCAGAAAAAAGATGGTGGACCAGGACAAGCTGCGGCGCCTGATGAAGGAGACGCGTGCGTGGCAGAAGGAGAGGATGGCCGCGTTTAAATCAAAAGATCAGGAAAAGATTGACCAGCTCAACAAAAAATCCGCATATATGAACAAGTTGAACATGGAAATAATGCAGCTAAACATGAGACCTATGGCAATTACCTTTGTGCCTTTTCTTCTCATTTTCTACTTTCTGCTACCCCACATGTTTGCATATACTGTGGCAGAGTCGCCCATTCCACTCAATTTGTTTCCGGGCAACTTCTTTCATCTTACCTGTTCTGGGGACGACGTAAAAAATAGCGCCAAAACTCATTGCTTCCATGAAAACGACATGTATTTTTGGGGATGGTACTTCCTATCGTCGATCTCTGTAAGTGGGATCATAATGCGGGCTACCAAGACGGCTGCCAACATGGACTGATTGGCTGTGATCTCAAAAAATAAGCTAGATTGTTGAATAGTAATAATGGTAGCTGACAAATATCTATTTGATGAATGGCTTGAAGGGCTTTATGAAAAATCCGCTTTCCGACATGGGCTGGGGGTTTGCAAGGAGGGTCTTGCTTCCTCACTGGTTTGAGATAGCGTCTGGGATCGTCGTCGGTGCAAGCCTGGTACTTATCTTTGGACGTAAATTGGTCGCAGGGTAGTCCTTTCATACAGTATCTGACGGAATCCGTTAAATTCTGGGCTCTTGATGCAGAATCATTGAGTGTTGAACAACTGAAGGGGAGGATAAAGAGATGGCTTGAAAGTGAGGAGTATATGGTATCTGAAAGGGCGGAGGAAATATCATCTTTTCACTTGGTAATATCCAACTTTCATGGGAAAGGAACTTTTGCTGATGTTGTAAAGATAAAAGGTAAGGACTTTGTGATTTTGGGCAGTGCCCTTCAGAATCCTCCGGATTTTATGAAAATGCTCTCAACGATACCTGAAAAGGAGAGGTCTGAATTTTTTAACCAGGTACAGCGCGACCTCCTAAAGTTCAGGGTAGACCACGAGTTTCATCCTTCAAAACTAATGCCGGAACGGATGATACTGAGGGACATAGTATATGATGAGGATATCACAAGGACCCAATTCATGGACCACCTGAAGAGGGTAAAGTTTGCATCACTGTTCCTTCTTTGGTCCATCGGCCACAAGTTTTCCTTGGACTTGTCTCAATCGTCGACGCCGCATCATGACTTGTCAGGATCGCGGCCGCCCTACGGGTAGCGCTCAGTTCTTTCCGCAGACGTATTTGCCGTATTCTCCCGCGAGACCTGCGGCCCTTGTAACATTTGAGGAGGATGGATCTTTTTTGACTTCAAGGTGGCATCCAAAATCGGAGACGGTGTACCCCCTGTCAACCTGGTTCGTCAAGGCGACAGCAGCCTTTATCGAAGAATTTGCAGGGTGGGGCCTGTCAAAGAGGGAATGTCCTACAATTTCAGGGACGAGTATCAAAACCACGACCAAGATGGCGAATTTATTGATGGACTTTCTGTTTTTCAACCACACGATTTCCAACCGCCTTTATCCTATATTAAGGGAATTTATGATTCCCAATCCGCGATACTGCTCCAGGCCAGGGCTGTTCCCGCGAGCGCCTCATCCTCCTTCCTCCAATGGAACAGGACACCTGACTGTGCTACTGCTGTATTGGTGTTGAGTTTAAGTATGTGCCAGTCTGGATTCAAAAATACCGTGTTCCTACTCGGAATCTGTTTTACTTTTGCTGTTACTGTTTTTATCTTGCTACTTGGATTTTGTAAAGTGAGAGGACTCTCTACTTTATTTGACTTGGAAACAACAATTTGTCAGTATTTGGCTTAAATAAGGAAAAATAGATGCGTGGTAAGAATGCCATACGACGAGATTTACTACCAAAGGCTCAAAGATGAGGACCCCGCCGAATACGAACTATTGCAAACCGGGGCCTAGGCAAGAACACCGGCAACTTTGAGGACACATCAAGCATTAATTTGGTGGTCTGTACCGAAGAAGGTTTTAGGTAACAGGTTACCGTTTTGAAGCAAATTCTGCAAGATATCCAAGTGCATAGTCGTGGAAATTCTGGCCTCTTAGATTGCATGTCTGATGCACGCTCATCAGTACCTTGTGGGCATATGCCCCTTCCTCGGACCTGTTGCCGTATGTTATCTTTCGTATGACGACGCTTGGCCGGATCTGCCTCTCGGCATCATTGTTGTGGCACTTGACGCCGTCTATCTCAAGAAACGTAAAGAGCATCTCTTTTTCTCTTCTCAGCCTCTTGACAAACCTGATGCAGTTTCTCTCGGTGTATCTTGATGATGCAAGTTTTTCTATTCTCTTTTCAAAACGCTTCCTTGTGATGATTCTTTTTGCACGGCTCCTGATGGCACCTGCCCTCTGCGAGTCATAGAGGATCCTGCGCAGCTTCTTTGCAAATCTTTTGAACTGCCTACCAGGACTCTTGTACCGTATCGTATCGTCAATCTCCCTGAAATAATGATAGTGACACCTCTGGTGCGTCGACCCCACGTGATTCCATGCAGGCCACGAGTCGCTTGTTATGTTTCCGCCGTAATCTCCAAGCACCCTTTGTGGGACAGCCGACCCTCTCGACCTGTCTATTTCGTATATTACGGTCCACCTCCCGACAAACGCCCACAGCCAGTGGTTCTTGCCGTCAATGCGCCACGACGTCTCGTCACCGTGTATGTTTGCCTCCAATTTGAGCTCCTCAATCATCTCAAGATAACGCGGTCCAAACGCGCAGGCAACTTTTCTGACCGCATGCTTTACCGTGGATTCTGTCATGTCAAGGCAGAAGAGCATCTTGAAGAGGTCTGTTATCTTCCGGTACGAGAGCCCGAGCATCTTGAGCGATACGACAAGCACCATGAGCCTCAGTCCGAACCTCTCGCCTGGCAGTGCGTCATGGACAGGTGCTGCCACCTGCATCCTGCAGTTCCTGCAGTACCTGCGGACTATCTTGTATTTGGTTACGATTACTTTTGCAGGAACTATATCCTCGACAATCCTTTCGTAGGAGCCAGTAGGTCTTGAGAGGCGGATGCCGCACCTTGCGCATTCCCTTCTGTCTACAAGAACATGCGCATCTATGTGATCGGGTTTTTTCCTGCCAGAGCCCTCGTGCCCCATCTTTCTTCCCGGCCTGCCGTGATTCCTCTTTGAGGTATTGTAATGCCTGTCAGGCCTGGCGTCGATGTTTCTTGCCACAAGGGCAGTTACCGTCTCTTTTAGCAGTGCAAGCTCCTCTCTTAGCTTCCTGTTCTCTTCTCTGACTTGCTTGATCTCCTCCTCTAGGATATTGCAACGGTTTCGGAAATACTCGATGTCATTGTTATGGTACAATGACATCAACATCTGTAGTACTGATCAGAAAGCGTATCGGTCAAAAATAGCGGATCACAAGGTGGGTAACTTCATAACTCTAACCTGTTACGGTTTTAGTTATTTCATGAGGTTTGGTGCCTAGTTTGCTACCGTGCAATGGCCAGCAATTCCATTCACTGACAGGTAATACGTGTATCCTGGGATTAGGATGGAATAATCCTGAGAGGAATCTCATGCTGGGTAAGAATTGCCGTTGCAGTACCGCCCACCGAGCCTGCGGCCTAGGCAAATGTAAAGCCAAGCGAGGTACAGCTGCAGGCGCAGGCAACAGTCCCAATTAAAGTTCCCAAAAATCCCTTGCCTATCTTTTTTACCCCCTCTCCAGAAACGATGATCCTGTAAATGCTCAGGCTGGTAACAACTCCAGATAGTGACGAAACGGAAATTATCCGGATAAAGTCGGTTATTTGCTCGCTGGGAACATAAAACGAAAGATGGGGTTCGAAGAAAATTAATTGGGACATGTAGGATATGAGGAGAAACAGTCCAAAGAAAATCCCGACTGTTAGTAACAAGTATCATCCACTGGAGAAAACTAGTTTCAAAGCCTGTCTTTGCACGGTTAGGGATTGTCATGGCATTGTTGTTTCTCGCTCACTGTGCACCTTCCTAGGTGCGTCCCTGCCAAATATGGATTGAACAGGCAGCATGGTACGCAAGTGGGTTAAAATATGGTGCGAAATTATCATCGCTAGAGTGTTCAGATGGCAAAGAAGATAAACAAGGATGGCGAGAAGGTTGCCGATAAACCGGCATCAAAGAACAAGAACAAGATAATCGCAGTTATAGTTATTGCCGCAATAATAGGCGGGGGCGCGTATTTTCTACACAAGTCGGACAACACCGTAGATAAAGCCTATTCTGCAATTGACGGAATCCCATGCGAAACCCAGGAATATTCAACCTTTCACATACATGCGCACCTTGACGCCTTCGTCAATGGCCAGCATATTACGGTTCCACAGTATATTGGAATCGAGGATAATACCTGTCTTTACTGGCTCCATACTCATGATACATCTGGTATTATGCACATAGAATCTCCTGTTCAGCAGAACTTTACGCTCGGTCAGTTCATGGATGTATGGAAATCAACTTCAACGGGAGTGCCAAGCGGAATTCCGATTATCTTCGTCAATGGACAGGAGGTTTCCACCAGCTTGGATAATACCATCCTTCATGCACATGATGAGATTGCAATTGTTTACGGTCAGGCGCCGCCTAATATTCCGTCATTCTATCAGTTTCCTGAGGGTCTCTAACAGAATTTTGAAAAATGCGGTTTTTGTTTGAAAGAAACTGTAGTGGCAAATCAGGTTGCATGTCATCTTAACGGACAAACCTATCGAAGTGACAGACTTTCATTTGGGTTGAAACTACAAACGCCTACAAAAACAGGAACGGACAAGCCACCGGACAAACTGCCCCGGACGCGAGAGGCCTATCATCTGTGAGGCGGAAATCTTGTTAGGCGGGTTTGGAAGTTTTTTTTATGCGACGCTTCTTTTTGTGGTTTCTGTAGTTCCAAATGAATATCATGAACCCTATGACGGATGATACTATAGTTCCAATTCCCACCACAGGGGCAATGAAAAACTGGCCAATCCAGATCCCGCTGGCATCTCCAAGTTCAAGCAGGCCCCGCTGCCTTACAAAAAGGTTGAAGGAATTGTCAAGTGGGTATGTCTGCCTGCCCCCGTCGGAATACGTGCCATTTACGTGCATGAGGGCGTTTACTGGGGCCCCGATGTTCTTCTGAGTGCTGACCACGAAATCAAAATCAATGGAACGGCCAGGATTCAATTCGGTTATCGTAAGGGTCCTGTTACCTTCCAGCATAAGTTGGGGGGATGATAATGACAACTTTACATTATATGCGGTGGCCCCCTGGTTTGACAGCGTTCCCCGTATCGGGATTGGTTCCCCCGAAAAGGCCTCATTTGGAGGCTGCAGGTTGAGAATCAGGGACGGCTTTGATTCGTCAAAAAATCGGGTCGTCTGGTCGACTGTGTTTTCTACGGGCTTGGAATCGAAGAGTCCCTTTACAAAATAATCAATTTTGACGTTTGCGACAAACGATCCGTCAGGAACGCCATCCTTAAGGGTCGCGTTAAAATCGCTTCCAAACGAAGAGTCCTTGGCAAGCTTGTCAATATGAAAACTGTCTTTTGGGACTGCAAGCTCTGGGCATGTTATGGTGACAGTAATGTTTGACACCTGATCTACCGTGGGTGTGACGACAGAAGACAACACAAATTGCTTTCCTGGCATCAAGATGTCAGGATAACTGAGTGCGAGTCCTATGTTGGAATCTGAGATATTGTCCTGCTCGGCGTAGGCGGGAAGGAGAATGACTGCAAAAAGAATGGTGAGCGCCACATGTGGGATGAATTTGTGCAAAACTTTCACCTTTGTCTTATGAAATATCCCGAGTATTCAAAATTTCTTTCTTGTTTAATGCATTGTAATGAACCACTGCACTATATCGACCTTTACTTTGTACTAATTGGTTCTATATCGCCAAGGTGGATAATCGTGCAGAAGCGGGTTCAAATGCATGACGAGTTCCTACCGACTCGCGCCAGACAACTAGGAAAGAACGGGGCAGGAGCGGGGTCGTCAATTCGAGGATTTGGTGGGGTCGGGTCGACCTGGAATATCCGCCGGAAGGGAAATGGAACTTACGTTTATCTACCCAGAACAGCTAGAGGTGGCCATGAAGGCGAAATTCAAGACTGTCTGTTCCGAATGCAAGGGCGAGATAAGCGTGGGAAATGAGATTTCAAAGACCACGTCAGGGAAATGGGTTCACAAGCACTGTGCACCAGAATCAAGCGAGTTGCCGTAACGTGTTTCAAGCGTCTTGTTATGTGCACGAGTAAACGGCATACTGGCCTTGGAGTCCGGCGGCCCTTGTGACATTTGCACTGGATGTATCATTCTTAAGTACGAGGTGACACCGGGTATCGCCATTGACATACATGCTGTGTTGCTTGCTTGTTAATGAGAGTGCTGTGTCAACTGATGATGTTACGGGGTGTTTCTGGGTATCGAAGTAAAGGTGCCCTACAATTTCAGGTACGGCTATCATGAGCACTACCAATACTGCAAACATGTTTATGCGTTTTTTCTTTGTGAAGTCCATGATATTTTTTCATTTCACACATTATATTAAGATACGAGACAATTTGCAGAAATCGAGATCTCGAGTGACGCATACAGGGAATGGCAGTAAGTGGAACGTCCAACGAACTGCCCAATCCTTTGTTACTGGGCAGGAAAACTCCTTCAACTCTCGAAATCTTTCCAGATGCAGTCTATGACATGCCTGAGGCCTTTTATGTCAGTTTTTTTCATTAAATCCCTTTCCACTATGAAAGACCTCGTCCAATCTGTAGGACTGGCACCATCGTCAGAATTGGATTCTATGTGTGGAATTGCGCGGGATTTCCATTCTGACATTTCGAAAATCCAGACCTCGTCATTTAGGTCCGAGAAGTCGATGTCGTCATGTCCTATGAAGAGAATCCTGCATTTCCGCAACTCTTTGTGCAGCTTTTCGTAGGCGCTCATCTGGGCCTTTGAGATTATCATCCTGTCATCATGAAAAATCTTCAACTCGAAGATCATGAAGCCCCCGCAGTGTTCAATCAACCAGTCTATGTCGGTTCCGCCTGACGTCATCATGCGCCTTGATATCAGGTTACCTAGGACTTCCCTTGATTTTGCAAAAAGGAGGGGATTCTCAATCTTGTGTTTTGGAAGGTCCATCTCATCTGTGACATGGTGAATTTTTTCACCTTTCCTTTTTTCCTTTGGTACTCTTTGACCATACAAAATGTTGGCAAGGCTTGAATCCGCATCATGTGGCATGAAAAGTTCTGTGCCCGAGTACCTTATAGGGACCTACAATCAATTTTAGGAAACAAACAGCTAACCGCAGTTGCAATCGGAATGTGGTCAGGAATTACTGTAAGGCTTGGTGTGTTGCAGTGTATACTTATTAAGATTTATGCTAAACATGCTGAATTCATGTATGGTGAAAATTAAGGTTAGGCTCAGAATAGATGTACCGCGTGAAATTATCTGGGAGGTAATATCCAAAGTAGAGAACGATCTGTATTTCTGGAAGGGAATAACATCCACAAGAACCATCTCTGAGGGAGGAAACGAACTAGTACGGGAGGTTGTGTTGGGATGTGATATTCTATGCACGCAGAAGATAACAATGTGGCCGATGGAGAAGATCCAAGTAAAGTGGGTAGAAGGAGTCATCAGGGGAACGAGGGAGATCGCACTGGTCTCCCTAGGAGGTGCCACTCTCGTCGAAGTTCAGATGAATTACGAGTTTCCAGGGTTGGTAAGTTCTGATTCAAAGCGCCTTGCAAAACTCTTCCAAAATGAGGCCGAACTTGCTGTCGATTTGATAAAAAGGATGGTCGAACAGTTTGAGAGCAGTTCGCCCCTTATGATTGGAAAAGGATGGGAGAATTAGATGGCAAAATCCAACAAGACCAAGCAGGTTCTCTTCGGAACATCAAACGCGGACTACTCTCTAACCACTAGGTTGGACGTTTCCGACCTTAATCTATCAAAATGCCCAACCGAAGGGTGCAAAGGTTCGCCGATTATCACTGATACTGCTTCAGGCGAGATAATTTGCGGCGCATGCGGATTCGTCCTGCTTGAAAGGTCGGTGGACCCAAACCCGGAACATGTGTCTGATTATGCGGAATTTGCTACAAAGACTCGGACGGGGCCGGAACAGTCCCTCACCCTGTATGATATGGGGATGATGACTGTAATTTCTGACAAGGATGCGATGGGCCGTACGCTGTCAGGGGACATTAAGAACACCTTTGGAAGGCTTAAGGTGCTAAACAACCGAAGCAGGATGGCCTCTTCCAACAGGACGCTTAGGAGTGCGTTGCTTCTCTTGTACTCTCTTAAGACAAAGCTAGGACTTCCAGACTCTACTGCAGAAAATGCGGCCTATCTCTATAGAAAGGCGATGCAAAAAAAGATAACAATTGGTCGCAGTGCAAGGGGTATAATGGCCGCATCCGTGTATCTTGCATGCAGGCAGACTGACGTTCCTAGATCTCTTGTTGATATTTCTGAGGCGGCAAATGTGAGCAAAAAAGAGATCAGCAGGGCTTACAGGAATCTGATTGAAAAATTTTCAATATCGCTTGATCCGTGCAATCCATCGGAGTTTGTAACCAAGATTGCACATGAGGCAAGAATCAGCGAAAAGACGCAAAGGGACGCCCTGAAGACTCTCTCTCAACTTCATGAAAACGGGACGTCGGCGGGAAAGAATCCTATGGCTTTGGCTGCCGCAACACTTTACATGTCATGCGTGCTAAATGGCGAGAAGAAAACACAGTCAGAGATTGCGAAGGCATCGGGTGTTACCTCGGTGACCATCCGCAACAGGTATGCGGCCTTGAAAAAAGAGATAAAGTTGCAGGATACTGAATAAGCAGCCAGATGCGGATTTTTGAGGATTGCTAGCCATAGGGGGCCGTATTTGCGAAGCAGCCAACCATGGCCTTCCTGATTGTTCTGGGGAGGGGAGGCTGGGCACGGTGATTATTTCTGGCCCTTGTATGGATGGGTGGATGATTGGTGGGGCATAAGGCAGGGTATCGCAAGGCTTAAAATAGTTAGGCTCCTAATAGTTAGAGATCTAAGTAAGATGGATGCCTATGATTTTGAAAACAGCGTCGGGTTTCTTGTCAACAATACTGCAAAATCCTTCCAGAAAATCCTGGACATGGAGCTAAGAAAGAAAGTGGGTGTGACGATAGGCCAATGGCGAGTCGTAGTTGCACTCGTGCGTGAAAACGGGCTGACACAGACGGAGATTGCGGAGAAAGTCGGGATAGAAGGAGCTACGCTTGTACCATTGATTGACAAAATGGAGCATGAGGGATTGTTGAAAAGAAAACCTGATTTGAGAGACAGACGGGTAAACCGGATATATCTGACGTCCAAGGCGGATTCCCTATGGAAATCCATGATGGCATGCGCACTTAATATTCGCAGGATCTCGACAAAGGGGATATCAGAAAACGAGTTGCAAGACACGATGCAAACATTGCGTAAAATATCCGGGAATCTGGCCGAATACCTTCCACTGGATGCTGTTGTGGCATTGCAGAAAAAGACGGGAGGGGATTGAAGGTATGGTCATGTCCAGGGATTCAAACGAACTTCCATCCGATTCCATCCCGGCGCGGGCATGGAAGACCTTGGTGATTCTCAGCCTGCTTGCGACAATGGTCATGTATGCTGAAACTATGCTGGTTCCGGCAATCCCGGACCTTATTAAAGACTTCAATATATCATACAGTACATCGTCGTGGATCCTTACGACCTACCTGGTCGCAGGGGCTATAATGACTCCCATTACCGGCAAACTGTCTGACATCTACGGGAAGAAAAGGATGTTGCTTATCATTATGATTATTTATGCAGTGGGAGTTTCTCTTGGCGGATTTTCGACGAATATCTATGAAATGCTCACCATACGGGTGATTCAAGGTATAGGAATGTCGATGTTTCCAATTGCGTTTGGCTTGATAAGAGAACAATTTCCCATCCGCAAACTCGCTATAGGCCAGGGAGTGATTTCCTCCATGTTCGCGGCCGGCGCCGTGATAGGGCTTATTGCGGGAGGCCATCTGATTCAGAATTTTGGCTGGCAGGCGACCTTCTTCTCTATAATTCCGGTCGTAATTGTCCTGATAGCTATTGTTCAGAAATTTATCAATGTGGGGGAGGTGCACCCGCAATGGAGGGATGATTCAGGTGTACCGGGGACGCCAAAAAAACTCCGGCTAGACGTCCAGGGTGCTGTCACTCTGGCGGTTTCGGTAATCGCATTCCTTATGGCACTTACGTTTGTGGAGACCGGGGATTCTATCGGGTCAACCACCATGCTGGGCCTTGTCGGTGTTGGAATTGTTTACCTCGTACTGTTTGTGTTGATTGAGAGGAGGTCCAGCACCCCACTTGTGGATCTCAAGGTTCTGATGAATAAGACCATTCTTCCATCAAATATCTTGATCATGGTTGTAGGAATGTCCATGTTCATGGTTTTTCAGACAATCCCTGTGCTCATAAGAAGCCCGTCACCTCTTGGTTTTGGTGAGGATCCAGTAGCTACGGCCAACGTACAACTGCCTTTTGCAATCGTTCTCCTAATTTTTGGACCGACCTCTGGTTTTATTATTTCTAAGATGGGTTCCACGAAGCCAATCATAGCAGGCAGCATTATTGGGGCCGTCGGATTTGCCGCTCTTCTTGTCTACCACTCTACAGAGTTTATGATATCTGCCAACCTTGCTGTGCTTTCCACTGGCTTGTCCCTTATCAACGTGGGAGCCATGAATATCATAATGATTGCAACCCCAAAACAAAATGTAGGGGTTTCAATGGGAATGAGTACCTTGATCAGGATAAT
Organism: Nitrososphaerota archaeon; assembly: GCA_028866895.1. Classification (GTDB taxonomy): domain Archaea; phylum Thermoproteota; class Nitrososphaeria; order Nitrososphaerales; family Nitrosopumilaceae; genus Nitrosotalea. The sequence goes on from JAGWHF010000007.1 coordinate 68,793, forward strand.
TGGAGCCTCTGTTGGGCCTGCAATGGCTGGCATGTTCATGCAGACGCACAGGACAACCCTGCCCGGGGTGGCAGGAAGCTTTCCTACTCAGGATTCATACAACCTGATATTTCTCTGTGCGACTATGGTGGCACTGGCATCGATAGGACTTGCCGTCTTCCTTCGGACGACCGTTTCAAAAACCCTTGTACATGCCAAGTAAAATCCTAGGCGGTGGTACTGCTGTTCTGATCTTCCAGCCTGTTCTTCAGCATGGAGATCTCCTTTCGGGCAGCTTCGTGCTCCTCTCTTGTACGTGCAAGAGCGGCCCTTACAACCTCTAGCTCCTTTCGCGCAGCCTCATACTTTGCGTTGAGGGAGGCGGTTACTGCTCCAGCGGCCTCCACGATCTTCCTTGCATCGTCCCTTTTTCCGACGGACGCAAGCTCTTTTTCAATAAATTCCAGCTCGTTTTTCACTATCGTCATCTCTTTTTTCTTGAGGTCGTGCTGTGTTTTTAACGATACAATTTCGGATTCTGCCTCCTTTATCTGGGAATTCAATGCTTCGAGATCCTTCCTTGCCCCGTCTACCTTCTGGTTGACTTCTTCAAGCTCTTTTAGCCTCTCCTCCTTTTGCAAATCAGCTGCAGACATCTCTTCCGTTACCTGCCGGATGAGGCCCTTTATTCTGTCGACCTCGCTATTGTTATACTGGGATTTTATCATGTCCAAGTCCGACCTTCCTTTGACTATCTGTTCGTGGATTGAATCTCTCTCCGATCTGGCAGCCTCGATTTCCGCCTTTAGGGATGCAAGTTCTTTGCGGGCCTGCTCTGATTCCTCGGTGATTTTTTCAGACTGGGATTTCAATTCATCCATCCTGCTGATCTGCGACTCTAGGAGAAGGGCTTTTTCTTGAACCTCTTTTTTCAGGTGATCGATCTCGTCTTTTTCCTGCAGTACTTTGCCTTCCTCTGCCTCATTCTTGTCTGCCTGCCTTGATTCCCGCTTTGAACGGCCAAAAAACCCCATTGCTAAGACCTGTCCCGCATGGTAAGAAAAGTATTCCTCTTACTGCCTAGGTAACTCATGCCTTCTTTTTTCTAAAAAAACTGATGTAGAATCCCAATCCGCCAATTACAAACCCGAATAATATCACTGCCAGGCCAGCCGTGGCGTCTGTTTTGAAGTAATTTGGGGCAAACACGAAGATCAGGATGCCAATTGCAATGAGGATCATTCCGCCACTTTTGGGCCTGTTGTGCTCGCTGTGGGCCATGTCTACACGTGGTCAGAGATTAAGGAAGCGGTCTTCTTCCTTCCGATGTCGAGTATGAAGGGCCCTATCTTGGGACCTCTGTCTGAGGCAAGCAAAATTTGGTATAAAATTTTAAAAAAGTCCCTTGGCTGGACTCCGCTGCTTTTGGCTATATTGTAGATGTCATTTTGAAGGTCCTCTGGTTCTTTTTCTGCTGAAAGGATGGTGGCAAGCGAAGACAGTGCTTTTCTTGTGGCATCGTCTATTTGGATCTCTACCTTGGCAGGGCGGTCAAAGTCATCCGCATAATTTCCCGCCAGTGTTATGAGTTCGTCAATCTGGGGGGATGGCTCCTTTATTGTTCCGTAATCCAGTAATTTTCGTGTGACTCTTGAAATCCTGTCTTCCCTGAAGATCTTGCAGAGTTGGACAAGAAGCCTATAGTTGACATATTGGTCGGGGCCTTGTGGGGGATTTAACAGGTTCACATATTCGAAAAGTCCCTTCGTCCTGATGGTCTTGGCCTCATTATCGAGCTTGGTTTTTCCAAAGTAAATGTTTTCAATCTCATGATATTCGTCCATCAGTGAGGGTATGTCATCAAATCCGACCTCGCGCGTACCAGTGATGCGTTTGTACAAGAGGAGCAGGATGGATTTGGGAGTGCCATATCTGAGCCATGATTGTGATGTGACCACGTTTCCTAGGGATTTTGATATCTTCTTTCCCCCCTTGTCAAGAAACATCTCATATTTTACATGGGTGGGATGGGCAAAGCCGAGAACTTCGTCGGCCACCCAGTCGTTGACCTTGACGGAATCCATGATGTCCTTGCCGTATGCCTCGAACCTGATGTCAAAGGCCTGCCATCTGGCCGCGAACTCCACCTTCCAAGCCAGTTTTCCAAGATCCCTTGTGATGTCGGCGACACCGTCATGACCGCAACCTTCTAGAATCCTCGAACCTATTGTGGCACTGCCGCATTTGTACTTGACCTTTTTCTCCTCTGGGAGGTATTCATATGCAACTGCTGTATAGAGCCTCCCGCAGCCAGAACAAACGGGAAAGTAGGGAAGCGCCTCCTGGTACTTTTCCTGGCCTACCATCTCTGCAATCTTCTCTCCTATCTTCTTGCTGTTGACAAGTAACGTGTGGATCTGGTCCTTCAGGAGCCCGTTTTTGTAGGTGTCCACTCCACGCTGGAAACGGTATTTTATTCCCATCTTGTCGAGGCCGTCAAGGAGCAGGCTACTCATGTGGAGCCCGTACGACTCGTGACATCCAAAGGGATCGGGTATGTAGGATACGGGTTTTGCAATGTGATCGTTTAACCAGTCAGGTAGGCCTTCGGGTATTTTTCTTAGGCCGTCAAGATCATCCGAGTAGGCAATAAGCTCTGATTTGTATCCCATGTTTTCAAGGGCCAGCTTGACGCCATACGCCCTGACCGCATCGCCGAGGCTTCCAATGTGGGGGATCCCGGATGCGCCAAGTCCACTCTCCACCTTTACCATGTCCAGATGCCTGCCTGTTGATTTTTCCCTCTCGATGAGCTCATCGGCTAGTTTGTCTATCCAAGTCCCTCTTCCGATTATCTTCTGTTCTTCCATTAGGAAAACTCCTTGGCCATGTACGGGCCGTCTATGCGATAGCCAAGCCTCCTGTAATACTCGCGCGTTCCTACGGCGCTGATAACGAGCAGCTTTTTTGCACCAAACTCTTCCTTTGAGATGCGTTCTGCCTCGTCCATCAGGTTTCTTCCCAAGCCCATGTGCTGCATGCTGTCCTTGTCGCGCTCCCCTAGACGGAGAGACCTGCCGTAAACATGGAGCTCCCTTACAATGCATGATCTTTCGGTAATCTCGCGCCTGTGCGCCAACAGGCTGGGTTTCCTTAACCTGAGAAATCCGAGTATTTTGTCACTAGGGTCGTCGTAAGAGAGAAATGCCTCCTCCCCGCCAGATGACTCGTAATTCTCTCTCCTTATTTTGAGGTCGCAAAGGTCAATCCGTTCCTCCGACAGTCCAGCTTCCCTGCACCTAATGCACTTGCACGCCATGTTTTGCCTTTTGAGGTTTTGCTGGACTATCTGGCGCAGGTTTCCAAGGTTCGGGCCTGCAATTATCTGGTCAGAGGAAATCTCTCTTTGCATCCTCATGACCCTTACCCATCTTGGGATTACCTTTTTCATTTCGGTCAGTACTTTTATCATATCTTCTTGCGTATACGGCTCGAAACTCCCCTCTTGGTATGACTTGAAGATGGGCGTATTTTCAAGAACAAGAGTGGGGTAGATTTTTAACATGTCTGGTCTCAGCGCGGGATCAGAAAACAACCTCTTGAAATCCTCAACATCGTCATCTGGTGTCATTGTGGGAAGGCCTGGCATCATATGCGCGACGATCTTGTATCCGGAATCTTTTGATGCCTGAAAGGATTCCAAGACATCCTTTAGTGTGTGGCCCCTGTTGACGTACTTGTAGACTTCATCGTGTAGTGTCTGGACTCCTATTTCTACTCTTGTTATTCCGTACTCTAGCATCCAGTCTATGTGTTGTTTCTTGCAATAATCGGGCTTTGTTTCAATTGTAAATCCCACGTTTCTTATCTTTGCGTTCTCGTTGTTCTTTTTAGACGAGTCCAAATCGGGGGAGTCAAAGCCGTTTAGGGTATCAAAGCATGATTTGATAAAAGATTCCTGGTAGTCTTTTGGCATGAAGAGAAACGTACCGCCTACGATGACGATCTCAAGTTTGGTGCTGTCATGTCCGTATCCAATGAGCCGTTCAAGCTTGTCTAGGATTTGTTTTTTCGGGTCATAATCGTTCGAGATGGCATTCTGTGTTGAGGGTTCGCGTCCTGTGTAGCTGTTGGGTGAGTTGAACTCTATGCCCCCGGGGCAGAACGTGCACCTCCCATGGGGGCAGGCATATGGCCTAGGCATGATGGCTATTACCGCAACCCCGGATGCCGTCTTTACCGGCTTTCTGATGAGCGCCCTCTGAAGTCTGCCAAAATCCTGCCCTCCAACCGAGGCAAGGATCTCATAATTTCTGGGAATTCTGGAAAGCGAATATTTTACACAGACCCGCTTGATCTCGCGTTTTACGTCTCTTTGGGTGGGTTCCTTCAGGGAAAGGAGATTGCTTGAGATTTCCTTACAGGCGTCCTCGAAGCTTATTCCCAGATGTTGCACGAATTTTGGATGGAGGGATGGGTATTAAATCCTAATCAGGGCAAAACAAAACCCTTTTTGGCAATCAATTGATGGATATACTGTGGGACTCGGAGTGGCAATCGGATATGTTGCAATTCACTGTGACATGGGTAGGGAACTGGAAACCTACGAGCGAATAGTGGGGACTCGTCATGTAAAGGAGGCAAGCATTGTCATGGGACTCTACGACATTGTGTGCAAGATAGAGGCAGCCACGGAAAAAGAAATCGAAAGGACAGTCATGCAGATAAGGAAGATTCCATACGTTAAGACCACGATGACCCTACTTGTACTGTGATTATGCTAACCTTGCAGAGTTGACAAATACGCCCGGCCTATCTCCTATCTTGCCAATCTTGAAAGTTTGTTGCCCGTGTCTTTCAAACACCTCCTTTATTCTCGACTCTTCATCTTTGGGCACCATCAGGCAAAATCCTACTCCCATGTTGAATGTCTTGTACATCTCCTTCTTGTCCACGCCTGCGTTTTCTATCAGGTGAAAAATTTCCGGAGGTTCTGGCATGCTGTCAAGGTGGTAACCAGTCTTCTTTAGGCGTAAGAGCTTGGCGTATGCTCCTCCTGTTATGTGTGCAAGTCCATGGATTTCGCATTCCGCTATTGCTTCCAGCACTGCCTTGACGTAAATCTCGGTGGGCTTCAAAAGCGCTTGGCCGAGAACGCCTACTCCTTTGATCCTGTCATGCAGCGAATATCTTGGGAGAAGAACCTTCCTTGCTAGAGAATACCCATTGGAATGAAGTCCGCTGCTTGCCACTCCCATTATGGTGTCGCCGTGCCTTATTTTGTTCCCAAGTATCATGCTCGACTTCTGTAGGATGCCAACGACCGTCCCTGCTAGGTCGAAAGAAAAGTTTTTCCCAGCTATAAGGTCTGGGAGTATTGCTGTTTCTCCTCCCACTATGGGGACCATGGCTTTTTTTGCCCCGTTGACTAGGCCATGGACTATATCTTTGAATATTTTTTCATCGTTTCTGTTTGCTGCGATATAGTCTACAAAAGAAACGGGGGTTGCACCGGTACATATGATGTCGTTTACATTCATGGCTACGCAGTCTATGCCTACGGTATCGAATTTTCTCATCGCCTGAGCAACAATCACCTTGGTTCCAACGCCGTCTGTGTGGGTGGCAAGCAGACCGCCTCCCGGAATCCTTACAATCCCGGCATAATGTCCGAATCCGGTCATCGTCTTTATGCCCTTTCTCAACCGGTGTGTTGAAGAAATCAGCTTTCCTATGCTTGCTTGGCTTTGCTTTATCCTTGCAATGTCAACGCCCGCATCCTTATACTTGACCAATGACTCTGGTCCGCTTGCCTGAGAATAAAAGAATTTGCGTCCTTGGGGGGAGGTTGCAACTGACTAGTTTTTTTGGGTAAACAAACCAAGCATGATTGTGCCCTTGTCGGTTATGAAATAGATCACGTTTGATCCGGCGCGTTCTTTCCGTATGAATTTGTATGTTAGGCAGAGGTCAAGGTAGTTTAGAAATGACCTCTTCATCCTGATGTTTGATTTGTTATAAAGATCTGTAAATGACATGGGGCTCAATCTCAGCTGATACAGCAATTTTAGGATTGATATGGTGCTGAAATCCTTTGCCCGCGTCCTTACGGCGTCCATTATCTGCTCATCCCTCTTTATGATAAAGTCTGAAAACTGGTCCGCAATCTCCACTGGCAGGTAGGTCATCCTGGTTTTCATAATACGGTATGGGTACGGTATAATACCTTATTAATCTAGCTGGTCGTTTTTTTGAGCTCTTCGATGGATTTTTTTAACTTCTGAAGGCACGTCAGGCATAAAACCCGCGCGGCGGGGTGTTTCCTGCCGTTACGGCCTCCAATTTGTTTTTATCCGAGACGTTACTCAAACATCGCATGCACAGCGCATTTGTACTCATGAATGCCGAATTGGGAAAGGAAAACCAGATTGTTAATGAGATTAAGAAGATTCCAAATGTAAAGGAGGTCTATCCTGTTTACGGCGTCTATGATGTCTTGATGGTGCTAGAGTCCGATTCGATGGAACTTTTGCGCGAGACCATTACCTCGAAAATCAGGAAATTGGATGGGATAAAATCCACACTGACCATGATAATCGTTAAGGACTGACCCCTGCCCTCTACCGTTTAATAAAAGCCGGAGAGTCCATCTGGCTGTAGGATGGTCAATTACTATTTGCCACTTCTGGGATGGCTTGCGGAACTCCTTGTATCAAGCTGGCTGCTCTCAGAAGGAGCTGAGCACATGTCTGAAAGGTGGGGCGGAAGGTTTGTGGGAAGAACATTGCTGAGTATTGCAACAACCCTGCCTGAAATAGGGATAGTGATTGCTGCCACAAAGGTGGGATCTTATGATGCCGCGATTGGTTCCGCTCTTGGGAGCAATCTGTTCATGATGACGCTGGGTCTTTCCGTGATGTTGGTAATTGCCACTACTCGTTTGTCAAAGGCACCGCAAAAATATGTCGATGTAAAGGAGTTCAAGCTGGACAAGATCCTTCTTGCCATGACCGCCGTGATAGGGGCAGTTACCTTCCTTGACGGGTATAATTTCTACGACGCCCTGCTATTTTCGGGCCTGTTCGGTTCATACCTCTATTTTGCCTACAGGGAAATGAGGAGAGAAAAAGAATCTGAACGTCTATCCGTCGAATTGCATGATGCATTAAAGCCAAAAAAAATGCGGAAGCATCTGCTGCGATCTCTTGCGCTTTTTGCGGCGGGCACGGCAGGGATATTTTTTGGCGCCGAGCCTTTCATTAATTCATTGGAGGGTCTGGCATCATATAGCGGTGTTTCCATCGTGATGCTTGCCATAATCATAAGTCCGATCGCAGGTGAGATGCCAGAGAAGATTTCGATGATACTTTTGGCAAGAAAGGGGAGCAAGGGCGCCTCGATTGCAGTAGCCAACGTCTTGGGTTCCAAGATTGTCAACAACACGTTGTTGCTTGCCGTGGTAATTTTTGCTGCCATTGCTTACAGGGGCTTTGGCACGCTAATTGCAAACACGTCGGTCCTTGAAGACCAGATGATTCTTGTCACGGCAATCACCGGGGCTGCCCTGATACCTATGTTTAAAAATAGGCTGGACTTTCGTGCCGGAATTTTTCTTCTTGCGCTGTACGTAGTCGGCATCGCATTCCAGTTCGTAATAGCCCCGCACTAGGCGTGCTGCACCCTTATGCCGTTAACCTTCAGGGATGGCGTTGTGCACGGCAGGGCATGCCACTGTAGTACATTCCGGGAGTCGTTTCCAATGTCTGAAATGTTCGAAAATAGGTCGGGCAAACTGTGGACGATCCTTACAGGCTTGGAGGGCCTTACAATCCTGCCGCCTTCTACCAGCATGATGCCGCTCCTTGCAGTGCAGGAAAAATCTCCCCTCTCCGGGTTTACAGCGTAGGTATACCACAATCTTCCTATGAGCAGACCATGTTTCGTATCCTTTATCATTTCCTGCAGATTGTTCCGCCCTTCCTTTATCACAAGGTTGTGGGGGGCTGGAATGGGGATGGGGGCGGCCGACCTTCCCATTGGGGTTCCCATCCGGACGGCATTGCCTGTTGATGTCATACCCTCTCTGAAGGCGTAGAATGAATCAGAAAAAACTTTTGAAAAAATGCCGGATCTTACCAAATGCTTTGTCGTTGTGGTAACGCCCTCGTCGTCAAAGGCCCTGCTTCCAATGGCGTCTGGAAGGTGTGGGTCATCTATTAATGAAAAATCATCAGGCGCTATTTTTGCCCCGATCTTATCTGTAAAGCAACTCCTTTTTTCTGAATATGTCTTTAGGCTGAAATTTGGGGAGGCGACAAATGTCAGCAGTTCGCCCATCGCATAGGGGGTGAATATTATTGAATATGTCCCATTTTCACAGATCTGCGGGTTGATGGACCCGGTGCACATCTCTTTTGCCTCTGATCCGATTTTCTTGGGGCTGAAGGAGGATAGGGTCCTGGAGGACATTGCTCCTATGCCGCTAACGGGGGTGCTGCCGTGGCTGGAATCGGTGTTTATCGTGCCTGCTATGTAGGTGGCCTTTTCAGCACAGTCAAGTCCGTTTGTATTTGAAACTTCAAAGTACTCGGAGACTATATTCAAAGAGCCTGAAATCCTGTCGATGGTTTCATGGGATGATGACTCTATCATTGATCTTGCAATCTCAGCTGCCTGCGTGCCTGTAGTTTCTTCCAGTTTTTTGTCATAGGTCCTCTTAATCTCGATAAAATGCGATTGGGAGGGCAGCGACTTCCAAAAATGCTTCGGTTGAAATACGCTCTTTGTCTGCATGGCTCGCTCAACGATGCCATCATCCTCACGGTTTGACGAAATGGCCGACATGATTGTTTTCTTGTGCACAATTCGAACAGAAATGGCCTCTTCTAAATTTTGTTTCATCTCGGCAATCTCGGAGTCTGTTATTCTGATGGTTATGATCTTTTTTCTGACATATGTTGCCTCGCACTCGTCAACCCGCAATCCTTTTGCCTTGCGAAGAACCGGTTCGCAGAAGGACAACTAGTTTCGCCTATTTGATTTGAAGCGGTATTTGTCGAGCCTAATCAGCTCTTGATATGATCCAAAACGGGAGGCATCTTGCACGCCATCTAGGGCGTCATCCTCGGTGTCTGATTCGAAGACCCTGAGAATTCCATACTTGGTCGTCCTTTGGGCTGGGATCCTGCCAATCTCTCTTACGAGGCGCCGGATCTTGCCGGGTCTTATCATCTGTCCATGACCCGCCCCTGCCGCCGTGGAAATACTCTCGTTTATCAGGGTCCCGCCAAAGTCATTTGCGCCGCATTTTAGGAGTAACTGCGACATGTTTGCCCCCTCTTTGACCCATGATGTCTGCAGGTTGTCGATATGGTTGTTTAGCACGAGGCGGGATATGGCATGGGTTAGTATGACATCTCTCCCATCAGCACCGTTCCTTAGGCCCTCGACCAGTCTTTCTTTGAACATGGGAGCCTCGCTGTGAATAAAGTTCAAGGGAACAAATTCTGTGAAACCTCTAGTTTCTCTCTGTATGTCGCGGACAAGTCCCAGATGTCTGGCCCTGTCCTCGTGGGTTTCCAGATGGCCAAACATCATGGTGGCTGTGGATGGAAGGCCCAGTCTGTGGGCTGTTTTTATCACCTCAATCCATTTTTTAACGGTGATTCTCCCTGGGGAGATCTTGTCCCGCAGGGGCTGGCTGAGAATTTCGGCCGCCGTGCCGGGGATGGAGTTCACTCCTGCGTCTTTTAGTCTCTTGAGGTATTCCTCTATTGAAACCTCTGACCTTGATGCCCCGTACAAGACTTCCTCTGGGGAAAATCCGTGTATGTGGATGTCCGGGATCTCCCTTTTTATCGCCCTGCAAATATTCTCATAGGTAGTTCCTTCCATGTCGGGTGGCAGTCCTGCCTGTACGCACACCTCTGTTGCACCCATCTCTTTTGCCTCTCTTGCCCTCCTTGTTATCTCTTCAACTGGAAGGAAGTAACCTTCCTCTTCACGAAAGTCCCTGCTGAAGGCGCAAAAGCCGCATTGTTTGATGCACACATTTGTAAAGTTGATATTCCTGTTAACGACATAGGTCACGACGTCTCCCACCCTCCTCCTCCTGAGCTCATCGGCAACCATTGTTAGGAGGTGAAATTCAACGCCCCTTGCCTGGAACAAATCTGTTGCCTCGGGAACTGTGATCTCCTTGTCGGACATGGCCCTGTCTAGGATGCCTGCTATCAGCGGGTCGGCACTTTTTAAGAGCGAGTCGGCCATCTCGAAACCGGTTTTCATTTCTGGTAATCCTCGCTTACAAGGCGCTCACTATCTGCAATTTCCAGCATTTTCGACCTTACGTCCGTGTCCACCATGGGGAAAAATTCGGGATATGTGGGAAACCTTGCCCTCAATTCGAACCCGGCCATGTTGCAGTTGCGTTCCACGGTATCAATGGAAGGCCATGGAAACTCTGGGTTCACATAGTCGGGTGTTATGGGCGAGATTCCTCCCCAGTCGTTTATTCCTGAATTGAGGAATCCGGCGTAGGAGTGAGGTGAGAGGTTCGGAGGGATTTGTATGTTCATCTCGGGCATTATCAGCCTTGCCAGGGATACCACATTCTTGAAGTATTTCTCGTCTGGCTGAGGTGCGCCGCTCATAGGCGTACCGGGTTTTGGCTGAAAATTCTGCACGATTATCTCTTGAATGTTATGGTATCTTTGGTGGATGGACTTTATCTCAAAGAGGGAATCTATAGACTCGTATGGGCTCTCTCCGATGCCTATGAGGAGACCCGTGGTGGTTGGAATCGACAAACTCCCAGCATTCTCAAGTGTGCGGATTCTCGCCCTTGGGTTCTTGCTTGGTGCAAACTCGTGGGGCATTCCTTTCTGTGATAATCGGGGGCTTGAATTTTCCAACATCAATCCTATGCTGGCATTTGACTTCTTCAACCCGGCCATCTCGGCCTTTGTAAGATTGCCTGCATTGGTGTGTGGGAATAGGCCCTCTTTCAATGCCGTTTCAGAGGCATAAATGAGGTATTCGGCAGTACTTGAATAACCGTTAGCCTTGAGCCAATCCGTTGCTATCCCGTACCGCTGTTCGGGCCGCTCTCCGGTCACAAAAAGAGCTTCAGTACATTTGAATTTTTTTCCAATTTCGATGAGTTTTGCTATCTCGCTTTTTCCCATCATTGAGATCTTCGAGTCGCCTGGCTCGACCTTGTAGGTGCAGTATGAACAAGTGTCACGGCAAAGGTTGATGAGGTTAAAAAAGACCTTCCTTGAATAGGTAGCCAGTTTTCCCTTGTTCTTATTCCTGAGGATTTGGGCTGTGTGGTGTAGATCATGGGGGTTTCTCTGGGCCTCCAGGTAAATCTCGTAGGCATCTTCGCGTGAAATTTCCTTTCCGTCAAAAACTTTGTTTAGCAATTCGGAATTTAGTATTATTCTGCTCAACTAGTCTTGTAGCTTAGGGAGTTGTATTTATGCTTGTATTAGGATTGGCTCGGCCGTTGCTGAAGGATAAGCGTTACCTGGATTGTCTTGCCGTCTCGGACTACAGTTAATGCCATTTTTTGACCGACCGATTTTTGATTCTCCAAGTAGTTTATGAGATCATCTATGTTTCTGATCGGATGCGAATCCGCAGCAATTATGATGTCGCCCCCCACGGCATATTTTGTACCGTTGATGGTCCTGGTTTGGTTGGAACCATGAATGCCGGCCAGGGAGGCCGAACTCTTTGGGACGACGGTGTTAATCATAAAACCCGATGATACTGGCAAATTCAATGTACTGGCAAGGTCAGAGTCTACGCTTATGCCAGTTATTCCAAGCCAGGGATGCTCGTAGTGGCCCGTGCTTATCAGTGAAGGTATGACTCTCTTCATGGTGTTAGATGGTATGGCAAAACCTACGCCGGAGAACTCACCAGTTTCAGACTGGATTGCGGTGTTTATGCCTATTACTTGGCCTTGCATGTTCAACAGGGGCCCGCCCGAATTGCCGGGATTTATTGGAGTGTCGGTCTGAATTACATCGGGGATGGAGAAGTAACTGTTGGGCGGGTCAAGAAGTCTTCCCAACTGGCTTACTATGCCAGAGGTAATGGTACCTGTCAGGCCAAACGGATTGCCGATGGCAGCTACTTGGTCGCCTATCCTGAGGTCTGAGGAATCTCCCAGGGGGAGAGGATGCAAGATGTAAGAACTGGGATCAACCTTGATAACAGCCAAATCGGAATAGGGATCGGTACCTACTACTGTTGCCTGCATGGATTCTCCGTCGTGGAAGACCACGCGAATCTCAGACCCGTCCTTGACCACGTGATTGTTGGTTATGATGTGGCCGCCAATGTCGTACACAATTCCCGAGCCGATGACCTTGCCGCTACCCGAGTCGTTTGCCTTGCTCACTATTATCTGAACTACTCCCCGGTCAGATTTGGCAAAGAGATCGGCCAAACTTAGTTTTGGGCCGCCGTTTATCTGGTCAAAGGGGTTTGTTTGAGCTATGTGAAAGGGGGAGTCTGCGCTTGGTGAAATCACGAAAATGGATATCAGAGCGATTATTACTGTACAATAAACCCCGCCCAAGACGAAGCTGGTTTTATCCAAGGATGGATGATATATCTAGTATCAATATATTATTTTGTTTGAAATATCTGGTGTGCGGCATGAGGAGGTAATCTGGTGGTTCATCTCAAATCTGATGCGCAGGTTTGCGGGTGACAAGGAGGGTCAAGTTTCAAGATCAGGCTTGCAGTCTTAGGATCTCTCATGTTTGTTGAAAATTGGAACTTTTGAAATCACTCGGGGACCCAACGTAAAGTCTTCCAGTAAGGGTGCACGTGTTTTTCATTCTAATTGATTCTTGTAGCTTTTTCGATGTCTTGATTTTCCCCTGTGATGAGAAATATCCCGGTCAGCATCAGCCCTACTGCAAGAACCTGATACCACCCTATTTGCTCGTGAAGGAAGATTGCTGCAAATAAGAGCCCAAATATGGTACCGGTCGAGTATATCAACATCGTTCTAACGGTTCCTATCCTCCTCAGGCTGTGAAGGAAGAGATAAAGGGCTATGCCAAAACCCACTAGTCCTACGAGAAGCAAATTTGGGATCTCAAGCGGCGTGATGCCTAATGGAATCCTGCTGGAAATTGCAAAAACCAAGAGCGTTGTGCCGCCTATGAGGCCTTTTATTTGCACCAGCCTGGAAATATCGATTCGCTGTGCGGCGATTTTGCTCATGTTGTTGTCAAGAGCCCAGCAAGCCATAGACAGGATTATCAGGATATTTCCCTCTTTTTTGAGGTCTACAAAAAAATTCGAGAACTGCAGGTTTGTGGTGACTATTAGTACGCCGGCAAATACGAATGTAGCGGCTATGTATCCCCGCGCACCGAGTTTTTCTTTGAAAAATATTATTGCAAAGAGTACGGTAAATATGGTTTCTGAATTCGACAGGATGGCAGTATCAGAAGCAGTTGTCTGTTGGAGGCCGGTAAAAAACAGGCTGGGAGCAAGAATGGAGCCAGATGCGGTGATTGCCAACACAAGAGGCCAGTCTCGAGGTTTTATCTGTAAGCCCCTTACCTTCAATGAAAGTGGAACGGATGAAATGGCCGCTAGCAGGTAGACAAGGGCCCCGTACATGAGCGGATTGGTGTTGGAAAGTACGGGTTTTGATGCTGTTGAAATGGAACCTACCATGATGGCGCATAATGTGGCCGATGCATATCCTATTCTTGCGGACTTTGTCATTTCCAAGTTTATTATGCGCGGCGGGGCATTATCTAAACCTCTTTCTTGGCAGGGCAAGGCGCAGGTGGGATTTCATTCAAATCAGCTCACAGGCTGATGGAGTGCTGGATTGTATCTGAGAGTGCATATGTTCTGCCTCGCCATGAAACGGCTCGACTGCTTTTCGCATTCAAGATGCCGCTTGCAAACCCGCTTACGATTAGCGTGCTTCCAAGAGGGGACAATAGCGCATATCTTGCGGGAAGGCCCAATCCCATTGCTGCATCAATTGCGGAAGCAAGAAAGATCAGGGAGGAAGAGATCAGGGAGACCGCAAGCAGGGGGAGAAACATCTGTGATGAGCCGGTCATGATTCCAGCAAAAATTGAGAGCGGAAAAGGGACAAACAGCAAAAATAGGACTGCGACAAAAATTCCGAGTGCCGTGTATTTGGACTGGATGTAGAGCGGCGTCATAATTCGCTTGAGGGCATGCCAGAGGGTGGGAAAATCTCTTGCCCATACTGCCTCAACGAGGTGCTCGCCACGAACCATTTTAATCTTGAAGCCTCCCTCCTTTACTTTTTTACCTAAAGCACCGTCTTCGACAATGTCGCTTTTTACTCCCTCATGAGTGCCTACTTTGGAATAGACCTCCCTTTTTATGATGAAGAAACTGCCGAAAAAATACCCTGTCTTCTTTGATGGATCGTTAACCCTGAGTGCTGAAAACCGCGTGTGTAAAAAGGTGGAGAGGACTGGTAGTGCCACCTTTGTCCATCGGTCCAAACAAAGCAGCTTGGGAATCACGCTTAATGCTGCAAGATTCTCGCTTAACATGTGAGAAACTGAAAGTGATATGGTGTTTTTGGAGTGTTTCGTATCGGCATCTGTGAACAGCAGAAGATCACCCGTGGATCTTCGAAATCCTTCCACGCAGGCCCAGTTCTTTCCTACCCATCCTTCTGGCTTGGGATCGGCAAGCAGGTATTTTACCCTCGGGTCCTTTTCGGCAATTTTTTTTATTATGGTGCCTGTGGAATCGTCCGACCTGTCGTCAATTACGATTATCTCAAAATTCTCATAGTCTTGGTTGGTAAGTGAATTCAGGCATTTTTCAATGAATCTCTCCTCGTTTCTTGCAGGCAATATGACTGAGACTTTGGGATTGTTGTGCGGTCTAGGCTCAAACCTGTCTAGGAAAGGGGAATCCCTGAAGGTTATCCACATTGATCTTATTAAAAAAATCCAAGTCATAGAAACGGCCGCAAGGATTGCCACAAGGACGTAGTTGGATACTTCTAAAGCAAAATTCATGAATTTTGTCTCTCTGCTTCTTCCTTGATTGCCTGTAGGGCCTGCTCGGTGCCACTTTGTATGTGTTTTTTTACCATTCCTGTAAACATTCCCATCATTCCGCCAAGTTTGATATCCCAAGTAGCGTCCAGCATGGTTTTATCCCCTTGAGGTTTCAAGGACACTGTTTTCGTTCCATCGATTATGCCTTTGGTGAACTGGAAATGTATCTTCTCCTTGGGCTGGAGGGTCACGGTCTGCATGCATTTTGAGTCCTTAAACGCAATCACAACCTCGCGGTTAACTATATTTCCTTCAGTTGATATGTTGCGTACCTGCTTGGTGCCCTTCCAGAATCTGGGTTCTGAATCTAGGTCTGAAATAATTCTCCATACCTTGTCGACGGAGGCGTTAATCTCGATTGATGCGCTGATATTGGCCATAAATTTACGGATGCGTAATCCTATTTATTTTGTGGGCTGTTTTAAAATGTGCCTTCTCCGCGCCCGTCCTATGGGTGCTCTCTTCGAAATCAATTTTAATGAGAGTAGTGGATGTTTGGCGTGGAACAGGTAAATTATGATGACTTTGCCAAGCTGGAGATTCGCGTGGCAGAGGTAAAGGAGGTTGAGAAGATTCCGGGAAAATCAAAGATAGTGAAGGGAATAATTGACTTGGGGGAAGAAAAAAGGCAGGTCATAATAGGGGGGGCGGAATTTTATCAACCTGAGGATCTTATCGGGAGGAGGGTGATAGTACTGACGAATCTTGAGACACGGACGATAGGAGGAATTGAGTCAAATGCAATGCTTCTGGCAGCAGATCTTAACGGTAAGCCTTTCTGGCTTACGGTGAATGAGGACGTTCCTCTTGGTACCAAGATAAAATAGGTGCAAAAAAGAGTTTCCAGGTTCCCTAGTTTCGCACTGCATGGTTGAAAGTGTCGATCTCTCTTGGAGCCGTCTTATTCTCTGTACTACCTCTGCAGGATTAAACAACTATCTTTCCTGGATTGAGAGTGTTGGATGGGTCAAAATGTCGCTTCAACCTCTTGAAAACCTCGTACGTTTTTGGCCCATATTGAAGCCTGACGAATTCCGACCGGGCCAGGCCGTCACCATGTTCTCCTGATATTGTACCGCCCATGGATATTACCCCTGAAAAATATTCCCTGGCGATTCTTTTTATCAGGCGGCCGTCTTTCTTCTTTAATATGGGTCTGACATGCAAGTTTCCGTTGCCTGCATGTCCGTATACTATGACCCTCATGGGAAACTTTGATTTTAGATGGTCAATCAAGTCCAGAAGGAGGGGGAGTCTGTGTACCGGGACTGCTGCATCTTCTATGATGGAGAAGACCTTCTCGCTTCCGGTAACACTGCGAAGGCTGTAAGAGAGCGCGGAATTCCTGTACCTCCACCATCTAGCTATCTGGGAGTTTTTTCTTGTAGATTCCACTATGTGTCCTGAAAGTATCCTCTTGCACTTTTTTTCTTTTGCTGGTGCCCTGTCGTCAAATTCTATGAACAGAAGGCATTTCTTCCTTTTGGACAAGGGGAGATCGATGTGACTTGCTATGTTGTGGTCTATTATCTCTACAGCAGAAGGCCCAAGATTCATAATTTTTGGGATGTCTGACACTCCGTGCTTCAAGTCTTGATATGATGATACTATCAGGACGGTTTGTTTGGGGATGGGCATCGTCCTCATTCTGGCTGAGATGATGATGCCGAGCGTTCCCTCGGATCCTGCAATTATCTTGTGGGCGTCCGAATCGGATGTTATCTTGTCAATTCTGTACCCGCAGGAATTTTTTGAGATGTGTGGAAAATATTTGCCTACCTTCGTGTTCGCGGTTGCCAAAAACTCCTTTATGGCTCGTCCCTCCCTTGGCAGGTCGATAACTCTGCCATCCGACAGGGCTACCCTTACTTGAAGAAGGTTGTCAATGGTGCTGCCGTACTTTATGGAATGGCTTCCCGCGGCATTAGTTGATATCATTCCTCCGATCGTGCAAAATGGGCCTATTGAGGGGTTTGGACCAAGAAATCTCTTGCGGCTCTTCAGGGCCAGGTCGATGTAACCCTTCATGGCACCGCTGCCTACGTCTACAAAGTTGCGGCCGAACTTGATTTTGTTGAAGTTTTTCATATCGATGATAATTCCACTTCCAAGGTCACCACCTGCTAGGCCCGTACCGGCTCCTCTGGGAGTTACCGTGATCTTGTAGCGGGCAGCCATCTTCAGTATGTCACTTACGTCCTTCTCGCTCCTTGGAAAAACGATGGCGGACGGTCTTACGGAATAGGAGCTGGCGTCCACTGAATAAAAATTCAGGATTTCAGGATCCCTTGTCATCTCGCAATGTATTTTTTTTTCGAGTTTGGCCAAGAAAGCGTTAATCATGGTGTAGGTTGGCCTCTTGGGTTAAAAACGGTTTGATTTCCTACAAAGATTTAATTTGGCTATAGGGAGATTTTTCATATTGAATTTTCTTGGTATGAATTTGGACAAGCTCCTCAATGCCAATGACAACTCTAACCCGCTTATGTGGCTTGTCTGGATTGTACCGATATTTGTTTTCATGCTCTATGGTCAAAAGATTCAGCTTCAGGTGACGTCTTCTGAAATTAACAAATCTCTTGAAAAGCTGAAGACGTACAGGGACGAAACGCGCAAACAGCTGTCTGATTATATCAAAACTACGATAAAGCCTACCTGGGACATTCAGTCGAGGCTTGACAGGTATTTTGAATACTTTACAATAATGCCAGTGGACATGGACCCTTCAGGCATAGTCTCAAAAATCAGGCATATGATGAGGAGCAGGGAGGATTTTACGCGGGCCCAGGTCCAGTCGTTTGCGCCCGACATGGATCACATGGAGGCAAGCAAGATATTGAATATCCTTGAGGTTGTAACTACCATCCAACTTTTGTATAAAAGTGTCAGGCATCTATTTTTGACTGCAAAGAAGCAGAACAACTTCCCGCTCATCCTACCGCTGCAAATGATGATTCCATTCATCATGGAGGAGGCTGAGGCCCTCAAGGCATCGGTTACGGCCTTTCAGCAGGGTCAGCCGATAGGTGACGGCATAGGTCCTATGATTGTGGGAAGGATGATGCTAGATACCAGCAAGGTACAGGTGGCAGAGGAGACGGTCTGGAGCGAGAAGGAGTTTGAGGGGCGGAAACTCCTCCTCTTAAAAGCTGAGGGACCGTCGGGAACTGTGGGGAGGCCAGGGGAGGCGGTTGAAAAAATAATATCGGAAAGAAAGCCGGACGTGATCATAATGGTGGATGCAGCCTTGAAGCTGGAAGGGGAGGACACCGGCTCTATAGCTCAGGGATTCGGTGCGGCCATTGGCGGAATAGGTACGGAAAAATTCCAAATCGAGGAGGTGGCAACAAAGCATTCTATACCGATTTATGCAATAGTGGTCAAACAGTCCATAAAAGAGGCCATTACCCTGATGAAAAAAGAGATTGCAGAGGCTTCAGAAAAAGTCACAGCACAAATTTATGAAATGATAAAAGAATCTACAAAGGCTGGCCAGTCAGCCCTTGTAATTGGGGTTGGAAACACGCTGGGTGTGTCACAATGATTTTCTCAAGAAAGAAGCAGGAGTTGATAGATCCATATACTGTGGAGCAGTGCACCTCATGCAACACGCTCAAGAAGAGAAAATTCGTTGTAGGTGATTATGTGTTCAAGGTTGCAGGAAAGTGTGCCTCATGTGCAAACGGACAGATGGTAATTGCAAAGATTTACGGTGAGGCTGTCAAATAGTTGTGACGATTACCCCGTTATCTTGAGGTATGAAGGTATGTTCAGCTTGTGCCACCCTCTGGTTGTTGGCCTCAACCAGAATTGGATAAGACCTGACAATCTTCTCTTGGACCAGTTTGGCAAGCAGGAGTCTTGCAGTCTTCTCGTCCCACTCTGAAACCATCCATCTCAATGCGAAAGGAAGCATATTGAAATTTTTCCAGATGAAATCGACCATCTTGTTGGCCTCGTCATCCTTGGATCGTTTTCTTGTTGCCAGCGAAAATATGTTTCTGACTTTGCCTTCGCGGACAAATCCCAGGCCATCCCTTGTTGTCACGAAAGGCTCGCAGGCGTATGCCTCTGTGGATTGGAAGGAAAATGATCCCGCCGACCAAATGTTTGGGACTGATTTGCCAGCATGTATGGTGTACTGTTCCAAAGAGTGGCCGCTGAGATTTGCAATTGGGACTCCACCCATGTCCTTTACCGTGGTTTCTATCCTCTTTCCTACATCGCTTGACTTTGTTCCCGCGTGAATTATCGAAATTGCATCCTTCAGTGCAGATTCTGCGGCCTGCACCAAATAATCGTAACTGGGGTCGTAGCATACGGTGACGGCGGTATCTGCTATGAAGCCATTTATCTGGACGCCGAGATCAATCTTCAGGAGATCTGAGTCCTTGACTACGGTTGCATCGTTTGGCTCTGCGGTATAGTGAGCCGCGATATCGTTAAGGCTCGTATTTACCGGAAATGCGCAGTTGCCGCCTTTTTGTCGAATCTCCCTTTCTATGGATTCGCAGATCTCAAAGAGCGTCGAACCCACGTGGTATTTTTTTCTTGCATTCTCCCTTACCTCCGAGGCAATCTTTCCGGCACTGACGTAATCTTGGATTTGCAATGTTTATGCTTGAAATATTTGTTATTAAAACTATAATGTGCGAAGCTTAAATTGGGGACTTTTTAGTGCATTGAACATCGGGATCGTGGTCTAGCTTGGCATGATTCGGGTTTTGGGTACCTGAGGTCGTCGGTTCAAATCCGGCCGATCCCATCTTTTTTCAGGGGTAAAGACAGCGTGGGCTGATTTGACCTTTTTAGTAACAAAATCGATTTTGGCACAATTGATTTATTCTTCAAAATCAAGAATTTATGATCTCAACTGAATACCAACGATGAAAAGTTTCAAAAAAGATTAGGAATTTACCAAATCGGAGCTACTGCATTTATCACAATAGCAGCGGTGATCGTTGCCTTGGGTATCACTGACACACAGTTTGAAATTCCATTGACGGATCACTTGACAACTGACAACTCTACTAGCAAAATTCAAGCGTGGGCAAGCTCTGTTAGGCAAAGCGGTATGGCTCTCATATACGTTGGCGGGGCATGGGTGGTTGGAGGCATGGTCTTTTTCTCCTACCTGACTCTAAGAGACAGATCAAAACCAAAACCTAATTTTAAAAAATTTCAAAAAGTACTCGTTGATGAAATGTATGATGGAAAAGATATAGAGTTGTCCAAAAGAGGATATGATGCATATAGTGTAAAAAAACTGAGGCTTGACGGTGAGCCTCTTCAATATGACTATTCGGTCTTGAAATTTGTAGAGGAAAATAAAATGATCCTCGTTACAGAGGATGGTGAAAACTATGGTGGCTGCAAAGAAAACAATCTCCCTTGCATTAAGCTAGGCCAAAATCCGTCAATTGATGAGATCGTAAAGGAGTTAGAACTTAAATGAATGTTGCACTTTTTTTAGGAGCTGGGGCATCTGTTCCTTTCGGGAAGCCTACTACAAAAGTGCTGAAAGAAAAATTAAGTGAGATACATACCCTTGAACCACAGTTTATCAGTTGGTTTTTGCATAATGAATCCTATCCCGACATAGAATACGTCTTTCAAGCAATAAATGAAATACAGGATTTTTCAAAAAGCCATGGTGTTAAGATTTTTCATGGCAATTTGTATATGCATCATGATAGTTTCAATACTTCATTTAGTGATTTTGTAGAAAAAATAAATAATGTTAGGCAGTTCCTAGAAAAAGAGATTTTTCATTACTATTCATGGGATGACAAATATGATGACATATTGGTTCCAATGTATGTCCACACCCTATCTATCTTGGAAAAGATATCGGATAAGATTATTATTTTTACAACCAATTATGACAGAGCTATAGAAGAATTCTGTTCAAGGGGTAGAGCCTATCGATGTGTTGATGGCTTCAAACAAGATCTTTCCAGTCAGAGGTTTATTTGGAATAATGGTGACTTTAGTTATTTTGATGGAAGCATGGATAAAAAAAACATCTATTTGTATAAATTACATGGCTCACTCAACTGGAAGATTCACAAGAAGTTTGGGATTGAACGAACTTCAAGTGAAGACATATCAGGCGATCCTAACTACCAAAATAATCTGCTCATCTATCCAAGCTTGTCGCTAAAGGATGGTATAACTGAAGAACCGTACAATTCTATCAGAAAAAATTTTGAAAACATGATGAAAAATGATTTGGATGCATGCATTGTAATAGGATTTTCGTTTAGGGACAACTACCTAAATCAGATCTTTAAAGACTTCGTGAATAATAAGAAGAAATTGATAGTAATTTCACCTCATGCGTATGATGATGTTTCTACAAATTTAGGTTATAATCTAGGAGAAAATTTTGATAAAAAAAGGACTGGAGTAATACCATCGAATAACAACGTTTTTTGCATTCCTGATATAGTGACAACACAGAATATAGCCAGTTACATGGCGCAAGTTCAACAATTACTACGATAGTTTCCTAAATCGTATCTTTCTCAAAATAATTCAAGAAATAGTATTGGGCTGATTTGATCTTTTTTGAAGTGTAAAGAACAGTCGAAGAATTACCAACTTTCTTTTTGAGCGATCAGAAAAACTTTATAGATTTGTTTGTTGCCTGTGATCTATTTGGGTTACTCGAATGATGATTTGAATTACATTTTCGATAAAACTAATGGAAATTGTCGACATTGTGGAAAACAACTTGCCTTTGACAATTATGGAGACAGAGGCGCACGCGGTGCATGGGAAGTTGATCACAGCAATCCCAAAGCAAAAGGTGGAACTGACCATATGCGTAATCTTTGGGCTTTATGCTGGCAATGTAATCTTGACAAAAGAGATACGCGTGGTTCAGAGTATCATGATAATTTCGAACCTAGAACAGCTGCTGGAAAGGTTGTAGAATTTTTTGGAGGTCGTGCTGGAGATTGGGGCACTGATCCTCATAGAGATCCCAGATAGTATGTAACAGTTGATCTCATGAAATCTTAGAAATACTATTTTGACAATCTAAGAAAAGTCTTATAAGTTATTTTTATTTCCATCTAATTAATGCCAATAAAACAAACGCGAATGGATAAACAGATTGGTAACGTTCCTAATCTACCAGCAGCGGTCAGGGATAAATATAGAAGTGATGCTACTTTGGCGTACGTTTTGGATGCAGAAAGAGTAGTGTCTCTAAGTCAATTACGAAAAAAATATGCCAATAACAAATAATGCTTGACCGTAGATCTATTTTTATCGTCTAAGATCAATACCTGATATGTGAAATTCTGTCCCGAGTGCGGAGTCGATTTGAAGGGAAGTACGAAATTCTGTCCCGAGTGCGGTATCAATCTAAATAATTTATCTAAAGAAACTTCAAATCAGAATAAAGTTGAGGCCGAGTCTGCAAACAGTGTTTTTGAAACTGAGGAGCCAGTAATTCAAAAAACAACACGTGATCTTGGAACCAGATTGGAAGAGTCTGTAGAGAGAATTTTCAAAGATAGAGGTTATCAAACTACGAGAGGCCAGAAGATCAGGGGACAATCAGGACAGTACAACGAGATTGATGTCGTAGCCAAGCGCGGGAGCATACTTCTTGCAATAGAGTGTAAAAATTATACCGAAGATAGAAAGGTCGGAATCAAAGAGATTCGAGATTTTATTTCAAAATTAGACGACTTGAACATTAACAAAGGATTGTTTGTGACGTCTTCGGACTTTTCATCAGACGCGGCTGGATTTGCTAATAACAATCCAAGTTCAAAACAGGTAGACCTGTGGAACGGCTCTGAATTTATGGAGCAGTACAAGAAGGTAATGCTTGGTCGCACAGATAGCAAATTATCAATAGTAGAAAATAGCCTACAACCAAGAGGAACATTTGATGATTATTCTATTTTGACGTTAAAGAACAAGGACAGAATAATCACAAGAAGGCGAGATTTGATATTTCACCCGTATTTCATAGTGGAATTTAATCTGCGTGAGCAATTTAAGACTCCAGACAGGCAGATACACACTCTACAAAATTCTGGCAGCTATTTTGTTGATGGGTTATCTGGGGAAATACTTTATCGCAACGATGACAACGGTAATGCCTCATACGACCTTGACAGCATGGAAAAACAGATTGTAAAAGATCTGATAGATTTGAGTCCTACTACAATTGAAGTACGTCATGAACCAAATTCTAGTGTTTCAAAATTAGATCCAAGTTTGAATAAGAAGGATATTGAGTTTAGAGTCAAGACTACCATAGTTAATGAAAATACTAAGATAATACCATATGAGGTAAAGGTATCACGAGAAAGGACAGACGTCAAGAAATTCCGTCATTCTCCAAACATAAATGCAATAACAACACGCTCAAGAATGATATATGTTCCAAAAATGGAAATAGAATTTGAATCAAAAGCAAACGACTATTCTAGAATTATTCTTCCTGCTTCGGATGTAATAATGAAGGATGATATAGCAGATTGTCGTCATAAATTAGGCCTAGAAAAAAGACATACTTTTGCAGTCTGTGAAGTCTGTGGCATGGCAAAGTGTGAAAAAGACATTCTTGTTGATGACAAGGATGTGTGCTATTGTAAGGATCATGCTCCAACAGAACTAAAAGAAGCTGCCAAAGGGGAATCACTCGCTGACAAATTCAAGCGTTTTCGTTTTGGTAAGTAAATCAACAAACTTTCTGAAATTCTCGTTTTGCAAAACCCCCTCAAAAGTAAAAGTTAAATATTTTTGCTAAAAGGAAGATGTGAGAATGGGCGAAGTTGGAGTAAGAAAACACACACATACTTGTAACAATTGTCGAACAACTCATGGACATAATGATACACATGCGCACACAAAACATTACTGTCCAACATGTTCTAGAAAATGTAATTGTTAACACTGAGAGATTCTGTTATTTTTATGGCTATTGTTATAAAATCTTAATCGTATTCTTCGAGATCTAATTTAGACAAAATCTTGTCGTAAACTTTGATATTTTTTCCATCTGCTATGTTCTTCTTCATGTACCAGAGCGTACTCTTGTTGATTCCAAGTCTTTTTCTTTGATCAGGAGTCATCTTCATTATCTTTCTTTTCAGTTCCAGTGTATCATCATCTGTTATTTTCAATTCAGGAATACTCAGATCCAGTTTGCTATTCTTCCCAGAGATGTAATTTGCAAATTCCTGCGCCTTGTAGAGCAATATCAGGTCATACGCGTAATTCTTTCCCCTGAATGGAGCCTTGTTGTTAAAGTTGTTCGTTATTTTCTCAACCAGTAACTTTGCAGTAGATTCACGAAGTCTAATGTGATAGTTCTCAGTCACGATAAAATCCGCCTTGGACAGCCTGTTCTCATCTAGGATCTGTATCACAGAATAGTCAATAATCCACCTGAAAAGTTCCTGAAAGTCATACACTAGAGGCGTCTTGCTCTGCGCAACCTCGTGCAAAAAGCCGATTGCGGGGTCAAAACCCACGGCGTTTAGTGCCTTGCGTACAAGCGATTCTAGCACGGCGTACCCGTAATTTAGTAACGCATTGATTTCGTCTGACGCATTGGTGTTCCACGAGTTGGACTTGTTCATCCTTGATATGAATCTAAACTGTGGCGCAAGTTCTGCTACAATTTTTTTGAACTGCTCTAGATGAATCTGCGCTATTCTGCCTTCGAAAATCATCAATTTCTTCAATCTAGTCAGTATTGCGTTGTTTTCATCACGCAAACCCGAGTCATAGACTGCAATTTCTCTATCAAACTCGGATTTTATCTGGCTGATATCTAGCGCACTGTAAAAGCGTGCCAGTTCTTCAAGCAGATTGCATGTGCATGTTACCTTGCTGTTGACAAATTCCAGCGCAATTTTGAATCTAATGGTATCATCGAGGTATTTTTGGTACTGCGCTACACGCAACTTTCCAATTTTGGGCTCTTGCGGTAGTGTGATTCCAAGCAGATTCCCGTTCCAGTTCAGGAGCGCTAGCGCAATATCGTGTTTTAAGAGCCAGCGCATGGACTCAAACGTGATGCTTCCCGTGTGGCCGTCCACGATTACGGAGTCATGCTCTATGTGATGCGGGTAAAATTCTAGTTTCTCGTTTTTCAGCCTGTTTTGGATTACAAGCCGTCTCTTTTCCACGCTGATTGACGTGCCGAATCCTGATACTAACAGAGGGTTCATAGATCCATCCTTCCAGAGGTTTCACACGTAATGTATTTGCGTGTTATCAAAATAATCGTCTTTTAAATTTAGGACGATCGTGCATAAAGATCTTTGGATGCATTGGATCATCTATCTTGGATCCAATAATCATGTATGGAATCAAACCAGTAATCCATAATGGATCCAATAATCAATCAGGCCAAATCATGTGTACGTATTGCCATTCCGTGTGTGAGCGTGTACGATAAAGCGTGTGAGCGTGTAGATACGCCGTGTTCCGCGAAGTGAATAATCTGTATTGTATGCCATGTAATTCCATAGTGTGGGTATTTTAGATCCAAAATCTAAAGATATTCTTTGAACCAAGGAAGGTACAATAATCAAAAAATACGCATGTATCAAAATGGATCTAAAAATTGATCTGACTGGATCCAAATAAAATATAAAATTGCCAAAGTCGGTTCGTAATTCCATACTGAGTAATTACGGGTACACGCAACGATATCGTAATCTTGCAAACAACTCAATTGTGAAAGACAATGTGACGATATTGTTATATTTTTATACGAATTTCGTATAATGAGCCAGACTATTAGTATATATTCGTACCGTTTGGATCTTAATCCGTATCATCAAAAGTCTCGGATTATTTGGAATCCAAAAGTAGCCTTTAATTTCAACCAAACGATCAATGTTGCAAAATGCCCGGTAGAACAAAAAAGAAAAAACTTTCGAAAAGAAATGTAACAATCAGACGACAGAGAATTCTGAAAATTGATCTTGATAAAATGACATCAAAACAAATTGCATACTATGAGGATTCTCTTGATGTCCTAAACAGGATGCGACATGGAGAATCTCTTGCACAAGCATCAAAACAAGTTGGCATATCCACTCGGACTGTCAAGGGATACGTTGGTTCCGCATTAATATTTCATAATCACAGATGGAGCGCAAAAAAGTCTGATAGATTGTTACGCAAAATTAGAATCTATGAAAATGGAAAACAAACATGGATTACAGTAAGGGGAATAAAACAGGCAAGAATAGTTGGCCAATACCATTCAGCAGTTGGAAGGCTTGCAGACAATGAATCCTCTTTATTGCCATTTAAAAAAATAAAAATCAAGGATGCAAAGGGAAAAGTTCATCGTCTGGAAACAGATCCAGTCAAGGTATTTTCAATTTTAGAACAGCAAGAGGACATGGAATTCTATACCATTTATGGGAGAAATTAGATTTGAATTGTGATTTTAATTCTGTCGATCAACTCATCAAAGAAAACAAGTGGTTAGGACAATATTTTGAAGGGGAAGCCTGTTGCGTTGTGTGCGGTCATGCTGATCCGTTTGATTTGGAATATCATCATGTTGGAGGGAGAGCCAATAGTTGTTTTACAGTTTCATTATGTAGAAATTGCCATGGTAAGTTATCACGAAAACAGGATACTTGGCCTAAGAGATGGTCAAAGAAAAACAAGAATGAGGAACAAAGAACAGGCTGTCTTTTGATTGGATTGGGCGACTTGATAAGATTAATTGGAGAAAGAAAGTACTATGGCTGACGAGACAGCCGCCATTCGTGCCTATACGGTTCCAAAACAGGAACAAACAGGCACAAAATTGCCTGATCTTGTGCCTATACTCCTCAATTTTACTAGGATGATTGTCTTGGATACAGAGACCACGACCGACCTCTACCACAATCTCAAGTTTGGTTACTTTATGGTGATTTTTTACGGAAAATTAGAGTATGATGGAATATTCTACGATCCTAATATCGTCAAAGGCAAGGAGCTTTTGACATTACTAAGATTCTGCAACAAAAACAAAATTTCTCTTTACACATTAGAACAATTCAGAAAGATTTTCCTGAAAGAAACATTTGATTTGCCATCATTATGCGTTGGATTCAATCTTCCATTTGACCTTTCAAGAATCGCAATAAAATCATCTGACTCCAGATACAAGAGAAAGGGTGGGTTTTCATTACTGTTTTCCAAAAATCTTGATTATCCTAGATTGCATGTAACGCATGTTACAAGCACATTATCATTCATTGAATTTGGAAATACTAAAAACAAGGGAAATAAGTCTCGTGGAAACTTTCTTGATCTTCGTACCTTGTGTCATGCTCTTACCGATAAGAAATATTCTCTTGAGTCTGCGTGCAAAGAATTCAAAACAAAATACAAAAAACAGACTGGAATAGAACACGGCAAGATTACGCCAAAGTACATACAGTATTGCATCAATGATGTAAAAGCAACATATTCTTTGTATCAAAAAACAAAGAAGGAATTTGATTCCTATGGATTGAATATTCCCGTTACCAAAGCCTACACCCCAGCATCGATAGGAAAAGAATTTCTAAAAATGATAGGAGTTGGTTCATTTCTAAGTAAGAATCAGAAATTTTCAAAAGAGATTCTTGGATATATCATGAGTAGCTATTTTGGTGGAAGAGTGGAAAACAAGATTCGCAAGACACCTACGCCAGTTGATGTTCTTGATTTTCTTTCAATGTATCCTACTGTTTGCACACTACAGAAACTATGGAGATTTGTCATTGCAGATCATGTAGAATGTCAAGAGGCAACACGAGAAATTTCTGATTTTATAGACAGATTCACGCTTGCAGACGTGCAAAATCCCGAGAATTGGGAACGGCTTCAGGGCATCGTCCTTGTCAGGCCTGAGGGTGACATCCTGCCTCTCAGGGCAAGATATGGCCAAAAACACGTCTGGAACATTGGAATTAGTCGTGTTACATCGAAGATTCCCCTATGGTACAGTATTGCAGATGTTATTGCCTCAAAACTGTACACTGGAAAGACACCTAAAATCCTCAAAGCCTATAAGTTTGTTCCAAAAGGGGTACAAGAAAATCTACAAAAAATCAACGTTCATGGAATAGAGATTGACCCTTACAAAGACGACCTGTTCAAAAAACTAATCGAGTACAGACAAACTTTGAAGGACGCCAATGATGCAAGGCAGCAAATCATCAAGATCATAACAAATGCAATAAGTTACGGAATTTTTGTTGAAATAAACACGTTAGAGGAATCAAAGAAGATTCCTGTAGATGTCTATGGGTTGGAGCATTTTGCACAAGACAAGACAAAAATTGAAAAGTCTGGGTTTATGTTCAATCCCATAATTGCGGTATCAATAACATCGGCATCAAGACTCTTGCTTGCAACTTGTGAGATCTTGCTTTCAAAAGACAACTTGACTCATGCATACTGTGATACTGATTCCATGATGGTTCCTCCAGAAAAAACAAGAAAGATTCAGGAGTTTTTCCAGCTATTAAATCCGTATAACTTTGATTCAAAAATTTTCAAGGTTGAAAGAAATAATGTCATGTTTTACGGGTTGTCTTCGAAACGATACTGTCTGTATACAATAGAAAATGGCAAGATAACAATCAAAGACGATGATTATTCCTCGCATGGTTTAGGCCATCTGCTTGATCCTTTTTCAAATGATCCTGACGAGAAAAATGACTGGAATAAGGAAATCTGGCAAGACATTTTGAATTTGCATTATGGAAAATCAAGTCTTGAAAAATTGTATTCAAAGTACGAAAACAAGTATGCATTATCACAATTTGTTGCATCAAATCCAAGGATGCTTGGAAGACTGTCTAGATTTAACAAAAGTGAGAGTTACCAGAACCAGTTCAAGCCGTTTAATTTCTGCATAGTAGGGTTTTCAACTGTAACCAATCCAAAAACAGGCCAATTGGTCAAGCCCTTGGCTCCCTTTGTCAAGCCTGCAAGACACGCTGTTTTTGGGGATTTTGTCGATTATAACGATGATTCTAGGGCAAAACTGTGTGGAAAGGAGTACTGGAAGCCCTTTTGGAGCGTGTTTTTGGAGTATCTGAACCATCCAGAGTTCAAGATGGATGGAAATATTGGCACCTTGGAAAGAAAGCATGTCAACGTAACTGGCATAGTGCACATTGGAAAGGAGAGCAACAATTTGGAAGAATCTGAATTTTTAGGCGTGGAATCTGGAAGTTATGAAATGTATGAGGATCTAGAAAACTTGGATGCAAAGTTTAGGAAAATTGCATCGAGGATTTTGAAATTGAGACCGAAAGATGTAAAGAAAGTTGGAATATCGAAGCAGACTTTATGGAATGCAAAAGAGAAAATCAGAACTAACAAATCATTTGAAATATCTCGAAGAACTAAACTAAAATTAATTCAATCAAGTTTCTAGTTATTTCAAAATTATTACGTTAATTTTGAATTGAGTCATGATGTTGTTGTAAAAGTTGCTTCAACCTCTTTCAGTTTGTTTATTATATGAGAACCTTTTTTGCTAATCTTGTAAGTTGTTCTTATAGGTCTGGTGGGAGTAACACTGCGTTCAAGCAGTCCTAGATCTGTTAGGCCGTTTAGGATTATGGTTATCGACGCTCTGCTTTCAACTATCTTCCTGTCAAAAGCATATTTTAGCACCTCGTTGTAGTGTATTCCTTCATTGTCTTTTACATACTTGAGCACATCGTAGAAACCCTTCTTTGACATCATTCTTAAAAAGTCTGCAAAACTATAATCAGATTTAGAGACCAACGAATTAGTGATGTTAGACCAGACAAAAAGTAGTAAGCATAAAGATGATAGTCCAGCACTACATTCTATATCCTTAAATCAGCCTTAGAGCCAAGAAGACGCCATTGTACGAAGGATGGAATGACCATGAAAATAGTGAAAGGCTCATACAGCTTGTTCTTGTTACGATTTGTGCAACTTCGTCACTCTTTCTGATCTTTGGTTGGATGACACCCACGAATACACAAAATACCGACCTTGCAAGAGCCTACGCCCTAACCCAGCCTGTCACTTGTAGTATTTCCAATGGCGGACCTAGCATTGCGGTAGGTTACGTTGGTGGTTCGAATCCTCTAACGGTTGATCTTGGGGTAGGCTTCGGTCAGACTAGTATAACATCCATAAACGCAACTGCAAATTTTGGTGATGGAAGCACTACGGTAGAGAGCACTTCCAAGACCAATTTAGGTGCAATCCAAATCGAACACACATATCAAAATTCTGGAAACTATACTATTTCCATAATTCTCTATGGTTCGGAGTATATTCAAGACAACATCCCAAATATTGTTAATACACAGGCAATCTGTCAGGTCTCTGTTTTAGAACCTGTTACGCCTGCCAATATCGGACCTCCTAGCATAACACTTAGGACCGACAAGACGTCCTACAACTACGGAGATCCTATAATAGTTTCTGGAAATGTCACAAATGCAATTCCTACTACGACAAACGGTCCTGTGACCAATCTCTTCATAACAATTAGTGGTCAGGGTTCTACAAATCAGATAGGACCGATCACGATAAATCCTAATGGTAGTTTCTCCCAAGTTATCCAACCCACTAGCTTTGTCTCAGGATCTGGAAGTTATACGGTAACAGCGCAATATGGTGGATATACATCACCTAGCACTACATTCTATTATCCTCCGTCTACAGTACAGCAAACCACGCCAACTACACCTACCACTTCACCCGCAACTCTGATAACAATTACAACAGACAAAACTTCGTACAACTATGGAGATCCTGTAACGGTTTCAGGCAAAGTAACTAATACAATTCCGTCAACAAATGGAGGTCCGGCAATTCAACTCTATATAACAATAAACACAGTCGGCAGTAATTCCCAAGGTCTCATAGGTCCAATCCAGATCAATTCTGACGGAAACTTCGCGCAAGTTGTTCATCCAACTAGCTTCATTTCAGACACGTCCGATTATTATGTAGTAACGGCCCAATATGGTTATGGAGGATTTGTTAACGGGAAAATTTCTTCTGGCCAAACATTTTCCGGTCCTACTTTCTATTACCCGTCAAGTAATAATCAATCTACTCCACCTACTGTTCAACAAACTACATCACCTCTCTCATCTACCTCGTCAGGAACAGGAATCACGGTTGAAACTGACAAGCCGTCATACATCAAACAAGATCCGATTACAATTTCTGGAACCGTATCAACCTACGTTCCAAACGTTCCTGTCACGGTAATAGTAAGGAATCCTGCGGGGCAGGCAGTTACTGTGACTCAAGCTCAAGTAGGATCAAATGGGGTCTTTTCCACTATTGTTACACCTACTACAAGCAATGGATTGTGGCAATCTGGAGGAACTTATTCAGTTCTAGCTCAGTACAATGGACAGGTAGCAACAACAGCACAGACAAGTTTCCAGTTCTCAGGCTTTACAGGCCAAGTCGCCGTACCTCTGCCTGTCATATCACAAGGTAATGCCCAACAACAGACAATACCCTCAGCGCCAACCACGGCACTACATAGGCAAAATAGCTCTCAGCAGACACCACAAGATATCCAACAGACATCATCCCCAACAATATCCGTTCAACAAAATTCATCTGTAAAGCAAACCACATCTTCAAACCAGATGCATCTTCCTCAGAACATTACACAAACCAACAATAACCAGACAAGTACACCACAGCCTCAAGTTGTTTTACCAGAACCATCTAACGTACCAAACTGGGTCAAGAATATTTACTTGTGGTACAAGGAAGGAAAAATATCCAATAAGGATTTTGTTAGCGGTATACAGTTTTTGATTGATTCAGGAATAATACATCTGAAACAGTAAATTTCGATCTTTTCGAAATCATCATGTTAAAAAATACCAGATGCTAATGTTATATTAAATTGCCAAATTTTATTATCAAACCGGCAACGGATATACCAGAAGAAAACGCAGAATTATTGGGACATGACAAAATAGTGAATAATTTAAAGAATTTTTTAGAATCTGATAACATGGCTACCCCCCTCAGCATTGCAATTCATGGCGAATGGGGCAGCGGAAAAACTAGCATATTGAAAACATTAGATCGCAAGTTAAATGCAGAAAAAATTCAACGAATGTTCTTTGAGCCGTGGAGATACGAGAATAGTGATCCTGCTTTAGCCCTAGCTTATCAAATTGCAAACAGACTCGATCAAAGTGAGCGAAAAGAAGTGGCAGGAGAATTGATCACGATCGCGATTAATTCACTTTCAAAAAAGTTTTTAGGTATTGATATAAACGATCTGTTTTCTTCTCTCAAAAAGAATTCTGATGCAGTAGAATCATTTTCAAAAAATTAGAAAAAGCAATAGATGATAACATGAAACACAAAAAACTTCTCATCATAATCGATGATCTTGATAGGTGTGATGTAGAAAATACTTTATTGATTTTGAGCATTATGAAGTTATTCTTAAGTGTAAAGAATTGCATCTGTATTGCAGCTGTAGATTTTAAGAGATTGCGGCATGCTTGGCAAGTGAAGTATGGTTTTAAAACTGAAAATAATCTGGAAGATGAAGGAAGGGAGTATTTAGAAAAAATATTTCAAATTAGAATCGGTATTCCACTGCCAACTGAGGATGAAATGAATGAATATATTAAAAATCTGGCACCATCAATGCCAGACAAACTAAGAACTATGTTCTCGAAACTAGCAAAAAAGAATCCAAGAGAAATCAAACGTTTGTTGAATTTGATTAGTTATCGTGGTATGCTGTTAAATGACGATAATGGCAATACAGTTGCTTGTTTATGGACCCTTCTGGAACAAATATCCTCAAATGAAAAATTAATAAAAATAGTGGATCTTTGGGCTAAGAATGGAACTCAACTAGGAGAAATTATTTCTAATTATGATCCATCTGTAGATCCCACTAGTAAAATCCTAGACCGTAACGCTACAGATGATTTAAAGAAACAGTTATTGGTTTTTAGAAGCTCGGATTTTTATTATTTTCTCAGTAGCTCAAAGGAAATAGCTGTAGAATTAGGAATTACCAAAGATGTTCTAAACCAAAAATTTGATGTCTTGTACAAGGCAACAAATGAAACGATTCACTTTCACTGATGAGGCGATTACACTTTGCCAGATATTTCTTGTCTCATATGTAAGAAGACGATCGGAAGCGATACGGTTCTATGCCCCTATTGTGGCCAAGATCCAATAAACAAAAACGTTTTTGACGGTATACAAGACATGTTCAAACTAACTGTTAATCTAAATGAAAAAATCAAAGCACTACACCAACGATATGTTATCAATCCCAATTTGGGGACTAGAGATGAGCGAAACCAATCTTTGGGAGCATTGAACATTACTGCCTTTTGGTTAAATATCCAACTTATGCTGTATGTGTTAACAAAAAGGACGGATCCAGTACCACAGAAAATCTTGTTGTTAAACCCAGATTCAACAAATGACGAGTTATTGAGAACTTACTATAACTTAGATTTGACCAACATGCGCGCATTTCTTACACTGTTCTTGGCTCATGTTGAAGTTTTATTAGAAAGATTATCTAAACTTCTACCAAATTCGGAATCTAGTTATGGCTATAAAAATTTGATAAAGCATATCTTGAAAGAATTATCTTTAACAACGTCTGACAACGAACTATTCTTTACTCTGTATTTTCCAGCAATTATAAGAAATACTCTTCATACGAATGGGATTCATACCGATGAAACAATAACTGGAAAAATTTCAGGAATTCTATTCAAGTTTGAGAAAGACAAGCATGTACTGTCTTGCTGGCGTCAGATCTATTTCCTTTGTGACAAAGTCTTGGACACGTTAGATGTCATTTTAAGACATCCGATGATCAAAGACAAACCCCTTCCGACACCAAATGTAGATCCAGTTAACTTCAAGTAATTTTTCAATTTTAATCCCAAAAAAGGTCAAATGAGCCCACGCTGTCTTTACCCCCCCATCTTTTTTCATAGAATTGAGGGTTCTATTCCATTGATTATTATCTGACGGTGATCAAAGGTGATGAGCCAGGCGATGAAGAAGAGTTAGAGAGATGACTAGATGATTGCTGATTCAGTGACTCTGAGCCAGGCCATTTTCGGACCTTGCGTTGTACAAAATCCGTACTTGAAAGGGGCTGTTATTCTGGATGTCCCTGTTTGCATGTGTCTGACGAAACCACATCACTAGGGGCAGGGAATAGGCTCAAGGAATGGGAATATTGTGAGATGGTTTGATTCCGCGTGATACCAAACGGAACAGAAGCGCTAGACAAATGAACAGTTGTGTCCTTTCGGCTTACATGCGAAAAATCAATCAGGAAAGTATGCGATTATTGATTGGAACACTTCACATGTTTATAGAAGAAAGCTACACGAGTGTTATATGGGATTAAATATTTTTGATGAAATGTCCATGGATGGTTTGGAAAATTCTATCTTTTAATACGAAGGAATGTGTATGCTAGTGGATTGTAAATAACATGAAAGTAAAGCCACTTCAAGTTCCTCTGGGCCTTACAGCAATCATAATTTGTTGTATGATTGTAAATTCGCCACATGTTGCTACGGGTTTGCCGGCAGAACTTGTGGCAAGGATTGGCGGTAACGCTACCGGAGTTTACTTTCCGCTATACAATCTGGAAGAGCTTCCACAGGTACTTGCCGCAAAGAAGGAATTTCCAAGTGTGCCCTTTGATGTAAACATAAATCCGGCATCAGGACCTGGTGACGCGCCAATGGCAGATTGGACAAGTGCGATTGTTAAATTAAGGAACGCGGGCGCCGTAGTTACCGCATATGTGCCCACAGGATATGGCACGGAGAGAAACGTTACGGACGTTGAGGGGATGATACTGTCTTACAGTAAATTCTACCCGAAGATGCTTGACGGCATAATGTTTGACGAGGTTTCTGGGTCCTGCTCCAAGTTTTCCTTCTACAAGACTTTGGCAGATTATGCAAGATCCGTTGGTTATTCGTACTTGAGGGCAAACGTTGGCGGCCCGTTGTGTCAAGATGAAATAACGCTATTTAATCAGGTCGCAATATATGAGGGCTCGGGTTATCCAAGCCAGACATTACTGGAGTCACGGACATTACATTCCAGGTATCCTAAGGACGTGGTAGGTTTTAGTGCGACCATACATACTGCGCCTCTGTATGATTCGTCCTGGCTTTCCATGGCACAAAAATACCTGAAATGGATCTACATAACAGATCAGGCCGAGCCGAACCCATATGCAATGCCCCCGTCCTACCTTGAAAGGTATCTTGCTGACCTTTCGTCATCAAAAATAAACCTCCAACCAGCGCCGGAATTCGGGCCATACGTTACAATGGTGCTTCTCATATCTATAACCGCGATTATCGTGACTACCATGAAATTGGCACGTCATGCATGATTTGAGGCTTGGGTGGTTAGATTCTGTTAACTTGATAGGTTGGAGGCCGACAAGATGGCAGAACTGGAGTTTGTCATGGCGTGGGTCTTCTTTGAATAAACTAGCGTTATTGCATTATAATTTGATGCGACCAATCCCAAGTTGGAAATGGTTTCTCTTGGATGCCACCGAGGTTGTGACTAGTTATCGGGATTTCATGAGGGTTCATTGTTGTTGATTTTGTAGGGCTCACGTAAAAGGTTGTATGGTATGGAGAAAAACATCACTGTAAGATCATGTCCTAAGAATCAAACCTCAAAAGGCTAGGTAGTGGTCTTCTTGTATATTTTAACGATAGTCGGATAAAGTTTGGGATTGATTTCCATGATGGTATGGTTTCTATGAGGGAATCGGCATTGATTCTGAGGTTGTTTGTTATTATTGCTGTCCTGTTCAGCCCGATTGGAAATGAAATCTATGCGGCAGCGCAACTCTCAGGGATAATTAACACCACGAACAGTACACTATCAGGCCTAACGAACACCACGGACGGTTTGTTGTCTGGGATAACAAATACGACTAACAGCACGCTGTCGGGTCTGACAAATACCACAAACAGCACGGTTTCATCATTATCAAATTCGACTGATACTCTGTTGTTTAACAATGGCACGCTAATTACTACCGTGAATGGTATTGTGATGAAATTCCAGATGGATCCAAGCGAGCCCCTCCAGACCACTACAAGTACGGTAGCCTATGTTCTTCCCCAAGATGTCAAAACAGGGGATCCTAAATCTGCAGTAACTTTGGAAGATCCCCAAGCAATATCAGGTACCGTTTCGTCAGCACCCTACCGGTTTACAATTCCAAACTTTAATTCGGGGACTGGAAGCAACAACCTGTTATTGGTAGGAGTAAGCGCAAACAACGCCAACGTCGCATCAGTCACATTCGGTTCGGCACAGCTTACAAAGGCAGTCTCCTCGTTCCAGAACAACGACGCCGAGTTCTGGTACCTTGTAAACCCCACAGGCACAAACAACATAGTGGTTACACTGTCCGGGCCAGCATCCGCAGTAGTGGGAGCTTATGTCTTTTCAGGTGTGAACCAAGCAAGCCCGATAGCAGGTACCGCGGCAAACTACAATCCGGCCGGCACTCCTAGCAGCCCCACAGTTTCAATTACTACAAAATATTCGAATGATATGGTCATAGATCTTCCGTCAATATTTGGAGGCCAACTACTCGGGTCTCCTACCTGTGCCCAACAATGGAATGCTAACGTGCCAAGCGAAATCACGGGGGCATCAAGCACCACAACGGTGTCATCTCCTGGCACCGTGACATGCGGCTGGACTGCAAACAACGGGGGCGACCAGTGGGACGATGTGGCAATAGAGGTCAGGGCCAGCGGAACTACAACTGCTACAGATCCATCTGCACCTACAAGCCTTGTTGCAGCAGGCGGCGATGCCCAGATTTCACTTTCATGGTCAGCCCCCTCATCCGACGGCGGCTCTGCCATCACTGGATACAACATATACCGTGGCACTGCATCAGGCGGTGAGACAAAGTATTCGTCAGTCTCCTCAAGCCAGACTGCATACAATGACACCTCAGTTACAAACGGAATAAAATACTATTACGAGGTAACTGCGGTAAATGCAGTAGGTGAATCCGCCCGGTCTGGCGAGGCAAGCGCTACGCCGCAAACAGATGCAACGGCCCCACCTGCACCGACAGGTCTCACGGCCAATCCAGGCAACGAGACTGTCTCGCTCTCATGGACTGCACCATCTTCAAACGGCGGCTCTGCCATCACTGGATACGACATATACCGTGGCACTGCATCCGGTGGTGAGACAAAGTACGCATCGGTTCCGGCAAGCCAGACATCATATGCGGATACATCGGCGACAAACGGAATAAAATACTATTACGAGGTAACTGCAGTAAACTCTGTCGGCACCTCTCCCGCATCAAATGAGGTGGGCGCAACGCCTGCCACAAGCCCGCAGCCGCCCACCGGACTTGCGGCAACTGCCTCATCCTCGTCACAGATAAACCTCTCATGGACTGCACCATCTTCAAACGGAGGCTCTGCCATTACCGGATACAAGGTAGGGAGGTCGACTGACGGCACAAACTGGTCCACAATTGCGCCAAACACCGGTTCCGCATCGACATCGTATTCCGATGCGGGACTTGCCGCAACCACCACGTACTATTACCGCGTATCGGCCATAAACTCTGTAGGCACGAGCCAGCCGTCAAGTGTGGTAAATGTCAAGACGCAAGGTCCTACGTATTCAATCAACCAAACCAAGTCGGGGTTGGTAGCATCTGACTCTCTAAAAAACGAAACAGAGTCGCAGAACCAGCTGTTGTCAAACGGCGGATACTGGAGGTATATGGGTGATGCACAACAGGAAGGTGCTCCGTATTCCGTAAGCCGTGACTCGCAAGGACTGCATATGGGCGTAGCAGCTCCATCGGATGGAAAGTGGGCAGGATTCTTTGCGGTAAGCCCTAACCACAACGCTCAGGTGTGGAATGCTGTTATCTCTACCCCTGTAAGGACCACGCCTTCTAACTATTATGACAATGGAATCTATGTTCAAACATCTGACGGAAATATCAACTATGTAACTTGCGGCTCACTGACAAATTCGCAGGCAACGATATGGGTAGTAATATCCACAGTAGGTAATACTCAACAGGTAACACAGTTCAACAAACTCTGGGTAGACAACAGCCCCAACCAGCCATTGACAAGGGACTGCACCATTATAACAAATGGAAACAACTATCTCAAGGTGTATCTTGATGGCACGCTAGTTTATCAGAACAGCTCAATGTCCTTACAAATGCCAATGCCGTTTAATGCCTATTTGGAGGAAGAAACCTCATATGGAGGGCAGATGCTCACCGACACCTTCCAGAATTATTATGTTACGACAAGCGAGTATGTCACGCTAAATGACTTGCCAAGCGGGACTAGGTCTGTTGCTATTGATGATTCTTCTGGGGCAGTCCTTGCAACATCCCCCGATGATAGCGGGACGTCAACGCTGGATGTCGGGCAATATCCGTATCCGATTTCAGGAACCTTGAAGGTGTATGACTCTAATTCTCAAATGGCGACGCGGTCTGGCACCATCTATGGCGGGGATGCCTACTCGGTCAATTAAAAAAGGACAAGGATCATGATTGTTAATCTAAATTTGTTCTCCACTTGTGATTAATCGAATATTTGTAGACTAGGGATTTTATCGAACCCTATGGAAGAATGGTAATGGCCTAACATCTGCTTTACGCATTTGGCCTGTGTTTTTACAGGATTCAAAACTTGACTGCCTGCAGGATTTATCCTACTGGAAGTATGGATGAATTGGGTGTTTTAACTGGAGGGATTGGCTGCCTGCCTGGGTGTGGAAAAAGATATCCGGGTATCGGCCCTGGACCGCCTGCAGAAAATGCCAGTGCAGGGATTGCAACAGCCAGCGATGATGTGAGAATGATCGCAGCAAATATCCCCAACATTATAGAACTTTTCCTCACACCATCTATATCTTATCCAGATTGTTATTTGATTATGCGATGAAATTGCGATAACAATATTCTGTAACGGTTGATCTAGCAAATCTGGTATACGCCAGATAATGGTGGTATCTTTGCAGATACCAGGATGATGACTTGGAAAAATCGAATTTACCATATCTAATTTTGTGATAGAATAATTTTTCTAAAGAATCTACTCATATTCATAAAAGGCTGCAAAGAGAGGAGTACGCGTGGATAGAAAGACAAAGAAAGGGCGAAATATTTTGTATGCCTCTTGCTTGGCATCCTTGTTGGTGCTATCGTTCGGTTTGGTAATTAACGGTCTGAATGTCTACCCAGCACCTGCTGATAGGGACCAAGGAAAATCCCCAGTTGGGATAACCGCAATTCTGTATTCCGATCTGGTCTTCCTTCACAGAGAAAACTGCCTAACCCACCTGCCCGCCGGAATTGTAGGTGCTGTTCAGGCATATGCGTATTGTGCAACTCACTAGATTGTTGATGGATTTTGTAGATGTTGGATTGCTCTCGTCCAGCACGAAGTTCGATTTCGCAATCTGGCCAGCTATTTTGAATTTCCGACCTAAAGAATTTTCTTCTTTGGCATGAGTCCTCTATAACTTGAAGGATACTTGTGAATAGATCCCTTCTTAACAAAGGACTGTTATGATCATATAGTAGAATATGCGTATAATCAGATATCTAATGCCATTCCATATTGGAATGAGGTATGATGGGAAAGTTTCACTTTGTATTGTTTACAATTGTTATTCTTGCAATTGTTCTGGCCTTGTCAACAAGTTCCATTCCCGTACATGCGCAGACTGCATCGTCAATAGTTCTAGGCAGCACACAGTCCACATCAGGTACGGTGTCATCCTCTCCATACCAGCTTACAATTTCCAACTTTAATGTAGGTACGGGAACCGACCGCCTGCTAGTAGTGGGAGTCAGCGCAAACAACGCCAACGCGGTATCAGTCACGTTTGGCACCTCGCAGCTTTCACAGGCAGTCTCCTCGTTCCAGAACAACGACGCCGAGTTCTGGTACCTTGTAAACCCCACAGGCACAGGCAACATCGTGGTTACACTGTCCGGGTCGGCATCCGCAGTAGTAGGCGCGTATTCCTTCTCGGGGGTAAACCAGGCAAGCCCGATAGCAGGCACCGCGGCAAACTACAATCCGGCCGGCACTCCTAGCAGCCCCACAGTTTCAATTGCCACCAAGTACAAAAACGACCTTGTAGCCGATCTGCCGTCGATTTATGGTGGCCAACTACTAAGGTCTCCGACATGCGCCCAGCAGTGGAATGCTAACGTGCCAAGCAAAATCACGGGTGCATCAAGCACCACAACGGTGTCATCTCCTGGCACCGTGACATGCGGCTGGACTGCAAACAACGGGGGCGACCAGTGGGACGATGTGGCAATAGAGGTCAGAGCTAGTGGCACACCATCTATATCTGAATCAGCTCCCTCTGCACCGACAGGTCTCACAGCCAATCCAGGCAACGCAACAGTCTCGCTTTCATGGTCAGCCCCCTCATCCGACGGGGGGTCTGCCATCACTGGATACAACATATACCGTGGCACTGCATCCGGCGGTGAGACAAAGTATTCGTCAGTCTCCTCAAGCCAGACTGCATACAATGATACCTCAGTTACAAACGGAATAAAATACTATTACGAGGTAACTGCGGTAAATGCAGTAGGCGAATCAGCCAGGTCTGGCGAGGCAAGCGCTACGCCGCAAACAGGTGCAACAGCTCCCTCTGCACCGACGAGTCTTACAGGTACCCCCGGCAACGGGACTGTCTCGCTCTCATGGACTGCACCATCTTCAAACGGCGGCTCTGCCATCACTGGATACAACGTCTACCGTGGCACTGCATCAGGCGGCGAGGGCTCAACCCCCGTTAAAACCGGCATCACTTCCACAAGCTATACCGATACGGGCCTCACAAACGGCGTGACATACTATTACACCGTCAAGGCGGTAAATTCTGTCGGCACCTCTCCCGCATCAAATGAGGTGGGCGCAACACCAACCGTACCTTCGACTGCTCCAGGTTCGCCAACCGGACTTGTTGCAGCAGGCGGCAATGCCCAGATTTCACTTTCATGGTCAGCCCCCTCATCTGACGGGGGGTCTGCCATCACTGGATACAACGTCTACCGTGGCACTGCATCCGGCGGTGAGACAAAGTATTCGTCAGTCTCCTCAAGCCAGACTGCATACAATGACACCTCAGTTACAAACGGAATAAAATACTATTACGAGGTAACTGCGGTAAATGCAGTAGGGGAATCCGCCAGGTCTGGCGAGGCAAGCGCTACACCATCCGCTACCACATATTCCATCAGCAAGATTAGCTCAGGTCTTTTTGTTTCTGACTCGTTTACAAACGAGACTGAAACGCAACAACAACTCCAGTCAAGTTCTGGATACTGGACTTTTGGAGGTAGCGCGCCGGCAGATAAAGCCAACTACACATTATGGAGAGATACCACGGGATTACACATAGGTGTACAGGCGCCTTCAAACGGCACATATGCAGGATACTATGCATTATCCAAGAGTACAGATGCGATGCTCTTCCATTCTGTGCTGGCAGCTCCGTCCCAAAATCTGCCGGCTACCAACGTCTATTATAATAATGGTTTATACGTTGTAAGTTCGACTCCGGGGGACTCGAACTATGTAACGTGCGCATCTGACACCAGTTCATACGGTACTGTCTGGGCCCTCTTTTTTGTAACGCCAACACAGTATGACCGATTATGGTACGACACCAGTGCCAACCAGCCGCTTACACGTGATTGCACGATAGTGACAAACGGCACCAACTACCTAAAGTTGTATATGGATGGGGTCCCTGTTTATGAAAGCAACTCGCTCTCCCTTGGAATGCCAAGTCCATTTGCCACATATTTGGAGGTTCAGACAAGCTACAATGGATCCATGCTCAACTCTACATACACTGATTATTATGCAACGGCCAGTGAAAATGTCACCCTAACGAATCTTCCAAGCAGTGCAGCAACAGTATCCATCACGAATTCATCAGGAAGCGTCCTTGCGTCTAGCCAAGTTTCGGGAGGAAACTCCATACTTGCAATAGGCAAGTACCACCTGCCCCTAGCTGGAACCGTTAACGTTTATGATTCAAGCAATTCTTTGATCACGTCTGCATCAGAGGATATGTACGGCGGTGACGTATATTCTGTGAATTTTAACGGGCAGGCAACAGCTCCCTCTGCACCGACGAGTCTTACAGGTACCCCCGGCAACGGGACTGTCTCGCTCTCATGGACTGCACCA
>JAGWHF010000079.1 GCA_028866895.1 Nitrososphaerota archaeon
ACATCCGCCTCGGCGAGATCCACGTCTACGGAGGTGACCTGCCCACGACGCTCCTGCGCAGCCGGATCGGCATGGTCTTCCAGCGCCCCAACCCCTTCCCGACGATGTCGATCTACGACAACGTGGTGTCGGGCCTGCGCTTCAACGGGATCAAGAAGAAGTCGCTGCTCGACGACGCGGCCGAGTCGTCGCTGGTGGCGGCGAACCTCTGGGAGAGCGTCTCGACCCGGATGAAGGCCCACGCGGTCACCCTCTCGGGCGGCGAGCAGCAGCGCCTGTGCATCGCGCGGGCCCTGGCGGTCGAGCCCGAGATCCTCCTGATGGACGAGCCGACCTCGTCGCTCGACCCGATCTCGACCCAGGCGATCGAGGCCCTGATGGGCGAGCTCAAGACCCGGGTGACGATCGTGATCGTCACCCACAACATGCAGCAGGCGCTGCGCGTCTCGGACGACTGCGCGTTCCTGCTGATGGGCGAGGACCGGGCCGGCGAGCTCATCGAGTTCGGCCCGACCCAGAAGATCTTCCACGACCCCGCGGACCCGCGGACCCTCGACTACATCCAGGGCCGCTTCGGCTGAGGGC
>JAGWHF010000080.1 GCA_028866895.1 Nitrososphaerota archaeon
CGTCGAATCTACATCTGTTATTCTCATCCTGCGCCTTACCTCGATATCATGGTGTGCTAGCCATGATTTGACTGCTGTAATGATCGACTTGATGTATTGAGGTGCATTTCCGTTCTTTTCCATTGTTGTGATGTTGTCATCAAGTAGGTTTGCTATTGCCTTTTGATCTTTGTGTCCCAACTCGACTAGCTCCATTGGAGTTATCTTGTTGTTCTCGCAGAACTTGCCTAGCTTTCGTAGCCTCAC
The DNA here is from genome assembly GCA_028866895.1 of Nitrososphaerota archaeon. Lineage (GTDB taxonomy): Archaea > Thermoproteota > Nitrososphaeria > Nitrososphaerales > Nitrosopumilaceae > Nitrosotalea. The sequence continues at coordinate 247 of JAGWHF010000080.1, forward strand.
TTCGGCAGTCACTAGACTGCTTCTTGAGAGGTTGTCGTACCAGCGCCTAATGTCTTGGTTTGAAAGAAGGTTGTGTTTCTTGGTTGGTTTGTCTTGTTTGTGATAGGCAGATGTTGTTTTTTCGTCTGTGTCTTGTGTCAATTTGTTTCCCACATCAGACCGCCGGACTTCGTGGCGGTCCTCATCAGGTATAGCAAGAGACTTTACAGTATTTACCTCTTTCACTGTAGTTAGACTATCTAGTTTACTCATCTTCTATAGATATTATACACGCAGTATGATATAAATACCGGTATGAATAGACTACCAGTATGATTGATGCGCTGCA
>JAGWHF010000081.1 GCA_028866895.1 Nitrososphaerota archaeon
GTGTTTCTCCACTCTCTGTGGTCTTTGATGAACATGTAGAAGTAACAAATACTGCACTAGTATCGTGTTTTGCAATAACTAAACAGGAGATATCATCCCGTCAAGAAGCAAGAATTGTCGGTCCAAGTATGGGGATTCTGTATAATGCAACCTCGGTAGGAACAACAAAGGCAACAATCACAGTTAAGTATGAAGACCACGGCATGACACAGAATGTGAACGTTTCAAAACAATTCACAATAGATTATCCTGCTCCTCTTCTGTCATCATTATCTAAGGAACTGCAAGGCGTTTGCATTGGGGGACCGGGTACATGCCCTCATTAAAACAGAATTTTTTCTACCTACATCTTTCATTAGTTCGATTTTAAACCACAAAAAGCATACTTTAAAAAGTCTTTATTGTGTAACGGTCAAGTTTACCAAACAATTTCTGACAAGTGCTTATACTCTATCTTAAAATGCAACGAATCTTTGATATCTTTATGAATAAAGATGGCAACAAGATTGCCTTACTGATATCTATATCTAGTATCATCATTGTTATCGGTTATGTCCTTTCTACTGTCACATCT
>JAGWHF010000082.1 GCA_028866895.1 Nitrososphaerota archaeon
CAGGACCGTGATATGGAATGAACTTGTCAAATCCAACGTCGACATATTTTTGCCCTCTTGCAAATACTACAACTCCGTCGCGAATGTCGCCTGGCTTGACCTTGCTTGGATCAGGGGTTTGCACGTGCGACGGAATCTTAAGAGGACTCAGACTTCCTGCAAACCTGAGCTCTTCTGTTTTTCTATACATTGTTCTGCGAAGGTATTGTGGAGTCTCAAGATAGCGCAGTGTTGTGCGCAAAAGTGATCGGTCACGGTCTCTTCCATCTGCTTCATGATAAAGATAGATTGTGTTTACCTTGAATACGGCACACGCTCGACCAATATCTGATATCTTCAATGCCTGCCCAAGTGGGGATGGCTCTTCCATCAGAGATGAATCGGGAATAGCTATTGATAGTTTCAATACTGCAAGTGACTTGGTTGCGCTATAAAATGCTAGATGTTGGTTCTGTCAACTTGATAGCCCATGACATGCATTGTAAACTTCTTGTAACATATCACAATTACCTCCTTCTTAAGAAGATCCGAGATATCAAAACCCTGCAGTGTTATCAGTCAAATGTGCAAC
>JAGWHF010000083.1 GCA_028866895.1 Nitrososphaerota archaeon
GTCTTGAGTGTCTGGAGTTTTTCTATCACTAGATCTACTTTTCCAGGCTCACAGATGATAAATGAAAATGATGGACTGGATTTATCATCAAAATATTTTGCAGTTTGTTGAATCATGCACTAATGCCTCTGTTGATATTGTGCCCTCATCTCTAATAAAGCGGCGTAATGTGTCATTTACAGCTACAAAATGGTTTGTGCTGTCCTACTTTGGTTGTGTTTCCCTAAATGATACTATGACATATACAAGACAAGTGAATGAAATAGGCGAAAATCAGAATAGTTACAAGATGGGAAAACAGATGCTGGGAAAACTTATTCTCACCTTTGATTATGCACCTGGAACAAAAAAATAACAAGTCTGGAAAAAACAAGTACGTGATCTTTTAGGAAAGTCGTTGTTTTTGACCTCTTGTTTTTGGCCTTTGGTGTAATGATTGGAGTCAGAATCATCACATAGTTCTAAAATAGAACCTTCGCCTCTTGTTGAAAAAATCATTGTCATTCCATGAAAAAACATCTGACATACCACCGTTCTTATTGGTTGGTCGATATACTGATGTGATAA
>JAGWHF010000084.1 GCA_028866895.1 Nitrososphaerota archaeon
AACATTGTATCTAGTTTCATATAGGAAATAGATCATGGTGATTGTAAACCATGGAGTGATCCCCTCTCTTTGAGAACACTTTTTGAATAATAGATAAGGTACCACTTATGGTAACCAGAAGCAGAAGGTCAGCAGAGGAGAAGATACGCATTGCAATCGAGTCACTTACCACCAACATCGATAAATGACAGTATCCGTGATTACTATGTTATCCCAGCTTCTCAGGTCAGACGAGGTAGAGAGTTGGGGTTACAGAGACAATCGAAGTTATCAAGTCATTCCCGTCTGACCGCTCCTACCAAAAAGTTAGGGCGATTCCATGATACAACCCACCATTCTGGATTTGCCAAAACCGTTGCCTGTAGCCAAGTTTTCACACTAGTCAACTAGCGCCCCTACGATTAGAATGTCTGAGATCCTCTGTGAACGGATTTTGCCTAGCCCGTGTCAACGATTGCATGCTCAATCAGTCCGGCCAGCGACAGTAAAGATACCACAATTATGGCATCACATATGGCAGGTACAAGATCTTTCCAGCACCGTTTTCTCCTAATTG
>JAGWHF010000085.1 GCA_028866895.1 Nitrososphaerota archaeon
TCCGGCGATTTTCTGGCTCGCGCCACACCGAGGATTTTGGAAGGTGGGCAGCAGCTTTGTGAAGATTTGGAGAAGACAAGAGTACGGTTCAAGGAGATTTCTGGCTAAGTTCGACCCTGAGCGGAAGTAGAGACGCAACTCAAGAATGGCCGCTTTGCAGTGGACTAACATGCACGTCGGGGCGAGGTGCGATCCAACAGGCTTACTACCTCGCCAATGCAGCGAGTAAGGGGGGCTAGGGACAAGCGCCGTATCCGGGTCTTTGCCGCGCAAACGGCATGCCAAAAACAGGAGTCACACTTTCACAATTTTAAGTTACACTTTTTTACGTTGGATTGCTTTGGGGCGCAGATGCAAAGGAATGAACTCCAATGCTTATGATTCCAAAAGATTTCCTGTTTTCGGGGCTGTTTGCCATCCATCGTGCGCCTCGCTGCCGAAATGCTGGTCAGATACATGGATTGTGGTGGTCTGCAGCTGGAAGACCCGGGATGCGATTGATCCAGGCGTTGCTTCTTGCGTTATGTCTCTGTGGTTTTACAG
>JAGWHF010000086.1 GCA_028866895.1 Nitrososphaerota archaeon
CATACCCGGAAACCCTACTGAACTTCTCTATTATTTCCTCAAGGGAGCGGAGCATGCCGAGAAATTGCTTCTCCGAGATGCCAGGCAAGAGGCGAGCCTTGTTTTTTTCAAAAGACCCCACCAAAGACTCTATCTCCTTAAGCTTGTTCCTAAAGGATGGAGAGTCTGGGTCAGTCACAAGTTCTGCCAAGTCCCACTTGCGTGGGGCGAATCGCCGCATTCAACTCGGGTTCACGATCCTCATTAAAATACTATATGGAAAAAACCCCGCCAGCCTTCCGGACTTGTCTCCTACTGGCAAAATTCCCGGGCCATTCCAAGAGTGGAAATCCTACGCGTCTCTTATATATCAAAATCGCAAATGATATCTGAAAAGCATGACAGGGTGGAAATGTTACCGTTGCAACTTGGTCTTCAAGGAAAAGTCTCACGTCGAGATGCACAACGAGGTTTCACGCCACCACGCAATAGAAGTGAAGATTCCAGAATCCTAGGCCGACCGGTTCTGTTTCCAGTTTTTTGCAGACAACCTGTGCA
>JAGWHF010000087.1 GCA_028866895.1 Nitrososphaerota archaeon
GCGGGGACCAGCACGAATGTCTGCGGATCGCGTGCCTTTGCATCCTGCCCGGCGCAAGAGTGGTCGGCGGACTTGCAGTCGTTCTTGTACGCCGCGTTGATGCCGTAGCATTGGACGTAATGATCCTCTTTCATGGTCATCATCGTCCTCTGCTGCGCCATCTTCATCATCTCGGGCGTCATCTTCATCGGTCCCTGTGCCATCGCGACCGAGGCGCCCGCGGCCATGCCGAGGGTGACCGTGCAGACCAGCGCGGACTTGAGGAGTTGCGGGTGATTCATGGTATATCTCCGTGGAATGCCGGAACACTTCCGGCACTTCATAGAGGTGCCAAGCTGGCAAAAGGATTCATACCTGCATTAGGGGTGTACGGACCGTTGAGTGAATACTCAAGCGTGTGCGCGTGACCGCTTCGGAAAAAGAAGCGGTCACTGATCCGAATGGGCTCACTGGCCGGAATTGGCCGGAGCGCGCCTGTTAGCGCGCCCGGCCAGGTTTCCATCAGATTTCAGTTTGCTCGGCTATCTCTAAGGCAT
>JAGWHF010000088.1 GCA_028866895.1 Nitrososphaerota archaeon
GACCTTGCTTCTCTGGTGATACACATCCCAGTCAAAATGACGTTTCATCATCTTTCTGTGGAACCCTCGTGTCTTGTGAACCTGCAGGTTCTCGTATCTGGGACGTATGACTGCATTTGCAATTCCCATTCTCTCTGCAACAACATGGTTCTGTTCTGAATCATATCCCCTGTCTGCAACAACAGTACTGACATGAGCCAGCTTGACTGATTGTTCAAGCAATGGAACAAAATCTACACTGTCATGTCGTCTACGGTGCCGTATCTTGATACTACATACAATCTGTCGTCTCATGTCTGCGCAGATTGAAATCTTGACAAACTTCCTTCGTAGTTTGAGTCGTTTTGTATAGTAATACGATGCCTGACCATGAGATAATCCCGTTGAATCTACTCCTGCAAATATTTTGCGAATTCTACAATACATCACAAATGATTCAAGCATCTTCAGCAAGATGCCGTGTGTCAATCGGGCAGCTGCTTTTTGCAGTGTGGTGTAATGTGGAATTTTTGATAAACCAAGGTATTGCA
>JAGWHF010000008.1 GCA_028866895.1 Nitrososphaerota archaeon
GGGTGATCCAAAGCATTTTTCATTAAATGATTTTTAGAACAAGGTAAAATCAGGGTAGGAAATATGCCCATCTCTCAGTTATTTTGATGCCAAAACCGCCAGAAAAGGAGGCGGTTTTGGGCTCTATGGAAACTGGAAACCCACCAGTCCACCTTCTCTGTGTATAGGGACAGGTCACAGTCCGCACCCGTTTTTCTCCACTACTGCCTTGTTTTTTGGCAAAGTCACACAAATAACGAACGACACCAAAATTAACAGAACAAAAATTATTTTTATTACAAACTCATGCCATAACGACAAGATTTAGTTGGGTTCAGACCTGTAAGAATCCGGATCTTCGAGGTATCAGGTTGATTCTAACCTAGTCGTATCCACTATCCTAGGAGGGAGGATATGTTTTTTAACATCTAAGAGAGATTGGCGTTAGAAAGAGAAATGATCAATCTTATTCCATACGTTGTAGGAGCAGGCGTAGTAGGCATATTGCACATGTCAGCTCCTGATCATTGGGCCACGCTCTGCCTGCTCGCCAAAAATAAACAATGGGTTCCAAAGAAGCTTTTTGGAATATCACTTATGACTGCAATCGGTCATGTATCTTTGTCTATTGTCATGGGTCTTGCGGTAGTAGCAGTCGGGCTAGTAGTTTCTCATTTGATCTCATATTATCTTGATACGGTAATAGGAATAATCATGATTGTAGCCGGATTATTCTTTGGATTAAAACCACTTGTCATAAAAACAGGACATCATCATGAACACGGTGATCACGAACACCATCACGCTCATGAACATGGAAGCCATGAGCATCATCATGACCACGATGTAAAAGAGAAGAAAACCCTGAGCAAACTTACGGGGGGATTGGGGTATTTTGTAGTCCTCGGGGCGGCTTTATCGCCTGATCCTACAATTATACCGATTTATCTGTCTGCAATATCAGCAGGATTTTATTTTGCACTAGAATTATCGGCAGTTTTTGCCGTAGCGTCAATCTTGACCCTCTTGCTTTTTGTTCACCTTGGAACCTTGGGTCTAGCAAAAGTTTTCGAGAAGATCCCTGAAAAATATACTGATTCATTGGTGGGTTTTGTGATTGCTGCCATAGGAGTTTTTGTTCTTGTTACAAGATAGAGTTGGACAAACTATCCAATTAGATAAATATCTCATGTTAGATGAAAAACATCGTGACTCATCATAAGCTTCCCGAAGTGAAAAAAAGATTGGCAAGGATAGAAGGTCATGTCAAAGGCATTGAAAAAATGATTGATGAGGGAAAGGGCTATCCTGAGATTGTTCAACAGATCACGGCAGTTCGAGCCGCTTTAGATGCTGCACTAGGAGTAATAGTTGAGGACTTGGCGGACCATGTCAGCAAATGCACGACTAATGACAAAGGCAAAAAGGCAGTCACAGAACTTAGAGACACGGTATCACGAATACTTTGAGGATTATTGGTTTTAGAAAAAATGTCTGAAACAAGAAAAAAACTATCATCGCAGAGAATATCTTCACTCAAAGTTGTACTAATTCTCACATCTGTATATTTTGTTGTCGAAATTATCGGGAGCCTGTTAACTGGAAGTCTTGCCTTGATTGCAGATGCAGGTCACATGCTTACTGATGTGGGAGGTCTCGCACTATCCCTTCTTGCAATTAGTTTTACACGAAGAAAGCCTACGCCACAGAGGACATATGGCTTTTACAGGATGGAAATTCTTGCATCTCTTGCAAATAGTGTTGCTCTAATACTATTATAAATCTACATTTTCTACGAAGGTTATAGACATCTCTTCCAACCGCCAGAGATCCAAAGTATACAGATGACAATAATTGGAGTTGTTGGACTGGCAGTAAACTTGTTTAGCATAAAGACACTGGGTGGTCACTCACACGATCATGATGAGCATGATCATCATGAAGAAGAAAATCTCAACATCAAGGGAGCAAGATTGGAGGTACTGAGTGATACAATAGGTACAGTAGGTGTCATTGTGACAGGAATTATCATGTTTACAACAAAATTCTATCTTGCTGATGCAATCTTTAGCATTGGTCTTGCCATATTCATACTTCCTAGAACATGGACTTTGCTTAGAAAATCAATCAACATCTTGATGGAAGGTGTTCCAGTTGGCATAGATTATGAGAACGTGAAAAATGCAATACTAGATGTAAAAGGAGTGACAGGATTGTTTGACTTGCATATATGGAGTATAACCACTGGAATGAATGCCCTGTCAGCACATGTAGTGATAATGGATCAATCTAAAGGACAGTCGATTTTAAAGGAAATAACTGGCATATTGGAAAACAGATTCAGAATAACTCGTTCAACTATTCAAATTGAGACTTACCACGAATAGTAACTTTGAACATCTGAAAATAAAAATTGGGGAGGATTTGGGTTTACCCAAATCACCTTCTGATTTTACGTAGCGGACAGGACCCAATCTGATATGTGACTCAGACTTCTTTTAGAAATTCTTCCCTTGGTATGTTACAATCTCTTAAAATTACCCCAAGTAACCCTACGCGAATTTCTTTTAGTGGAACTGTAACGTATATGGTGTCATTTGTTAGGGTGACATGACTTCCTTTCTGTCTTATTGCCTGAAAACCAAATTTGTTACAAAGAATTCTAACAAGATCTTTTCCGTGTATCGGGGAAAGTTTTCTCAAACCGTAATAATATCTTCTGTGGCTTTATCGTGTAATACTGCTAAATGAAGCTTGACAGCTTTAAGATATCTCTTTTTTGCATCTTGCAAGTTTTTACCAGTACTATACACTCCTAGCGCAGAACACGCAATAGAGTAAGTTCCATCATCTTCTTTAATTACTTTGGCCTTGACATCTTTCATCTTGACTGACATACTATAATCAAATATTGGTTTTAATTATTTAAGTTTCTTTACATTGCATCCCTTCTACAAAAGCGATTAAAATAAAAAATTGGGGGAGGATTTGGTTTCACCCAAATCACCTTATGATTTTACGGTGCGGACATGACCCTGTCTCAAGGGACTGTGAGCTGAGACACCCACAGTCCACCTCTTATTGTCTGGAATCTCTCATCTGGCAGCCCTACCCGCGCAGGAATATCTTAAACGCGGACCCAAATCTGTTGGCATGCCAGGTGGACAAGACTTCTCTAAGGCGTGATCAAAAAGAAGTCAGACAAGATCTCATTTTTGATAATCATCTTCTTCCATTAAATAAAAACAATGCCTAACTGATGCATGACAAGAGAACACCCCATAGTTTGTACTGGGGAAGTCCCCTCATTTGCAACCCACACCATCGATTTCCACGGAGATGTTTCTGAATCTCAAAAATATTATCAAATGCCTGTAGGGTCAAAATGAGCCAATCCGACGAAGTTAAAATATGCATTAAGATTTCTCAAGGGAAGTTCTAGGGTTGCCATGACTGCAAGAATAAAGGATCTTGGAAATTTGGGCAAAGGCCTGTTGAAAAAGATCGGAAGGTTTGACCATAGATCGATAATAGGATTCTTCCTTTTGCTCTCTCCGTATGTGGTTGGGGTAGTAACACGCCAGGCCGCTCTGCTTGACACCCAACTCCCAAAACGCTTTCCCCACTGCGACACCTTCATCCATAATTTTTGCATTCCGACCGCCTTCATCCCCATACCGATAGGCATGGGGTATCTTGTCATCAATCTCACCTCTTTTCTCCTAAGTGCCACGTTGTTTCTTGCGGGTTTCTTTCTAGTGAAGAAAAAATCCTGAGCCTCCTACTTACAGGGAACCTCGTTGGCAAAACTTGAAGGTTCGGGCAACTGGATTTTGAACAACCGCGAGATCTGTTATCATTCTACCTGCAACTAATGCTTGGAGGCCAAATATCTGAACTTTAGCTGGGTTCACATATCCGTTCCACCAATTATACACAATAGGGATGCCAAAAATCTCCTCTAAAAATCGGCAGAAAGACCATGGACGCATCATTCTTCCCTCTCTTGCCGTCCTTTTCCTCTTGTTTCCACTCTTACATGCCGCAATGGCAGAGGATCTACCTTTGAAAGTAAAGGTAGGAGACATCCCGTACGGACTTGCATACGATTCTGGGAAAGGCGAGATCTTTGTGTCAAATGCAGGTTCCAACAGCGTCTCCATAATTTCCGACGCTGAAGACAAGGTCATAGGAACGGTTCCGGTCGGAATCGCACCTCATGGAATGGCCTACGATCAGGCCAAGGGCCAAATCTTTGTCGCAAACTTAGGTTCCAACAATGTCTCTGTAATATCCGATGAAAGCAACGATGTTGTTGCTGAAATTCCGGTTGGGCTTGGGCCGCATGATGTTGCATATGATTCCGCAAGGGGCCATCTATTTGTCGCAAACGAGAAATCCGGGACAGTATCAGTCATCTCCGACAGCACAGACAGCGTAGTCGCAACCATTCCTGTCGGCAGTTATCCGTTTGATATTGCCTACGACCAAATGGCTGGCAAGGTGTTCGTCACAAGCACAAACTCCACAGTATCAGTCATCTCCGACAGCACAGACAGCGTAGTCGCAACCATTCCTGTCGGCAGTTATCCGTTTGATATTGCCTACGACCAAATGGCTGGCAAGGTGTTCGTCACAAGCACAAACTCCACAGTATCAGTCATCTCCGACAGCACAGACAGCGTAGTCGCAACCATTCCCGTGGGCCTCTACCCGTACTACATTTCAAGCGGTCCTGAGGGGGAAATGCTTGTTTCCAGGTACAATTCCGGAGTGATAACGGCGGTCTCTGGAGATGAATATAGGGTGGTCGCAACCATTCCTGTTGGCAAGTCCCCCTTTGGAATTGCATATGATGTGGGAAGGGACAGGATTTTTGCAACCATGCACAATTCCGATACAGTTTCCATGGTACCGTATCCTTCCTCAAACGTCCCAGAATTCGGCCCGCTCACAATCCTTGGAATCTCACTCTCTTTTGTGGGCCTGATAATCATCTCAAAGTCAGGCAGAATCCAAGACCATATTTGGTGACCTTCGGAGCAAGCATTATCTGCAAGGTCCACGAAAGGATGGTATGAGGTTGGTGGTCTTTTGCGAGCAATGCCGTTACGAGTACGGTGTAGTTGCCTATCTCAAGTCGAACGTCGAGGACGGGGGTCTTTCCAAATGCCCAAAATGCAAGGAAAGGAACAGGATTGCTTACATCCTTCATGGCAATGCCATGCCCATGTGCGGGCCGGTCTTTGACGGCTAGGCCATATTGATGGCGGCAACACGCTGGTGCTAGCAAACTGGAAAGTATTGCACTACGGATAGGCATACGGACCCTCGGCCCTAAAAACCTCAACAGGCCTTGAAATTATTACGGGCATGCCTACAAAATGTCTGTAGGGGATTGGTGCCTTCAGATTGCTACCTGCCAGTCTGGTTGCTCGCCCCTGAAAATCAGGAAGGGCTACACCTAAGGACTCTTGAACTTGGAGCCTGTCCTGAGCCGCTCAGCAAGGCTGCTGAATATCTCGTTGTGGCTTACGTCCGTAAAGTTGACCGCACCGCCCTCTCGTATTACCTGCCGTTCAAACTTGTCCTTTATTGCAAAGGTTACAGAGGAGTAGTGTATCCTCCCCTTGAGTTTCTCCTGGACTGTAGTCTCAGTGTCTGGAAAGGTTGAGAAGTGAAATGCGATCCCGCCAGCCCAAAAGATCGTGGGGATGCCGCCACCAGCGGACCTTGCAGTGGCAATTACCTGGGTCACCCAGTCGTCGAATCGCAATTCCAAGACCTCATGTATGACCAACTCCTTCCACGGATCAATTGTTATCTCCAAACCTATTTTGAGAACGTGTGTTTGTTTTATTTAAAGAGGGATGTGAATGGGGGGAAGGGCTGAGATCAGGTGCATCCATGAAAGATGGATTTAAATACTATGTCAGTTTGTGAATAGCTAGGTAATTAAGAAATGCAAGATTGGAGTCAAGCAGGTGTGTACATACCATTGGCGGTCGGTTTAATCCCGGGATTCGTGTACTGGTGTGTCATCACTGCAATGAAGAAACACAAGTAAATTACCAAATACCTTTTATTCTTCTTTTTGTAGCGTACGCGCGCGATAATCCTAGGTAAAAGCTTCCAATCCACGTTGTATAGATTATGATATGTCGTATATGATTAATCACTTATGCAGATTTGGAAAGTATGAGGATGGCAATCCTTTCTGCCCTGTTTTTGGGGTTACTACTATCAACTGATGCAGCGCTGGCCGCAAGTTCGGCACAGCAACCATGTGTGCCTGCAACCGCACCGGGAGGTGAAAACCTGCCGTCCCCGACCTCGATCAAGGTGCTTGTCTGCTCGTCATACAGCTACAAGGCCCCAGACGGCAGGACGGTCGTGCTTGGCGAGATTCAGAACAACAATGATTTCCCAATCACTGGTTTGAAAGTAGGAATCACATTTGAGGATGCCAACAGCAACGTGCTTGAATACAAGACAGGAACCACGCTTCTCCAAGTTGTGGAGCCAAACTCGTTGGCACCTTTCTCCATCTCCTCGACAAAGGCCGACCCGTCCATTACACAAGTCTCGGTAAACCTTGCCGGCTTTACTTCTGCGTCTCCCAAGGACCAGATACTAACCATATCGCCAGGCCCTCTCCAGTTCTCCGACACGCTGACACTGGCCGGAACTATAAAGAACGGGGGGAAAACGGCCTCTACAAATACCAGGCTCTACCTAATCTCGTACGATCCGTTCCAGAGAGTGGTTGCCATTGGCAATGAGACGCTACCTGCAATCGGCCCGGGTGAGACTGCAAACTTTACGCTAACATCCATGGCAAGCAGCAGGGCCAAGACTTTCGAGGTCCTGGCCGAGTCTGACGACTACCAGTCACTTCCTACTGATGTGACAAAAGTGCTGGCATCACTTCCGGTAATTGTGGAGGGAACAAATGTCACAAACCCTTCAGGGGCATCATATCCTACCATACCTGTCGATGCGCCAGTCAAGATAACCAGTTCATTGAGATATTTGCTTGACGCGCCCCAATCTTACACCTATTATGTACAGATAAAGAAGTTCGGGGGTCAGGTGGCCTTTATCGGAAACTCGACGGGTGTATTTTTGGGAGGAAATGATAATGAACACACGGAATCTGTATCATGGACCCCCACCTCGGCAGGCTCATACTATGTCGAAACCTACGTGTGGGATTCCAACGGGGTGCCGCTTGCCTCCGCAGGGACGAGGGTTAACATAGTGCTGGTAAGGTAGGAACCTTTTCCTTGTAGGTCATAGGGCGAGGAACACGCAGGCAAGGGTGCCAACCATCTCGATGGAGGCAGGTCATCTTACGGTATAAACTGGGAGTGAAAGGAACACCATGAAAGCGGCTTTCTGAAATGGTATATTTCCTGCTGCCTGATCATGGTATGTGATGAAAAGATATGTGCTTGTCGCACTTGGGGGCACCTTTGACCTCATCCATAGGGGCCACATGGACTTGCTAAGGCGGGGCTTTGAAATATCTTCCAAGGTAATAATCGGACTTGCAAGCGATGAGTTTGCTAGAGGGAGGGGAAAGAGACCGCTCCATAGTTATCAGGAGAGGCTAAAATCGCTTGAAACGGTAATCGAGAAAAACTTCAAGGATCCTGTATATGAGATAAGCAAGCTGGATACCGACTTTGGGCCCGCCGTGCTTGAAAAGGGATTGGAGGCATTGATAGTAAGCGAGGAAACGGCCTTCAAGGGGGTTGAATTGAACAGATTGCGGAGAATCCGAAACTCGCCTGAGGTTGACATCATTGTAGTACCCATGACACTTGCAAAGGACGGAAAGAGGATATCCACCACAAGGATTCGCAACTCCGAGATAGATGAGGATGGAAACATACTCCGGATTGACAAATAGATTGCCTATAATTGAGTAACCGCGCTAAAGCCCTGGAATGTCTTGAAGGTTGTTGAAAGAGATAACAGACGCCATGCTCAACAAGATGTCCTCAGACATTAGCAGCCTAAAGGATGGGCTTGATCCTGACAATATTGCATATTGGTATAAAAAAATAATTGCAGAGGCAAGGGAGATGGCTCCACCATGGCTGGTTGACAAGATAAATGTCAGGCAGGATCCGGTGCTTTATCTGAAGTTCAACTTGGGCGTCTCAAAGAGAGCTGTGAGATACCTCATGATGGCAATTGGAAACAACTTGGACGAAATGCCCTACTCGACGCGGCTTTATTTCCTCAAGGTGCAGGACATGGTCTCGCAAGAAATGGACAAGTCATTGGTATGAAAATCATTCCTTGGTAATCTCCACCGCGTTTCCCGTGACCTCTGTGCCGACTAGACTGTTCCTTTTTTCTATCACCGACTGGATGAAATCCGCAAAGGATTCGGCCTCGGATTTGTCCTTTAAGAGAATACTGTGTGCGGACTTGTCTTTGAGCAATATCACAAGCTCGTTCTCGATTATTTCCAGTATGCCCGTTATGAAGGTCTCCTTTTCATCCCTCACGTAAATGAGGCTTGCAAGCTTTTGTGCCTCATACTCATCCTCACAAGATATGCTTTTTTGTAACCTCATGCCGCTAGTCGAAAAGGAACCTGTCGACAAGGTCCTTTGCCCTTTCTCTTCTCTTCTTAAAGTCTGCAATGAAAGGCTTGGTGGCATCCTTTAGGTTGCACTTGCATTCGCCGCAAAGCAGCTCTCCCGCCCTGCATTTCCTTGCCCTCTCATCCGACTCCTTCTCGGTATCAAAAAAGTACCTAAGGTACCAAAAAACGGGGCAAATGCTGTAATTTGCCCCAAGCTTCCTCTGAAGGTCCACGGTAGGCTGGCCGCCTGTAAATGCAGATGAAATTTTTTTGTCGATTGCCTCGTCCGTGTCGGTAGTAAATATTGCAGTCTCGGGAATGGATGACGACATCTTTCCCTGCATTCCAAGGCCCGGAAGGAACTTGGAATGTATCTGTGTCGGCTTTGGAAATCCTATCTTCTCTGCAATGTCCCTTGTAACACGCCAATAGGGATCCTGGTCTATCGCGGCTGGAATGAGCACGGGTGTAGGCTTTCCCTCTAGAATGGACGGAAGAAAGCAGGGAGCGGCCTGTATTGGGGGAAACCCTATCATTCCGATGTTGGTTGAATTCTGGAAGCCGAAGACCGCCCTGACCGTGGAGAAAGTGATGCGTTTTGCTATCTCGAGTGCTATTGGATATATCCTCTTGATGTCCTTTGTGTCTATCAGGATCTTCGTCTTCTCGGGGTCAAAGCCGACAGCTATGATGTCGTATATGTTCTCTTTTGTGTACTTTGATACATCATCAAGGGATCTTTCGTCGTTGTAAAGAAACTTCTCGTCATCGGTAATCTGAAAGATCAATTTTACGTCGAACTTTTCTTGCAGGTATTTGGTAAACATCCAGGGCAGAAGATGGCCCATGTGGATTGCCCCGGAGGGTCCGCGCCCAGTATAGAGGTAGAACTTGTTTCCTTTTTCATACTCTGTCAGTATCCTGTCTAAATCCCTGTGACTGAAAAAATAGCCTAGGTTCATCATGGGATGTACCCTTCCGGTAATGCTTGCCATCCTAGCCTTTAGGTCGTCCGAGATTTTTTCGGTGCCGAATTTCTGGATTAGTTTTTCGTAATCAATCTCCCCCTCCACACTCCAAGGAGTGACTGTAAAGTCCTCGGACGACATCATGTTTTCCATAGGTTAACGTTTAAAAAGTCTTTATGGTAAACTGGCAATTTCTTGGAAGATTGATACTATGGAAATCTACGTCAGTTTTTTAAAGTTTAGAAGCAATAAAAACATGTTTTGAAAATTCTGCATCTTTCAATGATGGTAATCATAATGCTTTCTGTAATGAGTTATCCAGCATGGGCCTCTGTGGGCCTCTCTGCCTACTTGCCATCTTCTGGTGAGCCTATACCAACACATTTCAAATTTAAAAAATGGGTAGTCATAAGATATCCAAACGGTGGAAAACTCAGGTCGCTACTTGAAGATAAAAATATGAATATCTCATTTACGGCAAATTCTGATAATAATACGAATGTCAGACAACTGTTGCAACAGTTGAACGGTAATCTTTTAGTGAACAAAACAACTGTAGCACATTTTACCAGCCTCACAGTAAATTACAAGACAACTGTACAAGGATATCAAGACCATGCAAACATTGACTTTTCCATTACATTGAGCCCAACCTTGGAAAATTATGTCATAAATAGAACTGATGACGCCGCCACGCTAGACATGAACTGGATTGCACCTGTCATACCAAATCCAGTTGTGATACATTCGCAACAATTTGGAGATTTGGAAGTGAACTATCCACTGAATCTAATCAAGAATCAGATCCCTGAGGTCTATGATATTATTAATGGAACCACGGCGAATATTGTTCTAAGACAGGAATTAATTAATGCGACCAGTCTTGGAAAAAGTTTTGGTAGTTGGGAAAAGCTTTTCGACCCAGCATATGTGTTAACCAGATCTTGTGAGTGTAACCAAGGAGGACAAATTGCACCTCTCACAACATTTTCTGTTGGTGGAACTGCGCCTGCAGGTGGGTGGCCAGAAAATGACATCAAGTTTACTGCAGACACTGGCTATTACATAGGAACAAACCATGATTTTATTGGACCTGATGTTAAAGTTGAAGGTCTTGCTAGCACGCATATCGCTGGAGACAAGTGGATAATTTCGACGACCAAGGTAGCAAGAAGTGACTGGATAGTGGTTAAACCATGGTACGGTTTGTGGTGGGTTGATAGCACTATAGGAGCTGTGGCAGTAATTGTGGCTTGGTTTTTCTTATTTCGTCGTTTCAAGGAGAGTTAGGAAATGAAATCTCCACTCCTTCACTAGTTCGATTTTAAACCACAAAAAAAACACATGATTTATCGTATTTCGGCGTCTTATTCTTTTTATAGAGCGTTTAACATTATACCACGTATGCAACATTCAACCTCTACAGTATCTAAAAAAACATATCAAGTAATTTTAGATAAAGATGAAGATGGCATGATATTTGCAAGATGCAATGAACTTCATGCTAATGCAGAGGGAAAGACCGAAGCCGAAGCAAAAAGCAGCATCAAAGAAACAATAGAATTGATGGTGGAAGATCTAGGCAAAGATAAAGGTTATAGTCTTAAATTTATTCGCAAGTATAGTGAGTAAACTCCCTAGAGTTTCTGGTAATGTCTTGATAAAATATCTTGTTAACAAGAAAGGATTTAGAATATCACATCAAAAGGGAAGCCATGTTTCATTGCGTAATGAGGAACTGAACAAATTTACCTCTGTGCCTGCAAAAAATGATGAATTGGGATCTGGTCTGACTAAACAAATTCTGGATGATTGTGGAATAACAAGGGATGAATTTACCCTAGATTATCAGAATGGGCTGATCAAATAAAACCATAGATATGAAAATTCAATAACCGTATTTTAAACCACAAAAAGCATACTTTAAAAAGTCTATTTGGCTGTGTCTCATAATGTCGCAAGTTTTGCATCCAATAGAGCAAAAGATTCTGCATGCACTGCTTGATAAAAGCGACATCACCCAAGAGGATCTTTCCGTTAAGACCCAACTCTCTATTGACCAGGTAAGACGGGGTATAGAGTGGCTTAGGTTCAAGGAAATGGTTCAAGTAAAAGAGTCAGAAAAGAATTACGTCAAACTTGCAAAAAGGGGACTGGCTGCCTTTGAATCCGGGCTTCCTGAGAGGCAGCTTGTGAACTATCTGAGAACAATACCAGTCTTCTCATGTGAGATGGATCAGGCAAGATCGCACCTCAAGGACGAGTTCGGACCCGCAATCGCAAACGCCAAGAAAAACGGCTGGATAGAGATATACCAAAACAGGATCTTGCTAAAGGGATATCATGATGCCACTGCTGAGGAACGGGCAATCAAGCTCATAGCTACAAAGGATCCTCCAATGGCTACATCGGATGAAATAGGGGACGCCGATGCCATAGAATCACTCAAAAAAAGGCCTGAATTTATCACGGTTGCCTGCACCAAGAACGTGCTTGTTGCCCTTACCGAGAAGGGAACACAGGCAGCTCAAAGCACGCCAGTCTTTCAGGATTCTGTTAACAGGGCCATCGACGTTGAGGCGCCTGCACCTCTGGTCTTTGCAGCAAGAAGCCATCCTCTTGCCGACGTCATAGACGAAGTCAGGGAGATATTTGTCAGTCTGGGATTCTCCGAACTGGTAGGCAGGAACGTCCAGTCTAGTTTCTGGAACTTTGACGCCTTGTTCATTCCGCAGGACCACCCTGCAAGGGAGATGCAGGATACCTTCTACCTGCGCAGCTTGTCCTCAAAGTCGGTTGCCAGCCCGCGTCACGTGCGCCAGGTATCGAAAGCACACCAGAAGGGTTGGGGGTATGGTTGGAGGCTGGAGGCCGCAAAGAGGATGGTTCTTCGGACTCATACTACATGCGTTACAATAAAGGAGCTGGCTGATCGCCAGTATGAGGAGGCAAGGCTGTTCTCCATAGGCAGGGTATACAGAAATGAGAAGGTAAGCTACAAACATCTAGTCGAATTCAATCAGGTCGAGGGCGTCGTCGTCGGAGAAAAAGTGACATTACGCGATCTGATGGGCCTTCAAATGGAATTTTATCGCAAGATGGGCATTACCAAGGCAAAGTTCTGGCCTACCTTCTTCCCGTATACTGAACCGTCCCTCCAGTCGATGATTTACAATGAGCGGCTGGGCAAATGGGTAGAGCTATTCGGAATGGGAATCTTCAGGCCCGAGGTCACAAGGCCGCTGGGAATTAAGAACAGGGTTCTTGCATGGGGAGGGGGCATCGAGAGGATAGCGATGCTGCGGTATGGTCTTGATGACGTGCGCGAGCTTTATCAGAATCGGTTGGGTTGGCTTAGGAGCGTGCCAAAATGCCAGTAATCACACTTTATTTTTCCAGGCTTGCAAGGCTCATGGGACGCAGAATCCCGCGAGAAAGAATTGTTTCCACGCTGCCGTTTCTGGGTCTTGACATAGAAGAGGAGGCATCTGATCACATCAGCGTGGAGTACAGCCCCAACAGGCCAGACTTTTCAACCGATTATGGGGTAGCGGCAGGCTTGGAGGGGCTGCTCGGAATAAAGACGGGGATTCCGGTACTCAAGATAAAAAAAGGAATCGATTCAATACGGGTAGAACCGTCGGTCGGAAGAGTCAGGCCTTTCATTGTTGCTATCGAGGCACTCAATGGGCGTCTGGATGATGAGACAATAAGGCAGATGATTGCAATGCAGGAGGATCTGCACAACGGCATTGGTCGCAGGAGGAAGAAGGCCTCGATTGGCATCCACGATCTTGAAAAAATAAAATTTCCTCTTGTTTACGGGACAGTTGAGAGGAACCACAAGTTTGTACCCCTAGGTTCAAATGACACGATGAGCGTATCGGAGATACTTGCCAATACTGAAACGGGAAAGGCATACGGGCACCTACTTGAGGATTCCAAAAAAGTCCTGGCAATAATGGATCATGAAAAAAATACCATTTCGTTGCCGCCAATAATAAATTCGAAACTTACCGAAGTTACAACCAGGACGAAAAACCTTCTGGTAGAAGTAACTGCGCTAGACAAAATTATTGCCGAAGACACCCTGTCCATAATAGCGCAAATGTTGCAAAAGGGAGGATTCAAGATTTCCTCCGTCCGCATCAGCGGGGCAAGAAATTCCACGCCATTGCTATCGCCCAGAAAGATGTTGTTGGACCCAGCACTAGTAAGCGGCGTCCTAGGGCTTGATATCTCGCCCTCCGAAATGATGAGGTCTTTGAAAAAGAGCAGACTCGACGCAAAAATGAGGGGAAGGCAAATTCTTTGCACCATACCAAGGTATAGGACCGATCTGTCCTCTCCGATAGATCTTGTAGAGGAGGTAATGCTGGGTTACGGTATTGCTGACATATCGCCCACTATACCGAAGGCGGGATCGGCAGGCCAAAAGAACCGAGTAACTGCAGCGCTAGGAGCCACAGGGGAGATAATGGTAGGACTTGGGTATCAGGAAGTCATGAACTTCAGCCTGGTTGGGAGGAAGGAGCAATACGAATTACCCGGGCGGGACGCCTCCGGTGCGCTCCCCGTGGCCGACTCTAAAACGCAGGAGCATGAAATATTGCGCGACGCAATACTGCCAGGACTGGTTGATACGCTCTCAAGAAACATCCACGAGTCGTATCCACAGAACATTTTCGAGACTGGCATCGTATTTCTGAAGGGAAGTCCGGTGAGCGAGGAGACACATCTTGCATGCGTAAGCGCGCACAACGACGCAAACTTTACCGAGATAAAATCCGTCCTACAGGCCATCCTCAAGTCGGGGTTTGGGATGACATGCACAACCAAGGTATCTCATAACCCGATGTTTCTCGAGGGAAGAACCGCAGATGTACTTGTTGCCGGCAGGAGGATCGGAGTGGTCGGCGAAATTTCAGAGCACCTATTGTCCAGCTATAAGATGCGTGTCCCTGCGGCGGGGTTTGAGATAAACCTGTCAGGCCTCATTTTCTAGCTAATTCGTCAGGTGGGCGGGCTGTTTTGCTCACTGGGTTAATATTTGACCAAAGGATAACGTACTACGCCCCAAATGCACGCAGACGGACTATGAGGATAAAATATGATTTTTGGTCCACCCAGCCGTGCGACATGGGCACCCCGGTATGAGAACAAGACGAGGGTTTTGGCTAAAATCACCTATGAATCTCTGTGAGTCAGAACCGGGGAACATAGTTAATTTTTTGATAAAATCTGAAAATACCGGCCATTTTTTTATCTTTGGTCGCAAAATGATCTTTTTCATCATTAATCCCGCGGCAAATGATGCAGCGCAACAACCATAGATCTATTGATATATTTGACTTGTATAGATAACACATGGCAACCGCATACGTGTTAATTAATTGCGAACTCGGTTCGGAGGAAGCAATAATCTCCCAACTGAAAGCAATCAATGGTGTAAAGGAGGTCCACGGCACATTCGGAGCCTACGACATCTTGGCCAAAATTGAGTCTCCAACCGTAGAAGCCCTAAGGGAGATTATAACTTGGAAAATACGTAAAATTGAGAAGATCCGTTCGACTCTAACTTTGATGGGTATAGAAGGTCAAAGTTAGCTTCGCTCTTTTCTAATTCTTCCTGCCAATTTTTGATCCAATTACCATTTTTAGTTTTTTGTGCAAAGAATTTTTAACCGTGTTATTTCCTGAGCAGGTGTGCTTCTCCACTTCATATTCTTGGTAAAAGAGGATGAGCTGGAAGCGCGCAAGTGGGAGTTTGAGTACGTTGAGAAGATGGCAAATTTCTACAAAACTTGGATTGAAAAGGTATTCTCGCAAAAGGTTGATGTCCAGTCCGATGAAATGATAGTACGATCGGGCGGCAGGTTCAGGTTGATGGACACATCGATACTTCTGGAGGATCACGAGGGCCGTGGCAGGAATATCTTTCATTTCTATCTGTCTTACTTCAGGCCTCTGTGGACAGACTGCACCTGCGAGGGATATTTTGCGGAAAATTTCGGAATGGTCTGGTGGCAAAGGAGTCCTCAAAAAGACGATGTCGCTTTCCTGAGGGATAAGAATTGTTCCAGAGTATCACATGTGCTTGCACATGAGTTCCTCAGACAGTCAAGATACAAAAATTACAAGGAAATTGTGCATGAGATTTGGGACAAACACCTGTTCGCATCCCTGCCTTTTGAATACTATGATCAACACCACAAGCGCACGGAAAAGGATCCGCTTTTTGCGACGCTTGACACGACAAGCATCAGATTGTGATGCCGTCCCTGTGCGGTGCCGCTAACACGGTTGACTTTGAGTTGAGCAAGCCTGCGCAGCTCTTGCAAAGTTTGTGTCTGAAGAGCTGTTCTGCGTCGGTAAATCGCACATGCTGCATGTCAGACGGGTCTACAGTATGATTTCCGCAAAGAGTCTGCCATTTGCCTGGAGGCAGGTAGTGATTTTTTACCACGCCGAAATACCTCCCTCGTTTGTAATAGAACCAACCGAAATTCCTCCGTCCTGTTTCTATGGCTTCCATTGTCATGATTTTAAGGGTGATAACGAATAATGCTTGAAATACATTGCGTAGCTTTTCTACTATCCCGGTTTGAAATCTGGTATAAAAGACTATAAGTGAGTATTATGGAGTTTTTTCATGCCAGAATTTATCTGTCCTGACTGTGGACATAAGATGTTTCATGAGAATGAAACCACGTTGACAGTGGAAAAACAGGTCCACGCGAAATTCTGTCCGGCAAAAAAGAAACACTAGCTAATTTATGAGCCAACGTCAGAGTTGTGGATTCTACCTACCCTAAAATTTTAGGGCTGAGATCTAGCACTTTGTTACGGAGTAAATCCTGTTCTCAAAACTTGCCGTCTTGAAGTCTATCTTGTTCTGAGGGTCTTTTTTGCGCGCCTTGCTGAGCTTCTCAAGGGTGACCAAAGCTTCACCATCAAATCCCACTGATGATCCAATCACTCCTTCAGATAGCTGGTTTCCATGCTCGCCCATCTTGATATCGTCTACAAGATCGTAGAACTTGACTGCCTCTCTCTTTGAGATTGGACCGCCGCTTGACTTGTTGAGGCCGACTGCTATGTACATGCCGTTATTCTTGACCGCAATGGGTACCTTGTGAATCTTGCCAGAGTTTCCTGGGATCTTCTCATTGAGCAGAATCTCGCACTTGTGAAACATGCTTGACATGTATGCAAAAAAGCGGTAATCTGCAAATGTGCCATCGGAATTTTCCTCGCAATCGACAAAAACCTTGTGCAACAGTTCAAGGGCAGCGTCATTCATGCTTTGCAGCCTCTCTTCTATTCTGCCCTTTCTTATCAGTTCGGATTTGCAATCCGTCGCGATCTTCTCAAGGATAAAGGGAGGCAGGTTGTAGTTCTTTAAAGTGGATACATATGTCCCAGTTTTTGAGGCCCCAAATGTTGGAAAGTTCCCGCGGCTCAATTTACTCCCCCCACTCCGTTGAAATTAGTGTAAGTCATCCCCATCTTGAACACAATTCTATGGTCGCTTTTTCCTTATAACTGTTCTCTAAAACCTACGATCAAAAAAATGGTGGGGCCGACCGGAGTTGAACCGGCGACACACGGGTCACTACAGCTCCAAACTGTACATCATCCTTTCGTCAGTGAAGCTATTGAACCACTGGAGCCCTTAGCGGTGATCATGTGATGTATCCTGTCGCCATGCCTGGCTAGGCTACGACCCCACGTCTGGTCAATAAATCCACCCGAATTTTAATTTACTTGACTTCTGAAGATTTATTGGAGACGTGATATGCTCTCAAATGAGTGTATATTCAAAGACCAGATTGCCGACTCTGTGCTTACCAATCCCAGCCGGAGCATGGTTGAGAGGCCATGGCAAGACCAATAATCCTCATTCTTGCGGCCATACCTATCCTTGCAGCTATATTCATTGTAGTGCCACAGTTGACAAGGCCTGAGATCTCAAGCTCGACCATAAATTCGCAGGATGTCCTGACGTTGCAATATACAAAGGAACACCTGCAGAAGGTCTCCTTTGGGGTCACCCAAAGCATAGGTGCCGATACTGCCGAAGTCTTGACTATCCAAAAGGATGGCACCGCGGTATACAGCCTTACAAAAAACGGCTACTCTAATCCAGACATAAAATATCAGTTATCACCGGAGGAGTTCAAGGAATTAGAGTCGCTAATCAAGGAGACGGGATTTGTTGAGATTCCTGACGCCGTATATGCTGCAAAGCCTGGGGCAACAAATTACGAGAAATACGGCCTCCAAGTAACCCTTGACGGAAAGACAGTAACCCTGCAGTGGGCAGACCAGAATGCAAGCCAGCAGTTCGTACCTCCTATCATAACGGAAGTGCAGTCAAAGCTTGATGCCATTATCAACGAAATAACAAAATAAATAGTCCTCGAGGCGATCAGACTGTATGATTCCGCTCTCGGGGGATATCGGCAACGCAAAGGGTATCATTAGGGAAAATCTGGGAACCGTGGAAACCAGAAGAGGTACTACCACACTTAAGAGGGGTTTTGCACACATGCTGAAAAACGGCGTGGTCATGGACGTGACTACTGTTGAACAGGCCCAGATTGCAGAAGATGCGGGTGCGGTGGCGGTTATGGTCCTTGACAAACTTCCCGCAGACGTAAGGAAGGCGGGCGGAGTGGCAAGAACAGCTAGCATTAGGATAATTGAGGAGATAATGGACTCGACCACCATACCTGTAATGGCAAAGTGTAGGATTGGTCATGTATATGAGGCGCAAGTTCTGGATGCAACGGGCGTTGACATGATTGACGAGTCGGAGGTCCTAACCCCCGCCGATGAGTTTCACCACATATGGAAATGGGATTTTACCACCCCATTTGTTAATGGGGCAAGAAACCTGGGTGAGGCTCTTCGAAGAATCGAGGAGGGTGCAGCTATGATAAGGACGAAGGGGGAGCCGGGAACGGGCAATGTGGCAGAAGCTGTAATTCACATTAAAAATGTCAATACTGAATTGAGGCGCATCAAGTCAGTTTATGATGCGGGTGACGAACAGGATCTAATTAGCTTGGCGCGCGAGCTCAAGGTTTCCTACGGACTAGTTGAAGAGACGGCAAGCCTTGGCAGACTGCCTGTTGTGAATTTTGCGGCAGGCGGGATCTCCACACCGGCAGACGCTGCATATCTCATGACGCTTGGATGCGATGGCATCTTCGTGGGATCAGGAATTTTCAAGTCTGATGATGCAAAGGAGAGGGCTCAAGCCGTGGTGCTTGCAACCACATTCTGGGAGGATCCGCTAAAAGTAAAGGAGGCACAAAAGATGGTTGATGAAAGACAATCAATGCTGGGGCTTGATACAAAGAATCTGGAACTGAGGATGCAAGAAAGAGGAAGCACTGCATGACAGGGCTTAACATTGGGGTCCTTGCAGTTCAAGGCGATGTCATGGAAAACCTTTCTGCAACAAGGTTGGCAATGGATGACCTTGGCGTAGAAGGGGTTGTGACCGAGGTCAAAAGCCCAGACCAAATCTCCGAACTTGACGGTCTTGTCATCCCGGGGGGTGAAAGCACTGTAATCGGAACACTCTCCCTCGTAAATGGCTCATTGAAGAAGATAAAGGAAAAGATTGCCTCTGGAATGCCCGTACTAGGCACCTGTGCGGGGATGATATTGCTTTCAAAAAAGGCAAAGGACAGGATTGTGGGCGATATGGAACAACCACTGCTGGATTACCTAGACATCAGGATTGAAAGGAACGCTTTTGGCAGGCAGAAGGACTCGTTTGAGGCAGACATCTCACTTGAAAAAATCGGCATACCAAAGTTTAGGGGAGTATTCATAAGGGCACCTTCAGTAAGCGAGGCGGGCAGGGATGTGGAGATACTATCCAAGATAGATGGTAAGATTGTTGCCGTGAAGCAAGGAAACATAGTGGGAACATCGTTTCATCCTGAACTAACTTCAGACCTCTCGGTTCACAAATATTTCATAACAATGGCGCAAAAAGGGAAAAGGTAGTAAAAAACCGGCGTTTTTCAAACTAGAAGCCGGTTTCTGAGTTAGGCCCGTAATGGTTCCAAGACCCAAAGAACGGTGCAAGAGCGGATCATTTTAGATCTTATCCAGGCCTGGCTCAGGCTTAAAAAATTACGGATTGTTACTCTATAGAGTTAAATTCTGATCGTGGTGAATGTATGGTGATGGATATAGCTACGACTCCAGATCTTGTATCGGCAGTTTACGACAAATTGGAGGAAAACATATCCAAATACAGAAAGGTTTCAGATAGGCCGCTTTCACTTGCGGAAAAAATACTCATAGGGCATCTTGAAGATGTCGACACCGAACATGACCTGCAGGCTGGAAAATCCTATGTCTTGCTCAAGCCGGACAGGGTGGCACTACAGGATGTAACGGGGCAAATGGTGATACTGCAATTCATGCAATCAGGGTTAAAACGTGTATCTCTTCCAACGACGGTGCATTGCGACCACCTGATTCAGGCACGGGTGGGAAGCGTTGAGGATACCATGCTTGCACTGGATGAGAACAGCGAGGTGTACAAGTTTCTCGAGTCAGCTTCAAGAAAGTTCGGCATGGGATTCTGGAGGCCAGGGGCAGGAATAATACACCAAGTGGTTCTGGAAAATTATGCGTTTCCCGGGGGCCTGATGATTGGTACTGATTCGCACACGCCAAATGCGGGGGGATTGGGCATGGTGGCTGTGGGCGTAGGAGGGCTGGATGCCGCTGAGGTAATGGCTGGTTTTTCATGGGAACTCCTCTATCCGAAAAGGATTGGCGTTTACCTTAAAGGCGAGCTAAACGGATGGACTGCACCAAAGGACATAATTCTTTACGTCGCTGCAAAGCTTACCGTCTCAGGAGCAACCAACGCAATAGTCGAATATTTCGGCCCCGGCTCCCGTACCATAAGTTGCACGGGAAAGGCCACCATAACCAACATGGGTGCGGAGATTGGGGCAACATGCTCGATTTTTCCATATGACAAAAAGATGGAGGAATATCTTAGAGCAACGGGGCGCGAAAAAATTGCAGACATTGCAAACTCACGCATGGACCTGCTGGTGGCTGACCCTGATGTAGAACAGCACCCCGAAAAATATTTTGATAAGGTGATTGAGATTGATCTTTCTACGCTTGAGCCATACGTGGTAGGACCGCACACTCCGGATCTTGCTAGGCCCATATCGCAGCTTGCAGAGGACGTAAAGAAAAACAACTATCTGGACACAATCTCGGTTGCCCTCATTGGCAGCTGCACCAACTCATCCTACGAAGACATGACCAGGGCCGCGAATGTGGCCGAACAGGCAAGGGAAAAGGGACTGAAGGTAAGGATTCCTCTGCTGGTAACTCCAGGCTCTGAGCAGATCAGAGCCACCATAGAGAGAGACGGGCAGATGGAGACGTTGAAGGAGATAGGAGCAACCGTCTTGGCAAACGCATGCGGGCCTTGCATAGGGCAGTGGAGGAGGCCAGAGCTCAAGGCGGGAGAGCCAAATACGATAGTTACGTCATTTAATCGGAACTTTCCGGGCAGAAATGACGGTCGGAGGGAAACAATGAATTTCATAGCAAGCCCGGAGATTGTTGTCGCACTTGCATTGGGGGGGAGTCTGTCCTTTAACCCCATGCGGGATCAGGTGGTCGGGGCTGACGGCAAAAAGTTTGCGCTCCTGCCACCTAGGAAGGCACCCGAGGTCCCTCTGAAGGGCTTCCAAAGCGTAAAGGATGTTTATATTCCACCATCGGATGTCCCGGATCTTGTTGCGGTGGCAATACCGGTGAACAGTGAGAGGCTCCACAAACTAGAGCCTTTCCCAAAATGGGACGGCGTGGATTTCGTGGACCTGCCGGTCCTTTTGAAGGCAAAGGGCAAGTGTACGACGGATCACATCTCCCCAGCTGGTTCTTGGCTTAGGTTCAGGGGAAACCTCGACAGGATTAGCGACAACATATTCCTAGGTGCTGTAAACGCTTACACCAACGAGGTGGGCAGGGGGAAGAACCTGATAACCAAGGAGGTGGATTCCTTTCCCTCCATAGCAAGACGGTACAAGGAAAAGGGACTAAGGTGGATAGTGATTGGGGATAGCAACTATGGGGAGGGAAGCAGCAGGGAACATGCAGCCATGTCGCCCAGATACCTTGGGTGTGCGGCCGTGATTGCTAGAAGTTTTGCGAGGATACACGAGACCAACCTGAAAAAACAGGGGGTCCTTGCCCTGACTTTCGCAAATCCCGCCGATTATGACAAGATCCGAGAGACTGACAAGATAAGCATCATCGGTCTTTCCAAAATGGAGTCCGGGCAGCAAATACAAGGAATCATACATCATGAAGATGGCTCAAGGGAGAGTATTCTCCTAAACCATTCCTACAACAAGTACCAGATTAGGTGGTTCCAGGCAGGATCGGCACTCAACATACTCCGTGAAAAAGAAAACCTGATACATTAGTCCCATATGCTTTCTTGCGCCCTGTGGATGTAAAATTTTGAATCCAGATGCCGTGATCCCAAGAAATTCTTTCAGTGAGGATGTGGGAACAACGGCGTCAAGCATCTTAAAATGTTCCGGAGTGAATAGTATAGTCATGATGAGCCACAGGTTCGATCCAAACGAGCTCTACAACAGGATAGTTCATTATTATATAGATAAGAAGGGTTATTCGAAGGAAAAGGCAAACCAGATAGCCCAGAGGGTCGTACAACGGGAAACATACAGGCGCACATGTAAGAATGCAAATTGTGGACATTCGATGGATGATCACATGAGGACAAGGGAGACATGCCTAGTCATAGATTGTGACTGCAGGAAATTCGTCAACTAGGAATCTTCAAGATGATTTTCCCAAACTGGGAGCTCGCCTCCATCCTGCTGTGTGCAGCCCCTGCGTCTTTTAGGTCAAACACGCTGTCAATTATGGGCCTGATCTTTTTCAGCCTCATGAATCTGTGCAGGGAGGCAAGCTGCTCTCTGCTTCCGAGATATGCTCCCAATATGGAGGCCTCCTTGCTGTACAAGGCCCTGATGTTTACCGTTGCCTCGGGGCCTGAGGTTGTTCCACAAGTCACCATCCTTCCACCCACACTCAAGACCTCTATGCTTTCGTGCCATGTTTTTGCACCTACGTGGTCTATGACTGCATCAACACCGACCTCGGAAGTATGCCTCAGTGTTTCCATCATGACATCATCCTTGCTACGGTCAATCACAAAATGTGCCCCGA
Organism: Nitrososphaerota archaeon; assembly: GCA_028866895.1. Lineage (GTDB taxonomy): Archaea > Thermoproteota > Nitrososphaeria > Nitrososphaerales > Nitrosopumilaceae > Nitrosotalea. The sequence continues at coordinate 22,813 of JAGWHF010000008.1, forward strand.
TTTGTCTTGCCCTCTCGGCCTTCTGCTTGCCAGAGGCCACCGCTATTATCCTGAAGCCCAAGGCTCTGGCTAGCATTATTGAGGCGGATCCGACTCCTCCGCTGGCACCCCAAATTAGGACGGTGTCTCCTTTCTTGCAGCGGGATTTTTGCAGCATGTTCCACGCGGTAAGATACGAGACATTAAGCGCACATGCTTCTACATCGTCTAGCCATGCCGGCTTTTTTATGATGTTTTTCTTGGGCACCTGAACCATCTCGGCGTACCCTCCATCGTACTTGCTAAAGCCTCCTATTATGGAGAGTAATACCCTGGGAGAATCCGGTTCAACTGCAGGATAAACCACGACCTTCTCTCCTCTCTTGAATCCTCCAAAACCCTTCAACAAGGTCCCCATTATGTCGCACCCAAGAACATGTGGGAAATCCAACTGCTTGCCGGCAATTCCTTTTCTGACCCAGGTGTCCAAGCGGTTTACCGCGCAGTATCTCACCTTTACTATTGCATGTCCCTCTCTTGGTTCAGGTTCTGGGATCTCTTCGTATGAGAGGGCCTCAGGTCCACCATGATTCCTGATTACCACTGCCTTCATGGCATCGTTACTACTAATTCACTATTAAACAGCATGAATTTTCTAACTGTAAGGACTAGGGATTGAGGTTGTGCATTGCCTTCAGATCCTTTGCAAATTCTTGCAGGTCTGCGGGAATCTCCATCTCAATCGGGTCCTTGAGGGACAAGTTTTGTTCCTTCTTCTTGTTCCAAACCTTGGAATTGAACTCTGTAATTGCTTTTGTATGTCTGCTCCAGTCCTCAACCTCTTCCGGCTCCGGAAACCTTTCAGTGTGTATTGTCCTGTCCGAATATAGCTGCTGCCAGAGGTAGTCTGTAATAAACGGCGTAATCGGGGCAAGCAGTAAAAGCAGAGTGGAAAGCACCTTGTGCAATGTAAAGATGGACGATTCCCGTTCCTCTTCCGTAAAGCCTTCTCCGTATGCACGGCCCTTTACCATCTCGATGTAGTGAGCCGCAAATATGTTCCATGTAAACTCGCGCAGGCTGGTTGAAGGAACAAAAAAGTTGTAATCCTCAAACCCGCTCTTGCATTCTGTTACGACCCTGTTCAGCTCTGATAATATCCACCTGTCGGCGGGAACAGTCGCAGCGGACTTGATAACTGGGAACCCGGACAGGAACCTTGAGACGTTCCAAAGCTTGCTTAGGAACTTCTTCGTCGTCTCTATCTTTTGCTCTGAACACCTGAAATCGTAACCCACGTTGATCTCGCTTGCGCTCCAAAACCTGAAGGTGTCCGCACCAAACTTGTCGATTATGGGTAGGGGATCAATGACATTTCCCTTGCTCTTACTCATCTTTGCACCGTGCTCGTCGACGCCGTATCCCATGATCCATGCCTCCTTCCAGGGCGAGATGCCTGTGAGTTGCTCGCACCTCAATATGGTGTAATACAGCCATGTCCTGACAATGTCCTTTGATTGAGGCCTTATTGTCGCGGGGTACGTTTTTTTGAAAAATTCCTCGTCGAGTCCGTATCTTGAGATGTACAAGGGGGAGACGCTCGAGTCCATCCATGTGTCAAACGTCCTCTCCTCTCCTACAAACTCTTTCCCACCACATTTTAGGCACTGCTGTATGGGGCTGGGATCCTGCCACGGCCTGTAGTATTTTCCAGGCTCAGGAACGTGGGGCTGGGAGCAATTCTTGCAATACCATATTGGAATTTCAGTCCCGTAAAACCTCCTTCGCGAGATGGGCCAATCGATTGTTATGTTTTCGAGCCAGTTCATCAAGATCTGTTTGTGCATGGGCGGATGAAAGGCTATCTTGGATCCAATTTCCTTTATTTTTCCAACGGCATCCCTCTGTTTTAGGTAGTATTCCTCCATGGGTATGATCTCTATGGGCGCCTTACTCCTTTCCGAGATTGGCGTTCTGTGATTGATGTTCTCTACCTTCTCCAGAAGGGCTTGATTTTGGAGATCCTCGGTTATCTTTTCCCGCGCCTGTTTTACCTTGAGCCCTGAGTGGGGACCTGCAACCTCAGTCATGCGTCCGTTCTTTCCTATCGCCACAATCTCTTGCAGCCCAAGTTCCCTGAAGAGAGCGACGTCATTATGATCGCCGTAGCTGCAGACCATTACCGCCCCCGACCCAAACTCCTTTTCTGCAGACGGATGCGACATTATGGGAACCACTCTGTTTATGAGAGGGATCACTGCGCTCTTTCCCACGAGGCCTGTATACCTCTCATCCTCGGGGTTTACGATGATTGCCTGGCAGGCACACAAAAGTTCGGGCCGCGTACTTGCTATTGTCAAGACGTGGGCTGAATCCTTTACTTTGAACCTCATGTAAACCAGCTTGGTGGGCAGATCCTCGTACGCTATCTCGGCATCGGCTATTGTAGTGCCGGTGATCCAATCATAATTGTTGGGGCGGTTCGCAATGTAGATGAGGCCCCTCTTCCACAACTCTATGAATGTTGCCTGTGTCAGGGAGCGGTACTTCTCAGAATCTGTCCTGTAGTAATCTGAGAAATTTCCGCTCAGCCCCAGACTTTTCATTACCTGTATCATCTCGGCCTCAAGGTCATCGAGGGCTGTCGCGCATAGGTTCAGAAATTCTGACCTGTCAGTCTCATGCATTCTGATGCCGTGCTTTTTTTCCGTGTACATCTCTACTGGAAGGCCGTTCCTGTCTATTCCTATTGGAAACAATACGTTTTTTCCCTTCATTCTGGCAGTCCTCGCAATCATGTCTATCTGCGCGTAATGCGCTGCCGCGCCTATATGCCAGGGCCGTCCGGACGGGTATGGGGGAGGAGTATCGATTACAAAGGTCTCACTATCGGACCTGAACTCATAAACCCTAGAATCCTCCCACTGTTTTAAAATACGCTTTTCAATCTCTGGATTCCATGTGGTCTCCTTTATCTTGGGTTCCATGTCTCTTACGATCTTGAGATTTTTGAGATGATGTGGGCGCCCTTGTTATAACCCTCGTAAATGTATACCCCTACCGCCTCTATGTTCTTTGGCATCCTCGGAACGAGCAATCTTATAATCTCCGTCGAGAGATTTTCCACAGTAGCTTCGCCTTCCAAAAGATAGGTGGTGTTCTTCGGCATCTGGAGGTCAAACCTGCCCTTAGGTCCGTCAAAGGCTATGTTGTAGTGAAGGCCGTCCTCCCTTGCAAGGTATTTCCTGTTGATGAAGAACTTGTGATCAAGAACGGCAATAACTTCCTTGATTATCTTCTTTGCCTCTCCAAAATCAACGAGGAGGTTGTTCTTCATCTCTCCTACAAGCTCCACCATTACGGATGAGGTATGGCCGTGAAGAATGGAGCATTTTTCAACCAAGGGGAGTATGTGAGCGTAATCAAAATCAAAGGAGGGATCCTCGATGAAAATGGACCCTGTCTGCACCTCTTCTGTTTTGTACAGTACCACATCGTCGAGTTCTTTTAACTTGGCGGCAATCTTTGGCTGACCGATTGCAATGATTCTGGCATCCGGGCTTTCCTGTTTCAACTCCTTGAATTTTTTAATATCGTTTTCATCATCTATCACCTCTATGATGCCCTTGTCGGTTTTGAAGTCCACATGAAGTGTCCTGCCATCCTTTAGGATGATGGGTGCATCGTATTGGTAATCTGTGCCAAGGAAGGCAAGCATTTCTGCAATGGAAAGCTCCGTCCTGCTCCTCAGAAGGTTTCCCTTTTTGTCAATATATCTAAAATCTGAGTCTAGAATTGCGGAACCGCTTGGCATCTGGAAAATTTTAGGTTGACCGTATATAAATTCTGTAGGGACTGTTTTTCTGCCGGGGTCTATTTTTCAAGAGAATTGAGCGTTCTGGCAAGGGCTACATCGTTCTGTGTAATTCCTCCCGCATCGTGAGTCACAAGTTCCACCCTTATCTTGTTGTATACATTAAACCACTCTGGATGGTGATTCATCTTTTCTATATGGATGGCAGCCCTTGCCATGAAGCCAAAGGCCTCGATAAAATCCGCAAACGCAAAATCCTTGTGTAGCTTGCCGTTGACTATGCTCCAGCCTTGCAGTCCGTCCATCTCCTTTCTTATCTGATCATCGGTCAACCTTGCGGGTACCACATTTTCCACCCGCGAACCCTATATTTAACTCTCATAGGAAAACTAGATTATAGAAAATGCCATCACTCCTTTCAAAATTGCATGAACAGGTGGTTTCCGCGATAGGAAATACCGCAAAGCCGCAAAGGATTGGAATCGCCTTTTCGGGCGGAGTTGACAGCTCGCTTTTGGCAAAGGTATGCTCAGACCTAGGATTTGAGGTAATTTTACTCACTGTTGGTTTTGAGGGCTCGCACGATATCGAATTTTCAAAAAAAATTGCCAGCATTCTAAAACTGAAGCATGTCATCTATCCAATAACTGGGGGAGAGTTTCATGATGTTGCAAGCGAGGTCAGGGGGGCGATAGGCACGGACAATCTTTCCTGGAATGAAAACTGTATAGCGTTTCATTACGTGTCAAAACTTGCAAAAAAGCATGGCATAAGCATGGTTCTCACGGCAAACGGGATAGACGAGCTCTTTTGTGGGTACAACGCGTACAGGGAGGTCGTGGAGGAGGGCAAGGAGGCAATAATGGAACTCATGGAATCGAAACTTGCAAACGAGGTGGAGATGATGAAGGCAGTAAACAGGATCTCCTCAAAGTATTATGTGAAAATCCTGCAGCCCCTGCTTTCTGCAGGGTTTGTCGAGTTTGCAAAGTCGGTTCCAATCAAAGAAAAAATAAGGGGCAGAGATGATCTTGTCCGGAAACACATAATACGACAATTGGCACTTTCCGTAGGTGTGCCAGAAGAGGCCGCATTGAAGAGAAAAAAAGCATTGCAGTACGGCTCACTTATTCACAAAAACTTGCTCAGGCTTGGGAAAACCTAGCGCACGACCTTTTTACAATGCCATAAACGTTCTTGATTATTTGGTCCGAGGCTCCAAGATGGTTTTCAGGAACAAAAATCTCGTCTATCTCTTTTTCTCCGAGATGGGAAGAGATTGCAGGATCGGCTTTTACAGCGTCCCTGAAATCCATCCTGTTTTCGGATGCCGCAAATGCTACGCGCTGAATATCCCTGTATGCTTCAAACCTGGGAACTCCTTTCTTGATTAGCGCCTCCAAAACAAACTCTGCAAAAATCTGCCCCATTGTTATCTCCAAGTTCTCCCTTATCCTGTCCTCGTTTACGCGCAGTTCTTTTAGAATTCTCGTCATGGCCTCTAGCATCTCGTCCAGCAGTATGGATGTTGTCGGGAGGATGAATCTCTCGTTTGCAGAATTGGAAAGATCGCGCTCATGCCAGAGCGGTATGTTCTCAAAGGTCGCAGATATCTGGCTGCGCAGCAGCTTTGAAAGCGACGTAACGCGCTCGCTCTTTACGGGGTTCCTCTTGACGGGGACAGCACTGCTTCCCATCTGTCCGCTCCTAAACGGTTCTGACACCTCGCCTATCTCCGTTCTCTGGAGGTTTCGTATCTCTACCGCCATCTTTTCAAGTGTTGAGCCTATCAGCGCCATGAAAAAGACATACTCGGCGTATCTCTCCCTTGGGACTACCTGCGTTGTAACTTCGGCAGGAAAAAGCCCGAGCCTTTTTGCCACTCTTTTTTGGACTTCGAGGGCCTTGGCACCCATGAGGGAGCCCGTGCCAACCACGCCGAGGGTTTTGCATATCAAGACCCGCTTTTTCATCTGCTCTAGCCGCTCTATGTGTTTTGACATCTCGAGGGCAGGATTTGCAAACTTTAAGCCGAACGAAATGATGCTTGCATGCTGTCCGTGCGTCCTGCCTACTGCGGGCATGTCCTTGTATTTCATTGCCAACTCGGCCAGAATCAAGGCCAGCCTTGCAACCTTGGGCTGGATTATCCTGAGGGCGTCCCGCATCTGCAGGGAGTTACCAGTGTCGACAAGATCATTGCTTGTCAATCCGTAATGAATCCACGGCCTGGAAGTGGGCTTGCATTTCTCGCTTAACGCCTCTACAAGTGCCGCGGTGTCATGATCGCTTTTTGCTTCCAGCTGTTTTACTCTCTTTACCGTTACCTTTCCTGACTTGGCAACTTGGTAGATGCCTTGAGCGGCGTTCTTTGGTATCATTCCTATCTCTGATTGTGAAAGGGCGGCAGCCGCCTCTATCTCCAACTGGTATGTTATCCTTTTTTGTTCATCGAAAATTTCCTTCATGGCATAAGTTCCATAGCGTCCTGCATCAATGGGAAGTATTGGCATACATGAGGGACTTCACCTAGGAAAATAAATCTACTTGATGGAAGTGAGCTTGCTGTCAGGCACCAATTTTTTATACCTTGGGACAGATTGGTAGTGCATGGCTGACAGGAAAGAAAAACTGAAGGGCAAGACTGAAGAAAAGGAAGAGGCAGAATCGGTCCTTGACGGAAAAGGACTGCACGACTTGTATCGTCATACGACCAAGATGATAAAATAAGCGGCAAAAGCCTTCTATTGATTTAAATTGTGTCGAAGTGTCCTTTCTCGCAGTAAGGGATGACTTCATTGACTCCAAAAAAAATTGGGAACATGGAATATCGGATAGAGGCAGATCCTTCCAGGGGAATGAAGGTCCCGGTTACAATTTACGCAGATGAATCGCTGTTGCAAAAGATGCTCACAGACAGGACTATAACCCAAGCGGTAAACGTGTCAACCATGCCGGGTGTTGTAAAACACGTTGTGGTACTTCCGGATGGCCACGAGGGATATGGTTTTCCTGTAGGCGGCGTGGCAGCAATGGATGCTGAGGAGGGAATGATAAGCCCCGGGGGCGTAGGCTATGACATAAACTGTCTTCATCCATCCACTCGAGTCTACACTGAAGATGGCAGTTGGAAAAAGATAGTTAGTATTGCAGGCAATGAAACTACTCTGTCATTTGATGTACAGAGTAAATCTACCATTAAGACAGGGCCAATACTGTTTCTTAAGAAAAAACAAGGTGGTGGCATACTCAAGATAACCACCAAATTTGGCAAAGAACTACTGGTCACTAAAGATCACCCATTGCTTACTGACAAAGGCATGGTAGAAGCAGGTCTAGTAGTTAGCGGAACCAAGGTAGTTTCTCATGGATTTGAGGGATTGGAACAGCTAGAACCTACGGATGAGGTAGTATACGATATCAAAGATCTGAACAGGGCTATGGATGAACTGAACATAAGTAACAACGGGAATGCCAGATTGCAGATTTTAAAACAACTTGAATGTCTAGGACTTGATAAACTAAAGACTACAAGCACCAAGCTTCCGAAGATACTCAAGCTACTTGGCATAATACTAAGTGATGGAACAATTCCTCCAGGAAACAGGTATGTATCAATTTACGGAAAATTAGAGGACCTCAAATCAATAGAGAATGATTTGATTTGGTTGGGGATAAACTCTATCATCACTTCTCGCAAAAGATCTCACAAGATAAAATCTCATTATGGTGAAGCTAGTTTCGAGACTGTAGAACATTCGATAAAGATTTCATCAAGAGGATTCAGGGTTATCTTGCATGCAATGGGTATTCCTTCAGGAAATCGGTCTGCACAAAGATACCGAATACCTCTCTGGATAAAATCACTCCAACCTTGGCAAAAGAGATTGTTTGTTGCGGCATATTTTGGGGGTGAACTTGGTAAGCCAATAACAACCAATGGTTACAATTTCAATATGCCTACCTTCAGCGTAAGCAAGCTAGATACAATGTTAGAAAATGCATTCGAGTTAGTCAATGACATTAAGGAAATCTTGGAATCGTTGGATGTTAAGACATCTAAACCAATGTTAGTAGGCGATTATTCATATGGCAGCAAAAAGGGAATGACAAGTGCAGTACGCCTTGGAATAGAATCCAATGCAGAAAACATGTTTAGATTTCTCAATACTGTAGGATATGTTTACAACAAGGAAAAGGAAGTATTGGCCAGCATAGCTTCGCTGTATTTGGGTTTCGTCCATAGCGTCAGGGAAGAACGAGAGAATGCAATAAAAACATCCCGGGAAATGTATTCGACCGGAACAAGTTCAGGACAGATTATTTCTATCCTGAAAGGCGAGTACTTTACTCAAAGCTTCGTCGAACATTCTTTATGGTCTGAAAGAAAATCTGCAATGGTAGGGGATGTTATACGCTTCAACGAGTTTATGCTGCAAGTGTCAATTGGAGATGGATACGCATGGGATCAAATAGAAGACATAGAAGAAATTGATTATGATGGCTATGTTTACGACCTGACCATAAATGATGACAACCATAATTTCATTGCAAATGGGATAGTAGTATCAAACTGTGGTGTTAGGCTGATTCGCACCAACCTGAGTGAACAAGATGTGAGGCCAAGGCTCAAAGACTTGGTACTTGATCTCTTCAAATCTATTCCATCCGGAGTGGGATCAAAGGGCGCTGTAAGACTGAGCCCGTCAGATCTTGACGAAGTGCTTGTGCGCGGAGTCCAGTGGGCAGTTGACCACGGATATGGATCGAAGGATGACGCAGACGTATGTGAAGAAAATGGCCAAATAAAAAATGCCGACCCCTCAAAGGTTTCACAGACCGCGCGCAAGCGAGGCTCTCCTCAGCTTGGGAGCTTGGGATCGGGCAACCATTTTCTTGAAATCCAGCGCGTTGACAAGATTCATGACGAGGAGGCCGCAAAGAGGATGGGCATCTACAATGAAGGGCAGATTACGGTCCTGATACATTGCGGTTCCAGAGGATTCGGGCACCAGGTGTGTAGCGACTACCTCCGCGTATCTGAACAGGCACTCCAAAAATACAGGATAAGTCTTGTTGACAGGGAACTTGCATGCGTTCCAAACTCTTCTGAGGAGGGGGAGTCATATAGAAAGGCCATGTTTGCCGCGCTCAACTTTGCATGGAGCAACAGGCAGATGATAACGCACTGGACAAGAAAGTCATTTGAACGGGTTTTCAAACAGTCAGAGCAGGATCTTGATATGAAGCTGATCTACGATGTGGCCCACAACATTGCCAAGGTTGAAAAACACAAGGTGGAAGGAGAACTTCGATCCTTGGTGGTACACAGAAAAGGAGCCACTAGGGCATTCCCAAAGGGAAGGGACGAGATTCCGCAGAAATATCGGGACTTGGGACAGCCTGTTTTCATACCGGGATCTATGGGGACCGGAAGCTGGATTCTCTTGGGCAAGCCTCACTCGATGGACCTCAGCTTCGGTTCAACGGCGCACGGGGCTGGCAGGATGATGTCAAGATCCGCCGCAAGGCGAAGTTTTACCGAGAACCAGGTTCAAAAATCTCTAGGAGATAGGGGTATTTTCGTAAAAGCGCTTACCAGTGAGGGTGTTGTAGAGGAAACCCCCGAGGCTTACAAGGATGTTGACGCGGTAGCAAATGTGTCTCACGAGCTTGGCATCGCAACCAAGGTGGCAAAATTGGTTCCAATCGGAGTAATCAAGGGATGACTGAGGAAGACAAGGAGCTTGAACTGCTCAAGGCAAAACGGCTACTTGAGATGCAAAAAAACATCTCCCAGAAACAGAAGATCGAGGATTTGAAGGCAAGAAAACAGACCTCTCCACAAATCACACCGCGAGAGGTCGTGGTCAAGCAGCTTGGGTATAGGGGACTTGAGGTTCTGGAAACTGCAGAGGCCCAGTTTCCGGCGGAGACTGCGTTGGTAGTATCCAAACTTGCAGAACTGATTATGTCTGGCGAGATAAATGAAATCATTGATGGCGGCAAGCTACTCGCACTCTTCAGGTCAGTTGGAATCAGGGTGAAGGTGCAGACCACCATAAAGGTGGAGCAGGATGGCAAGCTGGTCTCTTGGTCAGACAAACTGAAAGGGGAGACGCCAAAAGAGGAGCCCGGCCCCGAGACAGGCTAGCCTGATCTCTCTCAACCATTATCTTGCCTGCATCTTGTAAAAACATCATTATGATAATCCTGCAAAAATCCTTCGTTTCTTCCCTACAATCGGTGATTTGGGCCAAATTTTATAATTATGCCACCGTTAGAAAAATGCAAATGAATCTTATCGCATCACGTACGGTGAAATGAATATGGCTTCTCGGTCCACCCTGCTGGAAATTGCAACCACCGACTATGAAAACCACCTGGGGTCTATATCCTCTGCCATGACTGAACTCCAAACCCTCTGCGGCGTAACTGACGGCTTTCTCATCAGCGAACCCCTCCACAGGTTTGGCTGGACTTTCTTCAAGATATTGCTGAAAAATGAACTATGGACCGCCATTCCGCTCAAATTGCCGGACAAGATTCAGGAATCCAAGGGAAAGAGCTACGAAGAAAAGCTTGTCAGTTTCATGACAAAGTTTTTCGAACAGAAAAATGCAAAAGTAAAGGTAAAATTTATCGAGGTCTAGACTCTACGTCCCCTCTTGCCACCCTTCTTGCGGGTAGTGTCGTGGGGTATGGGTGTGACATCATCTATCCTTCCTATCTTGAAACCGCCTCTGGCCAGCGCCCTGATGGCAGCCTGGGCTCCAGGTCCTGGAACCCTAGATCCAACTCCGCCTACTGCCCTCACCCTGATGTGCAGTCCGGTGAATCCCTTGTCGTGGGCGGCCTCAACCACTGCTGCCGTGGATTTCATTGCAGCGTATGGTGAGGACTCGTACCTGTCGGCGTTTACGTGCCTTCCACCAGAACTTATTGCCACCGTCTCACCGCCTGAGACGTCGGTTATGTGAACAATGGTATTATTGTAACTGCTATAGATGTGCGCAATGCCCCATTTATCCTTGGTTTCAGGTTCTGACAACATCTCAAAACCCGATAAGGGGACTAAAAAACATTTGTTCGGAGATGTATGGATTATGGTTTGATATCTGACTGGCATCATCTTGCGAGGTTGGCGTATTTTATCCCCAGTCCATGGCACACTTTGAAATGGAATTGCAATCAGTGGGATCTTGACCGGAAATGGACCCAGCCGCAAGGCCTCAGAATCGTTTTGTGCCTACCGTGTATCATCATGACATTTTTGCCCTCTCTTACAAAACCAATCGCATAAAGGGGGACGCCAAGCCTGGCCGCAATTCTCGCTACAGCGGGCAGGTCCGCTTTTGATAACGTTGCCACAATCTCATACTCCTCCCCCCCGCAGAAGACAAGATCCATGAAACCAAGGCAGTTTTTTTCCGCAAAAAATGCTATCTCTCGTTCCGTGGGAATCCTTGTTATGATGAACTGCTTTTTGCTAATTCTGCTCATGTCATTTAGCGTCAGTGACAGCCCGTCGCTTGAATCCATCGACGAAGTAAAGTACCTTGATGCCCTAAGGCCAAATTCCAGCCTAGGTCTTGGGTACAGTACTGATTTTTTGCACTTCTTTGCAAACGCAGGGTCAGACTTGCATCCGTGGAGAAGCATCTTCAAACCTGACGAATGGTATCCGAACGGTCCTGATGTTACTATCACATCGCCGCTTCTTGCACCTCTTCGTCTTACCATCCTGCCTCCAGTCCCAAACATGGAGACATCAATGACGGTTTCCTTCCCTTGATTTACGTCACCGCCTACTATTTTCACGCTAAATTCTCTCGAAGCTTCCGCAAAACCGTCTGCAAGCTCATGTATCATTTTCCTAGTGAATGCCTGAGGGATTGCAAGCGATATGACTGCATATCTTGGCTTCACCCCCTTGCACGCAAAATCGCTTACACAGGAAACAATGCTCTTCCTTGCAGCTTGCTTCAGGCTCATCCCGGGAGGCATGTCGGTGCTTTGGACCAGCATGTCGGTCTTGACCATGAATTTTTTTCCCGAGGTGGGAAGAATCTCGAGGTCCTCCGGGACAAAACTTGCCCCGCGCCCGAATTTTTTCTGAAAAATCCTAATGATCTCTATCTCGTCTAGCTTCTTCATAACACTTGCCGACCAATTCGACCATTTCTTTTTCCATTCTCTTTATTGTTTTCAAATCCTTAGATTCCGAAGAGATTCTGATGCTGTGTTCCGTGTTTGACGGCCTGACAAGAACCCAGCTGTCCTCATCTATTATCCCTTTTATGCCATCGATCGTGGTAACCTCGCTGAATCTTTTCTTCGCATCCCTGGCAAGCAACACCATGATCCTTTTGTGAAATCTTGAATCCGCACCTGCCTTTATCCTTCGCTGGATATATGACTCCATAAACTTTGTCACGTCTGAAAAATTGGCAGATCCTATCATCGAGGCTATGAGGCCGCTTGTCAGCAGTCCGTCCCTGCACATGTTGAACTCAGGCAGGATGAAGCCTGCACTGCTCCCTTCACCGCCCGCCTGGGAATTCGTTCTTAGCATCAAATCAACCACGTTTGCCTCTCCCACCTTTGACCTCCGCACCTGCCCACCTTCCTGCCTGATGAACCGCTCAACTGCAATGCTGGTGTCTATGCTCAGGACGAATCTCCTGTATCCCATATCGAGTGCTTTTGCGATTCCAAGTCCCAGCGTTACATCAGGAGCCTGTTTTCTCCCCTTGCTTACTACGACCAGCCTGTCCCCGTCTAGGTCAAATGCAAATCCAATGTCGGCATCCTTGGAAATTCTTGCAAGTCCGGTAAGTTTTTCAGCCGTAGGATCGGGCCCACGCGTAGATTTTGCCGGTACGTTATTTATCTTCCTTATCCTGCAACCCAGTTTTTCCAAGAGGTGCGGGGCGACGCTGTAGGCAGCACCTCCACCTATATCGATTGCAATCTTTGGTCTCCCCTTGATCTTGCCAATGAATTTTATTGCATCGTTGGTGTAATTTTCAGCTATTTCCATCTCTGTACCAATCTTGCCCTTTGGGCATTTCTTTTCCGCCAAGAGGTTTTTGAGCTCCGATTCGTTGATGCCCCTCCCACCAACGATGAACTTGAGACCGTTCCACTCCAAGGGGTTGTGCGATGAGGTCACTATGAGGCCGCCACCGTATTTTCTAGATTCCCTGAACGCCACAGGGGTGGGGGATATCCCCAAATTATATACCGCGATGCCCCTCTCCATCAGCGAGGCAGCTGCTACTTGGGAAATAATCTCGCTTGAAGGCCTTGTATCTCTGGCCAAAACGCACTTTCTTGTTTTAATAAGGCCTGAAAAATTGCGACAAAACCAGATGATGTCCTTGAGATTAAGATCCTCGGCAAAAACTCCACGCACTCCTGAGATGGATATTTTCAATATGTCAAACGCGCAAAGGCTTTTTATAAACTCTGATGGCATTGCGAACCAATGCCTCGATAGCTCAGCCTGGTAGAGCGAACGCCTCGTAAGCGTTAGGCCGCGGGATCGAATCCCGTTCGAGGCTTTTTTTAATTTTTAATCGAAAGATCCTATGATGATCCTGCACAATGGTACGTTAAATCTCAGTAATTTTTTTTGTCTTCTCGAACGTCATCAATCGTCTCTATGTCCAGTTCCAATTCTTTTGCAAGTCCCTTCCACCATGCTGATACTTCTGTCACACTACTCCCCTTAGACATACAGAAATCTACACCTTTATAGATCTGTCGGTTGTTTTATACTAAATCTTTTAGATCCGGCAATCACATCAGAAAATTTGTATGGATGGAAAAACAGGAAATGTCTTCCATCCATTTCGAAAATTGTTCTATCGCCTTCCGTAAAACCTTGCAACCTTCAACTGTGAAAAACCTAACTAAAGAGCGGACTAGATCTTGAAAATCTGGAGGTCTAGAGCTCTAGACCGAAAGAGTCTGCCAAACTCTGGAACTGCGTGTATGTCTCCAAGTATTGCCTTCCCTTTGGGGTTATGACAAATGTGTTCTTGCCGTCGAACTCTATCTTGTTTATAAGGCCTGCTCCGGTAAGATTCTCGATAAACTTGGACAGTCTTGAATGTGATAGGTTTGCCTTTGTCAGGAGGGCCGTTACATTGATTCCTTTGGCTCCACTCTGTTCCGTCACGGTAAGCAGATCGCACACTATCTGCATGCTTGTTCTATAAGATACCATGTTCGGTACTTATAAGGTGAGGTGATATAAGGGTATTACTCCTTTCTCGCCGCTGGGATGCCATCAACGCTGCTAAACACATTTTATTCAAACCATGCAATAGGTAACATTGGACTTTTACTGTGTGGACGGCTGTAGCAAATGCTGCATAGAAAGAGAGTATTATCCGTCAATAAAGTTCGGCAAGATTGGGGTACTAATTCTGCCTTCGGAGATGGAAAAAATAGACCTGCTTGCAAGGAGGCACTCTATATCAGTAACAATCCTGCCTAGGGTGGGGATCTCAAGGAAGCCTGATCGCCCTGAAAAGATTCTGGCCTATCAGCTGATGGGACGGGAATCCAACGGCAACACTTGCCCCTTCCTTGACACCGAAAGCGACGAGAGATCGCCACATGGGGGCCACAAGTGCAAGATATACCAAGATCGGCCCCTTGCATGCAGAGCTTATCCATTGATTGACTCTCTACCGCCTACACTGGATCCAAAATGCAAGTTTTGTGAAAAATGTTCTACTGCGGATGGGAACATAAATTCCGAGATAGAGTCACTCTCCCTGATACAGGGCGAGATGAATGCGGGAGGGCGGTACATCTGGCGTTATGCTACTGGCATAGGCGAACCATCGCACAAAAAACAGGTGGAAACAGGCTGGTTCCTAGCTTGACTTGTTGACCCTCTCGTGGCTACCTGGGTAATGCTCGGAGATCTTTTTTGAATAGCATTTGCCGCACAGCGATCCATTCAGATTCCATGATTCCATTGGATGGTACACGTGATCCAAGGGACCGTTGCATAAGGTACACGTGCCGCTTGATTCTTCCAAGTTGTCATGGCTTTCATTTTTCGTTATAAAAATCATGTTAAATACTACCAATATTGTACAATATGACAGCGGTAGACTGGATGGCCAGATGTGGACCTCCTGCAAGAGACCTGTCGGTCACCCGTCTGCCGCCACCCTTGTTAGTTTTCAGAAGAGGTCCTGCACTATTTTTTGAATGACTGTTATCTCGTCTTCTTCCTGCTTTATCTTCTTCTCTATCACTCTTATCATGGAATCGAGCCACACGTGATGCGAGAAAAAGTTATGGTATGTGTTTGCCGCGGTCATCTCATCGTCAACAACAGTGTCTTCCAGAAATTTTGTCACAATGGTATCTGTCAACTTCAAGATCCTCTGGTTTAGCTTCACGCTCTTGAAGACAGGTTCTAGTTTTGCAATATCCTCCTTGAAATCCCCCCTTGTAAGAAGGATTTTCTCGTGTAGCACCTTGAAGTAGACTGCGACAAAAAACAGGGTTGCATACCTCTTCGTCTTGTGTCCGCCCTTCTTCCCATAATTCAAGATCTTCTTCGCATATTCCTTTACAAGATACGGATACAACAACAGCCTAAAGTCGTCCTTAAGCTTCTCATCAAATACCTCGTCATACTTGCTCCCTCTAGGAAGGAACTGCGCAGGAGAGCTGTAAGATTCCGTGGGTCTCTGCTCAATCCCTGCCACGAATGCTTGTATTGCGTCTTTGCCCACTATGACCTTCTTGTGATTCTCGGGCAGATACTTGTTGTAAATAGGATCGCCAACATATTCAGATTGCTGCGATTTTGTTTTGCTATCGAACGACCCCGCCTGAATCTCATAAAAGTAGCCGCAGTTTTCCATCTGGGACTTGATGGACTTGTGGAAGTCCATCAGGGAAACCAGGTCCTTTCCCCTAACAGCATTCTGGGAGTTCCTGTACTTTGTAATGTTGTTTTGATCCATCTCGTCTTCTGCCTTGATGATGGTAACCGTAATGCTTCCCTCCAGATTGTGGGTACGTTTTGCATGATCAAGAACTGAGTTTGAGGTCTGGGCACCGTTAACTATCTGTGGTGCATGCAAAACAATCGAGTTCTCCTCCATCTCCTCGAAATCATTTACTACTATTGTTATTCCATTGTTATAGTAGAAGAATTTGTCAGGAGATTCCTGCAGTGTCTCACGCAGTCCCTTGTTTACCGTTGTCTTGAACTGCATCCACTGCCTTATGTTTGATTCAAAGACGTAATCGCGGTTTTTTGTAACAAAATTTGTCAATTCCCGAAGCTTCAGGATGCCAAGGAGGGTATTTCGGTATCTGAGCTTGCTTTCGAGTCTTATTGCAGCCTTCTTGCCCACTGCCGGCTTTTTTATTCTGTCCCACAGCCTCTGTATTATTGCATCAATGTCAAAGACCTCTATGCCATCATAATTCTCCTCCTCGACCTTTTGGTCTGTAACATAAACACATTCAATTTTCAGGTTCTTTTCTTGGATTTGGGTAACCAGGTATGCGATCTCGGGGCGCATCTTAGCTATTTCCTTGCCTCCCAAGCTTTGAACATCATGCCTGAACTTTGCTATGGCTTCCATGGAGTGCGAGCTGCCATATTTTGACTGGAAGAGGTAGATCTTGTCTTCGGAAAAATCCACAGGCAGGTATGCGTCTATTCCCAGATCGTTTGGGCCGTCCACTATTGCGTCAGTGGCGTCGTCCTCTGTTGCCTCGAAAACCCTTGTCAGCACCCATTGGAGGAAGTTGTGTCCCTTCTCTACCTCGTTCTGGGAATCCTCTACATGTTCTCTTAGGCTGTCCCTTATATTCTGAGCAAAGCCTTCCAGTGGCTGCCCATTGGATGATTGTTGTACAGGGGGCTTTGCCCCAGGTATGTATTCTAGCAAACCGTTCGTCTTTTCAGTCAAGTCTACGGTATTGTAGGGACGGTATTTTTTGTACTGTAGGTTATTATATTATAATCAAGGTGAGGAAGGGATTCGAACCCCTATAGATTCGCTCTGCAGGCGAACGCATAGCCGCTCTGCCACCTCACCGCAATCAGACGGTTTCTCTTTGAACAATTAAACCTTTTAGATTAGAATTTTGAAAATTGTTTTGCTGCCAGCCTTACATCCTCCGCCTTTATTGTTTTCCGACCTGCATGGGTTGACATCTCAACCGCACTCTTGGCAATGGAAGTTCCAACCTCCTCCAGTATTCTTCTTAATTCATTTGCAGATTCATCGCTTACCCTGTCTGCTCCTGCTTTTTTGAGGATTCTATACATGACTGAAAGGCCAAATTCGGAAGTTGTCATAGTATAACTCCAAACACCTGTGATAAAAGACTTTTAGGGACTTTCCAGAAGGCGGGTATCAATTTATAGGTGCATTCGGCCTTACTTTGTAGGACCTTGAACTGGTTATACGATGCCCACATTCACTTATCGGACGATGAATTCAAACCAGACCTGCCTTTGATACTTTTGACGATGGGGAGGCTGAAAATAAAGGCATGCTGCGTCTCTATGGACTATAGTAGCTCGGGGGCCACGCTTGCACTTGCGGAAAAAAGCAAGCTTGTCCTACCCTTCCTTGGCATGCATCCGGAAAGAGCTGGCGAGGATCCCGAACCGATTATAAACCTCATAACAAACAACTCCACCCGCGTATCGGGCATAGGAGAGATAGGGCTTGACAAGACGTACGTCTCAGACGAGGAAGGGTTCAGAAAACAAGTTAGCGTGTTTGAGAAGATGCTGTCCCTTGCAGAAAAGATACGCAAGCCAGTATCCGTCCATTCTAGAAGGACTCTGGAGGAGATATTTGCCATCCTGCCTTCCTATAGAATCAACGGTATTCTCTTGCACTGGTTTGCAGGATCCAAAAAACAACTACAGAGATCTATGGATATTGGCTGCTATGTCTCCTATGGGCCTGCAATGGTTTATTCCAAAGACAAACAAGTCCTCTTTTCTTGCACCATGCCTGAAAGATTGTTACTTGAGACAGACGGACCAGTGAGATTCTCGAAATGTTTTGGCCAGAAAACCGCCCAAGTAACTTTTCTTCCAAGCGTACTATTTACAGCATCACACATTCTAGGCAAGGGTTATGACGAAACACTTGAGATGCTTGAAAGAAATGCAAATTCCTATCTGGGAATATAGGTATAAAATACCCCTTCTGCCCCTTGTTAATGTGAATAGAGTCAGGCGGATTTCCACACAGCTGATGGCAGCTTATAAAGGAAAATTTGGCGTTGACTTTGAGTTAAACAAGAAGGTAATAGATGAGGTGGCAGTTGTCAGATCAAAGGGACTGAAAAACGAGATTGCGGGTTACATCACCACGCACCTGAGGCGGGAACTAGAGGAGCAAAAGGAAAGAGAGTCGGTACAAAAAAACGCGGAGGTCTCTGACGAGGCTGAAGCCATGGAAGAGCAGATTGTAAGCTAGGAATCCGACAGAAATTCTACAAAACATAAATTCCTTATTTGGTAGGCGTTTCTCATAGGTCATGATTACGGTAAAGCTTCTTGGCGGCTCCAAGCGATCCTTCGGATCAGATAAAATCGAGTTTGACAAAAAATCGCTAATACTATCCGACCTATTATCACTTCTTCAAAACATGGTCCAGGATGGGAGGCCATCCATTGATACCGGGAATATCATAATAGCTATAAACGGCGTGGATTCTTCAGTGTTGAACGGAAACAAGACTCTTGTAACGGACGGGGACGTTATTAGCATAATCCCGGTTGTGCATGGAGGAACCAAACTGAGCATCTCCTTCAGAATCTCAAATTCTAGGGTTGAATTATTTAGGTTGGGGAAGAATCGGGTTTCTCACAGGCGCCTTCTTGATGACATGCGCGCTAGGTATCCAAGTCTTTTAATTCAAGGGGTCAGGGCCAAGTATGTTCTTAGTTCCAGACATGCCAGGAGAGTGATCGAGGTTTCCTTGGAGGCCCAACGGGTAGGAACAATGCTTTCTAAAAAAACTGAGACCGACATGCTTATGCGGTTTGCGGCAACGAGGCAGATTAGTGGTGCCATAGATAAGGCTGGCATGAGGGAAGGCGAGGATTCAATACTTATCGTCATTGGGAAAAAACCGCTTGTCAATAAACTCTGCTCAGAGATTGGTCATGCCTTGAAACCTGTCGAGCCATTTCCTAAAAATGACGCCTTCCTGAAAAAGGAGTTTGGCATACGACGAAAAGAACTCGGATGCGTTCTCTCGGCCAACCCAATTGAGGATCTGCTTGTGGAACGATCCTCCGTGCTAATCAGATGAGTCTCGTTTGACCTTCATGGTGCTTACTATGTCCCCAGACCTTAGTATGGAAACGCCGGCAATATCGCCCAAAATCTCAATCACAATGTTCCAATCGAATCCCTCCAATGAAACCTTGTTATTTATCGTGTCTGCTACCGCCTCCACAAGATCCTTGGTCGACAAGTCGGATCCTCTCTTCTCAACGGTAATCCTGTATGTATCCTCAGGTTGTAATAACTCCAGATGTCTGGCCACTGCAGCGATAATCTCCGAAATGGAGGCTCGGGTAGATTCCTGGACGGGGATAAACCTGTGGCAATACCTGATACTCCATGGCTCGTCAAGTATCTTCGCCCTGATCTTGGCAACTGTGTGGAAGGCGTCGAGGGATGTGGTTACCATCAGTAGGCCTGAGAACCTGCTATGATCCGCCCTTGCCATGGGATCGCCAAACTCACTGAGGATCTTTGTCATCTCTCCTGATGCCTCCTCCTCAAGATGCCTGCTGCACGTCACTATCAAATTCAAACCAGCGACATTATCTCCTTCTCATCAATCTTCCCCTTGCGCAGGATGCCAACCTTGCCTCCGGTCACCTCCACGATGGTGGACTCGGCAGGATTTGGTATGTCGCCTCCGTCCAAAAGGACGTCGTATCCCTCCAGCTTTCCTACCACACCGGATGCATTTGTTGCCGGAGGTTGGCCAGAACGGTTTGCGCTTGTCCCAATTAAAAGTCCGCAAATCCTGAGCAGTTGCAGCAGGCAGGGATGATCGGGTACGCGAACTGCAATCTTTTTGTCCATGCCAAGGGATCTGGAGATTTCTCCTCCCTTTACGGGGAGGACCAATGTCAATGGCCCGGGCCAGAATCTTGACGCAATACGCAGTGACAAATCATCAAAAACGGCAATTTTTGCGACTTCCGAAAAAGAGTACCCAAGTACCGGAAGCTGTTTTGACTCCTCTCTTCCCTTTATTTTGTAAATCTTTCTGACAGCATCCTGATTGAAGGGGTCGCAACCTATCCCGTATACCGTGTCTGTGGGGAAGATGAGGATTCCGCCGTTTTTGATTGTGGCCGACGCTTTGGAGATTCCTTCATGATCGCAGTGGACAATCATGATTAACCTGTAAATTATGGCAAATTATTTCTTCTTCTACCCTGCCGTCCGCCTAAAAACGATATATGCGAGAATAACGTATACTATGCCATGGAAGAACAGATCCCTCAATGCAAATGCCCGCCTGGCGCGGCCACCTATGAAAACGAGGATGGGATGACCATCTGCGTCTCCTGTGGTGGATGGGTAGCAGCCGTGGTGTGATGTAGTCTGGGAATGCATAGTACTTGCAAGTCTTTTATAGGAAAATATTTTCTTTGATATCTGTGTCTGAAGACTTTGAAAATGATTTTGAGGATGATTTTGAAGATGAATTTGATGACGACGTGGAGGACGAGTATGATGACAATAGTGGGGATTCGGACTAGATTCTTAAACCAAAGGAGTCCGCAAATTCCCTGAAACCCCGGTAAGCTTGGAGGAATTCCCTTCCCCTCTCGCTGATCTTGTATTTGCATGCCCTCTCTGAGGAAGTCTGCTCCAGCAATCCCTGTTGTACAAGGGTATCGAGTATCTTTGCCAGCCTGCCGTGGGATATGTTTGCCTTTCTGATAAGGTAGGTTACACTTGAACCCGACTCATCAGGAGACTCGTCTCTGGTTGTGGTAAGAATGTCGCCTATAATGCTCATGTGGGTCCTATAGACTGCCGCCAGGCCTCACACCTCCCCTTAATGGAACTTGGGATATGGGAACGAATAGAGCTCCAAGCCCAGCTATCTTAGTAGAAAGAGATACGAGGTACAGTACTGACTTTGGAAATATTACCGAATACCACCCTAGGAACTCTCCGAGAGCGAGCAAACCCAATCCTGCCGCAACGAAGATTGTGCTTCTCTTTCTACTCTCCATATACGACATTATTGTCTCAATTGTCCCATATACCAATAGGATAAAAGAAATTGACCTTATAATGTGCTCGAGTGAATTTCCTGGTATGATGAAAAGGGGCAAAATTATGGACTTGAAATAACGGGATTTTGGAAAGAAGGACTTGATTCCATGTGAAAATGCGATGAAAAAGTACCCTACGGTTTGTATTCCTATGCCTAACGTCTGGATCCAGCCTGAGATTCCTCCGTAGCCCAGCACGAAATACTCGACGATGAACCCAAAACCAACGACACCGAAACCTATCCCGATTGAAAAAAAGGAAATATTGAGTCTAAATAGTGTGGGACTGCCAGTGTTCTTGAAACCAATGTAGGAAAAAATCCCCAAGGCTAGTCCAACAACGAGGCCGAGCAGGTTAAGAGCAATCTCGAGGATAACCGGCTCTGATACAACTACCAACTATCCGCACTACAATTTCGAAATTAATTAAGTCTTGTAGTAGCTTTTTTTCTACCACTCATCTAGAGTTTCTACCGTGTTTCCTTCGGTGCCAGCTGCATAATCGCCGAGTATATCTGAATACCTTGCATCCTTGTAGGCGACAAATTTTACATATTCTCCGTAGGTCATATCCAAATCGCATTTTGGACACTTTACATACGAGAAATCATCCCCCAACTCCGCGGCATCGTCGCATTTGGGGCACTTGATCCTCATACTCTGTAATACGCCCATTTCCCTAATATCTCTTCTTGAAGAAAGATCTGGGAATTGTTCGGGATTTGAAAAAAGAGGACTGAAATGTCAGAAACCACGAATAATTTCCAACTCTTTAAAGAAATAAATTGCTACATTCTGGTGCACTGGTATGGCAAGAACCTGTACCAAGTGTAAGAAGGAGATCCCTGATGACATGCAACTCGATCCTGTGGCCGCCTCCTATCCTTGCTGCAATACGTGCTGGGAGGAGTGGAAGCAATATAGGGTAATGGTCATGAATGAGATGCGACTTGACATGTCCATGCCAGAACACCGCAAGGTGGTAAAAAGGTATGAGAAGGTCTTCGTGGGCGTGATGACTCCTGAAGGCGACGTTGTTAATTTTGCCGACGAGAGCAAACGAAACCCCGACAAGCCAGCCTAGACTCCGATATCCTTTTTTGCCCGTTCTGGGATAATTGGCAGGATTCTCTTCCTTTCTCGCTCTTCGAGCGAATCTAGGATTTTCTTGATGGTGGAGGAAATAGTCTTCCTCTGTTCCTCCGGAAGCATGAGGTAGATTTCCAAAATCCCGTCCAGATTGAATGGCACTATCTTTGCAGGGTTTTGTACGATCTCATCAATATATGCACCAAACATCATCATCCGCTGTTCCTCGGAAAGAATGCACAAAATCTCAAGCCATGTTTTAAACAACGTACCGAATCGATCAAACTGTATGGCAGGTCCTGCCAGCAGCGCATTGTTTACGATCTCCGTCCTATCCTCTCTTGAAAGTGAGAAAAACTCTGACAATCGTTTTTGCAAAATCGGCCTGCGGAGGAAATCTGGAAGATTTGCAAGTGAAACTATTATGTTGCCTGCATGATTGACCTCAGTCATACAAGAATGATCTGATTGTTCTTTGCTAAAATTGTATTGATACGACTTGGCTTAAATAATCCTCATTGCGCTCTTCACATATGACTTCTATCGTGATAGTGGGTGGCTTCTATGGTGACGAAGGGAAGGGAAAAATAGTCTCATACCTTGCAATGAAAGACAATCCGGCAATAGCTGTAAGAGGCGGGGTTGGTCCTAATGCGGGTCATACGATTGAGCACAAGGGGAAGACCTACAAGGTAAGGATGCTCCCAAGCGCCTTTTTAAACCCGACCACGAGGCTGCTTGTTGGGCCCGGTGTGGTAATCAGTCAGGATGTGCTGTTAAAAGAGATAAATGAATTTGGCGTGCAGGACAGGACATTTGTGGACTACCAATGTGGAATCATAGAAGAATCCCACAGGGTGGCTGACTCTAAAGGGAGGCTCAAGGAATCGATAGGAAGTACTGGAACAGGGACAGGTCCTGCGAATGCGGACAGGGCAATGCGGACCTTAAAGTTGGCAAAAGATGTGGACTCTCTTGCACTGTACTTGGACGATATCCCAAACGCAGTAAATTTCGCTTTGGAACGAGAGGAAAAGGTTATGGTGGAAGGTACTCAAGGCACTTTTCTCTCCCTCTGGCACGGGACTTATCCATATGTGACCTCCAAGGATGTTACAGCCTCTGCCATATGCGCTGACATAGGATTGGGACCAAAAAATGTTGATGAGGTGATGGTAGTATTCAAGTCCTACGTTACCAGGGTGGGAGAGGGACCGTTGAAAAATGAGCTCAGTCAGGAAACGGCCGGTTTGAAGGGATGGAAGGAAACAGGCACTGTCACGGGAAGGACAAGAAGGGCCGCCGATTTTGACTTTGATCTTGCAAAAAGGGCGGTAATGCTAAACAGCGCGACACAGATTGCACTGACAAAACTTGACGTGATATATCCAGAATGTGCACACATGCAGTCTTTTTCTGACCTCAGTTCTCCAGCCAAGTACTTTGTTAAGAACATAGAGGAACAGCTGAAGGTTCCGGTAACACTCATTGGGACGGGGGCGGATGCCGATGACGTCATTGACAGACGTAAAGAGTTGTGAATCGCAAGCGACTACTTTTAATGGGGTAGTTTAAGGATGAATTCTATGACAAAAAATCCGTTTTACATTGAACTGTTTGACCTCACGGAATTCTCAAGGCTGGTCTGTGCCTTGGAGCGGATACCGAGAACATGTTTTTCACTCGTTCTTGACGGCAAGGAGGGGATTTCCGTCCAGATGGACCTGCTAAAGGAGCGACCAGTTAATTACTTTGTCCCAAACACGAAATACGGTCACTATCTTTCCTACGGCTTCAAGACTGGCAAGGAGGACTGCGACGTCGTAAATACCATCACAAATCCTACATATCTCTACTCTCCAATCATCAGGATCAAGGGAATGCCGGAATCCATGAAACCGGTGGCGCCGGTTGATACTGATCCATCCTACGAACCACTGGAGCTTGAAGACCTTGCCAGTTTGCTGAAACTAAGCTACGGTTTTGAGGAATCGCCTTTCCCCCTCTTTGCATTTCCTGACGGCTCGACATGGAAGGTGGGCGTCTTTATGAATTTCAACGAATCTGACGAGGCGTCGTACTTTTGCCATGTGAATCTGGATTATGAGCCTACCAAGCCCTTTCTCAAATACTCCAGCAAGGATGGCATCGAACCTTCGTTTGTTGCAGGGATTAGCGAGCATGGTTATTCCTACCTCAAGGTAATAAAACTAAAAGGCAAACATCCACTGGTCAAGCCATGAACGGATTCAGAGCCCGGATGGCGAGGGCATCATCACGCAAGGGTCGGATAATACTTGCCAACGATCTCGATGATGTAGACGTGAAAAGCCTCAAGAAGAAGACGATCTCAAACATAAGGGCCCTTGGAAGAAATGTCTGCGCCCTCAAGCTAAATTTTCATGTAATCCTACCTCTTGACAAAGGGTCGCTGCTGGCAATAAACAGATCTGCACACAAGGAAGGGTTGCAAACCATAGCAGACATCAAGCTGAACGATATTGGGAACACCAACATGATGGCTCTCAGAAGGCTGTGGGATTGTGGCTTTGATGCCGTAATAGCAAACCCGATCATGGGTCCCGAAAATTTGGCCGAGTTGGTGACCTCTGCCCACCGGAAGGGGCGCGGTGTCATAACTCTCGTACATATGAGTCATCCCGGCGCAAAAATCGGCTACGGGCTTGAAATAAAGGATCCAAGATCAGGTAGGACAAGGAAACTCCACGACCTCTTCCTAGACTGGTCCTACTCTTCAGGTGTTGACGGCATAGTGGTGGGTGCTACCGTCCCTGAGATCATATCCTATGCAAGGAAGAAGGTGGGGGACAGGTGCGATATCTATTCCCCTGGAGTAGGCACTCAGGGAGGTGATGCAAAAGCAGCCCTTGAGGCAGGATCAAGCTATCTAATAGTTGGCAGGACCATTCTCAGGTCTAAAAATCCGGTATCCACTGCAGAAAACCTGCGGCAGCTAAGTCTGGAATCCTGACTCTCTTACCTTCTTCATTAAATTTTGCGCCGTTTTATACGTCAATTTTTGCAGTGCGTCGTCAAATCTCAACCAAACGAATCCCTGGTGTTCGTGAGAGATTCTTACCTCCTCGGTGGGGGTTTCAGCCAGGAAGAAGACCACCTCTTTGTGAACGAGTTTGCCGTCGCGCTGGTAATGATACTCGACCTTGTTCTCAAAACCATTCACGAAATTCACATCAGTTATGCCCGTCTCCTCCCTCACTTCCCTCAAGACCGTCTCCTTGAACGACTCCCCCTTCTCTATATTTCCCTTGACAAAGTCCCAGTGGCCCGAGGGGTAATTCAAAAGAAGGTATGTTCTTCCATGCGGGGTGTTCCTATATAGGATGGCGCCAGCCGACCTCTCCTCTATCATGTAATTGTAACTTTAAAACGGGTATTTTTCTTTTCTATTTGCCAAGCCTTCGGCTTCTTTTTTGGAACGTCCTTATCGCCCTCATGAGATCAATCTTTCTAAACTCTGGCCAGTATACGTCCATGAAAACCAGCTCACTGTAGGCGCTCTGCCAGATTAGAAAACCGCTTAGCCTCTTCTCCCCAGACGTCCTCAGGATCAGGTCAGGCGAGGATTGGGGAAGGTACGATGTATACAGGCATGATTCTATGACGTCCTTGTCTATCCTGTCCACCTCAAGGGATCCTTCCTTTATCTTGGAGCCTATCTTCTTTACTGCGTCAACCAATTCGTTCTGACCCCCATAGGCAATCGCTATGTTGAGGTAATGGTTGTCATAGTCCTTGGTGGCATTCTCAAGTTTCCTGAGTATGTCTACTAGGTAATCGGGCAGCAGTTCTATCCGCCCAATGCCCCTTACATGCATGCGATTTTTGTGAATTCGTGGGTCATTGTACAGCTTTTCAAGCCTCTGGTTTATCAGGCCGTAAAGGTATACTAACTCCTCGTCATTCCTCGTGAGGTTCTCTGCGGAAAGGACGTATAGGGTGATTATCTTGATATTTAGTTCCTCGCACCAATCCAGAAGCTTTTCCACCGCATCAGCGCCCCTGAAATGTCCGTCCATTTTTACGACAAGATTCCTCTTAGCCCATCTTCTGTTGCCATCAAGTATAATGGCAATGTGTTTTGGGATTTCTCCTGACCTTATCTCCTTTTCAAGCTTCTTGGAGTATAATGTGTAAAAACCTCCTAACTGAAAGGCTCTATCCCTTATTCCGATAATACTTCACCACCCTTCTTCTTTCTATACTTGTGGAAAAGCAGGGAGGCCGATACAAGTATTACTGCCAATCCTATGAGCAAGGGTGGGATTAGGGTGAAAGGACTCTGGTCCTTTGTCATCACTGTATTAAACTGCGAAATGATGGGATAGAGTGTAACGAGCACGATTATTCTCAGTATGTCTGTTATAGATCTAATGCTTCCCTTAAACCAGCTGCTCAGCAGAGATCCTCCGAATATGCAGCCAATTCCCATCCAAAGGAAAGGCAGCATGCCCTCTACAAACATCCCAATCGTCTGCTTGCTTCCAAATATCTTGATGATCTCGTCCGGCTTTGTGGTGGATATATGTGGAGTTACTGCACTTATGCCTGCGGTAATTGAGGCCAGGACAAAAAGTATGCCAGCTACTAGAGTGAAGACCCTTATGAATCCGGCGGGAGTGGGTTTTGTCCAATGTGACCATGCCCTGTCAATATCAAAAGCTCTTATGAGAAAGGCTCCTCCAAGCACGCTTATCATTACGGCAAAAATTTCCTTGGTGAGCCCAAGAACGGTGGCTATGCCGCCAAGTACGAGCAGAATTCCTGGAACACCAAGAAAGAACTTTGAATATTTTGAATCAAAAGCTACTGCCTTCAAATAACGTCCCAATACTGCGTAAGAATATTCAACCGTCCTGCTCACCCTCATAACTACCCGCTTGACAGAAACTATTGGCAAGACATTTTGAATTATGGGGATTACACTCTCGTCATCCTCTCCGTCAGATACTATCACTGCACCATTTGCCGAAAAGGCTTGGACTATGTTCTTAACCTGAGATACGATCTTTTCGTCTCCTTGAACGCCCTTGTTTTCCGTTCCGGAGACTACCGCCACCTCAGCTTGGTATCCCTTGCTTATGAGGTCCTCAAATGTCTTGACGGCCGCAAATATGGAGTTGGAATCCGCATCTTCAGGGTCCTCAAGGGCAAGCCGCTGCGCAGCCTCGATGCACGCGTTTCTCCCTACTACGGGAGTGGTAACACCTGCCTTGCTCCCTATATCGTCGTCCCTGTCAACACATATCACCAACAGCCTGCTTGCCTTGGTCTGCGGACCGCTCTTCTGAAGGTCGGCCTCCTTAGTCGACATGATATATACGAAATTCGTACTTCCTATTAATTAACCTAATTTCTGTCAAATATTGTCAAATTCAAGTAAATTCTTCACATTTCATGCCTTTGACAATCTTATGGCCGTGTCTCATTGGATTTTAGGATGTAGGATTCTGTCTCGTTCAGAAGGTTCGACATCTTTGAGAGTTCCGCAGAGAGATCTGATGCCGTGGTCCCGCCTTTTACCATGTTGGCAAGTCCTACGGACTCGGCAAGATAATCGTTGTATTTTTTCAAAGCGTCATCATAATTGAGATAACTCCTGCTCCACGCTGCCGGCGGGTTATACCCCAGCAGCTCTGATATCAGCGATGATGTTTGGGATGACGAGGTCTGTGCCATGGTGACAAAGTCGTCCGGTGAGATGGTCTTGTTAAGCAAGCCCTGAAGGTTTGACTGCATGGTTTCCATGATTACCAAGTGTCTTTCCCTTATGCTCTCAATCTCGTTTCCGTATCCTGACACCGTGGCTGTGTGCTCTGCTTGATGCGGCAATATCCACATTATCGAACTTCCGGCTGCTATTCCGACAAGTATGATGATGGTAAGAATGATCCCTTTCTTGGTGGCCATCCAAGTGATTTTTTTTACGGCGCTTAAAAATATAACTTTGGGTAACAATTTGATGATTCTGTAACCTAATTGTTAAATTCTTCAAGTTGGATCAGTTCAACCCAAGAAATATCAAAAAAGTGCAATTTTTTGTATAAAATCTTCAGATGTGGCCTGAGAACGACATTGTAAAAATTTAACAGCCTCTAGCGTATAGTGAAATAAATTTTACAGCGCCTTGCTAAATACCACTTCCTTTGTAAGAAGATGAAATGACTCAAGCCTACTGCGTCAAATGCAGGAAGAAAGTCGAGATCGCAAATCCAAAAGAGGTTAAGCTTAAGAATGGACGACCTGCGGTAAAGGGCCAATGCCCGAAATGTGGCACTAACGTCTTTCGAATAGGAAAGCCTTAGAAGACCACTTACTTCTTTTTTGAAACATAAATCAATATAGGTAGCATTGCTGGTAAGAGAACAATTGGCAAAAAGCGAGTACGAGAAACTGCTAAAGAAGGTACAGGATAAGGTATCTGAGATAAGGAAGGATTCCACCTCTAGATTCGAACTGCCAAAGGTGGACATTATGTGGCAGGGTAACAGGACATTCTTCAGGAACTTTTCAGAATTTCCGAAGGTCCTACGCAGGGAGCCCGAGAAAATACTGCAATATTTGTCAAAAGAGTTTGCCACTCCTGCCCAACTCGCTGGAGACAAGGCCGTCTTTGTTGGCAAGAAAGAGCCGCACGAGTTTACCTCCCTGCTTACGAGGTATGTGAAGGAATACGTGGAGTGCCCTATGTGCAAGAGCCCCGATACTAGGATAGAAAAATCAAACAGGGTTCACTTTCTTGTGTGCGAGGCATGTGGAGCCAAGTCTCCTCTAAAGGGTCAATACGCATAATGGCCTTTGCAGTAAGAATCGTAAACTACCAACGTAACAGGATGTTAAACATATGTGATTCGCACCTGATAGGGAGAACCTTGATCCAAGACGACCTTACCATGAATATCACTGAAAGCTATTTTGCAGAGAGAATCGTAGACGAGAAGGAGGCTGGGCAACTTCTTCAAAACTCCTCCATAATTAACATGGTGGGCGAGGAGACGATAAGCCTGTCAGTAAAACTCGGAATTGGTTCTGCCAAAGGAGTAAAGAAGATTGAGGGAGTCCCATTCCTTCTAGTTTTCAAATTTTGAAAATACAACAATTATATACGTACCGAGCGGATCGGATGTAGAGAATTTTGGGAAAGCGCAAGGTGTTAAGCGAAAGCGAACTAAAGGAGATGAAAATGCCAGAGGAGGGAGAGATGCTTGGACGCGTGATAAAACTTCTGGGCAGTGATCACGTTCTAGTAAAATGCACCGACGATAAAACTCGAATGGGGAGAATCCGAGGCAAGTTGAAAAGGAAGATTTGGATCCGAGATAATGATATTGTTACCATAGCTCCTTGGGATTTCAAGGCGGATGATAGGGGGGACATAACTTGGAGATACACGCTGTCGCAGGTGGACTGGCTGAAAGAACACGGACACCTTCCGAAGGATTTCTGACAACGTAATAATTTTTAGCGAGTCTGCTTTAACTGAAAATGTTGACTGATGAACTACAAGGGCGGCTTGCAAAACGGATTGATCTCAGGATCTTAGAAAAAGAGCGTAAGAAAAAATCAGAAAAGGACGGATTTGGAAAGAACAAGACAATTGATGAGGTGTTTGACAAATCTACCATGATGACAGTTTCAGGCCTGAAAAATTCAGGAATCATCTCGTACGTTAATGGTGCAGTTGGATCCGGAAAGGAGTCCAAGACCTACTGGGCAGTAGGGCCTTCCGGAAACGATCTTGCTCTGAAAATATATCTTGTTTCAACCTCCAACTTCAAGAAGAGACATCCATATCTGTTGGGGGATCAGAGGTTCTCAAAAATAAGGAAGGGAACAAGGCACCTGGTGGAGATCTGGGCACAAAAGGAATTTGCCAATCTCAAACAGTGCTATGAGGCCGGAATATCCTGTGCAAGACCCATAACTGTGATTAAAAACGTACTCGTCCTTGACTTTGTGGGAAAAAACGGGGTTCCATATCCGCTCTTAAACGAGTCGGAGGTGGACTATGGGGATTACCAAGAAGCCATATCGATAATCGAGGATCTGTACAGGAAGGCAAGGATAGTGCACGCAGATTTTTCAGAGTATAATATTTTCAAGACTGAGAAGGGGCTGATGATCTTCGACTTTGGCTCATCGATTGACGCAAGGCATGCCAACGCGAAAGAGTTTCTTGAAAGGGACATTAAAAATATAACCAAATTCTTCGTCAAGAGAGGGTTGACCGTAACAAATCCAGCTGATATAATTGAGAGGTTAACGAAATGATCTTTGAAAAGACAATCCTGATCCCCCTAGAAAGGGTAGGGGCTTTAATAGGAAAGTCTGGGAAGGTAAAGGCAAAGATTGAAAAGATCTGCGGCGTCTCCCTGTCAATTGACGGGCAGACGGGAGAGGTTATTATTAGAGGAACCGGTGATGTCGAAAGCATGATGCCGTTCAAGGCCGAGGAGATCGTTCTGGCAATAGGCAGGGGATTTTCCCCTGACAAGGCAATGGGACTTCTTCAAGGCGAAAATTCATTACACATAATTGATTTACGGGAATTTGTGGGAAAATCGACGGCGCAAATTGAGAGGGTGAAGAGCAGGATAATCGGCGAAGGAGGCCGGGTGAGGAAAAACGTGGAGGATTTGAGCGGAGCAAGCATTTCAGTTTATGGAAGGACGGTTGCCATAATAGGGGAGGGGAGACAACTGCGGTCTGCAGTTCAGGCCATAACCGCTCTCTCAAATGGCAGTACGCATGGCAAGGTATACAATGACCTTCAGGAATTCAGACGGAGGCAGAAGATGGAGAGGCTGCAGTTATGGGAGGGGGAGAATATCTTTGAGTAAAGAGACATTCAGCCAGATCTCTCCAAGCGAGTTCTTCTACAGAAACAGGGATCTTGCAGGTTTTAGTAATCCCACAAGGTCGCTTTATACATCTGTGAGGGAATTTGTAGAAAACGCGCTTGACGCATGTGATCAAAAGAAAATACTGCCTGACATACATATGTCCATAAAGGCTGTTGATGCCGAGCAGTCTGATCCAAAACACTATATCTTGACAGTCAGGGACAACGGTCCCGGCATTGACCCAAAACACGTTCCACACGCATTCGGAACAGTTCTTTATGGGTCAAAATTCGGACTCAAACAGGCTAGGGGGATGTTCGGGCTTGGGGCCACCATGGCAATACTTTACGGCCAGATTACCACCAACAAGCCCGTCACGGTGAGAAGTTGTGCAGACGGCAAGACAAGCGATGAATTTGTAATGCTGCTTGACATTCAGAAGAACAAGCCCGTAATACTAAAGCACAACCAGAAGGAGGCCTCAAAGACAGGGCTTTCCGTAAGCATAGTGCTTGAAGGCGATTATTCAAAGGCGGGATCAAAAATTAGGGACTATGTATCTCAAACCTCCCTTATCACCCCGTATGCCTCGATTACCTTCGAGGACCCAGCAGGTGAAAAGTTTCACTATCCAAGGATAGTCAAGGATATGCCGCTTCCTCCTACAGTAATAAAGCCGCATCCGCATGGTGTGGACGTGGAAACAATCAGGAGGATGATAGCGGACACGCATTATCAGATTCCGCCGGTTGATAATAAGATGATAGAAAAGATAGGCAAGGAACTGGGGCTGAAGAAAAACCTCAATGCAAGTGAATTACTTGAAAAAGCACAGAAGCGCTGGTCTGACCTCTCCAGGCCAGTAAGGACCATCGTATCGGTAATGTCGTTTTTAAACATCGACTTTGAGGGGCTTCAAAAGATTCGGATCGACGACATCGACGTGGCCAACAAAAAAATTACCTACTGGGATTTTGGCGAGTCGCAATCTCACGCTGTGGACCTTGACACTGAAAGCCCGTTCTACAAGCAGCTTGCAAATACAGTCCAAGGTGATACGCTTCTCACCTTTCTTACAAAGAGGTTTCAAAGGGTGGGTCCCACTACGGCAGAGAAATTCTGCGAGTTTGCAAAGCTGAAACCTGAAAGAAGGATCGGGAGCATGACAAACGAGGAGCTGGTAAGGCTTGCCGACGCACTGCAGAAATTCGAGGATTTCCTAGCGCCCGATCCGAGCTGCCTGGCCCCTTTGGGCGAGGAACCGCTCTCCAAAGGAATCATGAAGTTCTTCAATCCTGAATTTGCCTCGGTACTTCAGCGTAGCGCTTCAGCCTACTCCGGATTTCCATTTATTGTGGAGATGGGCGTTGCCTACGGGGGGGATATCCCGCCATCAGGACTCAAGGTGTACAGGTTTGCCAACCGTATTCCGCTTCTTTATGATGAGGGAAGCGATGTTGTGCTAAAGATTGTAAACGAGATGGACTGGAGTAGGTACAAGATCAAGGGGGACCCTCCGTTAGTCATAGTTTCACACATCTGTTCTACAAGAATTCCATACAAGACTGTAGGGAAGGAGAATGTTGCAGACAGACCTGAGTTGGAACGCGAGTTGAAAAACGCAATCCAGTATTTGGCAAGGAAGCTTGCAGTCCACATGTCAAGGCAGGGGGCCGCCGATATGGCCAAGAAAAGGGCCAACCTTTACGCAAAGTATGTTCCACTTATATCACAGTTTGCGACTGAACTATCTGGAAGGAAGAAGGAGCCAAATTTCAAACAGCTAATAAGGTTGGGAAGCGAGATTGAAGAACAAATCCAATAGGCAGAAAACAGCGGAGGCGCGGAAGGAGAGGCTTCTTTCAGCCCTGCAGGACCATGGAATTAACATTTACGAGGACCTTGACAAGGGAAAATTTCCACAGTTTGTGATTCCAAGCAGGTCCGTCAACAACATTGTCTACGACAAGAAGACAAGGCAGTATGTGCTTGGCAATGCCAGCGCGGTGAGAAGCTCAAGGAACATGTCTCAACTTAGGTCCTACACACAGCTTACCTGGCTTGCATTCTTTGTCAACAGGCTGGTAAGGGAGGGCAAGTCATCCACACTGAGAGACATCTATTATTCATCACAGGCCTTTAGCATAGATTTTGAGGACCAGCCAGAGTCGGACAATATCATTGTGGACCTTGAGGCGGTTACTACGAGCCCCCGTGAGGACTTTCACATCTTTCCGGAGGAAAGAAGCAGCGTATTTGGAGACTTGACAATTGAATATACGGTGCCGGGTTATGAGGGCAAGCGGGTCAACCTTTCTGATCACCCTGACGGCTACCTTATAGGGCCAAGCCTTAGCAGTGCAGAACTGGTGGATACCAGCGCCGAGGTGGTCATAGCAATCGAGAAGGGCGGTCTCTTCACAAGGTTCGTTGAGGAAAACGTGCACAAAAAATTCAAGTCCATTATAGTGGATACGGCGGGACAGGCTCCACGGTCTACTAGGAGCCTCCTGAGGAGGCTGAATCAGGAATTGGGACTCCCTGTGGTAATCCTGGCTGATGGGGATGTGTATGGGGAACACATCGCCATGGTCATCAAGTCGGGCTCTGCCAATGCCGCACACCTGCGGGAACTGACTGTCCCAGATGCCAAATGGCTTGGTGTTTGGGCTACGGACATTGAAAAATACAAGCTACCTACGATCCCGATGACGGAATCCGACATAAAGCGAATCTATGACCTACAAAAGGATCCTAGGTACCAAGAGGGAAATTGGAAGAAACAACTCGAGGTCTTCTTAAAGCTCAAGAGAAAGGCGGAACTGGAGGCATTCTCAAAGTATGGTCTTACAAATATTACGGACAAGTATCTCCCAGCCAAGCTGGAAGAATCAAAGAGCCTCTAACTTTTTAATCCTTAGTGTGAGGACACCGTTTCTGTACTTGAAATCGTGAATTCCCATGTCCGGCGTAGTCTCTATGGGGACCTCCTTTGAAAAGTGACTCGATCCGCGCACATACAAGACCCCGTCAATCAGCCTCACAGTAACCTGATCCTCGGGACCTGGCACCTCGGCCACAAATACTATCTCGTTTTCTCCCTTGATGAGGTCGTAAACCCAGTTCTTCGTCTCCGACTCTTTCGGCGCGTATTGCGGCTGGGTTTCCTTTGTCATTTTCTTGAGTACACGTACCCAGTAAATCATGATCGCTGCAGTTGTGCCTATCAGGATGAAACTAACATATCCTGCGTCATTCCTAAGTGACAAAACGTAGACTATTCCCAAGAATAACAATACCATGAGGGGAATTATGAAATCAAATGACTTGTCGTTAGAGTACCGGCTTTTGTAACTAGTCAATCTGTTCTGTATGAACAACCATTCATCCAAATATAAACACTCGTAGAATTTTCAACCGTGCCGGCCTATCTTCTAGTTGTCGATGGACCTCTCCAACGTTCCCCACCTCTTGAAAAGATCATGTTCTATACCGAACTGGTCTAGACATTTGCCTACCACATGGTTTATCATGTCATCTATGCTTTTGGGCCTGTTATAGAAGCCGGGCATGGCTGGCAGGATCACGGCACCCACCCTGGCAAGTTTGAGCATGTTCTCAAGATGAATGCTTGTAAGCGGAGTCTCCCGCGGGACGATGACCAGCCTTCTTGATTCCTTCAGGGTGACACCTGCTGCGCGTGAAACCAGGTTTTCCTCGTATCCGTTTGCTATTCCGGATAGGCTCTTCATGCTGCAGGGGATGATGACCATGCCGTCTGTTTTATGAGTTCCACTTGAAACACTAGCTGCCATGTTGGAATCGTCGGAAAAACCCGCGGCAAGAGATTTGACATACTTCAAATCAAAATCGGTTTCAAGAGCCAGGCATTTTTTTGCCCACTCCGTCATTATCAAGTACGCATCAACCTTCAGGCGTCTTAGCGCCTCAAGCATCCTTACGCCGTAGATAACTCCTGAACTGCCGGTCATGCCTACTATCAACCGCATGATAAGATTTTGCGCGCTCGCTATTTAATTTCATAGTTTTTGGCATTGTTTATTATGCTCAAACCCCATCACGCAGTTATGAGTGTAAACGCCGATGACGTCGAAGAAAAACTGGCCGCCGAACTTAGGTTGACTCCGATGCAGGCAAGGATATTTCTCTTGGTGGTAAGGCATGGAAAAAGTTCTGCAGGGAAAATAGGACGGATGCTCGGCGTATCAGACGAGGAGGCGCTTGAAGGAGCCAAGAGCCTTGTTGAACGGGGAGGGTTCATAGAGATCACAAACACAGAGTTCGAGTCTACGCATCCTCGATTTGCAGTTGTAAATATGTACAGAAGAATGTGCATGAGGGAGGGGATTCCTTTTAAAAAGAATTTGATGGTTGACAACATATCGATTGTCTTGGAAAAACCATATGATGATGCAAGAACTAAATAGAACCAAATATGGAGAACCAGCAATGTCCGTTGATCAGGATTCCTGCAAGCACGAGATAGTGTACTTTGGAGTTACCAACCTAAACTATGAAAAAAGGACCATAGGTTCAGTGGATACGTGGCGTTGTGTCAAATGCAAAAAAATGTTCTGCGAGGAGAAGCAGCTGGGGATAGACAGCATTGTCGACTATGTAGGCATGCCCAAAATCAATAATGATCAAAAATGGTCTGTCCTTTTATGCAACTTGAAAAGACACAAGGACAAGTGGAAACTGGTCAAAATAAAGAAGGATGACGAGATAAGTCACGAGTGTCTGGGTGAAAAGGTCGTCACGCTAAAGGTAAAGGACTTTAAAATCGAGGATGACAAACACTGGAACTTTTTAATTGAAAACTCGATAAACAAGGCAATAGAGATATAGAAAAAGCATGGATTTGGAAGTTCACATAAAGAACGTGACTGGCAGCCAAATAGCGGCAAAAATTACCGGCCTTTTCATAGTTGACGGCCACACCTTCAAGTTCAGCGCAATCGCTTTCGGCAGGATAGGCGGCCACAATGTAGGGGCAAAGATTTCAAAAGCAGTACAGAAAGAACTTGCAAAACTGGGTTACAATGTGGATGAGATAATTGATGACTTGCAGCAGAGGCTTGTACGGGGGGACATAAACCTGCCAGAGGGTCTGAAAAAAGAATCTTTTGCAGACAGCTAAAGGCCGGCCTCTTCGAGAGCACTGCTGCACGCGCAGCTTCTCTGCTGCGGTATGATGTCCAATAGTGAACCGAGAAGGTTTTTCGTATTGTGGGCGTTTTTTGCCAGCGTCTCCAAAACCTCTTTTGCAGTTACGGGTTTTTCAGCCCAAACATCGTAATCCGTCACGGTCGAGACCGAGAGGTAACACATCTGGGCCTCCCTTGCAAGCTGGCATTCCGGAACTAGTGTCATGCCTATTATGTCTGCACCTATGATGTTCTTGTAAAACTTTGATTCCGCCCTTGTGGAAAACCTTGGCCCTTCTATGCACACGTAGGTTGCATCCCTGTGAAGGTGCAAGCGTATCTTTTCCGCTGCGCTCTGGACTGATCCCTGAAGCTCTGGGCAAAAGGGATCTGCGACTGATATGTGAATCACCTTTCCCTCTTCAAAGAAGGTGTACTTCCTTGACTTTGTAAAGTCGATGAATTGGGCTGGAATGACGAAATCTCCGGGTTTCAGCCTCTCTTGGAGGCTTCCGACCGCGGAGGGGGCGATAATTCTCTTGATTCCCATCTCCTTGAAGGCCCATATGTTTGCCCGAAAGTTTATGAGATGGGGAGGTATGGTGTGCTTTTTCCCGTGCCTTGGCATGAATGCTACCTTTCTTCCCTTGTAAAATCCCACAGTAATGGAATCTGAAGTCCTTCCAAATGGTGTTTCTATCGTAATCTCCTTGCTCTCGCTTAACAGGTTTTGATCATAGATCCCAGTACCTCCGAATATTCCGATCTCGGCCTGTTCCATCAGTACTTCACC
Organism: Nitrososphaerota archaeon; assembly: GCA_028866895.1. Lineage (GTDB taxonomy): Archaea > Thermoproteota > Nitrososphaeria > Nitrososphaerales > Nitrosopumilaceae > Nitrosotalea. Next base: position 59,873 of record JAGWHF010000008.1, read on the forward strand.
AGAGACTCGTATCTGTAACCCTTTATTGCCTTGGATCCTTTAAGCTCCGTAAGTTCGATTATGAAGGCAAATCCAGTAACGATTCCACCGATCTTCTCTACCAGTTTTGCTGCAGCTTTTGCCGTACCGCCGGTCGCAAGCAAATCATCGCATATCAAGACCTTCTCCCCTTTTTTTATGGAATCACTCTGAATTTCCATGGTAGCTGTCCCATACTCTATATTGTAGGTAAGTCTGTGCGTGGAGCCTGGAAGCTTTCCTTGCTTTCTCACCATTATCATTCCCTTGTTATACCTTAGGGCTAGGGCGCATGCGAGCGGGAATCCCCTCGACTCTATGCCGACAAATACATCCACCTCATTTGGGTGGATTCGCTTCGAAAACTCGTCCACTACAAGCGAAAGGGCTGAAGGATCTCTTAGGAGCGGGCCGATATCCCTGAACAGGATGCCTTTTTTTGGAAAATCTGGGATCTCCGCTATCTTTTCCTTTAGGTTCACAAATGGTTCACTATCTGTGGATGTAAAAAGTATTTCCCATGGTTAGGATCGGCGAAATTAATGGATCGTTATGGGCGTGGTGACCTTGCCTGCTATGCTTGTTGCTTGGACTGTAAAGGTGCCTGTACCGAAGGACTTTGGAATGAGCCATTCCGTACTGTAGTCTCCCCTGTTGGTGGACTGGATCTGCAGTGTCTGGTATGAGGCATTGTTTGCCCCCATAATGTTGATTATGACACCGACTGACGTTCCTGCGCCACTCCCAGAGATTGTGACAATGTCGCCAGTGTTGTAGTTGGGCGGACTCTTGTCCAACTGTATAGTCATTGTAGACTCGGACTTTACAATTATGGGCAGGCTCCTGTGGTCTATGCCGCTTGTCGCATCAATCCTCCATGTCCCCGCCATTCCATCATCGGGAATCCTGAGGTCGAAGGAATGGAATATTCCTGACTTGTCCACAAAGGTCTGTTCTGACTTTATCTGCACGTTGTTTGGATCTGACAGGCTTACCTGTAGCAGGCAGTCGGGGTTTGCCTTGCCAAACAGAAGGATGGTGTCTCCGGGTAGGTAGGAATCCTTTGTGGCCTGGAGTGAAATCTGGCCACATCCCGTATCAAGTCCCACCGCAAACTGCAATACAGTCTTGTCACTTCCTCTGGTCAAAGCTAGGGAATAGACTCCTGGGGTAAATGACGTTAAATTAAATGAGTATGTTGCAAAGCCGTCCTGGCCCAGCAAAATCGAGTCGGAAAATTTTTCCTGATCCGAAGGATCTATTACCACAAGACTTAGTGTGGAACTTGGAACGCCTGAGATGCTGAGGACGGGCTTGTCCGTAACCTGGTAGTTGAGTTTGTCAAGATGTGCGCTTATTCCCTGGACTGGTTTCTGGCCAACTCCTATGTACGTGACTATCTGGTCGCTGCCCTGGGATGCAGTGATAACATAGGTGCCAATAACCGCCGTCGTGTCTACCTGGAAGCTAGCCGAGATCTTGCCATCTGCAGTAACATTGACGTCCTTTGCATATACCTGGTTAGAGGTGGGATCGGTTACTACTATGGACACTGGCAGGTTGGATATCGAGGTGCCGTTTATCACGACTGTGCCGCCGGGTTGATACTCCTTCTCCGACGTTTTTATCGTGAGGTTATGGGATGTTACTATGGAATACTCCTTTGAGACCTGGTCTTTTCCATCAGAGACGGACAAATTGTACTTTCCAAAAGGCATGTCGTTTGGGATTGTCTGTGATGTGGCATAATTTCCATTATTGTCGGCGGTGGCGGTAAAGGTAGTTATGCTTGTTCCATTAGAGTTCAGAATCGAGATGGTGACTGTGCTTCCAGGATCCGATGTCCCGCTGATTAGTGTGACGTCGCCTGGGTGCAACACTGGGTCTATGTTGACGGTTAGCGGGATGTTCTTCACGGTACCCTGACGAGAGGGCGGCGCAGGCTCCAAGGTGGTGGTGAACGTCTTCTGGTCGTTTGCCTGGTCTCTTAGGATAAAGTCCACGTTTCCAGGCTGTATGCTCTGCGGGATTGTGGCAGTTACAACAAAGTTGCCATTGCCGTCTGATGAGAAGGAACCGATCTTCTGTCCGCCTAAATAAAGATCGAGCGGAGTTGATGATGTAAAGCTCTGGCCTACTACGCGGACGTCAAACCCGGGGCTTGGTGTTGATGGTATTATTCTGAATGTTGATACGTCTAAAATCCCCTTTGGTGTGGGTGGCTCGTTATTTTTGTTCTGACCGGTGCTTTGCCCTGAGTTGTTCTGGCCCGGACTGGTAACTTTCTGTATTACTGCCCCAATCTCGCCCGTGCCAATCTCGTTGTTGTTACTATCAAAGGCGGTCCATATTAGATCGGGATTGGACTGATCTGTGCTTATGGAAAAAGACGTAGAATCTCCAGCCCTTACAGGACTTGACGGAAAAAATGCTATGGAAGTAGGGGATGTCTTCTTGCCCGTCCAGCCGTTTTCAAGTGTAAATGAATTGAAGTTTCCGTTCTTTATCTGCAGGGTAAGCGAGGAGATATCGGAAGCGCCTGATTGGTTATTTGTAACCTGGAGTGTGGTCTTGCCATCTGCATTTGTAGCCGTCACTGACACCGAGGGCGGCAAAGCATCAACTGCCGGCATGAGAAGAGCAACAAGGCCACATGCCAATAATCCTAAAACAACGGCTGGTCTGAATAACAATATATTCAAGCTAGGTGGGTCCTGTCTCTAAATTAAATCTTAATAATAAATCGTTCATTCCTTAATTTTTTCATACCGCGAAAGGCCGTCTGACCGCCCTCTATCTGGAATAGGGGAGAGTGGTCTGTGAAACGAGATTCTGGTTCTGCCTTATCCGTTCGGCTATCAGCCTGTAGAGAGACCTGAATTGGTCCTTGGTCTTGTCTGTCAGAAAGTCAGCCTCATTTATTGAAATCTTCTCGCAGATATACCTGCAGATTTCCTCCCTCTCGAATCTCTCCCATCCAAGGTGTTGATTCTCCTTCCAGATCTCGTTTAGGTTGTCGATTATGCTCTTCTTCCCCTTTGCCAGTACGGCTTCCTTTGTAAGGGCTTTGTATCCCTCCTTCCTGAGCTTTACCTCGTACGTCTGGTTTACAGCGAACAGGTAATCCTCATCTATTATCAGGTCTTCCAAGAATTGCTTGGTCTGCCCTGAAAGTTCAAAGAATATCATCTGCACCTTTTTGAACTGGTTCTCCTCAAGCCTCGCAGAAATCCTGACGGATTCTTCAGTATTGTCAAGCAGGACAAAGGTATCATATCCGTGGTTCCGGTAGAATATTGCCAGGGCCATGACAGAGTTTTTGCTGTATGCTGGTACGATGTTTAATGGATTCATGGAAAGATTTGGATCCTTTAGGAACTTGTCAAATGCGTTCAGGTACATGCTGTCAGACATTGTCTCGACTATTATTACGGGTCTTGAGTTAAATCCAATCTGCCTGTCAACAATAGACTCGGTAAGGCCCCTTGAAAGGCCGTAAAGTACAGGGATCAACGTCTGGTCATCCGCATTCCAATAATCGTAATAGATATGACTGAGGTGCTTCCTCTTGTCAAGCTCCACCACCAGAAGGTTTCCAGGAGTGTAGTCAAAGATCATAAACGGTGAATGCGTAGCATAGAGAATCTGATTGGATCCAGCAAGCCCCTTTAGAAGATCAGAAATTCCACGCTGTTGAGCCGGGTGCAGGTTTCTTGCAGGTTCGTCCAATAACAATATTGCCTCCTTCAGCTCCGCCTTTTGTGTTTCGGCTGCGAAGTTCACTATGAAGGAGAATGTCCATTTGAATCCCTCCGCCCTCCGGTTCAAGAGTCCTGTATTTGTGACCGTACCGTCCTTGTGTACGTCGGATATCACGACGCTTAGGATGTTTCCGGGGTTCCATCTCAACTCTACATGGATGGGGTCCCCCTTCCATGCTGGATTCAGCCTGTCGCTGAGCTTCCTGCTTGAGGTATGGAGCAGTTTGATTAGTCTTGACGGGCTGTTCTGTGCCTCCTCAAGTTTTTGCACGTCCAAGTCAGCCAGATAGAAAAGGTTCATCACGGTCTCTGCCTTGTCAAATTCTTCGATGTATTCGAGCCCCTTGGGTCTTATGCCCTTTGTCTCCCTTAAGAATTCCTCGAGGTCTATGTTTCCGAGGATCTTCTTGTAATCTGAAAAGTATACGAACCTTGGGTGTAATTTATCTTCGATAAAGTTCTCCAAAGCGGACCTCTCAGTTGTGCCCCTCAGCATGTTATCGAAGATGTAATCCAAGTCTTGGTGGATTTTCTTCCAGTCGGAAATTATGCGGGAGTCCTCGGATGCTAGGAGGTAGATGTTGTTGTTGAATTCTGCCATGGTGTTCATAAAAACATCCCTGGTCCTCGGTGGGGCCTCCTGAAGGAACTTCGTATCAACGCGAATTCTGATGGAATTTGGCATCGAGTTGACAAAATCATTTATCCTCTCTGCAAAGTTTTCCCACGAATTCAGCCGCTTGCTAGCCTCTCCGCTTATCTTCACATCACCAAAGTCATATTGAACCCGGGGATTCTTGTTGGTCCTGAAAATCTTTATCTTTCTGACATCTTGCAAATTGGGGAACTTGTCCCTTATGATCTTGGTCTCATTCTCATTTAAATCGAATTCTCCTTCTGCCAGGTTGATTTCAGACTTTAATTCCTCTGTCATCTCGTCACACAAATCCAACTCGGAGACAGTCTGGTCTTTATTGAGCAGGGTGAGGGCCTCAAGGATGGTGGTCTTTCCACTCTCATTCCTCCCAACAAACGCTGCCAAGTCGCCTACCGTTATCTCACCAGAATCGTGAATACACCGATAAGCTCTAACTCTAAACTTCCTAAGACGCATCTAGCGCCTCTTGCCTTGCCTCTGATTTAACTTATTCGTAGTTATGTTACTGCAAGTTCTTGTTTCAGTCATGTCACAAAAAATTCTGCCGCCTACCAGCGGCCATGAGGGATGGTGGAACAAGACTGCCCATTCGAATTGCAGTAAATCAAATTGACTCTTCCAAAGCGACCAAATAGATATAAGGGAATTCACGTGGTTACATAACGAATTGGGTGCAAGAAAAATCGCTTATGTCGTCTTCGTGTTTCCTGTAGTGATATCGGTGATACTTGGAGGTTATGTTCTCTCAAACGTTCTGGCGCAGCCAGATCGACATCTAAATCTGTGGCAAATCGACCTGAACTTTAGCTTTGCGACGGAACCTGCACAGATAGGAAGCAAGGATATCAGGATTGTTGACCTGAACGGGTCATATGCACCGGCAACCCCGCTGGACTTTAAGGTAAGGGTAAACGATACCTCTTTCGATTGCGGCGACTTGTACATGACCGTCTACAATATGAGCTCGGTGCCAAAACAGGTGGTTTCACAGAATGCCTATTTCAATCAGTGTTTTGTCCATGGCAACTCCACGCTTCCGCTGAGCGGTCCGTTCTCGCCCGTGATAAATAGCACTGGAACTTACCAAGTTGTGGCTGAAATGAGGAACAAATCATACACAGGTGACATTAACGTGACTGCCACCTTTAACGTACAATAATTGAATTATATGTTATTATACTGCAACGGGGGAGATATGCGGGGAATGCGTGTATTGATAGCGGGGTATAATCGTGGCTAAAAAAACAGAAAAAACAAAGAAAGTGGAAGAGAAGAAGACTGCCAAGAAGGTGGAGGAAAAGAAGGTAAAGGGGGGCAGGAAGAAGGGTGCAGAATCTGAAAAACAGGTAGAACCTACCGACGAGGAGCTTGAGGAACTTGACGAGAAAGAAATTGAAAATTTCGAGATTGAGGGGCTTGATATGGAAAAACTCAAGACTAGCGTGGTTGAGTTTGTCGGAAAGCGCGGGGACGATGGTGTGTTTCAAAGCGAACTTTGGAAGAAACTCAAACTGTCAAGCAGGGACGGCTCAAGACTCGCACTGAAACTTGAAAGACAGCACCTGATAAAACGTGAAAAGATCTTGGAAGACGGCAGGTGGACTTACAAACTCAAGATTGCCCATGTTCCCGTCAGCACTCAGTCCATAGAGTCGGCTCCATGCCTTATCTGCCCGGTGGAACAGAAATGCACTCCAGAAGGTGAGGTGAGCCCGAGAACATGCCCATTGATAGAGCAGTGGGTTTTGACGGAATTTGCAAATTCTAAAAAGACAAAGAAATGAAGCTGCTTGATGCAAGGCGAGATTTATACCGGAGGATGGCCCACCAAGAGGGCTATAGAAGCAGGGCCGCCTACAAATTGAAGGAGCTCAACCTCTCTTACAGAATAATCGGTCCTGGCTTCTATGTCTTGGATCTTGGTTGTTCTCCCGGTGGCTGGACACAGGTGGCGATCGAACTGTCGGGAAACCGCGGAAAGGTAATGGGGGTAGACAGGTCATTCGTTGAAGAAATCCCGAACGCGCATGTTCTTAGGGGAGATATTGAGGACGAGTCGGTTGTTGAACAAATTTTCGAATTTTTTGGTACCAAGGTAAATGCCGTGATATGTGATCTCTCCCCGCAGGTCACCGGCACGTGGTCTGTTGATCATGCTAGACAGATCTCATTGAATTATTCTGCCAGCAAGATAATGGATCACGTACTGGCAAGGAGGGGCAATGCTCTCTTCAAGGTATTTGATGGCGAATATTCTAATGAATTTAGGGATTATCTAAAGAAAAAATTTGTCAAGGTGCAGCTGAAGAAACCGAAGGCGAGCAGGAAGACAAGCAGCGAACTGTACCATATTTGCCTAGGCTACCTTGGGAGCTAGATTAACTCCAGTATATCATCAATCCTTGCGTCTGTCCTAAACGCTGCGGGGTTTAGACTGGTGGGCGTGATCCGGAATCCGGCGCTTTTGATACTTGAAATTGATTTTGAAAGGGAAGAAGGGGCAGTACGCTTTCTGTGGGCCAGCTCGTCAATTGTGAAATAGGTGGGAGGCATGTCTGCTTCCTCCTTGCACCTTTCAAGAGTCTTTTTGCATGATTTGTCCACTTGAAATTGCTCCTCCTTTGAGATCATGGTACTTACAAAGTCTCTGTCAAAGATCTTTCCTATCCAAAGAGGCCCTGCAAGTTCCGCACGGGTTTTGCAGATATCACATTCGTAGGCAGCTTCTTGTACCGCCTTTCTGTGACCGCAGTTCTTACAAAAAAGTATGTATCCGATATCGTCCTCGTCTCCGGTCCTTAGGAGAATCTTGACGTACGTCCTGTAATAATGCATGTTGTTTTGAGAAAATAGCGGAACGATTTTTACGTCCAGTCTTCCGGCTACCATGTTGATGCAGCCTAGGATCAGCCTGAGGGCAATCTCGTCGCCAAACTCGGCCCTGACGGGGGTCCCGTAGTATTTTCTTCTGCATGCGGCAGGAAAGAGCCCGTGAAGGACGGTAAGATCGGTTGCCGTAGTGGAGAGCATCCCTCCGTGAAATGTAGCTCTTATGGCGCAATCGATATACCTTGATGGAGATCCGAAGGGATCCACATCTACTATGGCTCCTCTTTCCTCTCTCCTTGAATGCATACTAAGAAACCTGCATGCCTCATTTTCTGAAAAGGCGCAGTTTGAGACATTGTTCAATCTTGCAATTTTCTCTGCTATCTTGATTGCTTCTGGATTTGCGTCATTTACAAAAACCTTCTCCACGTCTTTCAACTCGTTTGCAACCCTGATGCTTCTGGAACCTATCCCTGCAAGGGAATCGAGGAATAATCTTGGTCCCTTGAATCCCGGCAGGAATGCTGAATAAGCGATTATGGAGAAATCTCTGTTGATCTTTGCCCTTGGATTGAAGAATGCGGGTTCCTTAGGGGGTGCCTTTGCTATGAGGGATTCTCTTGGCACCAAAAGTTTTGTCGTGCCCTCCGTTGTTTCTACAAGGTCTTGGTCCAACATTCTGAGGTATTTTGGTGATTTAATAAATTAAGGCAGGCTGTCACTGTAAATAACATGCTAGCGGGCATGTATGATTCCAACCAAATGGCGTTTACCCCGTATTGCTAAATTCGTGACAACCTGTAATCTTGAGATCTCCTAAAACAGGATATAATGATTTAATATGATGTTTTTAAGAAAATGTAAAGTGCTCATATGCGGCGTCGATGATGCTGGACGAGGCTCCGTGATAGGTCCGCTTGTCATAGCTGGAATAAGCATTGAACGCAACAGAACAAGACGGCTTTCTGAGATGGGAGTAAGGGATTCAAAGCAGCTTACCGCGAAGGCAAGAGAGGCACTGTATGAAAAAATCCTGAAGGTGGTAGACGGTTATTATGTAGCAAGGATTTCACCCCGCATGATTGACAGATATGTGCTGAAAAACGGACTGAACCAGCTTGAGGGAAGGTATATGGCAAAGGTGATCTCTAACCTGAGGCCTAATTCCGCATATGTTGATTCCTGCGACGTAAACCCTGAAAGGTTCGGCCTACTCATTTCGAAACTTGCGAGAATCGGGAAGATCCACTCGAGCCATCATGCCGATGCGCGGTTCCCGGTAGTTTCTGCGGCTTCAATCATTGCCAAGGTAAACAGGGACAGAGCAATAGCGAGGATCCGCAGGACCTTTGATGTCGGAAGCGGATATCCGTCTGATCCCAAGACCATGAACTTTATAGCAGGTTTCATCTCTGACCACGGCGTTCCGCCAGAATTTGTCCGAAGGAGCTGGAGGCCCGTCAAAAACCTCCTTGAATCTAGAAGATGATCAACCCAGATATTTCGCTATTATCATACTGTGGTCCTTCTCAAATGGAGCAAGGTTGATCTCTTGAAGGATTTCAAAACCATCCTTTAATTTCCGGGCTTCGCTGCGGATGATCTCGGCAGGCTCCCTTGTGACGTCTATGCTTCTGGTCTTTACTACCAGCATCAGATATCCACCTTTTTTCAGGAAGGTCCTGCAGTTTAGTATGGCGATTTCCGTTTGGTCAGGCTGCGCAATGTCGACATATACCACATCTATAGAACCGTAAACCGCAAAATATTCCCGCGGATTTCTTGCGTCTTGTAGTATGGGGACTATGTTCGATCTAAAAGTTGCAACCCTGTCTAGAAATTCCCTGGCTACCCTGCTTGTATGCTCCACGCAAAAAACTATGCCGCTTAGGCCCACTATGTCTGAAACATGGCTTGCCGTGGTCCCTGTGGAGACTCCGAGGTAAAGTACCCTTGACTTCCTGACTATGGGGAGCATCTCAAGGCCGTTCATTATGGCTGCCCCAAGCTTGCTCCTGTATGGATCCCATGCTCTGAATTCCTCGTCCTTCACTTTCACGAGCTTTTCCTTGTACACCTGCCTTCCTGGTACGAGGTTCAGGGTCGCAAGTCTTTTTTCCCCTTCAACTTTGACCCAGAAAATATTACCTTCTTCGTTTTCCAAATTTTCTTCTTTTTGACTTTTTCCACTCGCTCTTTTTGTTTCTTTGTCTGCCGAAATCACCCTTTCGTCTATCTCTTTCCTCAAATTGTCTTCGTTGGGGCTGTGATATGGCAGGTTTCTCGGGCGGCTCCTTGTATTTTTCTCCTATCTCGTTTATCCTCACGTTGAGTTTCTCAAAGAGGGTTTCATTCCTACCCGCACCAAAGACGTCAACCCTTGCTGCAAGCGCGGCCTTGGCGGCAATCGCCCTTGCAATCTTGCCTCTTTGCCATCTTGGTGCGGCATGAACCAATGTGTGCTGGAAAAGCAAGCCATGTTTTGGAGGTTGAGCTCCTGTCTTAAGTGACCTGAATAGCGCCTTCTCTGCACCTAGGACTTGGATTGTGCTTGCGGGCATGGTAGCAAGTCTCTTGAGGCTCCCGGCCCTTCCCAAAATCCTTGCCCCGACTGAGGTCCCTAATATGCCTGAAAGATTGGGCGCGATAGCTTTCATCTGGGTCTCTACGTGCTTCTCCAGGGTAGATCTTAACTCAAATAACTCAAGGATTTGTTTTGCGAGGCTCTTTACTATTGTGAGATTCTCATCAGAAATCTGGCCACCTCTGCTCTTTTCCTGCAATAATGCCAACATCTCTACCTTTTCTTCAGGAAAACCAGCATCCCGGTATACCGACTGATTAAGATTGTCTCTACGTCCGGCCAAGACTATCTTTGAATAGCCTGTTATGGTATCTATGAGGTTATCCAATTCCGGAAAGTGAAGGCCATACCATTCCCTAAGCCTTGAACTTAGGAGGTTGATCATCTTGTCGGTCTCGTCAAGAGCATTTATTGCCTGAATGATGTGCAGGTCGGGACTCTCGGAAACCTCGGTAACTTTTGAGGAGGATAATTGCATTGCAAAATCCCTAAGTTTTCCGCGCGCATCATGCTCATCCGTTGCAAAACCAGAGTCTACGAGGACCCTTATCTTGGACGACTGGATGGTTTCTATCTTGTTTTCCTCCATGAGTTCGGCATCGAATGAATTCTTCTTCAAAAGCTTCATCAGTCCGGCATCATTTACCGATACTGATGTGACTCCAGACTTGCCAAGAAAGTCAGCCAGATCCTCAATGTCTGCCTTTTCCTTTTTCAGGTCAATGTACTCCTTGGCTGGATTCCTGAAAGCAATTGACTTTGCGCATTTGTTGTTGTCAAAGACCGCAATGCCAAGCTCTGTGAGGATCACCGAATGCATACAGAGCATTTCAACGTCTTACTAAAAAAGGTAACAGTGGAAAAATAGCGCATCAACCGTTATAAGGAAAACATTTTTTATAATCAAGGTGAACCCCTCGATATCTACCAAAGTGGGGCCGATTCAACTTGAACGTCCTACGATGCTTGCCTCCGGGATTCTTGGGATCTCGCTTGAAGTTTTTGCCAGATTATATAAGGAAGGCGCAGGAGCGCTTGTAACAAAATCATTGAGCAAGGAACCCTGGGAGGGATACCCGAATCCCACAGTGATTGGTGTCAAGAGTGGTTATCTGAACGCAGTAGGTCTTTCGAACCCGGGGGCTTCGTACTTTGCAAAGATGATGTCAACTAACAGTTCCGTACCAATAATTGTGAGCTTGGTGGGTTCAGTACCTGACGACTTTATTTTTATGATGGAGCAGTTTGAAAAAGTCAAGATCCTAGCGTATGAGCTGAACCTTTCGTGCCCACACGTGGAAAAAGTCGGCCTTGAGGTGGGTGATGATCCACAACTTGTCACTAAAATTGTCAAAGAGGTAAAAAAAGTGGCTAAGGTGCCTGTTATTGCCAAGGTGGGACTTGGGTCATCAGATTATCTTGAAACAGTAAATGCGTGCTGTCAGGCAGGGATTGACGCAATCACGGCAATAAATACGGTAAGGGCTATGGCCATCGATGTGGAAACAATGAGGCCAATCCTAAGCCACAAGATAGGGGGACTGTCCGGAACCCCGATAAAACCCATTGCAGTCAGGTGCGTTTACGAAATATCGTCAAGGTTTGATATTCCCATAATTGGCTGCGGGGGAATTTCGACATGGGAGGATGCGGTAGAATTCCTCCTTGGGGGTGCAAGTGCTGTACAAATAGGAAGTGCTCTTGCAGAACGATGGACAGGTGTATTCTCGGAAATAAATTCGGGGATAGCCAGGTACATGGAGAGGAAGGGCTTTCAAAATGTTGGTGATATGGTAGGATTTGCAAAGAAATACTGATTCTATAAAAGTAGTAAAGATTGAGCGGGTAATTGAAGAGACGCCTACGGTGCGAACCCTTATCTTTTCTGACGAACTTCTGGCCCGAGTTATGCCGGGACAATTCGCAATGGTGTGGATCCCAGGTGTCAATGAGCTTCCAATGAGCGTGATGGTAACCCGGGAAAAGGATAAAGCCGCCTTTACCGTGAGAAAACACGGTCCCTCCTCTACTGCTCTCTTTTCTCTGAAGGTTGGAGAAGAAATAGGAGTGAGGGGACCATATGGCAACTCCTTTACAATAAAACAGGGAAAGCTCCTGCTCGTAGGGGGTGGAACAGGTCTCGTGCCTCTCATGCGACTTTCAACCCTTCTTGAAAAATCAGACGAAGTCACCATTTTAATGGGCGCGAAGACAAGGGAGGAAGTCTTTTTCGAGAAACTTGCAAACGACATATTGGCACAAAACAAACGAAAGGTGGTGGTCGTAACGGAAGATGGCACTTACGGCGAGAGAGGTCTTGTAACAGATGTCATGGCAAGGCTTCTCAATGAAAGTATTTTCGATGCAGTTTACACATGCGGCCCTGAAAAAATGATGTACAGGGTGGTCCAACTAGCTTCCGAGAAAAAAACATTCGTGGAGGCAAGCATTGAGAGAATGATGAAGTGTGGCATGGGGCTTTGTGGAAGTTGTTGCTTTGGAGACGTATTGGCCTGTAAAGATGGAACTGTGTTCAACGGACAATATTTGCTAACAAACAAGGAGTTCGGACAAACTCATAGGACCAAGTCGGGGATCTTGGAGAATTATTAGACCCTTGGAAATACGGGAAACCTTAAAATGCTATAGCAATTCATTGAGATTGAAAATTGGGCCATCCTAAAATTGTATTAAGCGCAGATCGTACTCTTATGTCACCTTATCGAGGGATCTCCCTAGCTACCTTCTTTGGATGCGCACCTGCAATCGATCCTCACAGGCCTAAAAATAGCTTCTGGTATTATATCTTGAAAAATCAGGTTACCCCAAAGGTTCTCTTTGATTTCATATGTAATCCGATAGCACACACGAACGGCGTGGCATCTTATGCTCCGTACGGTCTGAGAAAGGTAGAGGCTGCATTACTGCGGGATGGTTTCAAGCGCGAGGATGTGGTCGTGGCGCATCCTGATCATATTGAGAAATTCATTGGGCCTGAGACAGAGGTGGTGGGAACGTATGAGATGGATCCGCTAGGGATGGGGCCTGTGACCATGACATTTACCTATGGCCGAAAACAGATGTCATACGACGAGTATTACAATGCATATTTGCACAAGAAAATTCTCGAGGCAAAGAAAAGAACCGGCAGTCATGCTAAGGTAATAACTGGGGCGTCAGGAACTTGGCAGTATAACTACGACCCAAAGAAGATACAAGAGTACGGGCTATACGCTGTACTCGAAGGAGAACTTGGGGGAATAGCACCGGAGATTGATGGGCATGCGGGGCTTTTCTTTAACAAACTGATTGCCAATGAATTTGACAACATGAACCCGTTTGTCAAGAGTGACTTTAAAGTGGAGGTCAAGGAATTCGGAAAAGGAGAAAACAAGTTCCATGGCAGGTTTATTCATTATTGGGACGAACCGGAGGTTGATCAAATCCCGGACATTGTGGAACCTAGCATGCATGGTATGGTCGAAGTAATGCGCGGCTGTGGAAGGGGGTGTAAATTCTGTGATGTGACACTGCGTCCATTGAGGTATTATCCTCCGGAAAAGGTAAAGCGGGAAATTGAGGTCAACATAAAAAAGGGAGGACAGCGAAATGCCTGGCTCCACAGTGATGACATTTTCGTGTATGGTCTTGATCCAAGAAAGACCAAAAATATGGCGCCGAACAGGGAGGCACTTGAAGAACTCTTTACCGCAGTAATGTCTGCAGGTGTAGTGCATACCAACCCCACACACGGTACTCTTGCAGGGGCTATCGCGGACGAAAAGCTAATTCCAAATATTTCTAAAATCATACATTCCAGTCCGGAGAACAAGATTGGAATACAATGCGGGTTTGAGACTGGTAGCCTGCGGTTGATAGGAAAATATGCCGATAGAAAGCTCTCTCCATACAAACCTGAGGAATGGCACTGGGTGGTAAAGGAAGGGGTAAAGACGCTGAACGAGTATCACTGGATACCTGCCTTTACGTTGATCATGGGACTTGACAATGCCGAGACTGAAGAGGATGCATGGGAAACCATTAGGCTTATCAGCGAGCTTGAAAGGGAGCAACCAGAATCGATGTTTACCACCACTCCACTCACATTTGTCCCAATAGGCCTGCTTGAAAAATCAGAATTTTTTGATATAGGTAATGAGATGACTGCAGCACAACTGGGAGTAATGTACAAGACATGGCAGCACAACTTCAAGTATGGCATCCAGAAATTCATGGATAAAACTGGAAGCAACGGTCCCCTGAGGAGAAAAATGTTCACCCAACTTGCAAAATCATTGGGAGGTGTCCCGTTAACGGCTATGGAGAAGCATGCACGGAAGAAGGGCCCAGAACACGAACGCGTCATAGAGACTATAAAGGCAAAGTACTGGTAGGTGAACTGATGATTCAGCCGATTTTTCGGCTGATAAATTAACCGACATCTAATTTTAGGTCAGCCTACAATCCGATTGATGCCATTCAAGCCTCTGATATGGCATACTCCAGGTTCACCGGGCCAACCAAATACATAAATTGCATCAATAATTGAGAAAGTCCGTGCCAACTCACGGATCGCTTACCAAAGCAGGAAAAGTCAGGGGCCAAACGCCAAAGGTGCAGGCAAGAGAACGACATGGAGAAATCGGCATAGTTAGAAACCGTGATAATTTCAGGAAAAGATTTATGCTAAAAAGAGTTCCCGGACAGAACAAGCCGGGGCAACGTCGAAGAAAGTAATAAGATGCCCTGTTGCCAGTAAAGACTGGGCTTGTAAAATTCTATACGATCTCAGCAGAATCTTTTTTTATGGTGGGTAGTTTTGTGTGATCATGTCTGAGGTTGAGTCGAATTCTATAGCATGTTCCAAGCTGATAGAATTAAGAGGGTGCCAAGAATCAAAAATAACAAAGAGGGGGAAACAATACGTCGTAGATACGATCAATGAACCCAAGATTGTCTTCAAGGATGGCATTGGAAACGGGAGGGAGATGAGATTTAAGAGGAATTGTACAGTCACCATCACTCCCGAGAAGATACTTTACAATCGTGACGACGTGGAAATAAAGCCGGCCACTCTGACTTGATCTGGACCTCGCTGTAGACCGGGAGATATTGACTCAATTATATCGACGAATTATTGTAGGGTTGAAGGACCGACTGGTGGACGGGGTGAAAAACCATTTATGCCAAATGACCGATCAAAAAAAGTCAACAAAATCAACCGATAAGGTAACAGTTCCTTAGATCAACACATTTATTAGGTACTGGTACCGTACCATACGGTAAGATGGATGACTTAAGATTAGACAGTCTCGAGGGCGTAGGCCCTGTAACTTCCAAGAAGCTTAGTGATGCAGGAGTGCATAACATACTGGATCTTGTTATACGGGGTCCGGTAGATATCTCAGAAATTACTGGTATGGATGTTGATACAGCCATAAAACTAGTAAACAAGGCAAGACAGCAGCTAGTTGAAAGTGGTCAACTCCAGAAAGAATTTGTGAGTGCTACTGAGATCTACAAAAGAAGGCAGGATATAGGTAAGATTAGCACTGCAACCAACTCGCTTGACACTCTATTTGACGGAGGGATAGAGACGCAAGCAGTAACCGAGGTATATGGTGAATTTGGATCTGGAAAAACCCAACTCTGTCACACTTTGTGTGTGACCGTTCAAAAGCCGAAAGAAGAAGGCGGTTTGGATGGAGGTGTGTTGTACATTGATACTGAAGGAACCTTTAGGCCAGAAAGAATTGTTTCCATTGCAAAAGCAAAAGGTATCGAACCAGAAAAAGCTCTTGACAGAATCATTGTGGCAAAGGCATACAATAGCTCCCATCAGGAACTTATAATGCAAGAGGTTGGCCCAGTAATCGAAGAAAACAAGATAAAGTTAATCGTCGTAGACTCGGCAGTAGGATTGTTCCGATCAGAATATCTGGGTAGGGGAACTCTTTCTGTAAGACAGCAACGATTGAACAAATTCATGCACTTGCTTTCGAGAACTGCTGAAACATACAACATAGCAATAATAGCCACCAACCAGGTTCAGTCGTCTCCTGACACGTTTTTCGGAGACCCGACAAGGCCGATTGGAGGAAACATCGTGGGCCATGCGTCGACTTACCGGGTTTATCTGAAAAAATCCGGCAAGAAGAGAATAGCAAGAATGGTGGACAGTCCGCACCATCCAGAACAGGAAGTGATCTTCACTGTGACCGAGGGCGGTGTGTCGGATCCGGAAGAAGATTCAAAAAAGAAAAAGAAAGAAGAGGCAGAGGAATAACCCTCTTCTCCCCCTATTTTCATGAATGGCTGTATGCAAAGGCTGGTCTTGCTGGTATGACCTAGTAAATGTTAAATTAGGTCCGGCTAGAGTCTTTACGATATGACTACTAAGAAACCCCGAGGTCGTTCCCACGGATTCATGCACAAGGCAAGGTCTGTGATGACAAAGGATGCTTCCAGAGGGGTCTCCTTCCTATTGCGGGAATACAAGGTGGGAGATAAGGTCCTGGTAATCATAGATCCTTCTCAGCATAAGGGCCTGCCACATCGAAGATATCACGGCAAAGTCGGCACAATAGATAAGGTCGGACGAAGGACGGTTAAATTGGCAGTCAAACTGGGTAACAAGACAAAAACCTTAATCACTAGGCTGGACCATATCAAACCGTTTGGTGTATAAACATGGAAGAAGTTAAGAAAAAACAGCCCATCTCCATCCCAGAAGTTAAGGAGATTATGGAGAAAGTTGACCCTGAATCAATGGACCAGATTCAGAGATGGACGTATGACTATGTTACCAAATTTTCAAGTATTGATTCAAAGGCTGCAAAGAAACTCAAGCAACAACTCGTCAAGGAATGTAACATAACCGATGAAGAAGCGGTTGAAATTGTTAACAATCTTCCAACAACCGAGGCAGAGTTACGAGCGTTTACTTTTGGATGGAAAAAACTCATCCTTGCAGAGACGCTTGAAAAGATGCTGAAGATTATCAAGGAGAACGTCTGATCTTAGGGGCAGAGTTTTCTTGGAGAGAGCTCAAACTAGAAAGTATGAAGAGTACGCATACGTGTTAGATTTTGTGGTGAGGGGAAAGTCTACTACTGTGAGGGGAAGGGACGGAATTATCGTGACCGCTCTGGGGGAGGAAAGACTTACGATTCTAGAACTCCTTGCAATTCCAAACTCTGCATTTGAGATTGGTGAACGCGTTTACATCGGAAAGGAGGGCAGGACAAAAATCCTGTCTGTTTTGGGTAGGCTGGAATTTGGCCATATCTCATCATCAGCACAAAGTGAATTACCGACGGTAGTCGAAAAGATAGTGACAAATAACGAACAGAGGTTCATCGACTACCTAAACAACGCCCAACCATTGACTCCAAGAATACACGCTTTAGAATTGATTCCTGGTATAGGGAAGACCTACATGAAGACAATGCTTGAAGAACGGGAAAAACGAAAATTCTCCGATTTCAAGGATCTTCAAGAGAGGGTTGGTCTTAAAGAGCCTGCCAAGCAGATTGCCAAGAGGATAATTGAGGAGATCACAGGCGAGACCAGGATGAACCTCTTTGTAAGAAAATGATCAAGCGCCGTGCATTGGGCCAGCATTTTCTTACATCCGACCTTGTTGCTGAGCTGATAGCAGAGAATGCACACATCAAGGATACTGACACCGTGTTAGAGGTTGGCACGGGAAAAGGTATACTGACGCTCTATCTCTGCAAAATGGCAAAAATGGTGATCTCAATTGAAAAAGACAATTTGCTGTTCTTGCGAGCAAAGGAAAGGTTTTCCAACATAAAGAATCTCCGGCTGGAGCATGGTGATGCTTTCAAGACAAATCCTGAATTTGACATTTTCGTCTCTAATCTTCCATATTCTCAGAGCAGGAGAGCAATAGAATGGCTTGCCCAGAGGCGATTCTCACACGCTGTAATAATGGTTCAGAAGGAGTTTGCTCAAAAACTGTCATATAAGGAGGGAAAAGGCAGAAAAGCAGTGTCCGTTATTGCCAGTTATTGCATGGGGATGGAAAAACTCATGGATGTCAGAAAGGAAGACTTTGAACCCGTGCCAACGGTGGACTCGGTAATACTTCGCTTAAAATCAAGGCATATTTTACCAAGGAATGTCATTGGGGCAGTCAACATGCTTTTCTCTTTTCGCAGAAAGTCCGTAAGGACCATAGCAAAGAAAGCCGGACTCGCGTTCGATTCGGACAAAAGACTCGAGGACCTCTCGGATGGGGAGATAATTTCACTTGCTGAAAAAATTGCCAAATGACTATTACAAGCCCGATGAGGACACCTTCTTCATTGCCGATTACATACAAAACGAGACGGGTCGTTCCGCACTAGACGTCGGTACCGGGTCAGGCTTTCTGGCGTCAGTCTTGAGCGGCAAATTTGAGTTCGTTGTATGCACGGACGTAAGCATTGCCGCCTTAAAAAAGGCGCATGAAAGTGTAAGCAACTGCATTTGTTGCAACTCGGCTGACGCGATAAACTATGACTTTGACTTGGCAGTCTGTAACCTGCCGTATCTGCCTTCTGATGGAATTGATGACGCTGCAGTAGACGGTCTTGAAGAGGGCTTGGGTGTTCCCACCGAGATAATAAAATCCGCGGGCCGGACGGTCAGAAAGGGGGGTAAATTTATCTTCCTGACGTCCTCGCTTGCAAACCATGAGGAACTTATCAGAAGGACGGAATCACTGGGATTTTCTTCCAGAATAGTCGCAAAAAAGAAACTTTTCTTTGAGGAACTGCTTCTTGTGGAATCCCTAAAACTCTAAACCTGCCGGCAAAGAATAAAGATTACGCATGATAAAGGAGTGTCGTTTATGTACGAAATATGGCACTGGCAGCCATTGAGATTCCTTGGCCTGGTATTTGGCATGTGTCTTGTCTTGGCCTTCGTCCTAGGAGGCAGCGCATACGCTTTGGACTACAAGGTGGCGATCACAAACGGCACGGCAAGCCACTGCCTGCCGTATCCTTCCTGTTACGAGCCGTATGAAATTGACATCAAGCCAGGAGATACTGTAACGTGGATAAATGGTGACAATAAAACCCATACAGCTACTGCGGGGACACCAAATAATGGGCCTGTCGGAATGTTCGACAGTGGGCCGATACTACCGGGACATTCTTATACGCAGTTTTTTGGAACGCTGGGAAAGTTTCCATACTACGACAGGGTAGATATGTGGCCTTCTGGGATCGTCAATGTGGGCAACCCAAACCAGCCAGGTGCCCAGATAGGATGGGTTAATGGCACACTCTCATTGTCAACCAGTGGAGGGGGAGGCAACGAGCTCGAAATTACCAAGCAGATTGAGAATACTGGTAAAACGGACGCAAACTCTGTTCTCTTTAGGCTCAGAATACTAAATGATAGCGGTTTTCTTTTTTACGACAATCTGCAGAAAGGCTCGGTACCGGCAAATCAAAACAAGTCTGTAAGTTTTGTGTGGGAAAGCCCAAAGGAAGGAAACTATAGGCTGAACTTTGATGCGGAGAACCTTGACAGGCAAAACAGTGAGAATAATGAGGTGTCATACGACCTAATTTCAGTCTCAAAATCCGGATCAAGCCCGATGCAGCCGATAACAACCCGCCAATTTGCCCTAAATAATGGGAGCGCAACAGTGCCCGAATTTGGACAAATGCCTGAGGTAGTACTACTAATTTCGGTAATCTCGCTTGTGGTGGCTCCAACTCTCTTTCGTTTAGACCCGTAACTATTTTCTCAGCTTCTTGCTCGAAAGGTCAGCGATTGCCTCAGCCATCTGGCTGGTAGTGGCACTTCCTCCGATGTCAAACGTGACGTTTTTTCCCTCGTTGATTACCTGCTCGGTTGCTGAGAAAATTGCGGCCTTTATCTCGGTCTCGCCAAGATATTCTGCCATCCAAGCACCGGACAGGATTGCTGCAGTGGGGTTTACTTTGTTCTGACCTTTAAAGGAGGGAGCGCTTCCGTGGGCTGCTTCGAACATGGCAAACGAGTTGCCCATGTTTGCGGAATATACCAGCCCTATCGAGCCTATTATGCCTGATGCGAGCTCGGAAATGATATCCATGAACAGGTTGGTACTCACAAGTACGGAACCATTGAATTGTTCCGGCCTAACTACAAGCTGCTGGGTCATGTTGTCTATGTAAATCTCCTCTATGGCAATCCCGGGATTTTCCTTTGAGGCCCTCTCGACCTCCTCCCAGAACAACCCATCGGTTACCTTGAGTATGTTTCTTTTCGTTATCGCAACAACCTTGGCCATGTTGTATTTTTTTGCCCAGGAAAAAGCAGAATCGATGAACCTGCTGGAACCTTGGCGCGTAATCTTTCGTATGGCAATTGCCGCATCATTTGATATCTTGAACTCTATTCCCGTGTAAAGACCTTCGGTTGCCTCCCTAAAGCACACAAAGTCAAGATCGCGCTGAGGAGTTATCCGCTTGTATGTCTTGATTGGCCTGATGTTTGAATAGAGCTCGAATTTTTGCCTGAGTGTTACTGCAACGCTTCTTGGGGCGTTCGGCTTCGGGATTGTGGTGGTAGGGCCCTTGAAACACGCATCAGCTTCCTCTAATATCTTCATGGTGGCATCCGGGATGTATGTCTCGCCGCCGTTCTTTTCCCACTGTTCAGAGCCTGCATCGCACAGTATGATCTCGCTCTGCAAGTTGCATGCTCGCAGGACATTCAGCATCGCATCTACAATCTCGGGACCTATGCCGTCGCCTCTGATGACAGCTGCATTCCTTACCAAAACAGGCGAGCTTTGCGATCTAGTATATTTAACTCTAACTGGGATTTTTTTAACCACGCGGAGTTCCTAAAACCTTAAAGAAATCAAGATGAAAGGACAACTGTATGAGGATAGTTCAAATTTCAGATATTCATGTAGGCGCGCAGTTCCGCGAGGAAATATTCGACCAGGTTGTAATGGAGGTCAACGAGATACGGCCGGATGCAGTTGTGGTAACGGGCGACCTCACAAATGAGGGGTTGCTAAAGGAGTATGAAAAATGCAAGAAGAAACTTGCGGAGATTGAAACCAACAAGATGATAACAATCAGCGGCAACCATGATTACAGGAACACGGGATACCTGCTTTTTAAAAAATTCTTTCCTATAGACTCGGTAAATGAGCTAGATGAAAATACCGTCCTTGTGACTATTGGCACTGCAAGGCCTGACAGGGACGAGGGAGAGGTGGGTTACAGGCAAAATCTCTGGCTTGAGCGCACAATGAAAAAGTATGAGGGCAGGACAAAGATACTTGCCATGCATCATCACCTGATAGGAGTTCCAGACACGGGTACTGACAGGGTTACTGTGATTGATTCTGGGGATGTCCTGCGCACTGCACTTGCAAGCAAGATTGATCTGGTCATATGCGGGCACAAGCACAGGCCTTGGTTCTGGCATTTTGGACACCTCACAATTGCAAATGCCGGCACCGCCTCCTCTGAACGGGTGAGGGGCCTTTTCGAGAACACATACAATATTATCAACGTTGAGAAGGGCAGGATAAGGGTAGACTTGAAAATAGTTGGAGGGGAGAGGATGCCGTTGAAGGACCTTGTTGAAAAATACAAGAGGTTTGACGAGGAGTAGGCGTCCGGCTGGGACGACCAAGATTAATTAACAGTTCAAAATTGAGCAGATCTGTGCGGGGGTCGCCTAGCCTGGTAGGGCGTGGGATTGCTAATCCCATGTCCGTAAGGACCCGTGGGTTCAAATCCCACTCCCCGCGCTTATACCTCTTATGATAACGCACTTTGAACAAAATTTTGGCCTTAAATTGAACAGGATATTGATTATATGATGAAGGAAATTGACATCCACAACAGCAAGAAAAGGATAGAATTTGCCCGGTCTGCCATCTCCCGTCTCTTCTCAGCGGAAAACGCCCGGATGGCAAGCGAGTTCTTTGACAGACTGCGAATCGAGAACAAGTCATACGGCAGGATAGCAAATTATGCGGAATCTGTAAAGCGCATACTGTACATAAAAGATGACAGAAAAATCTCAGAATGGACAAGAAAAGAAATAGAGTCTGTCCACATGAAGATTGCAGAGTCAGATTATGAAAACTCGGTCAAAAAAGACACGTTGATCTCCCTCAA
This sequence comes from Nitrososphaerota archaeon, assembly GCA_028866895.1. GTDB lineage: Archaea > Thermoproteota > Nitrososphaeria > Nitrososphaerales > Nitrosopumilaceae > Nitrosotalea. The sequence continues at coordinate 81,872 of JAGWHF010000008.1, forward strand.
AAGACTGTATCACTTTGCAAGGCACGGCGAGATTGCAGACAAGGCAAAAGGCAAAGAGTACGATCCAAACGTAGATTGGATCACCCCAAGCCATTTCAAGGACAGGTATGAAAAGATCCAATCGAAAGACCTGCTGACAGATGCCGAGCTTGAGAACCTGTTCAAGGCAGTAAAGGAGGTCAGCAAGGGAAGATATGTCAGGAGAAATATCGCAATGTTTGTCACTCTTTTTGAAGGGTCTTACAGGCCAGGTGAGCTCCTCAACATAAGAATAGGGGGGCTCGAGTTTGAAGATGATTTTGTGAGGGTGCACACTACAGGTAAGACAGGACCAAAGACACTTGCACTTGTGACAAGCTTTGTGCCCATCAGAGAATGGCTTGCCGAGCATCCGCATGGCGATAATCCTGATGCATTTCTGTGGTATCATGAAAACGATGAGGGGGTGATAACCTACCAGATACTGGGACAGATTCTTAGGCAGGCAGCCAAAGTTGCCGGAATTAAAAAGCGAGTATGGGTGTATCTTTTCAGACATACATCGCTCACGTTGTATTCGAAGAAGCTTGGCAATCTGGTAAAACTATATGGAAACTGGTCCAAGGGCTCAAACATGCTGTCAAGGTACGAGCACCTTGCCTCATCGGACCAGGAAGATGCTATACTGAAGCTTCATGGCATAAAAAAACAGGATGACTCTAAATCAATACTGTTCTCAAAGATATGCTCTTCCTGCAAGGAGAAAAACTCTGCAGACAAGTCCCACTGTGTAAAATGTGGATTCGCGCTTTCAAAGAGGCTTGTGCAAGAACTTGAAGCTAGCAAGAAAGGACATGCAAGAAAGAAAGCACAATACGAGAGGGAAATATCCTCTCTACAAAGCCAGATCTCAGAGATTAAAGAGATACTGGCAGGACTTGTACAGAAATAAATTCTACAATTTTTTAACAATCTTTTCAAGTGTTGCAACTCTTTTCTGTGCCTCTTCCAGCTTTTCCTGTATCTTTATCAAGAGTTCCTTTGGCACTTCTATGGTTTCAGCCATACATTATGTTCAAAATATTGTTTTTAAGGCAGATCTAAACCTTGAAACTTGCAAATTCCAGAAAAGGAGTATAAAGTTTCTGATCGACCGACCACATCATACCGCAAAGCTTACAATCAATAGAAAAAGATGTGTGACTAGTCAACCATGATATCTTCTTGCGATATCAGGAATATGTCAAGGCAACAAACGACATCATGTCACAGTACAATATCCTTCTTACCGTAAGGCAGATCTTTTACAGACTCGTATCAAGCGGATTCATCCAGAATACGATAAACAGCTACAAGCTCTTTGACAGGATGATAACAAGGGGCAGAGAAAAGGGAGAAATCGACGCAAGAAGTATAGTCGATCGCGCAAGACAGGTAATAGGCGGCGATTACGGTTATGGTTCGGTGCAAGATTTTGTCAGGTCCAAGATCTCAGAACTTGAAGATACCGAACAGTATACCAGAAGAATTTGGGACGACCAGCCGCAGTATGTCGAGGTATGGGTAGAAAAGGACGCGCTTGCCACCCTGTTTTCTACCATTGCCGACGGCTACAGGGTGGTGACATACCCAAGCAGGGGCTATTCTTCTTTTACCAAGGTATACGAGGCAATAAACAAGAGATTCTCTCTTTATGACGACAGGCCTATCACGATACTCCACTTTGCCGACCACGATCCAAGTGGGCTGAACATGACAGAGGACATCCAATCGCGGTTGTACCGCTACGGCTCACATGCAAGAGTAAAACGCGTAGCACTGACATATGTACAGGTGAGGCAGTTTGGCCTCGAACCGATGCCGACTAAAATCAGTGACAGCAGATGGAGGGAGTATTCCTCACAGTATGGAAACCAGTGCTGGGAGCTTGACGCACTTCCTCCAGATGAATTACAAAACATCATCAGGGATTCTATAAAAGCACATATCGATGTATCCAGATGGAACAGGACGTTCAAGGAGATAGAGAAAGAGAGACGCTTGCTTCAAAAAAGATTCAGAAGCAAGGAAGTTACATCGCTGATTGGCAAGCTCGGTTTGCTGCTTTATGACAGCTCTTACAAGAATACAAAAAAACTGAGTGGCAGAGAGTAGGTATCTCAAATCATGACTTGCAGGCATGTTATTTGCGCAGAAAACCGTCATAAGATTTAAAGAACTGGAATCCTATTCACAAATAGGAGATCTAGATGGTAGAGGAAGTACTACGATTAAAGGGTAAAGCCGCAGACGCTTTTCTAAAATATGATTCAAGAAAACTTTCCAAAAAGGAGATAGACTATAACAAGAAGGCGCATGATTACTATCTCAAACACTGCAAGAAACCCTAGTTCTTAATTAACGGTATTTTGTTACAAGAGCCACTTGAGGTTACAATATCTATACCTGGATGAGCTAAAAGAGATTCCGGGACTAGATTTTACAGAATACGATAGTAGTGACCCGTTAGAGATCCATGCATTTTACTACAATGACCTTAGGCTGTACCAAGAAAGCAAGCTGAGCACAGCAAGATTCGTAAAATACAAGGATGAGATAGTTGGGTATTTCACAGTATCAATGAACGCCATCGAACTTGACAAGCTTGGAAAAGACGAAAAGGTAAAGGGAGCCACTCCAAAAAAATATCCTGCAATGCTGATTGGAAGAATGGGGGTGGACAAAAAGTATAGGGGAAGAGGAATCGGCTCAGAGATATTACTTTTTTGTAGAGGTCTTGCCATAGAAGCAAGCCATGAAATAGCATGTAGGTATGTTATATTGCATACTACCGAAGCCCGGGCTCACTTTTACAGAGGATCGGGATTTGTAAAATCTGGCAATCCTCCAAGAAAAGGCATAGTCTCAATGTATGCTAGAACAGTTTAGCTCAAAATCACAACGGGCTAATTTTTCTCCTTTTATCCTCTGGTACATTGTTTTTATGAAGAAATAATGTACTTTATCAGAAAGATTCGAAAGACAAAGAAGAAGACATCGAAGAGCTCCTTTATCATATCTTTTCCAAAGAAGCTTCAGAGGAAGATTGCATCATACAATACCAACATATCAAAAAGGCTTGAAAACTTTTCACGTTTTCGATATTTCTACAAGGATATAGAAAACCCGAGATGTTTTCTGCTCAGCATCTGGGATGACGAGCTTCCTCCAAATGATATCTGCGATAAACAGCATACCACGACCATACAAAGAAGCGGAAAGACAAGCAGGTATGTCATCATACCAAAGAAAGTATGCAACAGGTTTGGATGGGGTGTCAGAACCAAGCTTGTGATAGGGTTTGGTGATACCATAGACGAGTATGTGCAGGGTGCGATATACAAGAACGGTAACTGTTTCATGGCATCTGATACGCCTGGACGAGATGCGCATGTCTGTGTCATAAAATTTCAAAGGTATCATGACATGAAGAATCTGTACAGGGCAAAGCTTGCAAAGAGAAAAGAAGAGCTTGCAAAAGAAGAAAGCGACGTATACTGGGCCACAAGAAACAGTCCGTTCAACTACGACATCCTCATGAGAGGGATAAGCTATGAAAGAAAGAACGTACACAGGCTGGTCTGGAACAAGCTTGAATCTATGAACCTTGTTGCTGTATCGTATACAGACTTTGTAAAGCTTAGAGCAGATATGGAAAGAGGGAAGAAACAAAAGAGAAGACAGTTCCTCAAGAAACGATTTGGTGTCAGGTCGACATGGCGTTACAGGAAGGATATGGTCATGTCTGGCATAAGTCACGGCTACGATTACGATGCACTACGCGAGAACATGCTCGATGACCCAGACTCTTACACAGAAGCTGGTGGCGATGATCCTGAGCTGTACGGGAAGAGTTCTGAGAAAAAAGAAAGGTATCATGAAGACGAATCAGAAGATGATTGCTAATGCCCTTTTAAACTCTGTACCATCTGATACCATGGCATACGAGAACCATGATGATGTCATAGCAATAGATGCAGGAACAGGATTTGTGAAATGTGTCTCTGCACATATGAGGGCATCATTCCCATCTGTCTTTGGAACCAGAAGGATGTCAAGATGGGAGGACCCAAAGGAAGGAACTGTAGAGGCCGTAGGATACGAGGCCTTTAAGATGAGGGCATATCCTGATGCCGTGCTTGTGAGGGCTGTGCTTGAGGGCAGGGTGGCAGACGAGCATGCCTTTGCAGTCATAATACGGGAGGTCGCACCGAGGCTTGGCTGCAAGGATATCTTGGGCTCTAGCACCGTGATTATGGGCTTGCCATACGGGGCTGCTGCACAGAAGCGGGAGCTTGAGAGACTAGTCCAACGTACCTTAAAACCCTCAAGGGCGCTTGTCATACCGCAGGCAGTAGGCACGCTGGTTGCAGAGGGCGCAAGGACCGGAATAGTGGTCTCGATAGGGCAGGGCACGACCGAGATCGTCCTCTTTGAGGAGTTGAGGTATGTGTCAGGGGTATCGGTTGCGCAGGCCTGTGACTACCTCTACGACGGCTATGCCTACCTTGAGCACGATACAAACCGGCCTGAAAAAAGGCGACTAGACAACCTTGCTGCCATAGTCTCAAATGAACTTGCCGTTTTCAAGACCAAGCTCGTGCGTGACTATACGGTATACCTCTCAGGAGGCGGGGTGCTGGTTGAGGGGCTATGCCATGCGCTGCAGGAGAGGATAGGCGGGACCCTCAAGGTGGCATCAGACCCCGTGTACTCTAACGCACAAGGCCTCTACAAGCTTGGTCAGATGATATTATCTAGTACTGAAGGTCGGCAAGAGATATCCCATGTACCATGACATTTTTTTTCTTTTCTTTTGTTATATCATTTCCAGCATCAATTGTAGTTGTATCGTCATTACCATTTTCTGTCCTGATGGCAAGAAATTTACTGTCTTTTGATACGACAAAATGATTCCCTTCAGGCTTGAAGTAGAGCCTAGTTCCTTTCTCAATCTGTAGTTCATTGCAGATCTTTCTTGGTATTGTAACCATGAGTGAGTGCTTGGGCTCGCGACCCATCTTCATGACCCTCCTTGCATGGATTTTTTGTGTCATGGTACTACAATGATACCATCAATAAAAGGCTGGAAAAACCATAGGGTTTTGACATCAAAAACCATAGGGTTTTCTTGGCTGCTATATCATACTGCACAAATGTTTGAGATACACTGCACAATGAAACTGGCAAAAACAGGTAAGAAAATTTGATATCCATGAATGACTCATGCGTAAAAATTTCCTTGTTTTTGTCAAAAAAGCGCTTCACCGCCATATTATACGTATTTTACTTTTTTTCTTTTATTTTATTTCTGCAGATTAGCATCTAGCCTTCTTGCTCTTACTTGAAAACCTTATAGTTTTCAGATTGTTCATTTTTTAGTTGATTTGATTATTTTTAGATCTCAATCTTGTATAGTTTTACATTTTTGTTTTAATAACTCTCTGAATTTCTTATTCAACATAATCTCTTGTGTTACTTCCTGACGTTCTCTCTTTTGTGACCTATCTATTTCCAAATGTTTCCACCCTTCCTGTTTTACCTAGATTTCCAAGAAGAGTTGTAGTGTATACAGGTGCGCGATCTGCTCCTTTCTTCCCACCATGTGTTTCTATCTTTTCTATCAAGTTCAAATCTGCCATCTGCCTCAGTCGTGCATAGTATTGCTTTTTTGTTAGCCCGATCTCTGATGGCGTGTCTGTCTTAGACTTTATTCTTGCAAGATCAAGGATTCTCAAAGCTTCTGGTCTTGAAAGCAGAAAGCACAGATCAGCTATGCACTGTACGGCTTTATCTATACCAGTAGATCGGGTCTGTGTAGCAGGTATTGAAAGTGAGTTAGTCATCGACTGATTGCACCTAACTTGTTGTCAGACGATATGTACCCGACTCGAATAATAATTTTTAGCAAATTTGAGCGTGTTTCAAATCACCTATTGATAGTCTACAACTACTTTCTGCTTTGGTACTATATTGAACACGACGACATTATTGTCAACATGGCACTCTACTCTCTCGCTTACCCTCTCCAATATGATCTGGTTGTACTCTGCGATAAACTGCGACCATTTCAGCCCTTTTGTATGGTGGAATGTCAGCCTGTACAGGTTTCGGATATTTTCGCAGCTAAAAGAGTACCATCCGCTGTACTTGCCAAAATTGTCATAGTATGATTCTATAATAGATGATATGCTGAGGTTACCATGAAACAAAGACAACAAGGATCCAAAGTTGCGCGTGGCCTGATCTCTTGCTATCTCTCGTAGTGTATCTGTATCCATTTTTGAGATTAGTGCCTCGACGCAATGCCTTGTAAATGTTACCGGATCTATCTTTTCAAGTGGAGCGTCAAAAGTGAGCCACTTGGCAAGTATCTGGTTGAGTAATGCGCTTGGGTTGGAATTACGTCTGGCAGATTCCTTTTCCAGACCGTACAAAATGTTTTCATACATGCTAAACGTTCTCTTGGCCGTCCTGTCTTTTCTTGTATGGCTCACAACTCTTATCACTTTTACAGGATAATTCACAGGATTTTTTGCTATTTAAGGGATCCGTATGATTATTCTGTAACATACAAGGAAATTATAGACTGAATTTCCTGTAAACTGTTACCATTAATTTATCAACGATATGATAAAGATTTACTTGTTGCCAACTGGAGAGTATAACACAGTAACGATAAGGAACGAGACATATGAGAGGTTCATAGTAGTAGTTCGCAAGGCAAAGAAGAAGAACCGAAGGATGTACACAAGCGACTTTCTAGAGATGCTGCTTGATCTGTACGAAAAGTACGGCCAAAGATAGATAGCAGATTAATCATTTGTAACACTTTATCATACTTTATCATACATCTTCATACTTTGCCATACTTTATCCGATAAGGTACACCCAAAGGTTATCAACTTGATTTGTATGGTACTGGACAATGACTTTCAAAAACAAAAAATTTACAACAATAGCATTAACATCTATGATAATTGGATTGTTGACAATGTTACCATTGACAATAATGCCAAATGTCAATGCACAGCCTACCGCGGCTGAACAACTTAAAGCACAAATTGAACCGCAGCCTACTGCAAACGGTTGCTACCATTGGACCAAAGAAACAGGATGGAAAACCATTACGTGTATATCTCCTGAAGAGTTGAAAAAACAACCTGCCGATATTCCAACAGAAGGAGGAAATGTATATCCAGGTGTGGTAGGCGGACACTCCAGTTCAAATCCATATTGGGGTGAAGTAGAGACAAAATTTAGTCAATATAGTGGAGAAACGGATACCTATTATAACTCCGCAAACACATGGAGCATTCAATTAAATACAAACACATGGTATACTCCTGACAATCACCAGCATTGGGCGCAGTTTGTAGAACAAAATCACCCGGGTGGAAATCTAAGAAATTGTATCTGGCAGTTTGATCTTACATTGGGAACCAATTCAAAGAGTTGCGTTTCAGTACCGCAACAAACCCTGAACTCTACCTTTGATGGATTTGTAACGGGATATGTGATTTCAAGCAGTCAGCTCAGAGGCACCTATTGTAATGTAAACACTAGTGGATGTTGGTCAGTTGTAGGTACAAACTCCTATAATCTGGGTTCCTATTGGACAGACACCAGCGGTACAATACTGGGAGAAGGTAACAGCGCTACTGCTAAATTTACGAGTCCTACTTCAGAAACAACTTACGTACAAGCCCAATCTGAAAGTAGCGCAAGCACTTTCAACTCATACGATACGGGCGAATGGAATAATTTGAACTACAACACAGGAACATCAACATCTTGCAGCAGTGGTACGTGCACTACAACATCTAGTTCATACAACTAGATCTTCCCTTATTTTTATTTACATTAAAATAATTGAATATGGAACTCAGGCAACTTATTTATCATACGAAAAAGAATTGTGATTGATTATGAAAATATTTCACATATCAATAATTGCAAGCATAGCTTTAACTGCAATAACTATTGGACTCGTAATACTTCCAAGTTTGCCAAATATGTCCAATACCACAAATGATGGGATAAATCATGCATTACCAGATTCACCAAGCGTGATTGTTCTTTTCAATGGAACAGGATCTACTCAAAACTCACTTGTTCCCTTTGAAATAAGACAAGGACAGAACGCTTCAATGGTATTAGACATATCTTCAACTCCTACAAATATCCCAATAACGCTTTCCACATCATCTCACGTTGGATTTACAAACAACAATGGAATTGACTTGAAACTTGCAACGACCAAAATCGTTACGCCTGAAAGAACACTACTTCATATTTCTGCCAGTAAAGATGCTACCCCAAATAATTACAAAATTTTTATTACAACAAACACAACTGAAGGCGGTAGTAGTCTTATTCTATATTCGTATTTTAATTTAATAGTTAAACAGTAATTGCACAGATTTGAAATGTTTGGAGGGTCCACACTAATGTTCTGTTATACTCACGTGATTAAATCGTACATACGATTGAGTTCGATTTCCATAAGTTCTACCGACCAAGTCTCCTTGTTAAATTCAAACTGAATTTTTGCTTTTTACTCACCGGTGCAAAGTGTCACTACTTGTAATCTTACAAGGCATGCCTTGTGAAAATTCCTACTAAAGCAACGCCTGCGCTATCTGTTCGTGCTCAATGTTTTTTCTAGTCTATTACGGAGGATAAAGTCACACAAGGCAAAGAAGAAGAACCGAAGGATGTACACAAGCGACTTTCTAGAGATACTGCTTGATCTGTACGAAAAGTACGGCTAAAGGTAGATGACAACTAACCATTCGTAACACTTTATCACACTTTATCATACATCTTCATACCTTTTCATACTTTATCCGATAAGGTACACCCAAAGAATATCTACTTGAGTTGTATCGTACTGGACAATGACAAAAATTAACTTCAAAAACAACAAACCAAAAACAATAACGACAATTCTGGGAATATTGACAATAGGATTGAGTCTGATTTCGTCGACTACACTCCTACCTAATATCAATGCTGAAACGAGTACGCCGGTTCCATCCGAGGTATCTCAATGGTTAGATAGTCATCCAAATTTCTTTGGATGCATACATACAGATCTCACAAAACATATAACAACAGAGGTCTCATGTTTACATCCTGGAAACCCAGTATATGGAGCAATGAAAAATGGTTCAACAGCTCATATCCTACCTGCTCTTTCATATAATGCAACTAGTCTAGATTGTTCTAGTAGTTGTTGGGCAGGTGGAGAGTTCTATAATAATGGACCTTATACACAAGTAACAGCTGACACAACTGTTGACACAGCACCATCTACCGTTCCAACGAAATTTGGTTGGTGGACAAGTCTTACCAACTGTTTATCCAGTGGATGTGCGACAACTCCTCTTCTAGTCCAATCAGGCTGGAACTATCAATCATCAAGCGGAACAACACCAAATATGTTCAATGAAATAGTTGGTAACTTCAACTACGGCGGAGTTAGTTGTAGTACACACTTCTGTGGAACTCTTGATGCGGTACATGCAAGTGATAGCATATACGTAACAGATTATGCAGACAATACTCACAGTGAATGGGTTGCATACGATCAGGATAATACATATCCTAACTCGGATAGCTTTATCATCCCCTACAGTATTGCTGGAGTGTCTACCGATCTACCTTACGTGTTAACTAGCCTTGAAGCAGGCGGAGCATCATCGAGTGCAAAATACTTCACTCCATCGCCAGTCACCTACACTTCTGTGACAATATATGAATACGGAGTAGGTCAAGTAAATACGAATACTGGTACGATGTATTCGTACTATGGACCAACAGGCGGCAGCATAAATGTATCCTTTAGTGCAACAGGTACTTCAACAGCAACCATAAAAGACAGCTATTAGGAAAAAATCCTCCTTATTTTTTTATATGATAATTTTCTCAACTACATATATAGCAGATTTATAATCTGTCTGAATGGTAAGTTTTACATATGCGCCAGTTAATGATTTTTGGAATTTCATTTTTGTTAGTCTTCGGAGCTATTGTAATTAATCCTACTATTATGAAAGAAAATTTTCTTGCTTTAAATTTTGCACATGGTGAAAAACAGTATCCTGCAATCAATGTGACAAAATTCATGTCAATTGCAGAAAACAGTACAGAATTTAAAGAAAAAGTTAATGGATATGATCATTATTCTTTAGCTACAGTTATACTCAAACCTGAATCACAAAACACCAATAATGCAACAATAGAATATAATCTGGCCTATGATCTTTACAAGAATCCTAACGAATATTGTTCTTACGATAAGGAATTAGTTATAACTCTAAATGTACAACTAAAGGTGATAAATACTACCGAATACTCTCCTAATGGCGTACCATCTGGTTATCCTTTACCACCTATATCATGTCCAATGAATTATTTGCCTAGTAAGGTAACGGATTACAATAAATTAGTCAGTATGATACCTTGGGTTCCGCCATTAGAACAAACAATCTATGGCATACCAGCAGAAAACGTGCAATGTGTTAATGGTTTGACTCTTATATTAAAAACAAATAATGGATCTCCTGCCTGTGTCATGCCTAATACTGCTCATATTTTGATTGAACGTGGTTGGGGTCATTTACCCTAATCTGTAGCATCCATGCCTAATCGACAGCTAAAAATCGGCAGATTTGAATACTGGAATATCGGTATGTCAGAATGGGATCAATTCTTTCAATCGGATAAAAGGTTAAACAGAATTTCTACTCAACACGCCGAGCAGGAATCTCACACTCTATGTCACAAGACATGTTTAAACATTAACTTCCACACGATCGAGCGCTGTACTTTCATAAATGTGGAAAGCTTTCGTGTTATCCATAGTAAAAATCAAGAATAAAATTTGTTCATAGTGTTGTTCCAAAACGCTTATAGACCCTCCCCGCGCTTTCTGCAATCTACACGCTTAGACTTAATAAACCGAATTTTAGATTCTAACAAATAATGGTAAGGCGAAAAACCGTAAAACCAAGGACGAGCGGTCCAAAGAACATTACCACAGGCCTGTGCCCCAAATGCGGCACGATAGGCAAGATTCTGATTATTGGCGTGATTGGCAGTGAAAAAGGCAAGTGCCAAGCATGCAATGCTGAATTTGACCTGTAGTAAAATACTGACAAAACCCTCAACAAAATAAACCATAAATTTTTAAGATAAGATCTAGCGCAGACTGGGTATATGGCTGAGGGTGCAGAAGAGTCTATTTATGAGCGGGTGGCCCGTTTGGAGGATGAGGTTGCCACACTTCGGCACGAGGTTGACATCATGAAGGGAACGATGCGGAACAAGATAGTAAGGTATGAACACAAACTAATCAAGAAAGGAACGGACATAAAATCAATCATCGACTAGCCTTATCTCTTATTTCTCTTATCAGATCCAGGACATAATCTACATCGTCTGCCTCTGGGGATAATTCCAGGTATCGATTTAGAGAATCTAGCGCCTTCCCGTTTTGAAGCAGCCTTGCCTGCAATATTCCAAGATCTCTGGTTTCCTCCGGATCTTCTGGCTCGAGGCCCAAGACCATGTTGATGCAATGCATAGCCATTCCATAGTTGAAGGACTGCATGTAGGAACTTTTCAAATTTCTTGCAATGCGGATGAGGATCTTTCTTGGTTCTATCTCATTTAGGTACTCTGGATTAAATTTTATCGAGTTGCCGTATGTATTTTTGAGCATGTTGTCAAGATCCGCCTTTTCAAGCCGGATTCCTCCATTGAATGGATCAAGTATCAATTCCTCTGAATTTTTTACGAGGAAATGACTTGGAAAGCCTACGGGTCTTAGGTCTAGGCCAATATAGTTGCCAAGCTGGATGTAGAGAATTGACAGAGTGATTGGAATTCCCTTCCTAGTGTCAATTACGGTATTCAGGAAATTATTCCGCGGATTGTAATAGTCATCACGGTTTCCTTCAAAGCCTAGCTTGTCAAACATGTACTCGTTTAACATGGAAACAAGAAAGGCTGGATTCCTTCCCTCGGGAACATGCTCTCTAAGATTCCTCCCAAGCGAGTTTATCTCTGCGACATATCGCCCAATGTCGAGGCTTTGAAACTCGAGGCACTGGGAAAGCTTCAAGCATTTTTCCACGAGGGAATATGACGGGTTTCTTGCATAGGCGACCCACTCTTCGGCAAAGGGATCAAACTCGATCATATTCTTTCGAGATATGCATCAGGGTTTTTCAACTCGCGCGTAGTTGGGGGATTCCCAATCAAAAGGCGATATGCTTCCTTGCCGATTTTTCCTACAACATGCTCGGTAAAATCAAGCCCCATGCTTTTTCTTACCTGATAGGATGTGATATCGGTGTTTGCGAATGTGACAAGATAGTTGTGAAAATCAGGATCATCTTTTAGGACATTCCTTACCACGAATTCTGCCATTCCCTCCATTATTGTAAAGGCTGCGTGGTGGGTCTGAATAGGTTTTAGCCAGAGTTGGTAAACGTCGAGCAACTGGGGGACGAATTCCAAGATCTTGGGATCTACTGAAACCTTGTTAAACGTCATGACGTCCGGACCAAGGATTCTTGCTACGAAATTGTCAGGATTGAGAGTGAAGAAGAGGTTGGCACGCTGTGAAACTGGATATTCGTCGGGTATTGGCGGGAGCTGAAGGTATTCGTAAAGTTTTGCCAGCCTGCCGGCTTCCAATTCCATGATTGTGCTCGCTAGCTGCTCGTTTAGTTCGTTGACTTGAGTTACGGCATTCTTGTTTGTCTCATAGAGGTTTTTTTGTATGGAATGGACCTGTTCTTCCAATATTGTCATCTTCAGCGCACCGTAATAACCGGAGTTTACCTTGTCAAAGTTTGACTGGAAGGGCTCGCCCATCTTGTAGAGGATGATCTTGGGGTAGCTTGAAAGGACAAACTTGTTCAGGTAAATCGAGGATTCGTAAAAATCCCCGTATGTGGTAGAGATCTGGGAGATGTATCCTCTTGCATAGGTCGAATAAACTAGGAACTGCGAAGGGTTGCTTTTTGCCAGGGATGCTATGGTGGGGACATCCTCCTTTGCTATGGCCAAAAAGAGGTCATCCACGAAACCAGCTGAAGCCTTTGTCGGAAACACCTTGGATCCCTTCAGGCGCTTGAATTCCTCGAGACCCGGGTATTCCACCTTTACGTCTTGTACGCCTATTCCTGTAAAATCGGTCACCATTCGTGCACTCGACTCGAAAAGATTTTTGGTTATCACCCCGATATCCTCAAAGGCAACTTTAGAACCAAAGATCGCTGTTGCCTTCGCCTCGGACTCTACTATTGTCCTTTCCTCGTTCAATTCTACTGAGATCTGGTCCAAGAGTGCAAAGGCCAGCTCCTCAAATTCGTCCATTGCGGGATTGGTAACTTAAAACCAATTTAACATTACCTTTGGGAAAGAAAAGGGTCGATTTGATTAAAAATTGCCGGAAAAGACAAAAAATGGAAAAAAATCAGCCTCGGAACGTTTCTTGGAGGGGAAGGCGGATCGAAATTATTTGCAATTGAATCTAGGTATTGGAAAATATTTTTTTCCAGGTGAAAGACTGCAGAACAATTTAACGACAACAAATGCCATAATCCTGAAAAAAATCATGCTCAAAGTACTGGGTCGAGAAGATTTTAGTCGGCTGTAAGGAGACTCTCCACTTCTATGTAGAAATAACCACCGCAAGGATGAAACGGGAGTTGAAAGAAAGAATGATGAAAAAATCACGTTCCATGCTGCCGCTCTATGGGATTTTGCTGATTCCGGTTTTAGCTATCTGCCTTAGCTGCCAGCCTGCTTTTGCTCAAACGCCAAATCCGGCAGACAAGTTTTACGCCCCGGAAACTGCTGCCGTCACATCCTTTGCCAGCACGGTTGCAGGAGCCGCCCCGAAGATAATTGCCGCAGGCATCCTGCTTGCAATAGGCCTTGCAGCGGGTAAGGTGGTAGGACGAGTTGTCGAGAAAACCGCACGCAAGATAATGCAAAAGGCAAACGTCGAGAACATCCCTGAAGTACATCTTGTTGAAGAGGCGGTGGGAAAGTTTGATTCCGTACGCCTGATAGCCGCAACAATAAAGTGGTTTGTTTATCTGTTTTTTGTAGTGGCAGCGATCAACGCGCTGCAATTACAGCAGCTGACCTCAGCCATGACCTCTTTGTGGCTTTGGATACCGAACCTCCTTGCGTTTGTATTGATTGTTCTGATTGGATCAATAATTGCAAACTATGTCATAAAATGGGTAAACCACGAACTCATGGTAAGACATTATGGAGGTACCAGATATGTGGGAGTCGGGGTAAAGACGGTGATTTACAGCATCGTATTTGCCGTCGGCCTCACACAGATAGGGATTGGTCAGTCCGTCATACCTACACTCGTATCCGCTTTTTCATGGAGCATAGCTGTTGCGGTCGGTGCGGCCCTTGCAATCGGGCTTGGTTTTACCCTCAAGGACGTGCTTCCTTCGGCAATAGCTGGGGCATCAGCCCAGAAATCTGTCTTCAAGGTTGGACAACGAATAAGGGTGGGGGAGGTTTCTGGCACGATAACCGCAGTAGAGCTATTGCATATAATAGTTGCAAACGAAAAAAATGAGAGCACGGTTATACCCACAAAGGAACTTATGAACAAGCAGGTTACCATCCTGCCAAAGTCCAACAAGGACGTACTTACAGTATAGTCACAAAAGGGATATCTTCCAGCCTGTCTAGAAATGAATAATGCAATCTGGGAATTCGGGTCTTGAGTTTGAGGCTGTAAAGAACTCGTTTGTGTTTTACAAGACAGTAACAAGCCAGTACAGGGATCCGAAGGTCATGTCCGTCGTGAAAAAGTTTGTCCCGCTGGAGGTACTTGAGAGTGATTTGATGCCCTCGCTCCTCAATTGGTTCAACAACTTCATGACTTGGACGCCAAACAAGATAGTCTGCGAGCGATGCAGCGCGGGAAATGAGCAGATTTTCATGCAGACTCGTCTTCAACCCGGTACATCCTGGAAGATACGCAAGACAGAAATTCACACCTGCAAAAAATGCGGGGCAGAAAAGGTGATTCCAAGACATAGCGACGTCCTAGGCATAGCTGAAACAAGGTACGGGAGGTGTGGCGAATGGTCCATCCTGTTTGGGGCCGTTCTTGCCTCTTTGTCTATAGAATCACGGATAGCGTACGACTATCTTGATCATTGCTGGAACGAGGTATTTCTGGGCGGTCGTTGGTTTCACACTGATACCACCTTCAAATATCCTAGTTCCCTTGACAACCCGTTGTATTATGAGAAGAACTGGCACAAAGAATATGTTTACGTAATGGCCTTCTCACCAGAAGAAATTGAGGATGTTACGGAAAGATACACGGAGCAATGGCATGCCGTCATGTCAAGGCGAAGAAAATTGGGAAAATTTGAGGGAATTGACATGTCGTCCAGAGAAGACTTGAGGCGGCTCTACGCTGGGACAAAGTCGCTATACGATCTCCAAGTCTGACATGTCAGAAACCGCGCTACTGGGTTATCATTCTGGGCCTTTTGGAATTTCGAATGAAGGCCCAGCCTATTATGACCGCTGCAACCGCCTCTAGCACTGTAAATCCATAAAATGTAAGGGCGTAATTTGCAGTAAAGAGGAGCCCGCCTGTGACTGTCCCAGCTGAGGTAGCGATGTTTCGCACTGTCTCGTGGGTTGCAAACAGTGCGGGCCTTTGTTCTCTTTGTGTCAATTCGATCTGGAACGCCTCATGGGTAGGGCCGTAACTTATCCCGGTTGCAGCCATTGCAAGGATTATCCCCAATACTCCGAAAAAGGAATGGACAAGGATAAGCAGCATTGAGAGCGGGGCTGTAGCCAGGACAGAGGTGAAAAGCACCTTTCCCTTGTCAAATCTGTCAGAAATTATTCCCAAAGGAGTCCGAATTATATTTGCAAACACCATTTGGAGACTCAGTATGGCTCCCCACTGGAAGCTGTCAAGTTTTGCAATTCCGGTAGCATAGAATATCAGGTATGGACCTGTCATGGAATTTGCCACTATTACCAGGGCATAGGCAGATATCAGAGGCAGAAGGATCCTTGGGAAACCTCTGAAGGCAGGCAATGGGAATTTGGCATGCCGGGTAGCCTTGACAATGGGGGAATTTTTTGTTGCCATTTCCACCATGGTCTGGCTGGTGAACTGTTGACGGGGGGACTCTCGCAAAAATCTTGCCAAAAGGAGGGTGGATATGGGCGCCATGGCAAGTGACAGCAGAACCCCGGCCCTAAAACCGTCTATTGTTCCCATGGAATTGACGAGGAATCCGCCAGCCAAGGGTGATAATATGGTGGGAACGGCTGTCAACGTTTGGTAAAGCGAGAGCTGGGCCGTCCTGCCCTTGTGCGTAGTAGTATCTGCCACTAGCAGTCTCCATGTTGTAGAACCGACAGCGCCTGTTGCTCCTATCAGTATGGGTATTGATAGGGTTGTCCAGCTGTTGGAGAAATAGTAGCCGAGAAGTACTGCTGGGCCTATCAGCGAGGTGAGAATTGCAATCCTTTTCAGGCTTGCCATCTGGCTGATCCCAGCCCCCGAAATGGCGGAGGGAATTCCAATCAATGTGGCAAAGGTTGTAACCATGCCATACTGCAGAACTGTCCCTCCAAGAGATGTGAAATAAACAGGGAGGAAGGAGAGGGCTACGTTACTTGCACTAGAGATAGAGGTCGCTAATACTAGCGTAAGGATATTTCCTCTGGGGACTATATCTTTCGTACCCATTACCTTCGGAATAGCTCTACATTAACTTGATGTGGTTTTCAGAGTGAAATCATGGAAATGTGGACCGTGTGGGCAGGATTTCCGGGAGTCATTTAATGATAAGGACGGGACATTTTGAGTGCTGGGAGACCCCGCTTGCCACGCTTCCTAAAAGTAATTTTTTAAACCCTCCAAGCCCGCGCGAGCCCATGACGATGATGTCTACACCATTTGCTTCGGCATAATTGAGCAGCTCTTCCGTTATTGACACGCCCTCCAACACTTCAGCCTTTGCTGGAATTCCCAGATCCTTTAACTTGGATTCTATTTTTGCAAGGGCGGAAGAGGCGTTCTGCCTAATCAGCGTCATCGTTTCAGCGTAGGAAGCTCCAAACTCGGGGTCCATCGGAACTTGAGGAACAACGCATGAAACCACGCTTATCTTCGCACCCGCGTATTTCCTTGCAAGATCTATTGCCACATCAAGTGCTCTGCTGGCAGGATCTGACTGGTCGTATGGCACCATTATGTGTTTAATCATGCAATTCAACCACTACCTGTTGCTTTAAACCATCGCCCAATCTTTACTAGAGAAAGTGGGTGTCCTTCTTTATGAGCCTAAAGTGCGTTTCTACCTTGGAATACGCCTTGACTATATCAGTGGAGCTGATTATCCCCTCGAGGGATCCTTCTTCGTTGATTACGGGGATGCCGCTTACTTTGAAATCGGTCATTAATTTGGCAGCTGTGGCAAGATCGTCTTCCTTTTCCACGGTGAGTAGGTCATTTCCGACCAGGTTTCCCACCTTCATGTCTTTTGCCTTGATGCTTGGCAGGAGGTAGTCGCGCGTGCTCTTGCTTGCCTTGAAGAAGTCGCTGTTCCTCATGAATGTGTCGTATGATATCACGCTAATGGGTTTTCCATCGTTGTCCGTCACGACTAATCGCGAGATCTTGTTTTTGTTTAGCATGTCCAAGGAGTAATAGAGGGAATCCGACTTGCGGCATGTGATTATCTTGTCCGACATATAGTCTTCCACTCTGTAAATCCTGCTGTAAAGCAAGGCAAAGTTTTTGGCCAGGTCGGATTTCGTTATGATGCCTACAAGCTTGCCATCATTATCTACAACCAGTACGGAGCTTATCTGGAATGTGTCCATCCTGACGGCAGACTGCATTGGTATGTCGTCATCTTCCGCGTTTATCGTTACTAGGTTCCTGGTCATTACATTTTGGACGGGGATCTTGTCGAGGGTCTTGGTTGTCCTGTCCTTCTGCAGAAACCTTCCTATATCTCGTTCAGTGATTATCCCTACCGGGATGTCGTTGTTGACTATGACAATCCGCTTTAGGTCGTTTTTTTGCATCAGGAATAACGCATCATGTAGGGTGGCGGTTGTACCAAGTGTAATTACGGGAGTAGTGAATCTGTGTACCCGGGCCATCATGAGATCATCTTGCCAATTATGTGATTTAAAGCGGCCATACTATTTTCAGTCATGATTATCATCCATGTTTTGAAAAATATCGGGATTCCTAATTGCCATTTGTTGATGGGTTAGGAATTATCTCTACTTCCAACAAGCCGTTGTTAAAGCAGGTCATGATGGACTTTATCTTTGATTTGTACAAAAAGTACTTCTTTCCATCCTGGCTTATGGAGCCTGATATGCCGAGCAACTTGTGGGCGTGGAGTCTCTGGACACGTCTGTAGGCTGTACTGATTGGTATCCCGCATTCATTGCTTATGTCTATTGCCGACTTTGGCATGTCCATGGTGGATTCCAGGATTACTCGCGAATACCTGTCCGCCATGATCTCAAGCAACGTGTCTTTTGTCGTCTGTTCTTGGACCTGTTTGCCTTGTAGTAACACTTGCATGAGTCAATTATCGGCAGCTTGCGATATAACAAGTAGGACCGCATTGCAATGCAATGCACACAAAGCACGAACAAATATGGGAATTTTTTACCAGTCCTGATAATGCTAATTTCGGTTTAAATTGTTAATTTCGATACTTTCTACCATGTCGCAAAATGCAAGGACCCAGTACGTGAATTTTCTGGAACATCTGGAAAGCAAGCTAGGGAAGATTGATCTCAAACTTGCGACGGATGTCTTGTATTATGAGAGGAACTTCACGGATGTGGAGCCCAAAGTCGAACTGGCCATTCACTACAGGCAGGGATCCAACTTGGACAAGAAAAAGTTTGATTTGGAGTCCAGATATCTGGTTGCCCGCGAAGGTGAACATGGCATGAAGGCGGTCGGACTGGCGTCGCTCGAGGACCTGATGAATCTGTCCAGCGATCCGGATGTCGATAGAATTACGGGATTTGCCACGTGCGCGTCTTATTAGCCCGCACGCGGCAATTTTTTTAAACCTAATAATCGTGCTCGCTAAAATCTGATCCCAAGGCGCTGCTGATTATGGCGGTGTTGGGCGTCGTCCTGGACTTGACTGCGAGGTTTGGAAGGAACTGGTAAAAGATTTGCTTTAGCAACATTTCGGTGAAAAGGGACCATTTTATCCCTAGGTTGTGCTGTACGATGAAGTGGTGGGTCTCGCCCTCTATCCTGTGGTCCGAGGTCATTCCGGATGCTCTCATATAGTCCTCAAAGGCCTCGATGGCCCTTTTTAGGTCGTAGTTTCCTTTCATGAACATCACCCAGTCCTTTACCAGTGGAATCATGACATCTATTATCTTGTTTATGGAATCCCCCTCCATTTCTTCTCCCAAGGTTTTCAAAACATCCTTGGGTACGGGCACCATTCCAATATTCTCTGCAAACCTGTCCCAGTTGATGTATTTCTCAAGGATCTGCTTTACAAGCACGTTTTGTGATATCTTTCTCTGCATTGCCTCAGTTTCCAGCTCAGTCACTATATGGGCAGGAAGCCGGTAGCTTATACTCCTCGTATCTTCATGTTTTGGTGGGTGCGGTTTTCTTTTCACAGCCATGGGCGTAGACTATATCCCATGGAGCCATCTTATATAATTAGTTGAGAGATGGGCATATTTCCTACCCTGATTTTACCTTGTTCTAAAAATCATTTAATGAAAAATGCTTTGGATCACCC
>JAGWHF010000089.1 GCA_028866895.1 Nitrososphaerota archaeon
ACTCGTCTTTTACGAGAGTCCTTAGAGGTCTCTTTTTAGGTGAGGTTTCAAGCTTAGATGCTTTCAGCTTTTATCCTTTAGTGCGTAGCTGCCCTGCGATGCCTTACCAGACAACAGGTCCACCAGTGGCACCGTTGCACAGTTCCTCTCGTACTAAATGCAACTTACCCTCAGACCTCAAAACACCCCTAATAGATAGTAACCGACCTGTCTCACGACGGTCTAAACCCAGCTCACGATCTCCTTTAATAGGCGAACAACCTCACCCTTGGCTGCTGCTGCACAGCCAGGATGGAAAGAACCGACATCGAGGTAGCAAGCCGCCGGGTCGATATGTACTCTTGCCGGCGACGACTCTGTTATCCCTGTGGTAGCTTTTCTGTAGTCAATAGCCCTCATCAAGAGGGCTTAGTGGTTCGCTAGACCCGACTTTCGTCTCAGGATTTCTTGTTATGCGAAATCCAGTCAGGCTGACTTATGCTCTTGCACTCCACTGTGGGTTTCCGACCCACATGAGTCAA
>JAGWHF010000090.1 GCA_028866895.1 Nitrososphaerota archaeon
AAGTGGAATCGCTATTCCTGATTGGTTGTTATGCGCTATGATATTGTGTATCACTGCGTAGGAAATTATTGAAAAGGCACATGTAATGATACAGACTCTGACAATGAGTTCAGTAGCAATAGTTGCCATAACACAAGTCTGCCTCCAAGCTTAATGAATATGTCTTGTCATCTTTTGATCTGTTTTCAGATTGCATTTTGAATTCCAAGACATCTTGCCATTTCTTTGAATGGTAAAATCGCGAATCTTTGATTCGAACTTTTAAATATTTAGTATTAATGATGCGCGGTTTTTAATTACTTTTTTTGCGTTTATACCATCAATAGTGCGCCGCTTGTGATTTGAACATCCATCCTGCAGCACTTGGACCATACCAGACCATACCAAAGTACCTGTCAGCAGGGACCTAAAATTTAGGTCTCTGCTGAATTAATAATTCTAAATACCCGAGAACCCGATTAGGAACCAGTGACACGAGGATACAATCCTGAAGAGATAAAGGAAAAACTGATTGATG
>JAGWHF010000091.1 GCA_028866895.1 Nitrososphaerota archaeon
CTGCTTTTGAGGTGTATTATGAGGAATTCAGAAAAATGTTTCCGGACTTGCACGTAAAGTGCTTCATACGAAAACCAATCACAATTAATGATTTGATAACCCACATAAACGGCGAATTGAACGAAAAATAGCTCTTTTTCACACGTGATATGGGCTACGTGTTTATCCTCAGGTTTTTTGTAAATAGAACAATGTTATAGAACAATCTACCATAATGCCTTATAACTAATAATTTGCTATGGCAATAGTCTAGAAAATGTCACAACAACAAATGTACAGACCCATGCTGAATATCTACGATCTGGTAGACAGAATATTAGACAAGGGTTTAGTCATTGATGCAAACTTATCTGTGTCTCTTGTAGGAATTGAGATCCTAGTCATAAGAGCAAGAATAGTTGTCTCGGGAATTGACACCTTCCTACGATATGCATCAGCATTAGGACTTGCCGCACCACCAGGACTACCGCCCAAGTAAGAAGAGAGAAGATTTGAATTGGCAGTATGTCTAGT
>JAGWHF010000092.1 GCA_028866895.1 Nitrososphaerota archaeon
TGGTGAAAAATTCTTACCTTCTACGTATTTGTCTATAAATCAAATCAGATTGTCTCATTAGAAATCGGTCACATTATAAAGCACGTTCAGATAACATGATTCGCAGAATGATGATCGGGTTTACTGATTATGATGAATTATACCTGGGGTATCTGACTGCTTTCTGAAGATATTTGTACGCGTAGAACTTATGATTATTGATTTCTAGGCTTAGATGCCTGCGGTATCAGAGTCACGAAGTTGTCGTTCAATTTCCATTAAACGCTTGATGCGCTCTTCTAATGGAGGATGCGTAGAAAAAAACCTTGCAATAGTCTGGCCCGATATTGCCGGTACTATGAAAAATGCATTCATTCCCTCCATTTTTTGAAGTCCCTGCTTTGGTGCTACCTTTACCCTTCCTTCTATCTTCATCAATGCACGAGATAGATTCATCGGTTGACCCGTAAGTAGAGCCCCACCTCTGTCAGCAGCAAATTCCCTGTATCTAGATATGGCTCGGATCACTAGAA
>JAGWHF010000093.1 GCA_028866895.1 Nitrososphaerota archaeon
CCCACACCATTTGAGTTCATCTTCTCCAGTTCTATGAGCCTGAGATCAAATGATTTTCGATGTATTGTTTGATTTGAGGTTTGAAGACAGGATTGAGTGATACAGTATCCCAATTTTTACGTGGCAATACCCAGTTCCACTTCACTAGATCCTCAATCTTTTTCATCGTGTTTTTGCCGTTGTTCTTTACAACATTGCTCAGCCGTTTTATCATCTTGTCAAGGTTGGTGTAGATTTCAGACCAGCTTCCTTGATTCCACAGATAGTGCAGGATCTGGGCACGGAGTTGGTCGTCAGTGAAGGTGGTCTTCAAATAGGTACACTTATCATACCTTCTAAAGTTATAATTTAAATACTTTTTATAACAAGATCAGAACATGTCAGAATCAGGCTCACTTCTTCTCAGGGTATATGGCAATTCACCTCAGATGAAAATCCTTGACTACCTCATGAACTTTCCAAAAAACGATTTTATGCAAAAGGAGATAATCGAAGCACTCGGGATGAGTA
>JAGWHF010000094.1 GCA_028866895.1 Nitrososphaerota archaeon
TCGGCGCCCACCGCGTCCAGGCCACCTGTTGGGTCAAGAATCCCCGGTCCGCGGGCGTCCTCAGGAACGCCGGCCTTAAGAAGGAAGGCACGCTCAAGGGCTACCTCAAGCGGGGCCGCGTGGTACGCGATGAGTTCATGTTCGGTCTGGCGCGAAAAGATCGCTGACAACTCCCCGGGGGCAATTCCCTAGCGCCCCGTCGAGAAATTGGTATAATCACCCATCCTGCCGTCGGCGGCCCAAGCCGCCCAAAGCACGGCAGCGGAGGACACACCACATGCAGCGCAAGGGCAAGTACTTCTTCAATTCCGAGTCGGTGACCGAAGGCCATCCCGACAAGGTCTGCGACCAGATTTCCGACTCCGTCCTGGACGCCGTGCTGGCCGTCGATCCCGCCGCCCGCGTCGCCTGCGAGACGTTCGTCGCCCGCGGCCTCGTCATCGTCGGCGGCGAGATCACCACGAAGGCCATGCTGGACGTGGACGCGCTCGTCCGCCAGACCATC
>JAGWHF010000095.1 GCA_028866895.1 Nitrososphaerota archaeon
GCCTAATTGGAATAGCAAGTGCTCTGATAGGATTCTTTTTTGCAATAAGTTTGCTTGTAGGATTGGTATGGTTAGGAATAGTCAAGAAAATTCCTTTGAGGATAACAAGACTTGTTGCTGGAATACTTCTTACAAGTACAGCAATACCGTTGATAATATATGGTCTTGGTATTCCATCTCCTCAAATTCTGCATTGGTTAGTTCCGCCTTTATCATAAGCCCCGAAAAGTAGTGTCAAGAATTTTTTGTACAAAGCCCTAGACCAGATTAGTGAGAGTAAATTTCAAATGCTCATTATTTGAATACCGAGTTTTAATTCTTGTCTTTCAAAAGTCAGTCCAAAAAGGTCAAATCAGCCCACGCTGTCTTTACCCCAGATCAAATGGGGGGATATAGTTAGAGATATGGATTTTGCACTAATTGAATAAGATACAAAAAACCTTCGGGCTCGTACCGTCTGGGTGTTGAACTGGAATTTTAAATCCGTTAGCGATATCTGATCTA
>JAGWHF010000009.1:0-60086 GCA_028866895.1 Nitrososphaerota archaeon
TCAACAAATTACAGGTATTAGTTTTAACTCTAGCAATTGTTACTTTATGGGAATACAAATATCTGGTGGTAATGTGATAGGCTCTGTTACAGATTCTACTGGGACCAGCAAGTCAGTATCAACTGCAACTTCAGCAACTAGTATAACTTGGGGCTTTGTTATGACCGAAGATAATGCCAACACCTATGTTTTCTTTCAACCAACATGGTCTTGGGTCAGTGTAAGTGGGTGCGGTGTGTCAGCAACTTTTTGGGCAAATGGATTTGTATATAAGGGACAGCAAGCTTCCTGTAGTGCATTCTCTACTAAAGAAGATTACAATTCAGGTACTGTTGAAATAACTTTGGGCCCAAATGCAACCAACTCTCCTTCTTGTGGAACTCAATTGTGGTAAAATATACGTTATATGTGTTTGTGAATTAGTTATAGATATTGTTAAAAACCAAAACAAAGCTTCGTCATTTTTATATGTTATAATGTAAGATAAATAACATGTTTTTTCCACTTGGAATTTCAATCTACTATAAACACTGTAGAATGATTGTTATCCAAAATTGTTTAAAATGAAAACATTGCATATTATGCTGATAGTTGGAATCAGCATATCAATGATAATCACGGCCATTCTTTTGTTACAGAATTCATCTTTACAACAACAAATAGATTCACGCAATAATGTAATGAATTCTGGTTCTATACTAGATGAATATGAAAAACAATTTGGAAACATTACCTTAGGATATGATCCGCCACATGTTTCTCTTGATGGAAAAATATACATCATAGAAGGTATAGGTAGTGTTAACACTAATGTGGAGCCAAATAGCACATATACAATAAAAACGAATCATAACTATCTGATTCAAGCGCATTTTACAAGGAAATATGACATTAAACCATCTTTGATCTATTATGTATGTCATCTCCAAATATTGAATTCTACCAATCAACTCGTAATGTCTGAATGGGGGGACATAACATTGATTCCAAAACAAAATTCGTCAAACTGTGCTTTACAGTGGATTCCAACCAAAGTTGGTAATTATACAGCACAAGCTTTTGCAACTGAAGATGAAATAGGTAGTGCTCCCCTATTATCTTCTCCTGCTACAATTCACATACAGATATTATCTTAATTGAGATGCATGTAGAAAATTCTAGAAAATGACTTTATTTTTTCTCATGTATGTGAAAATGTGAATCAT
This sequence comes from Nitrososphaerota archaeon, assembly GCA_028866895.1. Classification (GTDB taxonomy): domain Archaea; phylum Thermoproteota; class Nitrososphaeria; order Nitrososphaerales; family Nitrosopumilaceae; genus Nitrosotalea. Next base: position 1,206 of record JAGWHF010000009.1, read on the forward strand.
AAATATCCATATATAGTACACTGTACTATACAAGTAACATGACAAACACGCAGTTCGGATTTGATATTGCCATAAGTTCATGCAGCCCATATGGGATAGGTATTGATTTCACAGTACCCACAGGAATAGCAACCATCGCTAGCAAGACTGGAGCAGGTGGATGGTGTACAGCGGGAAATATTTTAGCATATGATAGTAGCGGTAATTATGTAGAATGTAGTATCACATATGCATACAACATAAGTGGATTAACCAGAGGTTGGTATTTCTGGTACGGATATAATGGCACAGGCACCTACGTTGCACTAAGTGCTGATCCTACTAGTGATAGTGTAACACTTTCACTACTATACAATGGCACCAACTGGATCGCGTTCTTGACTGACCACACAAACAGCAGTAATAACCACTCTAAATCGTTCAGTAGTTCCATAGCCGGATATGTTATCAAATCTGGTGACATATGGTTTGAAAATGGTGGAGATACAAACTGTTGTGATTACAGCAGTACATTCGGGGGAATGACGTTCTCAAATTTGACGTTCTACAATCAGAGTGGAGGAACAATCACTTGCAGTGCGTCTGTAACTGGGCTAGTCCCGGGTAATCATAACCAGCCAACTTCTAATTGTGCTAATACTAAGAGCATATGTATAACTGAAACTGTGAATACCTCAACATATGTACTTGCTACAAACGGCTAATAGCGCTACAAATCGAATTACGGAATGTTTTGTATAACTTACGATCATTTTACATAATTTTTGATTCTAGCAACTAGAAAAAAATCACATTAACTTTTTAACATAGAAAAACATGTTTTAATTATGAATTTATTTTTGTCTGTTTTAGTTGTCTTGATTTTCGTTTCTGCTACGAGTCTAGGTTTTGCATATGCCACTGTTTCAAAAAATGTCTATAATCTATCTGTAGGAGGTAGAGAGTTTGTTGTTTCTTATGATATAAGTAATGCAACGGTTAATGAAATTCATATCAAAAAATTTCTTAGTTATACAAATCATTATTGGTATTCTTTTATGATTCCCATTGGCAATAGTACGACTGATCCGGGAATGTTAACAATAACACTACCGTCAGAACTCATGGTAAGCACGTGTCAATCCGGCATTTTACCAAAAATTTCTTTAAACAATAATGTATTTACTCCAGCTAACATGACATCTGAAACAAAAACCGATAGTACTATTTTGGTTAAATTACCACCCTTTACTAAAACCGTAGAAATCAATGGATATGGACCAGACCCTAGTAATGGGTGTCCCACATTTGCCTACAAAATGACTTATAATGGAACAATATACTGGATCGACTACAAGAGCAATCCAGAGATACAAGATATTAGGATGAATGAAAAAAATTCTTCAATCGTTGTTACCTTAAGTCATCTATATCATTTTCCTCCACCACAACCATGGAGTTATGTAGACATACAGATACCAAGAAATCTACTTGATTCAAAAATTGGACAAAATGATGTGCCTTTTACAGTAACGGTAGACGGAAATATGACACAAATTCAAGAAATTGAAACCACTAACACAACGCGTACTATTCACATTCCTCTGCGTGGAGGATTATATTATCAAGATAATGAGGGTGAGATAGTAATTACAGGTACTGCGACAGCACCAGAGTTTCAATTTGTAATTCCAATTTTGCTAATAGGTGTTACGGCATTAATTATCTTTTACAAAGTGAAAATTGTAAAGTTAAACTCTTCTACTTAAACGGTCTTTCCAGTCTTACGCTTCAACTCGCTCGATAGACACATTCTGCTGATTTACTACTCTAATTGATGCAAGACCAGACTTTGTGATAAGGCAGAAAATCAAAGGTTAAAGTGTCGGGAATAATACTGTTTGATGTCTATTTTATGTGACCTGGGCTTTTTTCATACATATCGAGTAATATTTCCAAAAAATCGCTTGTATACATTCTAGGTTTTTTCTTCTTTATTTTATGAACAGTAGAGAGAATCCGGTCGTATGTTTCTGCACGAATGGTAAGAGCTCTATATTCCGTTCTGGGCAATATTGGATTTTTTAGAATGTAGTTGATAAGTTCTTGGTAGAAAATTTATGGCAACTTGTTCTACAATATTCTTATGTGTGGCATTGGATAATCTGCGTACTCCTTAAATAGAAAATTGTACTATAAAATTCACTATAAATTGTACAGTATATGGGAATAGAATTGATGATAAAAACAAAAAACGATAAAAAATTCACGCCAAGCATAAAAATTGTAACTCGTATTTTAAAAGAAATTTCTGAACATGGCCATATCATACGAACTGAACTAGCAAAAACTGCAAACATAAACTATACCATACTTTCAAAATATTTAACATGGTTAGAAGAAAGCTCGCACGTCGAATTAATAATAATGGATAAAAAAGTAAATGTCAAACTAACTGAAAGAGGTTATGAAGTTTTGACACATCTTGATAAACTTGACGCTCAATTTATCAATTTTGTTGATTAATCGTAAATAAAACTGACAAAATGTTAGCGCGATTTAATATCCTGTAAAAGAAGATATGTGCATGGGATGTCCAGCAAACAATAGCCAATTTGGTTATACTATGAAAGCACCAACTACTACATTACCTTATGGTGTTAGTGTAGATTTTACAGTTCCTAGTGGTGTGACAAGTGTAGCCAGTACGTCTACAGGAAAGTGGTGCACTGCTGGAAATTTAATCGCTAATGACGGCTCTGGAAATTATGCAGAATGTAGCATTACCTATTTTGCTTCTGGTGGCTCACAATCTCAGGGCTGGTATTTCTGGTATGGATGGAACGGTTCGGGTTCTTATATTTCACTAGGCACTGCTCCTACTGGTGATAGTGTTACATTAACACTACAATGGAATGGAAGTCAATGGCAAGCAACATTAACTGATCATACACACAGTGGTAATAACCAAGCCGCTGGCATAGGTAGCTCTTCTAAGTTTTCCATAGCTAATAGTAACATATGGTTTGAAAATGGTGGTAATACTACTTGCTCTAACTATTCGAGCTGGGGTTCGACATTGACTTTCTCTAATCTAAAGTATTATGATATAAATGGTAGTCAAATTTCATTCTCAAATGCCATCTGTGGATATGTTAACTGTAATGTACCAAATACATGTACAGGCGGTACTGCATGTATAACTGAAAGTACTTCTGTATCAAGTTTGACAATAACACGAAATTGTTAATGTGATAGCATAAGCATAGAAGATTCATGACTTAGAATATGCGAATTTTATTTTAATTTGTAGTACACATTATTTATAATCGCTATTCTAATATTACTTGGGAAATAAATGAAAATTCTATATGTCTTAATTATTGCAATTTTGAATATAACACTATGCGCTAATACTGTACTTGCAGATTTATCAAAATCAGTAATTAATGTTAATGACACTAAATATGATATTACAATAAATGCCGAGCATGAAAGTGTCAACGCAATATTGCCCAATCTACATTCATATGTTTATAATTCTCTCGATATGAATATAACAAGTGACAAGCAATACAATGGTTCTTTGACTTTAACATTAACAAAAGATGCAGTAGCAAATATTTTTTGCATAACAAGATCGGATTTAGATAATCATCATCTAAAAAGCGGAAGTGGGTTTAATGTATTAGTTGATAACAATCGTGAAAACTTTACAATGTCCACCACTAATAATAACATCTTCTTAACATTTGAAATTCCAAAAGGTTCACAGAATGCTACCATTTTCAATGAGTTCGTTGGAATGGCAGTGTCTCCTTTGGTATATTTTAAAGGAATTCCTCAAACAGGCACCTACAGTTCAGGACAGGACGTGATCTTTAATGGTAAACTTGTTGATGCTTGTGGCAGACATCTGGGAATAGAAAAAGTATACTTTACTGCAGAGCAACTCAATATTACAAAAGAGGTTGCTTCAGATACCAAAGGCAAATTTAGTATTAATTTTACAATTCCCGCAAATACAGAACCTGGAAATTACACATCTAAAATTGAAATGTATCAATATGATCTTGCATATCCTCTCAGTGGCGTGGAAGCACTATATCTTAACGTGAAAACGAACAACATGAATAATATCATTCTAGAATCTCCACTACAACAATTCAAATCTGGAGTCTTTACTCAAGATGTCAGATGCCTTGATGGTTATACTCTAATAATAAAAACAGAAGATGGTTCTCCCGCATGTGTGACACAACAAACCGCTCAGATATTGATTGAACGCGGTTGGGGACATCTATCATAACTCTTCAAAGTTGGTCTCTCATATCTTACATTTCAATATCACAATCTACAAAAACTGGCAGTAATATATGATGGAATCCAGACTTTGTCCTGACAAGTGTCTCAATATATGGTACGCATCTGTGGAAAAGAGATGGAACTGAACTACGACTCTAACCCGGAGAACAGGGTGTGTGGCTTTAGCTGCACAAGATATGGTACACGGTTCGTGTCTTTGCGAATATAATCACGGAGATAAGGGAAGCCTTTAGGGATATGGAATATTCCTAGAACCACTCACAAAAGAGGAAGAAGAGCAACAGATCTCAGACAGAGAGGCAAGCAAAGTATTCTTCAAGGAGTATGGTAACAATACAGGAAGATGGAAGGAAAGAAAGAGAGAAAGTTTTGAAAAGAGGGAGAGAAATAGGCTTGACGATAGCGAAACTGAGATAAGTATTACTAATCTCGAAAAGATGGAAAGATCAAGAGAAAGATAGGACACTCAAAACCAAAGAGAATTGAAAACTATGATAGGAAAGAAAGCTTGCAAGTCGGTTAGACAATCTAAAAATATGAAATAAAAAAGAAAGACGGTAGTAAAAATTCCAAATGTAGAAAATTACAAGATACTCAAATGTCAAAAATAACATAAAATTGACGATCTAAAACTATATGGTTTTCAAGGAACAGAAAACTAGATACAGGAAGGTACTGCACAAAGAAAAAGAAAATAAAAAATAAAATACGTATAATATGGCGGTAAAGCGCTTTTTGGTCAAAAACAAGGAAATTTTCATGCACGGTCTGTTCATAGAGATGCAATTTCCTTACCTGTTTTTGAGAGCATGGTTGTGCAGTGCAGTCTGTCGCAAACAGAAACCATATGGTTTTGGCATCACAAAACCCTATGGTTTCTTGCTCCTTTTATGGAGCATATCATTACAGCACCATGGAACAAAAAATCTATGCAAGAACTGTGATGAGGATGGGACATGAGCCTCAACACACGTTCATGGTTACTATACCGAGAAAGATCTGCTGGTCTCTACAGATAGAGAAAGGGACGAGACTTTACTTCAAGCTTGAAGAAAATAGATTCACAGTATCAAAAGAGGAGAGATTCCTTGGGAACAGAATAGAAGATAACAATGACGGTACAATTACAGATGATACATCAGATCAAACAAAAGAAGAAAGGGAGGATATCACGGTACATGGGATCTCTCTTGCCGACCTTGGGTACTAGACGGTATCATGGTACCAAGCTTGTAAAGTCCTTGTGCATTTGAATAGGCAGGGTCCTTTGCCACTTTGAAGCAGGGTATCTTTTTCCGCAACGCCTCACAAAACCCCGGCACAAGCACGCCTCCTCCTGAAAGATACAGATCGTATTCACGTAAGAGCCGAGTCTTGAATACGGCAAGCTCGTTGGCAAGTATGGTGGCCAGGTTTAGTCGCCTTTTTTCCGTGGCCTTCTTTTCGTGCTCCAGATAGTCAAGGCCGTCGTACAGGTAGTCGCATGCCTGTGGTATAGAGATGCCTTCAATATACTTGAGGTCTTCAAATAGCACTAGCTCTGTTGTGCCCTGCCCTATCGACATGACTAGTCCCGTTTTGGCATCTTCTGCAAGTAGTGTTCCTATAGACTGTGGAATGACCAGTATCCTTGCAGGCTTGAGGGTGCGCTGAACCAGCTTCTCAAGCGTTTGCTTTTGAGTTGCAGCCCCGTATGGCAGGCCCATCATGACAAGAATGGAGCCAAGGTCACGTTTGCATCCAAGCTGCCTTGTAGCTTCTTTTATTATGGCACCAAAAGCCTTCTCCTCTGCAATCCTTCCCTCAAGGACTGCCCTTACAAGTACCGCATCAGGATATATCGACATCCTGACAGCCTCGTATCCCACAGCTTCGACTGTTCCTTCCTTTGGATCTTCCCACCTTGTCAGTCTTCTTGTTCCGTATATGGATGGAAAAGATGCCCTCACGTGTGAAGATACGCACTTTACAAATCCCGTTCCTGCGTCTAGTGCGATGACATCATCGTGGTTCTCGTATGCCATGATATCAGGAAGATATTTAGTTTAAAAGGACACTAGAAATCCTCAGACTCGTCTTCGTCGTACCACGAGTCCTGGTTCTGCTGGGGTTTGAGCAAGCCGTACGTCTCAGGGTCGTCTGCTGCAGCCTCGCTATACGAGTCGGGGTCGTCAAGCGCGTTCTCGCGCCTCGAGTCCCAATCGACGCCATATTTCCAGGATCTTACCATATCTTTTCTGTATCTCCAGGTTGCATCCTTACCATATCTTTTTTTCAAAAATTCCTTTCTTTTGCGCTTTCTCTCCCTCTCCTTATCTGCCCGAAGCTTGACGTAGTCTGTATATGATATAGCAACAAGGTTCATCGATTCAAGTTTGTTCCAGACAAGCCTGTGCAGGTTCCTCCTCTCATCTCGAAACTTCTGCATTGCACTGTCAAGTTTGACATCATTATGACGGAATGACCAGTAAGCTTCGCTCTCTTCCCTTGCAAGCTCCTCCTTTCTTTTTGCAAGCTTTGTCCTGTAGAGGTCTTTCATGCCACGGTATCTTTGAAACTTGATTATGCAAGCATGTGCTTGCAGACCTGGCATGTCATATTTCATGAAACAATTGTCGTCCTTGTAGATTGCACCTTGTACATACTCGTCTATGATATCATCAAACCCGATTACAAGCTCAGTTCCCACGCCCCACCCAAACTTGCTGCAAACTTTCTTTGGTATGATAACATATCTGCTTGACTTGCCGCTTCTCTGTATGGTAGTTGTCCTGCTCTTATCATTGATACCATTTGGAGGAATCTCAAGATCCCATATTGTTATCATGAAACATTTTGGGTTCTCGATATCTTCGTAGAAATATCTGAACCGTGAAAAGTTCGCAAGCCTCTTTGATATCTCGGTATTGTAGGACGCGATCTTCTTTTCAAGCTTCCTTGGCAAAGATACTATAAACGAGCTCTTTTCTGTCTGTTTCTTTGTCTTTTTTATCTTACGGATAAAGTACACATTTCCTCAGAGGGAGGAGATTGCAATAGATTTAAGGGGAAACTGCCCTTGAGCTTGAATCGCTCATCGGCCTGTATTTATAGCAAGAATAGCCATAATAAGAAGTTAGTACCTAGTTAGTACATGCAAAAGGCAGAAAAGAAAAGGCCTGCACTTGACGAGCACGGTTACGAGCTTTCAAAAAAGGTTATCAAAAAGCTGGTAGATAAAGAAAAGAGTGCCTAGAGCAGAGATTTGTTTTGAGCCCGGAATAATAGTTCATGTAAGCGGAGGAAAATTCCCAGGCAAGGAAGAAAAAGATCGCTATTACTTGGTAATATCGGATTATTCAAGAAATCCTACAAACGAGACCTTCATCTGCCTGCCCATAACATCCTGGGAGGCCGATGATCCTTTTATGATAAAGATAAACGACAATGATTTTGAAAGGGCTGGGCTTGCAAGGCCAAGCCAAGTGGTATGCGACAACATATTCACTTTCCTAAAGGCAGACGCGGATTCTGAAAAAGGAAAGGTCACGCCCATTTTCTATTCAAAGGTCGCAAAATTACTCAAGGAAAAAATATTAAAAATTTAGCTTTTGGATTTTGGATTTATTCCCGAGGATCCCGCCTTCTTGGAATTGCCATAAAGCAGCAAACCAAGCTTGTCAATCAGCGATGTAACTTCCTTGCTTCTGAACCTTTTTTGCAGTGATTTCCTCTCTTTTTCTATCTCCTTGAAGGTCTTGTTCCATCTGGATACATCGATATGTCCTTTTATTGCATCTCTGATGATATTTTGTAATTCGTTTGGAGGGAGTGCGTCAAGCTCCCAGCACTGGTTCCCGTACTGTGAAGAATACTCCCTCCACCTGCTGTCACTGATTTTAGTTGGCATCGGTTCCAGCCCAAACTGCCTCACCTGTGTGTATGTCAGTGCCATCCGCTTTACTCTTGCGTGCGAGCCATACCGGTACAACCGCGACTGGATGTCTTCTGTCATGTTCAGGCCGGAAGGATCGTGGTCTGCAAAGTGAAGTATCGTGATAGGCCTGTCGTCATAAAGAGAGAATCTCTTGTTTATTGCCTCGTATACCTTGGTAAAAGAAGAATACCCCCTGCTTGGGTACGTTACCACCCTGTATCCGTCGGCAATGGTAGAAAACAGGGTGGCTAGCGCGTCCTTTTCTACCCATACCTCCACGTACTGCGGCTGGTCATCCCATGTCCTTCTGGTGTACTGTTCGGTGTCTTCAAGTTCTGAGATCTTGGACCTGACAAAATCTTGCACCGAACCGTAACCGTAGTCGCCACCTATCACCTGTCTTGCACGATCTACTATGCTTCTTGCATCGATTTCTCCCTTCTCCCTGCCTCTTGTTATCATCCTGTCAAATAGCTTGTAGCTGTTTATGGTATTCTGGATGAATCCGCTTGATACGAGCCTGTAAAAGATCTGCCTTACGGTAAGAAGGATATTGTACTGTGATATGATGTCGTTTGTTGCCTTGACATATTCCTGGTACCGCAAGGAGATATTAGTGGTTGACTAGTCACACAAATCTTGCTATTGATTGCAAGCTTCTCTGTACATAGTACATCTTAAAACAAGGCTTTATACCCATTTTTGGGTTGCGCATTTTCTGACGCACTATCTGAATGGATCGCAAGATGGCCTGAACCTTTTAAAGAATACAAGATTATTTGGCATGATTGTATCAAATACAGAAAAAGATGGTGATGCATTTGTCAAGGTAAGAAAAGATGACCTCCAAAAGATTCTTGAGCTTGTCAAGATACTTCAGACTCGCTTAGGACCCGCTCAACAATCCCCCTGAGTTTTTTGAGCTCCTCCCTTACTGCCTGGTCTTCAATTGACATCCTGCTCTGCTCCTTTGGATCAAGAGGGCTTGCACACCTTGAGCAGTAAAGCATGCCGGGCGATGACCTCTCAGAACACCTAGGGCAAACTGCAGGCACAAATTCTGGTTTTGGTGGCTCGACAGATCTTCCAGAGTATAATGCAGAGAGCTTGCCGTCAAGATCTTTTCCAGAGAGATGAACATATACAGCTGGCATCTTGGAGCCCATGGCCCACCCATACATTATCTTTAGCTCAGAATCCGTCAGGAACTGCGCATTTCTTGTTGCAGAGCCATGCCTTAGCATATGGTTGAAGACGCGCTTTGTTATTCCAGACTGTCTTGCTATATACTTGAGTCTCCTGTTCCACATGGTCCAGCTCACTCGATAGTTTCTGTAGTTTGTGCTTTGGGTCAGCCAGAGCGGTGAGTCTGGTTGAGCTCGCAGGGAATGGGTCTGCATGTACTGGGATAGTAGAGTTACCGAAGCTATAAGACGGACGATCCTCTCGCCCGTCTTACCCTGTACTCTTATCCTTGCACCCCTGTCATCAAATGTTACATCTCCTATATTCAGCAGTAAAAGCTCAGTTGCTCTAAGCCCTGCCTCAAAGCCTACTGCGAGCATGGCCTTGTCTCTTAATGTTGATGCAGTCTTTATCATGGTCTCAACTTCTATACTTGTAAAAAACTCTGGCTGTCTTCTCTCGTTTGGCTTGATTGCCTTGTGCATCCATCTTACCTCGTCAGGCCATGAAGTCTCCTTGTCAACGTTGCCAGACCTTACAAACTTGTAGAACCTCTTTACAGCCAAGATATAGTCTGATGCAGTATGTGGCGCATAACCTGAACTGTTAAGCCAAGACACAAAGCGCTCTATGTCTGCACGTTTTGCATCCTCGATCTGGACACCGAGATGCTCTGCAAAGTTCTTTAGATGAAAGAGATACTTGGCAAGCCTTCCCTTGCTTACGCCCATGCTGGAAAGATGGTAGGTGAACTTTCTGATGATATCCCTATCATGTTGTGATATATTGGATTCATCAAGACGCTTGTAGGCATTTTGCAAGGTATACTGGTAATCATATATCTCATCTACTGTTTTCATAGAATATGGAGTTTGTTTTCTTTTTAAGGCGTAATCGAATCTGCGATTTGAACGCATAGATTAGTATGCGGTTGCCGCGCAAGGGTATCCGCAGTTTTGTTCTCCTCCTCTCGCTTTACGCGTGAGGATGTCATTATCTTACATACACCTACCGAATCGAATAAACTTTTTGTAACATTGATTCAGTTGAAAATTTCACTCAAAACCTAAATTTTGTTTCCTCTGTTCGGGTCCACAGGGATCCGTTTCGATATAGATCGCTTTTCGGGTTTCAGCGAAACTTATCTTGCATATGTCAGTTCCAGATGATACTTCTTATGTAACATATACATTCAACGTGCCTGTGGTTCCAACTTTTTTCTCATTACGACGTTTAAAGCCTCAAAATCATAAGACGAGATATGAGGGTTCAAGAGACATTAACGTAATATCATTTGTCCTATTTTTCATATTAATTTCTAATTTTGTTAATGTAGCGGACGCCAGTTTGGAAGAACACTACAATCAAGTATTGCATCAGCCAACCTATGATTGTCATAACGGATCATGTATGCCAACAGGTTCAGTTCAGGGTGAACATCTGGCGACACAGACTGGATTATCACCTCCCCTTTCTCAACCCAATCCATTAATTCCCATGACAGTCACAACTGATAAATCATCGTATTATGATGGAGACACAATCACTATATCCGGTACAACAAGAGATTATCTGGGCGATATGCCGATTACAATTAACATAAGAAATCCAATTGGAAATGTAGTTAGTTTGGCTCAAATCTCGGTGCTACCAAACCACACCTTTTCGACCACAGTTACTGCTACAGGTCCTTTATGGCAAGATGCGGGAATGTATACGGTATATGCCCAGTATGGGGCCACAGACAGGTCTGCAGAAACAACTTTTCAATTATCAGCAGGAATATCACATGCATCTCAAACCGTTCAAGTAACAATTAGTTATGGAGCGAGCAATACCCGTGGAATTTGTACTTTCACAAGCTGCTTCGATCCAAACATAGTAAATATCAAGGTAGGCGATGCTGTCACATGGACAAACGCAGACATTGTAGGACATACAGCAACAAGCGGCAGGCCATCAGATAACCAGACCGGCACTGTCTGGGACAGCAGCCTGATTCCAGCTGGCAAATCCTATACGAGCCCACCTTTTACCACGCCAGGCACATACAACTATTTTTGTCAAGTTCACCCCTGGATGACAGGAGTGGTGATTGTAAGTGGTGCCCCTCTTACCTCAGGGATTCTGGATCCTACAATCACAACAGTATTGGCAAGTCAGACGACTTTAAACACTGGAGCCCCCATAATCGTCACCGCTAACATCGTTGGAACCGCAAGCAACACAATTCCGACAGGTGCTGTGTCGTGGGGAGATGGGAGTGCTGGAGGCACATTCACATCTCAATCATGTCAGGGAACAGAAAACTATCATACATGTACAGCAACCTATACTGCACCAAACACTCCTAGTAATATAGTCATAACCGCAAATTATTTGGGAGATAGCAATAACGCTCCAAGTTCTGGCTCAACAAACATCTCTGTCATTACCTCTCAATTCAATGGAGGAGGCAGCCCTAGTCCCACTATCCTGTTTATTGCAATAGGCGTTGTAGCATTTGGCATAGCTTTATTCGCAATCAGCCATAATGTAGGAAAATCTCGAAACACTGTTACAGTTCGGCCAATTGATTCGGGGGAGAGAGGCAATTCAGGCGGAGGGGGACCAGCCAGAACGGAAGAGGTTTATCACGGGACCACTCCCCCCACATACATTACAGGTGATAGAGAGCCAAAACCTACTTCTGTTCTAAAACCAATCCCGCAAACACAGCCTGCAAAACCAAGATCGACAGCATCTGGTCCAACACATGGTACCCTACCTGCTGGGTTCAAACCAGTAGATTCTTCTCTTGTCGAAAAAACCCGAATTCACGATGATCCCCTTTTAGGCGTACAAGCGGATTGGTTTTCCCTTGCAGAACAATCACCCGACGACTCCGTAATTGTGAATGGAATAAAAATCCCTAAACTTGATTGTTATAGAAGAGCAGCAGAATCAAATCAAAACGAGCCTAAAATTTGGAAGAGTCTTGGTCTTTATCTCCGAAAAGACCAGACAGTTGAAATAAACAATAAGAAATTTTCAAAACGTGATTGTCTCCTTCATGCCATGAATTTAGGTCTGAAGGATGCCTATATTTGGGCTAGCCTTGGAGAATCGCTTGATAATGGTGAATCTGTATTTGTCGAGGGAAAAAGTATGACAGCGATTGATTGTTACCTAGAGGAAGCATTACTACTATATCCGCAATAATTTCTAACATAACTCCTATAGCATAACTCTACTATATCTTGAGTAACTGAACATAATCAACAGAATTTTAGATCTGAGTCAGCATAATTGACAGAATACACTGTGATAGAAAATAATAATCGATTTTACGGGTTTTTTAAAAAATGAATCCTTTGATTTTGAATAAGTAAAATATCTTTAAGTAGACATAATTCTGTTTTCATGTGTTGAAACAAAAAACCCATCGTGAAGCGAATGGTGCCTTTAATCAATTCGTTCCTACTCGCATAGGCGGGCTTGAAACGGAAGTAGCGTTACAGGTTCCTCGTCTGACTAATGAATCAACTACAGAGTATCAGGCAAGGACGGTTAACCTTATCAAGAGATTTGTAGCCCTATACAAGGAAAATAATGATATCAAATGGAGTTATCGGTATCCTGTTGAGCTCTGGAAATTTGATGCTGAAAACAGGATAGTCATGAATGGCTCGCGGCTTTACAGCGATCATTATTACGTTGAGTATTCTACGGCCGAATGCGAAGATCCAAGAACCTTGATCGCAGTAGACCGCGCAGGAGAGCTAATTTTGGCGGATTTGCTAAGGCTGTTCCATGAAACTGTAAATAAAAAAGCGGTTTTGCTAAAGAACAATTTATCGTTTCTGTCTAGTATGAAACCTTTTACGTATTCATTTTCTTGCCATGAGGATTACTCTGTATCCCCACATCTCTTTGATGCTATTTGCAATCAGAACTTTTCCATTCAGAGTGCCATTTGGCTAAGCTACCTTGCTACAAGGATCATCTTGACAGGTGCCGGAAGGGTAGGACCAAGCCTTCCCCATGAATTTGCACCAATATATGGCAGACAGGCAATGATGCAATTAGCGGAGGAAAGTAACGGGAGTTTTGAATATCTCTCTGCAAGAATGAAACTTCTTCGAAGACAAATAAAAGACGTCAGCGTAGATTTTGGGTCCATTGTACCATTTGAAATTTCAGCTCGGTCGTCATCCATAACATGCCTACGCAGCCACGAAACCATGGAATTCAGACCTCTCATTAACCTTAGAGATGAGCCTCATGCAGATCCGTATTTTGTTAAGAGATTACATGTTATAGTAGGAGATTCAAACAGGGCAGAACTTTCTACCTATCTAAAGTTTGGTTGCGCACAGCTGGTCTTGTTATTCTTAGAAACATCAATTCCTGAAAACCCCATTATTCTGGACAACCCCCTTCTAGCAATGAAGCTTATTTCACGGGATCCTACCCTTCAAACTTCAGTCCCAATCTTGAAAGGGGGAAGTATGAACGCCATACAATATCAATACTGGCTATGTGATGAGATTGAAGATACGTTAAACCAACAAAAACTACATTTACCGGCGTGGGGACCAGCAGTACTTCAAGAATGGAGGAAATCGTTAGATAATTTAGTAACGGATCCTTTAATGATGAGGGACAAATTAGATTGGGTTGCAAAATATGCACTACTAAAGGACCACTTTCCTACAGGTTTTGAGTCTACGAATCAAACCGCTATGAAGTTAGACTTGATTTATCACAAAATCGGACCAGACGATTATTACACTGAGCTTGTACATGCAGGAAAAATGATCAAAATAGTCAATGACGATATGGTAAATTCCTTTAAGACGACTCCCCCTCATACTCGTGCAAGGCGAAGGATGGAGATTATCAAAGAGGGGTCCATAAAAGAAGCTAACTGGAATTACTTGGTAAGAAAGGACGGCAAAGAGTTTTGGCTTCAAGATCCAGCAAACTGAAGATCGGTAAACAGCAACTTCCTCAACCATAGTCACTCATAGATATCCTACAGCTCAGATGCATTAGATCGTCAATAGTAGGTCCGACCATATGAGAAAAATGCGGGTGTTAGCACTTGAAAACGAGATGGCGTAGAGTATTGTTAAATATGTCTTCATCGTACTTCTACCTATGGTGGATTACGAAGAAGACAAGAAAGATTCAGGAAAAGTAGAGAAGAAGTGGGAATCAAATCGTAAGAATTTGAGTCCTAATTTTGTAATAGAGAGCACGAAAGGAGACAAGAAGAATATTTACTATGGAAATCAAGGAGAAAGGGAATTCTTCGAGGGCGAAAAGAAACATAGAGGACATACAGTTATTGATACAAAAACACAAGAGATCAAGTATGCAAGAACGATGCGAGGAACCGAGATTTATGATGATAGAGCGGGAGATGCGGGTGGGTCAAGTAATTCCTCTGGAGGTACACCTCCTCCATCAGGTGGTGACAAGACAGAAACTTCTAGTACAAGTGTTCCGGATTGGGCAAAGAGAAAGGTTGAATCGTGGGAAGGCCAAGGCGTTGGATCTGGACAATAACCACTGATTAAATCTTGAAATCTATATTTCCAATTATAGGGCTTGAAACCGAGTTTGCAGTATTATACAGCTTTCTTAGCGAAGACAAAAAGAACATAGCTCCAAAAGGATGGCAGCGTCAGTTCAACGAAACATTTTTTGATGAAGTAAAAAAGCAAGTTATATCTGTTCCAGGTGCTACCTTGGGCTCTGATTTCGAGGAAAACCCCACAGTTTTTTTCTTAGCAAACGGAGGGAAGCTCTATTTAGATTTTGGAAGACTAAATGAAATTAATCAAATAAGGCTTGCCAGAACGCATGAAAGTGGGTATCCTGAATGGGCAACCCCAGAGTGTGCTACGCCAGATGAAATTCGCGTTTATGAACAAGTTGGAACGCGGATTGTTGTAAAAGCATTTGAAGCTACAGTCAAGAATGCCCAAAGCCGTTGGGGTGATGAATTTAAAGCTCATCTCCTAAAACAGAGTTTAGTATCTGGTGGTGGTCAGCGAGGTTGCCATGAAAACTATCAGATTTCCAAATCCCTATATGATGTCCTCATCAATCAAGACAACGATGTAGTGAAAAAATTCTGGCTACCATTTCTTGCTACAAGAACAATATTTTCAGGAAACGGGAACTTGACGAAAGAGGGATTCCTCCTTTCACAAAGGTCATCCATAACCAACAGATATCTTCAATGCGTGGGATGCAATCTTCTTTACAACGATCCTAAACGAGGGGTATTAGATATACGAGCAGAACATTTTGGTGATTCTAGCTTGCGTAGACTCCAAATAATATGTGGCGACGTACTCTTGTCCCCTTATGCTACTTGGCTAAAAGTTGGTACGACGTGGATTGTTCTCGCCCTCTTTGAATACCTGAATTCCAATAATATCCATTTTCCAAACTTGGAAGTTGAATACAATAACATGGAATCTCTGTTTAATCGTGTGAATTCTGGTATGAGTAACAATGAAGATTTCATGTGGTCTATTGCAATCCAGAGATCTATTCTAGAAATGACTGAGAAATTTTTATCTAATATGAGCTTACCTGAATCGGCCGAAGTTGTTCTAAAAGATTGGAATTCTATTCTGGATAATTTAGAAAAGGATTACATGAAACTTTCTAATGAGATCGATTGGATAGCAAAGTTAGAATTTTTGAAGAATTGTGGCTATCAGACTAGAGATGAAAATTTTCAATATTTGCAGGAAGTAAACCAAAAATTCCATATTATATGGCCTGAAGGTGCTGAAAATACCAAAAATTGGGATAAGCAAGTTGATTGGCAAAAATACAAATCGATTCCACCGGATGTGCCAAGGGCAAAACTGCGATCTAAAATTATAAAAAACACTCATGAAAAACACTCGACTCCTCTCATCACTTGGAATCTGGTAGAATACCCTGATTCAAAAGATTCCTTGTACATTGACGTCATGCCCGATCCTAATTCAGAGTTTCCTATCAGGATAGATCCAAATACTGTTAGCACTGGACAACTCCCTGTTGAAGTAGAAGTTACATATGCAATGTTTCTTCAAACAGTTGCACAAAAGAGCAAGGAAAGATCTAGAATTGATTCTCTAACCACGGAAATAATGAATCGCATTTCTACTAACTACACCGTTATCTCTGAAGAATTACCTGATCCAAAATCAAGATTATTTATTGAAATGAGTAATTTTGTGCCTAAAAATTATATCATATCTGCCATAAAAAAACAAGTGGATCCGGAATGGAAGAAGATGCACAACTTCAAATGTAGGGGAGCGGATGCAGCTAGTTTGATAAAACCCCTAATCGACACAAATGATAGAGTAGAAAAGTCAATAGCCTCAACTTTATTAAATATCGTTGATTCATTATTGAAAGAACGGCAACAGCTAGGTGATGAGTCTACTCGTGTAAGTTTGATTGAGGATCGTGAAATGTTAATTTGGAAAATAGGCAGCGGCAACCTTGTAAACGAAATTCACTCCACACTTGATTTGCTCTCTTCCATATCCAATACCGTCTCAAATTCAAAAGAAAATTATAGTACCAGCGAGAAAAAAAATATTGAAATTGCCATAAGGAGAACAATAAATAGGTTTAACGATGAAATTGTCATACTACTTTGGATAGATCCTAGTTGGGATGAGGAAATGCGCAAAAAAGGTTGGGATAAAGATGCTTATCGAGAAGCACAAAGGTTAGAATACTACAGGCAAGCTCACAGAATTGTAGAAAAGATCGTCTATCTCTTACCTGAAGATCCTGAATCATGGTACCTTAAGGGAATAATCAACCTTAAGCAAAAAAATTATGAAGATGCCAGCTACGCGTTTACCAAGTCACTAGAAAAGATTGTTCAAAATTTGCTTGTTAAGCAAAAGGATATTCAGGATAAGATTAACGAAATAAAAGAATTTGAGAAATCTTCAGGAATGCTATTCTTATCGAACTATCATACTTTGCAAAACGAGCTGAAGGTATTTTATTCCGAAATTAAGAAATTTCTAGATAATTCATCTAAATTAAATGACCATCTGATTGCGCTCGACGCTAAAGCCTTTCGTGATTTGCGATTAGCTCGATCTTTAGATAAAAACATGGACACTGAACGAATCATTCTTGAAGCATATGATCTCTCAGCTAGAGAAAACAACATTAAACCACTTAATTAATTCGATCCAATCCTAAACAATAAGCATGCCTGAATTTGATTAATAAATTCAATATCTCGACCGAGTCCTATAGGACACATACAAGTAGCTAGTTTGTTGACTCCGTAGGTAGGAGTCTTAGCAGTTCCGTGCTGATATCGGTCGCTTTTTGGGATTCAACTATGACCATGAGAAGATTTTGAACCCGAACGAACATGCGGTCGCCGGACCGCAGCCCCGAACGGGTACAAGTCCACCACTAAAGTTCGACATTGGTGGAACATTTTGGTTTCCCTAAACCTATTTTGTGGTCTATTGTGATAAGTCTTTCGTAACATTGATTCATTTTGTAAAATTCATAGCAATTGTGCAATCTCAGATATATGATGTTTCGGTATGATTTGGACTAGTTGAGAAACACATGGTAAGAACAAAATACTGAAATGAACTATAGTTGTCGTTGCCAATCCTTAATTGAAAGTTTAGCCCTGTCAGATTCATCATCATGTAGTTCAACATTATGTGCAACTACAGCTCTGATCTGATTTAATTGTGACAAGATTTGTCTCACTGCTTTTCTGCTTCTAAATTGATCTGAAAAATCACTCCAATTGTGTTCTATTATGGGCAATAGCTCCCCTAAGGTAACGTAAAGAAGAGGATCATCTAATGATCTAATGGTCATGACAGAGTCTTTTTCTTTCTCTTGTCTCTCTTTGACTTCTTTTTTAATGATATCTGGAATTCGATTTTCCCACCAATCGACACCATATTTTTCTAACAATGTTTGTTTCACCAATTTCCTAACAGTGTTTTCGAAACAATAAAACATTACATAATAATCTGACATTCTTTTTGCACTTTGTCTGATATCCGTATCAAATAAATCTGGATCAACAATTTCTTTTTTTGAGGTTGTGGAAATATGTCCAATCTCAATACCTGATTCTTCAATCTTTTTTAGATCATCTTCAAGTTGTAGATTTCTCATTCCAAAATCACGTAGCTGTGCTGATAATGGAAAATTTTCACTCATTGAGAATATGTTCCTTTAGACTCTTGAAAATTGCGTTAAAAACTTCAACGTCTGGAGTAGCGGGCAAGTTAAGATTTATTGTATATGATATGCCTAATTTAGATAATAATGTTGGTTTTTGTTTCTCTTCTTCCTTTGGTTTGCCTTCCTCTTTCTCTTTAACTTTCTCTGTTGCCTTCGCGCTAAAATCCGCAAGT
Source organism: Nitrososphaerota archaeon (assembly GCA_028866895.1). Lineage (GTDB taxonomy): Archaea > Thermoproteota > Nitrososphaeria > Nitrososphaerales > Nitrosopumilaceae > Nitrosotalea. Next base: position 20,034 of record JAGWHF010000009.1, read on the forward strand.
TTTGCTAACTCCATAAAAGTACCAACGATCTGAAGTACAGTGGAATTATTTTCTGGCAAGCCTGTTATTGTTTTGACTTTTGCAGTTAATTCTTCTTTAGACAGCTTATCAGCAAATTCGTTAGCTTGAAAAATTTTCTCATATGATTGTTTTATGCATTTTGCCATTACAAATTTTGCCGAAGCTGGATCTCTATAGTCTTTGTAGTCTTGTGTGGGAATATTAGATGCATCCAAAAACCCGATCTTCTTGAGAAATGGAATCATGGGAAAATAATTTGATGACCTCAAGTCAAGCATCGTTTTCATAAATTCATGGGTAAATTTTGTTGGTACAGCGGCCTCTTGTATTTTAGCAAATAAATTAGATAATTGAGCATAGCTACCAACATAAGGCATATTCTCTACCATAAACAATGGAATAATACTAGACCATAAAAACAGATCTGACGGTAATTATCATATACCCTTGATATTTCCCTCGAATATGGGAATTTATGCAAAGTGGTAATGATCCCTAATTTGACAACGATTGAAAATGCAAGATTGTCTCGTGTCTTTCACGATCGTGTTTTTAATCTCCTATTACATGAAAACAAAGGGGTTTATGAAGAAAGGAAACGGTATGAATGGTGCAAACCTGGGGTTTGAACAGAAACTCTGGCTGGCAGCTGACAAACTAAGGAGCAACATGGACGCTGCAGAATACAAACATGTTGTACTAGGCCTGATTTTTCTAAAATACATCTCTGATGCATTCAATGAAGTTTATGAAAAACTAAGAAAAGATCCGACCTCTGATTCTGAGGATGTAGACGAGTATATCTCGAGGAGGGTCTTCTGGGTTCCAAAAAAGTCAAGATGGGAGTATCTGGCAAACAGTGCAAAGAAACCTGAAATCGGCACGATAATCGACGAGGCAATGGATGCCATAGAAAAAGATAACCCTTCCCTAAGGGGAGTTCTTCAGAAAAACTATGCAAGACCTGCTTTGAACAAGCAGAGACTTGGCGAGCTAATTGATCTGATCGGCACAATAGGCTTGGGCGACAAAGACAGCAGGAGCAAGGACATTCTTGGAAGGGTTTACGAATATTTTTTGGGACAGTTTGCAGATGCAGAAGGAAAAAAAGGAGGCCAGTTCTACACACCTCGAAGCATTGTCAAGCTGCTAGTAGCCATGCTTGAGCCATACAAGGGAAGAATCTTTGATCCTTGCTGCGGTTCCGGTGGAATGTTTGTGCAATCAGAAAAATTCATTGAAGCACATGGTGGAAAAATCGGCGACATTTCAGTTTACGGCCAGGAAAGCAACCAGACCACATGGCGCCTCTGCAAGATGAACCTTGCGATAAGGGGAATTGATGCAAATGTGGAATGGGGCGATTCTTTCCGGGACGACCAGTTCAAGGACTTGAGAGCAGATTTCATTCTTGCAAATCCCCCCTTCAACGACAGTGATTGGGGAGGAGAATTATTACAAGATGATGTAAGATGGAAATTTGGAACTCCTCCTAAAGGCAATGCGAACTTTGCTTGGGTTCAAAACTTTATTCATCATCTCTCTCCTACTGGCATGGCTGGATTTGTTTTAGCAAATGGTTCCATGTCCTCTAATACATCTGGTGAGGGAGACATACGCAAAAACATAATCGAAGATGATCTGGTTGACTGCATGGTTGCCCTGCCCGGTCAACTGTTCTACAATACAATGATTCCCGCATGTCTTTGGTTTGTTTCAAGGGACAAGAAAAACCACAAGTTCAGAGACAGAAGAGGCCATGTCCTTTTCATTGATACCAGAAAAATGGGAGTTTTGGTTGATAGAAGGCATAAGGAACTAACAGATGAGGACATCAAGAGAATCTCAGATACCTATCATTCTTGGAGAGGAGAGCTAAAAGACAAAAAGTATCGGGATATTTCCGGATTTTGTAAATCTGCCCCTTTGGAAGAAATAAGAAAACATGAATGGATTCTCACACCGGGGAGATATGTCGGAGCAGAAGAGGAAGAAGACGTAGAAGAAGAATTTGAAAAAACTATTAAACGCTTGACAATTAAACTTTCGGAACAAATGAAAAGAGAACAAAATCTGAATGATGAAATTAAAAAAAATTTGCAACAGATTGGATTTGAGATGTAAAATATGGTGAATATGTCTAGCTGGGAAATGATTCGTCTCGGAGACCTTGTCTCTATCAAACATGGGTGGCCATTTAAGACAGAATTCATTTCTGAAGATCTCACTGGAAGGCCAATTGTAGTGAACATTGGAAATTTTCGATATACTGGAGGTTTTAGATTTGACGATACAAAAGTGAGAGAATATCGTGGTGACTATCCACCTGAGTATAATCTATGTGCAGGCGATATATTACTGGTCATGACATGCCAGACCAGTGAAGGTGAGATACTTGGAATACCTGCTCGTGTCCCCGATGATGGCAGGACTTACCTTCATAATCAAAGGTTAGGAAAGGTAATTGTTATTCATCCTGAAAAAGTACGATCTGATTTTCTATATTGTCTTTTTTTGTATCCTGAGTTCAACAGATGGCTTTTCACATCTTCATCAGGAACTAAGATTCTACATACAGCTCCAAAACGCATTGAAAGCTTTGAATTTAATTTGCCTCCATTAAATGAGCAACGGGAAATCGCAAAAATTCTTTGGGATCTCGATTCCAAAATCGAACTCAACCAACAAATGAACAAAACCCTTGAAGCTATAGGTCATGCAATCTTCAAGCACTGGTTCATCAACTTTGAGTTTCCAAATGAGGAAGGCAAGCCGTACAAATCCTCGGGTGGAGAGATGGTTGATTCTGATTTGGAAAAAATTCCAAAGGAATGGAAGTATGGGAAATATTCTGATTTAGTAGAAATAACAACAGGTAAAGGACTTAAACGAGAAGAATTCGTAGAAAATGGTAAGTTTCCCGTAATGGGAGCTAACGGAGAATTGGGAAGAACTGATAATTTTCTTTTTGATGAAAATTTAATCTTAACAGGCAGAGTTGGAACCCTTGGCACCGTATACGTTGTTAGAGATAAAGTTTGGATTTCAGATAATGTCCTAATCTCAAAGGCAAAATCAAATGAGTTCTTTTATTACTCGTATTATACTCTAAGAAATTTTGAATTTGAATCATTAAACAGAGGAAGTACACAGCCTCTCATAACTCAAACAGATTTGAAAAATCAGACTTGTTTAATTCCCAATCATACAATTTTAGTTTTGTTTAATAAAATATTATCATCCGTATTAAATAAAATATATGATAACAATTTTCAAAATAAAAATCTGTCACAAATACGTAATTTGTTATTACCCAAACTTATGTCTGGGAAAATCAGAGTTCCGGTAGAGGCCTGACAATATGCCAAAAGCTATACACGAATCAGATGTTGAAGAGAATGTTCTTGATAGTCTCAAAGATCTTGGCTACGGTATAATCAGAGGTGATAACGAAGATTATCAACCTGAAGGGAAATATGCCCTAAGAGACGATTACAAGGATGTTGTTCTTGTCGAAAGACTCAGAACTACACTAAAGGAGATCAATCCTTCCATTCCAGAAGAGGCAAGGGAGCAGGCAATAAAACAGATTCTAAGAAGCGAAAGTCAGAGGCTAATCGTTGACAACGAAAACTTTCACAAGCTACTAGTCGATGGAATAGATGTCCCAATCCAGACAAAGGACGGAGAAAGGCACGAAAAGGTCTGGCTGTTTAATTTCAAGGATCCAAAACGTAACGATTACTTGGCAGTAAACCAGTTCACGGTACAGGAAAACAACGTAGAACGAAGACCCGACGTTGTGATTTTTGTCAACGGAATACCACTGCTTATCTTTGAGCTTAAAAACCTGGCAGACGAGAACGCAACGATTGATGATGCATACCACCAATTCCAGACATACAAGGACCAACTGCCGACACTCTTCAGATTCAACGAGATTCTTGTAATTAGTGACGGACTCAAGGCACAGGCAGGAACCATCTCATCCGAGAGGGAGAGGTTCATGCAATGGAAGACAATCAACGGAGAAAAACCACGAAAGGGGCTCAACGAGATCGAGGTCCTTCTCAGAGGAATGTGTGACAGGTCGATATTCCTAGACATTGTAAGAAACTATATCGTCTTTGAAAAGGACACAGAGACATTAAAGAAGCTTGCGGCATACCACCAGTACTGGGCCGCAAACAAGGCTGTAAAATCCACACTAAAGGCAAGAAGAGGAAGCAAAAAGGCTGGTATCGTCTGGCACACCCAAGGATCAGGAAAATCCCTGACCATGATTTTTTATGCAGGAAAGCTTGTCAGAGAAATGGACAACCCTACCATAGTAGTTCTGACAGACAGAAACGATCTTGATGATCAATTATTTGGAACCTTCGGAAGGTGTCAGGACATTCTACGGCAGAAACCGACACAGGCAGAATCAAGAAAGGAACTACAGGAAAAGCTCAAGGTCTCATCGGGCGGTATCGTGTTTACCACAATTCAGAAATTCTTTCCGGAAGAGAACCGGGAAAAATATCCGATGCTATCCGAAAGAGACAACATTGTGGTAATCGCAGATGAAGCCCACAGAAGCCAATACGGATTTTCCGCAAAGATATTGAGCAGAAAGGACAAGACACTGATAACCTATGGTTATGCCAAATATCTAAGGGACGCCTTGCCAAAAGCGTCATTCATCGGGTTTACTGGAACGCCGATAGAAAAGTCGGACAGATCCACACCAGCAGTCTTTGGAGAATATATTGACAAATACGACATAGAGCAGGCAGTAGAGGACGGGGCAACTGTTAGAATCTATTATGACAGCAGGCTTGCAAAACTGGAACTCAAGCCAGAGGAGAGGCCAAAGATAGACAAGGAATTCGAGGAGGTAACAGAAGGAGAAGAAATCGAAGGAAAGGAAAAACTGAAGAGCAAATGGGCAAGGGTAGAAAAAGTAGTAGGTGCTTCAACCAGGATCAGAAAAATTGCACAAGACATTGTGAATCATTTTGAAGAGAGACTGAAGAGCTTGGAGGGCAAGGGGATGATCGTATGCATGTCAAGGAGGATATGCTACGATCTGCACAACGAGATAGTAAAACTCAGGCCAGAGTGGTACAACAAGGAAGACGAGAAGGGATTCGTCAAGGTTGTAATGACAGGTTCCGCATCTGACCCAAAGGACTGGCAGGAACATATACGAAACAAAATCAAAAGGAAGAAGATCGGTGACAACTTCAAGGATCCAAGACATGAGCTGAAACTTATCATAGTAAGGGACATGTTCCTGACAGGGTACGATGCGCCTTCGCTTCACACGATGTATCTTGACAAGCCGATAAAGGGCCACACGCTCATGCAGGCAATAGCGAGGGTAAACCGCGTCTACCCCGGAAAGGTCGGAGGTCTTGTAGTGGATTATATGGGAGTAGGTGCGGAACTAAAAAAGGCACTAGTTGACTATACAGAAAGTGGCGGAAGGGGCAAGCCGACATTTGACCAAGACAAGGCAGTAATGCTGACGCTGGAAAAATACGAAATCGTCAAGGACATGTTCCACGGATTCAATTACAAGAAATTTTTTGAGCTGGAATCAGGCAAAAGGATAACTTTTGTTCCAGACGCAATGGAACACATCTTAAAGGAAAAGGGCAGAAAGGAAAGATTCCAGAAAGAAACCACTGCGTTACTGAAGGCGTTCTCTCTTGCAGTGCCACGTCCAGAGGTTATGAAGATAAAAGAAGAGATCGGTTTCTTTCAGGCTATAAAATCAGCAATAGTAAAAACAACTGAAACCGGCAAGGAAGGACAGGAAGAAAAGTTCGACACGGCAATCAAGCAGATAATTTCCAAAGCCGTGATATCGGACAGGATAATTGACATCTTCGAGGCTGCAGGAATTCAAAAACCCGATGTATCCATACTATCAGAGAACTTTTTAGCGGAGGTAAAGGGGATGCCGCAAAAGAACTTGGCGTTTGAGGCGCTCAAAAAACTGCTAAATGACGAGATCAGAATCTTTGCAAAAAGGAACATAATTCAGGGCAAGTCGTTCATGGATCTTCTTGACAAGACCATCAAGAAGTACACTAACAGGAGCATAGAGGCGGCCCAAGTCATTGAAGAACTGATAGAACTTGCAAGAAAGGTCAGGGAAAAGAAAAACAGAGGGGTGCAGCAAAACATGACAGAAGACGAGCTTGCATTTTATGACGCTCTGGAAGTAAATGACAGCGCCGTCAAGGTTCTTGGAGACGGAACGCTAAGAAAGATTGCTTTGGAGCTGACGGAGATGATACGAAAGAGTGTCACTATAGACTGGACTCAAAGGGAGAGTGTTCAGGCTGAAATACGTCTAAAGGTTAAGAAGATCTTGAGAAAACACGGTTATCCTCCAGACAAACAAGAAAAAGCTACTCAAACTGTTTTGGCTCAAGCAGAGGTGATAGCAAAGGATTGGGCAGAAAGCACTGTTACAAAGATTTTGGAATAGTCAGACTAGATTTCAAACCTTTATAGAAATTGAAAAATTTTCCACGTTTGCATTTGTACCTGAAAACATTAACAGATTTACCATACTTCCATGTCTTCAAAGGATTCTCTTGTTTAGATTTACGGAAAGGGCAAATACGCTCTTCCAATAGATATTATGATTAAGACCGCAAAGATTCCTAAAAATATCAACGGCACCGCTTTTTCTACATCTGTAAGTGGCTTATACAATGATTTATTTTTTCCCTCCCCCAGAATTTTCCATTCTATTCCATGCAGTGATAACGGAAGTCTTTTTTCAATTTCTGTGATGATTTTCCATTTTCCACTACTGAGCTGCCTGTAGGATTTTACCGTCCTCAACCATGTATAACTAAAAAGAATCCCACTGATTGATCCTACAATAACCCACCCACTATTGGTCGTAATAGTTGTTACCAGATTAAACAGAACGCCCAATGCTGTAAGCAATCCTGTGCTTATACTCAGAAAAAAACTGTTGGCCGTGGCACGGCGTTCGTTCAAGCTGTCTATCATCTTCAGGTATATCCTATACTGTTCAAATAACCATTCTTCACCTTTCTCTCCAAGTTCTTTTGTAGAATTGAAAAGTTTGCTTAATTCCTCTTGTTCGTTCATGTCTTATCTATTGCAATTCATCGCCAAGTTGATCCGCTTTCCAGTCAATGATTTTATCTCCATACTCAGTTAGTGCCCGTGGGACTTTATGATTTTCGTCTTTATGTAGCCTCATTCCAATCACTTTTTTGCCCTGTCTGTGTGCTTCCCTAATTTCCCAGTCCACCGCTTCGCTGTCTGCGGTAGTTTCACCTATTGCCACAATCACCACAGATGTTAGTGCTATGATCTCTTTGCATTGAGTCTTCCATGCCTCGTCGAAAGGCTCTTTGATTGAATAGTCTCTGAATTGAAAATCAAATCTGTCATCTTTTGCCTGAGAACGTAGTAGATTTACTTGCGCCTCATCTTCCACTGCGAAGCTGATGAAAACATTCCTCTGAACTCGTGACTGTGTGGCTCTTTCAGCTTCATCAGTAGCTGATCGAAAAATCTTTTCTCCTGTATCGGAGCCACGTGAAGAAAAATCAATACTGCCTCCAGGTCCGCCCATATCGTATCAGTTTAGGGGGAGAGGATTATCGTATTAAGGGTTATTGGACTAATCAAGTTTGTATTTTTTCTATCGTTTGCCTTTCTTTGCAGCTCATGCATTTTCCACAAGGATCTGGTGAACCTATATGACAAGAATATGTTATTTCCAATGGAAAATTGTATTTCCTTGCTAGTTCAATAACCTCACGTTTATTCAGATCTATTAACGGTGTGAGGATTTTGATTTGTTCTTGGATTGCAATGTTGAGAGTTGTCTCTGAGCTTTTCATGAACTCTTTAGTTTGATCCGGGAAAATGGAATTTGATAGCGAACCTATTGAAATTACTTTGATTGATTTAGTATGTGCATAAATGGAAGCAATAGTTAGAAGCAAGAGGTTTCTTGCTGGAAAAAACGGACTATCACTGTAGGATAAATCGGGCTTTGTCAGCCCTATGGATAGTTTTCCTATATTCGAGATATCTATGACCTCGGGTTTGATTTTCAGAAATTCGCAGATTTTGTAGAAGGACTTTTGCTCCATCATTGCGGCTTTTTGGCCGTAGTTGATGTGTAATGGAAAAACTTCATGCCTCATCCTCTTTAGCATGAGCATGAGTACACTGGAATCGATGCCGCCCGATGCTAGGCATATCACTTTCATAATTCTTTATTTCGCATGTAGTGCCAAACCGCTAGATCAAACAATGCCAAATTAAACCCATGGTACTCTGCAAAATTTCTGAGAGTTTTTTCCAACCTTAGATATCTTTGCAAAGTCAGCGAAGAGTTTGTATCAAAATCAACAAGGGAAAATTCCTTTAGAAATGTCAAGACGTGCACATCGATAATTGCCAATGAATTGGTAAATCCTATGTTACGGAGAAAGTGCGACGCTTCCTTTATCCCGAGACCAGATATTTGATTTACAAAGAAATTTCTTGCCTCTAAATCAGAAGTCATATTGGAAAGTACGCTCTTTATGGAATTACCTCTATACAGTGCTTTTGCTGCTCCCACGATTTCAGCAGAACGCTTCTTTGGGTAGCGATATTTTCTCAACTCACCATTCTTTTTTCTTGGATCAAAATTCGGTTTATCTAACTCGTGGAAAAGTGTAATTCTGGATTTGTTGTCTTCCATCATCCATTTGTAATCAAGATAACCTCTTTCTGTTAATACGTCTACAACTGACTTTGCAAGCTCATAGGCCACATTACCAGACAGTATGCAAAAGCAAAGTTCCCTCCAAAGATGTTCTTCTGAGGCGTTAATCCAGTCTAGCCGATTTTTGTGGTCTTTCTCTAGTTGGTAGTAGATGTCTAAAATCGGACTAGGAACAAAAGTATCGCTGATCTGACTTGTAGTCAAAACTTGCAAGTTGTTCAAGATATCCTTTCCGTTGCTACTATTCTAAACCATTAAAAAAAGTTGACGATTTTAGAAACTGTCTTCTGATCCACATACCTTTTCAAGAAATTCAACTCATCTTTGAGGATTATGGATTGCTGCAACTCCAAGACAAAATCCTGATAAAATAACAGATTGTGCAGTATGGCACGCAGTATTGGATCCATATTCTTCATTCTACAAACCCTGCACATGCAGTCAGTAATGGAAAGATTGGCAAAATCAGTAAAGCCCAGTGACCTCAAATCCACCACCCACCTTGACCAGTCTATGCTGTCGAAGATATCAGCTCCTGCCATTGCAAACAGCGCCATGGACAGCGGATTGCCACAACCTAGGATGTGTAACACATTTTCCTCTTTATCGTTATCAAGGATATTTCGGATTTTTTGCACTGTCTTTATTTTATCATGTAACGTTTTTCCGCAGCTTCGCTCCGGAATTGCGATTACCTGACATAATTCGGAGTTATTCAGAGATAGTTTCTTGACCAGTTTCTGAAGCTGTTCTGGGGATTGTCCATGACAGATTGTAATGCAGTGATTGTCTTTCATTAATTTGCTAGAGTCCTTTGCATTTTGATGCGTAAGCCTCAGTATGTCTAAGTAATCTGAATGTGAATCAGGAATATTGTCAAAGCTTGTAAAGAAATCAGATTTTATTTTGTCAATTATGGCTCTATATTTTTTAAAATTCCATCTTCTGTCACGGAACCAATAACTTTCGAAGCTACCACTATCTATCAACAAAAAATTATTTTCTTTTGAGAACTTACCTAACATTCTAGAAATGCGGTTGTAGTTCTCCCTTGAAAGACCAGCTAAATCGTACGCCGAAACAAGCAATCGTGGATAACCACTTCTTACGATAGACTGTACCAATGGTTCAAGAGGTAATCTGGTAGCCACACTGGAAATGGATGGGAAATATGTTGGAGTAACTAGTCGCTTTTTATCGATTTCAATCTGAAGAACCCTTGATTTGTACGATCCTCTATGCAGAATTTTTGTGTAGAGCATTTCAATATCTGCTTGTCACAGCTATGGAGAGTTGTTTAATGTGAGGCGGCATATTCTTTTACCTTTCTAGCAAAATCCTTTAGATCCATGAAAACGTATCCAACACCAAGAATCTTGCATTGTTTTTTTAGGTTGTCGTCATTAGTAACCACAACAAGACCATGTTTATGTGAAAATTTTGCTACTGTTGGGTCATCAGAACCCTTTGCAGGGCAACCTGGTTCGCCAACTTTTTTGAATCTAATGTCTAAAGATGATAGATATCTATCAAGACCCAAAACATTTTCATCGATTAGAAATTCAATGTCTGACATCTATTTTGTATTTTGAACGTTCTGAATTAAGGTTATCCATAGGAATTTCTGAGATTTTATTATGGGCCGCTTCTAAAAACGAAAGATCATCAGATCATTTTCAAAGGACCTGTATTGTGGTAGTGTCAGGCGAGATATCGTTTCTTTACCGACGCATCAACCACCGTCTTTGGGATCTTTTTCTCTTCGTACGATTGTCTTACCACACAGCACAAGGACTCTTCACATGTGAAGGTATACTCTGAAATTGTGTAAGAGATGGAGAAAGAGATCATGATAGAAGAGCGTAAACCACTTTCTTCTAGTGACACAGCGATATGAAAGTGTATTCTGATTTCAAATCTCTCACAGGGATTCAACTTTGCAGTTCGGTGCGGTGTAATCAAAATCCTGACAGATGATCAGAATAAATCCTACAGAAAAATTTACGTGAAATTCAAATTTAATCAAACGTTATAGGCAAAGACGACATTACGGTACATAGGTGATGCAAGAAAAAAGCAAGCGTTTCTGAAAGTCTGCACTATCTTGGGCTCTTGCCCTTGAGCTTTATCACCTGAGGCAGCGCAAGTGCAAAGTGAATGTGCATGCAGTCATTTGACTCGTCTTGCGTACAGTAGAGCATGCCGTTCTTAAAGTAAATCTCTGCAAGCTTGTTTACCTTGTGGTCGCGCAGGACAATGGTCTCGCCGACGGAAACCGTCTCTATGTATGGTGCATACTTTTTCAAAAAATCATCCTTTTCTATATTGAGCAAGAGTATCTCGTTTACGTAATCAATGAGAGTTACTCCCCTTGCATCAGCCCTTGCTTTTGCCCTGGAATAAATTGACTGTTGAATGGCAACGGTCGGGTCGCGCTTGGGCTTTTTCAATATATATGGTACCGTATGTGTGTTTATTAATATTACATGCTAGAACGTGTTAGAACATGTTACAGGCACGTGACTTCACATAAGTTGTAAACTAGCCTTAAAAGGAATTTGCATTACCATATTATCATGAGAACGGTACATTTCCGACATTTTTCCAATCCAAGGCGAGTAGAATGTACCGTAACATCATTACACTTTTGTGCATGTGAGCGGGGAGAAAATCATCGCTTTTCTTCCCCTGTCATGATTGTTGAAGTGCCCGTCATCGGTTCCAAAGTCAGGTATTGCAGAGGTGTCCCAGGTGGAATACCAGGAAATCCATGACCAGTGCCCAGTCTGCGGAAGCACAAGGCTGTGCAGCGCAGAAGGCGAGGTCTGCTGCCCTGCTTGCGGTGCCGTCCTAGGAAGGGACTACCAGCCTGAGAATGCCCAGTCCGAGTCAAAGCTCAACCTTTACCAGGCCACCGAGGTGGGAACGGCAAAGGTAAACCTAGAATGCGCAAGGCACATGCATGAGGCAAACCCAGACAAGTCGGCACTTTCCAACGCATGCACCAAGCTTGAGCTGCCGCTGCATGCATCGCAGGATGCAAGCGCGATATACCACACCATGCAGGAGCAGAGGCAGAAGGAGTGGATAGAGTATGCGCTCAGGCTGGAGGATCTTACAAACAAGGCCAAGAAAGACCTAGCAGGAGAGGGGGAGGTTGCAGCGCTCAAGGGATGCAGGCCAAAGAGAAGCACCAAGGCCCAGACCGCCGCCTTTGCCATCGACCTTGTCTGCAAGAAGAACGGACTGCCAAGAGCGGACGACCAAATAATTGACGCTGTAATGATGAACTTTGGTGTCAAGCGCAAGTTTACAATGCTCAAGGCCTATTCGCTCAACGAGATAACGGCACGTAATGCAGGAATCGACTGCAGCTATCCAAAGCAGGTCTACCATATACGCCTCCTGCTCTCAGGGATGCAGGGTAAGATTGGAAGCGGTGCCCTGTACTACAAGATAATGCGCCATGCCATAATGAACCTGCAGAAGATCACAGCCGGGCGTGAGGATGCAAGGGCGGCACGTGCAGTAGGGCTCGCGCTAAAGGGGATAAGGCTCCATGTACCAGTTTGAATACCAGACAGTCGAGCTTGCAGGGCTAAAACCCTGCCCGGTAAAGGTTACCCTGCAGACTGGGAAGCTATTCAAGGACCTGCTTTCTGCTGCCAAGAGCCATCCTGAAACTATAGAGCCGATTACCGTTGCAGTCCACGGTTCCACCCAGTATATCATAAACGGCCACCTGAGGGCAAGGGCGCTTCGGGAGGCCGGAAGAGACTCTGCAAGGGCACACATCATTGCGGCAAGGGATATCGATGATATCGTGAGGCTGCACATAGAGCTTAACACGCACGGCTCTGTCAACCCGCTCTTTATGCTTGATGCCGCCAAGTTTCTAAAAAAGCATGACGCAGAAGGCTTTATCCCAAAGGCATACATCGACCTTGCCCAGAAGGTGCTCTACAGCAAGGTGAGGATATGCCTTGATTCTTTTCTTGAGGCTGCATGCAAAAAATATTCCCAGGTAGCGATGCCGGTCCATGTAGTCAAGTGGCTTGTCTCATACGAGTCTGAAAAGGCCCAGCTCACAGCAGCCGAGGTGTTGACCGCGTCACTCCTTCAGGCAAAGGAGCCAAACTTTGTCTTTCCAACTCCTCAGGACCTTGAGGTAATAAGCGAGGAGCTCAAGCTCAGGGACGGGGAAGAGGGGGAGGCTGTAGTTTACTCGCCAGAGGAGAGGGGCAGGAAGACTGCAAGGATAACAAGGGAGGAGAAGAACCTGATCAAGGGGCACCCAACCTACAGGATGGTACTCACACCTGACGGGGACAAGCTCCTCCTTGACGAAAAGACCCTCAGAGTCTCAAAGATAAAGGAGGACTCTGCAAACGGCTGCATCAAGCTTGAGGAGGCAGATGACGCAAGGTTGGTCTACGCCATCCCCGATGCGCTGCTTGACTTTCTGATGGTAGAGCAGAAAAAGAAGATAAGGTTTGCCAAGATATCCTCAAGGAAGGACCTTGAGCATATTGTTTCCAGCATAAAGGACGAGACACAGGTACGCATGCTTGTAGTGCTTGCCAGATGATTCATTCCGCACTGCGCCCCAAGATGTGGGGTTACAACCACGGCAAGAGGTGGCTAAAAAAAGGCACCCCTTCGGCTCAGGTAATTCTGGACCTGTACCCTGAAAAGAAAAAGACCCTGCGGGAGGTTCGCCACAGCATAGGATCACCCGAAGGCTCAAAGGGGTACCGGCTTGCGCAGACGATCTGGGAGCTCAAGGCCAGGGGACTTCTATCAGGTACTAGGCGTGGCATGTACTGGCTTACGGATTCTGGCAGGTGGATTGCAATAGCCTGCAAGCTTGATCTATCGTTTCTCCAGACGTGCGTTCTTGCCTGCGCATGCTGCGTTCAGGTAAGGTATGCAGAGACCGGCAAGGAGGGTTATTACATGATATCATACTTTGAGAGGCTGCTTGGCGAGTATTATTCCAAAAAGTACCTCCCGGTAGTCATTTCCACACTTAACAGGAAGGGCTTTACGTCAAGGTACCGCAAGAGGTGGATAAGGGTTTACCCCGACAAGCTAGACGAGATGATGTCAAGATACGGCAAATACTTTGAGGAGCTCGAGTCGTGGCTGTACGAGCTCAAAGAGTCCGAGCCAGAGATATTCAAAGAGGCACTTGAGGGTTTCTCGCTGGACGACGATTCTGATTGAACAGCGGTACGTTCCCTCCTTAAATGAATGCCATCTTCTTGGTATCGTGACATCAATCGGCCTTGACGTTGGAACCGGTTTCGTAAAATGTGTCTCCGATACTGCAACCAAAAGATTCCCGTCACTTTATGTCTACAGGCATGCATCTTCCTGGGAAGAGAAGAGGGGAAGGATCGAAGCGGTGGGTGATGAGGCAGTCGAACTGTCAAAGAATCCGGATGCCGTTGTGATAAGGCCTGTCATGCAGGGAAGCCCTGTCAACGAGGGGGCGTTTATGAAGCTTGTAAAAAAGGCAGTCGAGCTTGTATCGCAGAAAAAGGACGCCGTGGCAAGCCAGGGCCCAGACAATCTGCACATTGTAATAGGGCTGCCCTACGAGGCAAGGGCACAGCGCGATTCCGTAAAGAGACTTATCCAAAGGGAGTACAGGCCTGCCGCGTGCAGGGTCGTGCCGCAGGCAATAGGCACGCTGGTTGATGCGGGCAAGACGGACGCTATTATAGTCTCGGTGGGACAGGGCACGACTGAGATGGTGGCATTCCAGAAGATGGTGCCTGTCAAGGGCCTCTCAAGCCACCATGCCGTAAGCGATATCAGCTCAAGGCTTGATGCCTCAAAGATCTCATACGTTGCATGCGAGATCTTCGGGGACTCCAAGGCAGGCCCGCTTGTTGACATGCTTGCAGATTCCATTATTGACGACCTCAACTCGATAAGGCAGGACCTGAAGACCCTTCCGGTCCTCTTTTCAGGGGGAGGCATGATGATCCCAAGGCTTTGCAAGCTTCTAGAGTCCAAATTATCAGAAAAGATTGAAATTTCACAGGACCCGGTCATGTCAAACGCGCTTGGCCTATTCAAGCTTGCATCCCAGAGATGCTGACAAATTCGGAGCGAAGGTTCGTCGAGAACCCTGGCCAATTCTCAAAAAAGCGGCAGAGGACGTTTCGCTGCAGGATAAACAAGAAGATAAGAAAGTTTGGAGCCGACCTTTGGGCAATTTCTGAGAAAAATGTTATGCTAGGCCTTGACCTCAAACCGGTCTCTGGTTTTTCAGGAATCGGGGAGCTTCAAAATTCTGAAGCTCTAAAGAAAACCAAGAAGGATTCAGAAGACAAGAAAGACTTCCTCCTTGACGCACTTGAAAACTGGTAGCTGCAGGTATCCCTTAAAAAGAAAGCCTTCTTTGTCATCGAGTCACATAGGCTCAAACATAAAATCAAAACAAAAAACTGTACGAACGCATTCCGGCAACATCGCCAACAACGATAACGTCTAAACCATTTTTTTCAAACCCAATACAAGACAATCCGCAAAACTACAAGACAAAAACCACAGGACATACCAAAAGAGCTTCAAAAAACCGAAACGCCTATGCGGCTCCTTTTTCGGGCCAACACAAACAATCGCAACTGCCTGCCTTGAAGTAATATTTTCTGTCAAACAAAAACGACAGGACAAACGTGGATTTCCACCGCATAGAATTTTTTCAAACAAAAGATGCGAGCTAGCGTAAGCTATAACCAGGCAATGTCAGCACCATGCAGCGCAACGGCCCGAGTCCTACAAAGGAGGTAGAAAACATGGCAGACGAGAAAACCGTTGACCAGATCATATCGATGCTGGTCAGAACAGCAATCGACCTGAAGCGGGAGACATCTTTTGTCCCCGAGGCCGCAGAGATAGCTTCAGAGTCGGAGATACTGGGACAGATACTTGTCCAGTATTTCAAAATGTCCGGCCGAAAGATAGCCGAGACTGCATATGCGGCCCTTGACGAGGCAGGACTTGCGGTGGAGGCGCTTGCCTTCTCCGAGCTCTGGCGCAAGATGAACCCAGACCAGAACGACCTCTGGGCAACAGGGGAGGACTATCCAGATGGCAACCACAACTAGAGCACTTGAGGAGCTAGGGAGAATAGTCTCCCTCTTCTCAAGCCAGGAACTGCCACAGATGTGCGCGCAGGCCTTTATCCAAAGCGCAGGACCTTCGCGCAAGTGGTCGCTTGGCAACAAGCTTGTCATGATATCGCATGGCACGTCTGACGCCCGGGGATACCGCCAGTGGCAGGAATCAAGAAGGCAGGTCAAGAAGGGGGCACACGCCCTCTACATCCTTGCCCCCATGATCCACAAAAAGAAGGTGAAAAACGAAAAGACGGGCGAGGAGGAAGACCTCGAGTATCCTGCAGGATTTGTTGGGATTCCAGTCTTCCGGTATGAGGACACGGAGGGCAAGCCAATACCGGAATACCAACCAAGGTTCCTGCCACCGCTGCTTGATGTCGCAGCAAAGTGGGGAGTCAAGGTCGAGTATGGGCCTACAGTTCGTGGCGAGGGCGGCTCGTACAACTTGGCAACAAACGTGATTAGATTGTGTCAGGAAGACCCTGACACCTTCTTCCACGAGCTTGCACACAAGGCCCACTCGACATTTGAGAAGCTCAAGCCTGTGCAGGACCCAGAACAGGAAACAGTGGCGCAGCTTTCTGCATGCGTCCTGGCCAAGATCTACGGATACGATGCGACAAGCTTCTCTTGGAACTACATCGCGTCGTATGCAAAAGAGAAGACGCCAGAAGCTGTTGGCAAGCTCTGCCTCCGCGTTCTCTCCAAGGTCGAGAGGGTTATCACCCTCATCTTGGAGGCGCACGAAAAGCAGGAACTTGCAGTACCAACAGCTGCCCGACCTGAGATGTAAAACAAAGAAAACATCCTACAATAGGCGATGATGAGAATGTGGGCACTGGCTCAAGAAGAGCCAGAGTCTGACACGGTGATGAAGGCCGTGTAATCTGAGCCTGTTATGATAATCCAGTTATAAAAATGTGTTACAAATATCCTCCTCTGCCACCTTAAAAACAAGACAACTCTCTTTCGGCATGTACGGCTTTGACACGCAGAAGATAATTACGTACAAGACCCGTCCACCTCTCTGGTTCTGGAACCCTTCATGTGACTTTGTCGGTGTGATAAAGTGCCTGGGAGAGGTGAGGCGCGCTGCAAAGGCTGACAAGATGCTGTCAGACCTTGACGTAGTGCCGGTAAGGATAATCGAGGGCGAGGAAACTGTAGTTGAGATCTGCATGGGAATATTCCACAATAAAGAGGAACATCTCAGGGTTCGGTCTTACAACGAGGAGAGGTTGCTTGTGCTCTCAAATGTCATACTGCGATACGAGGTGCCCTCCCTTGCGCCCCTTGCCGGGAAGAAAGTCTTCATAGGAGGCAGGGGAAAGAGGTACTCGATAAACGATCAAGAGTACGACAACTTTGTGGTACTTGAGTTTGAAGACGCCATAAGGGAGGGCCTAGTCATTTGCGGATAGACCTGTGCAGGTTGTGCGGCTCTGAAAGGATTCCTTACGTGTTTTGCAGCGAATGCAGGGAGCCTACGGCGTTTTTCTGCAGGAACTGTGACAGGGTAGGCGCCATCACCCACGTGCACCTGCAGCAAAAAGCGGAGTCGGACTAGGTCCCTGGCATGAATGATGACAAGATCTTGCAGCAGTGGGTGGTCGTACAAAAACAGCGGTCAAGAAACTACAGGGGCATAAACTACTTCAAGTACCGCGTTACCATCCCTGTACAAATTGCGGAGATGATGAAACTCAAAGGCGGGGAGATACTGGAAGTATCCCTTGTCAAAAAAGAGCTGGTGATAAGAAGAATCCTTGACGGACAGAAGGCTCAAACCCGCAAGATTTGCAGCTTTTTGCCTCCCCATATTATTTACTCCGTCCATTCTTTTTTATTTTGATTTCTTTAGGCAGTCTAATTACAATTTCATCATTTTACTTGGAGATTCATTTTTCCTGCTTCTTCCATATTGGTACCTTTCCGTCTATGCCAACCATCTCGTACTCTTCCTCCTGAGTGCTTTTTGTCTTTCCAAAGACCAGCTTGACTATCTTTGTTGCGCGTTTGTTCCTGCCTGTTATTATTTTTGTCACTAACAGCTTGGAATCAATCTCCTGGTATAGCGATATTACATTAAACTCTGCGTCTACCATGTAGCGGTGCTTTTTTGCAATGTAGCAAACGTCATTCCACAATTCCGGCAGCTGCTTTGAAATGTCAAGGGTCATCTCTCCAAAAAATGTCACGTGCCTGTTGTTATCAAACACAAGGTATCAAAACCGGGGATCTATTTACCTGTACCGGATAACCTTGCCACGAGGTATTGGAAACCTCGATAATCCCATACATTACATCTCATGTTCATCTTCCTTAATCTCTTCGGAGTTTGATCTTTTCAAGTATGAGTTGGTACATTTCCTCTACATTTTCATAAGATGTGTCACTGCGAGGGTCGATTAGTTTACGACTGATGCCAAATTCCTCTATAGTCTTCCACATATCCTCCAATGAGGGTTTCCCATCCATTGACTTTACCCCGATTGTCTAAACATTTAATCTCCAAGTAAATTATCAAGATTGATAATCACCAAAAATGGCAAGCAGTACCGTTTTCTTCGACAAAAGGAAACGGAAAGTAAAATCAACAAAGACACATCTTTTAATAAATCAGGGGTGGAAATCATGTCATTGGATCTTCCCAAGCGGTGCCCCATCTGCAGAAAAAAGTTTTCCGACCACTCGGAACTGCAGGACAAGATATGCAGGGTAATAACAGTCAAAGAGTTTGCAGGCTGCTGCCCTGGGTTTGACGTGCAATACAGGCCTTCTTTTGAGACCGGCTAAAGTTCAATTGTCAAACATCCTTTCTGAATACTAGATCTCCCAGTTTACATGAATGCCTCTTCAAGACGCCTGTAAGCCTCGAGGTACTTTTCTCCCGTCTCCGTAATTTTGCAAGTCGTCCTACCAGTAGCCCCGCCTTCAAGCTTCTCAATCAAGCCCTGGCTCTCGAGAAGATCTAGGTATTGGTGTAGCTGCTTGGTGTTGAGGTTGCACCCATATATGATACGGGTCTTGAGTTGGCTCGCCCTGCAGGCCTTTAGGATCATTGCCATTATATCTAACGGGCCGCGGTTGCCCCAGCCGGTAAGATTTGGGCTCTCTCTTGACACTATACATCAAGTACGTCCAACCAAAAAAAAAACACTGTGCAAGAATGTTAGCAAAGATGGTTTCAGTATAACGACAGTGCAGTTCAGGCAATCTTTCAGGTCCAGTTGAACTCAATGATGTCCAAGCAGCCTGTCAAGGAAGAAAGAGTTGTCCACACGAGGGTCTTTTTTCTGCTCCAGTGCAAGGGCTCTCCAGAATTTCTTGGCCGTCTCTGCCTTGACAGTTATAGTCTTGTATCCCGTTCTTGGCAACTTGCTAGGCTATCATTCAGTCATAGTTAAACAGATCCTTCCGATCATGTAATCTCATCTATTGCATTCAACCATTCCTTTTGTACGACCCAACTGCCTCATCGATCATCTTGGAGTAGGTGGAAATACAATAATTGCATGGATCTTTTAATTCGTTAAAGGATTTGTGCAGTCCTTTTACTTGATTCAATGTGTTCTGACGACCCGTTGCAGTCCTAGGGTCTTTACCTGCTCCCAAGACTCCATGGACATGCTTTGTAATCCAGTCACAGCCTATCATATTTGCACCGCATTTTTCACATTTCTTAGATATTATACCTGACATGTCATTGAGACATCAAAGTCCTAGTTAAGCAGATCCGTCGTTTCCGGGGATTTGATGCAATTTTTCAAATTTTTTCAATCTCTTCAAGATCAATTCAACGCTGGGATTCTGGCCCATTCGCATACAAGGAATGTTATTCTCGTGACAACCATTCAGACCAGCTAAATCCAAACAATGATGAGTATCGCGGAGATTAACCTCTAGCAGACTAATCATTTCCACGCAAGAAGAAATCCAAATGGCAAGTATTCTTCGTTCTTTTTTACCAGGCCTTTAGCATCTATCACTTCTTTTTATACGAATCAATCAGACTTTGCAAAAATGCGCTGTTGTCCATGTTAGGATCTCTTCTCTTTGTATCATTGCAGGCCTTGATAAACCGATTAAAGACCTCCTCTTTTATCGTAATCGTCTTGTAATCTTTTCTAGGCAACTTACTAGATTATCATTTAGTCATAGTTAAACGGATCCTATCTTTTCACTGTATGCATCTTCCTTCATTCCGTGATAGTTATCTGCCAAGACTTGATGTGTACAGTACTTTGCTTTCGGGGGAACGGGACAGGTATGGGGGAAGGCCCGCTTTGATAAAATCTGAAAAGTGGACGATATACTGCGAGAGGAAAATTCCGGGACGGGGTTACGTAGCCATGTACCTGAACCCTTAAGAGCAATTCAAGCATATTGGAGTCATGATATCACTTCCGGTAGGCGTCAGGGTAGTCAAGTTCTACGATGCCGAGATGAAGAAGGCTGGCAAGGGCATACTGTACCTACTAAGCAACGGAATTATGTTTGAGAAGAAGGGCGAGGGTGCCAAGTTTGAGTGCAACTTTGATTATCTGGCAAGCTTTGAGGCTGTAAAGAAGGACAAGCTTCGTGTGATGGCACGGACGCAGCAGGGTCCAAGACCGGTCGAGTTCAAGGTGGATCCGGCAAAGCAGGTAGAGTATGATATATCTCAGGTAAACAAGGAATATGCAGATTCGGCAAGTTCAGGCGCATCCAAGAATATTGAAAGGCAAGAAAAATTCGACCAGGATGCTCATTCACGATTGGAGGCCAAATGGTTCAAAGAGAACTGGGAACAAATAATGAAATTTCTGAGGCAGGAAAGAGTTTCGTATCTTAATGAGTATGTCAAGAATGCGAAGACTGGAAGTCCAAACGTAGATCCATATGTATTACTTGTCACCTATGAAGATCTTACCTACAAAGACTTCGCTGATCTAACAGGATTCCTTAAGTGGAGATATTCCGATATAATGGATAAAGAGGTAAACGCTATATCTTCTGTTTTTCAAAACTTTGGAGTTGATTTCTCCGTAGGCATGCTAGATATGGATGTACAAATGTGCAAGCCGCTAGAACCTAACTTCAAGAAAAAAGGGTACACATTGTATCAGTTTGTTGCTACTGTAGCACGAGAGAAGTTAGAAAGTGCCAAACTAAGTGAATCTCAGCAGATATCCCCCAGCAGCCAGAAATAGAATTAGCACAGATGGTTTATGATTGTAAAACGAAGATTCGCCATTATAATACAAAAAGAACCTGAAGGGGGTTACACAGGTAAGTGTCTAGAGTTGCATGGAGCTATAAGTTTTGGTAGAACAGTGGATGAACTAAAGAGAAGCACGATTGAGGCCACGGGCTTGTCCTTGAGACCTTGGAAGAAAATGCTAAAAAGCACAGGACATTAGTCATAGAAATCCCATGTCGGACAAGATTGCACACATATAAGAAATAATGGAATACGTAATACTGTGGCCTTAAATCGAGATACATTTTAAATAACTCTTCCGGCTTATTGTTATCATGGCAGAAGAGATCCTAACACTGGAAGGAGAGGATGCCAAAGCATTTCTCGAGTATGACTCTAGAGAGTTGACCGCGGAAGAGAAAGCTACACTGAAAAAAGCTCGTGAGTACTATCTCTCCAAATGTAAAGCCTAGACTTATTTAATCTGATTTCTAAATTACACTGCATTGGAATTAGATTATGAGATCATTTCTCCTAACGACGACCTTTCATTACTTGACTTTACCGAATCTGACGGCACAGATCCGCTGGGAGTTGACGAATTCGTAAGGACAAAGGCTGACAAATATCATGAAAATAAGATTGCCACAGTGCGGATAGTGCGGGATAAAAAAGAGATAGTTGCTTATTTCACGGTTTCAATGTCGTCAATAGGTGTGGATATACTTGCGAGCGGAGAAAAGGTAGAGGGTGTAACCCCGATTCGATATCCTGCCATGTTGTTAGGTCAGTTAGGGGTGGATAAAAAATATAGAGGAAAGGGAATAGGAGGTGACATTTGCAACTTTTGTCTTGGTTTGGCCGATGTTCTTGGAAAGCTAATTGCTTGCAGGTACGTGATTTTGCAGACCAGTATTGATGGAACATCGTTGTACAACAGATTTGAATTCCACATGTCTCCCAAAGCCCCTGTAGGCAGGAAAGTTTGGATGTACAGAAGACTTGCTTGATTCTTAACGCGAGAACTGAACATTTACATTGTATGAAAATTTTCATTGAATGTCTGGGATTCATCTGTGATATGTGATGATTTTCTGACATTGTAATTTCGTATAAGCGCCTTCATATTGTCATTAGTCAATCCGCCCATCTTCTGCAAATTGTATGAAATATTTGCAATCTTGTCAGGCTCAAGTCCGTGATTTACTATCGTGGCAGAGACTGCTTTTGCAAAGGTCTCCTTGTCTTTTACTGGAACGGAATTAAAGTATGGGTGCTCAAGTATCTTGGTATAGTTTCCACTCTGGATGGAATCATGGGCAAGGTTGAGCAGATTGTTACCGCTTTGCTGAAAAGTTATCTTTTGCTCTTGTGGCACAGGAATCGTCGCAAGTTTTGTCATGACACCTGCTGAATTGTCAGTCAATGTATGGTCCACCGAAGGCTGGATTATGTTGATGCCTTGCTGCTGCGCAACACCCTGGAAACTTTCTGCAACCTGTGTGCCCATGTGGCGGACATCATGTGCAATCTCTCCTGCGCCAATCTTTCTCAGTGCCTGGGCGCTAGCATGGGAGGCACCCTGAGTCAGCCCTCCAAACCCGCCTGCAAATCCTCCCTTCAAACCAGCCTTGACCATGTCAAAGCGTGAATAGGGAGCGCCAAACTCCATTCCCTGCTGCTGTACTGCCCCGATCGCACCCATGGCACCCATTGCTATTCCCTGGCCTGTCCGCGCAGCAACTGTTGCCATCGTACCGCCAAATCCTATTCCAGATGACACAATGTTTGTCATCGAACTAAAGAGCGAGCCGAGCAGCGGCACAAGTATGGTTGGGACAAACGTAGCAAGCGTGAGCACTGCAACAGATGCAAACCACCGCTCTTCTACAGGATGCGTTGCAATAGAGCCCAAGTACGCGGCACCTGTTACCATCACAAGGCTTGAAAATATCGGCACAATCGAGAGGCCAAACAGCGTGTCAAGGAGCCTCTTTGTGATGCTGCGGAACCATGGCACAAGTGATAGAATCAGAATTACCGGGAGGCCTGAGACAAGCACTGCAGTCAGCACCTGCCTTATTGCAGCAAACATGTATGTGAGAAATGACGCCATAAGAGCTATCAGGCCTCCTACCAGCCCAAGTATGAAGGCCGTGCCCTGGTTAGAAAAGGAAGAGACAATGTTTGCACCGTTGAAGAGCTGGATGAGGTTGTTGAGAAGATTGTTGTCAACCTGCGGAAGCTGGCCCTGCGATATTCCCATCCCGTTTATCGTATCAAAGACCTTGGTAACAGATGGAGGCACCTGGCCGGTATTTGCAGGATCCATTATTGCCCTTGATGCATCCTCGATGCCCGTGGCGTAAAGGTCCCATATTGGCGGAAATACAAAGAGTATCAGCACATAAAGGGTTCCCTTTGAGATTATCCCAAATGCGGTTGCGGCAGGTACAACCTCTATCTGCTCCAGCATGAAAAGTATTGCAGCAATTATGAGTATCGCACCAATTGCCCAAATGGTTCCAGACCGCAGCATGTTGTATACCGAAAGTAGCGAGCCTGATGCGTTCTGAATCGATGTAGAATTTTGTTGCGGCGTAGAGTTTTGCAGCGTAGTAGAGTTTCCTAGAGAATCAAACTTGGGCATCGTGGTAGTAAGCGAGACATACGAGTTCTCAAGCGTGGTCATGAATACCTTGGAGATTCCAACCATGATGGCAATGATAACAATAGCTGAAACTATCATGATGAGTGAGTCAAGGCCAAAGCCCTGCCTTGACCTTACCATGCGTTTTTTGGATCTTCGCATCGGCACTATGACTAGGTTTGAATCATGATGCAGCACGGAATCAAATCCTGTTCTCCTTTTAAAATGAAAAATCACCAGCCATTCTTTGAAATCAAGTTTGAGGTTTCTAATTCAGGGGTACGGACCGGTGGATTTCCCGCCGGGTCGCGTACCCCATTTGTTTGGGGAAAGGGGAGGTAGAACCCATGGCCCCAATCATTGAGCCTGTCTTGTTTTTAAGGCAGGAGAGATGATCATAGAAAAAGTATCAAAACAGTTGACGCAAGCATGAATGGTATCATGGGCAATGCGGATGCGACATACCCGTCAAAATCTCGGGCAAACTCGAGGCCCTTTTGAGGCCTGAACCGGAAGACAAAGCTGTTGCCATTTTGGGCGCTGAAGACAAACCTCTCATACCCTCTTCTCCTGTGCAGCACAAAGAACGCAGCTGCCTTTCTGTGAATCCCTTCATTCATTCCAGAGTAGAGTCTGCCATGGAACATGTCGGCTAGGTTGCATGCCACGTTGTAGCAAAACGAGAAGGCCGAGGCAAGGAGAGGTGTGAGAATCGACACAATCACGACAAGAGGCAGGTTGCCAACTTGGGGCAGTACAACGGCAAGGGCGATCAAGGCAAGCGAGTCTGCCTGGCCAAAGACCCTGGAAAGAAACAATCCGATTCCTGTTGCAATGCCGATACCGGTGCACAGCAAGCTGAATGAATCTCCTTGCCCAAACAGATAGAGCATTGCACCTGTACCACCAAAAAGAATCCAGACAAGATCACTTACCTCCCGCGTCTTTATGTCATAGTACGATGCCACAGAGAGCATCGCAAGTGCGACCAGCGGTCGCAACAGTTCAGCTTCTGACATGCATGATAAAGGTGGCGCTTCTTAAAACAGAAAAATTGCATCTTAGGAAGATCCCGTCCTTTTATGATATCATTCATCTTGATGTGATGCGCAGGACAGAGATGCTCTGGTTTGAGGATGTAAGTGCAGTAAACGAGCCCGTGCTCTCATTTCCGGTAATAGGCAGGATCTCGATGAGGCAGTTCTTCATACTTGGTATCGCAGGCATGGCCTCATACGGCCTCTTCTCGGCAACGCACGGCCCAGCCTCGGCGGTCCCGATCTCGATAGGAGCGTTTCTTGCCCTTGTGAAACCAAAGGTGGGCTCTACCGAATGGATGATCTTCTCATCGGTGCTCTTTTTTGCAAGAAAGATGAGAATACTTCTTGAAAGAAGGCCCCTAACTCCAAAAAAATCAAAGGCAGGTTGCGCCAAGGGCCAAGACTATACCAGGACAATCATCATGGCGGATCTCTCAAGACCATTCAGATTCAGGACAAGACTTGTGGGTAAAGCGGGCCAACCCATTGCATGCAGGAGAGCCAGAGTCTTTCTTGATTCAAGACAGATTGATTTGCTTACAACTGATGCCAACGGCGAGCTTGAGGCCGTGATTGTGCCATATGTAGAAGGTAAAAAAAGAATTACAGTCTATGTCGAGGACCAGAAGGAGCCTGCTTTTGCAGAGACAGTAGAGGTCCGGACCTCGCAGTAATCCTGCCTTAAATCTCATGATACCATTCATTGCATGTTTGACCATCTCTCAGGCGAGAACGTCGACCTTGGAAACAAGTACGCCAAGATGATAATTTCCGGGGTTGCAGGCCTGATGCTTGTGCTGATTGCTCCAAACGCGGCAAACTTTGTGTGCAACTGCGACATACTATCAGGGCAGGTAAGCACTGGCAACGGCACAAGCACGGCAACGCTGATTCCAACTGACCTTATGCACCGGGTAGTCGGGGCAGGCCAGTTCATAGGAATGGTAATTGCCCTGGGTGTAATCGTGACGGGTGCAATCAAGCTCAAGCTAGACCCAAAAAAAAGTTTGAAACGCCTCTAGCCCTGTCACCTTCCGTATTTTTTCTTGTTAATCTAGAGTTCTCATGGTGGGCCCTTGCCATGTGCCTTGCATTCTGGGCAGTCTCGTTCCTTTTGGATGCTGCAATAACTGTTTCGCGCAGAGAACTTGTCAGGTACGAGAGCAACCTGCTCTTCCGGTACCTTGTGGGGAGGTTCGGCGTTAGAATATCTGTTGCTATCCAGGCAACGTTGGAGGCAGGACTTGGACTTGCAATAAGTTCCGTTATATCGTACGAGATTCAGACCACATCGGTAGGCATCATATCTTTGGTCTTTGGCACGGCGCATCTTCTGGCCTGGCACTCCAACAGGAGGTTTCTTGCGGGATATGAACTGGGATCAGGCAGTTAATGCGATTTCATGTATCAATCCTCTGGATTCATTAACTCTCCCTTTTGGCTAACAAAAATTTTAGTCAAAAGGGAGAGTTGATTGATTCATAATTATGTTTTCTAACAAGAATGCATCTGCACCTCTTTAAATGTAGACACATAATCTGTAGATATGGCAATCCGGTTCTCCGCACTTGAGGCAGACATTAGGCAGGCAGAGGTAATAGACCAGTACAAGGTGGGGATGGCCACAGTCTACATCACCTCCGACTGCAGGTACCTGATACAGGAGCCCCACCTCTCACGGGAGGCGTATGCCATCTATTCCAAACTCGAAGACCGCATGGACACATTTCTCCAGTCCCTTGGCGATATCAGAACGGACCCGGAGAGGATGCATGAGCTGGAGGGACGCATCTGGAAGGAGGCGCAAAAAACAAGGCAGGCCGACAGGGTCTCGGATTTCTTTGGGGTGTTAAAATATTTTATCATGAGAAACAAGGCAGGATACGGGCTGCTTGACGTCCTGGTAAACGACGATCAGGTAGACGAGATATTTGTCGAAGGACGCGGAATCGAGGTTGCAGTGAGCCACAGGCGGCACCAGGAGTTTGGCCTCCTTGAGACCAACATCGTAATCGGCGATGTAATAGGTACAAGCCTTCTTGTCTCAAATCTTTTGCGCAAGATTGGAAAAACAGTAGTAACAAAGCCCGTCACCGAGGGAATCACGGACCAGAAACACCGGGTAACCATTACCTATGGAAATGCCATCCCTGCAAACGGTCCGGCCATAACGATATCAAAGTTTCAAGCAAAGTCATACTCGGTAACTGATCTACTCCGGCTTGGAACGATATCAAGACTAGAGGCCGCATACCTCTGGATGCTCAACGACGCAGGCGCCTTTGGGTTGGTGGCAGGCGATGCGGGCTCGGGAAAGACAACAATGCTAAACTCCATTGGTACCATGTCAAACCCAAGATGGAGGGTGATTACAATAGAAGACGTCCGCAGGCTGCATATTCCGCACAGGCATGTCTTGGCATTTGATGTCTGGCCTCTCGATGATCATGAGAGGCTGCTGCAACTTGTCAGGGCCTCGCGCTGGATGAGGCCCGACCTTCTCATGGTAGATGATGTCCAAGAGGAAGAAGCGCGGGAGGTTTTCCGTTCCGCCCAAAACGGCCATGCGGTTCTTGCATCGATGAACTGTCATGATATCGATTCTCTTCTTTGCAGGCTTGGGGCAGATCCCATTGGGATTAAGCCTGCAATGCAGGCGATCCTGTGGTATGCCGTTCTTATGGACAGGTTCAGGTCGCCTCAAGGGCGGTATGTTCGCAGGATAAGGTCAATTATGGAGTTTGATCCTGCCAACTGTGTTCCGTCAAGAACCGATCTCTTTTCTGGCAATGCCAAAGCCATGGAAGGGCCTGAAAGCATCGAGGATCTTCTAAGGAAGAGCAAGCTGGTAAGGCATGCTGCAGAAATTCTCGGTGTTAATCCTGAAGCGGATCTGCAAGCAAGAATAAAACTTTTGGACGAGTGCCTCGAGAAAAATGCAGGAAAGGTCCATGATGTATTTGAAATTTTAAAAAAACATTACCGACCGAATCGGATCCGGATTGCTGACCAAAAATAATTCCGTCGGTAGGAAATTACAGAAGGAAGAACCCTACACTGGATAGTTAGAGGGTCAAATCATTGACTTGTTTTGGTTGTAAAGAAACGGTTGGTTTTTGGATGGTACAAAATGGGTGTAAAGTTACGGTTGATTTGCTCTGTGCCAGTAAACCATAGTTCTATGTTCATTTCTGCAAAATGAAGGAGTTGGATAATTATCAGAAGAAACAGGTGCATTTCTTGGAATGATGTAATTTGGATTATCTGGTCTATTCAGAGTTAAAGGTTCCCTACATATGGGACATTCCATAGGTTGGTTAATTCTTGCCATAACTACAATAAATCGTCAAACTAATTGAAATACCCTTGTCTTAGAATCCAAATAAAATTAGGAAAGTAGTTTTAGCCAGCAACTATCCTTTCCGTTGGCAGCAAGATTTCAATTCATGGATGTTTTCTTTTGCTTGCCCATCCTTTGGGGTTATGCCAGATTGTGGTGCAAAATAAGATCCATATAGTCCAGCTCGCCGGCATTATCAAACCATTCCTGCTCCTTGTTATCGATATAGTTGTGCTGTATGTCGCGCATCATCTCATGCTCCGATTCGAGACATTCTCTTTCGTCCACACTGGGCAAGCTTGAATGATTAAAAAGCACGCCAATCTGTACTTGCTGTGAAAAAACAAAATCGATTGAGAAGATTCTGCATTTAACCTTCCTTAATAACAAACCAAGTCTGGTATCATGTGAAAAAGCCGGCTGCAAAACCAGTCTACCCATACGAGATCAATCCCACCAACTTTTTCACACTCCCAGAGCAAAAGCAGTCGGCAGTCCTCTCAAGGTTCTACTCGCTTCTGGCCTCGATACAGGAACCTCTGCAGATTCTTGTTACAAAGGAACCGCTCAGGATAGGGATTGGAAATGATACAAAGACTCTGGAGGTTACAAGGACATTCATGTCAAGTACAGAGCCGCTTGACTGGATGCTTGAGAGCCAGGGGTTTGACTATGCAGTCTCAAGCCTGCCAAAGTTTGAGACAAAAAAAGAGTTCTGGAAGCATGTCCAGCTGCAAGACGGCAGTCTTGCCAAGTGCTTTACATTATACCTGCCGTCATCATCACTATATCCTGCATGGGCTCACTCACTTCTGTCAGTTGCTGATGTGTTAACAACCGAGTTTGTACCAGTAGAGCAGGACAGGGCAGTATCCAAGCTTCAAAGAAAGGTACACTTGATGAGGTCTACCATGTCCACAAACCCAAAGATAGTGCACCAGATCCAGATGGGCCTTGAGGCAATATCGGAGCTTGAAAAGAACAACACAAGGCTCTTCAAGGTTACACTGAACGCGGTAATCTTTGCAGATGATATAAAGTCGTTAAAAGAGAGATCAAAAAGGTTTGCAAAGCTTTGCCGCGTATCGCTCTCGCACTTTGACGACAGCCCTACAATGCAATCAAGGATGCTTGGCGGTTGGGGGAAGAGACTGTATGTCGACCTTGGTTCTTGCGACGTCTTCTATCCGTTTGTAAGCTCGGACATGCTGGAGGTTCCAAACGGGATAACGCTTGGAGTCAACTACACCGGCGCTCCAGTGATATTTGACTATACCATGCGCGCAAACTATAACATTCTGATACTTGCAAGCTCAGGTGCTGGCAAGTCAGTCACTGCCAAACTGATACTGAAAAGACTGGTAGAGAAATACCCTCAAGCCCTTGCATTTATTGTAGACCCAGAAGGTGAGTATGAAAGGATTGCAGAGTATCTAAAGATAGAGCCAATAAGAATCACGGGAGGCGGGGAGCTGGGCTTTGACCCGTTTGAAATGTTTGAGAAAGAGGTTGATGCGGTAAACGCGCTGTGCGAGATTGCAGACGTGCCGCCCCTTGTTGCAAAGTCGTTCCAGGCAAAATGCGAGGGGGTAAAGAGCCTTGAAGAATTTTATGCGAAATTATCAGACGAGGAAGAGGGATACCTTGTGAATCTCTTGAAGGGGCCTGTTGCCACACTCTTTCGGGGCGAGTCAAGGATTGGGGACAGGACTATTATTTCATTGAAGGGCACATACGCAGAGGATTACGTCGCACGGGTCTCTTTTCTTGCACTTGCCAAGCTATGGAAGAAGATAACTACTGCACCAGTTGAGACACCAAAGATACTGTTAATCGACGAGGGACATCTCATATTCCGATTTGTCTCGGCTGCCAAGTTCGTGGACCTACTTGCACGCATGGGAAGAAAGAAGAACGTCATATTCATATTTATTTCGCAGAGGGTAGAAGATGTTACAAAGACAGAAGCTGGACGAGCTTTCTTTGACAACTCGGAGACAAAAATAATCCTGCGAAACAACGAGATTGCATCTGACGAGCTTGTCAGGTCACTGCAGCTATCGCCTCAGGAAAAAGACATGGTACTGTCGTTCAATCCAGGAGAATCTCTTATCCTCACTCGGGACCATAGACTGAGGGCATACATTACACCATCAAGGGAAGAGATTGAGATGTTTGGGACTTCGCCGAAAACCCAGAACGTAGCGTAACCAACATACGAATATTTTTTTGTAAGGATCACACAGTGGCTTTTAAATATTCGATTCCTTTAGCTCTTCAATCTACGTGACCTATGAATTCATCATGTCTCATCGATTTGACAGTGACAAATTTTTTCATCTTTCTAATCCGTCTATTCTGAAAGCATCTGTTTTTTTGCTTCTTCAATGACTTTTTGAAACCCAAGTAAAACTTTTTGCATATCAAGTGGTTTTTCGATGATAACGCTTGCAGGTGAGATACAAGCCTTGACTGACCATCCTTTATTTAGATGAGATGATACCTCTTTTTCACCGATAACCTTCTGTACCACATAAATGTGACGCTTCCACAATGCCATTTCAGCTTGCCACTCACTCCAAGGATCAATACCTATTGACATACAACGGTGTACCGTATTGCTTGTATATAACTATTCGATGGAAGCAGACTATATTACAACAAATCAGTCTGGTTTATTTTTACAATAATTAGACAATTTTTTTTATGTTAAATCCTAAATCTAATTTTGCCATCAAATTTTCTACTTGGGCATTTACTACGGATATTTTCTGTTGCTTAGAGTGTTTTATTTGTAATCTTATGTCAAGATCTTAAATTTGGGATTGTTCATTTTTGATCGCTTTTGATGCATACGCAAGAGCAAAGTTTTGAATTCCAACTCTCGTTCCCTTGTCTGGGATGTACTTTGCATATTCATTTATCCTCATCGCAACGACTGCAGGATTCATCACATCAGGCATCCATCCACCACTATTAGTATCCCATGGACCTCCCAATTGAGCCCCTCTAGGGCGTTTCAAGTTTGTTTCACTTATATTATCTGACATTTTTTTTGCCATAAGTAGTAGAACCGGACACTTGTATTTAAGGAAAATGATCATGATGTTTGTTCAATCTATGAGGCCTATGAATTTATCAGGTCTCATGGATTGGGGTCTGTTGGATCATGTCCCATGATCCGAAAAAAGCCTATCGGGATTATCTTTTAAACATTTCAAACCCTTTGGTTTGATGCAAAAAAAGCAACCTGTTATGTTCATAATAATGTTGATAATCAACCCTATTTTCTTATCAATACCAAATGCAAATGGGTATCTTGACGCATCATGCCATGTGTCAGTACAAATCACTCCACATCCCTCGACCATCCAGATAAAGGGGCAGACCTTCACGAGGCAGAACCCGGACGGCACATACTATCCGGGAGACGCGTTTGACTTTGCAATACTTGTATCGTGGACACAGAACTGCTGGCATCTTTATCCAAAGCCAATCCAGTCAGGCGGATTGACGGTATCCAACATACAGCAGGGACCCGAGTCCTGCAGTGAGTACGGTTGCTCTTACCCTGAATACGGACACGCAGAGATTGCCACAACTGCAAACACCGCATACGTATCCCAGACTGTGGAGGCCTTTGGGCTTGTCTGTGATATCTTCAAGTGTACCAAGGGATACACAGCTGGCTATGGGTCGTATTCTCCGACAATCATCGAACCGCAGGTGACTGTAGCTCTCAAGTTTGAGAACCTGACCGACAGGGATGGCTATAAGATGAGAAATGAAGATGGAACATACTATGTCTGGGATGGAATCAACATTGTATTTGATCCCCATTACGAGTGGAAGATGGAAAGGTTTGGAACAATCGATACTCATACAGATTCAAGCTCTGATATCCCATTAATTGGACAGTACGAGTGTCACAAGAGATCCTGCCCACATACATTTTCAGTACCGGCAATAGAGCCATGGAATTACGGTTTTGAGTATGAGGAGGGCCATACAGCATACAACTCGACGTCACCAGGTGATATCCACAGGCACC
Organism: Nitrososphaerota archaeon; assembly: GCA_028866895.1. Classification (GTDB taxonomy): domain Archaea; phylum Thermoproteota; class Nitrososphaeria; order Nitrososphaerales; family Nitrosopumilaceae; genus Nitrosotalea. Next base: position 52,215 of record JAGWHF010000009.1, read on the forward strand.
TATTCCAGTATCATACCACTGTTTACAATCTTGGTCGGAAGATTGGGCAAGGGTCTAATTCTACGACTGCTCTTGTAGTACAATATGATCCTGTCTATGTGAACTATCCGTATACCGTATTGAAGGACACCAGCAGCTGGTGGGGATTTGGCAAGAGCCCTGCAGTTGCTCTCCACTATTATGGCTCAATAGGAGGAGGACAGGACGACGGTTCTGCAGTAATTCATCCTGACAGGAGAAGCAAGATAAACAGTTTTGATTATACGAGTTTTGCATACCGCATAACAACACCAAGGCCGCTAAACGAGTCCATGACGTGGCAGGCATCGTACCCTGCAAACTTTGTTGACGGAAATTTTACTTATCATGACAACTCGCTGCAGTCTGGAAAAAATTCTGCCATGTTTGTCCATGCAGGATACGGCAAGATTGTCTTTACTGATCCCATACTGTATCCAATTCTGAAAACAAGATATGACAATTCCACGATAATCAACAGGTTACAGTCTGCAAACTTTGCAGGATACGGTATCTACAACCTGACAAAGTATTATTTTTCATATCCTCATACTAGATTCAGTACGGATGTCATTGTGATAGCTTTGCACTCGGATGGCTCGATTAATTACCTTCCTCTAAGCTTAAAGATGGTTCCAGACTTTGCAGAGAATGCAACATACGAGCAAGATTTCATACGGGATAAAGTAATTCATGACAGGGACAGGATATTTGCAGGAATCGTGCTTGACGACATGTACGGAAAACAGAACACGGCTTCAGGCACTGGAGTGGTAAACATACGGGCTAACCTCACCTCGATGGTAATACCTAACGTGTACAAGGTATTTGCGCAGAATCCTCTTGATCTTCCATTGAATCTAGTCTATGAGCAGCCCTCACCATACAACGTTACCATCACTGCAGGGCAGGAGCAACTCTCGTTTATCGAGCGGGGTTTTGAGTTTGATACCAACTGGAGATATGTTGTAAACACAGACCAGGACAATGTGCTAAATGCTACAAGATACCAGGGTTTGATAGACATCTATCCCGACAACAACTTTGGTCCATATTCGCAGATTCTCATTGACGGCAAGGCCCAGAACTTTACTTGTAATAGTGGATGCACCATACTCTTGCCTGACACGAATGCAAATGCAACTGTTACTGCATTCAACGTTTGGGGAGGCAAGGCATTGAAGACTTTGGAGCCGGATGTCACCATGCCCAAACCGTTCCAGTATGATAACATACTGACTGCTGTCTTGATGTTGATAGTGACATTGATTGGATATGGGCTTGTCAGAAGATACTGGGGGAGCTTTGCCTCGGCGTTAGGCTATGGCAACAACTAGGCATTTAAGAAAACGAATCTAGCATGTTTGGGTTGATTTTCCTGTGTGCCTTGTTGAGATGAAGTTCCAATCCTTCCGTTGAGAAAAATTCCAAGCTACATTCTTTGCATTTCAAAACCATGTCATTTCTTTTACAAGTCTTGATTTAACAGATTTGATCGAAAAAATAGAACATTGAGGGTTACATCAGATGAACCTGTAAAGATGCACTAGTCTTGCATGTCGTTTTTCTCCGATGGTTCCTCATCGCTTTTCTGTATATCAAGGTCAGTATTGACAATCTCTTCGGTTTTTCCGTGCACAAACGTGGGGTTTGGCCCCATCTCAAAGTTGATGGTCCGAATGTCGTGCTCTTGGGGAAACGATATGAAGTACGCAAGTTCGTTTGCAGTCAATACCATGCTCTTTGAGCGCAGTTTCTCTGGGACAAAGGTCATGGGATTGATAGTCTTGACAGGATGGAATAGTTCAGCCATCTTCTGCAGGAAGGTTTTATCCTCATATGAGAACTTGGCCCTCTTCCTTGAGATTCTGTCCTTGAATCTGTTGCTTGAAACAATTCCTATCATGTTGTCAATCTTGTTCAAAGATTCCTTGATTGCTATCCTGTCCTGCCGGCTGCCTGTGTATTCCATGCCAAAAACGATGCAGCAGTTGTAGTAGCTATAGTTTACATCCTGCTTTTTTCTTGCAGCTGCAAGCTCTGCCTTCTTCTTGCTTGGGAGCCTGCCCTTGTGCGAGTCTTGGAATGCCTCAAGCGAGGCTATTTTTGAGTTGATCTCGCTGCGGCATTTCTCGGTAGATCTGCAGACAAAGCAGGCCATAATCGAATCGTCCTCCCGGTTCCACATCTTCTGGTAAACGTTGGACTTTGCCAGCTTGGCAGGGTCAAGGAGGGGTACAAGCGAGCCCTTGTTCTTCAGCACAAGGTACCGTGTTACCATATTCTCAAAGTCGGGAAACCTGACCTCTGTTACGGTCAGGCCTTGAATTGTCCAGAAGAGTGTCTTCTCATTTGCAGGAGCCCTGACAATGATCCTCATGGCGCGGTCTTTTTTCAACACAAAGAAGGCAAATTCTGATGCAGACTCGATTATCTTGAGGATCTGGTTCTCTTGGTCGTCCTTGAAGTTCTGCTGGGGTTTTAGCTCAAGCCATACAAAATCACTTAGCGCTTTCATGCAATGTGAAGAATCTTGAAATTTAAGGCCGGATTAGCAACGGTTCACTAAAGTAATGGAATCTGCAGGACGAAAATTTTCTCACGTTGAACTATATTGTTATGGAATTTGTAAAATTCACGTTCGAGCATGATGACTCATTGTGGGCCGAGTTAGTATGCAATATATGACAAGAAATCTTTATTCGTTAAACAATAATTGGAAGAATTTTTCATATTGTTTATTAATGAAATAAAAATTATATGTTTTAATCTCTAGAGAGGATGACTTTTTATAGATCAGTCCCACTTGTACGGTATTGACATCGTCTGGTATTGACGAAGCTGAAATATCTTCAGAGGCATCGAGGGGGTTGAAAAGAGATTACCAAGAAAAAAACTTTTGAGGGAACAGTACACGGATATAAAAATCAAGATATGTCAGAAGAAGGGAACCACTTCGAAGCTTGGACATTTCGCTTAATACCTGAAGATGAAGTTGGGAATTTACATCCAGAAAATCAGATAACAGTTCAATTGGGTGGAAAAGCCTTTGAGGGTTCTATTAATGACGGAGATAAAGTACAGATAGAAGGGAAATGGAATGAAGGTGAGGTAGTGCACCCCGACACCATTTTTAATTTGACTACAAGATCAGAAGTTTTTGCACTCAATGACAGCAGAAAAAAGAATATAATTATTGCATTTGTAATAGTGGTTGTTTTATTGATCGTTGGTACAATTGGTTACACTCAATTCGAACAGCAAAAGGAACAGGCTGAACAACAATTTCTGCAACATCAGCAACAAATGCAGCAGCAATTTCAGCAACAAACCCAACAAATGCAGAGACAGAACCAACCGCAGCAAACACAGGGATCAGCTCAACAAATTGGGCCATCTGTTACATTTTTTGCTCCCATCTCTAATGGGCTAACAATAACCATTAATGGTAAGAGTCAACCCAGAACTCAAGGCGCCTCAATTACAAGAACAACATGGGACTGGGGCGATGGTCAGTCTACGACAGGTGATTTCCCTCAATCGCATACTTACTCTGACGCTGGTACATACACCGTCAAGGTAACAGCGTATGATAATTTGAATTCTTATGGTTGGTCTACAGATTCTGTAACAGTATATGTTCCTGTACAGAACAATAACAACCAACTAAACCAGCAACAACAGCTGCAGACACAACAAGCCTCAAGTTCAGCTACTCCCTATGTTGTGGTCTTCAGCGGCTCCACTCCAGCTACCTATGCGAACATGGCAAACTATCAAAGGATAGCCGTTATTGGAAATAATGCGTATTGGATGGGTGTTAAAAGTGATAACTTTATCGCATTAAGCAATATTCAGTTAGTTACTGCTGCTGGAGATCAAAACACGTATGCTACTCAACACAATCTTAATTTAGTATCTAGTTATGATTCAGCTGTTTCATCTCTTTCTAATTTGAATGATCTTATGCAAGGTACGGATTGTCCAGTTATTGGCAATGTATCTTTTATCTTTCCAAATCAGCAGCAAACAATTACAATTAATGGAAGAGGTTTTGGATCTCAACAACCTTTTGTGGGTGATTCACAGTACCTTTTGATAGCCGACTACACGGCAAACCCGTATTGGGAAGCCGGGCATACAGGTGATCTCGTAACTCTGAACGTATCTAAATGGACAGACTCGCAAATTGTAATTGATGGGTTTGAGGGTTCATACGGAAGTCAGAACTGGATGCTAAAATCTGGAGATACCCTTGACATCTATATTGTAAATCCGAATGGAGCTTGTCAAATGCCGGGTTTTTTTGATACTTTGGTGGAGTCGTGAAAAATTTAGTTTAGATTAACATGGCAACTGATTTTCTAGACATGCGAAGAATCGATTATTTGCAACGCATCGGCCTTGCCCAACAGCAAATTCCTGTTATATCGCCTGAAAGACATATCACACTTGACAGACGGGCTCTCCTGCGTGTAAAAGGTATAGGAAGAATAAAAAAAGAGCTTTTGCCGAACTCGGACCAAAAAATCCGTCCTCTGACAGAAGATCTTCTTACGGGCTTGTACAACTACGGGATTCCTGTTGCTTTTTCGATTCGAGGCGATTCAAAAGGAGTATCGATTTATCTTGGAACATGGTCGGAAAACAGGCAAGAAAAGAAACCTGCACTGGATTTGGACAGGAAAAAAAATATCTTTATCTCTTTATTGAATAGTATCTATCCAGCAGTAGACATTGATCCTAAGGCAGGCGAGTTGCCCCTCTCAGATCTGCCGGTATCTGGTTACGCCATAGGTATGCCCACTGTAAAAGAAAACGATGCTCTTGATATTTCACTACAGTTGGATAAAATGATAAGATCAATGGCTGGCATGAATTGGGCATCCTTGGTCTTGGCAGAGCCCATTCCTGAAAAAGAAATCACAGGATTACGAAATATTGTAACCAATGAAATGAGATTCGCACAGCAATCTGCTCAACAGGGAGCGACCAAGCAACTTGCCGAGTACTATACCAAGCTGCTACAAAACCTTCTTGAGAGGCTCACGATAGGTCTGGAAATGGGATGTTGGCGTACTGCTGTTTATCTCTTGGGAGATCATGAAAGTTACTATCGTCTTGCAAGCGTTTGGCGTGCCGTCTTTACTGGTAAGGAGTCACTCCCTGAAACATTAATGGTCCTAGATGACGAACGAGCATCAAGTCTCGCAAAATCTTGGTCGCTTCCCGATGAAAAAGTTACAAAAGGACCTGGATATTACCAACATCCATACCAGTTCCAATCCTTACTAAGTTCAATCCAACTGGCATCCTATGTACATCTTCCCAATTCTGAGACAAATGGATTTAATGTCAATATTATTCCTGATTTTGATGCGGTTCCTCAAGAGGTTGGAAGTGACAAGGTGGTATCTCTCGGTGAGGTTATTCATAGAACACGCAATACTAAAATAAAATACTCGATTCCAATCGAATCCTTAAAAAAACACGTCTTTGTTTCGGGGGTCACGGGAGCTGGAAAAACAACTACACTATTTCATATGCTGATGCAGTTAACAAAAAACAAAGTTCCATTTCTAATTATAGAACCTTCAAAAACTGAATATCGCGCCCTGATTAATGATCCAACAGTAGGCAAGGAATTGCAAATTTTTACAGCGGGAGATGAGAAAGTCTCGCCTTTCAGACTTAACCCCTTCGAGTTTCCATCTGGCATACCTGTTGGAGTCCACTTGGATATGCTACGCTCCGTTTTTAGTGTAAGCTTTGGAATGTGGTCACCCTTACCCCAAGTCCTGGAACAATGTCTCTTTGAGATCTACAAGGATAAAGGCTGGGAAATAACAAGTGGGGAAAATACGAGATTAGAAAAAAAAACCCAGCCCGTCCCGGCAGCATTTCCGACCTTGACGGATCTTTTTAACAAAGTTGACGATGTGACAAGGCAACTTGGATATGAACAAAAAATAACCGATGACATTAGAGCTGCATTGCAGACAAGGTTAAACAGCCTTAGATCCGGGGGAAAAGGCCGCATGCTGGATGTCCAGAGCTCGCTTCCTGCTGAATTATGGATGGAAAAGTCAACCGTATTGGAACTTGAGAAAATGGGAGATGATGACGACAAGGCATTCCTGATGGGATTGCTGTTTATACGGTTGGTCGAACACCGTCGCCTCAAAGAAAAATCCAAGGATTTAAAACACCTCCTTGTAATTGAAGAGGCTCATAGGCTCCTGACTAATGTCTCAACACAGCAAAGACAGGAGGAATCAAACCCACGAGGAAAAGCAGTGGAAACTTTTTCCAACATGCTCTCCGAAGTACGTGCCTATGGACAGGGAATGGTAATTGCCGATCAAGTGCCTGTAAAGCTTGCACCGGACGTCATAAAAAACACCAATCTGAAGATTTCTCACAGGATTGTGGCATCAGACGATCGTGAGGCATTGGCGGGGGCCATGCACATGACAGAGAACCAAACAGAAGCACTTTCTAACCTTACAAAAGGAGAAGCCGCTGTATTTGCCGAAGGTGATGACGTACCATTGATGATAAAGGTGGGACCTGAAGAGGAGATAAAAAAATTACTGGAGATATCTGAGAAATGGCCTAAAGGTGATGAAGTTGCTGAAAAAATGAAACCTAAAATGGCAGAATACCAGAAATATTATAAAAGGCATCCTGCGCTGGATGACAAAACTGAAATTCCGGACACTGAATGGAACACCGCATTTGAAATCTTTCAAAAATCCAACTTCAAAAGAGATCTGGTTCGATTCGTCATCTCAATATCCGAGGATTCTGGTCTTGATAATAATGGCGCAATAAGCGCCATATGGTCAGGAATAACCGCTGATGTGAATCGTTTCCTAAAACATGGAGTCAACAGAAATTCAGTGTTGTTGAGCCTCATTATTATTGGTACAGATTGGTTGGCAAGCAGAAGAGGCGTTCAGGCAGGTTGGACTTATACTAAAACGGAATTATTTGCTTCCTATCTTCGTTCTACCTTGAAATGGATAAACTATGGTAAAGATTTTGATGAGAAATTAAAAGCGTTGCGCAAGACTATGCTATATTTCAACTCACGTGTTATTGAACCGTTTAAGGAATGTCATAACATATGCAACCAAAAAGGAAATGTCTGCATGTATCGTCATACAGTATCTGATTTTATTTCATTTCGACAAGACATGAATAAGCAGTGGATATCGGCCTTAAATGAAGACTTTAAGAAAAATTCCGACCTGTCAGATATGACAAACTCACTAAAATTTTGTCAAAATGTTGTTCCCAACATTGTTAACAGATCCATTACAAACAAAGATACAGCTAGAAGGATAGGTCTTTGCTTTGCACAACACATGGTATCTCGGGAACTTCCCGAATCACAAGCGCATATGATAAAGAATCTGATACGTCAATTCGATTTATTGGATACAAGAAATGAAACAAAACAAAATTAGGCAAAATGCCTTCGGTCAGAGTACTTTAGGATTGCATGTTGCTGATAAAAACTATGCTGGCAATACTCTACTGGGGAGTATAAAGAAATGAGCGACGGTGGAGGGGGTGACGCTGGTGGTGCAGGCGATAGTGCAGGTTCGTCTGCAGCTCAAAGTGGTGATGCCGCCGCTTATGGTAATGCTTTCAGTGATGTCTCAACTGGTTGTGGCAGCCTTGGCCAAAATTTTGAACCTATTCTTAATTCCGGTGATAACCTTGGTGGATTCACTGGTGTCAGTAATGATGCTCCATACACAGGATATGTGCCCCCACCAGTTGATAATGCTCCACCGCCCCCACCAGTTGATAATGCTCCACCGCCCCCACCAGTTGATAATGCTC
>JAGWHF010000009.1:60126-80875 GCA_028866895.1 Nitrososphaerota archaeon
CAGTTGATAATGCTCCACCGCCCCCACCAGTTGATAATGCTCCACCGCCCCCACCAGTTGATAATGCTCCACCGCCCGGACCAGTTGGGGATACATTCGTACTAATTGGAGATACATTCGTACCAATTGGGGATCCACCAATACAGCAAGAAGGTACCGATGCTATTAGTACCGCCGTTTCTGAGACGGAAAATGAAATGCAAAAGGCAGCATGCAATCAATTCGTCAGGGCCGTTGCAGAGAGAATCCAAGTTACTGATTTCTCAGAAAATATGAAAGCAAATGACCAAATTCAGTACATGCGTGATCATCCAAATTCTTGGGAGAAGATAGAATCAGAAAAAAAGGCTCAGGAATTAGCTAACTCAGGAAAATTTGTTGTTGCCGGATGGCTCAATCCTGAAGGACACGGGCATGTATGTATTGTTATTAAAGGATCAATGGCAAATACTAGTATGACTGATGCCTTTCCAAGTGGAAAAGCGCCGTATGTTGCAAGTGGTCGTTTACATAATGGACAAAACGAACAAATTAAAAATGAATCAGCTAGCAAAGCATTTGGTAATCATAAACCTGAGTATTTTGTAAGGAAACAATGAACGCATAAATTCTTTGTACTTGTTTCACGAAAAGAAGACAAAGAACATATCTGTGACGTTTTTGTTGGACGTCCTCACGGATCGTTCTTTTTAGGAGGTATCTAATCATAGTACGTGAATGAAAGCAAATCCACTACAATAGTCATTGGCTTCGATGACGACAATAGGGCAGCAGGCATACCAAGAAATGACCAAATCCATACCGCAATCTTTGGCGAGGTAGGCTCGGGCAAGAGCACCGTAAACACCATCATGATAAACCAGAACATTAACCGAGACGAGGGGTTCCTTGTGCTCGATCCACACGGTTCCCTTGCCCAAGACGTCATACGCATGATTCCCGAATCAGAAAAAGAGAGGCTGGTATACATAAGCCTAGACTCGGTACGGCGGTGGGGCAGGACCGTCAAGATAAACCCGCTAGAGGTCAAGGATGCAAAGGAAAGATATGTTGTTGTAATGAATCTTGTATCCGCGCTCAAGAACATCTACCGTGATTCCTGGGGCCCTCAGCTTGAGATGATACTAAGGAACGCTGCAAACGCCCTGGTCGAGATAGAGGGCTCTACACTCCGTGACATGGTAAAAATCATAACAGATCCCCGGATGCGCTCCGTATACCTCAACAGGGTGGCAAACCCCGATGTGAGGCACTTTTGGGACACGCTATACGAGCAGTACTACCAAAAGGATGCGGGCCGTGCAGCATACAACAAGCTTGACAAGATTCTTGCGACGCCGCAGGTTGCAGCCATGCTTGATACGTCCAAATCCACCCTTGATTTTGCAGATGTGATGGAGTCTGGCAAATGGGTGGTAATAGACCTCTCAAGCGGAGGATCGGACGATGTGGTCTCGTTTGTTGGAACCATACTGATTAACATGGCATATGTCGAGGCAAAAAAGAGGTTTGGGGCAGACCAGGCAAACCGCAATCCATTTTTTATGTACATAGACGAGGCCCACCTCTTTGCGCCGTTTGCACTACGCGAGCTGCTAAACACCATGAGAAAGGCAAACGTAAAGGTGGCAATCACGTCGCAGACGCTCAACACGTTCCCAAGGGAGTTTGCCCGCGAGGTATCGGCACTTGTACGAACTATAATCTGCTTCAAGGTTGATACCGAAACTGCAAGCATGTTCAAGACAGTAATGCCAGTGGAGGTCGATATTCTTACATCTCTTTCTCACGGTAGGTTTGCATTCTACTCGCAGGGAAATCCTCCCGTCTCGGGCCTGCTCCGAGTCTTTCCGATTGTGGACAGGGGTAGGGACTGGATAACACTTGCAAGCTATAGCGCAAAAAGGTACGGCGAGCCAACCTCACTTGAAAAATATATCACGCAGACAAGGTCAGACGGTGACTTTCCATCCGTATCGCCACTTGAGGGAATCATCCTGCTCTTGCTGTACAACGAGAAGAGAGACATGGCAAGGGACGAGATTTGCGATTTTGTGCAAAAGATGTTTGACGTGCAAAGACGCGAGGTATCAGAAAAACTCGATAACACCCTTGTAAATCAGCTTGGAGTTGTAGAAAGAAGAAATGCAATTCAAGGCGATGGTGATGCGAATCGTGTGACACGATACGTCCTGTCAAGACTGGCATACGAGAGCTTTTTCTCACAGGCTGCAGCAGGCAGGCGCGCAGGCTCTGACCTGCACCTGGCAACCATATTTATGATAATGAAGGCACAGCTTCAAAACTTCAAGTTCTGCATCCCGGACCTTGGGGACAGCAACAGGCAGAGGCCCGACCTCTTGATCTTCGAGCCGGAGAGGATTCCAAACTCGCAAAATGGGATGCAATACGATCCATACAGGTGGTCTGACAAGGCAGTTGCCGTAGAGGTCGAGACAGACCCGACAAAACACGCGTCACAGATAGTAACGAACTTTCAGAAGAACTTTCAGCTTGGATACGAAGTATGGTTTGTGGCCTTTTCTGAAAAACACGGACAGTACCTGATTGATACCATGGAGAAGAATGGAATCGGTAGGCATCTCTACAAGATAACAGTAATGTCGCAGGAATCGGTCGAACGCCTCTCAAATCTGAGCGGCGACTCTGTCACACACCTGACCATTGAGGAGCTTGAGGTCTACAACGCATTGGGAAACGGAAGGACTCCAAGATCAATTGCGGAGAGAATTGGACTATCAACATACGACGTGATGGCAATGTTGTGGAAGCTTGAAAAAAAGGGGATGGCAGAGCGCGGATATGCCGAGACAAAGTCGGGTACGGATGCCCAATCGGGAAGCGCCATAGAGGCCAAGAGGGTGGAATATTTTGCTCCAACCGAGCAGGGCAGAAAACTTGAGGAACCGATGGGGCAGCGACCCATGCAGCCTGAGGGAACGGAAATCAAGTTGGTGGTCAAGCTTGGAGCACAGAAAGAAGACGCAAGCACTGGCAAGGGGGCAGCATCTGACAGCAGCTCGCCCTGCCAAGTTACGATAGACCTTAACACCATGGCTACATGGCAGCTCAAGGCCTTTGCTGGCATTCCCGAACTTACTTGCCTTACAAGCCGGATCCTTGAGAAGCGGGGATACAATGTAACCATAAGGGGCAAAGAGGTAAGCCTTGAGAAACTGTATTGAAAAATTTGCCCTACCGCTTCTGCATGCTGCCTTGCGAACCCCTGAGAATAATTCCAAATGGTATTTACATGATAATAACTGGCGTGGTAAAGCGTCATGAGATGTAAAAAACGCAGCATAGATTCGGCTTAAATCGGGATCTTCCTTTTCAGGTTATGAAATCAGAATACGTCAGGATATCAAAGTCCGACCTCCAGCTCATCCTAGCGCAGGTGGAGGAGATGAGGGCAAAGCTTGCTCATCTAAAGGGATGATCTTCTTTCTCCGCTTTGGGCGTTCAAGCAGGAGCGCAATCGTACCCTGCATCTGTGCAAGCTGTCCCTCCAGCTCCAGAATCTTTAGATTTTCTTCCCGCTTTTTCTCCTCAATCTCGACTGAGATTCTGGATATGTCTTGCTCAAGAAGCGGAGAACCGCACCAGCCGCAGAACTTTTGTCCTATTGTGTTTGCCCTCTGGCATCGCGAGCAGGTCAGGGTCTGGGGCTCTGGCTTTCTTGGCGGCCTGCCGCCGTACGCCTCTTCTATCTTTCCCCAAAGGTCGGTGTTTGACATGTGGAGGTAGATCCTCGGCATCTTTGACCCTACAACCCATCCGTACTTGAGGCAGAGCTGGACCTCGGTAAAACCAAGCCTTGCATCGCGCGTGGCTGCCGTGTGCCGGAAGAGGTATGGCGTGACGCGCCTCCTTATGCCGGCTTTTTTTCCAAGCTCGGCAAACATTTTCTGGTATGCCTTGTACGACCACTGCTCGTACCTGTTGGTGCTCGAAAAGCCTATCCATAACGGTGCCTCGGGGTCGTCCTTGAAAGGATGCGCGTTAAGCCAAGAGGTGACATGCTGGACCGATTTTATGACAAGTATGAGGCGCTCACCTGTCTTTCCGCCGCCGTTGTGCGCAAGGCGGCAGATAACACCGTCGTCGCGAAAGATAATGTCGCCTACCTTCATGTTGAGAAACTCGCCGGGCCGCGGCCCAACCTCGTTTGAGAGTGCGACTGCTCCCTTGACCATTATCCACGCTGCAGCTTGTAGCATGGCGCCTGCCTCGTCATCTGTAAGGAGGTCTGAAGGAAGGAACCTCTGGTTCATCTTGATGCACGAGTTTATCTCGTCAACTTCAGGTGGATACTTGTGTTTTCTTCTCCAGCTGTTGTACTCATCTGGAGGAGCCTTGAGCCACTGGTAGAATCTCTTGATGACAGTCATATAGTCTGACTTTGTATGCGGCTTGTATCTCTCGGACTCGTTTATCCGGACGCTTACAAGTTCAATGTCCTCCTTTGTTGCTGCTCCAAGCCCCCTTTTTGATTGCGTAATTTCACCGAGCATCTCGGAGATCTTCTTGAGATGGTTCACGTATTTCTCGACACGGCCTGTGGAAATCTTTTGCACCCGAAGCACAACGCTGAATCTTTCCAAAAGATGCTTGTCGTCATCGCAAAGTGATTGCGACCTTCTGACCCTGCCAAGCGCATCATCAAGGCGCTTGGAGTAGCCGTGTATGTCCTTCATGTGGGGATAAGCGGTATATCCCTTAAAAGGAGGGAGCGACTTGGGAAGAGAACTGTACCGTGGATATACATGCGGTTGCCGGGATTTGAACCCGGGTCGCGGAATTGGCAATCCCGCATATTAACCAAGCTGTACTACAACCGCTTAACCGATTTAGAATTTCCTAGTCTATTAAAGGGTACTGTTGGTGATCTGCAGACTTTCTGCAAACGCAGTTGGGAAAAGCAGGTCTGTGTGCTATGTAGTCGGGATATTTTTGTGCCGGGCAGGGCGGATTGCGGGGACACAATTTTTAACGTCATGACACGATAAGAATCCGTGGACCCGAGGCTTGAGGACAAAGTCAACGAGAAGATAAGGGAGGTAACGGCAGGATCAGACGAGATACTCGAGATAATAGGAATGCTTCGGGACCTGAGGACACACTCTAACTCTTTTGCGTACGGCATAGCGATTGGAAGGCTTTACAACTCGTTCTACTACCAGTGCAGACGCATACTCAAGCGCAACCCGACCGGGGAGGAGTTTGCCGAATTTCTTGATCTTCTAGGGAGAAAACAGAAGGATATACTTGACGCACTAAGACTTGACTAGGGCGGGCTTGAGCGGGATTACCTTGATCGTGGGTGTGACTGGAAGCTTTACTGCCGCGCCATGCATGGCCTTCTTTGCCACATCGACGTGGTCCTTCTTTACGAACGCCTCCATGAGGACCTGGCCCCTGTTGACGCGGGCCGCAAGGCTGATCGCCTTTCCAAATGCCCCCCTCATTCCCTCCTGAAGCCTGTCTGCACCTGCCGTTGCGATCATCTTGTTCTCCCTGAGCAGTATGTGGGGATATATCCTAAGGTTTGAAAAGTAACCTGTCTCACCTGCTGCCTGCTCGATTGCCTTGTTTGCGGCAAGCCTTGCAGACTCGATGGCCATGTGCCTTACTTGGGCCTTCTCGTTTGAGATGAGCTGGATGCAATAGTCATAGTCGGCGTCACGCTTGCCTCCGGAAAATTTTGCAATTTTTATCTGTGGTTTGCCCTTGATGAACTCCTTTCTTGTATAGGGCTGTCCGTTGCCGGTACGGTAGTTTGCGCCGTGCATAATGATACTTTTTCATTCTTATTTTGTGCCCTTATTTTAACCGTCAGATCGGGGGCTTACTGCGGCATTTCCCGACGTGGAAGGCGCGGGCGCGGTCCTCCGTTTGCAGCCGTGAATGGGACAGTCTTGGCAGAAACTTATATTGTGACTGGGGGCATCAAACCCGTCATGTCAGAGCTCGAGTCTCGGGTGGAGGGCGTCCTCGTAAAGGACCAAGTGGTGGTCTCCGACAAGAACATGCAGCATGTGCTTGAGCAGAAGGGATTTGGCGAGACGGTTATGGGCAAGTTCTACCTCAAGCCATTTGAGTCACTCTACCTAGTATATGTGGACAGGCTGAAGATCTTCAAGGGGAGGCAGACCGTGGATTTTGACGGCCTGATGGCAGAGTGCATCAGGCAGGACGGAGAGGCGTTTACAAAGTTTCTCATCTACAGGGACCTGAGAAGCAGGGGCTACGTGGCAAAGGACGGATTCGGGTTTGGTTCTGATTTTAGGGTGTACGAGAGGGGCCAGTTCATGGAGAAGGGGGCAAAGTACGTCGTCTTTGGTCTAAGCGAGGGAAGGAGGGAGAAGGTGGGAACTCTTGAGAAGCAGATAGGGCAGATATCTGCTATGGGAAAGGAGCCGGTGCTTGCGGTCATTGAGAGGAGGGGGGAGGTCATATACTACAAGATATCGAAGATAGAGTTCCAGCAGAACAGGGACCAGCCGGGGCTCTCCAAAGTCGAGTTTTAATCTGCATGGAGATGCAGTAGGGAGGAGTGCATTGTAGGTAAATGCGATCTTAAATAATCTATGTTGCAATGTAATACCAGATGGAGTTCAAGGAGATTTACTGCTTTAACTGCAAGAAGAGTCTTGGAAGGTACAGTGACAAGTATTTTTCAGACCAGAAGATGAGCGAGATAATAAAAGCAAACCATGCAAACCACATATACGAGGGCCACGCGGTTGTGGTAAGACGTATTACTGTTTGACAAATGCCGGAGGTGGCAACAGGATCGTGAGGAACAATGAGTAGCAAGCGTTTTATACCCAGCAGTGGACTTTTTGATCCGATGAAGATACTGCTTCTTGTCGTGGGGCTTGTAATGACCATGGGCGCTGTCCAGGCTGCACATGCAAGCTCCGGGATTACGATTTCTAGTCCGACGCTTGTAGATACAATGGGGCATCCCATTTCGGGCCTCGGCGTTGGGCAGGAGGTGGGAATCCAGTCCGTCCTTGAGAACCACGGCACATCGAACCAAAAGTTCAGCTACATAGTGCAGGTGCTTGATGGGAATGGCGTGTCGGACTATTTTGGCGCGACATCGGCCTCCATGCTTGGCAACCAGACATTCACCGCAACGCAGGTTTGGATTCCAAAGGCATCGGGTACGTATACGGTACAGGTCTATGTGTGGGACAGCCTTGCGTCTGCGCTTCCCCTGACTGACGTCATACAAAAGCAGGTAACAGTAAGCTAGGGCGACCGGTTGCGGTTATCGGATATAAGGCTTGGGCAGAAATTTATCGAACAAATTCTAGGCATCGCTTAATTAAGATGGGATTTTCTCCACTGTGATGCCAGACGAATCATGCAGGTCCTGCGGGGGAGAGCTTAGGATGCACTTGAGCTGCGACGGATGCAGGAAGGCGACCCAGAAGATATGCATGGACTGCAGCTCGCTTACAAGGCGGCAGTTCCATGCGGGGTGCGGCCTGCCTTCATGGGGGGAGATGAGCGAAGAGTCCAACGGGCAGGGGCTAATTGCTGTCAGGCAGGAGGGATCAAGGCCTGGACGGGACGGGACAAGGCCGCGCAGGAGAAATCATATTGCAATTGCAGCTGTTTGCCTTGGGCTGGTGGCTGCCATGGCTGTGGGTATTGCGCTGGCCCCGCAGCAGATGGATGCCAGGCAGGGGTCCACACAGGAGGTACGGAACCCCGACATTACAGAGGCAGCGCAGGCACACCATGGGTCAGCGGTGAGGCAGACAATGCAGAACTGCCTTGCATACGGGAGGGGGGCCTATGTTTCGGTCACATGCCCTACCGATTTTGGATATGTTTACACGGCGGTGGTTGATATGCCTGGCGGGCTTGCCGAGAGGTTGTCGGGAACGATTTTTTCAATCAGGGGCGTAGCGATGACCGAGAACGCCGACGGTTCGGTGGTTCTCCAGTATGGTGGCAAAAGCTACATGACAGGCTTTTTTGTAGACTAGCCCAGAAGGCATTTCTCGCAGTCGCACGAGGTGTTGTTGTCGGATCTTGCAAGGCATTTCGAGTGCTGTCCTGCCTGGCACTGGACGCAGATGGCCCCGGCATTGTCTAGGCTGGAGTACTTTTTCCCGCCGTCAAAACCAAAGCCGCCGTCCCTTGGGCCTACCATGTACTTGTCTGACCGCAGACCTATTTTAGAGATGCTGTCATAATCCGAGGTCTGTCCTCTTTTAGGACCTCACAAGGGCTGGCGCACAGCGGGGGAGGTGTTTCCGCGCTCAAGCAGCCTGTAGATTGGCCCCTTTGCAAGATCCGTCATGACAAACCATACGGCCGCGTAACCCCAGACGAACATTGCGTTGTACCAGCCGATTGGGGACATCAGGATCCCCTGGGCGGTGATTACTGTGGCGATTACCTTCGTGGCCACGATCGCAATGAAGAGGCGCAAGGAGGGCTTGACGGTCCAGAAATGACCGCGCGTCCTTGTGACGAAAAACAGCATGTGGCCTGCCACTGAGAGCTTCAGGAAGATAAGGGACTGGAGCTGTCCCGTACCAAAGTCAAATACCTTCAACCCCAGGTACAGGAGGCCGAACGTGGAGATTACTCCTATGAGGCCAAGCGCCGTTGCAAGGCCTATTACCTTTCTCATGTCCCATCGTTCAGGCGAATTGGAGATTCGCACGTTATCGTAGGCTATGGTCATTATTGGAATGTCGTTTAGGATTGCAAGGATCACTATCATCAGGGGCGTAATGGGATACAGGTTGAAGAGGATTATGGAGGCGACAAGGAAGATTAGGATCCTGATGGTCTCGCTTATGCGGTATGTGGCATAGTTGATCATCCTCTGGAAAATCCTGCGGCTCTCCATTATTGCGTCTATTATGACGGAGATTCCGGGCTGTGTCAGCACGATATGTGCTGCGGACTTGGCAACATCCGTGGCGCCATATACCGCGATGCCGACGTCCGCCTTTTTGAGGGCAGGCGCGTCATTTACACCGTCTCCTGTCATTCCAACGATGTGCTCACGCTCCTGGAGGAGGCCCACTATGCGGAACTTGTGCTCTGGAAATACCTGCGCAAAGCCGTCGACCTCCTCTATCTCCTTCTGAACCTCGGCATCATTTTTGTCAAGGAGTATGGTGGAGTCGTGTATGTTGGTGCCAAGCCCCAGCTCGCGGCTAATCTCCTTTGCAATCTCGATGTGGTCTCCGGTCAGCATCTTCACGTTTATGCCAAGCGAGCGGGCAACGGAAATTGTCTCCTTAGAGTCCTCGCGGGGGGGATCGTAGAGGGAGACGATGCCTACCACCTCCCACCTGCCTGCGCCGTCAGTCCTTGCCACTGCAATCGCGCGGAAACCCTTGGATGCAAGCCTCTTTACTGCAGTGTCCAGGCTTTGAGCTACCTTATTCCCATCCAAAATGAGCGAGAGGATCATCTGGGGCGCGCCCTTTGATACCCTAAATTCCAGCCCCGAGGCATCCTTTATGGCAGCCTCTGATCTTTTTGCCACTGGGTCAAAAGGTTTGAAGGCAACGGTCTTGAAAAGTGCGGCCCCCGTGGCAACATTGAGTTCCCTTGACCTTGATATTATCGCGGTATCTATGGCATCACGGTCTTCCTCCCTTGAGGCAAGTGAGGCGTACAGCATGACGTCGGCCTCTGTATATCTGCCGAAACTTATGACCTCCGATACCCGTATCTCGTTCTTTGTCAGCGTGCCCGTCTTGTCGGCGCAAAGGATGTCAACTCCCGCCATCTCTTCTATTGCCGAAAGCTTGCTGACAAGGGCCTGCTTCTTTGCAAGGATTGTGGCACCTACTGCCATTGTCACCGATAGAACTGCGGGAAGGGCGGCCGGTATGGATGCAATGAGTAGCACAAGTGCAAACTGGAGTGTCTCTGGCAGGCTCTCATGGCGGAAAAGGGCCACGACGAACACCACTGATATGAGGACAAGGGCAGTAACGATCAGGTAGTTGCCTATCTTCAGGAGGGCCTTTTGGAAGTGGCTCTTGGTCCTTGCCTCCTCGACAAGCCTGGCCGTCTTGCCAAAGTACGTCCTCATCCCGGTGGAAATGGTAAGGGCGTTCATCTCGCCCCTCTGTACAACAGAGCCGGAATATGCGATATCGGAGGCGTGCTTCTCGACTGGCAGGGACTCGCCCGTCAGTGCGGACTCGTCTATTTGGAGGGGCTCGCCCTGGAAGAGTTTTACGTCGGCAGGAACGATGTCGCCAAGCCTTATCCTGACAACGTCGCCTGGCACCAGCTCCCTTGCGGCAACCGTGTTCCACCTTCCGCCCCTCAATACCCGTGCCATACGGGCAAGCCTACCCTTGAGAAGCTCGATTGCGTTGTCGGCCTTGCGCTCTTGGAGGAACGCCACGACTGCGTTTGTAAGCAGGAGCACGATTATCACCACAAAGTCATCCCAGTGGGATATGAGGACTGAAAGCAGGGCGGCGGCCTCTATCATGAAGGGGATGGGCCCAAAAAAGTATCCTGCAAATTTTCGGAGCGGGTTTGTCTTCCTCTCCTCCATCTCGTTGTAGCCGTATTTCTCCAACCTCTGCCTGGCCTCGCTGGGGCTGATGCCATCCTCGCCTGTGGAAAAGGCTTTGAAAAGGTCCTCGATCGGAGCCTTCCCCGACTCGTCAGCGGAGGGGGGTGTTGGAGGCTGGGGGCTCAAGGCGGTACCCGCATTGGGTTTGCGGCATGCTTGGCATGGCTTGGCATGAAAGTGAATGACTTGAATCTTTCAATTGCGTTATGGTCCATCTCTTTACTCGGATTTGTTTATCGGAGGACGGAAACCTTCCGTCAGGCCGGACCTCCGACATGATGGGAAGAATGGGAATAGTTGGTGGCGCCGCTCATTGATTTATTGGCGGCTTGGCTGAATTAAAAACCAAGTCCAGATTATCAGAATTGAAAATTCAAAAAGTCGGCATTTACGTACGGCAAACTCGGTAGGGGAACCTGGACCTTTCCAATGATTCAGGATGTGGTGTCTGCATCCTGGCTCCGGTGGATTTGACTGTACCTACAAAGGAATTTCAGTCTGCATGGGGCTTTCTTTTTTTGCGCGAGAAGCCCCTTTGGCGGAGGAACCGCAGCAATGAAACATCATCGCGTTTTTTTATCTGGGATGAGACTATGGAGCTTGTAAGCTTCGATGTGATTGGTTCAAAGGGTGTCAGGACCTCCCTTAGGCTTTGCAGGTCGGTCTCTACGACCTTGAAATAATATTCCTGCCCACCTATGGTGGAATATGCCTCTGTAATGCGTGGGTCTTTTTTGATGTACTCGTGCAGGCGGGAAACGTCTTTTTCCCCAAGCCCGGTCTCGGCACCTACGTAGGTAACTATCGAAAGCCCAAGCCGCCCCCAGTCAATCTCTATGGCGTCCCGCAGGACTCCCTTTTCCTTCATTGCTCCAATTCTTTTTGCAATGGTCCGCTGATCGACCTTGAGCTTTTGTGCCATCTGCTTGAAAGATGTTTCCGCATTCGCCGCCATGCTTTCTAATATCATCAAATCTATCTCGTCTGGTACAAAGGAAGGCTCCTTCATGGCGCTTTGTATGTTATTAATTGACATATTAACCATTTGAAGATGTATTTCAGTTGCATGAATCTCTATATTCCTGCAACATTTTGTTGTGATTAAATGTCGGCATTCGATAGGGATGGAGGGTGATGGCACTAGGATGTTTGATCTGGCCGTTGCTTATGGCATGGGAATCATCGGAAGTTCAGCGGGTTCAACGCGCCTTCTTGGGTCCCAGGCTTATGGTATTGCCCAGCTTGGCTGTAGACATGAAATACTCTTTGAACCGTTGGTCCCAATGGGGGATGGTACGGTGATTTTTGACATTTGATGCGAATATCGACTGTAAGAGGAAATAATCGATGACTCGCGCACAAAAATCAACCAGCCAATATGATAATGTCTTGTATGGACGACCCGAAGCTGGTGAGAGGTGCAACGCCATAACTGAACATCATATTAATATTAAATTAATGTAATCAAATTACATAAAAAATTTATATAAATGTAATTATGAAGCAGAAATCTCTATATTTGTGTCTTATGGTGGAGAGCTGGTAATTTCATGCAAGCACAACTACGCGGGATGGGCAAGGGAAGAACCTCAGGTGATCAAGATCTTGAGGGTGCGCGAACAGAAAAGAGGTGATCATGTGTGGATATTGTAATATTTTTAGTTACTATAGGTGGAACCTTGGCACTCGCCGTACTTGTTGGCCGGTACATGGCAAGGATGATCATTTATGAAAAGAGACCGCTGGAAAGAACATTGGGTAGGATTGAGGACGGATTTTATCGTATAATCGGTGTTGACAAGTATGAGCAGATGACATGGACGCAGTATTTCCTTGCTCTTATAGTCACAAACGTAATCGCGGCTGGTTTTGTAATGGCCGTCTTCCTTTATCAGGGCTATCTGCCACTGTCCCCAAAACCGGGCCTTTCCTTCGATCTGGCCTTCATGCAGGCGGCATCATTCGTCACAAATACTAACCTGCAACATTATGCTGGGGACCAATCTTTATCCATATTCACGCAGATGGTTGGGCTCATCTTTGTTATGTTCGTTGCCCCAGCCTCTGGCATTGCCGCGGCATTTGCCTTCATCCGAGGATTTGTTAGAAAGGGGTTCGGCCTTGGCAACTTTTACGTTGATTTTACAAGAATTATAATAACACTCCTTCTCCCAATTGCATTCGTCTCCGCGCTGTTGCTGATAGTCACTGGATCCCCACAAACCTTGGAATCCACGATAAACGTAGGGACGTTGGCGGGAGGAACTCAGACGATCACTATCGGGCCGGTTGCCTCGCAGGAATCCATAAAAGATCTGGGTAGCAACGGTGGGGGGTTCTTTGGGGCAAACTCTGGGCATCCATTTGAGAATCCAAACGGCCTTTCAAACATGCTTGAAATCATGCTGATGCTGGTCATACCTCTTTCATTTCCTATTGCCTACGGGCATATTCTGGGTAGGGGAAGGGAATATCCATTCTTGCTGCCATGTTGATTGGTTTTGGAATCATGCTTATTCTTGGGTTTTCACAACAGAGCGGTCCGACAGGCCTTGAAACAAGATTTGGGAATTTCGGTACCGTCCTTTTCAACGAGGCATCAATAGCAACCAACACCGGATCTGCAAATTCGGCGCTTACGGGAATGTCGCCAAATGCAGTGATAGGGTTGTTCCTTGGCATGTTCGTCCAGGCAATTCCGGGGGCGGACGGATTGGGAATGATGATGATGATAGTGTTTGTCATCCTTACCCTCTTTCTGGTTGGGCTCATGGTGGGAAAAACCCCTGAATTTATGAGCATGAAGATAAACCCACGGGACGTCAAGATAGCGGCATTTGTATTCCTAATTCATCCCATGATCATACTGATCCCTGCCGTGGTAGCATATACTACAGACAACGCACAAACCGTAGTCTCCGGCGTATCATCCCCCATGACATTCACTCAGGTTCTGTATGAGTATACCTCCGCTGCCGCAAACAACGGGTCGGATTACCTCGGTACATCTGCAAATACTGCCTTTTGGAATTGGTCTACGGCATGGGTGATGATACTGGGTCGTTATCCTCCAATAGGATTAATGCTTGCGATAGCAGGTTCGTTTACAACAAGGGACAGGAAGGAAGTTGTGGAACCCATCAAGACGTCGGGTCCGCTCTTTGTTGGCGTCTTATCAGTCATGGTGTTCATCCTGACGGTGCTTACCTTCTTCCCGTTCCTGGTGATGGGGCCCTTTTCATTATGAGTGATTAGGATGGTATATCAGAGAGGCAAGCAATCAATATTTGACTCAAAGATTCTGAGGGATTCAGCAGTAAAACTCAGTCCCCTCTATCTTGCTAGGAACAGTCCTGTAATGTTCACTGTAGAAGTGGCGTTCCTTCTGGTGCTGGGCATAGCCTTGATACCAAACATGTCTTCAGATTTCGTAAATGAGAACAGTCTGTTCTATTTCGAATCTGCAATAATTCTGATTGCTACGGTATGGTTTGCAACCTTTTCGGAATCCCTCTCGGAAGCTCAGGCAAGGGCAAAGGTAGACTCGCTAAGAAACCTCGAGAAGGAAGTACAGGCAAAAAAACTGGTGGGCGGAGAGGAGGTACCTGTAGCTTCCACCAGTCTGAGGCCGGGAGACAGGGTCAGGGTTTATGCCGGGGAGATAATTCCGAGGGATGGCATCATAACTGAGGGAAAATCGTTCATTGACGAATCCATGATGACAGGTGAATCAAACCCAGTTTTCAAGGAGAAGGACAATCCGGTGCTTGGCGGAACCAAGGTTGCAAGCGACAAGATAACAGTCGAGATAACCGCCGAGGCTGGAAAGAGCTTCCTTGACGAGATGGTAAGCCTGATAGAGGGTGCAACCAGGCCCAAGACGAAAAATGAGATCGCGCTTACCATACTGCTTGCAGGACTGTCATTGATCTTCATAACTGTTGTTGGGACCATGATGTTCTTGGGTTATTACCTCGGGTACCGCATGGATATTGCCGTACTTTTTGCACTGCTTGTCGCCCTGATGCCTACTACGATAGGGGCATTGTTGCCTGCAATTGGGATCGCGGGAATTAACAGGCTTGCGAGGGACAACATCGTGGTAAAATCAGGGAAGGGGGTGGAGGCCGCAGGAGATTGCGACGTTCTCATACTGGACAAGACCGGTACCATAACAGAAGGTGCAAGACGTGCCATCGCATTTGTCCCCCTGGAAGCATTTACGGAGCAAGACATCGTGGAGGCAGCATATGCTTCCTCCTTCAACGACCCTACACCTGAAGGGAGGTCTATAATCGAGCTTGCAAACCAAATGAAGATCGAACCATCATTTATGATGGAAGTTCTGGCGGCAAAGCCGATAGACTTCAACTCGGAGACACGCTACAGCGGCATTGAGCTATCCCCAAAGAAAAAACTTTCAGTAAATCCAAGTCCTTCCAATCCCGACCTGCCGAGGACACGGGTGTCCTCAAGGATTGAGGATATGGAAGGGTCAAACATCCAAGTTAGGATTTTAAAAGGAGCGGTTGACGCGATACTGAAAATCGCTTCCAGGGTAAACGAGGCCGAACTCAAATGGAAGGCCCAGGAAGTGTCAAAAACTGGAGGCACCCCTCTCGCTGTAGCGATAAATGATGAGGTGATAGGACTTGTCTCTCTGAAGGACACCCTGAAAAAGGATATACGTGAAAAGCTTGGCGAAGTCCATATTACGGGAATAAATACGGTCATGATAACGGGAGACAACCTGCTGACCGCCCGGATGATAGCAAAGGAGGCAGGCATAGATCAGGTAATGGCAGAGGCCAAACCCACTGACAAGCTCGGGAGAGTGGTGGACGAGCAACTGAAAGGCCATGTGGTGGGGATGATCGGTGATGGTACAAACGACGCCCCTGCACTAGCAAAGGCGGACATCGGGCTGGCAATGAACCGGGGCACTGCAGCAGCGAGAGAGGCAGCAAATATGGTTGACCTGGACTCTGATCCTTCAAAGATTCTCAAGGCGGTAAAACTGGGGAAACAGCTGCTGATGACACGTGGTGCAATCACCACGTTTTCCATCGCAAACGATATAGCAAAATATTTTGCGATTCTTCCAGCAATGTTTTCCAAGGTAAACCCAAAGGCTGAGGCGCTCAACCTGATGCACCTGCACAGTCCAGAAAGTGCCGTGATTTCTACGCTGATATTTAACGCAGTAATAATTCCATTTCTCATACCGCTGTCACTCAAGGGCGTCAAATACAAGGCAGAACCCCTGGAAAAGACATTTGTGAAAAACATGCTGATTTACGGCGTCGGTGGGGTCGTGCTTCCCTTCGCTGGCATCAAGGCAATCGATCTGTTGGTGGGGCTCTTTTGGAGATGATTGAAAGATG
Source organism: Nitrososphaerota archaeon (assembly GCA_028866895.1). Lineage (GTDB taxonomy): Archaea > Thermoproteota > Nitrososphaeria > Nitrososphaerales > Nitrosopumilaceae > Nitrosotalea. Next base: position 76,114 of record JAGWHF010000009.1, read on the forward strand.
CGTACATTGAGGAGCAAGGTGTTCTCACCCTCGGTTAGGATAATTATCTTGATGATAATTACCGGGGGCGTGGCCTACCCGCTACTTGTTACCGTGATAGGACAGGAGGCACTTCCGTATCAATCAAACGGGAGCCAGGTGGTATTGGATGGCAAAGTGGTCGGCTCTGAATTGATAGCCCAGGATTTGAACTCCTCGAAATTCTTCCAACCCAGGAATTCCACGGACTCGGCGTCGGGTGTGGATCCGGACATTACACCTGAGGATGCATATTCACAAATCCCAAAAATAAGCAACGCCACTGGCATTCCGCCAAATGCCCTCAAGACGCTGGTAGAGCTTGACATTGAAAGAAACAAGGACTCTAACGGCCTCCTGTTTGCACCGGAATATGTCAGGGTGCTCAACGTCAACGTGGAGCTTGTAAGGCAGTATCCTGCTGAATATAAGGGATTCAATCTGGCTGCGGGAGGACCGTGAGATGGACGGAATTCTCGTAGCATTCGTGTCAGCCCTTGCGGTTTGCACCGGAGTCTTGATGTATTCCCTAATGAAGGCTGAAAAGTAAATGATGAGGGAGAGGCATGAAGCTGCCGTCCTTGCTGGATTGATGTTGCTGCTGGTCTGGTATGTCAGCTTGCCTTGCGATGGTATCATGTTTGATGCCTTGCATGGGGATGCCCAAACTGCAAGCGATCACGGCCCGCAAGTTTTATCATGTGAGGATGCGGGAATATATTGTCATTTCGGCGCAGCCAATATTATGGAAGAGATGGCTGAAATCGTGGTGTATCTTGTGGTTCCGTCCGTGATTATATGCAAGATGTTCATGGCAATGAGGAACGAGCTGTGGTCTAACGTGGGGTATTAAATTAGGGCCAGTTTCCCAACGGATACTTGGATCTGTGACATCTTTGAACGTCCTGTGTGTAATCGCATTCTAAAAAAATGTCAGAGCAATAGGTCCTGCCGTTCCGCACACTGGGACCTGGCCTGGAAATATTGATTTCCTTTTCAGGTAAGGGGTATCATCCCTGCCTTTCCTTTATCTTTATGTCCATTCCGCCCCAATTTTCGTTGAGGTTGGTATAAGGGTAGTACCTGGTATCGTACGGGTTGTACAGGTCAAAGGAAGCTACTGTCCTTGACGAGTTGTACTGTGAAATCTGGCCTCCTCTGCGGGTATCAGTCCTAAAGTGAAGGTCTGATATCAGAACGACATGACTTGTAGTGACTGGATGGAAGAGGACCATGGAATAGTCTTCAGGGACGTTTTGCATGTGAAAAACATAATTGAAGATCCAGGTGTATACGGGGCTTGCAAGAACGGTCGTACCGTTGTCACCCGCTTTGACATTTCTCAGTATGTACGACGCTGCCTCGTACTGGGTGTGTGACATGTCTGTGGTAATTACAAGGAGCGTGCTTGCAAGGCCTACCGAGGCAATACAAAGGACAGCCATGGTAGTGGGGTTTTTCACGCCCCTGCTTTTCACCCACTCCGTTGCTTTCACGATGAGGACAGAGCCTGCGATGCAGAAAGCCGGCAGTATGGGGATCCAGTAGAAATACTGGTTGTAGCCGATGGCAAGGAGGAAGATCACAAACGGCGCAAACCACATCAGCACAAGCCAGTCCCTCCTTGCCATGCAATATGCCGCTCCCGCGGTTCCCGTGATGAACAGGATAGGGTCCATCTGCAGGAAGAGGTATGATATATGGGGGAGCCCCTGGTTGTACCGTTCTGTCTGGTAGGATATTCCATGCATCCACAGGTTGAACTGGCCGGCCTCCATGCTGTAGAGGGGCCAGAGCGACGGAATCAGGAGTACGGGAATGAAAAAAAGGAGCATCCGCCTTGTTTTTTTGCCTTCGTAGGAATACACCAGGCCTGCAATCAGTGGTATCAGGACGAAGATGAGGACCTTGGTAAAGATGGCAAGGCCAAGGCAGGTCCCGGATAGCAGCACTGCGAGGTCCTGGCGTTTAGTGTCCCTTGAATAGAGGGCGAGGTAGACTGAGAGTAGGAGGAATGGAAGGAGTATTGAATCAAGGAGTATCCTCCGTAGGACCCATGTGTATGGCATTACCGCAAGGAGCATGGATGAGACAAGGCCTACCTTCGGTCCGTAACGTATGCTGGCAATCTTGTAAATCAGGTAGGTGTCGGCCACTGCCAGGATGCCCATGATGAGTCTGGGTTCCATGTAAAGTGCGGAGATTGAGGAAGGGCTGGCTGTGGGGTGCAGGGCTGAGGGAAAACCTGAGATTCCAAGGAGGGAGGCAAGAAAGATCTGGCCAAAGAATGGGTGGTCGTAAAAGTAGCCCTCCTGAGGCCCGCCGCCTGACAGGACATGCATGGCCCGCCTCATGTAGACTCCCTCGTCAAAGAATACGTCTGGAAATCCAGCGGCATTCCAGAGGTGGGTGAGGCCTGATAGGGCAAGTATGATGATTATGAGAAATCCGGGATTTTTGACAATTCTGGGTATTTGTGTCATCTATTCCTCTTGATTTGGTGCAGGCCGTTTGCTGTGGTGGCGGTGTTGGAATCTGGGATCGGCAGGGCAATAAAGCAAGTCATCAAGAATCCGGTACAGGCGCGGTTTAAAAGCCTGATGCATGTTTTGAAGGAACTTTCTTCTGGCGCCCTAATGTGGCAGGCGTGAGGAAAGGACTTGGTTTGGAGGGCAGTCTTCAATTTCATCCTCTTCTGCCTGTGAAGGGGGTTAAATGCAAGACCTCCGTGGAACGCTGGCAAAATGGAGGTTGGCAAAGGAACCTCTGGGGCCTGTCATTCCGCTCTAGGCTGTTTCATGGCTGGAGCGGGATAAATGAGCTGCCGGATTTAAATTAAAGGGGCAGATGGCTTGGCCTTCAATGCGCGTCAGTGCGGGCAGGGTCCCCCGTATCAGCAATTGTGCCGGATTGATGTTTTGCCAGGCGTCCTAGGCCTACCGTAGTCATTACCACGCTTGCCAATATGACGATATATGATATGTGCATGTAGGAGAGGGGGTGAGGAAGTCCCATGGTTATGGCGTATGTTGCAAGCAGGGCTGGTGCAAGCCCCCTTGGAAACACCAGGCCTGCAACCTTCTTGTCAATTGCAGAAAACTTTTTTGTGAAGGTAGCCCTTACCGCACCAAGCCTTACGTAGTAGAGGGCTATAGTGGCAATAATTCCAAATACCACGGTTGACAGGTCGCCAAAGTCCGCGAAAAGACCGATGAAGACGAAGAAGAACGTCCTGACAAGGAACGCGATTCTGTCATAGAAAGGATCCTCGAGGGTGACGGCCTGCGCTTTTATCCTCAGGCGGCGGGAGAGCGGGCCCTTGTTGCCAAGTATTATTCCAAAGACAAGGGCGGTGAGCGCGCCTGACTCGCCGTACGAATTTGCAAGAAAGTACAGCACGAAGAGGATTCCCAGTGTGAACAGCGAGACGTATCTGGCATGTGCAAACTTTGATGACAGGTAGAGCCATGGTATTCCAATACCTGCTCCGAGCGCAAGGCCGGTCGCGATCTCCTCTGCTGCGGCTATCCCAAGCGAGTGGATGGAGAACTGGCCTGAAATGACAAGGCCGAAGAGAAGGAACGACGGAACATAGGAGAAGATTCCGGTCATGATGGACTCGAGGCTCAGAATGTACTTGGTCTTCTCCGAGATGAGAAGGCCTCTCACAAGGCCTACCACTATGGCCTCGCTGCTGCCGCCCAGCATGACCCCGAGCAGGATGGCATCAGGCCACTGCCAGCCAAGGAGGTATACTGCCAAGAGGGATACCGCAGCAACCGATGCCGCAAAGCCCAGCACTGCAAGAAAGAGCGCAAAATGTGCCGTCCTGATGACCGTGCGTATCTCGAGGTTGAGGCCGGCGTTGAACAGTATGGTGATGAGCGCAAGTGCCGCAAAGTAGGGTGCTATCTTGATGGCAGATGCTTGGTCTACGATTCCAAGTATGGGGCCGACCATCGTGCCTACCAGCACGAGGAAGATAATGTCAGGAATGCGGGTCTTTTTGAAGAAGGCGTCTCCCAGGACTGCCAGCAGGATGGTGATTCCAATAGTCAGGAATATCACCTTGGTCGAGCCGAGGTTTATTCCGCTAAATATTGATGTGTACAGGAGGTGTTGCAGGCCTGATACGTACTGGCTGAGGTCTGAATGGGGAATTGCCTTTTGAAAGATATCAGGCAGGCTGAAATTTCCTGCCGCACTATCAAACTTCATCGGATTCTCACGTGGGCCTTAGTGCCTGTCGCTAATATCTGCGGAGGCAGCTGAGGGACATGTGGCTCCCCGTTTTCTTTTGATTCTGTTATTGCAATAGGTGGGGACGAGCGGACGAAGTAGATAATTGTTTTCCTTGTCGCTGGTCACGAATGCAACCGAATAATAATTTTTATGCTCCCGCCGAGTACCCGCAGCCGGATTAGAGTTCTCTTCCTCGCGCCCCTTACGTGAGGATGTGTCATGGAGTAGGTGTAGCTGGGTCGGATAAACCTTCGGTAAGAAGGTTCCAGCTCGGTTTCTAGAATTTGGAAGAGTTCAGAGCCCGCTAGATACAAGGGCTCAGACGGCTTTGAGTACAACCAATTGATGGGATCAGATCCTAGTACGTATGCAAGTATGTGTCAAGTGTTTACGAAAATTTTGTGTTTGAGCTAGAAGTTAACATCTGATTCATCCAAACCCTTTTTAGAGTCAACAGGGATTGTATTATGTGCAGCGGACCACGAAGGACAAACCAGAACTT
>JAGWHF010000009.1:80913-90403 GCA_028866895.1 Nitrososphaerota archaeon
CCTGATTCATCCAAACCCTTTTTAGAGTCAACAGGGATTGTATTATGTGCAGCGGACCACGAAGGACAAACCAGAACTTAGCCACAAGGCAGAGAAGCTTCTTGAGGATATAGATACGGGTAAAGTCAAGATGACTAGGTACACTGCTGACGAATACCTAAAGAAAGTAAAGAAACTCATCAAAGAAGATTAGAATTGCGTTTTATTGACGAGTCTGAACTAGTAAAAAAGAAACTAAAGAAATTCAAATCTGACAAGGCAGTGATCTTGGGTTATTACCATATGGTGGAGGATCTTATCAATGCCCCAGATCCTGCGAGGATCGGGGAGAGGAAACACGGGATTTACAGAAACTGCCATGCGATACACATAACGAAGAACCACAGCATTCTCTATCGCTACCTGCCGGAACAGGACATTGTTCAGATAATTGACTTGGATGATCACAAAAATCTCTACGGGAGAGACAACCGAGGCTGAATGGCAATACAAAAAATAATTTTCATGCTCCCGCCAGGAAGTACATGGCAGATTGAATTCTCAATGAACGAAAACGGTTCACATTTTCCTAGTTTTTGAAGTATCATTCTGTTTCAAGATGTAATGTGGAAAGGAGATAATAAAATTATTGTTACATTGATACAAAAACTGTTTTTCATATCATGAAATCATTTGTACGGGATTTAGAAGTTACTCATGTTAATGTAGTAATTGAGAAGCCTATAGGCGTGAGTCATATGAATAGACAAATGATGTTTTCTTTGAGGCAGATTGATAACTTGATAAGGGAAATAAAAACGTGGGTTTGGTTACCTTGGGGAATAAATATGTACAATCACTAATACGGGTAGGGTATCCACAACCTACCACGAAGCAAAACAAGATCTCTTGCTAATAAAATATCTGTCAGATTGTTCTAGTATATCAATATGGATTAGAATATCTGTGCAACTTTTTTATGTCATATCAGTCCAGTGCGAACAATAAATGAGGAATCGCAACCTTCCAATAATTGCAATATCGCTTCTAGCAATTGGCCTTGGCATCATGCTGGAAGGCGATTTTCATGCTAGTTATGTACATCCACTAGACGAGGCAAGGGGCATGCTGAGCCATATCCAGGCCACCTCGAACCTTGCAGAGATCCACGGTGAACTTGTCGAGATCAAAAGGCTCTTGCCTGCCTCGGGCAACCCGGTCCTGATAAATCCGACCGGGGAAACCGACTTTGGATTGATGCAAAGCGACCTGGAATCCATGCTTGGAACGGTAAACAGCATATCAAGTGTCTCTGAGCAGAGCCAGAATTTCCATACGGGAATGCTGAACATTCATGCACAATCCACTACTATTACCTTCAATCTGCTTGATGCAACGCCATACATGTACATGAACCTGCAATTTGTACTTGCAAATGCTATGTGGTTGCTTGGTGTGAACGGAGTGATACAATATGCGGGGACCAAGAGAAAATGAAAACTCTACCTCTTTCAATAATTCTCGTGATGGGGATCTCTTTTATCGCTAGTACCAATGCATACGGATGCATATACTGTCCTGCAGGGCCAACTACAGTACATTCTGAAAGGTTGATCCTAAGTAATGGGCCAACTCCATGGTATGACAGGGTAAACCGTTGGGTGTGGGTTGGAATTGCAGTCTCTGCAGTAACTGGAACCTGGGCCTTGTTGTTCCGCCGCCTCAAGGAGTGAGAGATAAATGAGGACGTTATATCTCTCAATAATCCTTGCGGTAGGAACAGGTGCAGTCTCATCCCTTGGTTTGGTGTTGCTTTCTGACCCCCAAATCATGGGGCTACAAACATCGCAACCAGTCTATCAAAACCAGTCAAGCCAAGACCTCGCATCATATCAGGAAATTCAAAAGTTCAAGCCAGAGCAGCTAACCCCACAGCAACTGTTTGAGGCAGAAGAGATTGCACTTGACGACAGCCAGGTCAAGGATATGATTGGCGGAAAACCAGTCATTCTCATGTCGCACAGCTTTTCAGGCAACCTCAAGACTGATCCCGGTGTCTGGAACCCGACACTCAACTTTAACGTGGACAACAAGACACAGATTGTAGTGGTGGTGGACATGGCTGCAAGAAGGGTCATCAAGGCCTCCTTTGGCATCCCAATTGGGGAATGTTTCTGCCCTCCGCCAAATATTCCCTCTGCCTCGGTCGGAAACAGAACGGTAGACGTGTCAGTAAAACTGTACTCCAACTCTACAGCACCACAAAACGAGCATTATCTCTGGCTAAGGTTCTTCGATGGAAATACAAATCAGACACTGCACCATATCTCGTTCTTACTTACCACCGCAAGGCAGGACCAGCTGCTGTTCAGGGATCTTCTCCATACTCATACGGGCATTCTCAACATGAATGTAATCTATGCAGCTGGTCCCACTTGGACAGTCAAGGCAGACAGGGAGCCAATCTTGAATGCGTGGGTGCCAGACAAAGGAAATGACCCGATAATTGTTTACGCGCCATTGTTCAACGACACCAATTCTACCTATCACCTCAACATCCAGATGCTCTCAATAGACACTGACAACAATATCTTTGATACCACTGACAACCCACTAAAAAACCCCGCATTCAATCTTGATCTGAATATGGCAGAGCAAAACCGAACCCTGACGGTTGCCATGGTCAAAAACCAACAGCCTGTAAATCAAACCGCCTCGTCAAGCGGCACTATTCCTGTCTATGAAACAAATGGAACCCTTACAGGTTTTAGAGTAAATTATACAATTACAGGAACCAACACTGTGGTTTTTGCAACCATTGACAGGCAAGCACCGGAACTGAAGTTAAGCTTGAATACACAAAGTGAGGGGAAGTTAAAGGTCACAATACCAAGAACACTGCTTGATGCAAGGATAAACAACCAGGATGCGCAGTTTATCGTGCTTGTAAATGGAATAGAGTGGCATTATGCAGAAACTAGCAGTATTGCAAACAGGGCTCTGACCATACCGTTCAATCAGGGCGCCTCAAAGGTCGAGATAGTAGGGGTTCAATATGTGCAATAAAGGAATTGGGGTTTGGAAATGAAAATTCTGTATCTTGCAATTATTATTGGAATAGGTATTGCAACCATAGTAACAATCACAACAAATCTGATGGTTTTACAATCTGCTGACGCTGATTCATCCTTAACAATTGGAATTGACAAAAACGTGTATGGTGTAGGAGAACCGATATCGTTTTTTGTCGAGATTGAAAACGAGAATGGTCTCTATCCGGTTGCATCAATCGTAAACGAGCAAAACAAGACTGTCTGGTATGATGACGACCTGCCTCCAAACGGATACAAGGGTACCACAAAGGTCTACTACGTGGAACAAAACAGCGAGAATGTTCCAATGATTAACCAAACAGGCAAGTACACACTCATCGTCACTTATGGAGAAAAGAGAGCAAGCAAAGATCTTACAGTTAGCGAGCTTGTCACAGAAGACAATATGATTCATTTCTATGGTTCTTACAAAGGAATTGATAACGACAGCGGAATGGTTGAGATTGCCAACCGGACATACAATTTCATGACTATACACAGCGCACCATCTGACCTGATTGTCTCAAACGATACAACGATAACCTTTCAAGGCATATCGTTTACTATTCCCGGTTGTGGAAAATGCCTTCCAGCCCCTATGCCATTCAATCCTCTACAATACATAGAAGTTCACTTTCCAGACAACACCAATGAAACATTGGCAGTTAGGGACAATATTTGGTCCACCATCAGCGGCCCCCTTGACTCTCAAGAGTATTTTCCTAATGGCACCAAGATATTTCCAAATGGTACAAAAGGCACCTGGCATCCTCGACTACACAAGGACCAGATTGTAACAACCTTTACAAGGCATGCAGACCCCCAAGCTGGGATTACAGTATTGCACAATTCTGTCAAATTTCTCGAAAGCACTGCCAATCAAACGTCGAATCAGACTTTTATTGGAATTTCAAACGGAGAAACCGTTACGCCTCTTCAGACACAGGGAGCAAATGGCAGTAACTTGGTTATTCATTATGAGGGACAAGGAGTTGATGTAACTGGAAAGATAATGCCGACAGGCCCTCCACCACAACTTGACAATCCGTCTCCCTTACCTGCAATTATTGGTGTTGGAAGCGTAGTTGGGGCAGCAGCTGTCGGAATAACTATTTTTATCATGAAGAAAAGGAAATGAAAACCCTACATCTTGCAATAATTACAGGAACAGGAATTAGCATAATCATTGCTACAACTATTTTGCTAATTATTCCCTCAAACAATGGAAACCATACTATGCAAGGTTCACCATCACAGATCAATACATCAGTTATTGGAATTGCAGTAAATGGCCTTAATGACACGTACTACGTGGGCCATCCAATCAAATTTGGTATAATTACAAATTCCACAGAATGCTCACGGCCTCATGTAACACTGACAAATGAAAATGGCAATGTGGTGTGGGCCAATAGGCCTGACGTGATGTTTTGTGATATTATCTCTAGTTCGTGGCCTACTACATGGCATTGGAATCTTGATAGTGGTGATCTTGGAAGTCTGCAAGTAAATGAAACCGGCACCTACAAAATAACCATATCATTCTTTGGAAAGACATTAGAAAAACAATTTTCTGTCATACCGCAAGAAAATACAGCCCTGAACTTGACAAATAATACCGGCACAGTCACCTTGGGAAATCAGACGTATTATTTTGAAACACCTAACTATACAAGTCGTGTATATCTTCATCCTAAACAAATTTCATTTCATGATGTAATCTTTACCTTGTTTCCAAATGGATTTAAGGGAGGGCTGCCCTGAATTGAAGACTCTTTATCTTTCAATCATATTCATGATTCTTCTTTGTGGAACTATCCCTGCATGGGCTTACGTGGGTCTTGATGCCTATCTTCCAATCTCAGGTGATCCCGTCACACCAGATTTCAAATTTGACAAAACTTACAAGATAGATTATCCAAATGGAGGAAAGCTAAAAGATGCACTAGATGGGTGGAACTTGACCGTTACATGTTTTGGCAACTCTTCCAGCAGTCAGTCGGTAAAACAGTTGATGGAGAGCATAAACAGCCAGATTTTATCCTCAAAAAGTGCAGTTTCCATCACCAACCTTGACCTGTTCTACATGTTCAGTCTACGAGGAACACCAACCTATGCTGCTATGGATTATCTCCTAGTCCTGAGACCAACCATAACAGGATATCTGATAAATGACGGACACGGAAAAACCCCATCAACTCTTGACGCATCATGGATGGGATTTGCAATAAACAATCCACTAGTAATTGACGCCAAGAATTGTAGAAACATGGTGATCAATCATCCAGCAGAAATTGACGCCAAGAACTATGAAGATTTGGAGATAAACTATCCACTAAATACAACAAAGAGCATTCTTCCTGACGTTTACAATGTAATTTACAACACACCGGGAGAAGAGATTTTTGATCAAGCCTTTAACCAAAACCTTATCGATTCTACACCTCTACTGCAAATACCTCTTGACAAGTGGGACTCTCTTTATGATCCAGCTTATACGCTGACAGATACTGCCGAGCCGTCACTATCAAAGGGGGAAAAGGCAGGTGCAACTGCATTCTCAACCGGACTTGACTTGGCTTCTTCCGTACCGTCACAGCCAAACAATATTGGCACTGACTTTGTAGCAGATACAAAATATCACCTCTCAAAAATAGATCATCCATATGCCTCGGGCACGATCAACGTTGAGGGTCATGCAAATACAAATCAAATACAAGGTGGATGGACGTTCATAACTATGACTCCAGTATCTACTTGTTGTCCATATCCAGTTCATTGGTATGACAATGTTCCAAGCTTGGCTTGGATTGGCTTAGGTGTAGGAGCAGTAATTGGGTTTTGTATATTTTATTTTAGGAGGTTCAAGGAATGATTAGAAAATGAAAATACTATATCTTGCATTAATTATAGTAGTGGTACTAGGATTTTCTTGCATCAAAGCCCCCGCTTCTGGACAAGTGACAAGCGAGTCTGCACAGGTAGTTCACTACCAATTTTCACAAATGATGTCTTCAGGAAAAAAGGTCTACGTTCTGTATCAACATAATGATCCCTTTCATGTTTATTTCAGAAAAAGTTCTGATGAAGGAAAAAGTTTTGGCAATGCGATAGATCTTGGCTCAAGCAATTCGCCTGTTATTACAATATCGGGAAACAACATCTACATGGCATGGGATACCGGTTTTGGAGGGTGGCCTCCTGCGCACGTAATGTTTGCAAAAAGCACCGACGGAGGAGAGACATTTAGCAAGCCAGTACTCCTTGCCAATGAATCCAATTCCAGTTCAATCGTAACTCAACTTGTAGCAGATGGAAGCCGAGTCTATGCCTTGATTTATGATCTTGGAGAGAAACCTCCATACCAATCTGATGTCTATCTCATGTCAAGTCAGGACAATGGTACGACATGGGGCAACAAGGTTGAGTTGTTGCCGGCTCCTGTCTTTACAAATCCTCTAGGTGATGACTTTGCAATCCAAAAGGTTGGAAATCAGGTCTACATTGCTGGTGGGAACAATATTTTCCGTAAAAGCACAGACTATGGTTTGACATTCGGAAGATCAACTGATGTCATCCGGGCGGCAAATCCTAACGACCTTCAATTGATAGCATCAAGCAACAATGTCTACCTTGTGTATACAGCTCAAAGCTATTACGGGCAAGCAGTATTTTTGGCAAAAAGCAATGATGGAGGAAGCACTTTTAGTCTTCCAAAAATGTTTAGCCAAAAGGTTGGAGACTCGATATCTCCACACATTGTTGCAGATGGAAAGAACCTCTATGCAGTTTGGAAGTTTGATAATTCAAGGGTCATGAGAAATGGAAACGGCACAAACATTCTCACGCCTTACATCAATGGAATATTCTTTGCAAAAAGTAATGATGGTGGAAGCACAATCTCAAAGCCTGTAAACCTAAGTGGTGATGTAGGGACGTCATATTTTTCAGGAATATCGACATCAAATGGCAATGTCTACGTTTCATGGACGTCAAAACATGGCAACAATGTCCAGTCATTTTTTGCTAGAAGCGCCGATAATGGAACGACTTTTAGCGCGCCTGTTGACCTGACAGGAAGGTATGATGCTTGGTTTGACCAGATAGCCTCATCGGGCAATGACGTGTACGTTGCAGGCCAGACAAGCTATCCAGGAGACATTGTATGGTTCAAGGCAAGCAATGATGCTGGCGCAAACTTTGGACCCCTGATAAATCTCAACAATGGGACCATTGTGTCTGCTACTTTCACTATAATTCCTAGGATTTCTACATGCTGTATTGCAGACAATCCATGGTTTCAAAATGGGTGGATGTTTACAGGCATCGCAGTTTCTGCAGTGATAGGGTCTTGGTTTTTCATATTCCGTCGTCTAAAGGAAAGGTAAGAAAATGAAAACTCTACGCATTTCAATGATTGCAATAGCAGTGATAGTTACCGTAGCTATGACTGCACTGACTTATTTTACTTTGCAAAACAACCTTGAAAAACAAAACCAAGACGAAGAAATCCTATCTAGAGTTCATGCAACTGCCAACCTGACTAGCCATGAGGACTATCATCCCTTCAAGTATGTCAAGATTGGGGATTTTCCTCCAAACTCTGCGGTGATATTTTCGTATCCATATACTGGCAACCAAACACTTGACCTTGAACACAAGTGGAATCTTATAAGACTACCAAAGGAGATGGGCGGGGGCAAGAACGACATTTCATCATTTAGAGCTTACAGCATGTATGACATACACATTGGTTGCATTGTGTCTTACAAACCCAGTGATGAAAAACTAGAAGAGCCATGCCATGGAGACTCGTTTGAGCCAGTTAACGGAATCGCAGTGACGGGTTTTGCAATGTTAAACAAGTATAACGCACTGCCAAATCTGGATCTGGGGGTTGATGACCAAGGGTACATCTACGTAAAGCAGCCAACCTTTGAGTTTGAGAAAAACGGAGTAATTGGGGCGGGTAGAGATGTGTTTCACTGCACTGATCCACAGGAATATAACCAGTTTTACAATGCCAACCAGTTAACAATAAGGGACAAGATAAAATCAATACTTCTTGCGGATCCTAGAATCCAAAAGATAATCAGTGGCAATAGTTGCGAGTTCATGGCTGATGGAACTCTGTATACCGGGAATGGAACCTACCGAACAATTAACGTCAACCTGAACAATACCAAGGAGCTCTCAGCCTCAATCGATTTACAACGATGGTCTGTAGTTTCGTACCAACTTGGAAATCTTACAAGAACCTATCCTGCTCAATAATGATCTCCTTGAATGCGCGGTATGACCACTGCTCGTACCTGTTGGTGGTAGAGAATCCGATCCAGAGGGGGGCCTCGGGGTCGTCCCTGAATGGATGTGCGTTCAGCCATGCTGCGACAAGCGGGACTGACTTGATAATCAGAATAAGGCGCTCGCCAGTCTTTCCACCACTGTGGGCCAGGCGGCAGATCACCCTCTCGTCCTGAATTAGTATATCCTTGACCTTCATGGTAAGGAGCTCGCCTGGTCTTGCACCTATCTCGTCATCTAGGGCTACTACTGCCTTTACCATTATCCACCCGGCAGCCTGGATCATAGAGTTTACCTCGTCGTCAAGAAGAAGGTCAGAGGGAAGAAAGCGCTGACCGGGTTTTATCCCGCTGTTAAGATCTTCTACCTCCGGCGGGTAGTGGTGTTTCCTTCTCCAGCTGTTATACTGCTCGGGGGGAGCCTTGATCCACTGGTAGAATCTCTTGAGGACGGTTGTATAGTCTTTCTTGGTGTTTGGCTTGTATCTCTCCGACTCGTTTATCTGGATGCTTAGGCGCTGTATGTCCTCGACCGTTGCCTCCCCGAGCCCTCTTGTGGACTGGGTCAGGGCAGGAAGCGCCTCGGCTGCTATCTTGAGATGACTTACATATTTTGTAACCCGTCCTGTTGAAACTTTCTGGCCCCGCAAGACCCAAGAAAACCTTTCCAGCAGATCCTTGTCTGCTATGGATATTGTCTGTGAGTTCCTTACACGGGCAAGTGCCTGTTCCAGTCTCTTGGCATACCCGTGTATGTCTTTCATATGGGGATAAGCGGTACGTCCCTTAAAAGCGGGAAGACATTTGGCAGGAAGGGAACTGTACCTGGAATGTAGGTGCTCCCGCCGAGTTTAATAACTTTTGGATTCAAATCTTTAGCTTTACTAACCTTTTATCCTGATTTGGTATTATAATGAAAAGTGGTTAGGTCGGATAGTAGGTTATTCCGTGAAGCAGAGAACTTCATAACCAATTTAGTTTTGTGGATTCGACTCATCCTCGTTGTCAGTTATGGTATGGCATGCACTTCTAATATGGGTTTAGCCTGTACGCTTGATTAATACACTCCATTCCAATTCTCACACCCACAGACACACCCCTACTGGTCACCTGTTT